>NZ_JBFARC010000014.1:0-2658 GCF_040674075.1 Mycobacterium sp. NPDC050551 | reverse complement strand
CGGCGATGATGTCGCCTACCTGATCTACACCTCGGGCACCACGGGCACACCCAAAGGTGTTGCGGTCACCCATGCCAACGTGACCGAGTTGATGGAGTCCCTGGAGTGCGGTTTGCCGGCGGGGGTGTGGGCGCAGTGCCATTCGTATGCCTTTGATGCCTCGGTGGAGGAGATCTGGGGGGTGTTGCTGCACGGTGGTCGGCTGGTGGTGGTGCCTGAGTGGGTGGTGCGTTCTCCGCAGGATTTCCGTGATGTCTTGATCGGGGAGCGGGTCAGTGTGGTGACCCAGACTCCGTCGGCGTTGGCGATGTTGTCGCCTGAGGGCCTGGATTCGGTGGCGGTGTTGGTGGTCGGTGAGGCGTGTCCGGCCGAGGTGGTGGCGCGGTGGGCGCCGGGCCGGGTGATGGTCAATGCCTATGGTCCGACCGAGACCACGATCTGCGCGTCGCGTACTTCGGCGTTGGCGGCCGACTGTGGGGTGCCGCCGATCGGTGCGCCGGTGGCGACGGCGGCGTTGTTCGTGCTGGATTGCTGGTTGCGGCGGGTGCCCGCCGGGGTGGTCGGTGAGTTGTATGTGGCGGGTCGCGGTGTTGCGGTGGGTTATGTGGGCCGGTCGGGGTTGACCGGGTCGCGGTTCGTGGCGTGCCCGTTCGCCGGTGCGCCGGGTCTGCGGATGTATCGCACCGGGGATCTGGTGCGCTGGGGTGCCGACGGGCAGTTGGAGTATCTGGGCCGCGCCGATGAGCAGGTCAAGATCCGCGGGTACCGGATCGAGCTGGGGGAGATCCGGGCTGCGTTGGCCTCGCTGGAGGGCGTCGAGCATGCGGCGGTGATCGCGCGTGAGGATCGCCCGGGTGACAAGCGGCTGGTCGGCTACATCACCGGCACAGCCGATCCCGCGGCGTTGCGTGCGGTGTTGGCCGAGCGGCTGCCGGCATACATGGTGCCCGTGGCGGTGGTGGCTCTGGAGGCGTTGCCGTTGACGTCGAACAACAAGCTCGACATCCGCGCGCTGCCCGCCCCGCACTACCGCGACGCCGATCACTACCGGGCCCCGACCGACGCGGTCGAGGAGATACTGGCCGGGATCTACGCCCAGGTGCTCGGATTGGACCGGGTGGGGGTCGACGACTCGTTCTTCGAGCTCGGTGGGGACTCGCTGTCGGCGATGCGGGTGATCTCCTCGGTGAACCGGTCGCTGGACTCTGATCTCGTCGTGCGTGTGTTGTTCGAGGCGCCCACGGTGGCGCAGCTGGCCACACGTGTCGACGGCCGCGGCGGCGGGCTGGAGCCGTTGAGGGCGGCGCAGCGTCCTGCGGTGGTTCCGTTGTCGTTCGCCCAGAACCGGTTGTGGTTCATCGACCAGCTGTACGGGCCGTCGCCGGTCTACAACATGGCGGTCGCTTTGCAGATGGTGGGCGATCTGGACGTCGAGGCGCTGCACGCGGCACTGCTGGATGTGGTGGCTCGCCATGAGAGCCTGCGGACGCTGTTCGTCGCGTCTGAGGGTGTGCCCCGGCAGGTGGTGGTGGCTTGCGAGGCGGTGGACTTCGGCTGGCAGGTGGTCGACGCCGAAGGCTGGTCGCAGGCGCGCCGCGGTGAGGCCGTCGAGGTCGCGGCGAGCCACGCGTTCGACTTGGCCGGCGAGATCCCCTTGCGGGCAATGTTGTTGCGGATTTCTGACGATGAACACGTGCTGGTGGGAGTGGTGCACCACATCGCCGCCGATGGGACGTCGTTGTCGCCGCTGGTGGGTGATCTCGGTCGGGCATATGCACACCGCAGCGCCGGAAGGGCTCCCGATTGGGCGCCGTTGCCCGTGCAGTACATCGACTACACGCTCTGGCAGCGCGGGTATCTGGGCGATCTGGCTGACGGGCAGAGCCGCATCGCCGGGCAGTTGGCGTACTGGCAGGACGCACTGGCCGGGATGCCCGAGCGGTTGGCGCTGCCGGTCGACCGCCCCTATCCGTCGGTGGCTGATCAACGGGGCGCGACGGTGACGGTGGCGTGGCCAGCGGAGCTGCACCAGCGGATACGGGAGGTGGCCGCGCAGCACGGCGCGACCGGTTTCATGGTGGTGCAGGCCGCGCTGTCGGTGCTGCTGGGCAGGGTCAGCGGGAGTTCTGATGTGGCGCTGGGCTTCCCGATCGCCGGGCGCAACGATCCGGCACTCGACGAGCTGATCGGGTTCTTCGTCAACACGCTGGTGCTGCGCACCGATCTGAGTGGGGATCCGACCGTCGCGGAGTTGCTGGCAGACGTGCGGGCCCGCAGCCTGGCCGCATTCGAACATCAGGATGTGCCCTTCGAGGTGCTCGTCGAGAAGATCAACCCCACCCGCTCGATGGCCCACCATCCGCTGGTGCAGGTGCTGTTGGCCTGGCACAACTTCGCCGGCCACGATCTGGACCCGACGGCGGCGCTGGCCATGGGGAATGTGCGGGCCACCCAGATGCCGATCGACACCCACACCGCACGGATGGATCTGGCGTTCTCGCTGACCGAACGCTTCACCGAGACCGGTGAACCGGCCGGGATCTGCGGCGTGGTCGAGTACCGAACTGATGTGTTCGATGGTGCCGGTGTGGAGGCGCTTGTTGGGCGGTTGGTGCGGGTGTTGGTGTCGATGACTGGTGATCCGGCTCGGCGGTTGTC
>NZ_JBFARC010000013.1:0-3085 GCF_040674075.1 Mycobacterium sp. NPDC050551 | reverse complement strand
TCATCGCGGTGAGGATGTGTTGCAGCGCGGTGGTGAGGGCCTCGATGGTGTGGGTGGTGAACACCTCGGTGCGGTATTGGATCAGTAGTCGCAGTCGTGGGCCGGGGATGGCCTGCACGACAAGGGGATAGTGGTAGTAGTCGCGCACGCTGGCATCGCTGATGGTCAGCCCCTCGAGGCTGGTGTGGGTGGCGGTGTCGGCGGGGTAGTTCTCATAGACCAGCACGGTGTCGAACAACTGCTGATGGCCGGTGAGGCGGTGGATCTCGGTCAGTCCCAGGTGCTGGTGATCGAGGGTGTCGATGCGTTGGGTGTCCAGTGCGGTCAGTAACTGGGCCACCGTGGTGGCCGGGTCGATACGGGCCCGCACCGCGATGGTGTTGATCAACAGTCCCACCATCGACTCCACCCCGGGCACCTCGTCGGGACGACCGGCGACCACCGCCCCGAACGCCACATCGGCGCGCCCGGTCACCCCGGCCAGCAGCACCGCCCAGCCGGCCTGCAACACCGTGTTGACCGTGGTCTGCCCGGCGCGGGCCAACTCGGCCAACCCCGCGGTGTGGGGCTCGTCGAGTTCCACCACCGTCATCGCCCGCGGCCCCAACCCCAACCGGTCGGGCGCAGCGACCAGGGTGGGGGTGTCGAACCCGGCCCACACCGCCGCCCACGCCGCGCGGGCGGCCTCGACATCACGATCAGCCAGCCACGACACGAACCGCCGGTAGGGCACCGCGGCGGGCAGCCGATGCCCCAGATAGGACGCGAAGATCTCCTGCAACAGGATCGGCATCGACCACCCGTCGATGACCGCGTGATGACAGGTCAACACCAACCGGTGCCGATCGACCCCGGTCTTGATCAACGCCACCCGAAACGCCGGGGCGAACGCCACATCACCGACCGCGGCACGCTCAGCAGCACACACCCCCTCCACCGCCTCCCCACCCCCAGCGGGGTCGGTGGGGTCGGTGGTGAGGTCGGTGGTGAGGTCGACGTAACGCCATCCCGGTACCGGATCGGCGGGGATCACCGCGACCGGCTCGTCGAAGCCCACCCAGAACCGGCCCACCAGATGCGGGTGCCGCCCGGCCACCACCGCCACCGCCGCGGCGAGCCGATCAGCATCCAACACCCCCTCGACGGTGAAACCCATCTGCACCGCATACACCTGCTCGACATCAGCAGGATGGGTGTGCGCGGCCAGGGCATGGAACACCAACCCCTGCTGCAACGGCGTCAACGGCACCACATCCGCGACCCGGCCCCGCCGACCCAACTCATCGATCTGGGCCTGACTGACCCGCGCGGGCGCCACATCCGACGGGGTCAACCCACCCCCACCGGCCGCGACATGAGCACAGATACCGGCCAACGCCGCCACCCACAACCCGCTGAGCCGACCCACCGCGGCCTCATCGACCAACAACCGCGCCCACGTCCAATCCGCCCGCAACACCGGCCCGCCGTCGGTGTCCACCGTCACCGCGTTGACCTCCACGGTGTGGGCCAACTCCAACGGCAACACCATCGCCTGCGCCCCGACCGACACCCCCTCGGCATCCACCCGCCACATCTGCTCGGAAAGCTCCACCCCACCACCGAGCCGACCCAGATAGTTGAACCCCACCACCGGATCGGCCCCACCCAGATCCACCCCGGGATGGCCATAGCGCAACAACCCATAGCTCACCCCCGGCGGCACCGCCCGCAACTGCTCCTTGAGCGCCTTGAGCACCACCCCCAACTCCGGGCCCCCCGCAACGACCTGCGACCACGACACCGCACCCGGGGCCAACGACACCGGATACTTCGTGGTGAACCACCCCACCGTGCGCGACAAATCCAACCCCGCCGCCAACTCCTCGTGCCGGCCGTGGCCCTCCACCTCAACACCCACCGGCCCGCCCCCGACACCGGCGAACTGCGCCAACGCCAACCCCAACGCCATCAACAACACATCCTGAACCCCGGCATGAAACGCCGCAGGCACCTCACCCAACAACAACCGCGTCGTCTCGACATCGACCTGCACCGACGACAACCCCGCCGTCACATAGGTATCCAACACCGGACGCACCGCAGGCAACACCGACCCAACCCCACCCAGCACCGCACGCCAAGAATCCGCAGTGCCCACCACCGCATCAGAAACCGCGTACTCAGCCAACACCTGCGACCACCGCCGAAACGACGTCCCCACCGCAGGCAACTCAACCGGCTGCCCCCCACAATGCTGAGCCCACGCGATGTTCAAGTCCTCCAACAACACCCGCCACGACACCCCATCAACCGCCAGATGATGCACCATCAACACCAACTGACCCGACGACGGCACCCACACCGCCGACACCATCACCCCCGCCGCCGGACTCAACCGCGACCGCGCCACCACCACCATCGCATCCGATAACACCGGCACCTCAACCACACACCCACCCACATCCACCGACCCCACCGGCGGAACCTCCAACACCCACCCACCACGACCATCCACACCCGCACGCAACCGCAACATGTCATGACGATCCACCAACGCCTGCAACACCATCACCACATCAGCACGGCCCACCCCCACCGGAGCCCGCAACACCACCATCTGATTGAACTGATCCACCGGACCACCCACACCGGCCAACCACCGCATGATCGGCGTCGCCACCACCGACCCCACACCCTCATCAGCGACCACCGCACCACCACCACCGGCGCCCACCACCCGAGCCAACCCCGCCACCGTCTGCTCAGTGAACACATCCCGCGGCCGAAAAACCAACCCCGCCAACCGCGCCCGCGCCGCCACCTGCATCGACAAAATACTGTCCCCACCCAAACCGAAAAACGAATCATCCACCCCGACCCGCTCCACCCCCAACACCTGCGCAAAAATCCCCGCCAACACCTCCTCCACCGGCGAAGACGGCGCACGAAACTGCCCACCACCCACAAACTCCGGCGCCGGCAACCCCCGCACATCCAACTTCCCATTCACCGTCACCGGCAACGCATCCAACACCACCACCGCCACCGGCACCATGTAGGACGGCAACCGCTCCCCCAACAACACCCGCACCCGCGCCACATC
>NZ_JBFARC010000012.1:3583-4827 GCF_040674075.1 Mycobacterium sp. NPDC050551 | reverse complement strand
GTGTTCGGCGGTGTCCTACTTTTCCACCCGTATGGGTAGTATCATCGGCGCTGGCTGGCTTAGCTTCCGGGTTCGGGATGGGTCCGGGCGTTTCCCTGCCGCTATTACCGCCGTAACTTTATTCACTTTATGGTGAAGTGTGTTTTGGTGGTGGGGTGCAGTCTTATTGTTTGACTGTGAATATGAATTGTGGTTGCGAGGTTTTGTTGTTGTTGTAAGTTTTCGGCCGGTTAGTGCCAGTTCCCTACGCGCATTGCTGCGTTTCCAGGTCTGGCCTATCGATCCCGTGGTCTGCGGGGGGCCTTATCCCACTGAATGGGTGAGAAGCCTGGTCTTGGAGGGGGTTTCCCGCTTAGATGCTTTCAGCGGTTATCCTGTCCGAACGTGGCTATCCAGCGGTGCCCCTGGTGGGACAACTGGTATACCAGAGGTTCGTCCGTCCCGGTCCTCTCGTACTAGGGACAGGTTTCCTCAAGCTTCTGACGCGCGCGGCGGATAGAGACCGAACTGTCTCACGACGTTCTAAACCCAGCTCGCGTGCCGCTTTAATGGGCGAACAGCCCAACCCTTGGGACCTGCTCCAGCCCCAGGATGCGACGAGCCGACATCGAGGTGCCAAACCATCCCGTCGATATGGACTCTTGGGGAAGATCAGCCTGTTATCCCCGGGGTACCTTTTATCCGTTGAGCGACACCCCTTCCACTCGGGGGTGCCGGATCACTAGTCCCGACTTTCGTCCCTGCTCGACATGTACGTCTCGCAGTCAAGCTCCCTTGTGCACTTACACTCAACACCTGATTGCCGTCCAGGTTGAGGGAACCTTTGGGCGCCTCCGTTACATTTTAGGAGGCAACCGCCCCAGTTAAACTACCCACCAGGCACTGTCCCTGAACCGGATATACGGTCCGAGGTTAGAAGCCCAATACGATCAGAGTGGTATTTCAACAACGACTCCACAACCACTGGCGTGGCCGCTTCACAGTCTCCCACCTATCCTACACAAACCGTATCGAACTCCAATACCAAGTTGTAGTGAAGGTCCCGGGGTCTTTTCGTCCTGCCGCGCGTAACGAGCATCTTTACTCGTAATGCAATTTCGCCGAGTCTATGGTTGAGACAGTTGAGAAGTCGTTACGCCATTCGTGCAGGTCGGAACTTACCCGACAAGGAATTTCGCTACCTTAGGATGGTTATAGTTACCACCGCCGTTTACTGGGGCTTAAATTCTCAGCTTCACCCCCGA
>NZ_JBFARC010000012.1:2182-3487 GCF_040674075.1 Mycobacterium sp. NPDC050551 | reverse complement strand
CTTGACGATATGGGGGTCCCCCTTCTCCCGAAGTTACGGGGGCATTTTGCCGAGTTCCTTAACCATAGTTCACTCGTACGCCTTGGTATTCTCTACCTGACCACCTGTGTCGGTTTGGGGTACGGGCCGTGTGTGCGCTCGCTAGAGGCTTTTCTTGGCAGCATAGGATCACCGAATTCACCTCATCCGGCTATGCATCACCTCTCGGACTTATATGACACCCGGATTTGCCTAGATGTCGTCCTACCGGTTTGCCCCAGTATTACCACTGACTGGTACGGCTACCTTCCTGCGTCACCCCATCGCTTGACTACTACCAACGAAGGTCCCGCGCAGCGCATGCAATCCTCACACCCGAAGGTGATCGGTAACGCATGGTTTGGGCGGTTAGTACCGCTGATTCATCAGGGACGCTCACACACGGGTACGGGAATATCAACCCGTTGTCCATCGACTACGCCTGTCGGCCTCGCCTTAGGTCCCGACTCACCCTGGGCGGACTGGCCTGGCCCAGGAACCCTTGGTCTTTCGGCGGGCAAGGTTCTCACTTGCCTTATCGCTACTCATGCCTGCATTCTCACTCCCACACCCTCCACAGCTGGATCACTCCGCTGCTTCACCGGATGCAGGACGCTCCCCTACCCAACCAACAAAGTTGATTGCCGCGGCTTCGGCGGTGTGCTTGAGCCCCGCTACATTATCGGCGCACAATCACTTGACCAGTGAGCTATTACGCACTCTTTCAAGGGTGGCTGCTTCTAAGCCAACCTCCTGGTTGTCTTCGCGACTGCACATCCTTTTCCACTTAGCACACGCTTAGGGGCCTTAGCCGGCGATCTGGGCTGTTTCCCTCTCGACGCACGGAGCTTATCCCCCGCCGTCTCACTGCCACGCTTTCACTTACCGGCATTCGGAGTTTGGCTGACGTCAGTAACCTTGTGAGGCCCATCGGCCATCCAGTAGCTCTACCTCCAGTAAGAAACACGCAACGCTGCACCTAAATGCATTTCGGGGAGAACCAGCTATCACGGAGTTTGATTGGCCTTTCACCCCTACCCACAGCTCATCCCCTCAGTCTTCAACCTAAGTGGGTTCGGGCCTCCACGCGGTCTTACCCGCGCTTCACCCTGGCCATGGGTAGATCACTCCGCTTCGGGTCCAGAACACACCACTACACCAACCCCAACGGATTGGATACGCCCTATTCAGACTCGCTTTCGCTGCGGCTACCCCACACGGGTTAACCTCGCGACATGTCCCTGACTCGCAGGCTCATTCTTCAAAAGGCACGCCATCACCCCACGT
>NZ_JBFARC010000012.1:0-2084 GCF_040674075.1 Mycobacterium sp. NPDC050551 | reverse complement strand
TGACCAAAAGGCCATCATGCGTCTCGATGCTCGCAACCACTATCCACAAATCAAACACCACACCCCACCACCAAAGCAGGGCAACAACAGAAACCCCTCGCTCATCCCGACACCCCCACAAGAAACTGTGAAAGCGACCTCGGGACAACCTCAGAGCCGGCGCCCACCCCCACTGGGGTGAGCCCGCGGGCCTGTTGTCTCAAAGCCCAATAGTGTGTCTGATGGATTTTTCGCCGTCCGGCATTCACTCGGACGAACATGTCTGTTGCTATGCACCAGAACTTGCGCCCACTACAGGGCAAGCCCATCCAACGAATCGCCCAGGTCACCGAACCCCCACACGATGTGGGCGGGCCATGGGTCTCGTGGTGCTCCTTAGAAAGGAGGTGATCCAGCCGCACCTTCCGGTACGGCTACCTTGTTACGACTTCGTCCCAATCGCCGATCCCACCTTCGACGGCTCCCTCCCACAAGGGGTTAGGCCACCGGCTTCGGGTGTTACCGACTTTCATGACGTGACGGGCGGTGTGTACAAGGCCCGGGAACGTATTCACCGCAGCGTTGCTGATCTGCGATTACTAGCGACTCCGACTTCACGGGGTCGAGTTGCAGACCCCGATCCGAACTGAGACCGGCTTTAAAGGATTCGCTAAGCCTCACGGCATCGCAGCCCTTTGTACCGGCCATTGTAGCATGTGTGAAGCCCTGGACATAAGGGGCATGATGACTTGACGTCATCCCCACCTTCCTCCGAGTTGACCCCGGCAGTCTCTCACGAGTCCCCACCATGACGTGCTGGCAACATGAGACAAGGGTTGCGCTCGTTGCGGGACTTAACCCAACATCTCACGACACGAGCTGACGACAGCCATGCACCACCTGCACACAGGCCACAAGGGAACCGACATCTCTGCCGGCGTCCTGTGCATGTCAAACCCAGGTAAGGTTCTTCGCGTTGCATCGAATTAATCCACATGCTCCGCCGCTTGTGCGGGCCCCCGTCAATTCCTTTGAGTTTTAGCCTTGCGGCCGTACTCCCCAGGCGGGGTACTTAATGCGTTAGCTACGGCACGGATCCCAAGGAAGGAAACCCACACCTAGTACCCACCGTTTACGGCGTGGACTACCAGGGTATCTAATCCTGTTCGCTCCCCACGCTTTCGCTCCTCAGCGTCAGTTACTGCCCAGAGACCCGCCTTCGCCACCGGTGTTCCTCCTGATATCTGCGCATTCCACCGCTACACCAGGAATTCCAGTCTCCCCTGCAGTACTCCAGTCTGCCCGTATCGCCCGCACGCCGAGGGTTAAGCCCCCGGTTTTCACGAACAACGCGACAAACCACCTACGAGCTCTTTACGCCCAGTAATTCCGGACAACGCTCGCACCCTACGTATTACCGCGGCTGCTGGCACGTAGTTGGCCGGTGCTTCTTCTGCACATACCGTCACTTGCGCTTCGTCTGTGCTGAAAGAGGTTTACAACCCGAAGGCCGTCATCCCCCACGCGGCGTCGCTGCATCAGGCTTGCGCCCATTGTGCAATATTCCCCACTGCTGCCTCCCGTAGGAGTCTGGGCCGTATCTCAGTCCCAGTGTGGCCGGACACCCTCTCAGGCCGGCTACCCGTCGTCGCCTTGGTAGGCCATCACCCCACCAACAAGCTGATAGGCCGCGGGCCCATCCCACACCGCAAAAGCTTTCCCCCAAAGGTCATGCAACCCAAGAGGTGTATTCGGTATTAGACCCAGTTTCCCAGGCTTATCCCAAAGTGCAGGGCAGATCACCCACGTGTTACTCACCCGTTCGCCACTCGAGTACCCCGAAGGGCCTTTCCGTTCGACTTGCATGTGTTAAGCACGCCGCCAGCGTTCGTCCTGAGCCAGGATCAAACTCTCCAAACAAAAACAACCCAACCAAAGTCAGGTGAATTCGAATCAGAAAAATCCGATCACAAAAACAAGACACCAAAAACTGGCATCCAAAAAACGAGGCTGCACCCCCAAACGGGAAAATGCGGACACAACCCCAAAAAACAACAAACAAAAACCACCAAACACACTATTGAGTTCTCAAACAACACACCCGC
>NZ_JBFARC010000011.1:0-6190 GCF_040674075.1 Mycobacterium sp. NPDC050551 | reverse complement strand
GTCAACGCCGGCGCCAACGGACGA
Source organism: Mycobacterium sp. NPDC050551 (assembly GCF_040674075.1). NCBI lineage: Bacteria > Bacillati > Actinomycetota > Actinomycetes > Mycobacteriales > Mycobacteriaceae > Mycobacterium > Mycobacterium sp. NPDC050551. Next base: position 6,166 of record NZ_JBFARC010000011.1, on the reverse strand, counting down.
CGCACCACCTGCGCCCCGAACAACTCCGGAACCGTCGACCCCACACCAACCGACCCACCCAACACCGCACGCCGGCCCCACTCATCGAGCCGTCGGTGTTCCGCTGGATCGAGCAGATCCAGCGACGCGATCCGCACCGCGGGATCGGCCGTCATCGCGGCCAGCACGCGCTCCAAGCGCTCGATCAACGACTCCACTGACACCGCGTCGAACACATCGGTGTCGTATTCGAGCCGGAAGGACAGCGTGCGGCCCGGCGACGCCTGCATCGTCAGCGGATAGTGATTCAGCTCGCGGCTGCGGAGCTCGCCGATGGTCAAGCCGTCACCACCCGAGAGGGCAGCGGTGTCGACCGGATAGTTCTCGTAGACGAACAGCGTGTCGAACAGCTGGTCCTGACCGGTGACGCGATGGATGTCGGGCAGTGCCAGATGCTCGTGTTCCAGCGTCGCGCTGTGGTCGAGCTGCATCTGGGCCAGCAGGTCGGCGACCGTGGTGACCGGGGTCAGCCTCGCCCGCGCCGGCACCGTGTTGATCAGCAGCCCCACCATCGACTCTGCGCCGGGCACGTCATCCGGTCGACCCGAGACCACCGACCCGAAGGCCACGTCCTGCTGGCCGGTCAGCGAACCCAGCAGCACCGCCCATGCTCCCTGCAGCACGGTGCTGACCGTGGTGTGCTGCGACCTCGCCAACTCCTGCAACGCCCGCGTGCTCTGCTCGGACAGCTCGCCCGAGGCGATCCCGCGGGGCCCGCTCTCCCGGCGTTCCGGCGACGCCACCAGTGTCGGTGTCTCGAATCCAGCCAGCACCGCACCCCACGCCACTCGCGCCGCGTCCCGATCGCGCTCCGCCAGCCATGTCACGAACCGCCGGTACGGCACCGCCGCGGGCAGCCGCTGGCCGAAGTACGCCGCGATGATCTCCTGCAGCAGGATGGGCAACGACCACCCGTCGAGCACGATGTGGTGGCTGGTCAACACCACGTGGTGACGATCGATCGTGTTGCTCAGCAACATGATCCGGAATGCCGGTGCGTTCTCGAGATCACACACCGCGACGCGTTCGGCGGCCGATTCCTGTTCCAGTCGGTCCTCGTCGATGACGCCGTCCTCGACGTCGACGTGGCGCCATCCCGCGACCGGATCGGCGGGGATGACCTGCACCGGCTCGTCGAACCGCTGACTGAATCGGGCCACCAGATGCGGGTGACGGCTGACGACCGACTGCGCCGCCGCGGCAAGGCCGTTGGGGTCCAGCGGACCTGTGACAGTGAAGCTCAGCTGCAACGCATACACCTCGGCGCTGCCCGCGTGGTAGAGCAGTCCGCGTTGCAACGGGGTCAGGGGCAGCACGTCGGCGATGCGGTCGTGGTGCTGCAGCTCGTCGAGCTGGTCCTGGGTCAGCCTGGCCGGAGCGACGTCCGACGGCGTCAACCCGCCACCACCGCGGCCCACATGGGCGCAGATGCCGGTCAGCGCGTCGAACCACAACCGGCTCAGCCGCTGCACCTGCTCCTCGTCCAGCACCGACGGCGCCCACGTCCATGTCGCCTGCAGCCGGGCACCGTCCGCGGTGTCGAGGGTCGCCGCGTTGAGTGCGACGCTGTGCGGCAACGGCATCGGAATCGCTCCGGCCACCGACCCCCACGCCGTGCCGGTGTGCGGGCGCCAGTACTCCTCGCCCAGCTCACCGGACCCACCGAGCCGGCCCAGGTAGTTGAACCCGATCACCGGATCCGCCCCGCCGAGGTCGACATCGGGGTTCAGGTACCGCAACAAGCCGTAGGTCAGACCGTCGGGCAGCGCACGCAACTGCTCCTTGGCGTCCTTGACCGCCCTGCCCAGCTCGGCGTCACCGGAGACGACACGGCTCCAGCCGACACCGCCACCGGTCAACGCGACCGGGTACTTCGTGGTGAACCAGCCGACCGTGCGCGACACGTCCACCCCGGCCACCGCGTCCTCGTCGCGGCCGTGGCCTTCGACGTCGATCCCGATCGGGGATCCGCCCGTGCCGAGGAACTCCGCGCACGCCAACCCGAACGCGACCAGCAGCACGTCCTGCACCCCGGTATGGAACGCCGCAGGCACCTCGCCCAACACCATCCGGGTGGTCTCGACATCCAATTCCACCGACCACTGCCCCGCCGACGCGAACGTGTCCCGCTCCGGGTCCGGCGCCGGCAGTGCCGCCGGAATGGCGGCCACCGCACGCCAGTCGTCCGCCGCCGCGGCCACCCCATCGGACAGCGCGTGCTCGGCCAACAGCTTCGACCACCGCGCGAACGACGTCCCCGACACCGGCAAGGCGATCGGCTGTCCGGCACGGCGCTGCGCCCACGCGACGTTCACGTCCTCGAGCAGCACCCGCCACGACACCCCGTCGACAGCCAGATGGTGTACCACCAACGCCAGTTCGCCCGTCGCCTGCGCCCACACCGCCGACAGCATCACGCCCGCGGTCGGGTCCAACCGGGACCGGGCGCCGGCCACCGTTTCCTCCGACAGCACGTCCGTCACCTGCACGCAGCCGGCCGCGTCCACCGTGCCCGGCTCGGGTGCCCACAACCCGTCCTCGGTCACTTCGGCGCGCAGCATCGGATGGCGATCCAGTACCGCCTGCAGAACGGCGACCACGTCGGCCTCGGTCGCCTCCGCGGGCGCCGCCACCACCATGGTCTGGTTGAACTGATCGGTGGGACCGGTCACGCTGTCCAGCCACCGCATGATCGGCGTGGCCACCACCGCGCCGACGCCGGCGTCGTCGATCACCTCGCCATCGGCGACGGACACCACCCGCGCCAGGCGGGCCACTGTCTGCTCGGTGAACACGTCTTTCGGCCGGCACGTCAAGCCCGCCGCCCGCGCCCGCGACACCACCTGCATCGACAGGATGCTGTCGCCGCCGAGCTCGAAGAACGAGTCGTCGACTCCGACCCGCTCCAGCCCGAGCACCTCGGCGAAGATTCCCGCGAGCACGTCTTCCACGAGATCGGTTGGGGCACGGTAGGTCTGGCCGTCCGGATACTCCGGTGCGGGCAGCGCCTTGACATCCAGCTTGTTGTTCGACGTCAGTGGAATCGCGTCGAGCACCACGAACGCCGCCGGCACCATGTAGGCGGGCAGCCGCTCCACCAACGCCGTCCGCGCCGCCGCCGGATCGGCGTTGCCGGTGATGTAGGCGACGAGCCGCTTGTCGCCCGGACGATCCTCCCGGGCGATGACCGCCGCCCGGCTCACACCGTCCACCTGCGCCAACGCGGCCTGCACTTCGCCGAGTTCGATGCGGTAGCCGCGAATCTTGACCTGCTCGTCGGCGCGGCCGATGTAGTCCAACTGCCCGTCGGCACCCCAGCGCACCACATCTCCGGTGCGGTACATCCGCATCCCGGACGTCTCTCCCGCCGCGGCGAACGGGCACGCGACGAATCGCGATGCCGTCAGACCGGACCGGCCCACGTAGCCGTCGGCCACTCCGCGGCCGGCGACGTACAGCTCGCCCACCACGCCGGCGGGCACCGGGCGCAGCCACTCGTCGAGCACGAACAACGCCGCACCGGCCACCGGCGATCCGATCGGCACGCGCGCCCCCGGCGAGAGCGGCTCGCTGATCGCCACGCACATCGTGGTCTCGGTCGGACCGTAGGCGTTGATCATCACCCGGCCCGGCGCCCACCGAGTCACGACCTCCGGCGGGCATGCTTCACCCACCACCACCAGCGCCGCCGATTCCAAGCCGTCCGGCGAGAGCATCGCCACCGCCGACGGCGTCTGGGTCAGCACATCGACCGCTGCGCCGACCAGCAGGTCGTGGAACTCGTCCGGCGAGGTCGCGACGGACTCCGGCACGACCACCACCTGGCCGCCGCGAAGCAGGGCGCCGAAGATCTCCCACACCGACACGTCGAACGCCAACGAATGGCACAGTGCCCACACCCCGGTCCGCGGCAGCCCGGCGTCCAGGGTCTCGAGCAACTGCGTCACGTTGCCGTGGGTCACCGCGACACCCTTGGGCGTACCCGTGGTTCCCGACGTGTAGATCAGGTACGCGACGTCGTCGACCGCTGGCACCGCCACTGCGGAGCTGGGATGACCGTCGATCGCGTGGTCGTCGAGATCGATGACCACACCGTCGAAGCCGTCGACCCGCGCGGCGAGCTCCCTCGTGGTCACCACCACGACCGGCGCGGCATCGTTGAGCACGAATCCGATCCGCGCGTCGGGCGCCGACGGATCGATCGCCACATATGCGGCTCCCGACTTCAGCACCGCCATGATCGCGATCACGGACTGCGCCGAGCGCGGCAGCAACAATCCGACGCGCCGCCCCGGACCCGCACCACGCTCGGACAACAGGTGCGCCAACCGGTTCGACGCCACATCCACGTCGCGGTAGGTCAGACTGCGCCCTTCGAAGACGACCGCCGCCGCATCCGGCGCACGACTCACGATCTGCGCGAACAACTCCGGAATGGTCGGCACCGAGGACGCGGGCAGTTCCAGTACGGTCCGGTTACCCCACTCCTCCAAGCGTCCGTGTTCGACGTCGTCGAGCAGGTCGATCGAGGAGAGCCGGCGATCGGGCTCGGCCGCCATCGCCACCAACACCCGCTCGAGCCGGCCGACGAGGGTCTCGATCGTGGCGGGATCGAACACGTCCGTGCGGAACTCCACCGATCCGGAGATCCCGGCGTACGACCCGGTTGCGGTGAACTGTTCGGCCAGCGCGAACGACACGTCCATTCGCGCGGTGTGGGTCTCGACCGGCTCACGGGTGGCCCGCACCTGGCCCATGTCGAACCCGGCATCGGCGTCCAGCTCGGCTCCGGCGAAGTTCTGCCACGCCAGCATCACCTGCACGACCGGGTGATGAGCCATCGACCGGGTCGGGTTGAGCCGCTCCACCATCACCTCGAACGGCACGTCCTGGTGCTCATAAGCCGCCAGTGCCCGGGAGCGCACCTGCGCCAGCAGGTCGGTGACAGTGGGGTCGCCGCCGACATCGACCCGGAGCACCAACGTGTTGACGAAGAAACCCACCAACTCGTCCAGGGCACGATCGTTGCGCCCGGCGATCGGGAAGCCGACCGCGACATCGGAGCTCGCGGAAACCCGACTCAGCAGGACCGCCAGCGCGGCCTGCATGACCATGAAGGTCGTGGTGTTGGCGTGGGCCGCCAGGTCGCGCACCTGTTGCTGCAGTTCGGGCGCCCATGCGACCTCGATCCGAGCACCACGCTGGTCCGCCACCGGCGGGTAGGGCCGATCCGTCGGCAGCTGCAGGCGTTCCGGCAGACCGTCCAATGTCTGCAACCAGTAAGCCAATTGGCCACCGATGCGACTGCTGCTGTCGGTCAACTCACCGAATTGCGCGCGCTGCCACAACGTGTAATCGACGTACTGCACCGGCAACGGCGTCCACCCGGGTGCACGCCCCTCACTGCGGGCGGCATACGCGACGCTCAGATCTCCCACCAACGGGACCAACGACGTTCCGTCGGCCGCGATGTGATGCACGATCCCCACCAGGACGTGCTGGTCCTCGGCGATCCGAAACAGCGTGGCCTGCAACGGAATCTCGTTCGCCAGATCGAACGCGTGGGATGCGGTCCGTTCGATCGCCTCGGACAGCCGAGCCTGAGACCATCCGGCGGCGTCGACTACCCGCAAACTCACATCGGCAGCCGACGTCGGCACCACCACCTGCGCGGGCACGCCGTCCACGTCAGTGAACACGGTACGCAGGGACTCGTGCCGGTCCACCACGTCGGCCAGCGCCGTGCGCAACGCGTCGCCGTCCAGCCGCCCGGTCAGCCGCAGGGCGACCGCCATGTTGTAGACCGGCGAGGGCCCGTGCAACTGGTCGAGGAACCACAGCCGATTCTGCGCGAAGGACAACGGCACCACCGCCGGACGCGCCGCCACGGCCGTCAGCGGTTCCACTCCTCCGCCGCGTCCGTCGACACGTGCGGCCAACCCGGCCACCGTGGGCGCCTCGAACAGAACCCGAACGCCGAGATCGGAATCCAATGCCCTGTTGATCGCCGCGATGACGCGCATCGCCGACAGCGAGTCGCCGCCCATGGCGAAGAAGGAGTCGTCGACGCCGACCCGGTCGACGCCGAGCACCTCGGCGAAGATCCCGGCCAGGATCTCCTCCATCA
>NZ_JBFARC010000010.1:0-8127 GCF_040674075.1 Mycobacterium sp. NPDC050551 | reverse complement strand
TGATGGAGGAGATCCTGGCCGGGATCTTCGCCGAGGTGCTCGGCGTCGACCGGGTCGGCGTCGACGACTCCTTCTTCGCCATGGGCGGCGACTCGATCCTGTCGATGCAGGTGGTGTCACGGGCCCGCGCGGCCGGATTGACGTGCCGGCCGAAGGACGTCTTCACCGAGCAGACGGTGGCCCGGCTGGCCCGGGTGGTGTCCGTCGCGGACGGCGAGGTCGCCGTCGACGACGGCGTGGGCGCGGTGGTCGCCACGCCGATCATCCGGTGGTTGCAGAGCGTGGACGGTCCCACCGAGCAGTTCAACCAGACGATGGTGCTGGCGACGCCGGCCGGGGTCGGCGAGGCCGACGTGGTGGCGATGCTGCAGGCATTGATCGACGGACACGCCACGTTGCGGTTGCGCGTCGACGACGATGGCGCCGGAGGGTGGGCGCTGCACGTGCCCGAGTCCGGCACGGTCGACGCCCGCGATCTGCTGCTGGTGGTCGATCGGTTGAGCAGTGCCGACGTCGCGGCCGGACAGGCGAAGTTGGATCCGTCGGCCGGCGTGATGCTCTCGGCCGTGTGGGCGGCGGACAGCGGTCAGCTGGTGTTGATCGTCCATCACCTGGCCGTCGATGGCGTGTCGTGGCGAATCCTGTTGGAAGATCTGAACATCGCATGGGCACAGCGTCGCGGTGGGCAGCCGGTCGCACTGCCGGCCGGGGGTACGTCGTTCGCGCAGTGGTCGAGACTGCTCGCGCAGTACGCGTCTTCGGACGCGGTGTCCGCGTCGGCCGACGTGTGGCGCCGGGTGGCCGGAGTGCCTGCGTTGTTGCCCGCGGTACGACCCGAGTCCGATACGTATGCCAGCGCGGGATATTCGTCGGTGACGTTGGATGCCGACACGACGCGGATGCTGCTGGGTGAGGTGCCGTCGGCGTTCCACGCCGGAGTGCAGGACATCCTGTTGATCGCGTTCGGGTTGGCGCTGGCCGAGTTCACCGGCACCGGAGGCACGCCCATCGGCATCGACGTGGAGGGGCATGGGCGGTACGAGGATCTGGCCGACGGCCTGGATCTGTCGCGCACCGTGGGCTGGTTCACCACCAAATACCCTGTGGCGCTGGCGATCGACGAGGTGCCGTGGTCCGAGGTTAGCGCGGGTGGCTCGGTGCTCGGTGCCGCCGTGAAGGCCGCCAAGGAGCAGTTGCGTGCGCTGCCCGACGGGATGACCTACGGGCTGCTGCGCTACCTGCGCCCGGATGCCGATGTGACCGGCATCGACCCCACGATCGGGTTCAACTACCTGGGCCGGCTCGGTGGCGGCGCGGAGTTGTCCGATGATCTGTGGCGACCCACCGACGACGATGCGTTCGGTGAGGCCGTGGCGGTCGCGATGCCGTTGTCGCACAGCGTCGAACTCAATGCGGTGACAGTGGATGCGGAGTCCGGTCCGCGGCTGCGGGTGAACTGGACGTGGGCGCGGTCGGTGCTCAACGAAGCCGACGTCGATCGGCTGGGCCGGTTGTGGTTCGAGGCGTTGGCCGGAATCTGTGCGCATGTGCATCACGGCGGCGGCGGGTTGACGCCGTCGGACATCGCGCCCGCCCGGCTCAGTCAGCAGCACCTCGACGTGCTTGCGGCTCAGTACGAAGTCGCCGATGTGTTGCCGCTGACGCCGATGCAGCAGGGCCTTCTCTTCCACGCCGTGAGCGCCGACATCGATGACGACAACGACGATGACGTGTACGCGGTGCAACTCGATTTCACCGTGATGGGTCCGCTGGACTCCGACCGGCTGCGCAAGGCGGTCAGCGACGTCGCCTGTCGGCACCCGCATCTCGTGGCCCGGTTCTGTGCTCAATTCGACGAGCCGGTGCAGGTCATCCCGGCCGATCCGTCGGCGTCCTGGACCTACGTGGAACTCGACGGCGCGGCCAACGAGGTGGCGCTCGAGCAGGTGCGCGGCGCGGAGCGTGCCGCGGTGTGTGACATCGAGGAGTCGCCGGCGTTCCGGGTGGCGTTGATCCGTACCGGTGCGGACCAGCATCGGTGTGTGTTGACGTTGCATCACATCGTGGTCGACGGATGGTCGTTGCCGATCCTGTTGCGCGACATCTTCGCCGGTTACTACGGGCATCAACTGCCTGCGGCGGTGCCGTACCGGAGGTTCGTTTCGTGGCTGGCCGAGCGTGATGTGGATGCGGCACGGGCGGCGTGGGCGCAGGTGTTGGCGGGATTGGACAGTCCCACACTGGTCGCCGGACCCGGTCCGGCGAGGCCGGGCCCCCGGCAGGTCGCCGAGTTCGAGATCTCGGAGCGGACGACTGCGGCGCTGACGGAGTTGGCCCGCGCGCAGCACAGCACGGTGAGCACGGTGTTGCAAGGCGCGTGGGCGTTGCTGTTGACGTCGTTGACGGGGCGTCAGGACGTGGTGTTCGGGGCGACGGTCTCGGGTCGTCCGGCGGAGTTGGCGGGCTCGGACCAGATGGTGGGCCTGTGCATCAACACGGTGCCGGTACGGGCGTCGTTCACCGCGTCGACCACGGTGAGCGACCTGCTGGAGCAGTTGCAGCGGGACGCCGAGGTGACCTTCGACCATCAGCATCTGGCGCTGCCCGAGATCCATCGAGCCAGCGGACACGAGCAGCTGTTCGACACGCTGCTCGTCTACGAGAACTACCCCATGGACACCACCGCCCCACTGGGACCCGACGGACTGATGATCACTGAATTCAGCAATCGGGAGTACAACCACTATCCGCTGACCATGCAGGCCATTCCCGGTTCCCGACTGCACCTCCGCATCGAGTACGACACACACAGCTTCGACGCGAAGCGGGTCAAGCGGATCGTCGCGCGGATCAACAAGATCCTGGAGGCGATGACCGCCGGCGTCTGACGGCAGTTCTGGCAACGATTGGCAAACGCCGCGACGAACCATTTGCAGCGGCGATCTCACACCGTGCGCCGTGCAGCGAACAGTGTCGATTGTTGGCGCGGAATGCTTTTCGACCGTGGTGCCATTGAAAGGGCGATCATTCGCCTGCCGAATCCGAGCAAGCGCAGCAATTGCTTCTGGCCTTGGCTACACTGACGGCGAACGGGCTGGGGTGTCCTCGACTGAATGGATGCCGGGAAACGACGGGGGATGTCCGCGATGAAGATTGCCATGGCGGCCTATGGGACACGTGGCGACCTCGAGCCCTGCCTCACGGTGGGTCGCGAGCTGCTGCGCCGTGGGCACGAAGTGCGCATGGCCGTGCCACCTGATCTCGTCGAATTCGTCGAGACGACGGGCATTTCGGCCACCGCATACGGGCCGGATGCGAAGTCGTCGCTCGAGGGCGACTTCCTGCTCAATCTCTGGATGGATTTCCCTCGCAACCTGACCAATGTCCGACGACTGTCGACCCTGTTCCGCGAGACACGTCAGCGATTCGTCGAGGCGTGGCCGGAGATGTGCTCGACGATAGCCTCCATCGCCGAGGGCGCCGATCTGCTGATGACCGGCCTGAGCTTCGAACAGCAAGCCCTGCCCGTGGCCGAGTTCTACGACATCCCGTTGGTCGCGATCCATCCGTTTCCGGTGCGGCCCAATGGTCAGGTTCCGTTTCTCCCCGCAGCCGTGATGCGCTCCGTTCTGGGCGCTTATGAATGGGTGCACTGGTTGGAGACGAAGAAGCTCGAGGACGCCCATCGTCATCAATTGGGGCTTCCCCGCGCCACCCAACCGGCCCCACGCATCATGGCTGAGCGTGGAACGCTCGAGATCCAGGCCTACGATTCCGTGTGCTTTCCCGGGCTGAGCGAGGAATGGCAACAGCGCCGCCCGATCGTCGGCACCCTGACCCTTGATCTGACGACCTCGGCGGACGACGAGGTGACGTCGTGGATCGCAGCGGGCACCCCGCCGATCTACTTCGGATTCGGCAGCATTCCCGTCCAGACGCCTGATGAGACGCTGCAGATGATCAGTGACGCGTGCCGGCAGCTGGGTGAGCGGGCGCTGGTGTGTTCGGGGTGGAGCGACTTCGTGGATGCCGACCACCTCGATCACGTCAAGGTGGTGAAGACGGTGAGCCACGTAGCCGTGTTCCCGCTGTGTCGTGCACTCGTGCACCACGGCGGGTTGGGCACCACGGCAACGGGTCTGCGCGCGGGAGTCCCCACACTCATCCTCTGGACGCTGCCGGATGTTCACGCCAGGGGAGCGGTGGTGAGGCGCCAGAAGCTCGGATCCACGCGGAGACTCGCAACGACCACCACGGAATCCCTGACAGCCGACCTTCGTACGATCCTCGAGCCCGAGTGCGCGGACCGGGCTCGGGACTTCGCCACGACGATGACGAAATCAGCCGCCGCTACCGTGGCCGCAGCAGATCTCGTCGAAAGCCGCATGTTCGCACGCTGATTGGGTACCCGTGGCGAGATGCGCGGTCCGCGCATCCTCAACACAGTGGTGAAGCCGAAGGTGCGCAACGAAGTGACTACCCGAGAATGCCAACTATGTGGATCGTCGGGACCGCACGTGACGATCACCTCGCGCGAGATGATGTTCGGGACGAGGGAGCGATTCGAGTACTTCCTCTGTGCTGAGTGCGAAAGTCTGCAGATCGTGGAGGTGCTGAGTCCGGAAGATCTCGGACGCCACTACAGCACGGACTACTACTCGTACCGGTCGTCCAGCACCGTCCCGAAGAGCATCCGGTGGCTGATCTCTCACCAGGACCGCCATGAACTCCGCACCGGTCGCAGCGCCATCGGTGCAGCGATAGCGGCGCTCCCGCCGGGGGTACGAGGCCTCTTCGGAGGCCCGGTCGTCAGGATGCTCGGTCAGCAGGGAGTCGATCGTCACGCGCGGATCATCGATGTGGGTTGCGGCAGCGGCATACTCTTGGACCGGCTGGCGGAGGTGGGGTTCGACAACCTGTGTGGCGCCGACCCGTTCCTCGACGCCGATGCCACGAGTCCTTCGGGTGTGCCACTGCTCAAGCGGGAACTCAGCGAGGTCAGCGGCAGCTTCGACGTCATCATGTTCAATCACTCGCTCGAACACGTACCGGACATGATCGGAACGCTCGAAGCGGCGACCGAAAAGCTGACTCCGGAAGGATTCTGCCTGGCCCGGCTCCCGACCACGTCATCCGAAGCATGGGCGACCTACGGCGAGGACTGGGTGTTGTTCGACGCGCCTCGGCACTTCGTCATTCCGTCGCGCCGGGGGATGGCGATCGCCGCTGAAGCGGTTGGGCTGCGAGTGGACGACGTCGTCGACGACTCGAATTCCTACCAGTTCTTCGCCAGCGAGCTCATTCGAAGCGATGTGGCTCTAGTGGAGATCAAGGGCCTCGGGGACATCATCCGACGATTCGGCCTGAAGCAACTGTGGGATTGGGAAAGGCGGTCGAACCGTCTCAATCAGAAGGGCGCCGGCGAGCAGGCCGGATTCGTATTACGAAAGGCTGCCTGACACTCTCACATCAGCCCGAGGGCGTTCGCGAGCAGCGACGCACCCGTGATGGCGAACATCAGCGCGATGAGCTTGCGGCGATACGCCCACGCCCAGTCGTGCAGTCGTCGCAACACCGCAAGGGTTCGCGAAGGAGTGATCAAGTAGCTGACGAGGATCACCTCGACGACCACGAGCATGACCGCGATGAACGCGATGGCCGCGGCGAACTGCGTGCCGACCGCGGTGCCCGACGTCACCAGCAGCGTGACGATGATGAGTGCTCCGTCGAACGGGACACCACCGGTGATCATCCCGATCACCGTTGCCACCCACAACGATCCGCTCTCCCACGCATTGCGAAGCCGATTGGTCAGTCGCTTGACGACCGATCCACCCGCGGTGGGGTCGTAGGAGCCGTCTCCGATCAGCGGTACGGCGGTCGGAGGACTCGGGTCGAGCACACTGGTCGCCGTGCCTGTTCTGGCTGAGCCGGTCGGCATGCGGTGCCGTCCACCAGCGGTTTCCCGTCGAGCCGGCAGGCGCACCAGCATCAATGCGGCGACGCCAAGGGCGATCGCTCCCGCGATCAACTGGAAGTTCCGCATTCCCGGGCTGACGGCCGATTGCTCCGATGAGATCGGGGACCACGACGTGAAGTGCAGCAACGTGAGCGGGATCAGCATCACGGGTATCGCGTTGAGCAGGCAGCCGAGCATGTAGAACAGCAAATTCTGCAACGGTCGTGGCCTGGAGATGAGCAACAGTGTGATGCCGATGCGCAACGGATTGAGACCATTGAGGAGCGCGAGCCCCAAGACTGCTCCCCACATGTCCAAAACATACCTTGTCCTACAACTGCCCGGAGGCCCAACCGGGGTAATTCCGGGGTTGCTGGTCGGGCGCCCCTTTCGCGGCGACGCAGCCATTCCGAACTGCGGGCCCGCATTCTCGCGTGGGATTCGCGCGCCTTGAGAATCACAGACACGGCGCGCTTCTCCGTGCGGCGAGGACGATCGTCATCCGGGTAGCAGCGCATGGAGCACCTGGATCTCGCCCACCACGTCGCGGCGCCGGAGTGTAGCTGGGCATCGCGGTCCCGATCGGCCGACGACTGTCGGTGGCCGCGTTCCGACGAGGGCTGTCCCCGGCCGATCGGCAATGCACCCCTGGAGTGCGGCGGCGGTGTCTCCGACGCGCCTGTCAGTGCGTATGTCGGCGTTTGCCAGGTCGCCCGCGCGATGATTCGCCGCTTGATAGCCTCGTCGCAGCCCGCACCGCATTGGACGTTCTAGCTGCTGAAGGAGTGAGCGCTGAGCAACTACGTTGGCTCATCCCTCGCCCGGGCGGGGACTGACGAATCGATGAGTGGTTGCGGTGACAGCCGTTCGATGTCGCATCCGACGGGTCTCCTGGGGAAGTCGATCGAACATCCTCAGTGAACCGGGCGGCGCCAATTCGGGGGAGGACTCATGACCACGTCTCCGCGACCGTTGCTTTCGAAGGCCCTACTCACCGTTGGTGAGCGGGATCGGTTGGATGAGTGGAGCAATCGAGCGTTGCTCACGAGGCCGCAGCTCGGCGGCGCGACCATCGCCGGGCTGTTCGCCGACCAGGTGGCGCGGTCTGCGGATGCGGTGGCGGTGACGTTCGAGGGTCGTTCGTGGACGTATCGCGAGTTGGACCTGGCATCGAACCGGTTGGCGCACTTGTTGGTCGGCCTGGGTGCCGCACCCGGTGAGTACGTGGCGGTGATGTTCCCGCGGTCGGCGACGGCCGTCATCGCCATTCTGGCCGTGCTGAAGGCAGGCGCAGGGTATCTGCCGATCGACCCGGCCGCCCCGGACGAGCGAATCGCATTCATGATCGGCGACGCGGGCGCGGTCCTGGCGGTGACCGACGCGGAATCGGCCGCGCGGGTGGCATCCTTCGGCGTGCCGGTCGTCGAGGTCGACGATCCGCGTGTCGCCACGCAGTCCCACGAGAGGCTGCGGCTGCCCGATCCCGATGACGTCGCCCACCTCATCTACACCTCCGGGACCACCGGTAGGCCGAAAGGCGTTGCGGTCACACATCGCAACGTCACCAGGCTCTTCGACGGCATGGACGTCGGCGTAGATCTCGGTCCCGATCAGGTGTGGACGCAGTGTCATTCGTTGGCGTTCGACTATTCGGTGTGGGAGTTGTGGGGTGCGCTGCTCCACGGCGGGCGGTTGGTGGTTGTGTCCGAGTCGGTGGCCGCGTCGCCGGCGGACCTGCACGCACTGGTGCTGGCGGAGGGCGTGACCGTGCTGAGCCAGACGCCAACGGCGGTGTCGGCGTTGTCGGATCAGGGCCTGGAGTCGGTGGCGTTGATGGTGGCCGGGGAGGAGTGTCCGGCGGACGTGGTGGATCGGTGGGCGCCGGGCCGGGTGATGATCAACGGCTACGGCCCGACCGAGACGACGGTGTACGCGACGATCAGTCGGCCGTTGACGGCCGGGTCGGGTCTGGTGCCGATCGGGGTCCCGGTGCCGGGCGCGGCGCTGTTCGTGCTGGATGGGTTGTTGCGTCCGGTGTCGGTGGGTGTGGTGGGGGAGTTGTATGTGGCGGGTTGGGGGGTGGCGTTGGGGTATGTGGGTCGTTCGGGTTTGACGTCGGCTCGGTTTGTGGCGTGTCCGTTTGGTGGTGTGGGTGTGCGGATGTATCG
>NZ_JBFARC010000009.1:0-10384 GCF_040674075.1 Mycobacterium sp. NPDC050551 | reverse complement strand
CAGCGATCCGCGCGTCATCGGCAGTGAGCACCACCACCTCATGACCAGCGAACCGATCCGCCAGATCCGCAGTCGTCACCACCGCCACCGGCGCAGCATCACCCAACACGAACCTGACCCGGGCATCAGGCACCGCCGGATCCACCGGCACATACGCCGACCCCGACTTGAGCACCGCAAGAATCGCCACGATCGCCTGCGCCGACCGCGGGAACATCACCGCCACACACCGACCCGGACCCGCACCCTGACCGATCAACAAATGCGCCAACCGATTCGACGCCTCGTCCAACTCCCGATACGACACCGAACGACCCTCGAACGTCAACGCCGGCGCCAACGGACGACGCACCACCTGCGCCCCGAACAACTCCGGAACCGTCGACCCCACACCAACCGACCCACCCAACACCGCACGGTTCCCGACCGCATCCAGCCACGTCCGCTCGGCGGCGTCCAGCACGTCGATCGACGACACCGGCACCGCCGGATCCGCGACCATCGCCATCAGAACGCGTTCCAGCCGAGCGATCATGGACTCGACCGTCGCAGCGTCGAACACATCGGTACGGAACTCGACCTCGCCCGCGAGCCCCGCCGGCTGACCCGCCTCGGTGAACCGCTCGGCGATCGAGAACGTCAGATCCATCCGGGCGGTGTGGGTGTCGATGGGCATCCGGGTGACCTGTACGTCGCCGAGTGCCAACCCCGTCAGGTCGTCGTCCTGCCCGAACCCGTTCTGCCACGCCAACATCACCTGGACCAACGGATGGTGCGCCCGCGACCGGACCGGATTGAGCCGCTCCACCAGCACCTCGAACGGCACGTCCTGATGGTCGTAGGCGGCCAGACTGCGGCTCCGCACCTGGCCCAGTACATCGGCCACCGTCGGGTCGCCACTCAGGTCGACGCGGAGCACCAACGTGTTGACGAAGAAACCGATCAACTCATCCAGTGCCGGGTCATTGCGGCCGGCGATCGGGAATCCCACGGCGACATCGGAACTCGCCGACAGCTTGCCCAGCAGCACCGCGAGGGCGGCCTGCATCACCATGAAGCCCGTCGCTTCATGGGCGGCGGCGACCGCGTGCATCCGCTGCTGCAATTCCGCAGGCCACTCGACCCTGAGCGTCGCACCGCGTTGGTCGGCCACCGCGGGGTACGGCCGATCCGTGGGCAACTGCAGCCGCTCGGGGAGGTCCGCGAGCGCACCCTGCCAGTAGGCCACCTGCTCGGAAATCCGGCTCTCAGCGTCGTCGAGGTCACCCAATTGCGCACGCTGCCACAGGGTGTAGTCAACGTACTGCACCGTCAACGGCGCCCACACAGGGGCGTGCCCGACACTGCGTGCGCCGTACGCCCGACTCAGATCAACCACCAGCGGCCCGATCGACACACCGTCGGCCGCGATGTGGTGCACCACACCGATGAGCACGTGCTCGTCCGAACCGACGCGCAAAAGTGTTGCCCGTACCGGAATCTCACGGCTCAGGTCGAATGAATGCCCGACAGCCGACTCGACGGCGCGGTCGAACTGTGGCGCCGACCAACCGGCGGCATCCACCACCTGCCAGCCCACCTCGACCCCGTCGGCCGCCCGCACCTCTTGGCGCGGCACCCCGTCGACGGTGGAGAACACCGTTCGCAACGACTCGTGCCGCCTCACCACATCGACGAACGCCGTGCGGAGCGCCTCGACGTCGAGTGGTCCGCTCAGTTGCAACGCGACCGCCATGTTGTAGACCGGTGAGGGCCCGTGCAGCTGATCGAGGAACCACAGGCGGTTCTGCGCGAACGACAACGGCACCACCGCCGGTCGTTCCGCCACCGCGGTCAACGGCTCCACCCCGCGATCGGCGGTTCCGACGCGGGTCGCCAGATCCGCCACCGTCGGCGCCTCGAACAGCACCCGCACGGGCAGGCCGACATCCAACGCCTTGTTCACCGCCGCGATGACGCGCATCGCCGACAGTGAATCCCCGCCGAGGTCGAAGAACGAGTCGTCAACTCCGACCGGGCCGACGCCGAGCACCTGGGCGTAGATCCCTGCCAGGACCTCCTCGACGGCATTGGTGGGCGCGCGGTAGAGATCGGTGTCGCGGTATTCGGGGGCAGGGAGCGCCCGGGTGTCGAGCTTGCCGTTGACCGTCAAGGGCAATGCCTCGATCAGCACCACCGCCGCAGGAACCATGTAGGACGGCAACCGGTTCGCCAGCAGCGTTCGGGCCTTGCCCACGTCGAGATCGCCGGTCACGTAGCCGACCAGCCGCTTGTCGCCGGGACGTTCCTCCCGTGCGATCACCGCGGCCTGGTCGACTCCGTCCAAGTCCGCCAACGCGGCTTGGATCTCGCCGAGCTCGATCCGGTAGCCACGGATCTTGACCTGCTCGTCAGCGCGACCGAGGTACTGCAGCTGTCCGTCGTCCCCCCAGCGAACGAGGTCACCGGTGCGGTACATGCGCGTGCCCGCTGATCCGAACGGGCATGCCACGAAACGTGATCCGGTCAGCCCCGGCCGGCCCACGTAGCCGACGGCCACCCCGTGGCCGGCGACGTACAACTCGCCGACGACCCCGCGGGGCACCGGCCGCATGAAGTCGTCGAGCACGAACAGCGCGGCCGTCGAGACGGGCGCGCCGATCGGCGGCGAGCCCGAGCCGGCGGCGAGCGGCGCGCTGATCATGACGACCATCGTGGTCTCGGTCGGACCGTAGGCGTTGAGCATCGCCCGGCCGGGGGCCCACCGATCCACCACCTCGGGTGGGCAGGCTTCACCGGCCACCACGAGGGACGCCGAGCCCACGCCTTCGGGCGACAATGCTCCCACGGCGGACGGCGTCTGGGTCAGCACACTGACCTGCTCGTCGACCAACAGCGCTTGAAAGTCCATGGGCGAGCGCGCTATCGCGTCGGGCACCACGACAAGCCGCCCACCGTGCAGTAGCGCACCCCAGGTCTCCCACACCGAGGTGTCGAAGCTGTAGGAGTGGAACTGCGTCCACACCCCCGATGTCGGCAGATACCCGTCGAGGACCTGCACCAGCTGGGTGACGTTGTGATGGGTCACGGCGACGCCCTTCGGCGTCCCCGTGGTGCCCGACGTGTAGATGAGATACGCGATGTCATCCGGTTCCGGCGCCCGCAGCGAGGTGTGCGGAAGTCCGCCGATGGCCGGATCCTCGACGTCGACGACGACGCCCGCGAACCCGTCGAGCCGCTCGGCCAGCTCGGCGGTGGTGACGGCCGCCACCGGCGCGGCATCGCCGAGGACGAACTGCACGCGTGCATCGGGATGCGCCGGGTCGATCGGCACGTACGCCGCTCCGGTCTTGAGCACCGCAAGCATCGCCACCACGGAGTCGGCAGACCGATCGATCAGCAGAGCGACCCGCTCACCCTGACCGGCACCGCGCTCGACCAGGAAGTGCGCCAGGCGGTTCGACGCCTCGTCGAGTTCCCGATACGTCACCGAGCGGGTCTCGAAGCTCACCGCCACCGTCTCCGGCGCGCGCCCCACCTGGGCATCGAACAATGCCGGGATCGTCACGCGCGGTGATGCCCCGTCGGTCAGGACGGCACGGTTGCCCAGCGTGTCGAGCTGGGCACGCTCGGAGGCCTCGAGCACGTCGATCGACGACACCCGCAGATCGGGATCGGACGCCATCGCGGTCATGATGCGGTCGTGGTGTGCGATCAGGAGATCGATACCTGCCGCAGAGAAGACATCGGTGTCGTACTCGACGCGCAGACGCAGGGTTCGGCCCGGAATAGCCTGCACCGCAAGCGGATAGTGGTTGTACTCACGATTGGCGACATCGGTGACGACCAACCCGTCGGCACCCAGCCCGGCACTGGCGTCCAACGGATAGTTCTCGTAGACGAACATCGTGTCGAACAACTGATCGTGACCGGTGAGCCGGTGCACCTCCTGCAGGGCCAGGTGCTGGTGCTCCAGCGTTGCGTTGTGATCCTGCTGGAGCGCGGCGATCAGCTCGCCGACAGTCGTCGTCACATCGATTCGGGCCCGGACCGGCACGGTGTTGATCAGCAGCCCGATCATCGACTCGGCTCCGGCCACGTCGTCGGGACGCCCCGACACCGTGGTGCCGAACACCACATCGCGCTGGCCGGTCAGAGACGCCACCAGCATCGCCCACGCGGTGTGCAACACGGTGTTCACGGTCGTCTGGCGGGAACGCGCCAGCCCGCTCAACGCGTCGGTGAGTTGCTCGGACACCTCGACCGATGTCACCGCACGCGGGCCCGACACCGTTCGGCCCGGCTGGCCGACCAACGTCGGGGTGTCCACTCCGGTGAGCAGCTTCGCCCACGCGGCGCGCGCCGCGTCGAGGTCACGCCCCGCCAGCCAGGACAGGAACCGGCGATACGGTGCTGCCGTGGGCAACCGGTGCCCGTAGTAGCCGGCGAAGATCTCCTGCACCAACAGGGGCAGCGACCACCCGTCGATCACGATGTGGTGCATCGTCAGCACGAAACGATGCCGGCCGGGAGCCATGTCGATCAGCGCGGCCCGCAGTGCCGGACCGTCTTCGAGTGAGCAGACCGCCGCCCTCTCGGCGCGGCACAACCGATCGACCTGTTCGTCGCTGTCGAATGTGACGTCGCGCCAGCTGATCTCGGGCTGTGCCGGGATGATCTGCACCGGCTCGTCGTACCGCTGGCAGAATTGGGCGACCAGGTGAGGGTGACGGTGCACCACGGCGGTCACCGCTTCGCGCAGCCGGCCGCCGTCGAGGTCGCCCTCGAGCGTGAGATCGAGCTGCAACGCGTACAGTTCGTCGGCGCCGTCACCCAGCGCGGTCGCGTGGAACAGGAGTCCCTGCTGCAGCGGACTCAGCGGCAGGATGTCGGCCACGTCGAACCGCGTGACGACCTCATCGAGGTCGGACTGGCTCAACCGGGCCGGAAGGATGTCCGACGGCGTCAATCCGCCGGCACCCCGACGCACCGATGCGCAGATGCCGGTCAGCGCCTCGAAGAACAGCCGGGACAGCCGCTCGATCTCGCTCGCGTCGAGAACCGTTGCGGCCCAGGTCCACTGAGCCCGCAACCGCGGGCCGGTCTCGGTGTCGACAGTTGCGGCATCGAGGTCGACCGTGTGCATCAGCGGGGTCGGCACCGCGCTCGCCGAGGCAGTCAGTTCCACCGCGTCGGGATCGATGCGCCAGAGGTTGTCGGGTAGGTCTCGCCCGCCGAGCCGACCGAGGTAGTTGAATCCGATCACCGGATCCGCGCCGTCGAGCTCGACGCCGGGATTGAGGTGGCGCAGCAGTCCGTAGGTCATCCCGTCGGGCAGGGCCCGCAGCTGCTCCTTCGAACGTTTGACCACGCCGTCGAGCGCAGGCGCACCCTCGACCACGTCCGACCACGACAACCCACTCGACAGCGCGACCGGGTATCTGGTGGTGAACCAGCCCACCGTGCGCGACAGGTCGAGCCCGTCGGCCAGTTCCTCGTCGCGGCCGTGCCCTTCGACGTCGACACCGATCATGCTCGCGCCGGCGCCGAAGAACTCCGCCCACGCCAAACCGTAGGCAGTCAACAGGATGTCCTGGATCCCGGCGTGGAACGCCGCGGGAACCTCACCGAGCAGCATCCGGGTGGTCTCGGCATCCAACTCCACCGACGTCCGCCCCGCCGTGGCGAACGTGTCCCGCTCAGGGTGCGGGGCCGGCAGGGCTGCCGGGATCGCCGTCACTCGCCGCCAGGCCTCGGCATGGGCCACCACCGCAGGGTCGTGGGCCAGCTCGGCGAGCACAGCCGACCACCGGCCGAACGATGTGCCGCCGGCAGGCAGTTCGACCGGCTGCCCGCTCTGGCGCTGCGCCCAGGCGATGTTCATGTCCTCCAGCAGAACTCGCCACGACACACCGTCAACGGCGAGGTGGTGGACGATCAGCATCAGCTGTGCGGTGGAACTCGACCACACCGCGCGCAGCATCATTCCCGCGGCTGGGTCCAGCCGCATCCGCGCCGCCGCCACCACCTCGTCGGTGAGCGCTTCGACCGACTGCAGGCACTCCGACGCCTCGACCGTGCCCGGCGCGGGAACCTGAAGTGCCCAGCCGTCGGCGCGCAACCGGAGCATCCCATGCCGATCGAGAAGCGCCCGCAGCACAGCGAGAACGTCGGCCTCGCCGACCTCCGCCGGCGCCTGTAGCACCATCGTCTGGTTGAACTGATCCACCGGTCCGTCGACGTCGCGGAGCCACGCCATGATCGGAGTCAGCGCAACGGGCCCGACCCCTTCGTCGGCCACGGCACCGTTTCCGTCAGCCGCTACTCCGGCAACCCCGGCCAACCGCGCAACGGTCTGTTCCACGAACACATCACGCGGCCGGCACAGCACCCCGGCCGCTCGCGCGCGCGCCACCACCTGCATCGAGGAGATGCTGTCGCCACCGAGCTCGAAGAACGAGTCGTCCACCCCGACCCGTTCCAATCCCAGTACCTGAGAATAGATTCCGGCGAGGATCTCCTCGACCGCATTCGTCGGAGCGCGGAACCGCTCGGCGTCCTGGTACTCCGGTGCGGGCAGCGCACGCTTGTCCAGTTTGCCGTTGACCGTCAAGGGGAACGCCGCCAGCACCACAACGGCCGTCGGCACCATGTAGGCAGGTAGCCGCTCCGCCATCACCGCACGGGCATTGGCCGGATCCACTGTCCCGGTGACATATCCGACCAGCCGCTTGTCGCCCGGGCGGTCTTCGCGGGCCAAGACCACCGCTTGCTGCACACCGTCGACGGCGGCCAGCGCTGCGCCGACCTCGCCGAGTTCGATGCGGTATCCGCGGATCTTGACCTGCTCGTCGGCGCGGCCCAGGAACTGCAACTCTCCGTCGGCACTCCAGGCAACGACGTCGCCGGTGCGGTACATCCTCATTCCGGGCGCGCCATACGGGCAGGCCACGAACCTCGACGCGGTCAACCCCGCTCGGCCCACATAGCCGAGGCCCGCACTCGTCCCGGCCACGTACAGATCGCCGACGACACCAGCGGGGACCGGCCTCATCCAGCCGTCGAGCACGAAGAACGCCAGGTGCACCAAAGGGCCGCCAACCGGGCTCAGGCTGTGCTCGGTGTCAGCGGCGACGATCTCCCGGAAGGACGCGTGCACCGTCGTCTCGGTCGTCCCGTACAGATTGAGCAGGCGCGGCGATCCCGCGGGATGGTTCTTGAGCCACGGTCGAAGTCGTTGCGGCTCCAGGGCTTCCCCGGCGAAGATCACCGCCTCCAGGCTCAGCTGTCGGCCCCGCTCGGGCTGCAGAGTATCCGCGGTCTGCAGCGCGTAGAACGCCGACGGAGTCTGACTCAGCACCGTGACCCGCTGGTCGACCAGCAGGGCGTGGAAGTCTTCCGGTGACTTCGCCACCGCCTCGGACACCACGACCAGCCGCCCGCCGAACAGCAGCGCCCCCCACATCTCACAGACCGAGACGTCGAAAGCCAGTGAATGCCACTGTGACCACACCTGCTGCGACATCTGCATGCCGGCTTCCAGTGACCGCATCAGTTCGGTGACGTTGCGGTGGGTGATCGCCACGCCCTTGGGCACACCGGTCGTACCCGAGGTGTAGATGATGTAGGCGAGGTCGTCGGCCGCAGGAGTCGGCAGCGCCGCCGTCGACGCGGACTCGATGCGTTCGTCGCCCAGCTCGATGACCGGGAGGTCCAAACCGTCCAGGCGGGAACGCAACTCGGCGGTGGTCACCGCCGCGACGGGGCCGGCGTCGCTGAGCATGAACTGGATGCGTGCGTCCGGGGCTGCGGGATCCATCGGGAGATACGCCGCCCCGGTCTTCAGCACCGCCAGGATGGCCACGATCGCATCGGCCGACCGCGGCGACAGCAACGCCACGAGTGTTCCGGCACCGGCGCCCTGTCCGGCCAGGACGTGAGCCATCCGATTCGACGCTTCGTCGAGTTCGCGATAGGTCATCGTGCGGCCCTCGAACGTCAGCGCCGCCGCATCCTGATGCCGCGCGGCCTGTTCGGAGAACAACGCAGGAATCGGCGCCGTGGCGGCCGTGGGCTGCGGTAGCACCGCCCGGTTGGACCACGCGTCCAGGCGCGCGTGTTCGTGCGCGTCCAGCAGTTCCACTGACGCCAACACTCGCTCCGGCTCGGCGACCATCGTCGCCAGTACCTGCTGTAGCCGGTCCAGCAGGTCGGAGTCGCTGAAATTCGAGAATGGTTGTCCACCACCCGATGTGCTGAAGAGGAGGTCCTCGCCCGCGGTGGAGAAGATCAGTCCGAAGCTACCGAGGGGGCCGGTGTTCGTGTACGACGCCGTCGCCTTGGCGCCACCGAAGGACAACGAGAACGACGAAGGCAGGAAGTTCACACCCACCCGACTGACCGTCTCGCCCGGATTACGCGAATGGGCCTTGCGTTCAAGCGCATGCACCGGGAACCGCTGATGGCGCACGTTGTCGCGGATCCGACCGTCGACGTAGCGACAGAAGTCCTCGACCGACGAAGCCGCAGGAACCTGCAGCACCAGGGGGACGATCCCGGCGACCATCCCGGGCAGAGTCCTCAACTCCGGGTCGACGCGCCGGTTGACCGGAAAGTCCAGAACGACCTCGGACTGGCTGGCGCACCATCCGCGCACCAGCAGCGCACACGCCGCGGTGACCAGCGACGACAGCGGCACGTTCCACGCATCCGACATCGCTCGCACGCGGGAGATCAGGGCGGGGTCCACTCGAGTCGGCACGGACGCCGTGGAACGATCACCGCCGCTACCGGTTTCGGGCAGTCGGGGATCCGGCCCGTTCTCTCCGGGCAGGTTCTGCACCCAGTAGGCCTCGTCCTCGCGATACGAGTCAGAGGTCTCATAGGCGGTTTCACTGTCGATCAGCGTCTGCAGGGAGCCGAACAGCGCGGTGGGAATCGGCTCGCCGGAAACCGCGGCGGAGTACACCGAGGCAATCCGCTGACCCGCGAGTCCGAGTGCGAATCCGTCGATGACGATGTGATGGCAGCACGCGAACAGTTCGTACTCGTCCGGCTGCGTCTCGAACAGCGCGAATCGGAACAGCGGACCGGACAACGACATCGGTGCGCGCCTGATGGACTCCGCCAGCTCACGCGCCTGCTGTACGCCGTCGACCGCGTCGGTCAGATCGAAGTACTCGAGCTCGAAGTCCGGGTCATCGACCACCCGCTGCACGACTTCGCCGTCCACCTCGTCGAAGACAGCCCGGCCCGGCTCGACCTCGCGAACGACGCGCCGGATCGCCCACTCGAGAGCACCCTGGTCGACGGCGCCCTCGATACGCACGAACAAGCCGAGCTGCCAGTCAGCGCTTGACTCATCCGCCTCTTGCGCCAGCCAGATGTCGAGTTGCCCACGCGTCAGCGGAAGCGCGTGCTCCGATGAATCCATTCAACCTTCCCCACTAAGACCCCCGCCCTGGTGAACGCCTGTCAGGCGCGGTCCGCCAGTCGGTCACGCAGACTCTTCGGCCGGATGTCCGGCCAGTTCTGCTCGATGTAGTCCAGACACGCCGCCCGGTCGGCCTCGCCGAAAACCACCCGCCATCCCGCCGGCACATCGGCGAAGGAGGGCCACAGGCTGTGCTGCTCCTCATCGTTGGTCAACACCAAAAAGGTGCCATTCTCGTCGTCGAACGGATTCACGCTCACTAGACCCTCCATACCGTTTGCTCGACTCTGTGGAATCGTTCCAAATGCTACTGGAGCCCAGCAAGGTCAGCAGAAGTTTAGACGAAGTCTTAGACGCCGCCACAGCTCATCCACATCGCAGAGATTACCTCGCCCAGATTCGAATGAAACGCAGTGTGCCCTCGTCAGAGACGTTTTCGCACAACGCAACAAGACGCCACGCCAACCGGACGGTCCCGAGGACCCGTCATCGCGCACTTGCGCCAGCAAATTTGTTCTCGGGGCCGACGGCCGAACGCAAGATAGCTGGAATCCTGCTGGATCGAGTAACTAGCTGCACTTGACGAGCGATTGCGCGCGAAGCCCAATAGCTGAATTCACTCGTCGGTGTCGAAGTCGGGCGTCGCGACGCCGCGATCGATTGCGGCGACGGCAACATCGTCAAAGGGCATGCTCGGGCACCGCCGCGTCCGGCCGAACGCGCCGTTGTGCACCATCGGGCACCGTTGTTGACGGGTCGCCGCTCCCTCATACCGCTCCGGTCTGGCACCACCACACCCTCGCATCCGGCGCCCCTGACCGTACGGGCAACCACCGTCGGCTACGCCCTCGTCGATGCGAGTTAGCTGAATGGTTGTCGGGTGTTCAGAGGTGTTGGGTGAGGGTGTTGATGGTGGGTGCGTTGATGATGGTGGCCAGGGGGAGGTTGCGGTTCAGGGTGGTGTTGATGGCG
>NZ_JBFARC010000008.1:0-330799 GCF_040674075.1 Mycobacterium sp. NPDC050551 | reverse complement strand
ACCCCCCCCCCCCCCGCCCCGCGCGCCCCCCCCCCCCCCCCCCGTGTTTTTTGATCCGGCCGATTTCCTCCCCCCCCCCCCACCCCCCCCGCGCCCGAATCGCTACTTGCCGCCGCGCAACTCGTGGGACAGCGCCTCGAGTTCGTCGCCGCCTGCCATCTCCTGGGTGAGGTGCTCGAGGGTGATGTCGTCGTAGGTGCAGTCGAGTTTCTGGCGGCCCCTGTTGAGCAGCACGAAGTGGTCGCCGACCATGTGCGCGTGATGCGGGTTGTGCGTGATGAACACGACGCCGAAGCCGGCCTCCTTGGCGGCGGTGATGTACTTCAGCACCACCCCGGACTGCTTGACGCCCAGCGCCGCAGTCGGTTCGTCGAGGATCAGCACCCGGGCGCCGAAGAACACCGCGCGCGCGATCGCCACGCACTGCTTCTGTCCGCCCGACAGTGATCCGATCGGCACGTCGACGTCGGGCAGGTCGATGCCCATCTTGGACAGCTCGATGAGCGTGGTTGCCCGCATCGCGTTGGCGTCCAAAGAGTACGGGAACGACGACTTGCGAATTTCCTGTCCCAGGAAGAAGTTCCGCCAGACCGGCATGAGCGGCACGACGGCGAGATTCTGGTAGACCGTCGCGATGCCCTTGCCGAGGGCATCGGCGGGCGACGCGAAGCGGGTGGGCTCGCCGTCGACGAGGAGTTCGCCGTCGGTCTGCTGGTGCAGCCCGGCGATGATCTTGATCAGCGTGGACTTGCCCGCGCCGTTGTCGCCGAGGATGCCGGTGACCTCACCGGCGTGCACCCGCAGGCAGATGCCCTTGAGCGCGGTGATGTTGCCGTAGGACTTTCCGACGTCGCGCAGTTCGACCAGCGGCACCCGGCCGCCGGACGGGACGTCGTGAGCGGGCTTTTCGACTGAGATGGTCATCGGATCACTTCTTCGCTGCGTAGTTGCGGAAGGCATTGTTGGCGATCACCGCGAACAGCAGCATCGCGCCGAGGAAGAACTTGAACCAGTCGGGGTCCCAGCCCGCGTAGACGATGCCCTGGTTCGTCATGCCGAAGATGAACGCGCCGATCGCAGCCCCGATCGCGGTGCCGTAGCCACCGGTGAGCAGGCAGCCGCCGATCACCGCGGCGATGATGTAGAAGAACTCGTTGCCGATGCCCTGACCGGACTGCACGGTGTTGAAGGCGAACAGCAGGTGCATGCCCACGAACCAGGCGCAGAAGCCGACGAACATGAACAGCCCGATCTTGACCTTGGTGACCGGGACACCCACGGCGCGTGCGCTGTCGGCGTCACCACCCACCGCGAAGATCCAGTTGCCGATCTTCGTCTTGAACAACACGTAGGTGGCCACCGCGGTGAACACCAGCCACCAGACCACGGTGATCCGGATGCCGACGCCGAACACGGTGAACGACGACGCGAAGACCTTCTGCGCGGAGTCCCAGCCCTGCATGTCGCTGACGCTCTGCGTGGCCACCTGTCCGGCGACCAGCTTGGTCACCGCGAGGTTGATGCCGGCGAGCATGAAGAACGTGCTCAACGTGATCAGGAAGCTGGGGATCTTCGTCTTCATCACCAGATACCCGTTGAAGAATCCCACGACCAGCGCGAGCACCAGCGCGAGGAGCGCGCCGACCCACAGGTTGAGATGCAGGTTGTAGGCCAGCATCGACGCCGCGAGCGAACTGAAGGTCACCGCAACGCCTGCCGACAGGTCGAACTCGCCGCCGATCATCAGCACCGCGACGCCACACGCCATGATGCCGATCGTGGAGCTGGCGTAGAGCACCGTCGCCAGCGATCCCGCCTCACGGAACGGTGGTGCGACGACCAGGAAGAACACGAAGATGCCGATCGCGCCGATGCCCGCGCCCATCTCCGGACGGATCAGCAACCGCTGCAGCCGGTTCCGCTCCTTGACACGTTCGTCGCGAACGACCTTGTGGTCGGCGATGTCCAGATCTGCCTGTGTGGTCATGTCTTCTGCTCCTGCCGCTACCGAGTGCCGGCCTTGGCCAGCTCGGCCACGGCTTCGATGTTGGACTTGTCGATGAAGGACGGTCCGGTCAGCGTCGGCTCACCGCCGCCGACCAGGTTCTTGTTGTTCAGGAAGAGCCAGAGCCCGTCGATGGCGAGATAGCCCTGCAGGTAGGGCTGCTGGTCCACCGCCCACTGCACGTCGCCCTGGCTGATCGAGTCGACGAGCGCGGCGTTCGTGTCGAAGGTGACGATGTTCGCGTTGCTGCCCGCGTTGGTCTTCGACTGCACGGCGGTCAGGGCGATCGGCGCACCGAGTGCGACGAAGGTGTCGACCGACGGATCCTGCTGCATCTTCGCGGTGATCGTGGCGTCGACGGACGGCATGTCCTTACTGTTGACGTTCAGAATCTCGCTCGGGCCCTTGAAGCCCTGTTTGACCCCGGCGCAACGGGATTCGAGCGCCACCTGGCCCTGCTCCTGGATGATGCAGACGACCTTCTTGGCGCCGTCCTTGGTCAGGCGCTCGCCGGCGGCGATCCCGGCCAGCTTCTCGTCCTGGCCGAAGTACTCCTGGATGCCCATCTGCTTGAAGTTGTCGAAGCCGGAGTTGAACGCCACCACCGGGATGCCCTTGTCGATAGCGGCCTTGATGGCGGGCGCCATGGCGTCCGGCTTGGCGAGCGTGACGGCGATGCCGTCCACGCCACTGTCGATCGCGCTCTGCACCAGGTTCGCCTGGTTCGGCGCCTCCGGGTCGTTCGAATAGCGCAGTTCGATGTTGTCCTTCTTGGCGGCGGTCTCTGCGCCCTTGCGGATCAGGTCCCAGAACGAGTCGCCGGGCACCTCGTGGGTGATCATCGCAATGGTCTTGCGCGGGGTGTCGACGGTGCCGCCGCCGTCCCCGCCGCCGGCCGAATCGGGTTTTCCGCCGGTGGAGGAACACGACGCGAGGGCCAGCGTCAGCACACCCGCCCCCGTGATCGCCGCGAGCCGCTTGAACGCCATTGTCTGTCTCCTCGCTGTCAGTTCGCCGAGGCGCCCCCGAGTGGCGGGCGACACGCCTCGCCGTTGATGTAATACGGCTCACAGCGGAATGTCAATGCTTTGTCCTGACATTAGGACTGCAGGTCAAATGTCGGCGAGCGCTGTGGAGTCAGGCGGGAGACGCCGCCGGCGAAGGCGCGGTGCCGTGCTGCGCCTCGAACCGCTCCTCGAGCTCCTCGAGCGTGGTGCCCTTGGTCTCGGGCACGAACCGCCGGACGAACAGCCACGACCCGACGTTGATCGCGACGAAGAGCAGGAAGGTACCGGTGGAGCCCAGCGTCGAGTTCAGCAGCGGAAAGAGGAACGAGATGATCGCATTGGTGCACCACAGCACGAAAACGGCTATCCCCATGGCGAACCCGCGAATGCTGAGCGGGAAGATCTCCGACAACAGCAACCACACGCAGGTGCCGATGAACATCTGCACGAACCCGACGAACAGCACCATGCAGGCGAGGATGACGTAGCTGCGCGTCGTCGACTCGGACAGCATGAACACCAGTGACAGCGCCAGTTGCGACCCCGCCACACCGGCGAAGCCGACCAACAGCATGGTGCGACGGCCGATGTAGCCCAGCAGCACGATGCCGATGATCGTGGTCACCACAGAAGTGACACCGACGGCGATCGTCGCCACCAGCGACGCACTCACCCCGAGTCCGCTCTCCTCGAGGATCGTCGGCGCGTAGTAGTTGACCGTGTTGATCCCGGTGGCCTGCTGGACGATCGCCAGGCCGCAGCCCACCAGCACCACCCGCCGGATCCACGGCACGTCGCGGATCACGGAGAACGGCGTGCTCTTACTCTTGAGCATGTGCGAGGTGTGCTCCTGGATCAATGCGAACTCGGCGTCGGCCTCCCCTGGGCTGCGGCTCAATCCCAGCACGGTGCGCGCCTCGGACATCCTGCCCTTGAGTCCGTACCAGCGCGGTGAGTCGGGCAGCACCAGCATGCCGAGGAACAGCGCGACGGCCGGCACCGTAGCCACACCGAGCATCAGGCGCCAGACATGCGGGTCGTGAACGAGGTGGTCGAGCAGCGCGTTCGTGGCGAAGGCCAGCATCTGGCCCGTCACGATCATCAGTTCGTTGATCGTGACCATCCGGCCGCGGCGCTCCGCGGGCGCCATCTCGGCCAGGTACAGCGGGCACGTCACCGCTGCCGCCCCGACCCCGAGGCCGAGGACGATCCGGGCAGCCACCATCAGCTGCACATTGGGCGCCAGCGCGCATCCGATGGCGCCGATCAGGAACAGCCCTGCACACACCAGCAGGCTGCGCTTGCGCCCGATGCGGTCGGCGACCCGCCCACCGAACAGCGCGCCGAACGCCGCGCCGGGGAACAGCAGTGAACTCACCACCGTCGCCTCGCCGAACGCGCTGAGGGCCAGGTCGTCCTTCATGTAGAGAAGTGCGCCGGAGATCACCCCGGTGTCGTAACCGAACAGCAGACCGCCGAGGGTGGCGATCACCGTGAGCCTGGTCAGGAATCGCCCCGAAGACCGTTGAGGCGGTGCGGATGTCGTCATGATGGTCAGCTTTCTGAGTGGGTCGTGGTCACACGGGTTGCGGCAGTGCGGCCGCGGCGGCATTGAGTGTCGCCGCGGCGACCTCGAGGCCCTCGTACTGTCCGAGCTCGGCGTCCTCGTGCTCGATGTTGACCGCCATCTGCGGGTCGACGCGCTGGAGTGCGGCCAGGAAATCGGACCAGAACGTCACGTCATGACCGCGGCCGACGGCGACGAAGTCCCAGCTGGCGTTCTCCGGCCAGCGGTTGACGGTGTGCCTGCCGCCGAGGCGGGTCGGGTTCTCCGACAACGGGATTCGGGCGAAGCGGTCGTCCAGCACGCCGTTGACGGCGCAGGCCGGGTTGATCCTGGTGTCCTTGGCCGCGGCGTGCACCACCAGGTCGCCCAGCGCATCGATGGCCGCGACCGGGTCGATGCCCTGCCAGAACAGGTGACTCGGGTCCATCTCCGCCCCGACATGAGTGGCGCCGACCTTCTCTACGAGGCGGAGCAGGGTGGGCGGGTTGAAGACGAGATTCTGCGGGTGCATCTCGATGCAGACCTTGACGTCGTGGTCACGGGCCAGCGCGTCGATCTCCCGCCAGAACGGGACCGCCACGTCGTCCCACTGGTAGTCGAGCGAGTCGAGGTAGCCACTGTCCCACGGGTTGACATGCCATGCGGGCCAGCGCCCGCCGGTGTGGGCGGCCGGCAGGCCGGACATGGTCACCACCCGGTCGACGCCGAGCAGCGCCGCGAGCCGGATGGCCCGCCGCAGGTCCTCGGCATCCTCTGGGCCGACCGCGGGGTCGGCGTGCAGCGGGTTGCCGTTGACGTTCAGCCCGGTGAGCTGCACTCCGGCCTCGGCGAACGGCGCGAGGTACTCGGCGGTCTCGATGCGTCCCTGCGACAAGTCATTCACCGGCAGGTGCGGCGTCGGCAGGAATCCGCCGGCGTTGATCTCGGCGCCGTTCAGGCCGAGGGTGCGAATGGTGGCCAATGCTTCGGGCAGCGGCATGTCATGCAGGACGGCCGTGTAGACGCCGAGTCTCATCTGGCGACTCCTTCGACTAAAGCGCGTTAGTAACGCGCGTTAGGTCTACTATGGGGATCGCCGCCCAACGTGTCAACCGTCACATTCGTCAGGAGGTCTTGGTGTCGACCACACCGCCACCAACGGATCCGCCGTCGAGGCGGCCGACCATGGCCGACGTCGCGACGCGCGCCGGGGTGTCCCGCACCTTGGTCTCGTTCATCCTCGACGGAAAGCCGGGTGCCAGCCAGGAGACTCGCCGCCGGGTACTGGCGGTCGCCGAGGAGATCGGCTACCGGCCGGACTCCGCGGCGCGCCTACTGGCCCGCGGGCGCAGCCGCACGCTGGGGGTACTCATGGACGTCAGCCAGTTGTTCGAGGCCGAGTTGGTGACGGGCATCTATCCGGCCGCGGAAGCCCTCGGATACGACGTCCTGCTGTCGGCCAACCTGCCCGATCGCCACGAGTCGGCGCCCATCGAGGCGTTGCTCAGTCACCGTTGCGGCGGGCTGGTGCTGTTGGGTCCGAAGTCCGGATCGCGCTATCTGACCGAACTCTCCGACCGGGTGCCCGTCGTCGTCGTCGGGCGGCGACTGCCCGCCCGCCCCGAGCGCGCCGAGTCGACGTGTCTGGCCACAGTACGCACCGATGACGCCAGAGGCATTCGTGAGGCGGTGCAGTACCTCGTCGAGTTGGGCCACCGCGAGATCCACCACGTGGACGGCGGCAGCGATCCGGGGTCGGCCGACCGCAGACGGGCCTATCGGGCGGCGATGCGTGCACACGGCATCGCGGCGTCGGCTGCCGTGATCCCGGGAGCGCACCGTGAGGAGGCCGGTGCGGCCGCCGCGCGCGCCATGCTCGAGGCGCCCACGCTGCCCACCGCGGTGATCGCGGGCAACGACCGTTGTGCGCTCGGCCTTCTCGACGTCTTCACCCGCGCCGGCGTCGACATCCCGGGTGACCTCTCGCTCGTCGGCTATGACGACAGCAGGCTGTCGGACAATCCGCGGATCGACCTCACCACGGTGCACCAGGATGCCGGTGAGATGGCCGCGCAAGCGGTCCGTCTCGCGGTGGAGATGGTCGAGCAGCGCAGCGACGGCCTGGCCGACGTGGTGCTCCAGCCGAGCCTCGTCGTCAGAGGCACCACCGCCGGCCCGCGCAGATGAGGGACGCGGTGTCAGCGGTCGACGAGCGTCGTCTCGAAGTAGTAGCGGGAGGCCCGGTAGCAGTGGTCCCCGAACTCGACGGCCTTGCCCGAGTCGTCGAAGGCGGTGCGGGACATCGTCAACAGCGGGGCACCGGCCTTCTCGTCGAGCAGCCGGGCCTCGGTCCTGGTGGCCGGCTTGGCGCCGATGCGTTGACGCGCCAGCCGGATGTGCACGCCGCGGGCGCGCAGGGACTGGTAGAGCCCGTTGGCCTCCAGCTGGTCGGCCTCGGGCGCCAATTCGACGGGCAGGTAATTGGTCATCACCGCCAGCGGTTCTCCGTTGGCGCACCGCAGCCGCTGGATGGTGACGACCTCGTGGTCCTTGGCGAGGTTCAGCTCAGCGGTGATCTGTTCGTCGACGACGCCCGAGTGATATTCGAGCAGCTCGGTGGTGGGTTCCTGACCGGCCCGGACCAGGTCGTCGAACAGGCTGGTGAGCTCCACCCGGCGGTGCACGGGGTTCTGCACCACCTGGGTGCCGACGCCCCGTTTGCGTACCAGCAGGCCCTTGTCGACGAGTTCCTGGATGGCCCGCCGGGTCGTCGGGCGGGACAGCGTGAGGCGACTCGCGAGGGCGAGTTCGTTCTCGAACCGGTCCCCCGGCGCGAGTTCGCCGTCGCGGATGGCGGCTTCGATCGCCTGGGCGAGTTGGTAATAGAGCGGCACAGGGCTGGACCTGTCGAGCTCGATGGCTAGGGGCACGTCCACTCCGATCTCGGGCCTGCCAGAAAAGAGTAGCTGAATCCTAACATCGGCATGACATAAAGTTAGAATGTCAGGACAAACTATTGACAGAGCCGAGTGACGCGAGGCACAGTCGTAGAAACCGACCGCCCCCCGATCCCTGGGAGCCGAATTGACCAGCACCGAACCGTTCGACGTCGTCGCGATCGGGCGCAGCGGCGTCGACGTCTACCCCCTCCAGACGGGCGTCGGCCTGGAGGACGTCGAGACCTTCGGCAAGTTCCTCGGGGGCAGCGCAGCCAACGTCGCCGTTGCTGCCGCCCGGCTCGGGAACCGCACCGCGCTGATCTCCGGGGCGGGTGCGGATCCGTTCGGCCGGTTCGTGCGGGCCGAGCTCGAGCGCCTGGGCGTCGACAACCGATTCGTCTCCGTGCACGACGAATACCCGACGCCGGTGACGTTCTGCGAGATCTTCCCGCCCGACCACTTCCCGCTGTACTTCTACCGCAAGCCGTCGGCTCCCGACCTGCAGATCCGTGCCGACGAGCTCGATGCCGACGCGATCAGGGCCGCCCGGCTGTACTGGTCGACGGTGACCGGCCTCTCCGAGGAGCCCAGTCGTGGTGCGCATTTCGCGGCCTGGGAAGCTCGCGGCAGGAGCCCGTTGACCGTCCTGGATCTCGACTACCGGCCGATGTTCTGGGAGTCGCCTGCCGCCGCGACCGAACAGGTGCAGCGCGCCCTGCCGCACGTCACGGTCGCCGTGGGCAACCGCGAGGAGTGCGAGATCGCAGTCGGTGAGTCGAATCCGCGCAAGGCCGCCGATGCGCTGCTCGATCTGGGCGTCGAGCTCGCCATCGTCAAGCAGGGCCCGCGCGGCGTGCTCGGCAAGACCCGCCACAGCTCGGTCACCGTGCCCCCCAACGATGTCGACGTCGTGAACGGCCTTGGCGCCGGAGATGCGTTCGGCGGCAGCCTCATCCACGGCCTGCTGCACGGCTGGCCGCTGGAGAAGACGCTGCGCTACGCCAACGCCGCAGGTGCCATCGTGGCGACCCGCCTCGAGTGCTCGACCGCCATGCCCACCACGGCCGAGGTGGCGGCGCTGGCAGAGCAGACCGCCGTGGAGGCCGTCAATGTCTAGCCTCACCTACGCCGACGTCACCGAGATCCGGGCCGCCGATCCCGGCGCGGTCGCCAGGGCATGGGCGGCCCGCGCCACCCGCCCCACCGTCCGTGGCGACGGCCGCCTGATGATCGTGGCCGCCGACCACCCGGCGCGCGGCGCGCTCGCCGTCGGATCGCGTGTCACGGCGATGAACAGCCGCGTCGACCTGCTCGACCGGCTGCGGGCCGCACTCTCCGACCCCGGTGTCGACGGCGTGCTCGCCACCGCCGACATCCTCGACGATCTGGTACTGCTCGGCGCGCTGGAGGACAAGGCGGTGTTCTCGTCCTTCAACCGCGGCGGGCTGGCCGGCGCCGCATTCGAGCTCGACGACCGCATGACCGGCGCCACCGCCGCCTCCACCGCCGCGGCGCGGATGAACGGCGGAAAGATGCTGTGCCGCATCGACCTCGACGACCCCGGCACCGTGTCGACCATGGTGGCCTGCGCGCAGGCGGTCGACGAACTCGCCGCGCACGGCCTCATCGCCATGGTGGAACCGTTCATGTCGGCCCGGGTCGCAGGCAAGGTCCGCAACGACCTGTCCCCCGACGCGGTGATCAAGTCGATCCACATCGCGCAGGGCTTGGGCTCCACCTCGGCCTACACCTGGATGAAGCTCCCCGTCGTCGACGAGATGGACCGCGTCATGGAGGCCACGACGATGCCGACGCTGCTCCTCGGCGGCGATCCGACCGATCCCGACGAGGCGTTCGCCAGCTGGGAGAAGGCGCTCGCACTGCCCGCGGTG
The DNA here is from genome assembly GCF_040674075.1 of Mycobacterium sp. NPDC050551. Classification (NCBI taxonomy): domain Bacteria; kingdom Bacillati; phylum Actinomycetota; class Actinomycetes; order Mycobacteriales; family Mycobacteriaceae; genus Mycobacterium; species Mycobacterium sp. NPDC050551. The sequence continues at coordinate 321,410 of NZ_JBFARC010000008.1, read as the reverse complement.
CGCGGCCTCATCGTCGGCCGCACCCTGCTGTATCCCCCCGACGACGACGTCCGTACGGCCGTCGCCACCGCCGTGTCGATGGTGAGGTGACGATGCACAGCAAGCTCTACATCCCGGCCCGCAGCGCGACGCCGCCCTACACGGTCGACGTGACCCCGGAGTCGGCGGGCTGGACCGAGTCCTCGCTGCAGATCGTCGAACTCGGCGACGTCGCGCACCTGGAACTCGCCACCGGTGACACCGAGGTGATGATCCTGCCGCTCGCAGGCAGCGGCAATGTCGAATGTGGCGGCCAGAGCTTCGAACTCGCCCCGCGGGCATCGGTGTTCGACGGTCCGTCCGACATGGTCTATCTCGGCGTCGACCAGGCGTACGTGCTCTCCGGCACGGGCCGGTTCGCGATCTGCGGAGCGCGGGCCACCCGGTCGTTCCCGAACAGGCGGGTGGCAGCGGCGGACGTGTCGGTGGAACTGCGGGGTGCGGGCAACTGCAGCAGGCAGGTGCACAACTTCGGCACCGCGGACGTCTTCGAGGCCGACTCGCTGATCGCCTGCGAGGTCATCACCCCCGGCGGCAACTGGTCGAGTTACCCCGCGCACAAGCACGACGAGAACACGCCGATCCAGAGTGAACTCGAGGAGATCTACTACTTCGAGATCGCCGCCGGGCCTGACGGTTCGCGCGGATTCGGCTACCACCGGGTGTACGGCACCCCGGACCGCCCGATCGAGGTGCTCGAGGAGGTCCGCACCGGCGATGTCGTGCTGGTGCCGCACGGGTACCACGGCCCGTCGGTCGCCGCGCCGGGCTACCACATGTACTACCTGAACGTGATGGCCGGACCGGGCGAGGAACGCGCCTGGAAGATCGTCGACGACCCCGAACACACGTGGCTGCGCGGCACCTGGGACGACCAGGCCGTCGACCCCCGACTTCCCCTGCACGACCCGAGAGGACAGTGACCCGTGGTCTCCACCGCACCGAAGCGGGCCGAGAAGACGCCCGACACCGAGCAGACCGTCCGACTGACGGTGGCGCAGGCCACCATCCGGTTCCTGGGCAATCAGTACGTCGAGCGTGACGGCGAACGCACCAAGTTCTTCGCCGGCTGCTTCGGCATCTTCGGCCACGGCAATGTCGCGGGGCTGGGCCAGGCGCTGCTCGAGTACGAGGTGACCGCGCACGAGGCCGGTACCGCGCCGCGGCTGCCCTACGTGCTCGGCCGCAACGAGCAGGCCATGGTGCACAGCGCGGTCGCCTACGCGCGGCAGAAGGACCGGCTGCAGACCTGGGCGGTCACCGCGAGCGTCGGCCCCGGTGCCACGAACATGCTGACCGGTGCGGCGCTGGCCACCATCAACCGGCTGCCCGTGCTGCTGCTGCCGGCCGACACGTTCGCGACCCGCGCCAGCGCTCCGGTGCTGCAGGAACTCGAACTGCCCTCCAGCGGCGACGTCACCGTCAACGACGCCTTCAAACCGCTGTCGCGGTACTTCGACCGGGTGTGGCGGCCCGAGCAGTTACCCGCCGCGCTGCTGGGCGCGATGCGGGTGCTCACCGACCCCGTCGAGACCGGCGCGGCGACCGTCGCCATTCCGCAGGACGTGCAGGCCGAGGCGTTCGACTGGCCGGAATCACTGTTCGCCGAACGCACCTGGCACGTGGCGCGGCCGCTGCCCGAACGCTCGGTGATCGAGCGAGCCGCCGAGGTCATCCGCTCTGCACACACGCCGCTGATCGTCGCCGGCGGCGGCGTCGTCTACTCGGGTGCCACCGAAGCGCTCGCGCAGTTCTGCGCGCAGACCGGCATCCCGGTCGGGATGAGCCAGGCCGGCAAGGGTGCGCTGCCCTACGACCACCCGCAGTGCATGGGCGCGATCGGGTCGACCGGCACCACGGCGGCCAACGCCCTGGCCACCGAGGCCGACGTCGTCATCGGGATCGGTACCCGCTACAGCGATTTCACCTCCGCGTCACGGACTGCGTTCAACAACCCCGACGTGCGGTTCGTCAACATCAACGTGGCGTCGCTCGACTCGGTCAAGCAGGGCGGCATCAGCGTCGTCGCCGACGCCCGCGAGGCGCTCGAGGCGCTCGCCGCGGTGCTCGACGGCCACACGGTGAGCGGCGAGTACCGTGACCGCGCCGCCGCCCTGGCCGCTGAATGGGACGACACCGTGTCGGTTGCGTACGCGGTGGAAGACGGTGTGGCCCTGAACCAGAACCAGGTGATCGGGCTGGCCAACACCCTCAGCGACCCCCGCGACGTCGTGGTGTGCGCCGCCGGGTCGATGCCCGGCGATCTGCACAAGCTGTGGCGGGTCCGGGATCCCAAGGGCTATCACGTCGAGTACGGCTACTCCTGCATGGGCTACGAGGTCGCGGGCGGCCTCGGCGTGCGGATGGCCGACGAGACCCGCGACGTGTTCGTCATGGTCGGCGACGGCTCCTACCTGATGATGGCCACCGAGCTGGTCACCGCCGTGCAGGAGGGCATCAAGGTGATCGTCGTGCTCGTCCAGAACCACGGCTTCGCCTCCATCGGGTCGCTCTCGGAGGCGCTCGGCTCCCAGCGGTTCGGCACCGCCTACCGCTTCCGTGGCCGCGACGGCCGGCTCGACGGCGACAAGTTGCCGGTCGACCTCGCCGCCAACGCCGCCAGCCTCGGCGCCGAGGTGATCAAGGTCAGCACCGCGGCCGAGTTCGGTGACGCCGTCAAGGTGGCCAAGGCCGGCGACCGCACCACGGTCATCCACGTCGAGACCGACCCGATGATCCCCGCACCGGACAGCGAATCCTGGTGGGACGTACCGGTGAGTGAGGTCTCCTCACTCGAGTCGACGCAAGCCGCCTACCGCACCTACGCCGACTGGAAGACGATTCAGCGGCCCCACCTCCGCCCCTCCTGAGCACCGAAGGACAAAGCACCGTGAGCACCATTCTCGTCGGCAGCGCCCCCGACTCCTGGGGAGTCTGGTTCCCCGCCGACCCGCAGCAGACGCCCTACACCCGCTTCCTCGACGAGGTCGCGGCGTCGGGCTACGAGTGGATCGAACTCGGTCCGTTCGGATACCTGCCCACCGAACCCGCCCTGCTCGCCGACGAACTCGCCAAGCGCAATCTCAAGCTGTCGGCAGGCACGGTGTTCGAGCATCTGCACCAAGATGGCGAGGATTCGTGGTCCGCGGTGTGGTCACAGGTCGAGGACGTCGCCAAGCTGACCGCCGCGGTCGGCGGCAAGCACGTGGTGGTCATCCCCGAGATGTGGCGCGACCCCGCCACCGGTGAGGTGCTGGAGGACCGCAATCTCACCGCCGAGCAGTGGCGCAAGAAGACCGGGGGCATGAACGAACTCGGCCGGGCGATGTTCGAGAAGTACGGTGTGCGTGCGCAATACCACCCGCATGCCGACAGCCACGTCGACACCGAGGAGAACGTCTACCGGTTCCTCGACGGCACCGACGGCGAGTTCGTGAACCTGTGCCTGGACACCGGACACATCAGCTACTGCGGTGGCGACAACATCGCCATCATCCGCCGGGCCCCCGAGCGGATCGGCTACCTGCACCTCAAACAGGTCGATCCCGCGGTTGTCGCGAAGGTCGAAGCCGAGGACCTCCCGTTCGGTGAGGCGGTCAGGCTCGGCGCGATGATCGAACCGCCGCTGGGCGTCCCGGAGATGCCACCGCTGCTCGCGGAGATCGAACGGCTCGGCATCGACGTCTTCGCCATCGTCGAGCAGGACATGTACCCGTGCGAGGTCGACGCCCCGCTGCCCATCGCCCAGCGCACCCGGTCGTATCTGGGCTCGTGTGGCGTCCCGTCCATCCGCTTCAAGTAGGAAGTAAAAGCCATGTCTGACTTGCGTGTAGCCGTTCTCGGTGTGGGCATCATGGGCGCCGACCACGTCGCCCGCCTCAGCACCCGGATCTCCGGAGCCCGGGTGGCAGTGGTCAACGACTACGTCACCGAGAAGGCCGAACAGATCGCCGCGGCCATCCCCGGATGCCGCGCGGTCGTGGACCCACTCGACGCCATCGCCGATCCCGACGTCGACGCCGTCGTGCTCGCCACCCCGGGCCCGACCCACGAGAAGCAGCTGTTGGCCTGCCTCGAGCACGGCAAGCCCGTGCTCTGCGAGAAGCCGCTGACCACCGACGTGGAGACCGCCCTCGGTGTCGTCAAACGCGAAGCCGAGCTCGGTCGCCGGCTCATACAGGTCGGCTTCATGCGCCGATTCGACCACGAGTACGCCCAACTGAAGGCGCTGCTGGACGGGGGCGAGCTGGGCCGCGCGCTGGTGCTGCACTGCGCGCACCGCAACCCCGCCGTGCCACCGACGTTCGACAGCGCGATGGTGGTCAGGGACTCGCTGGTGCACGAGGTCGACGTCACCCGTTTCCTCTTCGACGAGGAGATCACCTCGATCCAGATCATCAAACCTGCCGCCAATCCCGGTGCACCACAGGGACTCGCCGATCCGCAGATCGCGATCATGCGGACGGCGTCGGGAAAGCACGTCGACGTCGAACTGTTCGTCACCACCGGCGTCGCCTACGAGGTGCGCACCGAGGTGGTGGCCGAGAAGGGCAGCGCGATGATCGGTCTGGACGTCGGACTGGTCCGCAAGCGCGGCGACGGCACATGGGGCGGGCAGATCACACCGGGATTCCGGGAGCGGTTCGGCCAGGCCTACGACACCGAGTTCCAGCGCTGGGTGGACGCGGTGGCGGCCGGGGCCACCACCGGTGACTTCACCGACGGCCCCACCGCGTGGGACGGCTACGCCGCCGCCGCCGTGTGCGAGGCCGGCGTGGAGTCACTGAACAGCGGTCTGCCCGTCGAGGTGTCGATGGTCGACCGCGCGTCGGTACCGGGAGCCTGACGTGAAGATCGCCCTCGACCCCACGCCGTTCCACCACGACCACGACCTGCTCGAGTTCCCGGCCCTGGTCGCCGAACTCGGCTACGAACACCTGCAGCTCACCCCGCACCGCGACTTCATCCCGTTCTTCAACCACCCGCGCGCCGACGACGACCTGGTGGCGAAGTTCCGCAAGGCGTGCGCCGACGCGGGCGTCGGTATCGCGTCGGTGCTGCCGGTGCTGCGGTGGTCGGGCCCCGACGAGGATGCCCGTGAAGCGGCGGTGCGCAACTGGAAGCGGGTCGTCCAGATCACCGTCGACCTCGGAGTGAACGTCATCAACACCGAGTTCTCCGGCCGCCCCGAGAAGGCGGAGGAATCGGAGCGGGCGTTCTTCCGGTCGATGGAGGAACTGGTGCCGATCTTCGAGCGCGAGGGCATCGACGTCCGGATCGACCCGCACCCCGACGATTTCGTCGAGAACGGCCTCGAGGCGGTGCGCATCATTCGCGGCGTCAACTCGCCCAACATCGGCATGGTATTCGTGGCCTGCCATACGTTCCATATGGGCTCCGACATGTCCGCCATCATGCGCGCCGCCGGTGACAAACTGCGCCTGGTGCACGTCGCCGACACCATGGACCACCACCGCAGCCACGGCCTGCGCTACATCACCAATCCGCCGGGCAACGCGGCCCGGGTGCACCAGCACCTCAAGATCGGCGACGGCGACGTCGACTGGGACGAATTCTTCGGCGGCCTCGCCGAACTCGGCTTCTACGACCGCGATGACACCGTGATGGTGTCGTCGGTGTTCGCCGAGGACGAGACCGCCCACGACGTGTCCCGCTACCAACTGAAGACCATGACCGAGTACGTCTCGAAATACGGAGCCCGACCATGAGCAGCACCATCACCCACTGGATGAACAACGCGCCGTTCACCGGCACCGGCACCGGGACGGCCCCGGTGACCAACCCGGCCACCGGTCAGGTCACCGGCGAGGTCGCCCTGGCCGGCGTCGAGGACGCCCGCGCGGTGATCGACGCCGCTGCAGCGGCGTTCCCGGCGTGGCGGGACACCTCGCTGGCCAAGCGCACCGCGATCCTGTTCAATTTCCGCGAACTGCTCAACACCCGCAAGGGTGAGCTCGCCGAGATCATCACCGCCGAGCACGGCAAGGTGGTCTCCGACGCGCTCGGCGAGGTCAGCCGAGGCCAGGAGGTCGTCGAGTTCGCCTGCGGCATACCGCACCTGCTGAAGGGCGGGTTCACCGAGAACGCGTCGACCAAGGTCGACGTCTACTCGATCCGCCAGCCGCTCGGCGTCGTCGGCGTCATCAGCCCGTTCAACTTCCCGGCCATGGTGCCGATGTGGTTCTTCCCGATCGCCATCGCCACGGGCAACACCGTGGTACTCAAGCCCTCGGAGAAGGACCCGTCCGCGGCGCTGTGGATCGCCGCCCTGTGGGCAGAGGCCGGACTGCCCGACGGGGTGTTCAACGTGCTACAGGGCGACAAGACCGCCGTCGACGAACTGCTCACCAACCCGAAGGTGAAGTCGGTGTCCTTCGTCGGGTCGACCCCCATCGCCCAGTACGTGTACTCGACGGGCACCGCCGCGGGCAAGCGGGTGCAGGCCCTCGGCGGCGCCAAGAACCACGCCGTGATCCTGCCCGACGCCGATCTCGACCTGGCCGCCGACGCGATGGTCAACGCCGGCTTCGGCTCCGCCGGTGAGCGGTGCATGGCCATCAGCGCGTGCGTGGCCGTCGGCCCCATCGCCGACGACCTCGTGGCAAAGATCGCCGAGCGCACCACGCCGTTGAAGATCGGCGACGGCACCAAGGATTCGGACATGGGGCCGCTGGTCACCAAGGTCCACCGCGACAAGGTGGCGTCCTACATCGACGCCGGCGAAGCCGACGGCGCCAAGATCGTGGTCGACGGCCGCACCGTGCTGAGCGAGACAGGCGCTGAGCGGGATTCAGCGGGATTCTGGCTCGGGCCCACCCTGATCGATCACGTCACCCCGGAGATGAGCGTCTACACCGACGAGATCTTCGGCCCCGTGCTGTCGGTGCTGCGGGTCGAGTCCTACGACGAGGCACTGGGTCTCATCAACTCCAACCCCTACGGCAACGGCACCGCGATCTTCACCAACGACGGCGGCGCCGCGCGGCGGTTCCAGAACGAGGTCGAGGTCGGCATGGTCGGCATCAACGTGCCCATCCCGGTGCCGATGGCCTACTACAGCTTCGGCGGCTGGAAGGCCTCGCTGTTCGGCGACTCCCACGCCCACGGCATGGACGGCGTGCAGTTCTTCACCCGCCAGAAGGCCATCACCAGCCGCTGGCTCGACCCCAGCCACGGCGGCATCGAACTGGGCTTCCCGCAGAATCAGTGATTTGTGGATTCCCAGCCGCGCTCACCGCGGCGAGGACTCCACAAATCGCAAGGTCCCCGGCGCTCAGTTGGAGGTGCCGCGGGCGTCGAGGCGGCGCAACACTCGATCGACGATCGTGGGGTCGGTGCCCGACTTCGCGCGGGCGCCCACGACCGCGTCGCGGGCGGCTTCGAGCACCTCCTCCTTGAGCGCGTTCACGGTGCACGCGTCATGGACGTGCACCGTGTCCTGCCGGTCGGCTTCGTCCCTGGTCAACCCGAGCGAATGCCACATCCGGGTGGCGTTCTCGCTCGCCTCGTCGATCACCTCCGAGTCGACGTCGCCCCGGTCGCGGACCTCGTCGAGCCGGCGGAATCCCGCGTCTCGGGCCCGCTGCAGCAGCTCCTGTTCCTCGGCGTCCTGTTCGTCGCCCGACACGGTGACACCGAGGACGCGGACCAGCACCGGCAGGGTGAGGCCCTGGGCCAGCATGGTGCCGATGATCACCACGAAGGCGATGAAGATCAGCCGCTCGCGCTCCGGGAAGCCGGGCGGCAGTGCCAGCACCGCCGCAAGGGTGACCACGCCGCGCATGCCCGCCCACGACGCCACCGTCATCTCCCGCCAGCCGACGGGTTCTGGTCTGTCGCGGCGTCGCCGCATGATCTTCTCGTCGATCGAGGCGACGGAAAAGATCCACAGGAACCGCACCACCACGACCACCGCGGTGATCAGCAGCGCCTGACCGATCAGCGTGCCGAGCGACCCGGAGACCTGCTCGGCGACGGCCCGCAGTTCCAGGCCGACGAACGCGAATGCCGCCCCCGTGACCAGTAATTCGATGATCTCCCACGTCGTCCCGGACACCAGGCGGGTCTGCGCGGACTCCTGGTCGGCATAGCGGCTCAGCGCCAGCGCGATGGTGACCACCGCGAGCACCCCGCTGCCGTGCGCCGCGTCGGCGGCCACGTACGCCGCGAAGGGCATGACCAGAACGAGTGCGCTGCCCGCGGGATGGGCGGGCAGCTTCTTGAGCAGCCAGCGCGTCGCGACGGCGATCGCGAGTCCCACGGCGATCCCGATGGCCACCGCGGCGCCGAGCGTGGCACCGGCATGCCACGGCACGAACGCCCCCGTCACCGTGGACGCGACAGCCACCTCGTAGAGGACCAGCGACGTCGCGTCGTTGGACAGGCCCTCGCCCTCCAGGATGGTGCGCAACCGGCGGGGCAGCTTCAGCTTGTGCGCCACCGCGGTCGCGGCGACAGGGTCGGGCGGCGCGACCGCGGCGCCCAGCGCGATCGCGGCGATCAACGGCAGCCCGGGCACCACCGCCTGCAGCACCACGCCGACCGCGCACGCGGTGATCCCGACCAGCGCGATGGCGAGCAGACCGATGGCGCGACGGTTGTCCAGGAACTGCCGCCACGAGGTGCGGCGGGCCGCGGCGAACAGCAGCGGCGGCAGGACCAGCGGCAGGATCAGCTCCGGGTTCACCGTCGGCGGCGGCAGTCCCGGCACGTAGGCCAGGGCGAGGCCGAAGATCAGCAGCACGACGGGGTAGGGCAGGTTGATGCGCTCGGCGAGCGGAGCCAGCAGCACGGTGGCCGCCGCCAGCCCGAGCAGCAGCGTCAGGCCGGCCATCGGCGCCGGCCTCGGTGGGGTGTCGGTGTCATGTCGACGTGCACATTCCCCATTCCCCGTCCCGGGAACCCCTGGTGGCGGAATTCTTACGATCCGGGGTGGGCCGTCTCGGCGCGGGCCGCCGGGGTTATCCGACCGTCATGACGCTGCGCCCGCTCCTGCTCACCGTGGTGCTGATCCTCTCCGGCTGCGGCGGTGAGGCCGCGGAGCAGTCCCCCGCCGGCGAGCCCTCGACGAGCGCGGCGACGACGACCACGGGCCTGTTGCCCTCCGGCGTACCGACCGAGGGCAGCCGTCCGCCGGCCGGCGAACTGCCCCCGCCGGCCGAGCCACAGCAGGCGCCGCCGCAGACCGCACCGGTGCCCGGCCGCACGGTGGCGGTCGGCACCGCACCCGAAGGTGTCGTCGTCGATGCGCAGACGCGCATCGTCGCGGTGGCCACCCGCAGACCCGACGCGCTGGTGTTGCTCGACGCCGACAGCGGCGACGTCGTCGCGCGGACACCGCTGCCGGGTTTCGTGCGCCACCTGCAGCTCGCCAAGCCCGGCGGACCGGTCCTGGTGCCCGTCGAGAGTGCCGACGCGCTGATCCGGGTCGAGCTGCCCGGCGGCCGCGCCGAATCGCAGGTGATCACCGGGACGGTTCCGCACGACGCCGCACAGGCACCCAACGGCACGGTGTTCGTCGCCAACGAACTGGGCGGCACCGTCGCCGCCGTGCGTGGCGACGACGTCGTCAAGGTCTTCACCGACAGCGTCCAGCCGGCCGGGCTGGCGCCGGTCGGCGCCTCGATGGGCCTGCTCGACGTGCGCAAGAACGACCTGACCGTCTACGACAGCGACCGGCTGAGCATCGTCGGGTCCACACCGGCAGGCGAGGGTCCGACGCACCTGGTCGCCGACCGGCACGGCCGGATGATCGCCACCGACACCCGCGGTGACGCGGTGCGCGTGTTCGAGCCGCGGCCGACACCTCGCGAGGTCGCCTCGGTGCCCCAGGCCGGCGGTCCCTACGGCATCGCCTACGACTCGACACGCGACCGGCTGTGGGTCGCGTCGTCGGGCACCAACGAGGTGGTCGGCTACGACATGTCCGCGGCGCAGCCACGCGAGATCAGGCGGCTGCCCACGGTGCAGAACCCGTACACCGTCGGTGTCGACGCGACGACCGGCCGGGTGTTCGTCGCCGGGGTGACCGGCGGGGTGGTGCAGACCATCGACCCCGCGTGAGCGTGGCCGCCGAGTGTGAGGGCTGCGGTTACCAGGGCCCGTGCAGGACGGGAACCCTCACACCCGGCGGCGGTACGGGTACGCGGCGCGCAGATCAGAGGATGTAGAGCATCTCCTGGTAGGTCGGCAGCGGCCACAGGTCGTCGGCGACGATCCCCTCGAGGGCGTCCGCGGCGGCACGTACCGCGTCCATCGCGGGAAGCAGGCCGTCGCGGGCGTGGGTCGCCTCCTCCAGTGCGCCGTCGGCATGATGCGCCAGCGCGGCCTTGAGCGCCGTCACCGCCGCGGTCAGCTCACCGATCGGCTCCGACACACTGTGCAGGAGCGTCATGTCGGGCTCGATGCCTGCCGCCTTGAGCGTCGCGACGTTCTGTGCGAGCTCGGTCTGGTAGCGGACCGCTGCGGGCAGGATGACCGTCGACCCCAGCTCCAGCGCCAGTTTCGCCTCGACCGCGACGGTCAGCGCGTACTGCTCGAGGCGGACCTCGTAGCGGCTGTGCAGTTCGCGCTCGCTGAACACGCCGTACCGCTCGAACACCTCGATGGCCTCGGGCTTGATCAGCTCGGGAACCGCGTCGAGGGTGGTCTTGAGGTTGGGCAGACCGCGCTCGGCCGCCTCGATGTGCCAGTTCTCCGAGTAGCCGTCGCCGTTGAACACCACCGCGCCGTGCTCGGTGATGATCTCGGTGAGCAGCGTCTGCACGGCCGTGTCGAACTCCTCGCCGTCGGACACGGCCTTCTCCAGCACGGTGGCCATGTAGTCCAGCGAGTCGGCCATGATCGTGTTGAGGATGATCATCGGCACGTTGATCGTCTGGCCCGAGCCGGGCGCGCGGAACTCGAAGCGGTTGCCGGTGAACGCGAACGGGCTGGTGCGGTTCCGGTCGCCTGGATCGGTGGGCAGGATCGGCAGGGTGTCGACACCGATGATCATGGTGCCCTTGCCCTTCGACGACGTCGCCGCGCCCTTGGCGATCTGGTCGAACACGTCGGCGAGCTGATCGCCGAGGAAGATCGAGATGATCGCCGGCGGCGCCTCGTTGGCGCCGAGACGGTGGTCGTTGGTGGCTGAGGCGACCGACACCCGCAGCAGACCGGCGTACTTGTGCACCGCGCGGATCACCGCGGCGCAGAACACCAGGAATTGCGCATTCTCGTGCGGGGTGTCACCGGGCACCAGCAGGCTGCCGAACTGCGCGTTGCCCATCGAGAAGTTCACGTGCTTGCCCGAACCGTTGACCCCGGCGAACGGCTTCTCGTGGAAGAGGCACTCCATGCCGTGCTTCTTGGCGATCGTCTTGAACGTGGTCATCAGCAACTGCTGATGGTCGGCGGCGATGTTGGCCCGCTCGAACATCGGCGCGATCTCGAACTGGCCGGGCGCGACCTCGTTGTGGCGGGTCTTGGCGGGGATGCCCAGCTTGAACAGCTCGCGTTCGGTGTCCATCATGAAGCCGAGCACGCGCTCGGGGATGGCGCCGAAGTAGTGGTCGTCGAACTCCTGGCCCTTGGGCGGCTTGGTGCCGAACAGGGTGCGGCCCGCGTTGATGAGGTCCGGGCGGGCGAGGAAGAAGTGCCGGTCTATCAGGAAGTACTCCTGCTCGGGACCACAGAACGACACGATGTGATCGAAGTCCCTGTGGCCGAACAGCTTCAGGATGCGCTCGGCCTGCGCGCCCATCGCCTGCTGACTGCGCAGCAGTGGCGTCTTGAAGTCCAGCGCCTCACCGGTCATCGAGACGAACACCGTCGGGATGCACAGCGTGTTGCCGTTCGGGTTCTCCAGGATGTACGCCGGGCTGGTGACGTCCCAGCCGGTGTAGCCGCGCGCCTCGAAGGTGCTGCGCAGCCCGCCGGACGGGAAACTCGACGCGTCGGGCTCGCCCTGGATCAGGGTCTTGCCGGCGAACTCGGCCAGCGTCTGGCCGTCGGAGACCGGCTCGAGGAAGCTGTCGTGCTTCTCGGCGGTGAACCCCGTCATGGGATAGAAGACGTGCGCGTAGTGGGTGGCGCCCTTGGACAGCGCCCAGTCCTTCATCACCGAGGCGACGGAGTCGGCGACGGCCGGGTCGAGCTTCGCGCCCTTCTCGATGGTGGCGACCACGGACTTGTACACCGACTTGGGCAGCCGCAGCTGCATCTCCGCCTTGGTGAACACGTTCGATCCGAAGATCTCACCGGGCGCCTCGGCGGGATCGAAACTGATCGCCGGCGGCACGTACGCCTCGACGTTGTTGATGGCCTGCAGACGCACGGCATTTCCGCTCAATGAAGTTCCTATCACTGCATGGTCCGCGCGTGTCTCACGCCGACGGTTGACCGGCCAACACTAGGAACGGTCGATGGCGGACTTGTTACGCGCCCGTCACCGACAGAATTCGTTTGCCGTCCCGCGGCGTCACGGCTTCGCCACCCCGACCCGCGACCGTGGCGTCGCAGCGACGCCTACGCTGGTTTCATGGGGCTTCGACTACGCAGAGGACGCGGTGTCACCCGCGACATCGAGGCGGACTACGACGAGCACGCCGCGGTCGCCACCGGACCGGAAGGCGAGGCGGCCGGCGTCAAGGCGGTACTGGTGTCGCTGCAGCGCGGCATCAAGTCGATGGGCCCGCTGCGCACCGCCGTATCGCTGGTCCGGCTCAACCAGCGGCACGGGTTCGACTGCCCCGGTTGCGCCTGGCCGGAGGAACCCGGCGGCCGCAAATTCGCCGAGTTCTGCGAGAACGGCGCGAAGGCCGTCGCCGAGGAGGCCACCAAGCGGGTGGTCACACCGGAGTTCTTCGCCCGGCACTCGATCGCCGACCTGGAGGCCCGCCCCGAGTACTGGCTGAGCCAGCAGGGCAGGCTGACCCACCCGGTGGTGCTGCGTCCCGGTGACGACCACTACCGCGAGATCGGCTGGGCCGAGGCGTACCGGCTGATCGCCGGCGAACTGCGGGCGCTCGCCGACCCGAACGAGGCGGTGTTCTACACCTCAGGCCGCACCAGCAATGAGGCCGCCTTCCTGTACCAGCTGCTGGTCCGCAGCTTCGGCACCAACAACCTGCCGGACTGTTCGAACATGTGCCACGAGTCCTCGGGCGCGGCACTGGGAGACGCGATCGGCATCGGCAAGGGATCGGTCAGTGTCGAGGATGTCGCCACCGCGGACCTGATCATCATCGCCGGCCAGAATCCGGGCACCAACCATCCCCGGATGCTGTCGGTGCTGGAGAAGGCGAAGGCCGGCGGCGCCAAGATCATCGCGGTCAACCCGCTGCCGGAGGCGGGCCTGGTCCGCTTCAAGGACCCGCAGAAGGTGCACGGCGTGGTCGGGCACGGGGTCCCGATCGCCGACGAGTTCGTGCAGATCCGCCTCGGCGGCGACATGGCGCTGTTCGCGGGGGTGGCCCGATTGCTGCTGGAGGCCGACGACCGGCAGCCCGGCACCGTCGTCGACCGCGACTTCATCGAGGACCACTGCGCGGGATTCGCCGAGTACGAGGCGCACGCCCGGGCCGTGGACCTCGACACCGTGCTGGAGGCCACCGGCATCGACCGCGCCCAGCTGGAGCGGGTGGCGGCGATGATCGCCGGTTCGCAGCGCACGGTGGCGTGCTGGGCGATGGGGCTCACCCAGCACCGGCATGCGGTCGCGATGATCTCCGAGATCGCCAACGTGCTGCTGATGCGCGGCATGATCGGCAAGCCCGGAGCCGGGTTGTGCCCGGTGCGGGGACATTCCAACGTGCAGGGCGACCGCACCATGGGCATCTGGGAGCAGATGCCGGAGTCGTTCCTGGCTGCACTGGACGCCCACTTCGGGATCGTCAGCCCGCGCGACCACGGGGTGGACACCGTCGACGCGATCCGGGCGATGCGCGACGGCCGGGCCAAGGTGTTCATGGGCATGGGTGGCAACTTCGCGCTCGCGACACCGGACACCGCGGTCACCGAGGCCGCGCTGCGCAGTTGCTCGCTCACCGTGCAGGTGTCGACGAAGCTCAACCGCAGCCACATCGTGCACGGCCGCACCGCGCTCATCCTGCCGTCGCTCGGCCGCACCGACCGCGACCTGCAGAACGGGGTGAAACAGCAGGTCTCGGTCGAGGATTCGATGTCGATGGTGCACCTGTCGCGGGGCAGCCTGCACCCGCCGGGTGAGGAGGTGCGCAGCGAGGTCGCGATCATCTGTCAGCTGGCCCGCGAACTGCTCGGCCCCGACCACCCGGTGCCGTGGGAGCGGTTCAACGCCGACTACGACGCCATCCGCGACGCCATCGCCGCCGTGGTGCCGGGATGCGACGACTACAACAGCCGGGTGCGCGCACCCGACGGCTTCCAGCTACCCAACGGTCCCCGCGATGCACGCGAATTCCCAACCAGCACAGGGAAGGCCAACTTCGCGGTCAACGAACTCGAGTGGGTGGCGGTGCCGCCGGGCCGGTTGGTGCTGCAGACCCTGCGCAGCCACGACCAGTACAACACCACCATCTACGGACTGAGCGACCGCTACCGCGGTGTCGAGGGCGGCCGGCGCGTCGTCTTCGTCAACCCTGCCGACCTCACCGCGTTCGGACTCACCGAGGGCGACCGGGTGGATCTGGTGTCGGAGTTCGCGGTCGACGGCGACACGCAGGAACGCCGCGCCAAGGACTTCATGGTGGTGCCGTACTCGACACCGGCAGGCAATGCCGCCGCCTACTACCCGGAGACCAACTCGCTGGTGGCCCTCGACCACGTCGCCGCCAGGTCCAACACCCCGGTGTCCAAGGCCGTCGTCATCCGTCTCGAAAGGGCCAGCGCGCCCAGCGATCTGGTGAGCGGTTCGACATGGGACGAGTGACCACCCGCCGGCGGGCGCACCACGTCACCGGTGAGGACGCCGTCGCCCGGCCCGAGACACTGGTGGTCGAGGAGCCGCTGGAGATCCGGCTGAACGGCACCCCGATCACCGTGACGATGCGGACACCGGGATCCGATGTCGAACTGGCGCAGGGGTTCCTGCTCACCGAGGGGGTGATCGGGCACCGTGACGACGTGCTGACCGTCCGCTACTGCCGCGGCGCGGACGAGGACGGCGTCAACACCTACAACGTCCTGGACGTCACCCTGGCGCCAACGGTGCCCATGCCGAACATCGACGTGCGTCGCAATTTCTACACCACGTCGTCGTGCGGGGTGTGCGGCAAGGCGTCGCTGGAGGCGGTGCAGCTGTCGAGCCGGCACTGCCCGGGTGACGACCCGTCGACCGTGCCGGCCGCGACGTTGTCGGCGATGCCGGACCAGTTGCGTCGAGCGCAGAAGGTGTTCGCCAGCACCGGCGGCCTGCACGGCGCCGCCCTGTTCACCACCGACGGCACGCTGATCGTGGTCCGTGAGGACATCGGCAGGCACAACGCGGTCGACAAGGTGATCGGCTGGGCGACCGAACAGGACCGCATCCCGCTGACGGGCACCGTGCTGCTGGTCAGCGGTCGCGCGTCGTTCGAGCTCACCCAGAAAGCGGTGATGGCCGGCATCCCGGTACTCGCCGCGGTGTCCGCGCCCTCGTCGCTCGCCGTCGATCTGGCCAGCCAGTCCGGACTCACGCTGGTGGCGTTCCTGCGGGGTGAGTCGATGAACATCTACACCCGGCGCGACCGCGTCACGCGATGAGTCCGCATCTCCTGGCGGGCACATGCGGCACGGCGTCGGCACCCGTAGAGTGTGAAGGGCACGGCAACTGAACGTCGGTCACTCCGCCCGGGTGAGACCTGGCTCGGCGGACACCGCTTCTGACTCGTGGATGCGTTCACCACGCGAGCGCAATCACGGATGGGAAGGAACCCCATTCGCGCGTCCCGGGGACGCGCGCGCTTCGTCCCATCGAACAAGGATTGACCAATGGTGATCAGCCAGGTCCGCGCCTACGCGCATCTGACCGACGCAGACCTCGAGGCATTCGGCAGCGAACTCGACTCCCTCCGCACCCGTATCGAAGACGATCTCGGTGCCCGTGACGCCGCGTACATCCGACGGACCATCCTGCTGCAGCGCACGCTGGACGTCGCGGCGCGGCTGACGATCCAGTGCAGCCGCAGCCGGACCGGCTGGCTGCTGGGGACGGTGGCGCTGGCGACAGCCAAGAGCATCGAGAACATGGAGATCGGGCACAACGTCGGCCACGGTCAGTGGGACTGGATGAACGACCCGGAGATCCACTCCAACACCTGGGAGTGGGACATGGCGGGACTGTCCTCCCAGTGGCGCTACTCGCACAACTACACCCACCACGTCTTCACCAACATCCTCGGCATGGACGACGACATCGGGTTCGGGGTGATCCGGATGACCCGGGATCAGACCTGGAAACCGGAGCACCTCATCCAGCCTCTGCGCAACGTGTTGCTCGCCGTCATCTTCGAATGGGGCATCGCGCTGCACGGCGTGCACTCCAACCGGGACCGCGTGGACACCGCCGAGGAGCTGACAGCAGGACGCAAAGCGCTGCTGCGCAAGATCTCCCGTCAGGTGACCAAGGACTACGTGGTCTTCCCCGCGCTGAGCGTGCGGCGATGGCGGAGGACCCTGGGTGCCAACGCCGCGGCCAACGTGCTGCGGAATCTGTGGGCCTACTTGGTGATCTTCTGCGGCCACTTCCCCGACGGCGCGGAGAAGTTCGATCCGGCGGTGCTGACCGACGAGACGAAGCCGCACTGGTATCTGCGCCAGATGCTCGGCAGTGCCAACTTCTCCGCCGGACCGTTGATGGGGTTCCTCAGCGGCCACCTCTGCTACCAGATCGAGCATCACCTGTTCCCCGACCTGCCCAGCAATCGCCTTCCGGAGATCGCGGTCTCGGTGCGGCAGCTGTGCGAGAAGTACGACCTGCCGTACACCACCGGCCCGCTGGCGCGGCAGTACCTACTGACGCTGCGCACCATCCACAAGCTCGCGCTGCCGGACCGGTTCCTGACCGCCACGGTGGACGACGCGCCGGAGACGGCGTCCGAGCGGCGATTCGACGGTGACCCCGCATGGCCGGCGGATCCTCACGTCAGATACGGGCTGCGCAGCGCGCTGGAACGCCGGCGGCAGGCCCGGCGTTCGCGGATGCCCTGGCGGTCCGCCGGGTAGCGTGAGGGATGTCGACGGCCGTTCGCATGTGACCGTTCAGAGGTCGTGTCGCTGTCGACGGAATCGGGTCGTGTCACGGCCCGGACAGGAGCGTCGCCATGACGCAAAGAGATTCAACGGCATCGACAGCCAGCCGCCACCCGAGCCCGCCGGACTACACACCCCGGCTGCGATTGAAGCCCAAGGCGGCGCCAACCGGCTATGTCGACGGAGCATGGTGGCCTCACAGTGACGACCTGCAGGCGGAACTGCCGGATCTGCTGGCGGTGCTGTCGGTCCGCCTCGGCCGCATCGAGCGCGTGATGTACCACCTCGGCGAGTGGGCCGTCGCGCCCTCCAAAGCCACTGTCGGTGACCGGGTGGTGCGTCTCGACGGATACGTCAGTCAGCCCGTCGACACGCTTGCCGTGCGCGGACTGAACCGGACCCAGTGCCTGCTGCTGGTGATTCCGCCGGCCACCGACGCGGAACAGGCGCACCGGGCGATGATGGCCGCCGCCGCGCCGGACAGCAGATTGCCCATCGCCCAGTTGCTCAGCACGGGCGGTCAGTGAACCTTTGACGACGCTGGCTCGTCGGAGTGGTCGGAACACAATCGACCACTCGAAGGAGCCCTCCCATGGCGGAGATCTTGATCGTCGCGATGCCCCCGATCGGCCACGTAAGCCCGCTGCTCAGCGTCGCCGGCGGACTGATCGACCGCGGCGACCGCGTCACTGTGCTGACATCGGCGTCCCATGCCGAACGGATCCGTGCCGTCGGCGCCACGCCGGCCGCCCTACCCGCCGAGGCCGACTTCGATCTGTCGCGCCTCGACCTCGACTTCCCCGGGCGAGCCGAGACGTCGGGTGTCGCGCGGGTCAACTTCGACATCACGCGGCTGTTCGTCGCACCGATGCCGCACCAGGCTCGCGCACTCGCCGAGTTGCTGGCGCACAACAGGTTCGACGCCGTCATCGTCGACGCCGCATTTCTGGGCGTGCTACCGCTGCTGCTCGGTGACCGGGCCGGCCGGCCGCCGGTGCTCGCGTACACCACCACCCCGCTGATGATCACCAGCCGCGACACCGCACCCGGCGGCCTCGGCATGGCGCCGTCGTCGTCATGGCCGGGACGGCTGCGCAACCGGGCGCTCACCGTCCTCGCCCACCGGGTGTTGCTGCGGGAGCCGCAGCGGGCCGCCGAGGAGGTGCTGAACCGCCTCGGCGCAGGCCCACTGCGGACCTTCGTCCTCGACGCAGGGTTACTGGCCGACCACTACATCGCGCCGACCATTCCTGAATTCGACTATCCCCGCAGCGATCTCCCCGCCACCGTGCGCTACGTCGGCGCCGTCCACCCCGCACCGTCTTCCGGTGTGACGCTGCCGTCCTGGTGGGCACAGCTCGACACTGCGCGCCCGGTCGTGCACGTCACCCAGGGCACCATCGACAACGCCGACCTGAGCCGACTGCTCGCACCGACGATCGCCGCGCTGGGCGGTGAGGACGTCACCATCATCGCCACCACCGGTGGCCGCCCGGTGACCGACCTCAGGATTCCACTCCCCCGCAATGTTCATGTCGCGGAATACATTCCGCACGACCTGCTGCTGCCCAGGGTCGACGTCATGGTGACCAACGGCGGATACGGCGCCGTGCAGCGCGCGCTCTGTGCCGGGGTACCGCTGGTGGTGGCCGGCAACACCGAGGACAAGCCCGAGGTGGCGGCCCGGGTGGCCTGGGCGGGCGCGGGCATCGACATGCGCACCGGCACACCGTCGGCCGAGGCGGTACGCACCGCGGTTCGCGCGGTGCTCGACGACGACCGCTATGGGCGCAGGGCCCGGACGCTGGCGGCCGCGTACGCCCGGCGCGACGGCGTCGCCGAGATCGCCGCGCTCGTGCACGGTGCGATCGCCGAGCGTGGCAGCGCGGTCCCGCGTGAAGTCGCGTAGTGGACTACTCATGCGCTCACCCGCCGCGGCGCGCAGGCTCGAACCATGCTGACCGAACTGCAGTTCGCCGCGATCACCGCGTTCCTCATCTGGGGGCTCGTCAGCTCGGTGCGCGGCCTGCTCACACCATCAGCCACCGAGGTCGTGCTGGTCTGGCGTGAACACGGTCCCGATGGCTGGGACAGCTGGCGCGAGGTGCATTTCGGGCTGACGAATGCGAACCGGCGGGTGCTCGAGCAGGCACACGTCAGAGAGCTGACCGAGTCGGACCGCGCCGGCCTCGTCGGCGCCGTACTGCAGCAGACCCGCCGGCCCGACGGCGATGCCGTCCAGTTCGCCGTCGTGCGTCGGCCACCCGAGCGGATCCACACCACACCGGACGTCGTCTACGTCTCCGAGCAGGTCGCGACACGCCAGGGGGAAGAGGTGGCAGCCGTCGGCACGGCATGAGCCACCAGCAGAAGGGACGGCAGCGTCGAGGAGGGGACGACGCTGCCGTCCCGCTACTGCTTCCGGTGCGCGGTGACGAAAGTACTGCTCAACGATCCGGCCGGGACACCGTCGGGTGCGGGCCTGCCCAACTCCGCCATCACGTCGACCGCGACCGCTGGACTGGCCGACCAGCCCCGGTCGGCCAGCCACTCGACGACGTCGGCGCGTTCCCCGGCGAAGAAGAGTTGCTCGCCGGAGTAGACCTCTTCGCGGGTGGTCTCGTTCATCCGTCGGAACGTCTCTTCGGTGTTCGCGTAGAACTCGGGCGTGTAGGCGTCCACCACGAGTCGGCCTCCTGCAGCGCTGAATTGGTGAATACGTTCGAACAGTAGATCCTGCGCGGCGGGTGGGAGGTATGGCAGCAACCCCTCCGCCACCCATGCCGTCGGCGCACCCGGATCGAAGCCCGCGGCGGTCAACGCCGCCGGCCAATCATGGCGCAGGTCTATCGGGACTGCCCGACGGGCGGTGGCGGGTTCGGCATCCTGCGACCGCATGGTGGCGTCCTTGAACTCGAGCACTCCGGGCTGGTCGAGCTCGTAGACGACGGTGCCATGGGGCCACGTCAGCCGCCAGGCCCGGGCATCGAGACCGGCCGCGAGGATGACGATCTGGCGTTCGCCACCCGCGGTCAGGAAATCGTCGATGTACCGGGTGCGGCACGCGGCCCAGTCCGTCGACGCCTGCCGAAAGCGTGCCACGGCCGGATCGTCGTACTCATTGCGGTGCCAGGCCTCGGTGGCGTACGGATTCTTCCAACCCTGCGCAACGGCGGCGTCGAGGAAGTGCTGAGCGAACGGGTCGGCCGTGAGTCTGTCATCGCGGGTCGTCTCTGCCGCTCGGACCATCGCGGTGGCCAGCGCGGTAGTACCGACGTTCTCGCTGATGTCCCAGCTGTCGCCTTCGGTTCTGCCCATGCCCGACCCCCCGTTCGGGGACATCATGCCCCCGCGCGGCGGTCAGCGTGTCAGATCAGGCGCTCTTGTCGCGGCGTTCGGCGCGCGTCGGCTTACGCGGGACTATCGTCGGCAGCACGTTGTCCTGGACGGTCTCCTTGGTGACGACCACCTTGGCGACGTCGTCGCGGCTGGGGATGTCGTACATCACCGGCAGCAGGACCTCTTCCATGATGGCGCGCAGACCACGGGCGCCCGTGCCACGGTGGATCGCCTGGTCGGCGATCGCGTCGAGGGCATCCTCGTCGAACTCCAGCTCGACCCCGTCCATCTCGAACAGCCGGGTGTACTGCTTCACCAGTGCGTTCTTCGGGGTGGACAGGATCTGTACCAGCGATTCCTTGTCCAGGTTCGTCACCGATGCGACGACCGGCAGGCGACCGATGAACTCAGGGATCAGACCGAACTTGATCAGGTCTTCGGGCATGACCTCTGCGAAGTGGTCCTGGGTGTCGATCTCGGCCTTCGAGTGCACCTCGGCGCCGAAGCCCAGACCGCGCTTGCCGACCCGGTCCTGCACGATCCGCTCGAGCCCGGCGAACGCGCCGGCCACGATGAACAGCACATTGGTGGTGTCGATCTGGATGAATTCCTGGTGCGGGTGCTTGCGGCCGCCCTGCGGGGGCACCGACGCCTGCGTGCCCTCGAGGATCTTCAGCAGCGCCTGCTGCACGCCCTCACCGGAGACGTCGCGCGTGATCGACGGGTTCTCGCTCTTGCGGGCGATCTTGTCGACCTCGTCGATGTAGATGATGCCGGTCTCGGCGCGCTTGACGTCGTAGTCGGCGGCCTGGATCAGCTTGAGCAGAATGTTCTCGACGTCCTCGCCGACGTAGCCGGCCTCGGTGAGCGCGGTCGCGTCGGCGATCGCGAACGGGACGTTGAGCATCTTGGCCAGCGTCTGGGCCAGGTAGGTCTTGCCACACCCGGTCGGACCGAGCATCAGGATGTTGGACTTCGTCAGCTCGACGGTCTCGGCGCGCGAATCGCGCGACTTCTCCCCCGCCTGGATGCGCTTGTAGTGGTTGTAGACCGCGACCGCGAGCGTGCGCTTGGCGGTGTCCTGCCCGATGACATAGCCCTCGAGGAAGTCGCGGATCTCCGCCGGCTTCGGGAGTTCATCGAGTTTGACGTCGTCGGCGTCGGCCAACTCCTCTTCGATGATCTCGTTGCACAGGTCGATGCACTCGTCGCAGATGTACACACCGGGACCCGCGATGAGCTTCTTCACCTGCTTCTGACTCTTGCCACAGAACGAGCACTTCAGCAGGTCACCGCCGTCTCCGATACGCGCCATGGTGGTGGAGGCCTACTTCCTGTTCACAAGTCGGTGAATCGGACTGGTGGTTCACTTCGGGCGTCGCCGAGGCATTGAACCCGACGCTACCCGCTTGTTCCGGCGCGGTGCGACCTTAGAGGCGAATCGCGTCGGTGGTATTCAGCTGTCGCGCCAACATATCGCCTGATGCACCCGGTGACCCGCCGCCACGCGGCCCGTGTTCCTGGCGTGTCGCCGTCGTGACCGAAGTGTGAGCCGCCACAGAAGGTGTCCACCCGGTTGCGATGTGGTGGCCTGCGCCCACGATACCGCGCCCGATCGGCCGCGGTGAGCGGCCGATCGGCGGCCGGTCAGCCCTTCTGGGCCGACAGCTTGCGGTATTCGAGCACCGTGTCGATGACGCCGTAATCCTTGGCCTCGGCCGCGGTGAGGATCTTGTCGCGGTCGGTGTCCTTGCGGATCTGCTCCGGGGACTTGCCGGTGTGATTCGCCAGCGTCACCTCCATGAGGGTGCGCATCCGCTCGATCTCCTTGGCCTGGATCTCCAGGTCGGAGAACTGCCCCTGGATCACACCGGACAGTGCCGGCTGGTGAATCAGGATGCGGGCGTTGGGCAGCGCGAGCCGCTTACCCGGCGTTCCTGCGGCCAGCAGCACCGCCGCGGCCGAGGCCGCCTGGCCCAGGCACACGGTCTGGATGTCGGCACGCACGTACTGCATGGTGTCGTAGATCGCCATCAGCGAGGTGAACGAGCCACCGGGCGAGTTGATGTACATGGTGATGTCGCGGTCGGGGTCCAGCGACTCCAGGACCAGCAGCTGGGCCATGATGTCGTTCGCCGACGCGTCGTCGACCTGCACGCCGAGGAAGATGATGCGTTCCTCGAACAGCTTGTTGTACGGGTTGGACTCCTTGACGCCGAAGCTCGAGTGCTCGATGAACGACGGCAGGATGTAGCGGGCCTGCGGCTGCAGCCGGGGATCAGTTTGATTGGTCATCAGGGTGCCACTCCGTCGTTGATGCTGGCGCTGGTGATGATGTGGTCGACGAAGCCGTACTCGAGTGCTTCCTGCGCGGTGAACCAGCGGTCGCGATCGGAGTCGGCTTCGATGCGCTCGATGGTCTGCCCGGTGAACTCGGCGTTCAGCCGGAACATCTCCTTCTTGATCGAAGAGAACTGCTCGGCCTGGATCGCGATGTCGGCCGCGCCACCGGTGATCCCGCCCAACGGCTGGTGCATCAGGATGCGGGCGTGCGGCAGGGCGTAGCGCTTGCCCTTGGTGCCCGCCGCGAGCAGGAACTCACCCATCGACGCGGCCATGCCCATGCCGTAGGTCGCCACGTCGCACGGCGCGAGCACCATGGTGTCGTAGATCGCCATGCCTGCGCTGATCGAGCCGCCCGGCGAGTTGATGTAAAGGTGGATGTCCTTGACGGGGTCCTCGGCCGACAGCAGCAGGATCTGCGCACAGATCCGGTTGGCGATGTCGTCGTCGACCTGCGACCCAAGGAAGATGATGCGCTCGGCGAGCAACCGCTCGTAGACCGAGTCCTGCAGTGTGAGCCCTGGCGACCCGCCACGCATTTCCGTCATCGGCTGAGTACCTCTTTCTCGTACGTCTTCGTCGCTCTCGAACTTCGTCGGCTGTCACCGACACTAACCAAACTGCGCCGCGCCGCACTCCCTGGCGGGGCCGCGTTCGCTCACAGCGTGTCCCCGGTCGCTTCGCGCGCGACCGCCGGACGCGTCACTTCGTGTCGGCGGCGTCCTCGGCTGCGTCGTCGTCGGCCTCGTCGGCGCTGGCATCCTCGTCGGCGTCGTCGACCTCGTCGGTGACGTCCTCGGCGGCGTCGTCGGCCTCACCGGCGGGCCCGAAGAACTCCGTGGTGTCGATGACGGCACCCTCGGAGTCGGTGACCGTCGCGGCGTGCACCACCGCGGCGATGGTGAGCCCGCGCCGCACGTCGGCGAACATCGCAGGCAGCTGGTTGTTCTGCTGCAGCACCTGCAGGAGCTGCTGCGGCTCGATGCCGTACTGACGCGACATCAACACCAGACGCTCGGTCAGGTCGTTCTGGCCGACCTGGACGTCGAGCTTGTCGGCCACCGCGTCCATCAGCAGCTGGGTCTTGACGGCCTTCTCGGCGTCGCTGCGGGTCTCGGCGTCGAACTCCTCGCGGGTGGTGCCCTGCTCGGCGAGCTGCTCGGCGAAGCGCTCCTCGTCGTGGTCGAGGCCGTGGATCGCGTTGTGCACCGTGTCGTCGACCTGGGCCTGCACCACCTTCTCGGGCAGCGGGATCTCGGTCTGCTCCAGCAGCGCCTCCAGCGCGCGGTCCCGGATCTGCTCGGCCTGGGTGACGCGCTTGACCCGGCGGACCTGCTCGACCAGGCTCTCGCGCAGCTCGTCAAAGGTGTCGAATTCGCTTGCCAGCTGGGCGAACTCGTCGTCGGGCTCGGGCAGCTCGCGTTCCTTGACCGACTTCACGGTGACGGTCACCACTGCTTCGCGGCCGGCGTACTCACCGGCGGCGAGTGTGGTGGTGAACTCCTTGCTCTCGCCCTCGGAGAGGCCGGTGATCGCCTCGTCGAGGCCGTCGATGAGCTGGCCGGAGCCGACCTCGTGGGACAGGCCCTCGGTGGCGGCCTCGGGCACCGGCTCGCCGTCCACGGTGGCCGACAGGTCGATGGACACGAAGTCGCCCTCGGCGGCCGGACGGTCGACACCGGTGAGGGTGCCGAACCGGGCGCGCAGGTTCTGCAGCTCGGCGTCCACCTCGTCGTCGCCGACCTCGATCGGGTCGACGGTGATCGTCAGGGATTCCAGGTCGGGCAGTTCGATCTCGGGCCGGACGTCGACCTCGGCCGTGAACACGAGGTCCTCGCCGTACTCCTTGTTGGTGATCTCGATCTCCGGCTGGCCCAGCGGCTGCACCTCGGAGGTGGTGATCGCCTCGGAGTACTTGCCGGGGACGGCCTCGCCGACGACCTGGTCGAGCATCGCCTCACGGCCGACGCGCGCCTCGAGCAACTTGCGGGGCGCCTTACCGGGGCGGAAGCCGGGCAGCCGGACCTGCTGGGCCAGCTGCTTGAAAGCGCGGTCGAAATCGGGCTCCAGTTCCGTGAAGGGCACCTCCACGTTGATGCGCACCCGGGTGGGGCTCAACTTCTCGACGGTGCTCTTCACGCTCTTTGACTCCTCGATGTCTGAATACGGGTGGTGCTGTCGGGGTGACAGGATTTGAACCTGCGGCCTTCCGCTCCCAAAGCGGATGCGCTACCAAGCTGCGCTACACCCCGAAGGTGGTCTTCGTCGCCCGCACGCGCGTCACTGACCACGCGAGATACTACGTGTTGCCGGCGACGCGCATGCGCGCGCGGCAGCCAATTGGCCTTGATCGACGGCGCGCCGGTACGATCTGCGATGCACAACATGCGGGCGTAGCTCAATGGTAGAGCCCTAGTCTTCCAAACTAGCTACGCGGGTTCGATTCCCGTCGCCCGCTCCACGAAGCGCCCTGGAAGGGGCGTAGCTGCAGTTGGCCGGCGGTTTCTGCGCCGGCCTACGAGCCCAATATGCAATGCCCGGTCATATCGCCCGGGACAATCCGCACGTCGGCTCCCAGCGGAGCAGGGACGCCGGTCGGCAAGCAGGTGTCAACGCCATTGATGAGTGCACGTTGGCCGACTGGGCCGGGGTTGACCTTGCCCGTCACCGGGTCGATGAAGGGCGTGACTGGGCCCTGTCGCACGGCCTCTTGCCCGGGTTGCACGGCGTCCTGCCCCTGTTGCAGGGCGTCTTGCCCCTGTTGCAGGGCGTCCTCGACCTGGCCGGCGACGCCGGCGGCCCGGTCCTGCTGGCACTGCTGCTGTTGGTCTGGCGGCCGCTGTTCACACGGCGGGTCCTGCGCACCGGCGATCGGAGCGAATGCGACAGCGCATGCGCCCACCGCAGCGAACATGGCGCCAACAGTGCAACGCTTCAACACGAGGTCATCCCTTCGATCTGCTTCGCCCGACCTTAGATGAGGTAGACGAGCTGATGTCGATATTCCTCCGCGCCGCCCCCATCCGTCAGATCAGCGCGAAGGCCGCCAGCCCCAGCAATCCCAGCGCCGCCATGAGTCCGCCGATGACGAGCAGCACGGTGCCGTCTCCCCCACGCGGCGGGGCAGGACCGACCGGGTGGTGTGGCGGCATCAACGACGCGTCGCCCCACGGATGGGCGAGCCGGCGATCGTGGGCGGACCGCCGGATGAATCCGGCAACCAACAGCGCGCTACCAACGACGACGGCGATCATCGGCAGCAGGCCGATCACCGCGATGGCGAGCATGACGAGCAGCAGGCCGAACGATCCGCTCTCACCGTTGGGCCCCGCGGCGGCCAGCGTGTCCACGAGCATCCATTGAGTGTCACACCCTGCGGTGGGGGTGTGGCGCGGCAATTCGAGCACGCCATGACACCGATCGGTACCGACCGCGTAACGATCCGATCGCCTCGGCCGCCGACGGCGCCTTCGCCGATAGCATCATCAGTCAGACTGCGCGCGTTGGCTTTTCATGTCGGAATGGTGGAGCTGACGGGCCTCGGACAGGGGAACCGTGACAGACCAGCCTGTGCACGGCCGCTGCGATCCCCTCTTCACCAAGCTGCGTGACGCGTTCGAGGCGAACTTCACCCAGCGCGACGACGTGGGCGCCGCGGTGGCCGTCTGGGTGGAGGGCGACCTGGTCGTCGACCTGTGGGGCGGGTACGCCGACGCCGCAGGCCGGCGACCGTGGCGGCGCGACACCCTGGCCAGTGTCTTCTCCGGGTCCAAGGGCCTGACGAGCACCTGTGTGCACCTGCTGGCCGACCGCGGGGAACTCGACCTGGACGCGCCGGTGGCGGCCTACTGGCCGGAGTTCGGGCAGGCCGGCAAGCAGGACATCACCGTCGCCATGGTGCTGTCGCACCGTTCGGGGGTGATCGGTCCGCACACCCCGCTGCACTGGTCGGACGCCGCGGACTGGGATGCGGTGTGCGCGCAATTGGCCGCGGCCGAACCCTGGTGGCCGCCGGACACTGCGCAGGGCTACCACATGGTGAGCTTCGGCTTCATCCTCGGCGAACTGGTCCGCCGGGTCACCGGCCGCACCCTGGGCCAGTACCTGCGCACCGAGATCGCCGAGCCGCTGGGCGTCGACGTGCACATCGGCCTGCCCGACGCCGACCACCACCGGTGCGCCGACATGATCGGCAAGCCGCACATCCGCGACGTGCTGGCGGACGCCGGCGCACCCGCCCGACCCGTCGCGCTGACCGAGCATCCGAAGGCCGGCCTGTCGGTCGCGATGGGCTTCGTCCCCGACGACGAACTGGGCTCGCATGCGCTGACGCGATGGCGCCGCAGCGAGTTCCCCGCGACCAACGCCCACGTGACCGCACTCGGCATGGCCACGTTCTACAACGCTCTGGTGCAGGGCAAGCTGCTCTCCCCCGACCATCTCGACCTGGTGCGAATCTGCCGGGGCGGCACGGACACCGACCTGGTGCTCGGATCGCGCGTGGCCGACCACGGTTGGGGCCTGGGATACATGCTCAACCAGCGCCGCGTCGCGGGCCCCAATCCGCGGTCGTTCGGACACGGCGGCTCGGGGGGCTCCTTCGCGTTCGCCGACCTCGAACACCGCATCGGTTACGCCTACGTGATGAACCGGTTCGACGCTACGAAATGCCATGCCGACCCGCGCAGCCTGGCGCTTTCCGACGAGGTCTACGCCGCCCTGAGAGTCACTCAGGACTGATTCGCGCGGCCCCGATCTTGGAGCTTCCTGTCGGTACGCTGAATGCATGAACGGCGTACTGCTCGTGCTCATCGTCCTGGTCGTCGCGGCGATCGCCGTCGCGGTGTACGCCGCCTCGAAGTCAGCGGGCAAGCGGTCGGCGGAGTCGCTGGCCGACGCCAAGGCCGACGCCCGCAGGGTGATCGAACGCCTCGGCGGTCAGGTGCTCAACCTCAGCGGCAACGACGACGCCTCCAAGCAGGCGATGGCCGACGCGTCGGAGCGCTACACCGCCGCCTCGTCGCAGATCGATCAGGCGACTTCGGCCAAGCAGGCGCTGCTGGCCAAGGAGAGCGCGATCGAGGGCCTGTACTACGTGCGGGCCGCGCGCGTCGCGATGGGTATGGACCCGGGGCCCGAGCTCGAGTCGCTGGCCGGGCAGCGCACCGCAGGCACGGTGACCGAGGCCCGCAGCGTCGAGTTCGAGGGCCGCGAGATCGAGGCGTCGCCGAGCCCGTCGCAACGCACCCCGAACTACTATCCGGGCGGCACCGTCGCCGGTCGTCCGGTGCCCGCGGGCTGGTACTCCGAGCCGTGGTGGAAGCCGGCGCTGGTGGCCGGCGCCTGGGGTGTCGGCTCGGTGCTCCTGTTCAGCACGTTGTTCTCCGGAATGGCCGGAACGGGTTACGAGCAGGGCTTCGCGCAGGGCTATGACCAGGGAATGGATCAGGGCGGCGACGCGGGGGGCTTCGACGGCGGCGGCGGTGACGGCGGCGGCTGGGGCGACTTCGGCGGCGGCGACTTCGGCGGCGGCGACTTCGGCGGCTTCTGACCGCCGAACGTCAGAAGCGGCTCTCCAGTCGCGCCGAGACCCCGGCCTCCTGCAGGTCGAGCCGCTCGAGCATCGCGCGCACGGCCTCGTCCTCGATGCGCCCCTCGTCACGTTCGGTGATCAGCGCGGCCCGCTGGGCGGCGAGCACGTCACGGTAGAGCGCCGAGTAGACCTTCGCCCGCTTGGTCGGCGCCTCGGGGTCGGGCATCTCGTCGATCTCCTCGGACTGCCGGGTGATGGCCGCGCGGATCTCGGCGAGCACCCGCGGGTCCATGTTCTCCGGCGGGTTGGCCCGGAACTCGGCCAGCACGCCGTCCAGCGCGTCGTGGACCACGCGTTCGGCCTTGAGCTCCTCTTCGCGGTCGGCGGCGTGGTCGTCGGAGAACCGGGAGATCTCCAGCTTGCGGATGAGCACCGGCAGCGTCCAGCCCTGGATGAGCAGGGTGCCGACGCTGACCACGAAGGCGATCGCCTGGATGGTGGCGCGCTCGGGGAACGGGTCGCCCGCCGCCGTCGTCGCCGGGATGGCGGCCGCGGCGGCCAGCGTGACGACGCCGCGCATCCCGGTCCACGACACCACGACGTTCTCCTGCCATGTCAGCGACCGGCGGTCGATGCGGGTACGCCAACCCGCCCGCGGTCTCGTGCGCTGCCGCGTGCCAAGTGCGCCGCGGCCACCGACCGGGGCGGGCACGCTGAGCCGGTTCCCGACGTGGCTCGACAGCTTGTTGCGGCCGAAGATCGCGAACACCGACACCGGCCGGATCACCAGCACGATCAGCAGCACGATGACCGACGCGACGGCCACCTCGACCAGCGACTCGTGCGCCTCGCGCAGATCCTCGAGCACGAACCGCAGATGCAGGCCGATGTAGGCGAACACGAACGCCTCCAGCAGCACGTCCACCGAGTTCCACACGTAGCGCTCCTGCAGCCGCGTCTGGTATCCCGCGTCCAGGGTGCCGTTGCCGACCACGAAGCCGGCGACGACGACGGCCAGCACCCCCGAGGCGTGCAGTTCCTCGGCGGCGATGAACGCCGCGAACGGCACCACCAGACCCTGCACGGTCTCCAGACCCGGGTTGGCCAGCCTGCGGCGAATCCACAGCGTGACGTAGCCGAGCACGCCGCCGACGACCGGTCCGACCAGAGCGCTGTAACCGAAAAGCAGGAACGGGTTCTCGATGAAGGTGTGGCTGCCGGCGACCTGCGCCACCGCGATCGAGAACAGCGTGAGCGCCGCGGCGTCGTTGATCAGGCTCTCCCCCGTCAGGATCGCCATCACCCGCTTGGGCAGGCCGAGCTTGCGTCCCACCGCCACGGCGGTGACCGCGTCGGGCGGCGCGACGATCGCACCGAGGACCAACGCAGTGGCGAACGTCAGCGGCACCACCACCAGCCAGGAGGACACCATCGCCACCGCGAATGCGGACACCACCACCAGGCCGACGCCGAGGCCGAGGATCGGGCGGATGTTGCGCAGGAACGTCGGGAAGGAGAAGTTCAGCGCCGCCGAGTAGAGCAGCGGCGGCAGTACCACCGTGAGCAGGATGTGCGAATCCAGTTCGGGCGGCTCGAACTCCGGCAGGAAGGACACCGCGCCGCCGATGACGACGATGATCAACGCGGGTTCCAGGCCGCGTCGGTGGGCGATGGCGGTGACCACGATGGCGCCGACGACTACCAGGATCAGTTCCACGCGCCGATTCTCTCGTCAAACGCGGCGCCGCGCCCGCTCACCCCTCAGCGCTGGCAGTGCGGGCACCAGAACAGATTGCGGCCCTCCAGCACCGCGGTGCGGATCGGGGTGTCGCAGACCCTGCACGGCTCGAGCGCCCGGCGGTAGACGTAGGTGCGCGGCCTGCCTTTGCGGTACGACGGTGCGCCGTGATCGTCGTCGGGTCGCAGCGTGATGATCCTGCCGCGCCGCACCCCGACCTTCATCAGGTCCACCAGATCGGCCCACATCGCATCGAATTCCCCTGCGGCGACGGCTGTTCCGGTGCGGTAGGGATCGATGCGGTGGCGGTACAGCAGTTCGTTGCGGTAGACGTTGCCGACGCCGGCGAGCACCGTCTGATCCATCAGCAGCGCGCCGATGGGGCGACGGGACTTGGCGATCCGTGCCCATGCGGTGCTCGGATCGGCGTCCCGGCGCAGCGGATCGGGTCCCAATCTCGCCAGGATGTCGGACACCTGCGCCTCGTCGACCACCTCGCAGGCCGTCGGACCGCGCAGATCGGCGCCGTACTCGCTGCTGAAGATGCGCATGCGCACCTGGCCGACCGGATCGGGCGGCGGGTCGCCGGGGGTGAGGGTGAAGTCGTCGAACCGGCCGTACAGCCCCAGGTGGACGTGCACGATCCGGCCGCCGTCGTAGTGGTGGAACAGGTGCTTGCCCCACGCGGTGGCACCGGTGAAGGTGCGACCATCCACCATCGCGGCGCCGTCGGCGAACCTGCTCTGCGGGCTGCTCACCCGCATGCGGCGGCCCTTGTAACGCTTCTGGTGCAACCGGGCCAGCCGGTGCAGCGTGTGCCCCTCAGGCATCGCTACTCCGGCGCCCCCGGCACCGGCGGGGGGACGTGCGTCTGCTCGTACCGGGAGAGGATGTCGATGCGGCGCTGGTGCCGCTCGGCCTCCGACCACGGCGTGGTGACGAAGGCGTCGACGATCGCGAGCGCCTCCTCGCGGGTGTGCATCCGACCGCCGATGCCGATCACCTGAGCGTTGTTGTGCTGGCGGGCCAGCGATGCGGTCTCGGTGCTCCACGCCAGAGCGCAGCGGATGCCGGGCACCTTGTTGGCCGCGATCTGCTCACCGTTGCCCGAGCCGCCGAGCACGATGCCCAGGCTCTCCGGGTCGGCCAGTGTCTTCAGCGCGGCGGCGATGCAGAACGCGGGGTAGTCATCCTCGGCGTCGTAGCTGTGCGCGCCGCAGTCGATCGGCTCGTGACCGCTGGCCTGCAGATGCTCGATGATCGCCTGCTTGAGTTCGAAACCGGCATGGTCGGCACCGAGGTAGACACGCATGGCGGCCATTGTGGCAGACGACGGTGTCAAGACACGGTGATGGCGTCCAGCCGCTCCTTGATGAAATCCGAGCAGGTGACCGGCGCCAGCCCGGCCACCCGCCCGACCGGCGGCGCGAGCGGCGTCACGCGGGCGTCGTGGTTGGCCTCGTAGAAGTAGATCAAAGAGACGAGGTCCTCTTCGGGGGCGTGCGGTTGAGGCGGCAGCACACGGTGCCGGCCCGACGGCCACCGCCGTCCGCTCCAGTACTCGAGCAGGTCGCCGATGTTGACGGTCAGCGCGTCCGGGTCGTAGGGCGCGTCGGTCCAGCCGTCGGCCTCCGAGTAGATCTGCAGGCCGCCTGCACCGGGTTCGCGGTCGAGGATGGTGACGGTGCCGAAGTCGGTGTGCGGACCGATCCGGAACTGGCCCGGCTCGGGCTCGCCGACCACGCTCACCGGCGGGTAGTGGTTGATGTTCATCGTCCACGTCGGCCGGTCGGCCAGCGTCGCGAACGGGTTGTCCGGCAGCTTCAGCGCGTGGGCGAACAACGCGAGCAACTCGTCGGCCACCTGCCGCACCGCGTCGGTGTAAGCGGTCACCAGGGCGCGCAGCGCGGCCACCTCGGCCGGCCAGACGTTGGGCGCGAACCAGATCCGATCGACGTCGGGATCGCCGCTCTGCGTCTCCGCACCGAGGCTGAAGCTTTCCTTGAGGTCCGGCGGCGTCTCGGTGCCCTCGGCGTAGCCGTTGGCCTCGGCGCCGGGGCCGATCCAGCCGTGCCCGCCCACCGGCACCGCATAGCGCTGCTTGACCGTCACCGGCTGGGCGAAGAAGGCGCGGGCGGCGGCACGGACGCGGGCCGCCAGTGCGGTGTCCACGCCGTGACCGGTGACCAGGATGAAACCGGCGCGCTGCAGGCTGTCGTCGACGTCGGCGGCCACCCGTCGGGCACCTGAACCGCCCGCACGCCAGCGGGAGAGGTCAACGGTGGCAATCGAACTCACTGCGCAACTCCGATGTCTTCATTCCAGAGACCGGGTTGGGCGGCGATGAAGTCGCGCATCATGTCCGCACAGCGGTCGTCGTCGAGGACGGTGACCGACACACCGTACTCGGCCAGCCACCCGTGGCCGCCGGAGAACGTTCGGGCCTCACCGATCAGCACCGCGCCGATGTTGAACTGCCGTACCAGTCCGCTGCAATACCAGCACGGCGACAGCGTGGTCACCATCACCGTGGACCGGTAGTCACGCTGCCTTCCCGCGGCCCGGAAGGCGTCGGTCTCGGCGTGGATGGAGGGATCGTCCTCCTGCACCCTCCGGTTGTGTCCGCTGCCCAGCAGTGTGCCGTCCACCCCGAACAGCGCCGCACCGATCGGGATCCCGCCCTCGGCAAGCCCCTGCCGCGCTTCACGATAGGCGACCTCCAGCATGTCCTGCGGTGTCGTCATACCGCGAGACGCTCCGCGGCGATACGGGCGCGGCACATCAGCAGATAGCAGCCGCCGGCCAGCAGGAAACCGACATAGAACGTGACGTCGCCGAGCGCGGGCATCTCGCGTGCGGCGAAGCCGACGAACTTCTGCTGGTTGCAGAACAGCAGCACCGACACGACGAGTCCGACGCCGAACGACAGCAGGCCAGGCCAATTGGTGTACGAACGGTCGTAGAGGAATCCGGCCACCCGCTGGCCGCGGCGCAGGTACTGGTCGGCGAACACCACTCCCAGCCACGGGCCGATCCAGTAGGCGATGATCAGCAGGAACGCCTCGTAGCTGTGCGCCGCGTCGGGCAGTGCCCACCACGCGACGAGGAACCCGGCCACGCCGAAGAACACCGTCACCAGCGCGCGGGCGATGTGCGGCGGCAACTTGATCCCGATGGTCACGAAAGCCATTGCGCCCGAATAGACGTTGATCGAATTCGCCGCGATCGCGCCGGTCGCGATGGCCAGCAGCGTGGCACCGGCCAGCCATCCTGCGAGCGGGGCCGTGAAGGAGGCGGTGGGGTCCCCCAGAGCGTCACCCGCGCCGATGGTCACCGAGGCGGCGCCGACGCTCATCAGGCCGATGCACCCGAGAAACAGCCCGGCGGCGGCGAAGGATCCGGTCCGTCGGGTCGATACGCTCGCCGGCAGATACCGCGTGTAATCGGCCGCATAGGGCGTCCATCCCGCCGCATAGCCGAAAGCCGTTCCGACGGTGAGCAGGAAGCCGCCCGTGCCGCCGACACCGCCCTCGGCCGCGGGTGCGCCGAGGTCGGCCTGCCAGAAGATGACCACCGAGGTGACCGCGAAGATCACCGCGAGCAGCGGGAACGTCCAGCGTTCGAATGCCTGCACCAGGTTGTGGCCGAAGAATGCCAGCCCGGTCTGCAGCAGCACGATGATGACCAGTCCCACCAAGGGCCCGAAGCCGAACAGGGTTGACAACGCGTAGGCGCCGCTGACGCTGTTGGTGGCGAACCAGCCGACCCCCGCGGTGATCGACATCAGCACCGCGGGTATGGCGTTGCCGCGGAAGCCGAAGGCCAACCGGCCCAGCACCATCTGCGGCACCCCGTGCAGCGGCCCGCGGGCGGACAGGAAGTAGTGCGCGACAGCGCCGAGGCCGGTGCCGAGGGCGAGACCGGCGACGGCCTGCCAGAACGTCATGCCGTAGGCGGCGACCGCCAGCACACCCACGAACACCGTCGCGAACTCGAGATTCGGTGATGCCCAGGTCCAGAACAGCTGGCTGGGCCTGCCGTGCCGATCGGCGTCGGCGATGGCCTCGTTGCCGCCGGGTTCGACGGCCACCACCCGGTCACGGTAGGTGCCGTCGGACTGTTCGAGGATGTCGGCGGGCTCGGCGACTGTCATCGGTCAACGGTGAGGTCGGTTGCCTTGAACCGCAACCGGAGTAAACGCAATCGAAACAATTGAGAATGGTGCGGGGTCAGGAGCCCCCGCAGCCACCGCCTCCGCCGCCGCAGCCACCGCCGCCGCACCCGGCACCGCCGCCGCATCCCGTCGCGCCGTGGACGTCTCCCGCGC
Source organism: Mycobacterium sp. NPDC050551 (assembly GCF_040674075.1). Classification (NCBI taxonomy): domain Bacteria; kingdom Bacillati; phylum Actinomycetota; class Actinomycetes; order Mycobacteriales; family Mycobacteriaceae; genus Mycobacterium; species Mycobacterium sp. NPDC050551. The sequence goes on along the minus strand of NZ_JBFARC010000008.1, from coordinate 286,880 downwards.
CGCCGTCGTCGATCGGCGCCACGCCGTCGTAGTTGGCGTAGTACGCGCCACCCACTCCCGCCGTGCCCCAGGCCGAACCGGCTCCATATCGCCGCGCCCACAGTTCGCGCCTGTCCTTGACCTTTCGCTGCGCGGCGGGCGCGGAGCGTTCGTTCACCAGCCCCGCGGCCCAGACGTCCTCGGTTCGGTCCTGGACAGCCGTCCCGCGGTTCCGTCGTTGCATCAGCAAATATGCGGCGACGATCGTCGCCGCTCCCCCGACGACCACCGCCGTCAAGATCACCCCCGTGTTCATGGCAGAAGGTTACGCCACGATATGCCCTGCGCATATGGTGAAAACATGTGGCGGCGACGGGTGGATCCGACAGCCCGGGCGGGCAGTGCGGTGGCTCGGCTCGAGCTGCCTCCGGCGGTGTTCAAGACCTGTCCGTGGCAACCCCGCGAGCTGGTCGAGACGGGTTTGCGGCAGTGGTTGCGCTGTTGCGCCGCCGCGTTGCGCGACGACCAGGTGATCGGCATGCCATCGCATGCCGTCGACGAGGCGTGGCACGGCTTCATTCTCTGCACCGCAAGGTATTCGGCGTTCTGCGAGGCGGCGTACGGCCGCTTCCTCCATCACCACCCCGAGGGCGGCGCGCCATCGGATGCGCGTCACGACTCACTCGGCGATCAGTTGCGCCGCACCGTCATCGCGTGGTCGATGGTCGCCGACCCCGGCGAGCAGTGCGTGCTGTGGGACCTGGACCGCCGCGTCGGCGTGTCCGACCCCTGGGGCCTCGACCCCGGCCGGGTCACCGAGATCGAGGCCGCCGTCGCCGGGCTCAGTTGACGATCAGTCGAACTCCGGCGCCTCGGTGCGGGTGCGCTTGAGTTCCCAGAAGTGCGGGTAGGACGCGAAGATCACCGACGCGTCCCACAACTTGCCTGCTTCTTCACCGCGCGGGATGCGGGAGAGCACCGGACCGAAGAACGCGACCCCGTTGATGTGGATGGTCGGGGTGCCGACGTCCTCGCCGACGGCGTCCATCCCCTCGTGATGGCTGGTGCGCAGCGCCTCGTCGTACTCTTCGCTGTTCGCGGCCTCGGCAAGCTCAGCCGGGAGTCCGACCTGCTCGAGCGACTTGGCGATCACGTCGTCGAAGTCCTTGTTGCCCTCGTTGTGGATCAGCGTGCCCATCGCGGTGTACAGCGGGCGCAGGATCTCGCGTCCCTTGAGCTGCTCGGCGGCGATGGCCACCCGAACCGGTCCCCAGGCCTTCTTCATCATCTCGAGGTATTCCTCGGGCAGGTCGCGCCCTTCGTTGAGCACGGCGAGGCTCATCACCCGGAAGTCGACCTGGATGTCACGCACCTTCTCGACCTCGAGGATCCATCGGGAGGTGATCCAGCACCACGGGCAGAGCGGGTCGAACCAGAATCCAGCGACATCTTTCCCGGCCATTGACAGTCCTCTCGGTTTTCACGGGTGCACTCCGCTCAACACAACTGAGCTCGTCTCGCCGGTGTTCCCCTCGGCGGCGATCAGCATGCATTGCGGTACGTCGGCGACGGCGACGCGCATTGGTGGGTCAATCTTGACCGAAGCGTGTTGTTGTTGTGACTGAAGTGAACCAGTGTTGCTCGAGTACACGGAGCGGCCTCGACCGGACTCCTCACCCCAGGACGAGGAGCAGCGATGCCGGCAGCAGTCAATCGACGATGGGCGCTGCTCGGCGCATCCGCGCTGGTCGCAGGAGCCGCCGTGTTCGCACCGCCGGCCGCGGCCGACCCGGTCGACGACGCCTTCCTCACCGCGCTCAACCGCGCCGGGGTGGGCCACGGCAACCCCGCCGACACCGTCGAACTCGGCAAGCGGGTGTGCCCGATGCTGGTGGAACCAGGCAAGAATTTCGCGAAGGTGGTCTCGGTCGTCCGCAACGACGGCGTCCCACCGGAGATGGCCGCGTTCTTCGCAGGCATCGCCATCCAGATGTACTGCCCGTCGATGATGTCGAAGGTGGGGACCGGCAGCTTCCTCGGCTGGTTGGGGAACCCGGGTCTGCGGTGAGGCCACCGCGCGGCTGACCCGCCAAGCCCTCTGCCCCGACCTTCAGTCGCCGCGCACACTAGGGTTGGCGGTCGTGGCACTCCCCAATCTGACCCGCGATCAGGCCGCCGAGCGCGCCGCCCTCGTCACGGTGAACTCCTACCGCATCGCCCTCGACCTCACCGACGGTGACGGCAAGCCCGGCGAGCGCACCTTCCGCTCGGTGACCACGGTCGAGTTCGACGCGCTGGCCGGCGCCGACACCTACCTCGACCTGGCTGCCGACACGGTCCGCGGCGCCACCCTCAACGGCCGGGACCTCGACGTCTCGGGCTACGACGAGTCCACCGGCATCGCGCTGACGGGGCTGGCCGAGCACAACGTCGTGGTGGTCGACGCCGACTGCCGCTACTCCAACACCGGTGAGGGCCTGCACCGTTTCGTCGATCCGGTGGACGGCGAGGTGTACCTGTACTCGCAGTTCGAGACCGCCGACGCGAAGCGGATGTTCGCGTGCTTCGACCAGCCCGACCTCAAGGCCACCTTCGACGTCACGGTCACCGCACCGGCGCACTGGGAGGTGGTGTCCAACGGCGCCCTGGAAGCCACCCGCGACGACGGCGCGTCGAAGACGCACAGCTACGTGACGACGCCGCGGATGAGCACCTACCTGGTGGCGTTGATCGCCGGGCCGTACGCCCGCTGGGACGACCTCTACCGCGACGAGCACGGCGAGATCCCGCTCGGACTGTTCTGCCGGCGGTCACTCGGCGAGTTCATGGACGCCGAGCGGCTGTTCACCCAGACCAAGCAGGGTTTCGGCTTCTACCACCGCAACTTCGGCGTGCCCTACGCCTTCGGCAAGTACGACCAGCTCTTCGTCCCGGAGTTCAACGCGGGCGCGATGGAGAACGCCGGCGCGGTGACGTTCCTCGAGGACTACGTGTTCCGCAGCAAGGTCACCCGCGCGTCCTACGAACGGCGCTGCGAGACGGTGCTGCACGAGATGGCGCACATGTGGTTCGGCGACCTGGTGACCATGCAGTGGTGGGACGACCTCTGGCTCAACGAGTCCTTTGCGACGTTCGCCTCCGTGCTGTGCCAGGCCGAGGCCACCGAATTCACCGAGGCGTGGACGACATTCGCCAACGTCGAGAAGTCCTGGGCCTACCGGCAGGACCAGTTGCCGTCGACGCATCCGGTCGCCGCCGACATCCCCGATCTGCACGCGGTCGAGGTCAACTTCGACGGCATCACCTACGCCAAGGGCGCCAGCGTGCTCAAGCAGCTCGTCGCCTACGTCGGGCTGGAATCCTTCCTCGCCGGCCTGCGTGACTACTTCCGCGATCACGCGTTCGGCAACGCCACGTTCGGCGATCTGCTGGGCGCGCTGGAGAAGTCGTCGGGCCGCGACCTGTCCGGCTGGGGCAGGCAGTGGCTCAAGACCACCGGACTCAACACGCTGCGTGCCGACTTCGACCTCGACGCCGACGGACGCTTCACCCGCTTCGCCATCGACCAGAGTGGCGCCGCGCCGGGCGCCGGCGAGACCCGCGTGCACCGGCTGGCGGTCGGTGTGTACGACGACGACGAGGTCACCGGCAAGCTGGTGCGGGTGCACCGCGAGGAACTCGACATCGAGGGCTCGACAACGGACGTGCCTGCGCTGCACGGCGTCTCGCGGGGCAAGCTGATCGTCGTCAACGACGACGACCTGACCTACTGCTCGCTGCGGCTCGACCCCGATTCGTTGCAGACCGTGCTCACGCGCATCGCCGACATCGGCGAACCGCTGCCGCGCACGCTGGCGTGGTCGGCCGCGTGGGAGATGACCCGCGAAGCCGAGCTGAAGGCCCGCGACTTCGTCGCGCTGGTGATGAGCGGCCTGCACGCCGAATCCGAGGTGGGCGTGGCCCAGCGTCTGGTGCTGCAGGCCCAGACGGCGCTGAACTCCTACGCCGACCCGGCGTGGGCGAGCGCCGACGGGTGGCCCGCCTTCGGCGACCGGCTGCTGGACCTGGCGCGTGAGTCGGCTCCGGGGTCGGACCACCAGCTGGCGTTCGTGAATGCGCTGTGCGCGTCGGTGCTGTCGCGCAACCACGTCGCCGTGCTGGCCACGCTGCTCGACAACGAGCCGGCAGCGGTCAACCTGCCGGGCCTGGTCATCGACACCGACCTGCGTTGGCGGATCGTCACCGCGCTGGCCGCCAGCGGCGATCTGGACGCCGACGGCGTGGAGACCCCGTTCATCGACGCCGAGGCCGAGAACGACCCGACCGCCGCGGGCAGGCGCAACGCCGCCGCGGCCGCCGCGGCCCGTCCGCAGACCGCAGTGAAGGACGCCGCCTGGCAGCAGGTCGTCGAGGACGACACACTGGCCAACATCACCGCCCGCGCCATCATCGGTGGCTTCGTGCGGCCCGGCCAGCGGGAACTGCTGGCGCCGTTCACACAGCGCTACTTCGACGCGATCTCCGGGGTGTGGGAGCGGCGGTCCAGCGAGGTCGCCCAGACCATGGTCGTCGGGCTGTATCCGGCGTCGGACATCAGCCAGGAGGCTCTCGACGCGGCCGACCGGTTCCTCGCCGGGGACGTGCCGCCCGCGCTGCGCCGGCTGGTCATCGAAGGCCGTGCCGGTGTCGAGCGTGCCCTGCGGGCCAGGCGGTTCGACGTCGCCTGACGCTACATCCGTGAATAGCGGGTGAGCGTCAAGCTGTACAGCCCGTACGCGCCGAAGCCGACGGCCGCACCGATCAGCAGCATCGTGCCGGCCTGCGTCGCACCCAGTGCCTTGACCGCGGCATCCAGCCCGGCCGCCTTCGAGGGGTCGGCGTCGACGGCGGCGACCACCAGCAGCACCCCCGCGATGGCGAGGACGATTCCCTCGGCGACATAGCCGCACAGGCCGAGGACGACGATCAGCGGGCTCACCGGACCGGTCAGGTCGGCGAGGAAGCGCCGCGATGCGCCCTTGTAGGCGTAGTAGCCGCCGATGACGGCCACGACGATGCCGGTCACGATCAGCGCGGTCTGGCCCGGCACGGTGTGCATCAGCCGGGAACTGATGCCGGTGTTCTGGTCGCGGCTGGACTCGCGGTCGCCTGCGGCGAACCGGACAGCGGTGACCATGACGCCGCAGTAGACGAGCAGCAGCCCGAAAGCCTTCAGCCGGTTCAGCTTTCCCGCGTCGTCACGGTCGGGGTCGTGACTCTCGGCGGGGTGCAGGCCGATCAGCGACTCGGCGAGCCGCCACATCATCAGCGGCACCAGCGCCACCACGATCACCCACAGCGCGATCGCACCGCCGCGGGTCTCCGCGACCGTCGCCAGCGCACCCGAGGGGTCGGCGTCGCCGCGGTGGCCGAGGGCGATCCGCACGATGACGTAGGCGATCAGCAGATGCAGCAGGCCGCTGACGACATACCCGGACCGGGCCGCGGTCTGCAGCCCGTCATGGCGGGTGGCCCTGTGGACCACCGAGCCTCGCCGCATCGATCACCTCTCCGCGGCAGCGCATGTGCACCCGCGGGCCAAGCGATACCCGTTGCGGCCAGCGCGAAAACAGCAGGCGCCGACCGCTCGGCGGAGAAGGCGGGCGGAAGGTCAGCGGGGCGAGACGCCGGCCGTCAGCACGCGCACCGCGCTGATCAGGCCGTCCATCAGGTTGCCGTCCTTGAACGACGCCGCGGCGGCCGACACTCCGAGCGGCGCGGCGCCCTCGATGCCGCGGCCCTTGACCTTCGAGCCGTACACCACCTCGATGGCGTGCTGATCAGGCGAGACGGCCAGCAGCACGGCGTTGTCGGGCGTCGGCACCTTCGCCAGGAGTTCCCGGGCCGTCGCCGCGGTGTCCGCGCCGAGATCGCCGATGTAGACCGCGAAACGCGCCTTGGCCGCCCGCGAGCCGTACTTCAGCGCATCGTCGAGCACCACCAGGTCCTTCAACGGGAACGGGTAGTGCACCGACAGCTCACCGGGCTCGGTCACCCCGGACAGGCGTCCGCTCGAGGTCAGCGCCCAGCCGTGGGGAAGGTCGAGTTCACCGCGCGTGACGGGCGCGATCTCACCACTTGCCACTTGCGCCGCCTCCTACCGTCAGGTGATCGCCGTGTCCACCGTGTCCGTGGTCGGCAGGTTCTTCGGCCGCCCACAGGATCGGCGCATGCGTCCATGGCTCGGACATCTTGTATGTCGCCGGGTGAGGACCCTTGCCGCGCCAGATCAGCAGGGCCAGCACGGCGGTCAGTCCCACCGGCACCAGGACGAACAGAGAGTGCATCAGCGGTGTGCTCACGAGCAAACCGTATCCCACACCGGCTTCAGGCCGCGCCCTCACCCAGGTATCGCATCCACGCCGGATCGAGTTCCTTCACCGACGACAGCAGCCGCCAGTGCTGACCCTTCGGCGGCAGCGGCGTCGACCTCAGGCTCCAGCCCAGTTCGGTGAGCAGATGGTCGGCCTTGCGGTGATTGCACTCCGAGCAGGCCGCCACGCAGTTCTCCCAGGAGTGGTCGCCGCCGCGGCTGCGCGGGATCACATGGTCGACGGTGTCGGCCTTCGCGCCGCAGTAGGCGCAGCGGAAGCGGTCACGGTGCATCAGCGCCGCCCGGGTCATCGGGATGCGGGCGCGGTAGGGCACCCGGACGAAGCTGCGCAGCCGGATCACCGAGGGCACCACGATGGTGCGGGTGGCCGAATGGATCACCGGCCCGGAGGGGTCGTCGTGCACCACGTCGGCCTTGCCGCACATCAGCATGATCACCGCCCGGCGCATGGGCAGGGCGGTCAGCGGCTCATAGGTCGAGTTCAGCAGCAGTACCCGGCGGCGGCCCCACACCGAGGCGTCGCGGACGACGGGAGCGGAGGTCTCGACACTGTGCAGGGCGCGCGTCGGCGCAGTCGTGGTCGCGGACCCTGTGGGACCCGCCGCGGTTCCGGGACTCCGGTGACCGCGGCTTTTCTTGCGCTGCGCCATACGTCCTCCGAGGAGACAGTCCACCATGGATCGTCGCCGATCGCACGACAATTCTGCGAGTGTTCGCAGGTCAGTCCGGTGAATTCCGGGTGACATCACCGGCTGACCGGCTCATACGGGCCAGGGGCCACAATGGACGCGTGACGCAACCACAACGCTCGTTCTACGACGAAGTCGGTGGCCACGAGACCTTCCACGCCCTGGTGCGGCGGTTCTACGAGCTGGTCCGCGACGACGAGATCCTGCGCCCGCTCTACCCGGAGGACGAGCTCGACGCCGCCGAGGTGCGGCTGCGGATGTTCCTCGAGCAGTACTGGGGCGGCCCCCGGACGTACTCCGACCAGCGCGGCCACCCGCGGCTGCGGATGCGGCACGCACCGTTCCGGATCGGGTTCATCGAACGCGACGCCTGGTTGCGCTGCATGCACACCGCCGTCGCGGAGATCGACTCGAACACCCTCGACGACACCCACCGCCGGGAGCTGCTGGCCTACCTGGAGATGGCGGCGCAGAGCATGGTCAACTCGTCGTTCTGAGCGGCTCCGGCGCGACGTCGGCACAATTGATGCAATGACCGAGAGTGCGACGACCGAGCAGCGGCCCTGGTGGTCTCGAGCGGTGTTCTATCAGGTGTATCCGCGGTCGTTCGCGGACAGCGACGGCGACGGCATCGGCGACCTGGACGGGGTCACCGCGCGACTCGACCATCTGCAGCGCCTCGGCGTCGACGCGATCTGGCTGAACCCGGTCACCGTCTCCCCCATGGCCGACCACGGCTACGACGTCGCCGACCCCCGCGACGTCGACCCGCTGTTCGGCGGCATCGACGCACTGGACCGGCTGGTCGAGGCGGCGCACAGCCGCGGCATCAAGGTCACCATGGACCTGGTGCCCAACCACACCAGCTCGGCGCACCCGTGGTTCCAGGCCGCGCTGGCGTCGAGTCCCGGCAGCGAGCAGCGGGCGCGCTACCTGTTCCGCGACGGCAGCGGCCAGGACGGCCTGCACCCGCCCAACAACTGGGTGTCGGTGTTCGGCGGTCCGGCGTGGACCCGGGTGGTGGAGGCCGACGGCAATCCGGGTCAGTGGTATCTGCACCTGTTCGACGCCGAACAGCCCGACCTCAACTGGGACAACCCGGAGGTGTTCGACGACCTGGAGAAGACGCTGCGATTCTGGCTCGAACGCGGTGTCGACGGGTTCCGCATCGACGTCGCGCACGGCATGTCCAAACCGGCCGACCTGCCCGACATGACCAGCGCCGAGAACAAGCTGCTCTCCGACACCGAGCGCGATCCGCGCTTCAACCACTCCGGTGTGCACGACATCCACCGCGGCATCCGGGCGGTGCTCGACGAGTACCGGGACGCGGTCGCCGTCGGCGAGGTCTGGGTGTACGACAACGTCGAGTTCGCCGCGTACCTGCGGCCCGACGAACTGCACCTGGGCTTCAACTTCCGGCTGGTGCGCGCGGAATTCGACGCCGCCGAGATCCGCGACGCGATCGAGAACTCGCTGGCCGCGGTGGCACTGCAGAACGCGACGCCGACCTGGACGCTGTCCAATCACGACGTCGACCGCGAGGTCACCCGCTACGGCGGCGGCCCGGTCGGACTGGCGCGGGCGAAGGCCATGGCGCTGGTGATGCTGGCGCTGCCCGGCGCGGTGTTCGTCTACAACGGCGAGGAGCTGGGCCTGCCCAACGTCGAGCTGCCCGACGAGGTGCTGCAGGATCCGGTGTGGCTGCGTTCCGGCGGCACCGAACGCGGCCGCGACGGCTGCCGCGTGCCGATGCCGTGGTCGGGTGAGGCGCCGCCGTTCGGGTTCTCCGAGTCGGCCGACACGTGGCTGCCGATCCCGCCGGAATGGTCGGATCTCACGGTGCAGAAGCAGTCCGCCGACGACGAATCGACGTTGGCGTTCTACACCGCGGCCCTCCGACTGCGGCGCGAGAGAACCGAATTCGACGGCTGGTCGGTCGAGTGGCTCGACTCGGCGCCCGACACCCTGGCGTTCGGGTTGCCGGGCGGCCTGCGCTGCGTCCTCAACGCCGGCACCGAGCCGACGGGGCTGCCCGACGGTGAGCTGCTGTTCGCGAGCGCACCGCTCGTGGGCGGTGCGCTGCCGCCGGACGCGGCGGCCTGGCTGGTCTGAGCTGTTCCTGTCGAGCGCTCAGCGCAGGACGAGGGCGGGATCGCCGCGACGGCGGTAGACCGATCCGTATCGGGCGTCGATGCGCAGCCACGTCGGCAGCACCCGCACCCGGACGATCTCGTCGGCGGCCACCGCCTCCCCCGACGGGGGCAGGAATCCCATTGCCGTCAGGGCGAACACGCACCGCATCGGGATGCCGACACTGTCGTCCGCCGAACTGACCGCCACGACCTCCTGGTCGAGCAACGAGGCAGGCGGGCCGTGGGCGCCGCTGTGCTCCTTGGCGAGTTCGGCTCCGCGAGCCGCCAACTCGAGCACCGCGCGGGCGGGGACGTCGTCGAGATGGACGAAGCCGCTGTCGGGCGGCAGCCCGCCCCGCCACGCCGAGTCCATCGGGAACCCGGTGTCGACGAACCCGTCGGCGCCCGCCGCACTCAACCCGTGAGCGAGCGCGTCGGCACCCGCACTGAGGTCTGCGGGCCGTGTCCGGCCAACGACCACCCGGCTGGCCAGCACGTCGAAACCGGTTGCCACCCAGGCGACGATGTGATCCCGCGAGCGTTCCCGCAACCGGATGACGGCGGCTTCGTCGAGGCGCAGCGCACGGTCGACGAAGATGGCGAGGTCGTCGCGGTGCCGGGCGTCATGGAGCCAGATGCCGCGTTCCTGCACAGTCATCGCAGATAGCGTTGCAGGTAATCCCTCTGCGCGCCGGTCAGGCGCTCGAGCCGCTGCTCCTGGATGTGCACGGCCGCGAGCTGGGTGTCGGCGATCACCGCCGGCTTGGAGTCGGGCGCGGCGCCGACGGAGCGGACCTCGTAGCCCACGGTGAAGTCCACCGCCCGAACGCGTTTCGACCACATCGTCACCTGCAGCGGCGAGTCGATCAGCCGCAACTGGGCCTTGTAGGCGATGTTCACGTCGGCGATCAGCAGCCCGATCGTCGTGATGTTGTCGCCGAAAGGCTCGCGCAGGAAGGGGATCCGCGCCTCCTCCAGCAGGGTGACCATGGTGGCGTGGTTGATGTGCTGGTACATGTCGATGTCCGACCAGCGCACATGCACCGGTGCGGTGAACCCTACGGCCGTCATCCGGCTCCTGTTCCGCTCGTGCGAGTCATGCTGCGGATCTGGCGGGCCGCCACCGACAGCGTGGCCAGATCGCGCTCGTCGTCCTCGTAGATCTCGGTGAGCGTGCGCCGCGCCCGCGCCACCCGCGAACTGTTCGTCGCCTCCCACTCGGCGATCTTCTCCTCGCCGTTCTCCTCGACCTCGCCGACGGCGAGCACGTCGAAGCACAACGCCCGCAGCGAACCGTAGAGGTCGTCCCGGATCGCCAACCGCGCCAACGAATGCCAGCGATCGCCGCGCGGTAACTGCGAGACCGCGGTGAGCAGTGCGTCGGTGTTGAGGTGGTCCATCAGGGCGAAATAGGTGTCGGCGACCTCGGCGGGTTCACGGTCGGCGATGTCGGCGATGTCGATGATGTCGAGCAGGCTGAACTGGTACAGCCCGCTGGCCACGATGTAGGCCAGGTCCTCCGAGGCGCCGTTGCGGCAGAAGTCGGCGGCCTCCTTGTCGACGATGGCCTCGTCGTCGCCGCGCAGCCACTCCCGCATCCGCGGCGTGAGCGACTCGACCTTCTTGGCGAACCGGTTGATCTCCGCGCCGACCGCCAGCGGCTGCGGGCGGTAGTTGAGCAGCCACCGGCCTGCGCGGTCGACGAGCCGGCGCAGGTCGAGCGTCATACGGTCGGACACCGAGACCGGTAGGTCGGTGGCGCGGATCTGCCGCCACACCTCGCCGATCCGGAAGATCTGGTTGGTGGCGACGAAACTTCGCACCGCGTCGGTCGGCCCGACCCCGGCGTCCTCGGTGATGCGGTAGGCGTAGGTGATGCCGCTGGTGTCGACGAGATCGTTGACGAGCATCGTGGTGACGATCTCGCGGCGCAGTTCGTGGTTGCGGATGTCGGCGCCGTAGCGCTCGCGCAGCGTCGACGGGAAGTACGTCGGCAGCCTCGACGCGAAGACCTCCTGGTCGGGTAGGTCGCCGGCCAGCAGGTCGTCCTTGAGCGCCAGCTTGACATGTGCCATCAGGGTGGCGAGTTCCGGTGAGGTCAGGCCGATCCCGGCCTCCAGCCGCCTGCGGATCTCCTTCTCCGAGGGCAGCGCCTCGAGTTCGCGGTTGAGCCCCTTGTCGGCGACGAAGTCCTTGATCATCCGGGCGTGCACGGGCAGCAGGCTGGCGGCGTTGGCCCGGCTGGTGCCCATCAGATCGTTCTGGTCCTCGTTGTCCACCAGCACCAGCCGACCGACCTCGTCGGTCATCGACAGCAGCAGATCGGTGCGGTCGGCGGGGTCGACCTTGCCCGCGGTGACCAGCGAGTCGATCAGGATCTTGATGTTGACCTCGTGGTCCGAGCAGTCGACGCCGGCGGAGTTGTCCAGCGCGTCGGTGTTGATCCGCCCACCGGCGAGGTCGTACTCGATGCGCCCCAGCGAGGTCACCCCGAGGTTGCCACCTTCACCGATCACCTTGGCGCGCACCTGGTTCCCGTTGACCCGCACCGGGTCGTTGGCCCGGTCGCCGACGTTGGAGTCGGCCTCGGTCTCGGCCTTGACGTAGGTGCCGATGCCGCCGTTGAACAGCAGGTCGACCGGGGCCCTCAGGATCGCCTTGATCAGCTCGGGCGGCGACATCTCCTCGGCGTCACCCTCGATGCCGAGAGCGGCCCGCACCTGCGGGCTGACCGGTATCGACTTCTGCTGTCGCTGATAGACACCGCCGCCCTCGCTCAGCAGTGAGGTGTCGTAGTCCTCCCACGAGGAGCGCGGCAGTTCGAACAACCGCTTGCGTTCGTCGAACGACGACGCCGCGTCCGGGTCCGGATCGAGGAACACGTGCCGGTGGTCGAACGCCGCGAGCAGCCGGATGTGCTTCGACAGCAGCATGCCGTTGCCGAACACATCTCCGCTCATGTCGCCGACACCGACGACGGTGAAGTCCTCGCTCTGGGTGTCCACCCCCATCTCGCGGAAGTGCCGTTTGACCGACTCCCACGCGCCCTTGGCCGTGATGCCCATCGCCTTGTGGTCGTAGCCCACCGACCCGCCGGAGGCGAACGCGTCGCCCAGCCAGAAGTCGTAGGAGCCTGCGACCTCGTTGGCGATGTCGGAGAAGGTGGCGGTGCCCTTGTCGGCGGCCACCACCAGGTAGGCGTCGTCACCGTCGCGGCGGATGACCTCGGGCGGGGTGACCACCTGGCCGCTGGCCTTGTCGACGTTGTCGGTGACGTCGAGCAGTCCGCTGATGAACAGCCGGTAGCAGGCGATGCCCTCGTTGCGCTGCGCATCCCGGTCGGTGGCGGCGTCACCGGTCAGGTCCGGCGGCTGCTTGACGACGAAACCGCCCTTGGCGCCGACCGGGACGATGACGGCGTTTTTCACCGCCTGCGCCTTGACCAGGCCGAGGATCTCGGTGCGGAAGTCCTCTCGCCGGTCCGACCAGCGCAGACCGCCGCGCGCGACGTGCCCGAACCGCAGGTGCACGCCCTCCACCCGCGGCGAGTAGACGAAGATCTCGAATTTCGGTCGGGGCAGCGGCAACTCGTCGATCAGGCGTGGATTCAGCTTGACCGCCAGCACGTTCTGCGCGCGCGCCGACTCCGCCCCGGTGACGAAGTAGTTGGTGCGCAGCGTCGCTTCGATCATCGACGCGAACGCGCGCAGCACGCGGTCGGTGTCGAGGCTGACCAGCGCGTCGATGTCGGCGGTGACGGCTGCCGCCGCCTTCTGTGCGTCGCGGCGCTTGTTCGAGCCGTCCTGCCCTTCGGCGGGATTGAACAGCGCCTCGAACAGCGTGACGAGCGAGCCTGCGGTGCCGGCGTTGTCGTTGATCACCGACTCGATGTGGGACTGGCTGTACGGGAATCCGGCCTGCCGCAGGTATTTCGCGTAGGCCCGCAGGATGACCACCTGCTGCCAGGTCAGGCCGGCGCGCAGCACCAGCTCGTTGAAGCGGTCGACCTCCATGCGGCCGTGCCAGATCGCGGTGACGGCGTCGGCGAAACGGGCCTCCATCGCTTCCTGCTCGGCGCCCCCGGGCGCGTCGGGGATGCTGCGGTGCGGCGTCACCCGGAACTGGTAGATCCACACGGCGAGGCCGTCGGCGCGTTTCACCGTGAACGGCCGCTCCTCGAGCACCACCACGCCCATCGACTGGAGCATCGGCAGCAACTGGCTCAGCGACGCCGACCGGCCGCCCAGATACCAGGTCAGCTGTCCCACCCGGTCCTCGCCGCCCTCGGCGAACACCAGCTTCACCGAATCGTCGTCGAGTTCCTCGATGATCGCGATGTCGTCGATCGCGTCCAGCGGGTCGACGGCCTGCTTGTAGTCCTCGGTGAACGCCGCCGCGTAATGCTCGGCGGTGCCCTGATCAATGGACCCGCTGCGCACCGCACCCGTCAACCGGTCGGCCCACGTGCGCGCCGCCTCGGTCAGCAGGTCCTGGATCCGGCTCTCGTTCTCAGGCGAGGTGTCGACGCGGGCGGGTTGCGCCGAATGCGGCAGCCGGACGCTGAAGTGCACGACCGCCCACGGTGACTCGCTCACCCTCGCGGTGTAGTCGATGCTCTCACCGCCCAGTTCGCGAACCAGGATGGCCTGCATCTCCAGCCGGACCGCCGTGGTGTAGCGGTCACGGGGCAGATACACCAGGCACGACACGAAGTGGGCGAGGTGGTCGGCCCGCAGGAACAGCAGCGCACGGCGGCGCGAACCCAGTTCCACCACCGCCATCGCCATGTCGAGCAGTTCCTGGGCGCTCAGCGTCAGGAGTTCGGGGCGGGGCACGGTCTGGATGACGTCGAGCAGTAGCTGACCCGGATGGCCGGGGTCGCGTTTGGCCAGCGCCAGCGCCTCGTTCACCCGCCGGCATGCCAGCGGGATCTCGGTCACATTGGCGTTGAGCGCGGCCACGGTGAACAGGCCGACGAATCGATGCTCGACCGTGTGGGTGTCACCGCCGGAGCCGTCCCGTTCGCGCACGACCACGATGTAGGGGTACGCGCCGTATCGCAGATAGCTCGGGATGGTGGCCTGCGCCAACACCAACAGGTCGTCGTCGGCGGCGAGTTGCGGCAGCACGTCGGTCCGCCGCCGCAGCACGCCGAGCCTGCTGTCGGGATCGACGGACGCCTGGCCGTCGGTCACCGGGCAGCGCTGGCACCCCAGCAGGACGAAGTGCCCGTCGGCCAGCCAGCGCATCAGCGCGGCGACGTCCTTGCGCTCCGCACCGGGGAACCGGCCGCCGGAGTCGTCCTCCACCTCGTCGGCCAGACCGTTCAGGGCGGCCACCATCGCGTCCCTGTCGAGAGCGACCTGCCGGGCGTCGGCCAGGATGTCGGGCAGCAGCCGCTGAGCCTCGGCCAGCGCGTCGCGGTCGGCATCCCCGCTGAGCGCGATGTGCACCCACGCCTCGTGGCCTTCGGTGTTGGAAGCGTCCTCGCCGGCGTCCTCGTCGGCCGGCGCGATGTCCTCGAGCTGTCCGTCCGCGTCGCGGCGCACCTGGAACACCGGATTCATGATCGCGCGGTAGGCCACACCGAGGCGGTGCAGCAGCACGGTCACCGAATCCATCAGCAGCGGAGCGTTTTCGGTGACGATCTGCAGAGCCGGGCCGACGCCGGCGTCGTCGGGATGCGTGGCCACCAGCGTCTCGCCCGGCGAGCGGCGCAGGCCGAGCCGGTAATGCGACTCCACCAGTTCCGGGGACACCGCCTGTTTGGCGGAGGCCTGGTCGTCGGCGCCGGGCTCGGACGACTCGTCGTGAATCCCGCGGAAGGCGGCGACGAACGCACCGGCCAACCGCTTCGCCGTGTCGGGATCGGGTGTCGCCGTTGCGGGCTGCTCGTCCTGCGCGGCGCCACGTCCCGTCATGCGGATCACTCCTGACTCACACGTGCGCGCCGGCACTGGCACGCACGAGCGACCTTAGTCCGCCCCCGGTCGCTGCGCTCCTGCCCCACCGGGAAGTCGCCCCCCAGACCCCTACGGTCCCGCACGGTGCGATCAGTCGCGTGTCAGCCGACGGTGGGTCACCCGGTGCGGCCGCGCCGCCTCCGCACCCATCCGCTCGATCTTGTTCTCCTCGTAGCCGCCGAAGTTGCCCTCGAACCAGAACCACTTGGCCTCGTTGTCGTCGTCGCCCTCCCACGCCAGGATGTGCGTGCAGGTGCGGTCGAGGAACCAGCGATCGTGGGAGATCACCACGGCGCAGCCCGGGAAGTTCTGCAGCGCGTTCTCCAGCGAGCTCAGGGTCTCGACGTCGAGGTCGTTGGTGGGCTCGTCGAGCAGGATCAGGTTGCCGCCGACCTTGAGGGTGAGCGCCAGGTTCAGCCGGTTGCGTTCACCGCCGGACAGGACGCCCGCAGGCTTCTGCTGATCGGGGCCCTTGAACCCGAACGCCGACACGTAGGCCCGCGACGGCACCTCGTTCTGCCCGACCTCGATGTAGTCGAGGCCGTCGGAGACCACCTCCCAGACGTTCTTCTTGGGATCGATCTGCGAACGGTTCTGGTCGACGTAGCTCAGCTTGACCGTCTCGCCGACCTTCACAGTGCCGCTGTCGGGTTGCTCGAGACCGACGATGGTCTTGAACAGGGTGGTCTTGCCGACGCCGTTGGGCCCGATCACCCCGACGATGCCGTTGCGTGGCAGCGAGAAGGACAGGTCCTTGATCAGGGTGCGACCCTCGAAGCCCTTGTCGAGGTGCTCGACCTCCACGACCACGTTGCCCAGCCGGGGCGGGGTCGGGATCTGGATCTCCTCGAAGTCGAGCTTGCGCGTCTTCTCCGCCTCGGTGGCCATCTCCTCGTAGCGCTGCAGGCGGGCCTTGTTCTTGGCCTGGCGGGCCTTGGCACCCGACCGCACCCAGGCAAGCTCCTCCTGGAGTCGCTTGTGCAGCTTGGCGTCCTTGCGCCCCGAAACCGCGATGCGCTCGGCCTTCTTCTCCAGGTAGGTCGAGTAGTTGCCCTCGTACGGGTACGCGTGGCCGCGGTCGAGCTCGAGGATCCACTCGGCGACGTTGTCGAGGAAGTACCGGTCGTGGGTGACCGCCAGGATGGCGCCCTTGTAGTCGGCGAGGTGATGTTCGAGCCACAGCACGCTCTCGGCGTCCAGGTGGTTGGTGGGCTCGTCGAGCAGCAGCAGGTCCGGCTTGGACAGCAGCAGCCGGCACAGGGCGACACGGCGTCGCTCGCCACCGGAGAGGTGCGTGACGGGCTCGTCGGGCGGCGGGCAGCGCAGTGCGTCCATCGCCTGCTCGAGCTGCGAGTCGATGTCCCACGCGTCGGCCGCGTCGAGCTCCTCCTGCAGCGTGCCCATCTCCTCCATGAGCTCGTCGGTGTAGTCGGTGGCCATCAGCTCGGCCACCTCGTTGTACCGGTTGAGCTTGCCCTTGATCGCGACGCCGGCCTCGACGTTCTCGCGGACGGTCTTGTCCTCGTCGAGCTGCGGCTCCTGCATCAGGATGCCGACCGACGCGCCGGGCGCCAGGTAGGCGTCGCCGTTGTTGGCCTGGTCGAGGCCGGCCATGATCCGCAAGACGCTCGACTTGCCGGCCCCGTTCGGGCCGACGACGCCGATCTTGGCTCCCGGGAGGAAGTTCAGGTTGACGTCGTCAAGGATCACCTTGTCGCCGTGCGCCTTGCGGACCTTCCGCATCGTGTAGATGAATTCGGCCATGCCGGGGTTGTGCCTTTCGGTTGGCGGGTGATGCTCGCGGACCATCCTAGGCGTGGCCGGATGGCGCTAAGCGGTCAGTGGCAGCGGGTCGGAGTCGTCGGCCGCGGTGCCGGCCGGGTAGCTGCCGGTGATGTCGCTGTCGGTGGTGTCGATGTCGGCGATGTCACCGTCAGCGGCGGGCGCCGGCTGGTCGTCGGTCGTGGTGCCAGGGTGCCGTCGGCTCTCGATCCGCGCGATGCACCGGGACAGATCAGGCCCCACCGAGGTGGCGCGCACCTCCGTCGAGGTCCGGCGCACACCTTCCTTGTCCTCGTACTCGCTGGTGTACACCTGTCCAACAACGATGACGGCGTCTCCCTTCCCGAGGGCGGCGCCGACGCCGGTCACCAGCTTGCCCCAGCAGCTGACGCTGACGAACAGCGAGTTGCCCGGCTCCCACTCGCCTCCGGCGGTGCGCCTGCGCGAGTTGCTGGCCACCCGGAACCGGATGACCTCCTGCTCACCGGCCCGGTGCCGGACCGGGTTGGTGACGATGTTGCCGACGACGGTGATCGGTGTCTCGAACATTTCGATGTGTCCTTTCGCTCCACTGGTGCGGCGGGCACCTGTGCGTCGCCGCTGCAGCCATTGACCGCGACGGCACCGACGGGACCAACGCTGGTGACGCCGCTGCGCGACGCCCTGTGGATGGAGCCGGGACTGTGGATCGTGTCGGCCGGCGGCGGTCAGCGGCTCTCGCGGCGGGCCAGTTCGGCCAGCATCGCGTTGTAGGCGGCCAGGTCGGCGTCGTCGTCGCGGTCGGCGGCGCGGTCGAGCCGCGTGGCAGTGCGCTGGTCGCTGCGCCGCCACTGGATCAGCAGGGCGATCATCACCAGCACCAGCGGAATCTCGCCGGCCGCCCACGCGACGCCGCCGCCGAGCTTCTGGTCACCGAGCAGATCGGTGTGCCAGCTCAGCTGCAGCGACCGGTAGAACGGCTCGGCCAGCACGCTCTGCGTGCCCATCAGCACGACCCCGAAGAAGGCGTGCAGCGGCAGCGAGGCGAACACCATGGCCAGCTTGCCCAGTTGCGGGAGGGGCCGCGGCGTCGGGTCGACGCCGATCACCACCCAGTAGAAGAGGTAGCCGGTCACCAGGAAGTGCACGTTCATCAGGACGTGCGCGGCGTGGCTGGTGACGGCCGAGTCGAAGATGCCGCCGAAGTAGAGGCCGTAGAAGCCGGCGACGAACAGCACCAGCGCCACGATCGGGTTGGTCAGGAACCGCGACACCCGGGAGTGCAGGGCGGCCAGCAGCCATTCGCGTGGACCGGGCGCGCCGCGGCCCGCGGTCGGCAGCGCCCGCAGCGCCAGCGTCGTCGGGCCGCCCAGTGCCAGCAGGATCGGCACCAGCATCGACAGCAGCATGTGGGCGACCATGTGCACGCTGAACATCGCGGGCATGTACCGCCCGATGCCCGACGACGTCGTGATCAGCAGCGCGGCGCAACCGCACAGCCACGCCGTGGTGCGGCCCACCGGCCAGGCGTCGCCGCGGCGGCGCAGCCGTCGCACTCCGAGCAGGTAGACCGCGGCGAGCACGATCGCGGCGGTGCCGAGGATCAGGTCGAAGCGCCAGTCGAACAGGATGCGGGCCACGGTCGGCGGGCCCGCGAGGTCGTAGCCGATCTCCACCTCCACCGGAGTCGGTTGACTGCTCAGCGCCGGCGGCGGGGTGCGGCCCAGCCCGACGGCGATCCCGAATGTCAGGCCGAACACC
This sequence comes from Mycobacterium sp. NPDC050551, assembly GCF_040674075.1. Lineage (NCBI taxonomy): Bacteria > Bacillati > Actinomycetota > Actinomycetes > Mycobacteriales > Mycobacteriaceae > Mycobacterium > Mycobacterium sp. NPDC050551. The sequence continues at coordinate 268,219 of NZ_JBFARC010000008.1, read as the reverse complement.
GCCGCCTCGGCGAGCGCGAGCCGCAGCAGCGGGCCGCGGGCGGTCGGGTCGGCCTGCAGCGCCGCCACGCCGCGCCGTCGCTGCCGCCACCCCAGCACGCCGAGTACCGCCAGGGCGCTGACCTTGGCCAGCACCAGTGCGCCGTACTGACTGCCCAGCAGTTCGTCGAGGGGCACCCGCACGAGCGCGTTGACGATCCCGCTGATCGCCATCGCGACGAAGCACCACAGCGCGAGCGCCGAGAAGCGCCTGGCGGCCAGGTCCGAGTGGTCGCCGCCGCGCAGGGCATGTGCCAGCAGTGCGAACAGTCCCCCGGCCCACAGCGCGCCGGCGATCAGGTGGATGAGCAGGCTGTTGGTGGCCAGATCGTGCGCACCGCCCGACGACGAGTGACCGGTCAGCGCCAGCGGCACCAGGCTGATCAGCGCGCCGGCCAGCAGCGCCGGGGTCCACGACCAGCGCAGCACGGGCAGGGCCGCGACGGTGACGGCGGCGGCCAGCAGCGCCGTCCAGCGCCACGCGCCCGCGACGTCGACGAGGTCGGCGGCCGCCCAGATCTCGGCCGGCCCCAGATGGTCGCGCAGCGGCTGCCCCGAGACATCCGAGACCGTGAGCGGCACGAGCAGCACCGCGCACACCGTCCAGATGGCCGACGCGGCGGTGCCGAGCCGCAGCGCGCGGTAGCCGGCGGCATCGAGCACACCGGTGGCCTGCGGCGGTGTGAGGAACGCCGCGAACAGGAAGGCACCGACCGCGACGACCGCCGCGATCTCGCCCGCGGCCCGCACGAACGGCAGCCCGTATGTGGTGACCGGCCCGGGGTCGGGCAGCCCGGTGGCGCTGAGCGCGTCGGCCAGCGACAGCGCGCCGATACCCGCGGCCGTCGCCCCCGCCAGCAGGCCCACGCCCACGAGCACCGGCCACGCCGCGCTGGTGCGCACCCTGGCCGCCACGGTTGTCATGGTGTCCAGCGTATGAGGTGCCCGGCCGGTCGCCTCAGCCGTCCTGCTAGGAGCGGCGCTGCGCCTCGCGCTCGCCGAACTGTGTGCGTGCCAGCTGCTCGACGCGGTCCATGTCGGCGAGGATGCCGCACAGTTCGGCGTGGAACGTCTCGCGGCGCTGATCGAGGTCGTCGGCGGGCGACAGCAGGTTCTGGTCGGCGGCCACCTGGCGGGCGGTGGCGAAAAGCAGAGCCGACACCGACTCGGTGCTGCGCACCCGGTTCTGCGCCACGTACTGCTTGCCCAGGCCGAGCGCCAGCTTGGTGAGGTCCTTCTCGCCGATCTCGGCGGGCGCGTCGCGCAGCACGTCGGCGGTGATCTCGTAGGCCTCGAAGAACGGCCGCAGCATCGCCGCGGCGATCAGCGGCCGCTTGGCCCGCAGCAGCCGGTCGACGTCCTCACCGCCGGCCGAGACATGGGCCTCCCAGTCGGCATGCCAGGACATCTCCTCGGCGACGTGCTCGCGGAACGCCGCCGAGTCGGCGAAGTAGAAGTCGAACTTCAGCAGGTCGCGCAGCCGCATCGCCTGCGACCAGAACGCCGCGAGGTGGTCGCCGTCGCTGCGCCTGGCATAGGCCAGCGCGAGTTCGACGATCGACGTCTCCAGGAAGGCGTGGATCAGGGTGTTGCGGTAGAACGCGGCCTGGTGCTCGTTCTGCGGTGCGATCGACCAGACCGGTTCCCGACCGCTGTCGACCCTGGTGACCGGGTGCCCGTTGGACAGTGCGTCCACCGCGGCGAGTACCCCTTCGGGGGTGCGCAGCCGCAGCGCGCTGTTGGTCATCGGTGTCTGCTTGCGCTGCAGGTAGTCCAGCGAGTCCTGCAGCGTGTGATGCAGTTGGTCGAGGGTCAGGGCGACGCCACGGGTGGCCAGCAGCAGCGCGGACACCAACCCGGTCGCGTTGACGGGGGTGACCTGCAGGATCCGCCAGGCCACCTCGAACGCCATCTTCTGCAGCGCAAGGCGTTTGGTGGCCTGGTCCTCCGCGGCCGGGCCGTGCGCCGGGCCGAGGTACTGCTTCATCGACACCGCCTCGGGGAAGCGGACGTAGATCTTGCCGAAGTTGCGCTCCCCCTGGGCCTTGATGAAGTTGTAGAGCCAGCTGACGCCCTCGGCGGCCTTCTCGCCGCCGCGGGCGTACTCGGCGTACTCGGCGGTCTCGTGCAGCTGGTCGAAGCTGATCGAAACAGGTTGCAGCAAAAGGTCGTCGGTGCGTCCGGCGAGATAGGCGTCCGCGACGTAGGACAGCAGGCCCAGTTTGGGCGGCAGCATCTTGCCCGTCCGAGACCGGGTGCCCTCGATCGACCAGCTCAGGTTGAACCGCTTCTCGACGACGTAGCCGATGTACTCCTTGAGCACGTACTTGTACAGCGCGTTGTCGCCGATGTTGCGCCGGATGAAGATCACCCCGGAGCGGCGGAGCAACGAACCCAGCGGCGGGAAGTCCATGTTGATGCCGCCGAACGTGCTCACCGGCGGCAACCGGTTCTCGTACAGCGCGACCGTCAGCACCGGATTGTCGAGGTTCGACCGGTGCGACCACAGCATCACCGCCGGATGGTCTTCGAGGTTGCGCCGCATCGCCTCGACCTGGTCGCGGTCGTAGTCGATGCGCGGATCGAAACCGCGGCTGAAGATGGCTCGGCTCAGCGCGGGGATCAGGTCGATGGACACCCGGCTCCAGCCGGTGGCCATCTCGTCGAGCATCGCGCCGGCCTTCTCGAGGTCGGCGCCGTCGATCTGGTCCAACCCCGACCGGAACCGGGCCGAGGCCAGCATCTCCGGCTTGACCAGCCGCGGCGACTTGTATTCCGGACCGAGCAGGCGGTACTCGACCCGTTCGATGGCCAGCGCCGCCCGACGGAGTACGAAATGCGCGAAATCCCGTGGGTTCTCGGCGACCGTCGTGTCACTCCACTGCTGGCGGAGCTCGGAGACCTTGGCGGGCTCGCCCGCCACCACACGGGCCCGCGCCGGGTCCTTCTTGAGGATGCGTCGCTGCAGGATCTCCGGCGGACGGTAGGTGTCGCGCCCGGAGATCAGGGAGACCACCTTCGAGCGGGTCGGCAGGCCGCCGGGAACCCAGAACACCCGCACCGGCACGACGGTGCGGTCCTGGTCGGCTTCGAGTTCGGAGACCAGCCGGGCGAGCACGGCGGGCGGCGGGTCGTCGACGACCGGCAGCTGCAACACCTCGACGCGGACGTCGGGATGATCGCGGCGCTGTGCCTGCAGCCAGTCCTCGAGCAGCTGCACCTCCGCAGGAGAGGAGGCGGCGGCAAGCACCAGCGCGTCGTCGGTGGTGGTGAAGCTGTCGAAGTATCCGGCTGGGCGTTTCACGGGCGGCCTTTCGCACCGGGATTCTTGGTGCCCGGGTTCTTCTGTGCGGCAGTCTTCTTCGCCGGCGCCGGCTTCTTCGCGGCCTTCTTCGCAGCCGTGGCCTTCTTTGCCGGTGCGGCCTTCTTCGCGGCGGTTTTCTTCGCGGCGGTCTTCGTGGCAGTGGCCTTCTTCGCCGGTGCGGCCTTCTTCTCGGCCTTCTCCGGGGACTGCCCGGCCCTTCGCTTGTACAGCGCCGGGGTCGGCAACTCCTGGTACGGCCAGGCCTTCAGCGTGTCGAGGTAGATCTTGCGTATCTCGTCGATGCGCTCGGGCAGGTCCTCGACCGTCCAGCCGTCGGTCGAGATCGGCGGGTACACAGCGATGTCCACGGTGCCGGGGTTGAACGTGCTGGAGTCCCGGGCGGCGACCACCTCCGCGTTGCGGATGACGATCGGAACGATCGGGATACCCGCGGACATCGCGATCCGGAACGGCCCCTTCTTGAACTCGCCGACCTCGGTGGTGTCGAGGCGGGTGCCCTCGGGTGCGATGAGGATCGAAATGCCCTTGCGGGCAAGCTCTTCGATCTTGTGCAGCGCCTCGACGGCCTTCTTCGGGTCGTCGCGGTCGATGAACGCCGCGTCCATCACCTTGCCGATGGTGCCGATGATCGGGTCGTTCTCGAGCTCCTTCTTGCCCACCGAGGTGAAGTCGGTCTCGACGAGCCTGCCGGCGATCAGCGGGTCGGCCTGGTTGCGGTGGTTGAAGATGAACACCGCGGGCCGCTGGGCGGTCAGGTTCTCCTGCCCGAGCACGTTGAGGCTGATGCCCGCCGTCGTCAGCACCAGCCGGCTCCACGCCGACGTGAAGAAGTTCACCCCGCTGCGCCGGTTGCGGTTGAGCAGTCCCCATCCGACGGCGCCCGCGGCGACCGGCACCAGCGAAGCGATGCCCGCGACCGTGCGCAACTGCGAGACCGGGCTGCTGCCGGAGCGACTCGTGAACCGCAGCACCGGCCACCCGCGCTTGGCGGCGACGGCCGCCAGCTTGCCCGCCGGATTGGTGGGACGCGGATTGCCGACCAGGTACATCAGTGCGACGTCCTCGTCGCCGTCGGCGTAGAAGTAGCTCTTGGCGAGGTCGACGCCGTTGCGGGCGGCGAACGCCTGAACGGCCCTGGCCTTGCCCGGGCCCCAGATGATCGGCCGCGTCACCTCGCCAGTGATGCAGCCGTCCTCGTCGGTCTCGAACTTGTTGCTGAGCACGTTCTCGATGCCGAGGTACTCCGCGACCGGCTCCACCTGGACCGTGAGCGCCGACGAACTGAGCACCACGGTGTGCCCGCGCGCCATGTGCGCCCGCACCAGGTCGCGCATCTCGGGGTAGATGCGGTTGCGGACGTGCTTGTCGAAGAGTCGCTCGGCCAGTTCGTCGATGTCGGACAGCGAACTGCCACGCAGCATCCGCGCGCCCTTGCCGATCAGGTCCTCGAACTCCGAGCGCCCCAATTGGTGATTGAGCCCGGCCTGCACCATGCCCATGAACTCGCCCACGCCCATCTGCCTGCGACGCAGCCGGTCTCGGGTCATGATGACGCCGGTGAATCCGGCCACCAGGGTGCCGTCGAGGTCGAAGAAGGCGCCGATCTCCGGGCCGCCGGGGCCGCCCATGATCTCGGCCACCGATCCCGGCAGCCGGATGGTCCGCGGGTCGGATTGCTGATCGTCCGCCGTCACTGCTGTGCGCTCCCATTCGACGAGGCCTTCGACCGGTCGGCGACCGATGCGGGTGACGCGCGGCCCGGGCCGCCCAGTGCGAGCACCTCGTCGAAACCGTCGATGAGGCAGCGGGCGAACAGGTCCGGGTCCCTGATCGACGCCCGGTCGTAGCGGGCGGTGACGGTGCAGTACCCCGATCGGGACACCAGCACCACCATCATCGCCACCCCCGGCAACGGTCCGATTCCGTACTGCCGCAATATCTTCGCACCGGCGATGTAGGTGTCGCCGGCGTACACCGGCACGTTGCTCGCCTGCACGTCGGAGTTGACGACCGATCCGGCCATCGCTTCGAGCACCGAATCGGGCATCAGGCTCGCCACGGGCGCGACGGCGCCGACCATGTCGAGCGCACGCTCCTCACGCTTGCGGGTCATCTGCGCCCGGACTCTGCCGATCCGCGCGGCCGGGTCGGTGACACCGATCGGCGCGGCCAGGTTGACCCCGACGAAGCGATTACCGCCGGCCGGGTCGGCATCCGACCGCAGGCTGACCGGCACCGCCATCGGTAGCGTCGCGACAGGCACCCCGAACGCCTCGTGATAGAGCCGCAGGGCGCCGCACACACCGGCCAGATAGGCGTCGTTGATGGAGCCGCCCGCCGCCTTGGCCGCCTTGTGCAGGTCGCCGAGCACCATGTCGATCGCCTCGCTGCGCGTCGACAGGCTGCGCCTGCGCAGCAGCGGTGAGGGCTCCGCGACCGAGCCGACCACCCGCGCGCCGGACCGGGCGTAGTCGACCACCCCGGCGACCGTCGACACCGGGTCGCGAACCACCTTGCCCACGGCGCTGACAGCACCCCCGAGCGCGCCGCGGACACCGCCGAGGATCGACAGCGGCAACCGGTTGACGCCCTCGCGCATCAGGTCGTTGGGCGACAGGTCCTGCGGGATGGGGATCGGGGGCGCCTGCTGCGGCGGCGGGTCGCGTTCCAGGTCGTAGACGCTGGCGAACATCTCCACCCCGCCGACTCCGTCGGTGACCGCGTGGCTGAAGTGCAGCATCGTCGCGGCGCGACCGCCCTCCAAGCCCTCCACCAGGGTTGCCGTCCACAGCGGTCGGGAGATGTCCAGCGGTGACTGCAGGGCGATCTCAGCGAGGTCGATCAGCTGGCGCATGGTGCCCGGGTCGGGTATCCGCACCCGGCGCACGTGGAAGTCGAGGTTGAAGTCGGGGTCGACGACCCAGCGCGGGGCCGCGGTCGGCAGGGTCGGGGTCACCACCTTCTGGCGCAGCCTCAACACCTTGCGGGAGGCGTACTCGAAGCGGGTGCGGAACCGGTCCCAGTCCGGAGTGGTGTCCAGGATCTCCACGGTCAGGATCCCTGAGCGGGTGCGGGGATTGGCCTCGCCGCGGTGCAGGATCTGATCGAACGGGCTGAGTTCCTCCGGCAGCCCCGCCGCGTCCGATTCCGGCACGTCGCTCGTTGGCACGCTGTGTCCCCCTCATGGCCCGATTGCTCTCGACCACGCTAGTCCGCGCCCCCGTGCGGGGGCGGCGTTTCAATAGCTGTCACCGGGGGCGTGCAGGTCCGCCCGGGATACACTCGGCGACGCTGCCTCCGTAGCTCAGTTGGATAGAGCAAGGGCCTTCTAATCCCTAGGTCGCAGGTTCGATTCCTGCCGGGGGCGCCAGAGGCGTGTGAGTCGTCGCCGTTGCGGAAACCGCGTTCTCATTTTTGCGTAGTGGTTCTCTTGAAACGCACATCTCTTCCCGCCGGGCGAGAGTACGTTTCCCGCATGCACACGGTCCGCAGTTTCTGCCGGGTCTGCACCTCCGTCTGCGGCATCCTCGTCGACGTCGACGGTGACGAGGTGCTCCGCGTCCGCGGTGACAAGGAGCATCCGTTCTCCCGCGGCTACACGTGCGCCAAGGGGCGCGCTCTGCCGTTGCTGCACCACCATCCCGACCGGCTCGAACGCCCCCGCATCCGAATCGACGGCCAGCAGCAGGACACCAGCTGGGACAGCTGTCTCGACGACCTGGCCACCCGACTGCGCGCCATCATCGACGAGCACGGCCCCGGGTCGGTCGGCTTCTATTTCAGCACCATGGAGAGCGCCGGGTTCCGGATGGCCGAAGCGCTGCACGCGGCGATCGGCACCCCGGCGAAGTTCAGCCCGCTGACGATCGACGGCACCGCCAAGCCGCTGGTGTCGGACCTGGTCGGCGGCTTCATGGGACTGTCCGGCCGAACGGATCTCGACACCACCGACTTCCTGCTTCTCGTCGGGGCCAACCCGGTGGTGTCCCACGGCCACGCCATCTCGATGCCCAACCCGACGGGCACGGTGCGCGACATCGCCGCCCGCGGGCAGGTGTGGGTGATCGATCCGCGGCGCACCGAGACCGCCCGGTTGGCCACCGGCCACCTGGCGCCGCGCCCGAGCACCGACCACGCGGTGCTGGCCCACCTGGTGCGCGAAATCCTGCGCGACGGCGTGAAATCCGATGTCCCCGTGCAGGGACTCGACGAGCTCACCGCCGCGGTGGAACCGTTCACCCTGGAGCACACGGCGATGTACGCCGACGTCGCGCAGGCCGACCTGACCCGGCTCGCTGCGGCGGTCCGCAGCGCCAGATGCGTCGCGATCGAAACCGGGACCGGCGTGACGATGACCGCCGAGCGCGCCAACGTCACCCAGTGGCTGGCGTGGGTGCTGATGATCCTGACCGGCGCGATGAACCGCCCGGGCGGGACGTGGTTCCACCCCGGGTTCGCCTATCAACTGGAAGCTTTCGGCGATCTGTTGCCGATCACCCCCATCGAGGGATCGTTCGGACCGGGTCCGCGCAGCCGGCCCGAGGCGCAGGCGTTCATCAACGAATGGCCCTGTGCGGTGCTGCCCGACGAGATCGAGGCGGGCAACATCCGCGCGCTGATCAACGTGGGCGGCAGCCTGGTCACCAGCTTCCCCGAGACCGGCAAGCTCATCCCCGCACTGCAGAGTCTCGAGGTGTTCGCCACCACCGAGATCATCGACAACGAGACGACGCGGTTGGCCACGCACGTCCTGCCGACCAAGGACCCGCTCGAACGGCCCGACATCACCCTGCACGACATCCTGAGCTCGCGGGTGTCCGTCCAGCACACCCATGCCGTCGTGGACCCGGTCGGCGAACGGCGCTCGATGTGGTGGGTGTTCGCCGATCTGGCGCGACGCCTGGGCTACGACGTCGGCACGCTGGCCGATCCGGACACCAGTACCGACGACGATGTCCTCGCCGTCCTGCTGGCCGGCGGCCGGACACCCTTCGACGAGGTGGTCGCGAACGGTTGGGCGGAGGCGCCGCGCGAGCTGCCCGCGGCGTGGGTGGACCGGCACATCGACCGGATGGGCGGCTGGCGGCTGGCTCCGCCGATCCTCGTCGCGCAGCTGGCGGCCCTCGAGCCGCCGCCCGCCCTGATGATGGTCCCGCGCCGGCAGCGCAAGAAGCTCAACGGGCAACTCGACTTCCTCGGCGAACCCGCGGAGATCATCGTCCATCCCGTCGACGGAGCCGCCGCTGGCGTCGTGAGCGGTGAACGCATCACTGTGCGCAGCGCGAACGGGGAGGTCACCGGCATCGCGAAGGTCGACGACTCAGTCCGGTCCGGGGTGGTGTCGATCCCGCACGGTCACCACGACTGCAACGTCAATCGACTGACCAGTAAAGACGACATCGACCGGGTCACCGGAATGGTGCGTTATTCCGGCATCGCCGTCAGCCTGCATCCCGCCTGACCAGCAAATCGGGTCCGGGACGTGGGCCGGTCACGGGCACCGTTCCCGGTGTATTCTGCTCACACCGTTCGGCGTGCGGATACAGGGCTCACCAGGCACGGCTCGAGGCCAAGTCCCGGGCTCCAAGTGTGAACCACATCACACTCACAGGATGTCGTGAGCTACCGCACAGTAGCGCGGACGCATCTGTTTTCCAGGCGACAAGTTAAATAGGCTAATCTCTGTCGCGACGACTGTTTGTCTGGCGTCAACCATCGGGTCGAATGTAAGGGGTCACCATGTCTCGGACGGACAACGTCACCTATGACGGTCCCGGACAGGTGAGCCCGCCGCCGGTTGGGCAGCAGCCGGCGCCCGCGCCTGCGCCGCCGTCGCACCAGAAGCCGACCAAGCGGCGCCCGACGGCGGTCGACATCGTCAAGAAGATCTGGATCCCGCTGCTCATCCTGATCGTCGTGGTGGTCGCCGGATTCACCGTGAACCGCATCCGCGGATTCTTCGGCGCCGAGGGTGTGACGGTGACGCCCAAGGTGTTCGCCGACGACCCCGAACCCTTCGACCCGAAGGTCGTCCGGTACGAGATCACCGGCAACGGCAGCTACGCCGACATCAACTACCTGGACCTGGACGCCAAGCACCAGCGGGTGGACGGGGCAGGCCTGCCCTGGTCCCTGACCCTGGAGACGACCGCCCCGTCGGCGGCTCCCAACATCGTCGCCCAGGGCGACGGCGACTTCATCTCCTGCCGTGTCATCGTCGATGACGTCGTGAAAGACGAGAGGACTTCCAGCGGCGTGAACGCCCAGACCTTCTGCTACGTGAAATCGGCATGAGCGCACCCACCTACGACGCGCCCACCGACGCTTTCCCGCCCGCCCGACGACCTTCGCGCCCGTTCATCCCGCGGGTGATCCGTGCCTTCGCGGTGCCGATCATCCTGGCCTGGATCGCCGTGATCGCCGTCGTCAACGTCGTCGTCCCACAGCTCGAAGAGGTCGGGCAGCTGCGCGCGGTGTCCATGAGCCCCGACGATGCGCCGTCGATGATCTCGATGCAGCAGGTGGGCAAGACTTTCGAAGAGGGCGACTCCGACAGCCAGGTGATGATCGTCCTCGAGGGCGCGAACCCACTCGGCGACGACGCGCACGCGTACTACGACCAGCTCATCGACAAGCTCGAGGCCGATCCCGCCCACGTCCAGTCCGTCCAGGACTTCTGGAGCGACCCGCTCACCGCCACCGGCGCACAGAGCAGCGACGGCAAGGCCGCCTACGTCCAGCTGAAGCTGGCGGGTAACCAGGGCGAGTCACTGGCCAACGAGTCGGTGGACGCGGTGCAGGCCATCATCAACAGCATTCCGCCGCCGGACGGCGTCAAGGCCTATCTGACCGGTCCGGCCGCTCTCGCGGCCGATCAGCACATCGCCAGCGACCGCAGCATGCAACTGATCGAGGCCGTCACGTTCACGGTCATCATCATCATGCTGCTGCTCGTCTACCGGTCGATCGTGACGCTCATCCTCGTCCTGGTGATGGTCGTGCTCTCGCTCGCGGCGTCCCGCGGTGTGGTGGCCTTCCTCGGCTACTACGAGATCATCGGACTCTCCACGTTCGCGACGAACCTCCTCGTCACACTCGCGATCGCCGCCTCGACCGACTACGCCATCTTCCTGATAGGCCGATATCAGGAAGCGCGAAGCGTCGGCGAGGACAAAGAGATGGCGTACTACACGATGTTCAAGGGCACGGCGCACGTCGTGCTCGGCTCCGGTCTGACGATCGCCGGCGCCACCTTCTGCCTGAGCTTCACCCGGCTGCCCTACTTCCAGACCCTCGGCGTCCCGCTGGCGATCGGCATGGTCGTGGCGGTGCTGGCCTCGCTCACGCTGGGCTCGGCGATCGTGGTGGTGGCCAGCAAGTTCGGCGCGCTGGAACCGAAACGCGCACTGCGGACCCGTGGTTGGCGCAAGGTCGGCGCGGCAGTGGTGCGGTGGCCGGGACCCATCCTGATCGGCACCGTCGCGCTCGCGCTGATCGGCCTGCTCACGCTGCCCGGGTACCGGACCAACTACAACGACCGGCACTACCTGCCCGCCGACCTGCCGGCCAACGAGGGCTACGCGGCCGCCGACCGGCACTTCGACCAGGCCCGGATGAACCCCGAGCTGATGATGATCTCCAGCGATCACGACCTGCGGAACTCGGCGGACTTCCTGGTGATCGACAAGATCTCCAAGGCCATCTTCCGCGTGCCCGGCGTCGCGCGGGTGCAGGCGATCACCCGGCCGGACGGCAAGCCGATCGAGCACACGTCGATCCCGTTCCAGATCTCCATGCAGGGCACCACCCAGCAGATGAACCAGAAGTATCTGCAGGACCGGATGGCCGACATGCTGAAACAGGCCGACGAGATGCAGTCCACCATCGACACGATGACGCGGATGCAGAACCTCACCGCGCAGATGGCCGACACCACGCACAGCATGGTGACCAAGATGAAGGGCATGGTCGTCGACATCGAGGAATTGCGCGATCACATCGCCGATTTCGACGACTTCTTCCGGCCGATCCGCAATTACTTCTACTGGGAACCCAAGTGTTTCAACATCCCGGTGTGCTGGGCGCTCCGCTCGGTCTTCGACACCCTTGACGGCATCAACGTGATGACCGACGACATCAAGGCGCTCATGCCGGACATGGAGCGGCTGGATTCCCTTATGCCGCAACTGGTCACGATGATGCCCGAGATGATCGAGACCATGAAGACGATGAAGACGATGATGCTGACCATGTATGCCTCGCAGAAGGGCATGCAGGATCAGATGGCGGCGATGCAGGACGAGTCCAACTCCATGGGCGAGGCCTTCGACGCGTCGATGAACGACGACTCGTTCTACCTGCCACCGGAGATCTTCGACAACGAGGACTTCAAGCGCGGCATGGAGCAGTTCATCTCGCCGGACGGTAAGTCGGTGCGCTTCATCATCTCTCACGAGGGCGATCCGATGTCCCCGGAGGGGATCAAGCGCATCGACGCCATCAAGCTGGCGGCGAAGGAAGCCGTCAAGGGCACCCCGCTCGAGGGCTCGACGATCTACCTCGGCGGCACCGCGGCGACGTTCAAGGACATGCAGGACGGCAACAACTTCGACCTGCTGATCGCCGGGATCGCCGCGCTGGCACTGATCTTCATCATCATGCTGATCATCACCCGAAGCGTGGTGGCCTCCGCGGTGATCGTGGGCACGGTGGTGTTGTCTCTTGGCGCCTCGTTCGGCCTGTCGGTGCTCATCTGGCAGCACCTGCTGGGCATCGAGCTGCACTGGATGGTGATGGCGATGGCGGTGATCATCCTGCTCGCCGTCGGCGCGGACTACAACCTGCTGCTGGTGTCACGGTTCAAGGAGGAGATCCACGCCGGACTGCACACCGGCATCATCCGATCGATGGGCGGCACCGGCTCGGTGGTGACCTCGGCCGGCCTGGTGTTCGCGTTCACGATGATATCGATGGCGGTCAGCGAGCTGACGGTGATCGGTCAGGTGGGCACGACGATCGGACTGGGTCTGCTGTTCGACACACTGATCGTGCGGTCGCTGATGATGCCGTCGATCGCCGCCCTGCTCGGTCCGTGGTTCTGGTGGCCGCAGCGGGTCCGGCAGCGGCCGGTCCCGGCGCCGTGGCCGCAGTCGCCGCAGAACTTCACGTCCGTCTGAGCGACGCCCCGTAACGAGATCCGCCTGGTCGAACATCGGCCGGGCGGTTCCCGTTGTAGCGCCCATGATTGCGCCGGAACTGCATTCCCGGTCATCGAGCGACGCGCTTGATGACCGGGAATGCAGTTCCGGCGAGCGCGGCGAGCGCGAGGGGGCTGAGCGCAAAAAGAATCCGCCCGGCCGTACGGCCGGGCGGATCTCGTTGAGCGGCTTGGTTGCTACCAGACCCAGACGGACATGTCGTTCGGCGGGTAGTTCATGCAGATGTCCGTGGTGTGCGCGGCGACGCCCTTGTTGTTGAAGAAGACCTTCGCCCAGTTCGGCCAGTTCCAATGCAACTGCTCGTAGAAGGCGTTGGTCACCGTGTCCTCGGAGTACTGGCGACGGCCCTTGTAGTCCATCGAGAAGAACCAGTGGATGCGGTCCTGGACTGCGCGGTGCACCTCGGGTGACTTGTTGTTGTAGTCGATCATGTACCGCTCGTAGTACACGGGTTCGACGTCGCGGGCGGCGGCCAGGATCTGCTCGGCCGTGCACTGCGTCCGCAGGATCCGGTTCGGGATCGGATAGTCGTCGGTGGCGTCCGCGGAGGCGACGCCGGGTGCGACCGTCAGCAGGCCGGCGGCGGCCACGGCCACCATCCCGGAGTGGACCATGGAGCGAATGCTCTTACGCATGTGTGTCTTACCTTCCTGACGTCAGCGCTCGGCCGGCAGCGGGGGGCCTGCCGGCACCGGTGCCGGTGCGGGAGCCGCCGGGTTGGCGACCCGTTGCAGGGCCACCATCTGGTTCGGGCAGTACACGGGAATGGCCTCGCCGAGGAACTGCCACGACTGCTCGGTCGTGCTGCCCCTCTGCAACTGGTCGAAAACGAACTTCGCGGACTGCACGGCGTCCTTATCGACGCCGCGATTCAACCGCTTGCAGGCGATCTTGGCGATCCAGGCGTTGTAGTCCTTCTGACCGTAAATGCCGTAGGCCTGAAGGCGCTTGGCGAATGCGGTGTCCGGTTCGGGCTGCGCCATCGCGGGCGCAGCCAGGCCAACGGCGATCGCCGCACCTGCGACCGCGGTGGTCAGTCCCTTGGTGAGTCCCGCTAACTTCATGGGTGGATACTACATTGCTCCTGCCGGTCGACGCAGCCACTCGAGAATGGCAAATACTGGGTGCGAACTAGGCTCACAGCCGTGTCCAACCCGGTCCTGGTCGACGTCGCCGACCACATCGCCCTGATCACCGTCAACGATCCAGATCGCCGCAATGCGGTGACCTTCGAGATGTCCGCCGGCCTGCGCCGGGCCGTCGACGCGGCCGAGGCCGACGACGACGTCCACGCCGTGATCGTCACCGGCGCGGGCAAGGCGTTCTGCGCGGGCGCCGACCTTACCGCGCTCGGCGAGGCCACCGAGGACGGGTTGCGCCGCATCTACGACGGCTTCCTCGCCGTCGCCGACTGCACTCTGCCCACGATCGCCGCCGTCAACGGCGCGGCCGTCGGCGCGGGGCTCAACCTGGCGCTGGCCGCCGACGTCCGCATCGCCGGACCTGCGGCGCTGTTCGACCCCCGGTTCCAGAAACTCGGTATCCACCCGGGCGGCGGCGCCACCTGGATGCTCAACCGTGCCGTCGGGCCGCAGGCCGCCCGGGCGGCGCTGCTGTTCGGTATGCGCTTCGACGCCGAGTCCGCTGTGCGCCACGGGCTGGCGCTGGAGGTCGCCGACGATCCGGTCGCGGCGGCCAGGGCCCTCGCCGCGGGTCCGGCATCGGCGCCCCGCGACGTCGTCATCGCCACGAAGGCCTCGATGCGGGCCACCGCCAACCCCGGCGCCATCGACAGCGACCAGCACCGGTTGGCCGTCGACGTGGAGATCGGCCCGCAGGCAACGTCCATCGAGTCACCCGAGTTCGCCGCCCGGCTGGCCGCGGCCAAGCGCCGCTGACCGGATCCGTCCTACAGGTCCGCGAGCGCCAGGTCCGGTGACTCGACGAGGTCGCGGAGTTCCCGCAGGAACGCCGCCACCTCGGCGCCGTCGGTCACCCGATGGTCGAACGCGCACGTGAGCGTCATCGTCGGGCGGGCCACCACCTCGTCGTCGACCACGACGGCGCGCGGCTTCAGCGAGCCGATCCCGAGGATCGCCGCCTCCGGGTGGTTGATGACGGGCACGCCCTCGTCGAGGCCGAGCGCGCCGAAGTTCGAGACCGTGAAGGTGGAGCCCTGCAGATCGGTCGGTGTCAGCGTCCCGGCCCGCGCGCCGGAGATCAGCCGGGTGACCTCCGCCGCGAGTTCGCGGGTCGTCCTGGCCTGCGCATCGGCCACCACGGGAACCAGCAGCCCGCGCGGCGCCGCGACACCCACTCCGAGGTGCACGGCGGAATGCCGGTGGATGCGGGGCCCGTCGACGGTGTCCATCCAGGTGGCGTTGAGCAACGGGTGGTGACGCAGGGCGACGACCAGCAGCCGCAGGGTCAGCACGAACGGCGTGACCGACTCCACACCCAGCCGGTCGCGAAGCGCGAGCAGCCGGGTGCCGTCGACCTGCACCGAGGCATGGGCGTCGGGGATCTCCCGGCGGGACACCGCCATCCGGCGCGCCATCTCCAGCTGGACCCCGCGCACCGCGTCGACCTCCGGCTGCGCCGCCTCACCTGCCGACTCGCTCGGGGTCCCGACCGCCGCGAGAACGTCGGCGCGGGTGACGATCCGGTCGGGCCCCGACGGTTCGACGGCGGTGAGATCGACGTCCAGGTCGGCCGCCAGTTTGCGCACGGGCGGTTTGGCGCGGGCCCGCCGCCTGCTGCCGTCCATCGAGCCGTCGGCGCCGTAACCCACCAGCACGGCGGTGCGGGCAGGCGCCTCGGCGGTCTCGATCCGCACCAACGGCGCCCCGACGTCGAGCGTGTCCCCCGCGGCGCCGCCGAGCTCGACGATGCGGCCCGCGTACGGACTCGGGATCTCGACCTCGGCCTTATTGGTCTCGACCGTGCACAGCGTCTGGTTGAGTTCGACGTCGTCGCCGACGGCGACGTGCCACGCGGTGACAGTGGCGTCGGCGAGCCCCTCCCCCAGATCCGGCACCGCGAACTCGCGGACGGTGGCGCTCATGGTTGCGTCATCGCCTTCTCGACGCAGTCGAGCAACCGGTCCGGCCCGGGCAGCCACAACTTCTCCAGCCGCGCGGGTGGATAGGGGGTGTCGAAGCCGGTGGCCCGCAGCACCGGCGCCTCCAGGTCGTAGAACAGGTCCTCCTGGATGCGCGCCGCCACTTCGGCGCCGAAGCCCAGCGTGCGGGGGCCCTCGTGCATGACGACGGCACGGCCGGTCCGGCGCACCGACTCCGCCACGGTGTCGAAGTCGAGCGGGTTGAGCGACCGCAGGTCGACGACCTCGACGTCCCAGCCGAAGCGGTCCGCGGCGATGTCGGCGGCGCGGACAGCCGTCGCCACCAGGGACCCGTAGGTCACCACGGTCACATCGGCTCCGGGCCTGCGGATCACGGCCTTGCCGATCGGTGGCCCCGGCACCGTGGTGTCCACCGGTCCGCGTTCCCAGTAGCGGCGTTTGGGCTCGAGGTAGATCACCGGATCCGGGCTGGCGATGGCATGGCGCAGCAGCCAGTACGCGTCGGAGGGGGTGGCGGGCACCACCACCTTCAGCCCCGCGGTGTGTAGCCAGTAGCTCTCGGTGGATTCCGAATGGTGTTCCACCGCACCGATTCCGCCGAATGACGGGATCCGCACGGTGACCGGCATGTCCACCTCGCCGTGCGTGCGCATGCGGTACTTGGCCAAATGGCTGACGATCTGGTCGAACGCCGGCGCCGCGAACCCGTCGAACTGGATCTCCGGTACCGGAACGAACCCGCGGATGGCCAGCCCGACGGCGATGCCGATGATGGCCGACTCGGCCAGCGGGGTGTCGAAACACCGTTGATCGCCGAAGGTCTCGGCCAACCCCTCGGTCACCCGGAACACGCCGCCGAGGGTGGCGACGTCCTCGCCGAACACCAGCACCCGGTCGTCGGCGGCCAGCGCGTCGTGCAGCGCGCGGTTGACCGCCCGGGCCATGGTCGACTCGGTGTCGGTGCGGACGGTGCTCAGCATCGGACGCGGAACGTCGTCACCGCCGTTCGCCGCGGGCCGTTCGATGGTCTGGGTCATCTCATCCCTCCTTCGCCAGTTCGGCGGTCAACGCGTCGCGCTGGCGCACCAGGTCGGGCGTGATGTCGTGGTAGACGGTGTCGAACATTTCGGCGACGTCCATGTCCGGGGTGTCGAGCACCGACTGCCGGAGTTCGGCCCGGAGGCGCTGCGACCGGTGCGCCACCCGCTGGTCCAGCCGGTCGCTCCACACCCCGGTGCGCTGCAGGTAGCGCCGGTAGCGGTCGACGGGGTCGCGCGCCCGCCAGGCGTCGACCTCGCCGTCGGTGCGGTAGCGCCGGGGGTCGTCGGAGGTGGTGTGCGGACCCATCCGGTAGGTGAGCGCCTCGACGAACGTCGGCCCCCCGCCCTCGCGGGCCCGGCGGGCGGCCTCGGCCGTCACCGCGAAGCAGGCCAGCACATCGTTGCCGTCCACCCGCACCGCGGGCATGCCGTAGCCCTCGGCGCGGTGGGCGAGCGACGGGGCGGCGTGCTGCCGTCGCTCCGGCACCGAGATGGCCCACTGGTTGTTCTGGACGAAGAACACGACGGGCGCACCGAACACCGCGGCGAGGTTGAGCGCCTCGTGCGCGTCACCGGTGGAGGTGGCGCCGTCGCCGAGGAACGCGACCGTCACCGAGTCCTCGCCGAGCCGTTGCGCGGCCATCGCCGCCCCGACCGCGTGCAGGCCCTGGGTGCCGATGGGGATGGCGATCGGCGCGCAGCACCTGCTGGTGAAGCCGAGGCCGCCGTGCCAGCGGCCGCGCCACACCGCCGCGACGTCGCCCGGCGGGATGCCGCGGACGAGGAAGGCGCCGAGTTCGCGGTACTGCGGGAAGAGCCAGTCGGTCTTGCGCAGACACGCCACGGCGCCGACCTGCGCCGCCTCCTGGCCGCGGCAGGAGGCGAAGAGCGCGAGCTCCCCCTGACGCTGCAGGTTGACGAGCTCGGTGTCGACCTCGCGGGTGACGACCATCGACTCGTAGAGCCAGGCCAGGGTTTCGGGCGGGA
The DNA here is from genome assembly GCF_040674075.1 of Mycobacterium sp. NPDC050551. Taxonomy (NCBI): domain Bacteria; kingdom Bacillati; phylum Actinomycetota; class Actinomycetes; order Mycobacteriales; family Mycobacteriaceae; genus Mycobacterium; species Mycobacterium sp. NPDC050551. Next base: position 250,529 of record NZ_JBFARC010000008.1, on the reverse strand, counting down.
GGTCTCTTCGGTATCTGGCCTCGTCGGTGGGGGCGCCGTCGGGCGCCACCAGTCGAATCGGTTCGACGAACCCGGCCATACCGCCTCCTGGGGTCACTGGCGGCGGGTCGCGCCGTCAGGCGACTGAGGTGCTCGGTACGAAGGCGGTCAGTGCAGGGCCTCGGGTGTGAGGCCTGTCGGCCGGCGGCCAGGGTGTGGCGCCGGTGCGACGATGCGCACTGCTCGCTCCGTATCGGGGCACTTACCAGTATGCGCGCGTCACCGCGGGGCCTGCGCGACGATGCGTTCGGCGCGCCGCAGCACGGGCATGTCGACCATCTGACCCTCGAACTGGAACACCCCCCGTTCGCCGCGCGCAGTGTCCAGGACGCGCCTCGCCCAGTCGACCTGCTCCTCGGTGGGCGCGTAGGCCGCCCGGATGACCGCGACCTGGCTCGGGTGGATCGCGACCTTGGCGTCGAACCCGACCGCGACGGCGTCGTCGCTCTCGGCCCGCAGCCCGTCGAGGTCCTTGATGTCGAGGTACACCGAGTCCAACGCGATCCGGCCCCACGCCTTGGCGGCGAGCAGGCTCTGCGACCGCACATGCCGGGCCACGTCGCGGTAGCTGCCGTCGGGCCAGCGGTTGGACGTCCCGCCGGTGACGGCGAACAGGTCCTCGGCGCCCCACATGACGGCGTAGGCGTTGTCGACCCGCGCGGTCTCGGTGACGGCCAGTGCGCCGAGCGGGGTCTCGACGAGCACGATGACGTCGAACGGCGCGAGCGAGCGCACCTGGTCGGCGGACTCGGTCTTGGCGAGCATGATCGTGGAGTAGTCCGTCTGTGCCAGGGCCGTCATGTCGAGCGCATGGTCCGGTGTGCTCACCGGGTTGACCCGCACCACAGTCCGGTCCGGGTCGAGGCGGGTCTCGAGCAGCGCCGTGCGCGCTGCCTCGCGATCCCGGGCGCCGACACCGTCCTCCAGATCGAGGATCACCACATCTGCTGCGGCGGCGGCCTTCTCGAAGCGCTCGGGCCGGTCGGCGGGGCAGAACAGCCAGCCCGGGCCATTGCTTCCCAGCGCCATCAGGCGTCCGCCTCGGGACGCTTGCGCACCATGGTCTTTCGCGAGGCGGTGGCCACCACGTCGCCGTGCTGGTTGCGCGCGACGTGGGAGAAGGTGACGATGCCCTCCCCGGGGCGGCTCTTCGACTCACGCTTGTCGGTCACCTCGGTCTCGGCGTAGAGCGTGTCACCGTGGAACAGCGGTTTCGGGAACGCCACCTCGCCGAATCCGAGGTTGCCGACGATGGTGCCCTGCGTCAGCTGGGCCACTGAGAGGCCGACCAGCGTGGAGAGGGTGAACATCGAGTTCACCAGCCGCTGGTTGAACGGCGGGAGTGCGTCGGAGAACGCGGCGTCGAGGTGCAGCGCCTGGGTGTTCATCGTCAGCGTGGTGAACAGCACGTTGTCGGCCTCGGTGATGGTGCGGCCGGGACGATGCTGGTAGAGCACGCCGGTCTCGAATTCCTCGAACCACAGTCCCCGTTGGACCACCACGCGCTTCGCCTCGCTCACAGGCCCGCCTCCCGCGCGATCAGCATCAGCTGCACTTCGGTCGTACCCTCGCCGATCTCGAGGATCTTGCTGTCGCGGTAGTGCCGCGCCACCGGGTATTCGTTCATGTAGCCGTACCCGCCGAACACCTGCGTGGCGTCGCGGGCGTTGTCCATGGCGGCCTCACTGGAGACGAGTTTGGCGACGGCCGCGGCCTTCTTGAAGGGCTTGCCCGACAACATGAGTGCGGCCGCGTCGTAGTAGGCCGCGCGGGCGGCGTGCGCCCGTGCCTCCATCCGGGCGATCTTGAACGCGATCGCCTGATAGGTCCCGATCGCCGCTCCGAACGCCTGACGCTCTTTGGCGTACTTGACGCATTCGTCGACGCAGCCCTGGGCGGCGCCGACCGACAGCGCCGCGATCGCGATCCGGCCCTCGTCGAGGATGCGCAGGAAGTTGGCATATCCGCGGCCCTGCTCGCCCAACAGGTTCTCCTGCGGGACGCGGACGTCGTCGAAGCTCAGCGGGTGGGTGTCCGAGGCGTTCCAGCCGACCTTGTTGTAAGCCGGTTCGGCAGTGAATCCCTCGGTGGGCACCGGCACCAGGATCGCCGAGATCTCCTTCTTGCCGCCTTCCCGCTGGCCGGTCACCGCCGTGACGGTCACCAGTTTGGTGATGTCGGTGCCGGAGTTGGTGATGAACTGCTTGGACCCGTTGATGACCCAGTGCCCGTCGTCGAGCTTGGCGGTGGTCCTGGTGGCGCCCGCGTCGGAGCCGCCGCCTGCCTCGGTCAGCCCGAAGGCGCCGAGCGCCTTCCCGCTGGCCAGCAGCGGCAACCACTCCTGCTTCTGCTCCTCGGTGCCGAACCGGTACACCGGCATCGCGCCGAGCGACACACCGGCCTCCAGGGTGATCGCCACGCTCTGGTCGATCTTGCCGAGCTCCTCCAGTGCGAGGCACAGCGCGAAGTAGTCACCGCCCATGCCGCCGTACTCCTCGGGGAACGGCAGGCCGAACAGACCCATGTCGGCCATCCCGGCGACGACCTCGTACGGGAACGAGTGCTCCTCGTCGTGTTTGGCGGCGACGGGCGCGACCACCCCCTGGGCGAAGTCGCGCACCGTCTTGGCCAGTTGCTCGTAGTGGTCGGGCAGTGTGCCCGTCGACAGGAAGTCACCCATGATCAGTTCTCCTCCGCGGTGATACGGGCCAGCAGCTGACCCACCTTGACCTGGTCGCCCACGGCGACAAGCAGTTCGACCGCGCCGTCGACCGGGGAGGTCAGCGCGTGTTCCATCTTCATCGCCTCGACGGTGACCACCACGGCACCGGCCTGCACGGCCGACCCATCGGAAACCCCGACCGCCACCACCGATCCCGGCATCGGACTGGTCAGTTCGGCGTCGCCGCTGTGGGCCTCGTCGGGCCGCACGGGTTCCTCGGCCACCTCGTCGACGACGGCGATGCGCCCGGCGCCGGCCAGCCAGATGCGGCCGTCGGCGGCGGACACCACGTACTCGGCGCGCAGGCCGTCGACGGTGACGACGAGCCGGTCGCCGTCGAGCGCCGCGGTGAGCGACCGCGCCGGACCGTCCTCGATCGCGACCACCGCACTCCCGGGTTCGCCGGTGATGTGGACGTGATCGGTGCGGTGGCCGGCGTGCAGACGCACGGTCGTCGGCGCCGCCTCTCCCAGCCGCCACCCGGTGGGTACCGCCCACAGGTCGCCACCGCGGGCCGGCCACCCGCGCAGCCACACGACGGCGGCGGCCGCGATCAGCTGATCGTCGCCGATCGGCACCGGCACGAAATCCGGTGTCCGGCGGTCGAGCAGTCCGGTGTCGAGTCGGCCGGCCGCCACGTCGGGATCGGCCAGCAGGAAGCGCAGGAACTCGATGTTCGTGGTGACGCCCAGAACGGCGGTGCCCGCCAGCGCACGGTCGAGGGTGCGCAGTGCCGCCGCCCGGTCGTCACCGTGTGCGATGACCTTGGCCAGCATCGGGTCGTAGTCGCTGCCGACCACCGAGCCGGCGCGGATGCCGGAGTCCACCCGGATACCGGGGCCGCTGGGTTCGGCGACGTCCAGAACCGTCCCGCCGGTGGGCAGGAAACCGTTGACCGGGTCCTCGGCGTACACCCGCGCCTCGATCGCGTGGCCGCGCAGCACGATGTCGGACTGCACCAGCCTGAGCGGGTGCCCGGCGGCGACCCGCAGCTGCTGCTCGACCAAATCGATGCCGGTGACCAGTTCGGTGACCGGATGCTCCACCTGCAGACGGGTGTTCATCTCCATGAAGAAGAACTCGTCGGGCTTGTCCGCCGACACGATGAACTCCACGGTGCCCGCGCCTGCGTAGTCGACGCTGCGCGCGGTGTCGCAGGCGGCGGCGCCGATCCGGTCCCGGGTGGCGGCGTCGAGCAGCGGCGACGGCGCCTCCTCGATCACCTTCTGGTGGCGGCGCTGCAGGCTGCACTCGCGTTCCCCGAGATGGACGACGGCGCCGTGCCCGTCGGCCAGCACCTGCACCTCGATGTGGCGTGGGTTGAGCACGAACCGCTCCAGGAACAGGGTGTCGTCGCCGAACGCCGCGGCGGCCTCCCGTCGGGCCGAGACGAGCGCTTCGGGCAGGCCGGCGGCCTCGTGCACCACCCGCATGCCCTTGCCGCCACCACCGGCCGACGGCTTCACCAGTACCGGGTAGCCGATGTCGACCGCGCCGGCGATCAGGTCGTCGTCGGTCAGACCGGGGCGCGACACCCCCGGCACCACCGGGACACCGAACGCCGACACCGCGGCCTTCGCGGCGATCTTGTCGCCCATGGTGCGGATCGCACCCGCCGGCGGACCGATGAACGCGATGCCCGCCTCGTGCAGTGCGGTGGCGAATTCTGCGTTCTCCGAGAGGAATCCGTAACCGGGATGGACGGCCTGGGCGCCGGTGCGCCGCGCCGCGTCGACCACCGCGGCGATGTCGAGATAGCTCTGCCGCGCCGGCGCGGGGCCGATGTGCACGGCGACGTCCGCCGCGGCGACATGGCGCGCGCCTGCGTCGGCGGTGCTGTAGACCGCGACCGACCGGATGCCGAGCGCACGCAGCGTGCCGATCACGCGCACGGCGATCTCACCGCGGTTCGCGACCAGCACGGTGTCGAAGAGAGTCGTCATATCGCCCGTCACATCCGGAACACGCCGTAGGAGACCGGCTCCAGCGGGGCCTGTCCGACCACCGAGAGCGCAAGTCCGAGCACGGTTCTGGTGTCGGCGGGGTCGATGACCCCGTCGTCCCACAGCCGCGCCGTCGAGTAATAGGGATTGCCCTGCCGTTCGTACTGGTCGCGGATCGGCGCCTTGAACGCCTCCTGCTCCTCGGCAGGCCACGGATCCCCCGCCGCCTCGCGCGCGTCGGCTCGCACCGTCGCGAGCACCGACGCGGCCTGCTCGCCGCCCATCACCGAGATCCTGGCGTTGGGCCACATCCAGAGGAATCGCGGCGAGTACGCCCGACCGCACATCGAGTAGTTGCCGGCACCGTAGGAGCCGCCGATCACCACCGTCAGTTTCGGCACCCGCGCACAGGCCACCGCGGTCACCATCTTCGCGCCGTGCTTGGCGATGCCGCCCGCCTCGTAGTCACGGCCGACCATGAATCCGGCGATGTTCTGCAGGAACAGCAGCGGCGTGCTGCGCTTGTCGCACAGCTCGATGAAATGCGCCCCCTTGAGCGCGGATTCGCCGAACAGCACCCCGTTGTTGGCGACGATGCCCACCGGATGGCCATGGATCCGGGCGAAGCCCGTCACCAGCGTCGTGCCGTATTCGGCCTTGAATTCCGAGAATTCACCACCGTCGACGATCCGGGTGATCACCTCGTGCACGTCGTAGGGCACCCGGGCGTCGACGGGGACCACGTCGTAGAGCTCGGTCTGATCGGCTGTCGCGTCGACCGTCGGCGCCACGTCCCAGGGCGGCGTCGTCCGCGGGCCGAGCGTCGCGACGATGCGCCGCACGATGCGCAGCGCGTCGCGGTCGTCGTGGGCGAGATGGTCGGTGACGCCGGAGGTCTTGGAGTGCAGGTCGCCGCCGCCGAGATCCTCGGCGGTCACCACTTCCCCCGTCGCCGCCTTCACCAGCGGCGGGCCGCCGAGGAAGATGGTGCCCTGATTGCGCACGATGACGGCTTCATCACTCATCGCGGGCACGTACGCCCCGCCCGCGGTGCAGGATCCGAGCACCGCGGCGATCTGCGCGATGCCGCGCGCGGACAGGGTGGCCTGGTTGTAGAAGATGCGACCGAAGTGGTCGCGGTCGGGGAACACCTCGTCCTGGCGGGGCAGGAAGGCTCCGCCGGAGTCGACGAGGTAGACGCACGGCAGCCGGTTCTGGCCGGCGATCTCCTGCGCGCGCAGGTGCTTCTTCACCGTCACCGGGTAGTAGGTGCCGCCCTTGACCGTCGCGTCGTTGGCCACGATCATGCACTCGCGCCCGGAGATCCGGCCGATGCCGGCGATCATCCCGGCGCCGGGACACTCGTCGTCGTACATGCCGTCGGCGGCCAGCGGTGCCACCTCGAGGAACGGGCTGCCCGGATCGAGCAGGCCGTCCACCCGGTCTCGCGGCAACAGCTTGCCCCGCCCGACGTGGCGCTCCCGGGCCTTGGCGGGGCCGCCGAGCGCGGCGGTGGCCAGCTTGTCGCGCAACTGCGCCACCAGGGCGAGGTGATCCTCGCGGTGTGATGACCGCGGCGTCATCGCAGCACCCGTCTTTTGAGTTAATGAGGACTAACTCGTGGTATGTTAGTGGCGATTAACCGAGATGTCCACCGCCGAGATCGAGGAGCCGCAGTGTGACCGCTCCGGCGCCGCAGGACGGCACCCGCCGCAGTCGGGCGAAATCCGACCGCCGCAGTCAGCTCATCGCCGCGGCCGAGCGACTGGTGGCTGAAAAGGGCTATCTCGCCGTGCGGTTGGAGGACATCGGCGCGGCGGTGGGAGTGAGCGGGCCCGCCATCTACCGGCACTTCCCCAACAAGGAGGCGATGCTGGTCGAATTGCTGGTCGGCATCAGCACCCGACTGCTGGCCGGGGCGGCCGAGGTGGTCGCGGACACCGGCGACGCGGCGACCGCACTCGAGGGGCTCATCGACTTCCACCTGGACTTCGCCCTCGGCGAGTCCGACCTGATCCGGATCCAGGACCGCGACCTCGGCCATCTTCCCGAGCCCGCGAAGCGACAGGTGCGCAAAGCGCAACGGCAGTACGTGGAGATCTGGGTGTCGGTGCTGCGCCGGTTGGACGACACGGTGGGCGAGGCCGACGCCCGGCTGATGGCGCACGCCGCGTTCGGGCTGCTGAACTCGACGCCGCACAGCGTGAAGCCCTCGACGACGAGAGCGGCCGAGGCCAGCTCGCGGTCCGTCTTGAAGAAGATGACGGTCGCTGCGCTGACCTCGGCCGGTCGCTGAGGTGGTTGAGAGCTAATACCAGACTTTTCGGCCACCCACCGCGCGTCCGGTGGCGCCCAGGATCCACAGCACGACACCGATGACGATCAGCACGACGCCGATGTACAGCAGTATCGAGATGTTGATGAAGTACCCCAGCAAGGCCAGGATGATTCCGAGGACGATCATGCCAACACTCCAATCTTGTATTCGATTGTCTGCCCGGAGGGTTCGGGCAGGTCACTTGCGCTTGGTTCCGGAACATTGACGTTGCAGTCAGCCTTCGGATTCACGCCGAAGTAGTTGAGCGGTCCCGCCACCACCGTGAGGGCGATGTTGGCTGCGGTTGCGCAGTTCGCGTCGCCTGTCTTGAAATAATCGCGCTGATAGGCAGCGAAGACGCCGATCAGCAACCAGATGAGCACAATCAAGCCGACTAGGCCCCTCATGCCGTGCCTCCATCCCTTTTGCGCCCTAGTGGCGCAGCACGGTTTTACCCAACCGACAAATTCTCCAAACCTCGCCGCAGCGACCAGGGCTCATCCGATGGCGGTGGCGGCGAACGCCTTCATGAGCCACTGGCGCATCGCGTTGACCAGCACCGCACGGTTCTCCCGCTTGACGATCTCGTGGCCGTCGTCGCCGAACGTCAGCAGCTCGACCGTGCGATCCAGCGATCGCAACGCCTCGAACATTTGCTGTGATTCGCTCGGTGGCACGTTGGTGTCGTTCGCACCGTGTACGAGCAGTAGCGGAGCGGTCACCGCGTGCACCCTCAGCAGCGGCGACAACCGCTCGAGCAGCTCGCGGTCACCGATCGGATGGCCGTACTTCGGATACGCGGCGGTGGCGATCCACGGCTCCGTGGTGCGGTACCAGGTGTTGAGATCGCTCATCCCGCAGATGCTGATGCCCGCCGCGAACAGCTCGGGGTGGAATGCCAACGCCGCCTGAGTCAGGTATCCGCCGTAGGACCACCCGCAGCAGGCGATCCGGTCGGCCGAGACGGCCTCGTGGTCGATGAGGAAATGCACGCAGTCGGCCACGTCGTCGATGGCCGCGAACCGCAGCTCCTTGTCGTCGGCGTGCATGAAGGCCCGACCGCCCCCACCCGAACCGCGGACGTTGGGGGTGAACACGGTGATGCCGGCCTCCAGCAGCGGCGGATAGAACTCGTTGTATCCCGGCCGCGACTGGCCCTCGGGTCCGCCGTGCAGAAAGATCATCGCGCCGATCGGTTCCACCGGGGCAGGCGGCCGGTACAGCCAGCCGCTGAACTCCAGCCCGTCGCGTGCGGTGATGAATTCCAGTGTCGGATCCGCGGTCAAGGGTCCGCGGCTCGGCTCGCGGTGTACCCGTTCCCATTCGCGGGTGCGCGGGTCCACGAGTTCGATGGTCGGCGGGAGCGACGGACTCTCCACCGTCATCGCCACCATCGAGCCGCCCGCGCTGATGGTGAGCTCGGTGGCCACCAGACCGGGCAGCGGGATCGGCGGGCTGAGCGTGTTGTCCGCGTACTCGAGGATCTGTAACTCGCTGCAGCCGTGCTTGTTCCACAGCAGCGCGACGGTCGACAGGTCGTCGCTGACGACGAACTCGTCGAGGTCGAATCCCGGCTTCTCGGCGACGACGTGGTACGACATCCCGTCGGCGGTGCTGGTGACCTCGATGAGCCGGGCGTGAGATGCCCCGTTGTCGCTGCGGATCAGTGCCCGCACGAAGCCCTCGGTGCTGTTCAGTCCGTAGGTCTTCGCGGGGTGGTACAGCTCGAACGACTCGCCCGTGGCGCCGGCGCGCAGCCGTCGCGGCGTGTGGTCGTCGAGGATGAAGCCGAGGTCGGTGGTCGAGCCGGGATCGTAGGGCAGCAGCGCGAACTCGGTGAGCCCCCGCAGCAGGATCAGGTCCCGGTAGCCGCGCGGGCCGACGCGCACGAGCGCAGCCCCGGCCCAGGCGTCGACCAGCCGGCCCGCGGTGCGCCGGTCCAGCACCACCGTGCTGCCGTCGGCCGGGTCGATCAGACACGAACTGCCCACCCCGTCCTCGCCGGTGAGGATCGCCGCGACCTGGGTGCCGTCCCAGCCGATCAGCTCGGCGCTGCCCTCGGGATGACCGTGCGGCCAGCTGTCGATCCGGCGGGCGTCGCGGTCGTCGGGATCGTTTGTCACCACCCATATCTGGAAGCGGTCGCTGCCGTCGGGTGCGACCTGGCAGGCCAGCCAGTGTCCGTCCGCGGAGTGCATGACCCGGGTGACCGGACCCTCGACCGGCAGTTCGACGTCACGTGAGGAACTCGCGCGCCAGCCCCGGAGGAACCGCTGCACCGCCCGTGGGAAGCCACCGTCGTCGACGAGGTGGGCGAATGCCGTCGCGTCCGGCGACAGTGACGCGCCGTAGTTCGCCCGCACCTGCCGTCTCACGCCTTGATTGTCCATCGTGTCCGGCTGCGGGGTCGGCCTCCCCCCGGAACCGAGCCGCCGCCAGACCGACTTACGCGGGTACCCTGCGACCATGAGGTGGGCATGACCGGATCGCGTCGCGAAGGCGAGGAGCCGGGCTATCACGACCCCGCGTACGCCAACCAGCCGCCGTACGGCAATTACCCGCCACCGACCGGGCCCGCCCCCACCCAGCGGCTGCCGCAGTACCCGGCCTACGGCTACGACCCCTCCGACCCGTATGCCGGCCAGTACGGCGGTCACGAACCGGCCGAACCACCGCCCGGCGGGCCGAAGTCGCCGCAGTGGCTCTGGTGGGTGGCCGCGGCCGCCGTGCTCGTGGTCGTCGGGCTGGTGATCGCGCTGGTCATCTCGAACAGTTCCCGCCAGCAGACGGTGGTCGCACCGGCGCCGGCGATGCCCGAGCCCACGGCCAGCAGCACGCCCCGCACCACCACGCCCCGCACCACCACGGCCACCTCGCCGAGCCCCACACCGGTGCTGCCGCTGCCCACCACCTCGGCGCCGACACCGACGACGACGGCGTCCGGGCAGACCGAGACCGTCACCTACGACGTCTCCGGCGAAGGCCGGGCGATCAGCATCACCTACACCGACAGCGGCGGGCTCCCACAGACCGAGTTCAACGTCGCGCTGCCGTGGAGCAAGCAGGTCGATCTGCCCGCACCGGCGCAGAGCGCGGCCCGCATCAGCATCATCAACCTGGGCAACCAGGTGTCCTGCACGGTGTCGATCAACGGGACGACCACCGAGGAGCGCACCGGCGCCGGCCTGACCATCTGCGCGGGACTGGGTTAAACCGCGCGCTTCGGCACACGCACGAACAGCATCGCGACCAAGCCGAGTGCCAGCACCGCGGCCAGCCCACCCATCCCGGCGCGGTCGGTGCCGAACAGCGCGATGGCCGAGGCGAAGAACCACGGCGCCAGCGGCGAGGCCGCCCGCCCTGTGGTCGTGTAGAGGCCGAAGGCCACGCCTTCCTTGCCTTCCTCGGTGATGCGCAGCATCTGGGTGCGTGCCGAGGACTGGGTCGGTCCGACGAACAGGCACAGCAGCAGCCCGCAGATCCAGAACGCGGTGGCGCCGTCGAGGGTGATCAGCACGGTCGACACCACCACCATCGACGCCAGCGACCCGACGATGACGGGTTTGGAGCCGACCCGGTCGTCGAGCAGGCCGCCGAGCACCGCGCCGAGTGCGGCGACCACGCAGGCGCACACCCCGAACAGCAGCAGGTCGGCCTGGGACACGCCGTAGACCGCGCCGCCCAGCACGGCGCCGAACTGGAAGACCCCGGTCAGGCCGTCCCGGAAGATCGCGCTGGCGACCAGGTAGTAGACGATGTTGTGGTCGCGCCGCCACTGGTCCTTGAGCTCCGCCCACAGCTTGCGGTAGGCGCCGAGGAAGCCGACCCGCGGCAGCGCGTCGACCGGGGCCTCCACCCCGCGCTTGAGCAGTAGCGGTATCGCGAACAGGACGAACCAGGCCGCGGTGAGCAGCATGGCGGCGCGGACCGGCCAGCCGTCGGCGGCGGTGATGCCGAACAGTCCACGGGTGGGGCCGTCGCCCTGCACCAGCCCTAGGTACACGATGAGCAGCAGTCCGACACTGCCGAAATAGCCTGCCGCAGCACCGAAGCCGGAGATACGCCCCGAGCTCTCCGGTGTCGACAGGTTCCGCAGCATCGCGTTGTAGGGCACCGTCGCCAGATCGCTGCAGGCCGCCGTGAACGCCAGCAACACCAACCCGGGCCACAGGTAGCGGGGGTCGTCACGGATCAGGCTCATGGAGGCGGTCGACGTCACCGCAACACCGGTCAGCACGATCAGCATCGGTCGCCTGCGGTGCGCGGCGTCGACCCAGATCCCCGTCGCCGGTGCGAGCAACGCGACGAGCAGGCCGGACACGGTCAACGCGTTACCGAGCCAGCCCGCCGGCGTGGTCGGCCCGGCCAGGCCTTCGCCGACCTGTCCGGTGAGGTACACCGAGAACACGAAGGTGATGACGATGGCGTTCATCCCGGTGGCGCCGCAGTCCCACAGGGCCCACGCGACGACCCCCGACCGCAGCGGGGTCCGCTCGGGTGATGCGGGCGGACGCGACGACACGCTCATCGCCGCCCACCCTAGTGGCAGCCGCCGTCCACGGCCCCCGGAGCAGGCCGGAGAGCCGCGGTGAGACCCGCGATATAGTCCCGCCCATGCCGATTCCCGCTCCCCGCCCCGAATCCCGCGCGGTCGTCACCGGCGCCTCTCAGAACATCGGCGAAGCCCTGGCCACGGAGCTGGCCGCACGCGGACACCACCTGATCATCACCGCCCGACGCGGCGAGGTGCTCGCGGCCCTGGCCGACCGCTTGACCACGCGCTACGGCGTCACCGTCGAGGTCAGGGCCGTCGACCTCGCCGACCCGACCGCCCGCACCGAGCTGTGCGACGAACTCGCCGGGCGCGACATCTCGATCCTCTGCGCCAACGCGGGCACCGCGACGTTCGGTCCGCTCGCGAAGCTCGATCCGGCCGACGAGAAGGCCCAGGTGCAGCTGAACGTCCTCGGCGTGCACGACCTGGTGCTGGCCGTGGTGCCCGGCATGGTGGCGCGACGCGCAGGCGGCATCCTGATCTCCGGCTCGGCCGCAGGGAACTCACCGATCCCCAACAACGCCACCTATGCGGCGAGCAAGGCGTTCGTCAACACGTTCAGCGAGTCGCTGCGCGGTGAACTCAAGCGCGACGGCGTGCACGTCACGGTGTTGGCGCCGGGACCGGTGCGCGAGACGCTCCCGGACACCGACGAACAGTCGCTGGTGGAGAAGCTGATCCCGGACTTCCTGTGGATCTCCACCGAATACACCGCGAAGCTGTCGCTGGACGGCCTGGAGCGCAACAAGATGCGGGTGGTCCCCGGCGTCACGTCCAAGGCGATGTCGGTGGCCAGCGGCTACGCGCCGCGGTCGATCGTGACGCCGATCGTCGGCGCCGTCTACAAGAAACTCGGCGGCGAGTAGCGATTTCGCCGGAACTGCATTCCCGGTCGTCAAGCGCACGTCTTGACGACCGGGAATGCAGTTCCGTGGGTCAGCGGCGGCGTCGGCGGCGGCCGGTGCCGAAGATGCTGCGGGTGATCTCGCGGCCGATCACCGTGCCCGCCGAACGCATCGCGCTCTTGAACGCCGGACTGTCGGACATCTTCTCGAAGAAACCGGGTTCCTCCGGGGCGGCGGGTGCGGGCATCGGCGGCACCTCGACCTGCGTGGGCGCCGGTGGCAGATCCGCGGGCGGGACCACCTCGGGCGGCGGCGCCAGCTTGGCGGCGAGCCGCTCGTAGGCCGAATCGCGGTCGATGGTCTGGCCGTACTCCGTCTGCAGCGGGCTGGCCTTCGCGGCGGCGCTGATCGCCTCGGTGCCGATGGTGTCCATCAGTGATCGGGGCGCCCGCATGCGTGTCCACGCCACCGGCGTCGGCACGCCCCGTTCGGAGAGCACGGTGACGACCGCCTCACCGATGCCGAGCGATGTCAGCGCCGACTTCAGGTCGTAGACATCGGTTTTCGGGTAGGTGCGGACGGTCTTGTTCAGCGCCTTCTCGTCGTCGGGCGTGAACGCGCGCAGTGCGTGCTGGATGCGGGCCCCGAGCTGGGACAGCACCTCGTTGGGGACGTCGGTGGGCAGCTGCGTGCAGAAGAACACCCCGACGCCCTTGGACCGGATCAGCTTCACCGTCTGCTCGACCTGCCCCAGGAACGCCTTCGACGCGTCGTCGAACAGCAGGTGCGCCTCGTCGAAGAAGAAGACCAGCTTCGGCTTGTCGATGTCGCCGACCTCGGGCAGCGAGGTGAACAGGTCGGCGAGCACCCACATCAGGAACGTGGAGAACATCACCGGGCGGGCGGCCTGAGCGCCCAACTCCAGCAGCGTGACGATGCCGCGACCGGACGCGTCGACGCGCAGCAGATCCGCCGGCTCCAGCTCCGGCTCACCGAAGAAAGTGTCGGCGCCCTCGGCCTCGAGATTGACCAGCGCGCGCAGGATCACCCCGGCGGTGGTGGTCGACACCGCGCCCAGCGCCTTGAGCTGCGGCTTGCCCTCGTCGCTGGTGAGGAACTGGATCACCGAGCGCAGGTCCTTCAGATCCAGCAGCGGCAGGCCCTGCTGGTCGGCCCAGTGGAAGATCAGTCCGAGCGTCGATTCCTGAGTCTGGTTGAGCCCCAACACCTTCGACAACAGGATGGGTCCGAAGCTCGAGATGGTGGCCCGCACCGGCACCCCGACGCCCGACGTGCCGAGGGACAGGAACTCGACCGGGTAGGCGGTCGGCGTCCACGCATCGCCGGTGTCGCGGGCCCGCTCGGCGGTCTTCTCGCCGGCCTCCCCCGGCCGCGACATCCCGGACAGATCGCCCTTGACGTCGGCCATCAGCACCGGCACCCCGGCGGCGGAGAGCTGCTCCGCGAGCACCTGCAGCGACTTGGTCTTGCCGGTGCCGGTCGCGCCGGCCACCAGACCGTGCCGGTTCACCGTGGCGAGCGGAATGCGCACCTGCGCCGTGGCGTCGGCGGCGCCGTCGATGACCACGGTGCCCAGCTCCAGCGCCTGACCCTCGACGGCGTAACCGGCGGCGATCTGCTGGGCTGGGGCGGCGCCCGACTCGGTCGACATGGGCCACACAGTACTTGCCAAGATCACGGTCCCGACGGGTATGGCCGCCGGTTCGGCGGGGGTGCGAATACTGTGGAGCGCTGTGCGCGAAGAACTGGTGTGGATCGACTGCGAGATGACCGGACTGAACCTGAGGTCGGACCGGCTCATCGAGATCGCGGTGCTGGTCACCGACGCCGACCTGAACATCCTCGGCGACGGCCTCGACGTGGTCATCCATGCGCCCGACGAGGCGCTCGACTCGATGGTCGACGTCGTCGCCCAGATGCACAAGCGGTCGGGTCTCACCGAGGAGGTGCGGGCCGCCACCGTCGACCTGGCCACCGCGGAGCGACTCGTGCTCGACTACATCCGCGGACACGTCAAGCAGGCCAAGACCGCACCGCTGTGCGGCAACTCCATCGCCACCGACCGCGGCTTCATCGCCCGCGACATGCCCGAGCTCGACGAATACCTGCACTACCGGATGATCGACGTCAGCTCCATCAAGGAGCTGTGCCGGCGCTGGTACCCGCGGATCTACTTCGGCCAGCCGGAGAAGGGCCTGGCGCACCGGGCGCTGGCCGACATCCACGAGTCGATCCGCGAGCTGCGCTACTACCGCCGCACGGCGTTCGTCGCGCCGCCGGGCCCCTCGACCAGCGACATCGCCGGCATCGCCGCCGAGCTGGGTCCGCCGTCCACCGACGCGAGCGATAACGATTCGGCCGACGAGGCATCGAGCGGCTAGTATCGACGACGCCGCGAATGCCCCCGGGTTTCCGATGGGCACAGCGGCGATGGTGGCTGTAGTTCAGTTGGTAGAGCACCAGGTTGTGATCCTGGATGTCGCGGGTTCGAGTCCCGTCAGCCACCCCGAGTAGATGCCGGCCGGCTCAGCGCGAGCCGCCCCATTCGGTGACCATGTTGTCGTCGGTGATCGTGGGCGCACCCTCGGTGCGAGCGAGGACCCCGTCTCGCGTTTCCATGTTCATGCCGGTCGGCTTGCCCGGCCCGTAGCCCGCCGAGAGCGAATCGGCCAGGGCCAGCACCTCCTCCAGGCGCGCCTGCTGCTTCGCGTCGGAGAGGTCGAAGACAGGCCTGCCTTCGATGCGGTACTCGCGCAGGATGCGCTCCCAGCGGCGTCGGTCCATCGCGATCGGAGAATCGCTGACGGCCATGAAGTTGATGAAGCGCAATGCGTTCGAATATTCGAGCGCTCCAGTGCGCTGCGCCGCGGGCGAGCCGGTGGTGTTGTAGAACGACACCCCGCCCGGATTGAGGTGCCCGCGGACGAGGTCGAGGTACTCCTTCGACAGCAGGTCGGTGGCGTGTGCGCGCCAATTGAAGCTGGTGTTCTGCACGATGAAATCGAACTTGCGGTCGGGATTGCGGGCGAGCCAGCGCCTTCCGTCGTCGATGACGGTGGTGACCTTGGGGTTCTTCAGCACGCCGGCCTCGCCGGGGTAGTTCGACATCACGTTCAGGTAGGCCGGGTTGATCTCGACCACGGTCAGACTCTCGACCTGTGGATTGTTCGCGATCACCTGCGCCCAGGAACCGGACGAGAGCCCGATCATCAGCACGTCGCGGGGCGCTTCGTGCAGCAGGCTCAGAGCGTAGGCACGGACGATCAGGTTGCGGTCGTCCACCAGGTCGGTGGAGAAATCGCCGTCGTAGACGCCGCCGCCCTGGATCTCGCCGTCCTGCGTGACGCTGACCACGCCGCTCTTGTTCTCCGCCAGGTGCGCAAAGCGCTGCCCCGCATAGTCTTTCTTGAAGTAGAGCCGCTCATAGACACCCCCGAACAGCGACGGCTGAACGGAGACGATGACGACGCCCGTCAGGGCGATGGCCGCGGCGCGCGTGATCAACACCCTCCGCTCGGGCGTGCGGCGTCTGGCGGCCAGCAGCAGCACCAGCGACAGCGCGACACCGAGCAGGGCGAGAAAGAGCGAGATACCGCCCAGGGTCCAGTGGTCCATCAGCACGAAGCCGGTGATCAGGCTGCCCAGCGCCGACCCGCCGATGTTGGCGAGGTACAGGTAGCTCAGCCCCTCGCCCGCGCGAGCGTCCGGCGCGATGGCGATGTGGCAGATCAACGGGAAGATCGCACCCAGCAGGCCCGCCGCGACGGCCACCAGCGGCAGCGACGCGCCCCAGTGCAGCGTGCTGGTGATCAGCGCCGCCGCAGGCACCAGCAGGAAGCTGGCGAGGTTGGCGAACAACACGAACCCGGAGAGCGAGGCCACCTGCTCACCGGCCGCAGGCTCACGGCAGAAGCGCCGGCTGACCAGCGCGCCGAGCGCGATGCCCAGCAGATAGCTGCCCAGCAGTAACGCGAAGGCCTGCGCGACGCCGCCCGATGCGAACGAATACACGCGGTACCACAGGATCTCGTAGCTCAGCGCGATGTAGCCGCAGAGCGCCGACAGCAGCAGCGCCAACCAGAAGCCACGGGTGTTGAACTGCGTGAGCCGCGGACCGCGCTCGACGTCCACCTTCGGCGATCTCGCCTGCGCGATGAGGGCGCCGACACCGACGACCACATTGATGCCGCAGGCAAGCGTCACAGCGCCCTGCTGACCCAGCAGGCGCATCAGGAATGCGGCGACGATGAAGCAGGCGAAGGCGCTGCCGAGAGTGTTGACGAAGTACAGCAGCCCTACGCTGCGCCCGACGTTTCCCGAGTGCTTCACCAGATGCGCCGTCAACAGCGGCAGCGTGGCGCCCATCAACAGCGTGGGGATCAGGACGAGCAAGAACGTGAACAGCGCTGTCAGCGGCGCGCTCATCTGGAGGGTCAGCTCGCCCACCGTGTGGAACAGACCCAGCGAGAAGAAGCCGAAGGCGCCGATGCCGATCTCGATGGCCGCGAACACCCCCAGCAGCGGCAGGCGCAGCCGCGACAGCCGCCCGCCCGCGAAGCTGCCGAGGCCCAGCCCGAGCATGAACGCCGTGACCACCACGGTGACGCTCTCGACATTGATGCCGTAGATGGTGAACAGCGAGCGTTGCCAGACGAGTTGGTAGATCAGCGCCGGGACACCCGAGCAGAAGAAGATGGCGCAGATCACCGCCAGGTTCGCCCGCGGGGCGGCCACCGCGGTATTCGCCGGTGGGGTCACCACCGACTGTTCAGCCATGTGCGGCCCTACGCGCGGTCAACGCCGCACAGCTCGTGACGGTCCTGCCGACATGAACGCTCCCAGCTTCTCGCGGGCATGCAGAGCAGCCCTCGTCGTCGCGTCACGGGTCAGATGGCGGCGTTGCCGGCCTTCCACTGGCTCCACGGAATGTTCCAGTCGCCGAGTCCGTCCGTGCCGGGCAGGACGGAGCCGACGGTGTTGACCACCTCGACGATGTCGCCGCGCTTGGTGTTGTCGTAGAACCACCGGGCGTTGGACGTGCTGACGTTGAGGCAGCCGTGGCTGACGTTGCTGTAGCCCTGACTGCCCACCGACCACGGGGCCCCGTGCACGTAGATGCCGCTGTAGGACATCTGGGTGGCCCAGTCGACCTCGGTGCGGTACCCGTTCGGGGAGTTGGCGGGCACACCGTAGGTCGACGAATCCATCACCAGGTGGGAGTACCGGTCGCCGATGATGTAGGTGCCGTTGTTGGTCGGGGTGCTGTTCTTGCCCATCGAGATCGGCATGGTCTTGATCACCTCGCCGTTGCGGCGGACGGTCAGCGTCTTGTTGTTGTCATCGGCGGTCGCGACGACCTCGTCGCCGATGGTGAACTTGGTCTTGACGTTCTCCTGGCCGAACAACCCGTCACCCAGGTCGACGCCGTAGGTGTTGACGGACACGTCCACGGTGGTGCCGGGCTTCCAGTACTCCGCTGGGCGCCAACGGACTTCGCGGTTGCTCAGCCAGTAGAACGCGCCCTCCACCGGCGGTGTGGTCTGCACGGTGATCGCGCGCTGCGCCGCGAGCCGGTTGGGGATGTTCTCGTCGAACCGCACCGCGATGGGCTGGCCGACGCCGACGACCTCGCCATCGTTGGGCAGCACGTACGGCATGGTGAGGTTCTCCGGCGAGTGCGTCTCGAAGCTCATCTGCCTGCTGGTGACGCCGCCCAGACCCAGCGACTCCGCGCTGAGCGAGTAACGCTTGTTGTAGCCCAGCGGCTCCGTGGTCGCCCACGACAGCCCATCCGGACTGAGCTTTCCGGCCACCGGCTCGCCGTCCTCGTTGGTCATGTTGACCGCGCCGAGCACGCCGCCCTCGGCATTGACCGTCACCGGGCTGTCGACGGCCACGCCCACCGCGCCGTCGGTGACCGACGCCGTCAGCTTGGGCATCAGCAGGTCGCCGAACGGGGTGCCCTTCTCGGAGATCACCTGGGGCTGCTCCTGGGCCGTGTCGCCACCACAGCCGCTCAGGCCCAGTGCGAGCACGGGGATCAGGGCGATCGCCAGCCACCAGACCCGGTTCTTACGCGGACCGGTTACGGCACGGACCTGCCTCATTCTCTCCTCCACCTCACGACCTACGGTCGGGAACGACGACTTTATTGGCAATAGTCTAAGGGCAAAGTCGGACAACGGCTCATTCGCGCTGAGCCGTCCCTCAGGTCCCGAATGGATTTCGTACCCCGCCACCCGAACTGTTACTCTCGCTGTCGCGCGCCGTTAGCTCAGTTGGTAGAGCAGCTGACTCTTAATCAGCGGGTCCGGGGTTCGAAACCCTGACGGCGCACTCTTTCTCCTCCGGCGCGGTGCGGGCGTTCCAGCCCGCACTGCCCTTTCTCCCCTCGCGTCAGGCACCTGACTTCCCGCACGCTCGAGCGCGGCCGAATCCGCTCTGCGCAGGTCACGCCCGACCGCTTTGCGGTTGACGTTTGCGACAATTTGTAAACGGTTTCCCGCTTCCGAGGACATCTGATGTGCTGCAGTTCACTCAGCAGGCCTATACCGACGGTATGTCCACTGCGGGTGAACAGTTGCGGGCAGCGTCAGACGAGTCACATTTTCGCAGTCAAACGACCCTTGCCGCCGGACCTGCTGCTATCATTGTGTTAGCTGACCACTTCGTGACGCGGTCCGGTCGGCGGCAACCGACGAATTCAAAGGCTTAGCTGATGTCCACTGCAGGCGCACCCCGAGCGACGGGCACACCTGCCTCGCCGCAGCACGACGAGGTAGCTGCGCCGCTGCACGTGCACAGCTGCAGCAGGCTCGGCCGTCGCGCCAATCCGCCGCGGTTGACGATCGCCGACTGGCTGCTGTCCAGCCGGCGCCGCTGATCAGCGCGTCAGCGCCTCGACCTGCGCACGATCACCAGCACGACCACCACACCCACGCCCGCGAGTGACGCCGCCACCGCGGGCGTCTTCACGAAACGGATCACACCGGCCTTGAGGTCGTTGGCGACGCGCTGCGGGTTCGCGCGTTCGGCGAGCGAGTCCACCGTGGCGGCCAACTGATCACGGGCCTGGTCGATGTCCTGCTTGATGGTGTCGGGATCTCGGTCCGCCACGTCTGCCTCCACCTCGGTCGCTGCTCTGCCGCACTACCCTAGATCAGCCGGTGTCCATCGGTGGGCACCGGCCGACAGAAGGGTTACCCAGACGCATGCCACAGACTCCTCGTCTCGAGGTCGGCGACACGGCGCCGTCGTTCAGCCTGCCCGACGCCGACGGCAACACCGTCGCGCTGTCGGACTACCAGGGCCGCAAGGTCATCGTGTACTTCTACCCGGCCGCGTCGACCCCGGGTTGCACCAAGCAGGCGTGCGACTTCCGCGACAGCCTCACTGAACTCAACGGCGCCGGCCTCGACGTGGTGGGCATCTCGCCGGACAAGCCGGCCAAGCTGGCGAAGTTCCGGGACCAGGAGGGCCTGACGTTCCCGCTGCTGTCCGATCCCGACAAAGAGGTGCTCACCGCGTGGGGCGCCTTCGGGGAGAAGACGATGTACGGCAAGACCGTTCAGGGCGTCATCCGCTCGACCTTCGTCGTCGACGAGAAGGGCGACATCGCCGAGGCCCAGTACAACGTCCGGGCCACCGGGCACGTCGCCAAGCTGCGGCGCGACCTGTCGGTCTAGCTGCCGGTCACTGCACTCTCGCCGAGTTTCGCCAGCAGCAGCGCCTCGGCGGTGGCCGCCCGTTCGAGCACACCGAGGTGCAGGCTCTCGTTGACGCTGTGCGCCTGGGTGCCCGGATCCTCGACGCCGGTGACCAGGATCGCCGCCGCCGGGAACGCTGCGGCGAACTCGGCGATGAACGGGATCGAGCCGCCCATCCCCATGTCCACCGGTTCGGTGCCCCACGCCTGCCGGAATGCGGCCCGCGCCGCCTCGTAGACCGGACCCGTGGCGTCGATGGCGTAGGGCTGCCCGATGTCGCCGGGCGTGACCGCGACGCGCGCGCCCCACGGGACGTGCTGCTCGAGGTGGCGGGTCAGCGCGTCGAGGTGGGCGCGGGCGTCGCCGCCGGGGGCGACCCGCATGCTGACCTTGGCCCGCGCCCGCGGGATCAGGGTGTTCGAGGCCTGGTCGATCGGCGTGGTGTCGATGCCGATCACCGTGATCGCGGGCTTGGCCCACAACCGCTGCACCACTGAGCCGGAACCGATCTCGGCGACGCCGTCGAGCAGGCCGGTCTCGGTGCGCACCCAGTCGGCGCCCCGGTCCACGTCGGCGGCACTGCCGACGTGCAGGCCGTCGACCGCCACGTTGCCCTCGTCGTCGTGCAGGCTCGCCAGCAGGCGCACCAGCACCGACAACGCGTCCGGCACCACGCCGCCCCACAGTCCCGAGTGCAGGCCGTGGTCCAGGGTGGCGACCTCGACCACGCAGTCGGCCAGCCCGCGCAGTGACACCGTGAGTGCAGGAATCTCGGTGCTCCAGTTGTCCGAGTCGGCGATCACGATGACGTCGGCGGCCAGCAGATCCTTGTGCGCCTCCAGCAGTGCGCCCAGCGACGGCGACCCGGACTCCTCCTCGCCCTCCACGAACACCGTCACCCCGACCGGCGGGGTGCCGCCGTGGGCCCGGAAGGCGGCCAGATGTGTCGCGATGCCGGCCTTGTCGTCGGCGGTGCCGCGGCCGTACAGCCGCCCGTCGCGTTCGGTGGGCTCGAATGGCGCTGTGCCCCACTGCGAGTGGTCGCCCTCGGGTTGGACGTCGTGATGGGCGTAGAGCAGCACCGTCGGCGCTCCCGGCGGCGCCGGGTGGCGGGCGATCACCGCGGGCGCCCCGCCCTCGGCGACGATGCGGATGTCGTCGAAGCCGGCCGCGCCGAGCAGGTCCGCCACCGCTTGCGCGCTGCGCTGCACCTCGCCGCGGCGCGCCGGGTCGGCCCACACCGACTCGATGCGCACCAGATCCTCCAGATCCGCACGGACCGAGGGCAGCACGTCGCGGACGCGTTCGACCACATCACTCATGGCGACGAGGCTAGTGGCACCCTCGCGGGAACGCGTCAGTCGGCGGATTCCAGGATCGCCACCGCGGCGGCCGTGTCGGCCTCGTGGGTCAGCGAGACGTGGATCGTCACATCCTGCAGATGCTTGGCGATGTCACCGGACAGCCGCACCTTCGGCCGGCCCCACATGTCCGTCACCACCTCGATGTCGCGGTGGATTCCCTCGGGCAGCGCGGGCCGCTTGGAGAACCGCGAGCCCGACCACGCCTTGATCACGGCCTCCTTGGCCGCCCACCGGGCCGCGAGGTGCCGGGCCGCCGACGAACTCTTGTCCGCGGCGTCCCGGCGCTCCCCCGGCGTGAACGTCTCGGAGAACACCGTGCCCGGGCGGTCGACCTGTTCGGCGAACTCCGGGATGGAAACCAGGTCGATGCCCACACCCACTATCGCCACGCAGGCACCCTAGCCCAAGCCGATGCGCTCATCGGTGCTGGTTGCTCTTCGCGCAAGCGCTCATCGGCCGTACACGTCGCCGTCGCCGAGCCTCGACGCCGCGTCGAGCAGCATCGCCGCCTCCTGCCGCTTCTCCGACCCGTCGTGGCCGAAGCGCCGGTCCGCCGGTCGCTCGTACATCGGGCGACCGCCCGCGATGGCCGACGCCAGCCGGCGACGACCCGCGAGCGTGCGCTGGTCGGCGCGCCGGCGGTAGTCCTCGCGCTGCTCGGGATCGAGCGAGGCGAGGAACGCCTGCGGGTGGACCAGCGCGATGAGCCCGGACACGTGTCCGAAGCCCAGGCTGGTCACCAGGCCGGCCTTGAGCGGGAACCTCTCCCCCAGCCGCAGGGTCTCGCGCGGCCAGACGAAGTGCCCGGAGGTGGCCATCTCGTCGTCGACACAGTCCAGGCTGCGGTTCGGCGGGATGACCCCGTCGCGCAGGACCTGGCACAGGCCCATCATCTGGAACACCGCGGCGCCGCCCTTGGCGTGGCCTGTCAGCGTCTTCTGGCTGACGACGAACAGCGGCGCCCCGGCCGACCGGCCCATCGAGTCCGCGAGCCGCTCGTGCAGTTCGGTCTCGTTGGGGTCGTTGGCCAGCGTCGAGGTGTCGTGCTTGTAGATCACCGCGATGTCGTCGGCACCGACGCCGAGCTTGGCCAGCGAGCGTGCCAGCACCGAGTCCCTGCCGCCGCGACCGGCGCCGAGCGCGCCCAGTCCCGGTGCCGGGATCGAGGTGTGCACACCGTCGGCGAAGCTCTGCGCGTAGCCGACGACCGCCAGCACCGGCAGACCCATCCTGACCGCGAGGTCACCGCGGGCCAGCAGGATCGTGCCGCCGCCCTGGGCCTCGACGAAGCCGAGCCTGCGCCGGTCGTTGGCGCGCGAGAACTTCGAATCGCTGATCCCCTTGGCGCGCATCATCTGGGTGTCGGCGGTGGCCGCCATGTCACCGAAGCCGATGATCGCCTCGAGCGTCAGGTCGTCGAAGCCGCCCGCGACCACCAGTTCGGCCTTGCCGAGCCGGATCTTGTCGACGCCCTCCTCGACCGACACCGCCGCGGTGGCGCAGGCGCCGACCGGGTGGATCATCGCGCCGTAGGAGCCGATGTAGGACTGCACGACGTGCGCGGCCACGACGTTGGGCAGCACCTCCTGCAGGATGTCGTTCGGCTTGTTCCGGCCGAGCAGATTGCCGTGGTACATGGTCTGCATCGACGTCATGCCGCCCATGCCGGTGCCCTGCGTGCTGGCCACCAGGCTGGGGTGCACCCAGCGCATCAGCTCGGTCGGGCTGAAGCCCGCCGACAGGAACGCATCGACGGTGGCGACGATGTTCCACAGCGCCACCCGGTCGATCGAGTTGGCCATGTCGGGCGTGATGCCCCACACCGTGGGATCGAAGCCGGTGGGGATCTGCGCGCCGACCGTGCGGGACAGTTTCGTCTTGCGCGGCACCCGGATCTCGGTGCCCGCCTTGCGGATCACCTGCCAGTCGGCCGAGTCCGGGACAGGGCGGATCACGGTGTGCTCGGGATCGAACGCCACGAACGTGCGGGCCTCGTCCTCCGACGACACCACGAACGAGAAGTCCTTGTCCAGGAACACGCTCACCAGCAGCGGCGACGAATGATCGGGATCTAGGAAGCCGTCGTCGACGAATTCCCGGATGCCGCAACGCTCCACGACGGCGTCGTGATAGCGCTCGACGAGCTCCTCCTCGGGGACCAGGTCACCGGATGCGGCGTCGTACCAGCCCGGCTTCGGGTCGTCTTCCCAGGTGATCAGGCCGGTCGTCCACGCCAGCTCGAGCACGCCTGCCGCCGACAGTTCGTTGTCGACCTCCATCTCGAAGCGGGTCCGCGACGAACCGTAGGGCCCGAGTTCGGCGCCGCCGACGATCACCACGAGGTCCGCGGGGTCGACGTCGAGGTCGGCCCACTCGGGAGCCGGCGCCGGGCCGTCCAGCCGCGGCGGGGCGGGCAGCGCGGCGATGGTGCCCGGCGTTGGCCCGTCCTCCGGCAGCGTCTCGGTGGTCATCTCCTCGCGCGCCTTGGCCGCCAGTGCCGCCATGTCGAGCTCGACGTCGCCGAGGCCACCGGTCAGGTCGACCTCGAGCGGCTCGCGGGCCGCGGACACCTTCGCGTCGATGTCGCAGAGCGCCAACAGCATCGAGGCCATCTCGGCGGTGGTGTAGGTGGTGGCGCCGGCTTCCTCGACAGCACCCACGATCGCGTCGTTGTGACCCATCAGGCCGGTGCCCTTGGTCCAACCGATCAGCGCGTGCGCCAGCGAAACCCGCTGCGCCCAGGACGATTCGGCCTTCCAGCGAGTCACCAGCGCATCGAGCGCGGACTTGGCCTCACCGTAGGCGCCGTCACCGCCGAACATGCCGCGGTTCGGTGAACCAGGCAGCACCACGTGCAGCCGCGACGCGATGTCGCGCTCCGCGCCGATGCCCGACAGTCCTGCGATCAGCCGCTGCACGGCCCACAGCAGCACCTTCATCTCCATCTCGGAGCGCGAACCGGCCTCCGACATGTCGCCGGCCACCCTCGGGGCGGCGAACGGGAACAGCAGCGTCGGCGTCTGGGCGTCCTTGAGGTGGATCGACTGCGGCCCCAAGCTCTCGGTCTGCTCCGAGCCGACCCACGACACCAGTGCGTCGATGTCGTTGTAGGAGGCCATGTTCGCCGGCACCACCCACAGCGTCGCGCCGAAGCGCGCACTGTCGCGGTAGAGCGACTTGTAGAACTCCAGCCGGGCGTCGTCGAGGCGCGAGGTGGTGGCGATCACCGTCGCCCCGCCCTCGAGCAGCTGCGCGGCCACCGATGCGGCGATCGAGCCCTTCGACGCGCCCGTCACCACCGCGACCTCGTCGCTGTAGTGGCCGCGGCCCGGGTTCTCCGCACCGGCGGCGATCCGGCCGAACAGCGATGCGTGCACGTTGCGGCCCGTGGCCAGCGCCTTGCCCTGCCACCAGTTCGCCTGGGTGGCCACCACGTGGCCGGCGCCCTCGAACCGCTCGGCCAGTCGCGGCCAGTCGGCGTCGACGTCGTCCTCCTCGGCCAGCCAGATCTTCACGAGATCCTCACGCGCGCTGGCCCAGCGGTCGTCGAACACGACGGCCTTGCGACCGTCGAAGGCCGGTGCGACCAGCCGCGGCCAGTCGGAGCCGAGCTCGGTGGTGACCAGGTCGATCAGTTCCGCGTCATTCGCGGTCTCGGGTGCGGTGACCGGCGTGTCGAGGCCCAGCTGGTCGAGGACCAGGCGGGCGGCCGAGGCCAGCACGCCGTCGCGACCGGTGACCTGTTCGGCGAACTCGCCGAGCGCGGCCGAATCCACCACGCCGCCTGCGGCTCCGCCGGCAGACGGGAGTGTCACGGAGACACCCTTGCGCGCGGCCACCGCCGTCACGGCGCCGTCGACGGCCTTGTCGACCGACGCGACGTCGGCGAGCGCACCCTCGTGCAGGTTGCCCAGCCCGCCGCCGCGCACGCTGCTGCCCTCACGGGTCCCCATCGCCACCTCGACGGTGACGTGCTTGACCCAGCCGTCGCCGAGCTCCCAGGTCTTCTTCACCCGCTCGGCGATGTAGGCCGGGCGCTTGCCCGACGGGCCGAGCACGGTGCGCAACTGGTCGTTGATCGCATCCGAGAGCACCGGGCCGAACGGCTTGTAGGTGCGGGCCAGCTTGGTGACCTGACCCTTCAGCGCGGCGAGGTCGGCCTCGGCCGCACCGTCGATCGCGCCGAGGTTCAGCTCCGAACCGAGGTCGACCAGCAGCTGGTTGCGCCGCGACGACGCACCGTCGGTGATCGACTCGATGGAGTCCAGCCCCTCGATCTGGTCGAGCCGCATCTTGGCCGACAGCGCGATCAGCGCCACCGTCGCGTCTGCGGCATCGAACGTCAGGTCGTCGGGACGGGGACCGCCCGACGGCGCCGCCGGGGCGGCCTGCGCGGGCGCAGCTGCCGCCGCAGGTGCCTCGTCGGCCGGTCCGGCCGGGGCGTCGTCGAGTTCGGGCTCGGGCTCCGGATCGGTGTCGTTGGCGAACAGCACCGCGGCGTCGCGCTCGGAGTTGAGCACCTCCACCGTGCTGTGCGAGTACTCGGGCAGCTTCAGCGTGTTGGTCGCCAGGCCCGCCACAGTCGGCGCGGACTTCACGCCGAGCTCGACGAACCGTTCGACGCCGAGTCCGCCCGCGGCCTCCTCGATGAACAGCAGGTCCTGGGTCTCGATCCACCGCACCGGGCTGGCGAACTGCCACGCCAGCAGCTCGATCACGATCTTGCGGCACAGTTCCCGCGGCTTCTCGTTGAGCCACGTGTCGTAGTCGGCGAGGATCTCGTCGAGCGGCTCGGCGGGCACCAGGTCGCGGATCTCCTGGATGAAGTCGCGATCCAGCGTGAACGGCCGGGGCACCAGGTTGGGGATGTACTTGCCGATCAGCAGGTCGGGATCGGCGTCGCGCGGCATCACGCGCTCCAGCGAGCGGCGGAAGTCGGCGACGCCGACCCGCAGCACCGACGAGTGGAACGGCACGTCGATACCCGGCACGAGGATGAAGGATCGCTTGCCGCCGCTGATCTCGCGGCGCCGCTCGACCTCTTCCTCGAGCACCTCGAGGCCGCGCACGGTGCCGGCGATGGCGTACTGCGATCCGCGCAGGTTGTAGTTCACGATCTGCAGGAATTCCCCGGTGCGCGCGGCGATCTCGTCGACGAACGCCGTGACGTCGGCGTCGGGTAGGTCGATCTGCGACGGCCGGATAGCGGCCAGCCGGTAGTTGGACCGGCCCTGCTCGTCGCGCGGCACGATGTCGTGCATCTTGCTGCCGCGGTGGAACACCACCTCCAGCAGCGCCTCCAGTTCGTAGACGCCGGAGACGCACGCCAGGGCGGTGTACTCGCCGACGGAGTGCCCGCAGGCGATCGCGCCCTCGACGAACGCACCCTGCTCGCGCATCTCGGCGACCTGGGCGGCCGCCACGGTCGCCATCGCGACCTGGGTGAACTGCGTCAGGTAGAGCACGCCCTCGGGATGCTGGTAGTGCACGCCGGAGGCGACGAGACTGGTCGGGTTGTCGCGCACCACGTGCAGCACCGAGAAGCCGAGCGTCTCGCGGGTGAACTTGTCCGCGGAGTCCCACACCTTGCGGGCCGCCTTGGACCGGGCACGGACCTCCATGCCCATGCCCTTGTGCTGGATGCCCTGGCCGGGGAAGGCGTAGACGGTCTTCGGCGCGGCCAGCCGTGCGGTCGCCGACATCACCAGGTTGTTGTCGACCTTGGCGGTGACCTCGAGAACCTCTGCGCCGACGTCGATCCCGACGCGGTCGACCCGGAACTCGATCTCGTCACCGGGCAGCACCATGCCGAGGAACCGTGCGGTCCAGCCGATGAGGCGGGCCGGCGGAACGGCCTTGCCGTCCGTCGCGGTGACGACGTGCTGCGCGGCTGCGGACAGCCACATCCCGTGCACGATGGGCGATTCCAGGCCGGCCAGCAGGGCCGCGGCGCGGTCGGTGTGGATGGGATTGTGGTCACCGGACACGACGGCGAACGGCCGCATGTCGACCGGGGCGCCGACGCTGACGTCGCGACGGCGGCGGCGCGGGGTGTCGGTGGCGTTGCCGGAGACGGCTCCGCCCGCCCGGACCGGATCGGTCAGTTCGGCCGCACCGACGCGGCCGCGGATGGCGAATCGCTCCTCGAGCGTGGCCACCACGGCGCCGTCGGCGGTCGTCACCGTCACGGCGACCGGGACGACCCGGCCCACCTCGGTGTCGGTGGCCACCGAAGCGGTTGCGGTGACGGTGAGTTCGGCGACCTCGGTGGGCAGCGGCGCCTCGAGCCGGGCGGCGTGGTCGAGATGCACCAGGCTCAGCAGACCCTCGACGACCGGGAAGCCCGAGTCGGTGGCCGCGTCGCCGATGGCGGCGAACACGGCGGGCCAGCACCGGCCGACGAGCGCGTCCGGGACCACCGTCAGGGTAGGCGCCAGCGGTGCGCCGAACGTGGCGGTCACACCGGTGTGGTCGGCCACCTGCTCGGGGTCCCACCCGACGGTGACCGTCGCCGAACCGCCGGACACCGGCGGCAGCGCATCGGCGCCGTCGACGCCCGCGGCGATGGCGAGCACCGCACGCATCGCGGTGGCGGCGTCGTCGGTGGACACCAGCGGCGCTCCGCCGCTGCGGACGACATCGGTCAGTGTGAAACGGATCTCGATCCAAGTGCCCGACAGCGGCACGCTCAGGACGACGTGCTCGTCGTCGGCGACGGTGATGCGCGCACCGGTGGATGCGTGGGTGGCGATGGTCTGGTTGTCGCGCACCTGCCAGTCCGTCGGCTCGGCGATGCGGTGCACCGGGTTGGTCGCGGTGCGGCCGGCCCACAGCACATCGGGCGCGTCGAGCAGCGCGGCGAGCGGACCGGTGACGTCGGCACGGCCCTGGCGGCGGGACAGCACCGGCGCCGGGTCTCCGTTGCGGGCGAGCGCCTGGTTGACGGCGGCCTGCTCGAAGCGGTCGAGCAGTTCGCCGACGGGCTCGTCGACGCGGGTGATGCCGGCGACGGCGGCGGTGCCGGGGATGATGCACACCTGGTCGGCGGAGTAGCGGGCGTCGTGGGCCTGCCACAGCGAGTCGCTGCGCCACCACCGGCGGACGTCCTTGTCGATCACCGGCACGAAGTTCACCGGCTTGCCGAGTGTCTTGCACAGCTGGACGAAGAACGGCACGTCGGCCGGGTGCAGCTGCACCGTCTCGGCGTCCGGGTAGCGCCGCACGAGGGCGGCGATCGCCGCCTCGGGCTCCTCGAGCAGCCGGCCCTCTGGGAACAGCGTCGGGATCTCGCCGGAGTCGACGGCGTGCAGCCGGGCCTCGGCGCGCTGCAGCATCTGCTCGAAGCGGTCCCGCCAGGTGATGTCCAGCCACGGCGAGTCCGGCTTCTTCGAGTCGGCGTTGCTGCTGCCGTCCCCGATGGCCAGCTCGACATAGCGCTGCAGCCACTGCAGGTAGGTCATCTCGCCGACGTCACCGAAGTAGGGCTTGGCGGTGACGGCCATCGCCGCGATGATCTCGTCGCGCCGCTCGGCGACGGCGTCGGCGTCACCGGCGACGTCGTCGAGCAGGCGTCCGCAGCGTGACGCGGCGTTGTCGATCTCGTGGATGTCGGCGCCGAGCTGGCTGCGCCCGGAGGCCATGCCGCCCTGGGCTTTTCCGGCGCCCACCCATGTCTCGGTGCCGCGGGTCTCGACCAGCATCTGCTTGACCTGGGGGCTGGTGGTGGCCTCGAGGGTGGCCATCGCCGCGGTGCCGACCAGGATGCCGTCGACCGGCATGGCCGGGAAGCCGAAGGACTCCGACCAGCGCCCGGACAGGTACTCGGCGGCCTGCTCGGGTGTGCCGATGCCACCGCCGACGCAGATGGTGATGTTGGACCGCGACCGCAGCTCCGAGTAGGTCGCCAGCAGCAGGTCGTCGAGGTCCTCCCAGGAGTGGTGGCCGCCGGCGCGGCCGCCCTCGATGTGCACGATCACCGGCTTGGTGGGCACCTCGGCGGCGATGCGGATGACCGAGCGGATCTGCTCGACGGTGCCGGGCTTGAACACGACGTGGCCGATGCCGATGGAGTTGAGCTCGTCGATCAGGTCGACGGCCTCTTCGAGCTCCGGGATGCCTGCGGTGACGACGAGGCCGTCGATCGGCGCACCCGCCTGACGCGCCTTCTGCACCAGGCGCTTGCCACCGACCTGCAGCTTCCACAGGTACGGGTCGAGGAACAGCGAGTTGAACTGCACGGAGCGACCCGGCTCGAGCAGCCCGGTGAGTTCGGTGATGCGGTCGTTGAAGATCTGCTCGGTGACCTGTCCACCGCCGGCCAGCTCGGCCCAGTGGCCGGCATTGGCGGCGGCGGCGACGATCTTGGCGTCGACGGTGGTGGGCGTCATGCCCGCGAGCAGGATCGGCGAGCGGCCGGTCAGCCGGGTGAACTTCGTCGACAGCTTGACCGAGCCGTCCGGCAGGCGCACGGTCGTCGGCGCGTAGCTCGACCACGGGCGGGCCACTTCGGGCACCGCGCCGACGGTGAACAGGTTGCGCTGTCCGCCCCGGGTGGCGGCGGGCACGATGCCGATGCCGAGGCCGCGGATCACCGGGGCCGTCAGCCGCGTCAAGATGTCGCCGGGCCCGAGGTCGAGGATCCAGCGGGCGCCGGCCTCGTGCAGGTCGGTGATCTCGTCGACCCAGTCGACCTGGGTGACGAGGATGGCCTCGGTCATGGCGCGGGCGAGGTCGACGTCGATCCCGACGGCCTCGGCCCAGCGGCCGACGATGTCGACGCCGTCGGACAGCCGCGGCGTGTGGAAGCCCACCTCGACCTGCACGGGGTCGAAGGACGGCGCGAACACGGCGCCGCCGCGGACCTTGTTCTTGCGCTCGGCCTCTTCCTTCTCCGAGATCTGGGCGCAGTACAGCTCGAAGCGGGACAGCTGCTCGGGGGTGCCGGTGATGACGACGGAGCGGCGGCCGTTGCGGATCGACAGCACCGGGGGCAGCACGGTGCGGACGTCCTGGGCGAACTCCTCGATCAGTTCGTAGATGCGCTCGGGATCGGCGTTGGTGACCGACACCATGGGCGGGCGGTCACCGAGGACGGTGATGCCACGCCGCCGCGCGACGAGCGTGCCGGCCGCACCGATCAGCTGGGCCAGCGCGAGCAGCTCGACGTCCTTGGCGCCGCGGGCGGCGAGCGCCTCCACGGCGAGCACGCCCTGCGAGTGGCCTGCGACGGCGACCGGCGGGGTGGCGTACAGATCCATGCCCTGGCGGGCCAGCGCGCGCACCGCGGCGATCTGGGTGAGCAGCACGCCCGGCACGGAGACGGCGGCCGACGTCAGCTGCTTGGCGGTGGGCAGCGGCTCGTCGGAGGCCAGCGCACGCACCCAGGCCAGCGGCTCGAAGCCGATCGGCCGGACGACCACGAGTTCCTTCGCGACCGGTTCGAGGAGCAGTTCGGCCTCGCCGGCGAGTGTCGCGAGTTCGCCTTCGATGCCCGCGGAGGAGACCAGCTCCTCGAGAGTGTCGAGCCATGCGCTGCCCTGGCCGCCGAAGGCCACCGCATACGGCTCACCGGCGTTGAGGCGGTCGACGAGCGCATGCGCGGATCTGGTGGCCTCGACGTCGCCGCTGCGGTCGGTGGGCATCCGGTCGTGCTCGTGGATCGTCACGTCTTGTTATCTCCCTCGGCGCGCTGCCTGCGCGCTTGTCGTCTCGCTCGTCGAACTGGCGGTCGTGACCGACGGT
The DNA here is from genome assembly GCF_040674075.1 of Mycobacterium sp. NPDC050551. Classification (NCBI taxonomy): domain Bacteria; kingdom Bacillati; phylum Actinomycetota; class Actinomycetes; order Mycobacteriales; family Mycobacteriaceae; genus Mycobacterium; species Mycobacterium sp. NPDC050551. The sequence continues at coordinate 219,276 of NZ_JBFARC010000008.1, read as the reverse complement.
GGTCGGCTCGCCGGCTGCGCTCCCCTGCGTCGGGCCGGCGGAAGATTCGGCGTCGAATCCGCGTTGGCGGCCGCCCGTGTCCGGGCGGTCCAACCCCACTAAGAGTGGCATAAGAGGAGGGGGTACTTCCGGCCCGGAATTGGTTACTGGCGAGTTCTACGCCCGAGTAACCCACGGCCAGATAACACGGCGCCCTTCGCGGTGCGACGACAAGCGGGACAAACGTCCTGCATGCAGGTGGTTACGGTTGAGTAGCTACAACTGCGCTGTTCAAAGCAGCATTGTTATCTAATCGTTATCTAAGAATTTCAGGCTGTCGGCGTCGTCGCGCTCGCGGCGAATGGGTCGACACTCGCCCGCCGAGTGTCCACCCGCGCATCGCAGGGCTTCACCGAAGTTTGCTGGAAATATTACTAGTCAGTAAGGTTTCCCGTCCCACCGACCGAACTGCGGCACGCGTATGCGGTTGACGTCCACACCGATGCCGCCGACCTGACGCCTGTCCATCCCTACCCGGTGCAGATGTGCCGCCGCCGGCGCACTGACGGTCGAGCACCGCCTCCCCGCCCCGCAGATACAGTCCGACCTGCTGTTTGTACCGCTCGAAGGTGGGTGTCCTGCTTGCCGAACCGGTGGCACGAGGCCATCGTCACCCCGCTCCGGTGCAGGTCGCGAGCCTCTGGCAACCGGATCGGCGTGCCCAGCATCGACGCGCCGCCGGGCCTGCGGCCGGACACACACCGGATGGCTCCGAGTGCCCCGGCGGCGCGGATGTCGGCCGCGCCGATCACTCCGGCCGCCTGGTCGAGCAGGACGCCCATCGGCGCCGCGCGGGCCGTCGCCGGCAGAGTGGGGTTGCTGGGCGAATCGGGCACTACCTCCCGAAACCCCCGCTCGGCCGTGCGGCGAGTGGCCTTCGATACCGCGCGCCGGTTTCCTACCATGAACCCATGCTCCTGCGCGCCGGGTCGGCCCTGACGGCGTGCGCGGCACTGCTGATCGCCTGCTCGGGCTCGTCCCAGGACCCCGCCGACGGTCAGCGGGTGCCCGATCTGAAACCGTTGTCCGCCATCGGAGAGGGTGAAGGCGAACTCGACCTCATCGCCTGGGCCGGTTACGCCGAGGACGGCACCAGCGACAGCGCGGTCGACTGGGTCACCGCGTTCGAGCAGCAGACGGGCTGCCGCACCACCGTCACCATCGGACACACCTCCGACGAGATGGTCGACCTCATGCGAACCGGCCGCTACGACGGCCTGTCGGCGTCGGGGGACGCCACACTGCGGCTGATCTACGCCGGGGACGTGGCACCGGTCAACACTGCGCTGGTGCCCCACTACGACACCATTTCGCCGTTCCTCAAGGACCAGCCGTGGAACTCCGTCGACGGCCAGATGTACGGCATCCCGCACGGCTGGGGCGCGAACCTGCTGATGTACAACATCGGCGTCGTGCGCGACGCGCCGAACTCGTGGGCGGCGGTGTTCGACGACGCGGCGGAGTACCGCGGGCGGGTGGCCGTGTACGACTCCCCCATCTACATCGCCGACGCGGCGCTCTACCTGTCCAAGGCGAGGCCCGAACTGGGTATCGGCGATCCGTACTCCCTGACCGTCGCCCAACTCGACGCCGCCACCGAGCTGCTCGAGACACAGAGCGAGAACGTCGGGTTGTACTGGTCGGACTACACCGCCGAGGTGCAGGCCTTCGAGTCGGGCGCCGCCGTGATCGGCACCACCTGGCAGGTGATCGCCAACACCATCGGCGCCGACAACCGGGTCCAGGTCAACACCGTGCTGCCCAAGGAGGGCTCGACCGGCTGGTCGGACACCTGGATGATCTCGTCGAAGGCCGCGCATCCGAACTGCATGTACCAGTGGATGAACTGGATAGCCTCACCGGAGGTCAACGCCGAGGCCGCCGAACACTTCGGCGAGGCGCCAGCGCAGACCCTCGCGTGCGATCACACCACCACATTCGACTTCTGCGATCTGTACCGCGCCACCGACGAGCAGTTCGCCGCGAAGATCCACTACTGGACGACTCCGCAGAAGGACTGCGTGGACGGCAGCGGCGACGACTGCACCACCTACGACGACTGGGTGCAGCGGTGGCAGCGCATCAAACGCTGATCCGGCGCGCGCCGCTCAGCCGTGCGGCGGCCACTGCCCGTTGAGCAGGGCGCCCGGCGCCGAGGACACCACCCGACGGTGCAGCACCGTGTCGAGATGGCCGACCACCAGCCTGGTGGCCAACTCCCGGTAGTCGCGGACGATCTGCCTGAATTCCGGGAGCTGGTCCGGCCTGGGCAGGTGCTCGGGTCCGAACCGCGCGGTGAGGCACTCCTCCAGCGCGGTGACGACGGCGGCGGCCAGCGCATCGATGTCCTGTCGCGTCGACTCGACGATCCGTAGCAGTGCGCGGATGTACAGCATCTGGTCGGCCGCGCGGGCGACGATCTCACCGAGCACGGGGTCGGTGAGCGCCACGGCGCCGTCGACCCGGCGGGCCAGGCCCAGCTCGACCAGTCGTCGCGCCTCGTCGGATCCCACGCTGATGTCGAGCGGCCCCTCCGACCGCGCGGCGGGCGGCGCGGGCGCCGCGGGGATCTCGGCGGTCGGTGTCGCAGGCACGGCGCGCTGCAGTCCGAGGATGTCGGCGAGATCCGCGCCGTCGCGCATGCCGGCGAAGAACTCGGCGATGTGAGCGGAGTTGAACCCCCGCCGCAGGAGCTGATTGATGGTGTCCAGTTGCGCGAGATGGGAGTCGCCGTACAACGCCGAGCGGCCGGACCGGCGTGGCGGGTCCAGCAACCCCCGCTCCCGGTACGCGCGGATGTTGCGGGCGCTCACCCCCGACAGGTCAGCGAGCTCCTCGAGCCGGTATTCGCTCAACGCGCCGCACTCTCCTGCAACCCATGCCGCAGGCGACAGCCGGCGTCGCGGTTCGTCATGCGGACACTGTACCCGGAACGTGCGATCTGAGCGAACCCAAGGCCATCTCGGTGCGACCTTCGACATATCGACCATTCTTGCCCCTGTTCTGCATCTATGTGAGTGTTCAGGCAATCTACTGCACATCCGTATGCAGTTTCAGCCAACTCTCTAGGCTGACGAGCGAATCTTCGTGAGTGATGTCACGGAACCGGAATTGGTTTCCCCGGCCGGCGGTGGCCACCATGGAAGGCGGGATCCCGAGAATCGGGTTCGACCGACAGTCACGACGAAGGGTTTGGTGTGCGCTCCTGGATCGTGTGGGCCACCGGACTCCTGGCCTACATCGTCGCGGTGCTCGACCGCACCACCCTCGGCGTCTCCGGACTCGACGCGGCGGACCGCTTCACGGTGAGTCCCGGTGTGCTGTCCACCTTCGTGGTGCTGCAGGTGGTGGTCTATGCGGGCGCCCAGGTGCCTGCCGGTGTGCTGCTCGACCGGTACGGCTCCAAGGTGCTCATCATCTGCGGCGCGGCTCTGATGGCGTCCGGTCAGCTGGTGCTGGCGTTCTGCGAGACACTGCCATCGGCGATCGCGGCCCGCGCGGTCCTCGGCCTGGGCGACGCGTTGACGTTCATCTCGGTGCTGCGCCTCGTGCCGCACTGGTTCACGCCGCGGCAGGTCCCGCTGGTCACCCAGCTCACCGGCATCTGCGGCCAGCTCGGGCAGGTGCTCTCGGCGGTGCCGTTCCTGGCCGTGCTCACCGGCGCGGGCTGGACGACTGCCTACACCTCGGTCGCCGCACTCGGCGTCCTGTCGATGGTGCTGACGCTGCTCGTCGTCAGGGACACTCCGTCGGGACGAGCCAAGCCGGCGAAGACCGCCACCTTCGGCGAGATGGTGGGCAGCGTCAAGACGGTGTGGCTGCGGCCGGGCACCCGGCTCGGCTTCTTCACACACATGGGCACGCAGTTCTCGGTGACGGTCTTCGCGCTGATGTGGGGCGTGCCGTACCTGACGGTGGCGCAGGGCTTGTCGGCCGGGATGGCCGGGACGCTGCTGAGCCTGTCGGTGGTCGCAGCGATTTCGGCGGGTGTCGTCATCGGCATCTTTACCGGCCGCCATCCACACCGCCGGTCCCGCCTCGTGCTCGCCATCATCGGCAGCAACGCACTCGTCTGGACGGTGGTGCTCGCCCTGCCCGGACCGGCTCCGCTGTGGCTGCTGATACTGCTGATCGTGGTCATCTCGGTCGGCGGACCCGGCTCGATGGTGGGCTTCGACTTCGCGCGCACGTTCAACCCGAGCGCGACCCTGGGCACCGCACAGGGCATGGTCAACATGGGCGGATTCATCGCGTCGCTGCTGGTGATGCAGGCGATGGGGGTCATCCTCGACGCCACCGGTGGCTACTCGTTTGAGTCGTTCCGTTGGGCGTGGACGGCGCAGTACGCGATCTGGGCGCTGGCCACGACCGGGATCCTCATCACGCGCAGCAAGACCAGGCGCCGGATGCGGCTCGAACAGGAACGCATGCTGCTCGAGAGCTTCGAGGCGGATCCCGCCCCGGACCGGTGATCAGCGGTTGCGGGCGGACTCCCGCCGATTCGCCTTCTTGATCGCCGACACCAGTTCGTCCTTGCTCATGGTCGACCGGCCGGAGATGTCGAGACGCCGGGCCACCTCGACGAGGTGCTTCTTCGACGCGTTGGCGTCGACGCCCTCGGCGGTCTCACCCTTGGCGTTCGGACCGCCGCTGCGGGCACGCTGATCCGAGGGACCCTTGGCCGACTTGGCTTCCCAGTGGTCGCCGACCTTCTCGTAACTGTGCTTCAGCGCGCTGTACGCCACGCGGTGGGCGCGCTCGCCCTCGCCGTACTCCTCGGCCGCCGAGTCGTGCGCCTTCGCGAAGGTGCGCTGCGCCTTGGCTTCCGATTTCTTCAGCGTGCTGGGCAGCTCGCTCTTCTTGGCCTGTCCGCCCTTGCCCGTCTTCGGCATGGTGACTCCTTTCGCGGTGCCCCGGTTGACTAGCCCGCCTGCGGCGGTGCCAAACGCAGTGCCTCCGCCTGCCCGGCCGCCCTCACATGCCGGTGGCCGGTGAGCTCGTAGCCGGCCACGACGACCACCGGCGCCAGCGTCACCACCAGCAGGCACACCGCCATCGGCACATCGATGGTCGCCAACCACACCGCCACGGCCAAGACGACGAGCGCGCCCGCGACGAGGGCACCGTGGAACACGTCCCATCTGCGTGCCACCAACCCGTAGACGGCGTACAGACCGGCCAGATAGATGGCGAGCGGCACCGCGACGGTCGCGACCGTCGGTGCGGCGCCCAGTGCGGAGTGGTGCTCGATGTAATAGGCGGCGGCGTGCAGGCCCGCACCGGTGGCGACGATCGCGCCGAAGACCGGGATGTGCAGGTAGCCGAACCAGAACGACGTGCTGCGGTCGGCATGCAGCAGGTCGGCGTGCGGGACGAGGAAGTACACCCACCACATGCCGAAGGTCAGTCCGATGCCGGCGACCGCGACCAGCACCGCGTCGGTTGACCAGCCCTGAATCTCCACGGCCGCAGAGATCGACGCGACGGTGCCCACCACGCCCTCACCCAGCGCGATGATCGCCAGCAGACCGTAGCGCTCGACGATGTGGTGCACGTGCCACGGGGTTCCGCCCATCCGTCGCTCGGCGACGAACGGGCCGGACAGCTCCACCGCGATCAGTGCCACGGCGCACACGAAGAACACCTCGACCGACGTCTGGACGAAGATCTGTGCGGCCCAGCCGATCTGGGCCACGGTGACCGCCACTGCGTAGGTCAGGCAGGCCTGGCGCCGCACAGGATCCTGGGAGGCCGCGCGTAACCACTGCCCCACCAGCGCGATTCGCATCACGATGTACCCGGCCACCAGGACGGCGTTGTCCACGTGTCCGCCGTGCTCAATCGAGGTGAACAGCTGCGGCAGGCCGAGGGCCAGGATGATGACGCCGACCATCTGCAGCATCGTCATCAGCCGGTAGATCCAGTCGTCGGTGTCGAACGCCGAGGCGAACCAGCTGAAGTTGATCCAGGCCCAGCAGATCGCGAACGTCGCGAACGCGAAACCGGTCAGCCCCGCCGCGACGTGGTTCTCCGCGAGCAGGTGCGCGAACTGGGACGCGGCGATCCCGAACGCCACCACGAAGGTGAGGTCGAACAGCAGCTCCAGCGGAGTGGCCGCCCGATGCTGCTCGTGCGGATCGCGACCCACCATCCGGCGCAGCCGGTGTGCCGGCGTCGCAGGTTTGGCCCCCGGTTCGGCGTCGCTCACGTTTCCGTCCTCTCCGTCGCCGTCCCACGCATGCAGGTAGTCCACTACGCGTGCTCGCGGCCGACCTGCCTTCTTAGGCTGTTGTCGACCGCAACGACCTGGGAGCCGAGCGAATCATGAGTGCACTACTGCTGATGTGCGTGTCAGTCGCCACTCCGTTGGCCGCACTGGGACTCTACGAGTTGCAGACCCGGTTGGAGCGCTGGGACCACGACCGGCACGCGGAGGACTGACGTCGCGATCCGCCGCACGGGTCCGGCAGGCCGGAGTGGTTCGCCGAGGCGGAGGTCACACCGGGTCGAACGACGAGATCAGCCACTTTCCGTCGATCTTGGTCAGGCCGACCTTGACACTGCTGGCGGCGTAGGCGCCGTCCGGATTCTCCTTGCTCACCGTCGTCTGGTTGACGAAGATCAGCGCCACCGCCGATTCGGGATGCATCTCCGCGAGCGCGCTCTGCGCCACCGACGCGCTGGTCTTCACTTCCTTCTGTTTCGCGGCGGGGGTGACGATGGTCTGCGTGAACTGCGTGTAATAGTCCAGGAACTCGCCGGTGAGGTGCGTCTTGGCGGCGGCGAAGTCCTGGTCGAGCGTCTCCGGCGAGTAGGACAGCAGGGCGACAGTTCCGGTGGTCGCGGCGTCGAGCGCGACCTGTGCGGCGGCCGCGTCCGTCTGCTGCTCGGGGCGGTACTGGAAGAAGTACAGGGAGATCGCGAGCGCGGCCGACAGGACGAGCGCGACGGCGACGCAGATGACGGCGATCCGCCCGCGCGAACCGCGTCGCCGGCCCTTGCCGCCACGGCCCGACAGCTCGAGATGGTCTTCGAGCCGGCCGGCTTCGGTGGCACCGCTCTCGGGCTCCGTCGCCGTCGTCGCCTCGTCGGCGATCACGGCCTCGTCGGCGATCACGGCGTCATCGGTGTCCGTGTGGTCGGTGTCCATGTGGTCGTGGTCGGCCGATTTCTCGACCACCGGGGCCTCTTCGGTGTCGGTCTGGTCTTTGGTCACGGCACGAACTCGACTCTCGACATCTTCACCTGGTCGCCGTCGCGCTCCAGGTCGACCGACAGCCGCCATCCGCGCGGATCCTTGTTGGCCCCCGCCGCGTTGGTCACCCGCGACGTCGCGGAGACGATCACGTTCGCCGAGTCGTCGGTCATGGTGCTCACGGCCGCGGAGTTCACGGTCACCTCCGTGATCACCTTGGAGTCCTGCGCCACCTGGGCGAAGGTCTGCGCCTGCTGCTGGAAGTCCTCGCGGAACTTGCCGGTGGAATTGTCGATGATGCGTTGCACACCCTCTTCGGCCTTGTTGAAGTCCAGCGACATCAGGGTGACGACGGCCTGGCGGCCTGCCGCGGTGTACTCCGCGGTGAGCTGTGCGTCGCGCTCGGCCTGGCGGTGCTCGCGGATCATGTAGCCGCTGGCCGCCAGCAACGCGCCCGTGCAGAGCACGGCGAGGAAGAGCGCGACACCCTTCCAGGTCGGCAGTGGCACGCGAAGGTGCAGCCGTCGGCGCGCAGGCTTCTCGTCGGCATCGTGTGCAGCGAAGTCGGCGACCGGCGAGCCGTCGTCGGCCCCGGCCTCGTCAGCAACGCTCTCGTCAGCAACATCGTCGGCGTCGACGGTCTCGGTATCGGGATCGCCGGCGGGGGTGTCGGCGACAGGCTCGTCGTCCTGGACGCTGTCGGCCGCGACAGGCTCGGTCTCGGCCACGGTCGCAGCAGCGGCGGCGGCGGACACTTCGGCTTCCTGCGCCTGCCGGCGCAGTCGCAGCGCGCGCGCCCGCGCACGGGCGGCGGCGGCCGCCGCCTCGGCCTCGGCCGCTTCGGCCTCGGCTTCCTCGGCGAGGATCCCGGCGAGTGCGGGATCGGGCCGGTCCTGCGGGTCCGCGGGCGATACCTCGTCCGTCGGTGGGCCGGTGACCGGACCCGAGCCGGCGTCGGTCGACGCCTTACGCCTGAACGAAGGCACAGCGACCTCCTTGTCTTGTCTGTCTGACCGGTCCCACCTGACGCAGCCGGAGGAGAATGGCGTTTCCATTCTCGTTTGTCGACGCCACCCTACTCATCACCGCTCGACGCGGGCGCAGGCCTGCGTTCCGGGGTTGCCGAGGAGCGCAGCTGGTCTTTCATGACCTTGCCCGTCGCGTTGAGCGGCAGTCGGTCGAGGAACTCGATGGAGCGCGGCACCTTGAATCCCGCCATCCGGTCCCGGCTCCACGCGATCAGTTCCTCGGCGGTCGTCTCGGGCGCCCGCTCGGACCGTACGACGAAGGCCTTGCCGACCTGACCCATCCGCTCGTCGGGCACACCGATGACGGCGGCCTGCGCGACCGCGGGGTGCTCGAGCAGGAAGCCCTCGATCTCGGCCGGGTAGGCGTTGAAGCCGCCGACGATGAACATGTCCTTCTTGCGTCCGACGATGCGCAGCCTGCCGGCGTCGTCGAGCGTGCCGAGATCGCCGGTGTGCAACCAGCCGTCGGGGTCGACGGCCTCCGCCGTGGCGGCCGGGTCGTCGAGGTAGCCCTGCATCACGCTGTAGCCGCGGACCAGGACCTCGCCGTCGTCGGCGATCCGGACGTCGATGCCGTCGCACGCGACTCCGACGGTGGTCGCGATGTCGGTGAACGAGTCACCCGGCCGCGACAGTGTGGCGGTGCCGCATTCGGTGAGGCCGTAGCCGGTGTTCACCGAGGCGAACGGCAGCTCGTCGTGGATGCGGCGGATCAGCTCCACGGGGATGTCCGACGCACCGGTGACCCCGGCACGCAGCGACGCCAGCTTCGACTTGTCCTGCACGGCGAGCAGCGAGTGGTACAGCGTCGGCGGTCCTGGCAGCATGGTCACCCGCTCGCGCTCGATGAGGTCGACCACGACGTCGACGTCGAACACCGGGACCGGCAGGATCGTGGCGCCGCGGATCATCGAGGCGATGCACCCGGCCTTGTAGCCGAAGGTGTGGAAGAACGGATTGACGGCCAGGTAGCGGTCACCCCGGCGCAGATCGTTGAGGTCGCACCACTCCTCGTACATCCGCAGCGTCTGCAGGTGGTTCATCATCACGCCCTTGGGGCGGCCGGTGGTCCCGGAGGTGTAGATGATGTCGGCGATGTCGGTGCCGCTGATCGCCCGCTCGAACGGCTCGCCGCTGTCGAGGAAGCCGGACTTCAGATCGATCACCGGAACACCGTCGGCAGCGCTGTACTCGGTGCCGAGGAAACCCTGTTGCACCAGAACGGCTTTGGCGCCGCTGCGGCCGATGACGTCGGCCGCCTCGTCGGCTTTGAAGCGGGTGTTGACAGGCACCAGCACGCCGCCGGCGGTCACCAGTCCGAACGCCGCGACGATCCACTCGGCGGAGTTCGGCGCCCACACCGCCACCCGGTCGCCCTTGGCCACGCCGAGATCACGGAAGGCGCCCGCGGCGCGGCGCACCCGTTCGACGAGCTCGACGTACGAGAGGCGCAGCGGACCGTCGACGATCGCTTCCGCGTCGCCGAAGCGGTCCGCCGCGCTGGCGACCATCTCGGGGATGGTCTGCCAGGTGGGAACGTAGGTCACGTAGTGACGAGACGACCCAGGTTGCCGCCCATGATCTTCGCCTGGTCCTCCATCGAGAGGTGCTCGAGTGCGGTGACGTAGTGGGTCGGCTCGGCCAGTCCCTCGGGGTGCGGCCAGTCCGACCCGTAGAGCACCTGGTCCACGCCGATGAGGTTGATCAGGTCGTCGATGCCCTCTTCGTAGAACGGGCTGACGAAGATCCGGTTCTTGATCTCCTCCATCGGGTTGCCCGGGAATGCCTCCGGGGCCTTCTTGTAGACCTCGGACATGGAGTCCAGCAGCGGGAACATCCACTTGGATCCGGCCTCGACGATGCCCACCTTGAGCGTCGGGAACCGGAACAGCGCGCCGTGGATGACCCAGGAGGCCACCGCGTCCTGGATCGGGCGCCACTCGTTGAGGATGTTCATCGCGTTGGTCTGGAACGGCAGCATCTCCTGGGCGACGCCGTCCCACTCGGAGGTGTAGCGCGAGTAGCCGCTGTCCGAGGAGTGCATGCCGACGAAGATGTCGTACTCCACGCACTTCTGCCAGAAGGGGTCGAACTCGGGCAGCGCGAAGGACCGGGGGCCGCGGAAGCCGGGCACCGGCGCCGGCCGGACCAGGATGGCGCGGGCGCCGCGCTTGACGGCCCACTCCAGCTCCTCGATGGCCTTCTCGACGATCGGCAGCGTGATCACCGGCGTGACGAAGATGCGGTTCTGGTAGTTGAAGCCCCACACCTCGTGCAGCCACTCGTTCAGCGAGTGGATGATCACGTGGATGGCCATCGGGTCGTCGCGCAGCCGCTCCTCGATGAGGCTGGCCAGCGTCGGGAACATCAGGCTGCGGTCGATGCCGAGCTCGTTCATCAGCTCCAGGCGGGGGCCCGGCTCGAAGAACGCCGGGATCGAGCGCATCGGCTCACCGAACAGCTCCCGCTTGCTCTTGCCGTCGGGGTTGCCGAACTTGAAGTACTCCTCCCAGGCACCGGGCTTCGCAACGTGCGAGAACGTCGGGTTCGGGATGTAGTTGCTGATCTGACCCTTGATCGCGATCTTGGTGCGCCCGTTGACCTCGACGTACTGGACGACGTCCTTGTACTCCTTGGGGAGGTACTTGGTCATCGCCTCCGGCGGCTCGTAGAGGTGGTTGTCCGCGTCGAACAGCGGAAACGGGATGTCGACCCGATGCGAGAGTTGTCCCATGAAATGCTCCTTTGCTTATTGGGAGAATCGTATTCTCATTCGGTTGCCACTGCAACGCCCTGCCCGGCGGCGGCCGCGACACGTCCGTGTATCTGCGACCGGATGAGGACTTTCTGCACCTTGCCGCTCGCCGTGCGCGGATAGTCCTGCCCCTCGGGGACCTCGTGCAGTTCTTCCGGACACTTCTGCCGCGCCACGCCGGCCCGCCCGAAGTGGGCGCGGACCTCGTCGATGCCCGGCATGGTGTGGCCGGGCTTGATCCGCAGCACCGCGGCCACATGTTCACCGAGCCGCTCGTCGGGCGCGGACACCACCACCGCTTCGGCCACGGCGGGCATCGCGAGCAGCACCTCCTCGACTTCGAGGGCGCTGATGTTCTCGCCGCCGCGGATGATCACGTCGGCCTTGCGGTCGGTGATCGTCAGGTAGCCGTCCTCGTCGAGAACGCCGACGTCACCGGTGTGGTACCAGCCGTCGGCGTCGAACGCCTTGGCCGTCAGCTCGTCGTCGGTGTAGCCGAGGCACAGGTCGGGCCCCCGCGAGAGGATCTCGCCGTCGTCGGTCAGCTTGATCTCCACCCCCGGGCGGACGTCGCCGTCGGTGTAGAGCCGCTTGGCCTCCGGTGCGGTGCGCCGCGACCCCGTGATCGACGGGTGTTCGGTGCTGCCGTAGGAGCGGAAGACGAACAGTCCCATGTCGGCCAGCCGCCGGGTCACCGCCGCGGGCACCGTCGAGCCGCCCAACCCGACGGTGCTGAAGTTGGCCATGTGCGCCGGGGTGCAGTTCGGGTGGTCGAGCAGGCTGGTGACGAAGTAGGGCGGGCCGCCGCCGATCGACAGTCCCTCGGTCTCGATGAGGTCGAGCACCTTGGCCGGGTCCCAGACGTCGCACAGGTCGATCGGCGCACCCTCGAGCACCGGGATCAGGAAGGCCCCCAGCATGCCGATGAAGTGCCCGACGGGAGTCGCCGTCAGCTGCCTGCCGCGGTCGGGCGGGTAGTTCTCCAGCAGCTGACGGGTCTCGAATCCGAGGGTCTGGTGGCTGTGCACCACGCCCTTGGGATCGCGGGTGGTGCCCGAGGTGAAGGCGATCAGCGCTGGGCTCGCCGGATCGGCCTGCACGGTGCCGACCAGCGGCTCGTCGTCGAAGAGGTCGTCGAAGCCGTCGGTGCCGACCAGGCCGACGATGGGGACGTCGGCGCACAGGTCCGGCTGGAACTGCATGCGGCCGAACTCCTCGACCGTGATGAAGACCTTGGGTCGCGCCGTCCCCAGGATGTGCGTGAGCTCCGTGCGGCCGTAGAAGTGCACGATCGGCACGACGACCGCGCCGAGGAACGCCGAGGCCCAGAAGGCCACGGCCGCCTCCATCCAGTTCGGCAGCTGCAGGGCGACCACGTCACCCGGCCCCACCCCGCGCCTGCGCAGGCCCGACGCCAGCCGCCGCGCCCGCAGTTCGACGTCGGAGAAGGTGCCGGCATAGGGCCGGACCGCCGAGTGCACCCAGAAGCCGGTTTCTGGGGACGCGGTCAGACCGCGGGCGAGCATTTCGCCGAGTGTCTCGCGGGTCCACCACCCTTCCGCCTCGTACCGTTCGGTCAGCTCAACAGGGATGTTTCGCACGCTTGCCCAGCACCTCCAGCTCGATGGCGATGCTATTCTCCGCTGGCGAGAATGCCAATACCGCACTGGGAGAACGTCTGATGGTCGACCTCGAGGTGAACGACGGACTAGCGGTGATCACCATCGACCGCCCGCACGCCCGCAATGCCATCTCCCTGGAGACGATGGGCCAGCTCGAGACGGCGCTCGACGCCCTCGAGACCACCGTCGACGCGCGCGCACTCGCGATCACCGGTGCCGGCGACCGCGCGTTCGTCTCCGGCGGCGACCTCAAGGAACTCAGTGCGCTGCGCACCGAACTCGACGCCTCGGCGATGGCCTGGCGGATGCGGGCGATCTGCGACCGGATCGCCGCCTTCCCCGGCCCCGTGATCGCGGCGCTCAACGGCCATGCGCTCGGCGGTGGCGCCGAGTTCGCGATGGCCGCCGACATCCGGCTCGCGGCCGATGACATCAAGATCGGTTTCAACCAGGTGACGCTGGCGATCATGCCCGCCTGGGGTGGCGCCGAGCGGCTGGCCGCGCTGGTCGGCCGGGGCCGTGCGCTGATGCTGGCGGGTGCGGGCACGGTGCTCGAGGCGGCCGAGGCCGAGCGGATCGGCCTGATCGATCGGGTGCTTCCGCGCGCCTCCTTCGACGCCGACTGGCGCGCCGTCGCCCGGGCGCTGGCCACCGCGCCGGCCGCCGAGGTGAAACGGGTGGTCAACGGCGTCACCACCACCGAAGCCGTCGCCGCGTTCGCCCGCCTGTGGGTGTCCGACGCGCACTGGGAGGCCGCCGACAAGGTGATGAAGCGGGCTCGGTAGACCCGTTTACCGAGACGTGTTCTCTCTAGACGAGAACGCCATTTCCAATTAATGTCAGCCACATGCACGGCGTCGCATAGGCGCTGTTCGACCGTCGACACAGGAGGACGTCCATGGCCAAGGCGCTCGCGCCCGAGATCTCGACCTGGCCGGACAGCGAACCCCAGCTGATCGGCAGCACCTGCGGCGCGTGTGGCGCGACCGTCTTCCCGGTGCAGGCCCACTGTCCGAAGTGCAGCAGCGCCGAGATGTCGGACGCGCTGCTCCCGCGGACGGGCACGCTCGTCGCCTGGACCACGCAGGGTTTCCCGCCCGGCGCCCCCTACAAGGGGCCGACCGGCAAGGATTTCGTGCCGTTCGGCGTCGGCCTCGTGCAACTCGAGGACGTCATCCGGGTGGAGGGCCGGCTCACCGAAAACGATCCGGCCAAGCTGCAGTTCGGGATGGACGTCGAGCTGACGATGATCCCGTTCACCGAGGACGAGGACGGCGAGGAGATCATCACCTTCGCCTTCCAGCCGGTCTGACCCCGCGTACGAGAGGAACAGTCGAGACATGAACGACGTGGCGATCATCGGCGTGGGTCTGCATCCCTTCGGCCGCTTCGACAAGACCGCGATGGAGATGGGCGCCGAGGCGATCCAGAGCGCCCTGACCGACGCGAAGCTGGACTGGAAGGACATCCAGTTCGGCTTCGGCGGCAGCTACGAGGTGTCCAATCCCGACGCGGTCACCCGCCTGGTCGGCCTGACCGGCATCACGTTCACCAACGTGTTCAATGCCTGCGCCACGGCCGCAAGTGCCATCCAGCAGACCGCCGACACCATCCGGCTGGGCAAGTACGACATCGGCATCGCGATCGGCCTGGACAAGCACCCGCGCGGCGCGTTCACCGACGATCCGGCCAAACTCGCGTTGCCGCAGTGGTATGCGGAGAACGGGCAGTTCGTCACCACCAAGTTCTTCGGCATCAAGGCCAACCACTATCTGCACAAGCACGGCATCTCCGAGGAGACGCTCGCGCGCGTGGCCAACAAGAACTTCCGCAACGGCGCACTGAATCCGAATGCGTTCCGCCGCAAGGAGATCTCGGTCGACGAGATCATGGCCTCGCCGGTGCTGAACTATCCGTTGCGCCAGTTCATGTTCTGCGCCCCCGACGAGGGTGCGGCGGCGGTCATCATGTGCCGCGGCGACATCGCGCACCGCTACACCGACAAGCCGGTGTACGTGAAGGCCACGGAGATCCGCACCAGGACGTTCGGCGCCTACGAGGTGCACGCCACATCCGCGCCGCTCGACGAGGACGTCTCCCCCACGGTGTACGCCGCCCGCGCGGCCTATGAGCAGGCCGGGATCGGCCCCGAGGACGTCGACGTGGCACAGCTCCAGGACACCGACGCCGGCGCGGAGGTCATCCACATGGCCGAGACGGGGCTGTGCGCCGACGGTGAGCAGGAGAAGCTGCTGGCCGACGGCGCCACCGAGATCGGCGGGTCGATACCGGTCAACACCGACGGCGGTCTGATCGCCAACGGCGAGCCGATCGGCGCGTCGGGGCTGCGCCAGGTGCACGAGCTGGTGCGTCAGCTGCGCGGCGAGGCGGGCGACCGCCAGGTCCCCGGCGAGCCGAGGGTCGGGCTGGCGCAGGTGTACGGGGCGCCGGGAACCGCGTCGGCCACCATCCTGTCGACCTGAACCCGGCGTTGCCCGGTGGATAGCCGATCGGCTACTCTGGCTGACTAGCCGACCGGCTAGGGGCCGCGTTCAGCGCGCTCCGCCCACCGCCGCAACGCATCGAGGTTCGATGACGCTCACCGATACCGACAGCTCGCCGCGATCCGCCGACGTCACCACCCAATCGGTCAGTCTGTGGGCCGCGCTGGCGGCCGCGGTGGTGTTGCTCGTCGCGTTCGTCGCCTTCCCCGGTTTCTTCCCGCCGATGTCGCCGACACTGTCCGCCGAGGAGGTCGCGGCGTTCTACCGGGACAACGCCGCGATGATCCGGTTCAGCATGATCACGTTCAACCTGTGCGCGATCATGCTGCTGCCGCTGTTCCTGGTGATCGTCGTCCAGATGAAGCGGATGGCCGGCCAGAGCCACGTGCTGGCCTACTGCTACCTGACCGCCGTCGTCAGCGGCGCAACGATTTTCGCGCTTGCCGACATCTTCTACCTGGTGGCCGCGTTCCGTCCGGACCGCGGGCCTGAGCTGGTCCAGTTGCTCAACGACATGGCCTGGATCATCTTCATCGCGCCGGTCGGCATGCTGGTCGCCCAGAACCTGCTGCTGGCGCTGGCCGTCTACTTCGACACCGGTCCGCGGCCGGTGTTCCCGCGCTGGGTCGGGCACTACTCGCTGGCGACGGCGCTGGCGATGGCGCCCGCCGCGGCCGCAGCGGTGGTCACCTCCGGACCGCTGGCCTGGGACGGCGTGGTGTCGTTCTGGTTGCGCAACGGCGCCTTCGCCGCCTTCGTGATGGTGATGTTCTTCGTCCTGCGGGGCGTGCTGCGCAGGCAGGCCGCCGAGCAGCGCGACGCGGCGGTGCCCGCCCGATGAGCACGGTCACCTCACCGGCCGAGAGGCCTGCCGACAATCGCGGCGCCGCCCCAGTGCGACCGTCGGCGGGCAAGCGCGACATCTGGATCGTCTTCTGGATCGTGCCCGCGTTCTACACCGCGTTCGGGGTGATCTTCTTCGCCCTGGCGCGCACCATGCCCCCGCCGCGGCCCGACGTCACCACCGCGCAGAAGGCCGAGTTCTTCGCCGCACACCACCTGACCATCCAGATCGGTTTCGGGCTGCTCATCCTCATCGTCGGCGGCGCGGGTGTGGCCAACGGCATCGTCGTCTACCACATGAAACGGATGACCTCGGGCTCGGTGTGCGCGTATCTCTACATGGGCGGGATGGCCGTCGGCGCGCTGCCCGGCTGCCTGCTCGTCGCGTTCTGCTTCCTGACGGCGGCGCTGCGGCCCGACCGCGATCCCGAACTGCTGGCGCTGCTCTACGACCTCGGCTGCCTGTCCTACGTCGGATCACTCGGCTGCTTCACCGCCGCCTATTTCGGCTTCGCGATCGCCATCCTCTACGACCGCAACGGCGTCTTCCCCAAGTGGCTGGCCTACGTCACCGTCTGGCAGATCGTCACGGAGATCATGGCGGCGCCGCTCTTCGTGGTGGGCGCCGGGCCGTTCTCGTGGAACGGGTCGATGGCCTTCTGGTCCGGGACGCTGATCTTCGGCTTCTGGCTGTCCTGCGTGATCTTCTTCCTTCGCAAGGCCACCGAGGAACAGCCCGCCGACGAACTGCCGCTGGACTGAGGCCGGCCATGACCGACACCCGGCAGAACGCCGTCACCGCTCCCGCCCCCGGCACGCGCGCCCACCTGCCGGGGGACGGCGCCATGTGGGTGATGGTGCTGGGCGACCTCATCATCTTCGGCGCCTACTTCGTGATCTTCATGGTGCACCGGGCGATGGCGCCGCAGGAGTACCTGCACGCCCAGCAGGACCTCACGCTCACCGTGGGTGTGCTGAACACGCTTGTGCTGCTGACGAGTTCGTGGTTCATCGCGCGCGGCGTGGTGGCGGCGCGGGCGGGCGACCCCTTCGCCGCCCTGCGGTGGACCTACGGCGGCGCCGCCTGTGGCGTGGCGTTCATCGGCGTCAAGGCCTACGAGTGGTCGGTCAAGATCGCCGCGGACCACACGTTGGGCAGCGGCGAGTTCTGGTCGTTCTACTACATGCTCACCGGCATCCACCTCTTCCACGTCGCCCTCGGCCTGCTCATCATCGGCATCGTCGTCCGCGAGCTGCGCGACCCGCATCGTCGCCGGATGTCGATGGTCGAGTCCGGCGCCGTCTACTGGCACATGGTGGACCTGTTGTGGATCGTCATCTTCGCCCTGCTCTACGTGATGAGGTGAACCTGTGACCGTCGATGCTTCTCCAGCCGCCGTCTCGAGGGCGTCGGCGGACCGTGCGGTCACGGTCGCCTGGGTCGTGCTGTCGGCGATCACCGTCGCCTCCTGGTGGCTCGCCCCCGCCCACGGCGACCACGACGCGGTGGCCAGCATCCCCATCACGCTGGCGGTGATCGCCCTGGGAGTCATCAAGGGCCGGTTGATCATCCGGTACTTCATGGAGGTCAGGACGGCGCCCCGGTGGCTGCGCTGGGCCACCGACGCATGGCTGGCGGTGCTGTGGGCCGCCGTGCTGGCCATCTATCTGTACTGAGCGGCTCGGGCAAACGGCGCAATCGGTGGAAGTCCTGTTCTAATATTCGATAATGCTGTTTCCGATCCGGCCCGCCGTCGCGACCGCGGCGGCGTTCGCCGCCATGATGTCGACGGTCGGTTCGGCCAACGCCCAGCCCGCACCGCCACCGCCGGTGATGCATCACGTCAAGTACACCGTCTTCACCGAGGTGCCGGTGCCCGAGGCGGAGATCTACTACCGCGACGTCGATCCGCCGAACTGGGCGGAGTACAGCCACAATTCGTACAAGTTCAGCCCCAAGACCTGGTCGGCCCTCGGCCCGGATCAGATGTGGACGCTGGACGTCATGCTCGCCGACCCGGATCAGTGGGCCATGGTCACGGCCACCACGTTCTACGCGACACAGCCCGCGAACTTCCACTGCGTCCTCGCCGTCGACGGGGTCGTGGTGAAGACGGATGCCGGCCCCAAGGGCACGCTCTGCTCAATCCGCCCCTGGTGACTCGAGGGGCAACGGCTCCCCCTCGATCGCGCGGATCTGGTCTTCGAGGAACGACACGATCTCAGAGTGGCCCAGCGACATCCCGAGGCTGCGCTCGAACACCAGGACCTGTGAGGCGCCGGTCGCGAAGAACGTCCACACCACGGCGGGCACCGTCGAGGTGTCGACCCCGTAGTTCTGCAGCACCACCTTCATCGCCTTGGTCTGCTCCTCACGGGCCCGCTGCGCGTACAGCGCGATCTCGGCGTGCAGCGCCTTGCGGTGGTTGGCCAGCCCCATGAACTCGAGCGTCAGCCGGGTCGCCGACGGATCGGTCATGAATCGCCACAGCGCCCACAGCGGCTGCGGCGACGTCAGCGCCCGCGCCTGCGCCTCCAGGCCCTGCTCGGCGCGACGCCGGAACAGCGCCAAGAACAACTCGTCCATGGTGCGGAAGTAGTAGTGCACCAGCTGCGGTTTGAGGTCGGCCTTCTCGGCGACGCGTCGCGACGTCACCGCCGCGTAACCCTCGTCGATCATCAACTGCTCGGCGGCCTCGAGCAGCACGACCCGGTTCCTGGCGTCGGGCGCCCCGATCCGGCGCGGAGAAGCCACGTCGCAACACCTTCCGTCGAATGACTGGTGGACACGGGGATAGTAGCCGCCGTCGGGCGCTGTGACCTTGACCACGACCCTACGTCATGCTAAGCAGATGCTCAGCACTTTCAGCCCAGAGCGCCGACTTCCTGTCGGGCCACCGCAGTGTTCAGTTTCTCGAAGGGACGCCCCCAGATGACCGACTTCGACACCATCGACTACTTCACCGATCCGTCGCTGGTGCCCGATCCTCACCCCTACTACGACCACATGCGCAGCAAGTGCCCCGTCCAGCCCGAGCCGCACTACGGCGTGCTGGCGATCACCGGCTACGAGGAGGCCAACTCGGTCCTCAAGGACAGCGACACGTTCTCCTCCTGCATCGCACTGGGCGGCCCGTTCCCGCCGCTGCCGTTCACCCCGGAGGGTGACGACCTGACCGCGCAGATCGCCGCCAACCGGTCGCAGCTGCCGATGTTCGAGCACATGGTCACCATGGATCCGCCGGAGCACACCGACGCCCGGTCGCTGCTGAACCGGCTGCTGACGCCCAAGCGGCTCAAGGAGAACGAGGACTTCATGTGGCGCCTCGCCGACGAGGTGCTCGACGACTTCATCGCCGCCGGCCAGTGCGAGTTCCTGTCCTCCTACGCCAAACCGTTCTCACTGCTGGTGATCGCCGACCTGCTGGGGGTGCCCCCGGAGGACCATGAGGAGTTCCGCAACGTGCTGGGCGCCCCCCGGCCGGAAACCCAGGTCGGTCGGCTGGACGGTGCGAACGTCGGCCTGAACCCGCTCGAGTGGCTCGACGACAAGTTCATCTCCTACCTCGCCGACCGCCGGAAGAACCCGCGCAACGACGTCCTGACCGGGCTGGCGACGTCGAAGTACCCGGACGGGTCGACGCCGGAGCTCATCGAGGTGGCCCGTTCGGCGACGTTCCTGTTCGCCGCGGGCCAGGAGACCACCACCAAGCTGCTGTCCGCCTCCATGCGGGTCCTCGGCGACCATCCCGAGATCCAGCAGGCGCTGCGCGACGACCGCAGCCGCATCCCGACGTTCGTCGAGGAGTCGCTGCGGATGGACGCACCGGTGAAGAGTCAGTTCCGGCTCGCCAAGAAGCCGGCCAAGGTCGGCGACCTCGAGGTGAAGACGGGCACGATCGTGATGGTCTGTCCGGGCGCCGTCAATCGCGACCCCGACCGCTTCGACGATCCGCACGCGTTCCACCTGGACCGCAAGAACGTTCGCGAGCACATCGCCTTCGGGCGCGGCGTGCACTCCTGCCCGGGCGGCCCCCTGGCCCGTGTCGAGGGCCGGGTGTCCGTCGAACGGATCCTCGACCGGATGGCCGACATCACCATCGACGAGGAGAAGCACGGCCCGGCCGACGCCCGGCGCTACGAGTACGAGCCGACGTTCATCCTTCGCGGCCTGACCGAGATCAACATCAAGTACACGCACGTGTCGTGATCCGTGGTGCCGCCGCCCTTTTCACCGGGCGGCGGCGCTATTCGGTGCCGCGCAGGGGCAGGTCGCCGCGTTCCCAGAAGGCGCGGTTGTTCATCGCGACACAGGTGAGGAAGAGGCCGTCGGGAGCCTGGGCGACCTCGCCGACGAACTCCGGGCACAGGTCGTACTGGTTCTTGACCCCGTGCATCTCGGGTGAGCGGAACCAGCGCGGCTCGTACCGCCGGGCGGAACCACAGAACACCAGCCGCCCCCACGACGTCACGCCGAACGCGTAATAGGTGCTGTTGTTGCAATAGGAGCCGAGCACGATGTTGGGTGCGATACCGGGTGTGCAGTTCGGGTTGTTGCACGGCGCCCCGGCGGGCGGTATCGGCGGAGGGATCTGTGGCTGTGCTGAGGCCTGCGGCGCCATCAGCGTCGCGGCCACCAACACCGGAGTCGCCCACGCAGCAAGCACCGCGACGATCGATCGCATCAGATCATCTTCACACAAGGAGTAATCAAATTCTCGCTTTCGGAGAGCCAAGCTCCACCAGCGAATTATGCTGGTGGCCATGCGCGTAGACCGAGTCCTCGGCACCATGGCGATGTCCGTGGCCACCCTGTGCGGCGGCGTCGTCGCGGCAGCGCCCGCAGACGCCGCGCGGGAGGTTGCGCTCAACGGCACCTACCGGGTGTTCTCCGACGGTGAGTGGGCCAGGCGCGACGAGGTGCTGTTCGACGTGCCGAGCGAGACCCAGACCTGGACCGTGAACACCACCTGTGTCAGTCCGATCGAGTGCACCGGCACGGTGACCAGCAGTCTCGGCTGGACCGGTGCCGCCCGCCTCGATGACTTCTGGTTCATCGAGCACGACATCCCGCGGTGGGCGCCGTGCCCCGACGGCACCTTCGCGCGAGCCCGCCAGACGTTCCTCATCTTCGGCTTCGACCCGGTGACCGAGCAGCGCATCGTGTCGACGGACTTCCTCCAAGGCCGCAACATCACCAAGGCGCCGAGCGGATCGTGCGGCCGCAACGCGGTTCTCGACTTCGAGTTGCCCGTGCGGGTCGAGCGCATCAGCCGCTGACCGGCCGCACCCCGCCGTGGCGAGTTTAATCTCGCCGGCCGCTTGTTCGCCGCGCACCGACGAGATCAGCTCGGCAGCATGTCCTTCCAGGACTTGTCCGCACCCACGAGGTTGCTCTGTGTCTGCAACCGGCCGTCTGCGGTCAGGTACTGCCCCGTGCGCGGGTCGTAACGCTGGAACGCCACTGCCGGCCCGTCACCGTCGAACGCACTCGGGGTGGCGGGAACCGCCCCGTCCGCGGCCGGAGGTGCCGGCGGCGGTGCGATCGGAGTTCCGTTGAGCGAGTTGCCTGCCGGTGGCGGCGGCGGCACCGGAGCCTGTGGCAGCGCGGGTTGCGCGGGCGCCACGGGTGCGGGCACCGCATCCGGCGGCGAGGCACCGGGCGGCGGCTGCGGGGTGAACGCGGCGGGAGGCGTTCCCGACGGCACCGCACCCGGCGGCAACGGCGTCCCCTGCACGGGCGCGTAGATCCGCTCGTTGAAGTCCACGATGTCGTGCGGCGGCAGCCCGTTCTTGATCAGGTTCGGGTCGAACGCATAGGGCCCGGTGTAATGCTGGCGGATCACCTGCGGTACGAAACCGCGCGGGTCGTTGCACAGTTCGACGGTCGGGGCGCGCTTCCCGGGTTTGCCCTGGCACGGATAGTTGCGCGCACCGCGGACGTTGATCGGGGAATCCTGCGGCAGCTTGCAGTACAGGCCATCCGGCGTGTCGATCGACGTCTCGTCCTCCGGGGAGCGCCACTGCGACGGCGGCAGGAAGCCGACCGTGCACGGCGGCGGGTCGCTGATCGTCAGGGCGAAGTCGGCGAACGGCAGGCCGGTCGGATTCTTGTTGGGCAGGCCGAAGGACTGCTGCGCCGCGATGATCCCCGGGAACATCACGATCAACTGTTCGAGCGACCGGTTGTAGGTGACCAGCACCTGCCCCACCGTGGTGAGGTTGGCAAGCAGGGTCGGCAGGGTCGGCTTCACCTGCTCGAGCAGTGCGCTCACCTCCTGCGCGAAGCCGGGGCCGCGCTCCAGCGTGGTGCGGATCTCCGGGTCGTTCTGTTCGAGTTGAGCGGTGACGCCGGCCAGGCTGCGGGCCCAGGTCCGGATGGAATCCGTGGTCTCCGCCTGGGATTCCAGCAGCGGCCCGGCGTCGTCGACCAGGGTGCGTGCCTCGCCGGAGGCGCCGCGCACGTCCGTCGACAGCTTGGCCGCCGAGTCGAGCAGGGACTGGAAGTCCGGACCCGCCCCGTTGAAGGCCTTGAACGCCTCGTCCAGCAGATCGGAGATGCGATCTCCTGGAATGGATTCGACCAGCGAGCTGAGCTCGTCGAGTACCGGTCCGACGGGCTGCGGAATCGTGGTGTCACGCACCGAGATCCGTGATCCGTCGGTCAGGTAGGGGCCGGAATCGGTACGGGGCCGCAGGTCGACGTACTGCTCGCCGACGGCCGAGACGCTGCGCACCTCGGCCTCGAGATCGGCGGGGATCTTCGGCGACGTCTCCAAGGAGAGGATCGCCTCGGCGCCGTCCTCGGTGAGGTTTACCGAGGTCACCTTGCCCACCTGGACGCCGCGATAGGTCACGTTGCTGAACTGGTAGAGGCCGCCGCCGGCCGGTAGCTCGAGGGTGACGGCCAGTCGGCCGATTCCGAGCAGGGTCGGCACCTGCATGTACGCGAACACCATCACCCCCACTCCGACCACCGAGGCGATGGTGAAGATGATCAGCTGCGTCCGAACGAACCGGGTGAGCATCAGCCACCTTCCGAGGTCGGCGGGACCGCCTCGGCCGGAGCGGGCGCCGGCGGAGGTGGCGGCGGCGCGGCGCCGAACGGCCCCGCGAAGATCTGTCCCTGGGGAATGCTCTGCGACGCGGGGGCCCAGGGATTCGCAGGCGGCGGCGGCGTGACGGGCAGCAGCGGTTCGGCCACGGTGGGCATGGGCGCCACCTCGGCCACCTCACCCACCTGACCCGGTGGCGCGGCCGGCGCGTCCGGTGAATCACGCTGCGGCGGAGCCACACCGATGCTCATCGGATCGTACGAATAGTTCAGGTAGTACGGGTCGCCCGGAGCCGGGATGAGCTTCGCCTCCTGGTCTTCCCACCGGGTGCCCAGCAGCAGTGAACGCTTGAACTTCGGATAGGTCAGGTCAAAGGTGGCGAACAGATTGATGTAGTCGCCCTTGGTGATCCGGTCGGCGAAGGTCGGCCCGTAGGGGAACGCGGTGGCCCACAGCAGCGCGAGGTTCAGGTCCGGCCCGATGTCGGCGATTCGCCCCAGCGCCGGCTCGAGGTTCTTCAAGTTGGTCACCAGATCGTCCCCGGCGTTGTTCACCAGGGTGGTCGCGGTGTCGCTGAAGGTGCCGAGCTTCTCCAGCGCCGTGGTCAACGTCGGCCGCTCCTTGATCAGCACGTCGATGGCCGGCGGGATGTCCTTCAGCGCACGGTCGATGACGTCACGCTGGCCGGCGAACCGGCTGGCCACCCGGTTCAGCTGCTGTATCGACGCGATGATGTTCTCCCGCTGCGCGTCGAGTGTGCCGACGAAGTCGTCGAGGCGGGTGAGCAGTTCACGGATCTCCGGTTCGCGTCCGGACAGCGCGCGACTGGCGTTGTGGATCACGTCGCCGATCTGTCCCAGCCCACCTCCGTTGACGACGGCGGCCAGCGACGACAGGGTGCGCTCAGTGGACGGGTAGGTCGACGAGTCAGCCAGCGGGATCGTGGTGCCGGGCTGCAGTCGTCCCTGCGGGCTCTCCCCCAGCGGCGTGTTGAGGGCGAGGTGCATGGAGCCCAGCAGGCTGGTCTGCCCGACGGTGGCCACCGCGTTGGCGGGCACCACCACGTCGGGCTTCACCGAGATCTCGACGTCGGCGTGCCAGTCTTTGACCGTCATCTTCCCGACGCTGCCCACCACGACATCGTCGATCAGCACCGGCGAATTCGACTCGAGTGTGCCGACATTCGGCACCTCGACCTGATAGCTGACGGAGTCCGGCCCGCGGCCGTCCGCACCGGGCAGCGGCAGCGAGTTGACACCCTGGAACGAGCACGCGGACAGCGACAGCACCGCGCACGACGCGATTGCGGCTCGCCGCATCGGGACATGGCGGGTCATGATGGCGGGTTCCCTTCCGCGGGCAGCAGTGGCGTGTTCGGCACCGGCGCCGGAGCGGCGTCGTCGACCGTCGAACCGGGCGGGGCCGCAGGCAGGAGCATCGCGTCGACCGACGGTGACTGCACAGGAATGTTGGAGATGATGGTCGGCGGTGCCGGAATCGGCGCGCCCGGATACAGCGCCGGAGACGGGATGGCCGGCGCATCGCGGTCGGGCTGGTAGATCCCCGGCGGTCCGGGCGGCGCACCCCAACCCGGGGGCGGCGGAATGTCGCCTGCGCCGGTGTAGGCGGAGACGGTGGGTCTCGGCTCGGGCGGATCGCCGGGTCCGGCGCCGCCGGGCGCGAGCTTCGGATCGGTGTAGATCATGCGGGTCGGGTCGATCGCCGGCCTCAGGTAGGCGTTGATCGGAAACGGGATGTTGTTGAAGTTCAACAGCCGCGCCGCGGGGCCGAGGTACTGCGCGCAGAGTTTGGCGGTCTCCGGCGCACTGACATTGGCGACGGCGCCGATCATGCCGCAGATGATCTGCGTCGGATTCGAGAAGTTGTTGAAGGCGAACGCGCCGGTGACCGCGCCGCTGTTCGGGTAGTAGATGTTCTCGAAGTTCGCGATCGCGTTCGGCGTGATGTGCAGGACGTTCTCCAGCGCCAGCCGGTTGTCCACCAGCACCTGCGTCACATTCGCCAGCCGCTGTACCTGCTCGGAGGTCTGGTCCCGGCTGCCCGCGACGAAGCGCTGCACCTCACCGATCGCGACCGAAAGGTCCGACAGCGCCGCGTCGAGGTCCGACCTGCCGTCGTCGAGGACGCTGGTAAGACTGGCCAGCCGATTCTGGAACTGGACGATCTGCTGCTTGCTGTCACGCATCGCGGTCACGAAGATCTGCAGGTTCTTGATGATGTCGACGATGTTGCCGCTGCCTTCGGCGAAAATCCGTGCGGCGCCGGACAACTGGGACAGCGTGCTGCGCAGCTTCTCGCCGTTGCCGTCGAGCGCATTGGCCGCACTGTCGATGAACCGGGAGACGGAGGTGCCGTCCACGCCCTTGTCCGGCCCCAATTCGGTGGCCAGCCGCATCAACTGGTCCTTCACTTCGTCCCACTCCACCGGGATGGCGGTCTGGCTCTGCGGGATCACGCCGCCGTCCCGCATCGTGGGCCCGTCCCCCTCGCGGTAGGCAGGGGTGAGCTGGACATACCGTGCGGCCACCAGGTTCTGGGCGACGATCACCGCTTTCGCGCCCTCCGGTATCGGCACGCTGCGGTCGATGCTCATGGAGATCTTGGTCTGCGTGCCCTCCGGGGTGATCGCATCGATCGTGCCGACCTTCACCCCGGCGACCCGGACCTCGTCCCCGGCGTAGATGGCGGTGGCCGTCGAGAAGTACGCATTGACGGTGGTGGGGCCGAAGAACGCCTGACGCACCAGAAATCCACCGCCGGCCACCAGGGCGACGGCCAGCAGGATCGCGGTCCAGGCCGCGAGGCGCTTACGGGTTGCCATCATCGGGGAGGTCTCCTGGCTGGGGAATGCCGTTGACGGGGAACGGGAGCTCGGCGCGCGGGCCTACCGCATCCGTTGGCTGCCCGGCATTCACACCGCGGCGGAACCCGAACGCGTAGTCGAGGAACGGCTGTAGCAACTGGCCGAAGACCAGGTTCGGCACGAACGCGTTGTAATACGCACCGTTGGACACGATCTCGCCCTGTGTCAGATAGTATTTCGCGGCTCCCGGCAGCATCTTGGCCAGGCTGTCGCGGTTGCGCTCCAGCATCGCGGTGACGCTGTTCAACTGCTCGAGCGTCGGGCGCAGTTCGTTCTCGTTGTCGGCCACCACCCCGGTCAGCTGCCTGGACACCGCGGAGATGCTCGCCAGCAGGCTGGTGATGGCATAGCGCCGTTCGTCGAGCACCGCCAGCAGATCATTGGCGTTGAGGATGAGCGCGTTCACCTGGCTGCTGCGCTCGGAGAAGATCTGCGTGACGTCGCCTGCGGTGCGCAGCAGTTCGGCCAGGCTCTCGTTGCGGTTGTTGAGCGACTGCGACACCCGCGTGAGTCCGTCGAAGGTCGGCCCCAGCTGTGGGGACACCTGGTCGAGCGTCTGCGCTAGGGTGTCGAGCGACTGGTTGAGTGCCTGGGTGTTCGTGTCCCGGGTGTTGGCGGTCAGCTCGCTGACGGCATCGGTCAACGAGTACGGCGAGGTGGTCCGGCTGGTCGGGATGACCTGGTCGGTGGACAGCTTGCCGCTGCCTTCGGACTCCAGCGTCAGCACGCGCTCACCGAGCAGGCTGCCGGTGCGGATGTGGGCGGTGCTGTCCGAACCCAGCGCGTACTTGCTGTTGATCGTGAACTTGACCAGCGCGTCGCCATTGTCCAGTTCGATCGACGACACCGATCCGACCTTGATGCCCGACACCGTCACGTCGTTGCCGCTCACCAGCCCGCCGGCCTCGGTGAAGAGCGCTTGGTAGCGCAGCGCGGTTCCCCACGAGATCAGCCGTTCGGGTTGCAGCCCGACGACGATGATGAGGACGATGACGGCCACGCCGATGAACCCTGCCCGGACGAGCTGAGGGCCACGATATTTGAGCATTACTCGTCCACGCACCTTCCGGTCTCTTGTTTGATCCAGGGGAACACCACCGTGCGGCCCTCCAGATCACTGGCGCGGAAGGTGACACCGCAGATGTAGTACGGGAAGAACGCCCCGTACGACCCGACGCGTGCGAGCTTGCGATAGATCTCGGGCAGCCGCTGAATAGTGGCCTCGAGCCGTTCCAGGTCGGTGTTGAGCACCGGAGCCAGCCGGTGCAACTGGTCGACGGTGCCTGCGAGCGGGGACCGGGCACGACCGAGCAGGTCGGCCAGCGAGGTGGTCCCGTTGTCCAGTGACTCGATGGCCGTGCCGATCGGGTCGCGGTCCTGGGCCAGTCCGGAGATCAGCTGCTCGAGTTTGTCGATCGCGCCGGAGAACTCGTCGCCGTCCTCCGACAACGTGTCCAGCACCGTGCGTAGTTCGGAGATCAACTGCTCGATCACCTGGTTGTTGTCGGCCAGCGAGTTGGTGAAGGACGAGGTCTTGCTGAACAGCGATTCCAATGTGCCGCCCTGGCCCTGCAGGATCTGCACCAGTGATCCGGTGAGCGCGTTGACATCCTGGGGGTTCAGACCCTGGATGACCGGCTTGAGCCCACCCAGCAGAAGATCGAGGTCGAGCGCGGGCGCGGTGCGGTCCTCGGGGATCTGTGACCCCACCGGCAGGATCTTCGTCGAGTCCGGCGTGTCGAGCAGCTCGACGTAGCGGTCCCCCACCAAGTTGAGATAGCGGATCGCGACCTTCGTGCCGGTGGTCAGCTGGGTGCTGCGGTCGGCCTCGAAGGTCACCAGCACCTTGCGATCGGGCTGGAGTTCGACGTCGTTGACCGTGCCGACACGGATACCGGCGATCCTGACGGTGTCGCCCGGCTTCAGCCGGGAGGCATCGCTGAAGACGGCCGAATACTCGCTGCTCGCACCGGTTCTGGTATCGCTGAAGACCAGGAACACGAACGCGGTCAGCAGCACCGAGATGACCGCGAAGATCATCAGCTTGACGAATGTCGACACCGAATTCGTCATCCCGGCATCCCGATCTGTGGGCTGTTGCGCGGCGGACCGTCGAGCGGCCCGTAGAGCCAGTTCTTGAGTCCCTCGGAGTTCAGCAGGATGCCTGCGTTGCCGTACTGCGCCGGATTCGAGCCGACGTCGCCGACGATGAACGGCGGCCGGAACTCGGCCGGCTGCTCGGGCAGACCGAGCTCCTCGCAGAAGTCGGCGCCGCCGCTGGAGGCGGCGACCTTCGGCAGGTCACCGGGGTAGCGGTAGCGCTCGACGCCGAGCGTCAGGCCGGCGTTGACGAGGATCCCGGAGTACTGCGGAGGGGACTTCGCGAAGGGAATGAGGCCGCCGACACCGCACCAGATCGACTCGCGGTACTCGTTGAGCAGCTCGGACGTCGGTACCAGGACGTGCACCAGGTCGGTCAGCGCCTGCTGGTTGCCGCCGACCACTTCGTTGCCGAGGTCGGCCAGACCGATGCTGCTGACCAGGAAGGCGTCGAGGTTCTGCTGCTGGTCGACGATGGAGTTGCTCACCGATGTGGTGCTCTCGATGGTCGACAGCAGATTCGGTGTCGCATCGCCGTATGCGGTCAGCGTCGGCACCAGGGCCTCGATGTCGCGCGACAGGTTCGGCAGACTCGGCTCGAGTTCAGCGAGCAGCGCATTGAAGTCGACGAGGGTCTTGCCGAACTGCTCGCCGCGTCCGTTGAACGCCGACGAGATCGCGCCCAGCGTCTCGTTCAGCTTCGCCGGGTCGATCTTGTCGAGCACGTTCACCAGCTGCTGGAACACCGTGTTCACCTCGACGGTGACGTGCCGGTTCTCGATGACCTGACCGGCCGCCAGCCGCGTCGGCTCCGGATCGGGCGGCGCCACCAGCTCCACGAACTTGGCGCCGAACACCGTGGTGGAGGCGATGTCGACGAGCACGTTCGACGGGATCAGCTTCAGCTGTTCCGGATTCATCGCCAGGTGCAGCACGGCCTTGCCGTCGGCGCGTTCCTCGATCGAGGACACCTGGCCGACCTGGACGCCGCGCATCTTCACCCGGGCCTCGGGATTCATCACCAGGCCTGCGCGGTCGGCCACCACCATCACCGGGACGGTGCTGGTGAAACTGCCACGGAACAGACCGATCGCCAGGGCGATGATGAGCCCGAACACCACCAGGGTGCCCAGTCCGGCCAGGGCGGCGTAGTTCCGGCCGCCGGTGTTGCTCTGCGCCATGATCCCCCCTAACCCGACAGGTTGAAGTTGCCGTTGGAGCCGTAGACCGACAGGGACACCAGAAGGGTCACCGACACGACCACGATGAGCGAGGTGCGCACGGCATTGCCCACGGCGTTACCCACCCCCGACGGCCCCCCCGTCGCGAAAAAGCCGAAGTAAGTGTGCACCAGCAGGATCGAGATCGCCATCAAAATGGCCTGAAGGAACGACCACAAAAGGTCGATCGGGTTGAGGAACGTGTCGAAGTAGTGGGAGTACAGCCCGCCCGACTGTCCCAGCAGCATCACCGTGGTGAACTGGCTGGCCACGAAGGACAGGATGACCGCGATCGCGTAC
Organism: Mycobacterium sp. NPDC050551; assembly: GCF_040674075.1. NCBI lineage: Bacteria > Bacillati > Actinomycetota > Actinomycetes > Mycobacteriales > Mycobacteriaceae > Mycobacterium > Mycobacterium sp. NPDC050551. The sequence goes on along the minus strand of NZ_JBFARC010000008.1, from coordinate 189,731 downwards.
AGCGGTGTCACCGCGACCATCCCGGCCACGATCCGGGTGCTCACCAGGTACTCGACCGGCCGGATGCCCATCGACTCGAGCGCGTCGATCTCCTCGTTGATGCGCATCGCGCCCAGCTGCGCGGTGACCCCGGCGCCGAAGGTGGCGGCAAGGCCGATTCCGGCCACCACCGGTGCGGCGATGCGCACGTTGATGAACGCCGCCAGGAAACCCGTCAGCGCCTCGATGCCGATGTTGCCCAGCGAGCTGTAGCCCTGGATCGCCAGCACGCCGCCGGTGGCAAGAGTCAGGAATCCGACGATCACCACAGTGCCGCCGATCATGGCCAACGTGCCCGCGCCCATGGAGATCTCGGCGATCAGCCGGATGATCTCCTTGCGGAAGTGCACCGCCGCGTGCGGCGTGCCCGCCAGCGCCCGGCCGTAGAACATGGTGTGGTCGCCGATGCGGCTCAGCGTTCCCACCGGTCTGCTGAGCTGCCGGCTGATGCGCGGGTAGGTGGCCCGCAGCGTGGTCAATGTTCCCATGTCTAGCCCGTCGTCATCTGGATGCCGATGGCGGTGACCACCACGTTGATCACGAAGAGCGCCATGAACGCGTACACCACCGTCTCGTTGACCGCATTACCGACCGCCTTGGCGCCGCCGCCGGTGATCGTCAGCCCGCGGTAGCAGGCGACCATGCCGGCGATCAGTCCGAACAGCGCGGCCTTCACGCACGAGATGATCACCTCGGGCACACCGGTCAGCAGCGTGATCCCGGCGGCGAAGGCGCCGGGATTGACGTCCTGGACGAACACCGAGAACACGTAGCCGCCGAGGATGCCGATGATCACCACCAGGCTGTTGAGCAACAGCGCGACCAGACCCGAGGCCAGCATGCGCGGCGTCACCAGTCGCTGAACCGGATTGATGCCGAGCACCTCCATCGCCTCGATCTCCTCGCGGATGGTGCGCGAGCCCAGGTCCGCGCACATCGCCGTCGCGCCGGCACCGGCCACGATCAGCACCGTCACCAGCGGGCCCAACTGCGTCACCGCGCCGAAGGCCGCACCCGCCCCCGACAGATCCGCCGCACCCAATTCGCGCAGCAGGATGTTCAGCGTGAACGACACCAGGGTGGTGAACGGGATCGCCACCAGCAGCGTGGGCGCCAGCGACACCCTGGCCACGAACCAGGACTGCTCCATGAACTCGCGCCATTGGAACGGCCTGCGGAAGATGAACCGGATCGCATCGGCGAACATCGCGAACAGGCCGCCGACCGCCTGCATCGGCGCCGATGCCCGACCCAGGTTCACCCCTGTCGTCCATCGTTCAGCCATCGGATCCGGGTCCTTCCAGAATGGTGACCGCCGACACTGCCGTCGGGCCACCGATATTGTGCGCCAACCCTATCCGTGCACCGTCCACCTGATTGACCGCCTCCCCGCGCAATTGACCGAATATCTCGACACACTGCGCGACGCCGGTGGCTCCGGGCGGATGTCCCTTCGCCTTCAGCCCACCGCTCGGATTGACCGGCAGCGCTCCCCCGACGGTGGTCGTCTCGGTCTCGACGAGCTTATGGGCCTCGAAGCGGTCGGCGAACCCGAGGTCCTCGTAGCTGATCAACTCGATGCCGGTGAAGTAGTCGTGCACCTCGGCGACGTCCACGTCGGCCGGTGACATGCCCGCCATCGCGAACGCCCGCTTGGCCGCTCGCACCGTCGCGGGAAAGGTCGTCATGTCCGGTTTGTGCGGGTACATCACCGAATCGAGCCCGAGTCCGACCCCGCGGATCCACACCGGCCGGTCGGTGAACCGGTCCACCACGTCTTCGGCGGCCAGCACGAGTGCCGCGGCCCCGTCGCTCTGCGGCGCGCAGTCGTACACGCCGAACGGGTCGACCACCATCGGCGCGGACATCGCCTGCTCGACGGTGATCTCGAAGCGCAACCGCGCCTTGGGGTTGTCGACGGCGTGCCGGTGGTTCTTGACGGCGATCATCGCCAGGTGCTCGCGCGTCGCCGGCGACTCGTGCAGGTAACGCCGGACATGAAGCGCGAATCCGGCGGGCGCGACGAGACCCAACGGGTAGTCCCACGCCATGTCGCGGGTCATCGCCTCCCAGCCCCACAGCATGTCCTTGGTCGCGACCTCGCGAAGCTTGTCCGCACCCATCACCAGCGCCACGTCGGCCGCACCGGAGGCGACCCCGAACAACGCATTCCGGACGGCGTCATTGCCGGTGGCGCAGGAGTTCTCGATGTGGGTGACGGGCAGTTCGTGAAGATCGAGGGTGTCGGCGAGGATTCCGGACGGGAAGCCGTCGGTCGTTCCCATCGCACCGAACCAGGCGGCGTCGAGGTCGCTCTTCGACATGCCCTTGTCGACGTTGGAAACACAATCGGCGAAGGCCATCGCCAGCAGATCCTTGATGCCGAAGGCGAAATGCTCGGCGAACGGCGTCATCCCCGCACCGACGACGGCGACGTTCCTCATGCCGCACCCGCGGAGCGGTCGCTCAGCGACTCGCGCGAGGATGCCGCGTCGGGTTCGAAGGCATAGCCGTAGTCGGGCACACCGGAGCGCACGGCGATCCGGCGCAGCGCCAGGCGTCCACGGTCACCGATCTCCACCGACCCGGGGGCCGCGCCGGTCACCTTCACCAATGCGCGCACCGCCACGTCGTCGAGTTCGACGATCACCAGAGAGTACGGCGATCTCAGGCCGGGCACCGGAATGCGCACGGTCGTTTCGGTGTAGACCGTTCCGGTTTTCGGCAGCGGGACCAGCTCGTAATCGGTGCTCAGCGAGCAGTCCTCGCCGACCCGGTACCGCGGCGGGAAGTCGAGCTGATCACTGCCGGCGTATCTGCCTGCTTCCCAACGCACTTTGGCTTCGAAGGCACGCTCGTAGGCGGCCAGCGAGATCGGCTGATCCGCGCCGGGGGTGACGGCGCCGTCCGGCAACGGACGCGCTGACGGTTCTCGTCGATTCACCTGAGCCTCGCCACCTGCGACCGTGATCCCGGACAGACTTGCCTGCTCGACCGCAACCAAGGGGCCGATGGTATCGGATTCGGTAAGGCTTGCGAGGGCGAATAATCCGGCACTTGCTCCATAAGTCGGGATATGTGGTGGCGTGCCCGCGCACAGCTCCGTCACCTTGTCGTATTCCACTCCGGCGACCGCGACGGGGGTGTCCAACCACGCTGCCGACAGCGATGCGAGCAAGCCCCGCTCGTGCAGCAGCCGCGGATCGCCGTAGTCGTGCACCACCCCGACCGCGTTGCGGGTGCGAACGGGCAGGCTGCGGGCCACGCGGGCCGCGGTGCGCACCCGCCGGCCGTGGTCGGCGGTCAGGATCGCCGCGGCGCCCGCCGGATCCAGGTCCACACCGATGATCAGTGACCGGGGGCGCGCCGAGCTGACCGCGTCGAGCGTGGCGGGCGCACCGCCCAGCCGCTCGTCGACCTCGAGTTCGGGGTCCAGTCCGAGGCCGGCCAACAGCACCGCGGCGTTGCTGCTCTCCACCGGGGGCAGGTCACGGCTGACCAGCACCACCCGCTCGACCGCTCCACCGGCGGCCAGCGCCGCGCGGCCGGCTTCGACCGCCATCGTGATCGCATCCTCGTCATCGCCCGCCACCCGGTGCAGGGGTGTTCCCCAGCACGGGAGGTAGGTCCCGATGGAAGCGATGTGCGGCATGGGTGTGAAACGACCCTTCTAGGTGACGGCGCCGGCGGTTTTGAGCTCGATGATGCGGTCCCAGTCCAGGCCCAGCTCGACCAGGATGTCGTCGGTCTGCTCGGCGAAGCCCGGCGCCGGACCGGTCCGCGGTGCAGTGACGTCGAACTGCACGGGATTGGCGACCAGTTCGAGCTCGCCGGCCTGCACCATGTATTCGTTCGCCCTGATCTGCGTGTCCTGGGCGGCCTGCAGCGTGTCCTGCACGGGCGCCCAGGGCCCGGCGAGCGTGGCGAACCGCTCGCTCCACTCGACCAGGGGACGCTTCTTCATCGCCTCGGTCAGGATCTCGTTGGCCGCGGCGGTGTTCTCGGCGATCGACTCCGCAGTGGCGAACCGCGGGTCGTCGGCGAGTTCGGTGAGGTCCATGTGCCGGCACACGTCGGCCCAGAACTTGGTGGGCTGCATCATCACGAAGGAGATGTAGCGGTCGTCGGCGGTGGGGTACAACCCGACCAGCGGGTTGATCGGCGAACCGTGCACCCCTGGCGGGAAGGCCTCCATGCGCTCATTGAGATGGTTGGTCAGCGCCACGGTGTGCCCCATCGCCCACAACCCGCTGCCCAGCAGCGAGACGTCCACCACGGACGGTTCGCCGGTGCGCTCGCGCTTCAGCAGCGCTGCGGCGATACCGCCGGCGAGGTTGGTGCCGGAGATGGTGTCGCCGTAGGCGGGTCCGGGAGGCCCGATCATGCCGGGCATGTCGGGCGGGGTGATGGTGCGGGCGGTGCCTGCCCGGCACCAGAAGGCCGTCATGTCATAGCCCCCCTTCACCGCTTCCTCGCCGCGCGGCCCCAACGCGCTGCCCCTTGCATAGATGATGTCGGGGTTGACGGCACGGATGTCGTCGATATCGATACCGAATTTCTTACGGTGCCCCGGCAGGAAGCTGGTGAGGAACACATCGGCCCGGCGGGCGAGCTCGAGCAGCACGTCCCTGCCCTCGGGCACGGACATGTCGAGTCCGATGCTGCGCTTGCCCCGATTGGCGTGCTCGATGTTCGGGTTGGGATCGCCTTCGACGCGCAGCAGTCCGGTCTGCCTCAGGCCGCGCTGCGGGTCCCCCGTCACCGCATGCTCGACCTTGATCACCTCGGCGCCCCACTCGCCGAGCACCGCACCCGCCGACGGCACGAAGCCGTACATCGCGACCTCGAGGACGCGGATGCCCTCGAGTGGCCCGCCGGAACTCACGACAGCACCCGCGCGAACGTCTTGGACTCGAGGAACTCCTCGAGCCCGGCGGTGCCCATCTCGCGGCCGATACCGGACTGCTTGAACCCGCCGAAGGGGGTGTCGGGGCTGAAGTAGTTGCCGCCGTTGATCGAGAACGTGCCGGTGCGGATACGCCGGGCGATGGCCAGCGCGCGCTCCTCGCTGCCGAACACGGCACCGGACAACCCGTAGATCGAGTTGTTCGCGATCCGCACGGCGTCGTCGTCGTCGGCATAGGCGATCACCACGAGAACCGGTCCGAACACCTCTTCCTGGGCGATCTCGCTGTCCGGGTGCACGTCGGCGAGCAGCGTGGGCGTGTAGAAGTAGCCCGGGTCGACCTTCTCGCCGCCGGTGACCAGAGTGGCGCCGCCCTGCACCGCACGGTGCACCATCCCGTCGACCTTGTCGCGCTGCTTCTCGCTGATCAGCGGGCCCATGTAGGTCTTCGGATCGGCCGGGTCGCCATAGCGCACCAGACCGAAGTTGTTCTTGATCAGCTCGACGATCTCGTCCTTGCGCGTCTCCGGCACGAGCAGCCGTGACGTGAGCGCGCAGCCCTGGCCTGCGTGGGTCACCATGCTGAACGCTGAGAACAGTGCGGCCATGTTGAAGTCGGCGTCGTCGAGCACGATCGCGGCGGACTTGCCGCCGAGTTCGAGGAACACCTTCTTGAGCGTCTCGCTGGCGGCGGCCATGATCCGGCGACCGGTCGGGGTCGATCCGGTGAAGGTGACCATGTCGACGTCCGGGCTGGTGGTCAGTACCGCGCCCACTTCGGGGTCGGCACCGGCCAGCACGTTCACGACGCCGGCCGGGATGTCGGTGTGCTCGGCGATCAGCTCACCGAGTGCCAGGGTGATCAGTGGGGTGTCCGGCGCCGACTTGAGCACCACCGTGCAGCCTGCGGCCAGCGCAGGCGCCAGCTTGGCCAGCGCCAGCTGATTGGGATAGTTGTAGGCGATGATCGCGGCGACGACGCCCGCGGCTTCCTTCTCCACCCACCGGTGGTGCTGCATACCGCGGCTCTCGATGTTGCCGAGATCCTCGGTCATCTCATAGCTCTTCAGCAGGTCCGCGTAGTAGCGGACGATCCCGATCGGCTGGTCGAGTTGCGCGCCCTGGCACAGCGACTCGGTGGCGCCCACCTCCGCGATGGTGAGGGCGGCGAATTCGTCGCGGTGCTCGAGGAGGGCGGTGTGCAGCTGTTCGAGACAGCGCACCCGCAGCTCGACGTCGGTCGCCCAGCCGGATTCGTCGAACGCCCGGCGGGCCGCCGCGACCGCCGCCCTGGCATCGGCCACCGTGGCGTCCGGCGCGTGGCCGAGCACCTCGCCGGTGGCCGGGTTGAGGGAGGGAAACGTCCGCTCGGTCTCGACCAGGCGCCCGTCGATCAGCAGTCTCCGGTCGGCCTTGGGTTCGGACGTCCCGGCGCTGTGGTGGGCGATGGAGTCGGCCCCCGAGACGTCTCCCGCGATGGTCGGCGTTTCCTGCATCATCCTCCTTGCGGCATGTGTGATGGAAATTTCATTCTCATCGAGGGCGAATCATACATTCGCTCAATGAGAACTCAAGGTTGCGTAGACCGGCTAGTCATAGGCTTCGGGTGCCGGATGAGCAGCATAGGACCCGCTTGACCGCGACGTTTCGAATCTTGCAGAATCGCCACCTCCGAGAGTACGGTTCTCATAATCGGAAGGAAGATTCTTGACGTCTGCGACGACCGTGATCGGCCCGGCCGCCTCCTCGAGCGCCGCCGGGCAAGCAACCGCTGAGGCCACCGCACTGAGGATCGCCGCGTGAAGAACGCTGTGGTGACCGGCGGCGGGTCGGGAATCGGCGCCGCCATCGTCGCCCGCCTGCGCGCCGACGGCCACCATGTCGCGATCCTCGACCTGAAACCCGGGGACGACGAGTTCGCCTTCGCCGCCGACGTCACCGACCGCGCTCAGGTCGACGACGCCCTGGCGGCAGTGCGCGCCAAACTCGGCCCGATCTCGATCCTGGTCAACGGCGCGGGCCTGGACAGCTTCAAGAAGTTCCACGACGTCACGTTCGAGCGGTGGCAGCGCGTCATCGACGTCAACCTCAACGGGGTCTTCCACTGCATCCAGGCCGTGCTGCCCGACATGATCGAGGCCGGCTGGGGTCGCATCGTGAACATCTCGTCGTCGAGCACCCATTCCGGCGCGCCGTACATGGCGCCCTATGTAGCGGCCAAGTCGGCGGTGAACGGGCTGACGAAGACGCTGGCACTCGAGTACGGCCCGGCCGGAATCACGGTGAACGCGGTGCCGCCGGGATTCATCGACACCCCGATGATGCGCGCCGCGGCCGAGAAGGGCTTTCTCGGCGACCTCGACCAGACCATCGCGGCCACACCGGTACGGCGGATGGGCCGGCCCGAGGACATCGCCGCGGCGTGCGCCTTCCTCATCTCGGAGGAGGCCGGCTACATCACCGGCCAGATCTTGGGCGTCAACGGCGGCCGGAACACCTGAACCGCCCTGCCGGACATCGACGAAAAAACGAAAGGACACCACTGTGGGACGCGTTGAGGGCAAGGTCGCATTAATCACCGGCGCAGCGCGCGGTCAAGGCCGCAGCCACGCCATCCGGCTGGCCGAGGAAGGCGCCGACATCATCGCCGTCGACATCTGCGCCGACATCGACACCGTGGGCTACCCGCTGGCCAGGCCGGAAGACCTCGAAGAGACCGCTCAGTACGTCGAGAAGGCGGGCCGCAAGGCGGTCACCGCCCAGGTCGACGTGCGAGATGCCGCGGCGCTCAAGGAGGCGCTGGACAACGGGGTCGCCGAACTGGGCCACCTCGACATCGTCGTCGCCCAGGCCGGGATCGCCGCCATGAAGGGCGCCCCGGCGATGCAGGCGTGGACCGACGGCATCAACACCAACTTCGTCGGCACCATCAACGCCATCCAGGCGGCGCTCCCGCACCTCAAGGAGGGCGCCTCCATCATCGCGACGGCGTCTGCCGCGGCGCTGATGGACGCCTCGAAGAAGGACCGTCCCGGTTCCGATCCCGGCGGGATGGGCTACATGACCTCCAAGCGCCTGATCTCCCAGTACGTGCACGACCTGGCGACCGAGCTGGCGGTCCGCAGCATCCGCGCCAACGTGATCCACCCGACCAACTGCAACACCGACATGCTGCAGAGCGAGCCGATGTACCGCTCGTTCCGGCCGGATCTCGAGAAGCCCACCCGCGCGGACGCCGAACTGGCGTTCGGCGTCCAGCAGGCCATGCCGGTGCCGTACATCGAGCCCGAGGACATCACCAACGCCGTGCTGTGGCTGGCCTCCGACGAGTCGCGCTTCGTCACCGGCATGCAGCTGCGCGTCGACGCGGGCGGTTACCTGAAGTGGTACGACTACCACGTGTGATTCCGTTGCACCGCAACATGATCAGCCTACTGGAGGGAAGCAGTGAAGGTCTCAGTTGACGGCACGCGCTGCCAGGGCCACACGTTGTGCTCGATGATCGCTCCCGATTCCTTCGAACTCGACGACGTCGACGGCCACGCGTCGCCGGTCAACGAGGACGTTCCCGGCGATCAGGAGGAGCAGGTGGCCGAGGCCGCGCACTCCTGCCCCGAACAGGCGATCGTCATCGAATGACTCCCGTTCCCCGGGGCCGGCAGGTCCCGATCCAGGCAGAGGAGACGACGCCGTGACCATCGAAGACGGTGTCACGACCGACGCCGACCGCAAGAAGAACACCTACCACTTCGACCGGCACACACCCGAGTACCGCCTGCAGTTCGAGAAGATCGCCGAGGAGATGCAGGCGAAGTGCCCGATGGCGTGGACCGACACCTACGACGGGCACTGGGTGGCCGCCGACAGCAGGCACGTGTTCGAACTGGCCCGCTGCCCCGTGGTGTCCAACCACCACGACATCAGCGGTGAGACCCCGTTCAAGGGCATCACGATCCCGAAGGCCAGTCGTGCCACGGTGGTTCGCGGCGGCATCCTCGAGATGGACGAGCCTGAACACAGCTCATACCGCGGTGCGCTGAACCCGTACCTGTCCCCCGCCGCGATCAAGCGCTGGGAGCCGTTCGTCGACGAGATCACCCGCGCGGCACTCGACGAGCACATCGCTTCGGGCCGTATCGATTTCGTCGAGCACCTCGCCAACGTGGTGCCCGCGGTGTTCACGCTGGCGATGATGGGCATCTCGCTCGACAAGTGGAACGTCTACAGCGAGCCCACCCACGCTTCGGTGTACACCCCGGAGCACTCCCCCGAGCGGGAGAAGATCAACGAGCAGCACCGCGAGATGGGCATCGACCTCATCACCAACATGATGGAGATCCGGGAGAACCCGCGCCCGGGCCTGGTGAACGCGCTGATGCAGTTGCGCATCGACGGCGAACCCGCGCCGGACATGGAGATCCTCGGCAATCTCGGACTCATCATCGGTGGCGGCTTCGACACCACCACCGCGCTCACCGCGCACGCCCTGGAATGGCTCGGTGAGCATCCCGACGAACGCGAGCGACTGTCGCGCGAACGCGCCACGCTGCTGCACCCCGCCACCGAGGAGTTCCTGCGCTTCTTCACCCCCGCACCCGGCGACGGTCGCACCTTCGCCGACGACGTGGAGGTCGAGGGCCAGCAGTTCAAGAAGTACGAGCGACTCTGGTTGTCCTGGGCGATGGCCAACCGTGACCCGGCGGTGTTCGAGAAACCGAATGAGATCATGCTCGACCGGAAGGGCAACCGGCACTTCAGCTTCGGTATCGGCGTGCACCGCTGTGTCGGCTCGAACGTCGCTCGCACGGTGTTCAAGTCGATGCTCACCGCGGTGCTCGACCGGATGCCCGACTACGTCTGCGACCCCGAGGGCGCCGTGCACTACGACACCATCGGCGTCATCCAGGGAATGCGCAACCTGCCCGCGACCTTCACCCCCTCCGAGCCGCTTGGGCCCGGCCTGGACGAGACGATCGAGAAGCTGCAGCGGATCTGCGACGAGCAGGAGCTGGCCAGGCCCATCACCGAGCGCAAGGAACCCGCGGTAATCGACTGATCTCGACCCCGAGATTCGGTCGAGGTGGTTCTATGGGCCGGGGGAAGAACGGGAGGGAAGAGCAGTGAAGCTCGTCAGGGCCGGTATCTCAACCGCCGCTGCGGCGTTCGCCGTCGCGGTGTTCACCGTGACCGCGATGGTGGCGGCGCCGCCCGCATCCGCGATGCGCCTGGGCAACTACGACCTGCTCACCAACCGATACGACCGGGCATCGTGGCTCTGGTACGTCTCCTTCTGCATTCCGGAGAAGAGTGCCGACTGCGCCAAGGTCAGCGGACGGCCGCGGTTGAAGTTCTACGAGTACTACGAGAACAAGGCCTACCTCAAGGACGGACGCTGGACGTTGGAGGTCGACGTCCCCGACGGCTTGCGCTGCCCTGGATACAACCTTCCCACCCATGAGACCTACGTCTGGGACGATGCCACGCTCGCGGGCACCATCGACTCGCGTTACAACGTGGGCTGTTTCAATGGACCGCCGGGGACCCAGTTCTGGACGTTCGCGCTGCGGCGCCTGTAGCGGCCGCGGCGGTCGTCGCGTTGTAACGACCAGAACCCGTGGGACGACATGCTGTTAGCCTGGAAAGAAACCGGGCAACAACCTGTCGGAACGGGGTAGAAGCAGATCATGAAGCGTGCAACAGTGCTGGCCGCAATCGGTGGTGGACTGGCGGTGTCCGCCCTGAGCCTGTCGGCCGGTGTGGCGTCCGCGCAGCCGAACCTGGATGCGGTCGTCAACACCACATGCAGCTACGACCAGGTGATCGCGGCGCTGAACGACCAGCGGCCCGATCTCGCCGCCGAGGTGAATTCGTCGCCGGGCTTCCAGGGGCAGCTGCGCAGCTTCCTGGCGTCCGGGCCGGCGCAGCGGCAGCAGACCGTGAACTTCCTCAAGGGCAGCTCGATGGCACAGGCCTACTTCGGCCCGATCGTGCAGATCTCGGGTTCCTGCAGCAACTACTGAGTGTGAAGGCGTCGGGGCCGGTCGCGGTGAGCGACCGGCCCCGACGTCGTTTCAGCCGCGGGGCAGTCCGAGCACCTGCGTGGCGATGATGTTGCGCTGGATCTCCGACGTGCCGCCCGCGATCGTCCCCGAGAAGCTGCGGGAGAAGCGCTCGAACCAGCTCGCGAAGTAGTGGTCGAGATTCATGTGCTCGTAGCGGCCGGTGGTCGAGGGATGCACCAGCCCGTCGGCCCCGGCGGCGGTCAGCGCGGTGTCGGCGGCCCGCATCTCGGCCTCCGAACCGAACAGTTTGAGCACCGACACCGATGCGGTGTCCGACTCCCCGCGGGCAGCGCGGGCGAGGCCGGCCGACCCCATCGCCCGCAGCGCCTGATAGTCCATGATCATCGACGCGTACTGGTCGCGCTCGATCGCGGTGTGCGGTTGGAAGTCGGCGATCATGTTGTCGATCCGGTCGGCGAAACCGAGCCACATCATGGTGCGCTCGTGGCCGAGTGATCCGTTGGCCACCTTCCAGCCGCCGTTCAGCGGTCCGACGAGGTTCTCCGCGGGCACCCGCACATCGGTGAAGAACACCTCGTTGAAGTCCTTGTTCTCCTCCCCGCACAGGTCGGCGAACGGCCGGCAGACGACGCCGGGCAGATCGGTGGGGATGATCAGCACGCTGATGCCCTTGTGCTTGGGCGCGTCGGGGTCGGTGCGCACGAAGGTGAGCAGGAAGTCGGCGTCGTGTGCGCCCGACGTCCACACCTTCTGTCCGTTGACCACGAAGTCGTCTCCGTCGCGCACGGCGCGGGTGCGCAGCGATGCCAGGTCCGAACCCGCGCTGGGCTCGCTCATCCCGAGCGACGCGGTGATCTCACCTTTGAGCACCGGCACCGCCCAGCGTTGCTTGTGCTCGTCGGATCCGAATGAGATCAGCGACGCCGCAACGATGTTCACGCCTTGCGGATTGAAGCTGTGGTAGATGCGGCGCCGGCACAGCTCGTCGAGGTGGACGAACGTCTGCAGCACCGACGCATTGCGGCCGCCGAACTCCGGTGGCTGCGCGGGCAGCAGCCATCCGTTGTCGAACAGCAACCGCTGCCAGTCGCGGGCCCACTGCGGCATGTGCGACACCGAGCGCGGCCGCTCGAGCGTGTCGGCCTCGTCGGGCAGGTGCTCATCGAGGAAGGCGGAGAACTCGGCCCGGAACTCCTCGACATCGGAATCGAAGGTCAGCTGCATCTAGAAACCCCTGTACTCCTCGGCGATCCGGGCCCGGTGCTCGGCGGCGCCGCCGAGCAGCAGCTCACCGGCCTTCGCCCGCTTCAGCGCGAACTGCAGGTCGTTCTCCCAGGTGAAGCCCATGGCGCCGAACAGTTGCAGGCCATGCCGGAACACGATGGACTGACACTCACCCGCTGAGGCCTTGGCCATCGCCGCCGCCATCCGGCGGCGCGGGTCGTCGGCCGCGATGGTCAGCGCGGCGAAATACGACAGCGCCCGGGCCCGTTCGATGGCGACGTGCATGTCGACCGCCTTGTGCTGAACGGCTTGGAACGAACCGATGGGCACCCCGAACTGGTGACGCTGCTTGGCGTGGTCGAGCGCCAGGTCCAGGATCCGCTGACAGGCGCCGACCATAGTGATCGCCATGCCGGTCAGCGCGAGGTGCTGCGCCTTCTCCGCGTCGACGTGCACCCGGGCGGCGTCGGAGACCCGCACTCCGGGAAACGACACCTCGGCCACGTGCAACACCGGGTCGAACACCGGGCTGCGGCGCGTCGACACCTCTGCGGCGTCGACGAGGAACACGCCCGCCTCGGTGACCACGGCCAGGCGGTCGGCGCGGTCACCGTCGACGACGTTGCGGGCGATGCCGTCGAGCACCCAGCCCTCGGCGTCGCGGTGGGCGCTCACTCCGGAGTAGACCGCGGCGCCCGCCTGCTGTGGGTCATACCGGTCGGCGGCCAACGGCGCGTACTGGGTCAGCGTCGCGAGAAAGGGCGTCGGGTCGGTGGCGCGGCCCAGCTCCTCGCAGACGATGGCGAGTTCGACGGTGTTCTCCTGGTCCGTCAGCTCGGTCCAGCCCGCGTCGACGTAGAGCTTCCACAGCGGGGTGGGATCACCCTCGGGTGAGTCAGGGTCTTCGGCCACGTTGCGGACCAGCGAGGGTGGGCACTGCTTGGTCACCGCGTCGCGCACGGTCTCCTGCCACAGCCGCTGATCGGCATCGAACTCGAGTAGCATCCGGCGCCTCCTGGTGCGATGTCACGACCTTAGGAGAATAGCATTCTCGTAACGTGTCGCCGGGTTCTCCCGTAACGGTCATGAGATTACCTAAGCAGTCTGCTGGGCGACTGACCAGCAGGCACGCTCACCTGCACAGATACGGGTATCCGGCAAGAGAACAGAATTCTTGCCTTTGAAGAACTAGCATTTACACTGGGGGCAGGTCCGGCTCCGCCGCGCGCCGTCTTCGACGGCTGCGCAGCCCGCGCGAACCGGACGAACACGGAGGTCAGCCTTGGTCATGGAGCACCCCGACGGGAGCCGTACACCCGTCATCGATGCGAGCGTGCACATCTTCTGCAAGTCGAACAAGGACCTGCGGCAGAACTTCCTGCGGGAGCCGTTCCGCAGCCGGGGTTTTCCCGACTACGAGATGGATTGGTACGGGGCGCCCGGTGGCGAATACGCCAAGGGCACCACGGGTCCCGACAAGCAGTACCCCGGGTCGGACCCGGACATCGTCGCCCGCCACCTGTTCGACGAGCGCGGCGTCGACGTGGCGATCCTGCACCCGATGGGCCGCGGCATCATGCCGGACCGGCACCTCGGGTCCGCGCTCGCCGCCGGGCACAACGAGATGATGGTGACGCGCTGGCTGGACGACAGCGCACACGGCGAGCGATTCCGGGGCACCATCCGGGTCAATCCCGACGACATCACCGGTGCGCTGCGCGAGATCGCCAGGTACAAGGACCACCCACGGGTGGTGCAGATCGGCGTGCCGCTGCAGTCGCGCGAGTTGTACGGCAAGCCGCAGTTCTGGCCGCTGTGGGAGGCGGCCGTCGACGCTGGGCTGCCGGTGGCCGTGCACTTCGAGGTCGGCTCGGGGGTGATGCTGCCGCCCACCCCGAACGGCATCACCCGCACCTACGAGCAGTTCGTCGGCTTCACCGCGATGAACTTCCTCTACCACCTCATGAACATGATCGCCGAGGGGGTGTTCGAGCGCATGCCCGCGCTGAAGTTCGTCTGGGCGGACGGCGCCGCGGACATGCTGACGCCGTTCATGTGGCGGATGGACTGTTTCGGCAGGCCCCACCTCGAGCAGACGCCGTGGGCGCCGAGGATGCCGAGCGACTACCTGCCCGGTCACACCTACTTCATCCAGGGTGCGCTCGACGGCCCGGGCGACGTCGGCTTCGCCGGTGAGTGGGCGGGCTTCACCGGCAAGGACGACATGGTGATGTACGGGTCGAGCTACCCGCACTGGCAGCTCAACAATCTGTCGGTGCCCAGCTCCTACAGCGCCGAGCAGCGCGACAAGTTGTGCTGGCGCAACGCCGCGGAGCTGTACGGCATCGAAATTCCTGTCATCGCATCCGCAAGTGCTGCACAGTAGAGGTAGAAGAGGAGCGATCATGACAACGATCCCGTCCGTCACAGCCAATCCGAGGATTCCCGCCGCCGAACGGATCGCAGTCCGGTGCGTCGACTCCGACGTCCATCCCGCACCCCGTACCGGCGAGCTGGGTCAGTACATCCCCGAGCCGTGGCGCAGCCGCTACTTCGGCTCCCACAAGGTCGGCGACCAGATCTACTACGACGCCCCCGACTACGCGCACTCCTACGCGATGCGCGTCGACGCCTTCCCCGCCGATGGTGAATTCCCCTGCAGCGATCCGGATCTCGCGTTCAAGCAGCTGATCATGGAGGCGGGCGCGGACATCGCGATCCTGGAGCCCGCCGCATATCCGGCGCGGATCCCCGAGGCGAACCACGCGATGAACTGCGCGCTCAATGACTGGCAGGACAAGCACTGGCTGGACAGCCACAACAACTGGCACGAACGCTGGCGCGGGTCGATCTGCCTGGCCATCGAGGAGCCCGAGCGCAGCGTCGAGGAGATCGAGCGCTGGGCCGGCCACCCGTTCATGGCGCAGATCCTGATCAAGGCCGAGCCGCGCCCGTCATGGGGCAACCCGAAGTACGACCCGATCTGGGCCGCGGCCACCAAACACGACATCACCGTGAGCTGCCACCTGTCGCGCAGCCACTACGATGAGCTGCCCATGCCGCCGGTCGGACTTCCCAGCTACAACCACGACTTCATGGTCACCTACTCGCTGCTGGCGGCGAACCAGGTGATGAGCCTGATCTTCGACGGCACCTTCGACCGGCACCCCAACCTGCGGATCGTCTTCGTCGAGCACGCGTTCACCTGGATCCTGCCGCTGATGTGGCGGATGGACGCGATCTACGAGGCCCGCAAGTCCTGGCTGGACATCAAGCGCAAGCCGAGCGAGTACGTCAAGGACCACATCAAGTTCACCACCCAGCCGCTGGACTATCCCGAGGACAAGACGGAGCTGACCCGGGCCTTCGAGTGGATGGAATGCGAGAAGATCCTGCTGTTCTCCAGTGACTACCCGCACTGGACGTTCGACGACCCGCGCTGGCTGGTCAAGCACCTGCCCGAACACGCCCGCGAGGCGATCATGTTCCGCAACGGCATCGCGACATACCACCTTCCCGAGACCGTCCCGGCGCTCGAGGGACAGGTCCGGGTCTTCTGAACTATGACCGAGCAGAGCGAGGCGCCCCGGCCGCCGGCGGGGCGCGAACCCCGGCTCGCGCAGGGGCGTGAACACGTCGTCGCCACGGTCGACGAGATCCCCTCGGGGGCACACAAACTGGTACCCATCGGCAGGCACGGTGTCGGGGTGTACAACGTCAACGGCACCTTCTATGCCATCGCGAACTACTGTCCGCATGAGGGCGGTCCGTTGTGTTCGGGGCGGGCGCGTGGGCAGAACGTCGCCGACGACAGTGTCCCCGGTGACGCGGTGATGGTGCGCGACAAGGAGTTCATCTTCTGTCCCTGGCACCAGTGGGGTTTCGAGCTCGCCACCGGTACCACCGCGGTCAAGCCGGAGTGGAGCATCCGCACCTACCCGGTCCGGGTCGTCGGCAACGACGTCCTCGTCCAGGCCTGACGCGGTCCTCACGCCCAGAAATCGGAGAGAAGTTGCCCAACAAGAAGATCGAGATCAACGGCGGTAACGTCGTGTACGAAATCCTGGGCAAGGAGGGTGAATTCATCGTCCTCACCCCCGGCGGCCGGTTCAGCAAGGACATCCCGGGCCTCAAGCCGCTGGCCAAGAAGCTGGTCGAGGGCGGCTACCGGGTGCTGCTGTGGGACAGGCCCAACTGCGGCAAGTCCGACGTGCAGTTCTACGGTCAGAGCGAATCGCACATGCGGGCGGACACACTGCGAGCGCTGATCGACGCGCTGGAGATCGGGCCGTGCATCCTCGCAGGCGGTTCCGGCGGCGCGCGCGACTCGATGCTGACCACGATGCTCTACCCCGAACTGGTGAAGAAGCTGGTGGTGTGGAACATCGTCGGCGGTGTCTACGGCTCCTTCGTGCTCGGCTCCTACTACATCGTGCCGAGCATCCTCGCCGTCCGCGGCACCGGGATGGCCGGCGTCGCCGGGGTGTCGGAGTGGCGGGAACGCATCGCGGAGAACCCCGACAACCACGACCGCCTGCTCGCTCTCGACCCGGACCAGTTCCTCAAGCTGATGCTGCGCTGGCTCAACGCCTTCGTGCCCAAGCCCGGCCAGACGATCCCCGGCGTGGAGGACGAGATGTTCGACAACATCACGGTGCCCACACTGATCATCCGCGGCGGCGAGAACGACCTCGACCATCCCAAGCGGACGTCACTGGAGGTGAGCTGCCTGATCAAGGGCTCGACCCTGATCGATCCGCCGTGGCCGGAGGACGCCTGGGAGCGCGCGAGCGAGAAGCGAGCGCAGGGGAAAGTGAAGCGCTTCAACATGTTCGACACGTGGGTGCAGGCGGCCCCGGCAATCCTGGACTTCCTGAGTTCATCTCGGGTCGGCCGGAGATGACCACTCCTCAGCGCGTGACGATGCGCACCTCGCAGTTGAGCGAGGCCTCGAGCGCCGTATGGATCCGGCTCTCCGGCACCCGCTCGAGGTCCCCCTTGGCCAGCGTCACCTGCACCACGTCCCACCCCTCGTCCCCCGGCGTGCGCTCGATCGCCCCGGTCAACCCGAAGCCGGCGAGCACACCGACGGCGTCGTCATCGGTGCCCCGGCTGATGAACGTCACCACGCCGGGTGTCGGTTCCGTGCCGAACGCGGTGACGCACAGGCCCACCGCCGTGCGCATCACTTCGTCGGCAGCCGTGGCGAGCATCAGCACCTCGACCTCACGGCGGGCGGGCGGCAGCGCCGCGAGGTCGTCGGCCAACACCTCCGCGCCGACGTCGGCCGCCAGCCTGCGCAGCTCCGTCACCCCGTCGCGCAGTTGCTCGGCACCGAGCTCCCCGGACGGGTCGACACCGACACGCACCACCGCGGTTCTCATGTCCGCCAGCCTATCCACGGGCAGTGACGGGAGGCAGTCATGAACACCACCGCCGCGACACCCGAACTCACCGTCGCGGGCTGGCCGGGCACCGTCGCCCGGCTGCTGCGCGACGACGTGGGTTCCGGCACCGAGGATCTCACGGCTTACACGGCCCTCGGCGGGTACCAGCCGTTGGCGGACCCCGACGGCCTGCTCGACGTTGTCGACCTGTCCGGCCTGCTGGGCCGCGGCGGCGCCGCGTTCCCGCTCGCCGTCAAGCTCCGCACCGTGCGCGACAACGGCCGTCGCGCAGGCGGCGCCGTCATCATCGCCAACGGCGAAGAGGGCGAGCCCGCGTCGGTCAAGGATCGCTGGCTGCTGCGGCACCGGCCACACCTCGTACTCGACGGCCTGCGGTTAGCCGCCCGGATCGTCGGCGCCGACCGGGCATACCTGTATGTGTCGGACAGCCGCGCCGCCGAGGTCGCCGCGGGCGCGCTGGCCGAACTCGGCGAGCGCTCCGACGACCCGCCGGTCTCGGTCGTGACCGTGGCTGCAGGTTATGTGGCCGGCGAGGAGACCGCGGCGGTCCGCTTCGTCAACGGCGGCCCCGCGAAACCGAGCGACAAGCCGCCTCGGCCGTTCGAACAGGGTGTGGCCGGGCTGCCGACGGCCGTGAGCAACGTCGAGACCCTGGCCAATCTGCCCTTCCTGCTGCGGCACGGTGCGGAGGCGTTCCGGTCCGCGGGGACGTCCACCTCGCCCGGCACGTTTCTGGCGACGGTCACCGGTGGCGGCAGGCCGGCGGCGTTGTACGAATTGCCGCACGGCACAGCGTTCACCGACCTGCTCGACGTGTACGGCGTGCCCGCTGACGACGTGCGTGGCGTGCTGATGGGCGGCTACTTCACCGGGTTGATGAATCGCGACGTGCTCGACACCACGCTCGACCACGAGACGATGCAGCGGGTGGGCAGCGGCCTGGGCTGCGGCGCGGTGTCGTTGATCACCGACGAGTGCCCGATCGCGGTCGCGGCCTCGGTGATGTCGTACTTCGACCGGGAGAACGCCGGTCAGTGCGGCTCGTGCTTCAACGGGACCGCGGCGATGGCCGCCGTCACCGGTGCGCTGCGCGACGGCGCGGCGACCACGGAAGACCTGGCGCGCCTGGAGCGCTGGTCGGTGGTGCTGCGCGGCCGCGGCGCCTGCGCGACCCTGGACGCCGCGACGAACGTGGCGGCCACGTTGTTGCGCAGCTTCCCGCAGGAGGTCGCCCGTCACCTCGAGAATTCCTGCAGCTCATGTGGTTCCACGGTGTACAACGCGATGCGGCCCTACGAGGTGGAGGCGGTGATGACCCCGTGAGAGTGCGTCTCGACCGGACGATGTGCGACGGTTTCGGCGTCTGCGCGAAGCATGCCCCGGAGTACTTCTCGCTCGACGACTGGGGTTATGCGTCGCTGGTGGGAAACGGCACCGTGCCGGAGGCCGACCAGCCCGCCGTCAAACGGGCACTGCTGGACTGCCCGGTGCACGCCATCATCGAGATGGCCACCGATGAGCGCTTGCGCGAAGAGCATGTGACCGATGAGCGCTTGCGCGAAGAGCATGTGACCGATGAGCGCTCGCCGCTGCAGGCTCCGGCAGGCGAGGGGATGCCACGCGTCGAGGAGTCCGATCCCGACCATGCCGATGTGGTGCGCGAAGCACAGATGATGCCGGGGATGTGAGATGACGGACATCCCGGGACGGCCGGTACCCCAGCTGACGGCGCAGAACGAGTTCTTCTGGACCTCGGGCGCCGACGGCGTGCTGCGTCTGCAGCAGTGCCAGGACTGCGAGTCCTACATCCATCCGCCGCAACCGATCTGCCGGTACTGCCGCAGCCGCAAGCTCGAGCCGAGCGCGGTGTCGGGGAAGGGCACGATCGCCGGGTTCACCGTCAACCACCGCTTCGGCTTCCCCGACCTACCGCCGCCCTACGTCGTCGCCGAGGTCGCGATCCTGGAGGATCCGCGCGTCCGGCTGACCACCAACATCGTCGACGCCGATCCCGAGGCGGTGGCGATCGGCCAACCGGTCGACGTGACGTTCCAGCAGGTGGCCGACGTGTGGCTGCCGGTCTTCAGGCCTGCGGCCGACGCCGGACAGCAACCGGTGCTGCCGACGGACGAGATCGCGCCAACGGATTTCGGCAAGCATGTGCGTCCGATGTTGCGCAGCGACAAGTTCGAGGAGCACTCGGCGATCACCGGCGTGGGCGCCTCCCGGCTGGGCCGCCGGCTGATGGTGCCGCCGTTGTCGCTGACGATCGACGCCTGTGAGGCAGCCGTCGCCGACGCCGGCCTGACGTTCGACGACATCGACGGGCTGTCCACCTATCCCGGTCTGGACATCGCGGGGATGGGCGAGGGCGGCGTCAACGCGCTGGAGGGCGCACTGGGCCTGCGGCCCACGTGGATCAACGGCGGGATGGACACGTTCGGCCCCGGCGGCTCGGTGATCGCGGCGATGATGGCCGTAGCCACCGGCATGGCGCGCCACGTGCTGTGCTTCCGGACGCTGTGGGAGGCGACGTTCGGTCAGCTGATGAAAGAGGGCAGGATGTCCCCGCCCGGGGGCGCCCGCACCGCCAGTTGGCAGATGCCCTTCGGAGCGACGTCAGCGGCACACACGTTGGCACAGAACGCACATCGGCACTTCGACCGCTTCGGCACCACCCGCGAGACGCTCGGCTGGATCGCCCTGAACCAGCGGGCGAACGCCGGCCTGAACCCGACCGCGATCTACCGCGATCCGATGACCATGGACGACTACCTGTCGGCGCGGATGATCACCACACCGTTCGGGCTCTACGATTGCGACGTGCCGTGTGACGGCGCGGTCGCCGTGGTGGTCTCGGCGGTCGACGCGGCCCGCGACCTGGCGAAGCCGCCGGTGTACGTCGAGGCGGTGGGCACGCAGATCGTCGAGCGCACCGACTGGGATCAGACCACACTGACCCACGAGCCGCAGGTGCTCGGTCAGTCCGCCCACCTGTGGACCCGGACGTCGTTGCGGCCCAGCGATGTCGACGTCGCCGAACTGTACGACGGCTTCAGCTTCAACTGCCTGTCGTGGTTGGAGGCGCTCGGCTTCTGCGGGATCGGCGAGGCGAAGGACTTCCTCGACGGCGGCCACAACATCGCCCGCGACGGCGTGATCCCGTTGAACACCCACGGCGGGCAGCTCTCTCACGGACGCACCCACGGCATGGGCCTGCTCCACGAGGCGGTCACCCAGCTGCGCGGTGAGGCCGGCGAGCGGCAGGTGTCCGGCGCCCGGGTGGCGGTGACCAGCAGCGGTGGCCTCACGCCCAGCGGGGTGCTGCTGCTGCGGACCGAGGCGTGATGACGACGCCGCGGCCGCGGGTGGTGATGGTCGACAGCCTCGGCGACCTGGTCCCGATGTCGGCGCTGGTCGCCGAACCGGAACAGGATCCGCGGGCCGTCGTCGTCGCACTGCACGGAGGTGCGAGCACCGCGGCGTACTTCGACTGCCCCGGCCATCCCCGGTTGTCACTGTTGCGCCTCGGCGCCGCACTGGGCTTCACCATGGTGGCCCTCGACCGCCCGGGCTATGGCAGTTCGGCGGCTTACCCCGACGCGATCGCCAGGCCGGAGCAGCGGGTGGCGCTGGCCTACGGCGCGGTCGACAAGGTGCTCGGCGCCCGCCCGCGGGGAGCGGGGCTGTTCGTCCTCGCCCACTCCAACGGCTGCGAACTCGCCCTGCGGATGGCCGCGAGTGACGACCCGCGCGCCGCCGCACTGCTCGGGCTGGAGCTCGCGGGCACCGGATTGCGTTATCACGACGCGGCTCTCGACATCCTGCGGAACGCGTCGGCGACCCACCGTCCGCCCGGGCTGCGGGCACTGCTGTGGGAACCCGCCGAGCTGTATCCCGCGGACGTGCTCAGCGGCATCACGAACTCGTCGACCGGCGCGCCCTACGAGGCGGACATGGTGCGGGACTGGCCGCACCGGGACTTCCCCGCACTGGCCGCGCAGGTGCGGGTGCCGGTGCAGTTCAGCCATGCGGATCACGAACGGGTCTGGCGGTCCGATCCCGGTGCGCTGGCCGAGATCGGTGCGGCGTTCACTGCGGCTCCCCGATTCGCCACTAGCGAAGTCGTCGACGCGGGCCACAATCTGAGCCTCGGCCTTGGCGCCGCGGCATATCACCTCAGGGCGCTGTCGTTCGTCGAACAGTGCGTCGTCAATGTCGAGGTCGCCCGCGAAAGCCGGTCGGCAGGAATCGAAGTGGAGGCCGGCTGATGCGGGTTGGATTCATCGGGCTGGGAAGCCAGGGCGCGCCGATGGCACGGCGGATCGTCGAGGGGGGATACGAACTCACGCTGTGGGCCCGCAGGCCCGCGTCGGTGGAGCCGTTCGCTGACACCGCCGCCAAGGTCGCGGAGACCCCGGCCGAATTGGCCGCGGCCAGCGATCTGGTCTGTCTCTGCGTGGTCGGCGACGACGACGTACGTCAGGTGCTCACCGGCGAGACCGGGGTGCTGGCCGGACTGGCGCCGGGCGCCGTCATCGCCATTCACAGCACCGTGCACCCCGACACCTGCTCCGAGATCGCCGAACTCGCCGCGCGCCAGGACGTCTCGGTGCTGGACGCACCGGTCAGCGGGGGCGGCCCCGCCGCCGCCGACGGCACGCTGCTGGTGATGGTGGGCGGTGCCGAGGCCGACGTCGAGAAGGTCCGGCCGGTGTTCGCGACGTACGCCGATCCCGTCGTGCACCTCGGCCCACTGGGCAGCGGTCAGGTCGCCAAGATCCTCAACAACCTGCTGTTCAGCGCCAACCTGGGCAGCGCGATGAGCGCACTGGAACTCGGCGACGCACTGGGCGTGGCCCGCGACAAGCTGTGCGAGGTGCTGGTCCGCGGCTCGGCGACCAGCAAGGCGGTCAACAGCATCTCGATGTTCGGCGGCACGGTGGAGGGACTGGCGCCCATCGCCGGAGCGTTGCTGCAGAAGGACGTCCGCCACGCGGCCAGCCTGGCGGCCGCCGCGAAGGCGGCCGAGGGATCGGTGTTCACCGCGGCCGACACCGCCCTGGAACACATGGATCATCCGCGGTGACCGACGTCGGTTTCGTCGGCGCAGGCAGGATGGGCGCGCCGATGGTGGCGCGCCTGGTCGCCGCGGGGCACACCGTGCGCGCGGTCGGCCGGACGGCCGAGAAGCGTTCTGCGGTACAGGCATTGGGCGCCACGCCGGTCGACGATCCGGCGGGTGCGGCCGACGGCGCCGACGTCGTCGCCGTCTGCGTGTTCACCGACGAACAGGTCAGGCAGCTGTGCCTGGACGGCGATCTGGTCAAGGGGATGCGGCCGGGCGCAACGCTGGTCCTCCACACCACCGGCAGCCCCCGCACCGCACAGGCCATCGCGGAGCGTTTCCCCCACGTCGAGGTCGTCGACGCACCGGTCAGCGGCGGCCCGCACGACATCGCCGCGGGCTCGGTGACACTCTTCGTCGGTGGGCCCGACGACGCGGTGGCCCGCCTGACTCCGCTGCTGTCCGCCTACGGCGACCCGATCCTGCACGCGGGAGGCACGGGCGCCGGGCAGCTGGTCAAGCTGGTCAACAACACCTTGTTCGCCGCGCAGATCGGGCTGGTCAGGGAAGGCACCAGGCTGGGCGCCCGGCTGGGCGTCGGCGAGGGTCCGCTGCTGGCCGCGCTGACCCACGGTAGTTCCCAGAGCCGGGTGCTGAGCATGATCGCCGCCGCCGGCTCAACCGGGGCGTTCGCGTCCGCGGTCGGGGAGTTCGTCGGCAAGGACATCGCCGTCGTGCGCGACACGGTCGCCGAGCTCGGCGGCGACCTGGGGTTGCTGGACGCACTGGTGGACGCGGGAACTCGTGCGTGAGGCCGCCGGTTCGGGCGATTCGCCGGTATTGGGCGCATACTTCGATGATAATTTTGAGACTTACAGTCTCTCAGATTTCCGTAACGTTTCGGCCTTGATCTCGCCGCCGAGGAGGATTCCATGACAAAGCCCAAATTGGTGTTCAGCCCGTACTCGCAGGAGTACTTCGACGACCCGTACGAGATCTACCGCCGGATGCGCGACGAGACCCCGATCTACTACGACGAGGACGACGATTTCTACGCGCTGACCCGGCACGCGGACGTGGCGGCGGCACTCAAGGACCACGAGTCGTTCTCGTCCACCCGCGGGTGTCACCTGTCCATGATCAAGTCCGGCCAGGGGTTCCAGAAGTCGATCATCTTCATGGACCCGCCGGAGCACCGCTTCATGCGCAGCCTGCTCAACAAGGCGTTCACCCCCCGGGCCATCCAGTCTCAGCGCGAGACCGTCGTCGACCTCGTGGCGCACTACCTGTCCCAGGTGGATCCCGACGGCTTCGACGTGGTGCAGGACTTCTCTGGCCCCTTCCCGGTCGAGGTGATCACCCGGATGGCCGGCGTTCCCGAGGACTTCCGACAGCAGGTGCGGCACTGGATCGACAAGGGTCTGGAAGTCAAGCCGGGACAGCTCTATCTGTCGGACGAGAACATGCAGGCCAACATCGACGCCGGGGTCTACTACTACGGCCTGGTGCAGGAGCGGCGGCAGAACCCGCAGAGCGACATGATCAGCCGCCTGATCGCCGCCGAGATCCCCGGCGAGAACGGCGAGATGCGCAGGCTCGACGACGTCGAGATCACCGGCTTCGTCGCGCTGCTGGGCGGCGCAGGCGCCGAGACCGTCACCAAGCTGGTCGGCAGCGCCGTGGTCGAGTTCGCGCGCCATCCCGAGCAGTGGCAGATGCTGCTCGACGACCGCAGCCTGGTGCCGGCCGCCGTCGAGGAGTTGCTGCGCTACGTGGGCCCGGTGCAGTACAACGTGCGCTACACGCTCAGGGAGACCGAAGTGCCCAGCGGCACGATCCCCGCGCACAAGCCGGTGTTCCTGATGAAGGCCGCCGCCAACCGCGACCCGCGGGCATTCGACGACGGCGAGACGTTCGACATCACCCGCGACCGCGCGCAGGCGCAGAATCTCGGCCTCGGCTACGGCATCCACAGCTGCCTGGGCGCCGCGCTGGCCCGGCTGGAGACCGTCATCGCGCTGGAGCATCTGCTCGACTTCATGCCGCGCTTCGAGGTCGATTTCGACGGCCTGCAGCGCGTCACGATGCAGAACGTCGCCGGCTATCACCACGTGCCTGTGCGGGTGGTGCGGTGACCGAGCGAGAAGCGGAACGGGATCGCGCATGACCCAGAAAGTCGAGGTCGACTTCGGCCTCTGCGAGAGCAACGGGGTGTGCATGGGCATCATCCCGGAGGTCTTCGACCTCGACGACGATGACTACCTGCATGTCCTGCAGGAGGACGTCACGCCCGAGAACGAAGAGCAGATCAAGGAGGCCGTGCGGCAGTGCCCGCGACAGGCCATCGCCATCCGCGACGAGTGACCGACTCACCGGCACCCACCGCGGCGAAATGAGAGAGTGAATGACCACATCGAAGCTCGTGTTCGACCCCTTCTCCGAGGAGTACTTCAACAGTCCCTGGGAGATCTACCGGCGCATGCGTGAGGAGGCGCCGGTCTACTACAACGAGGAACAGGACTTCTACGCGTTGTCCCGGCACGCGGATGTGGCGGCGGCGTTCAAGGATTGGGAGACGTTCTCCTCGGCGTACGGCCTCGACCTGGCGATGGTGAAGTCCGGTGAACCGCTGCCGATGAAGATGATCATCCTGATGGACCCGCCCGAGCACCGTCAGATGCGCAGCCTGGTCAACAAGGTGTTCACGCCACGCGCGATCGCGAACCTCAAGCCGATGGTGATCGAAACGATCGATCAGTGCTTCCGCGCCGCCGATCCCGGGCACTTCGACGTCGTACAGGAGTTCTCCGCGTTCTTCCCGGTGGAGGTCATCACCCGGATGCTCGGCGTTCCCGAGGACCGCCGCCAGCAGGTGCGCCAATGGGTGGACACGTCGCTGCACCGGGAGCCCGGCCAGGTCGAGATGTCCCAGGAGGGCATGCAGGCCATCGCCGAGGCGATGGGCCTGTACTACGAGCTGATCCAGCAGCGGCGGGCCGAACCGCAGGACGACATGTTCACCCGGCTGGTGCAGGCTGAGATCCAGCGCGAAGACGGTCAGATGGAGAGCCTCGACGACTTCGAGATCGCCGGATTCGCCACACTTCTGGGCGGCGCGGGCGCGGAGACCGTCACCAAGCTGATCGGCAATGCCGCGGTGACGTTCGCCCAGAATCCCGACCAGTGGCAGAAGTTGCTCGACGACCGCAGCAAGATCTCCGCCGCGGTCGAGGAACTGCTGCGCTACGAGGCACCCGCCCAGTACAACGTGCGCCGCTCGATGAAAGAGGTGACGCTGCACGGGGTCACGATCCCCGAGGGCAAGCCGGTCTTCCTGCTCGGCGGGTCGGCCAACCGCGACCCCGAGGCCTTCACCGACGCCGACAGCTTCGACATCGACCGCGACCGGACCGAGGCGCAGAACCTCGGCTTCGGGTACGGGGTGCACAGCTGCCTGGGGGCGGCGTTGGCCCGGATGGAGAGCGCGATCGCCCTCGAGCGGCTGCTCGACTTCATGCCCCGCTACGAGGTGATCTGGGACGACTGCCGACGGGTGGCGATGCAGAACGTCGCGGGCTGGTCCCACGTCCCGGTGCGCGTCCTGCGCTGACACGCACACCTACGAGATCTAAAATCCGCCTTCACGGCGAGCACCTGTGTGCTGCAACTCGCCGTCGATCAACATCCGCTCTTCGCCGGCCAGCACGCCGGTCTCGCTCTCGGTGGTGGTCACTGCGATTGCCTCCTCGTGAACGGTTCAGGTAGCGCTGCGCTGCCGGCGGGCCGGGGAAGGCGCCACGTGTCGAAGGCCATCGCCAACATGGCGTAGGTGCCGACGACGAAGATGACTTCCATCGCCTGATGGGTGCCGAGTTTCTCGGTCAGCCGTTGCCATGTGTCGGCCTCGGCACGGCCGTGTGTCAGCAGTTCGTCGGCGGCCTCGAGGACCAACC
Source organism: Mycobacterium sp. NPDC050551 (assembly GCF_040674075.1). Classification (NCBI taxonomy): domain Bacteria; kingdom Bacillati; phylum Actinomycetota; class Actinomycetes; order Mycobacteriales; family Mycobacteriaceae; genus Mycobacterium; species Mycobacterium sp. NPDC050551. The sequence continues at coordinate 163,110 of NZ_JBFARC010000008.1, read as the reverse complement.
GGTCGACGCCGCTGAAGCCGTCGTTGCCCTTCGCGAGGCGGGCGATGTCCTCGGCGAGCACACCGCCTTCGGTCGCGACCTTGGTGTGTTCGCCCCAGAAGAACGCCGACCGGCGGGTGTGCGCGACCCGCAGCCTCCGCTGCTGCTGCCGATCGTGCCGGTGGCAGTGAGGAGTTCGTCCTTGAAATCATCGTGGTCGGACTCCGGCACCCCGAGCAGATCGGCGATGACGAGCATCGCGAAAGGATTGCCGAAGTCCCCGACGAACTCACAACGTCCGCCGGCCAGCGCCTCGTCGTACTGACGGTCGGCCAGCCGCCACATGAACTCCTCGTTCTCCTTGAGGCGTTTCGGCGTGATCATCCGTGACAGCAGGGCCCGGTGGTCGGTGTGCAGCGGTGGATCCAGGGTCGGCAGCTGATCGTTGAAAGGCAGTTCGTCGCGGTGGGCGGCGATCAATTCGGAGATGTCGTCGCCCTCGAGGGGAACCGGGAAACCCGGGAACGGTCCGGTGACTGCGGTGCACGACGAGAAGCGCACGTTGTCGTTGTAGACGGCGACCACTTCCTCGTAGCCGGTGATCATCACGACGTCGTGGTGAGGTTCCCGTCGCACCGGGCACTCGTTGCGCACCGCCGCCAGATAGTCGTACGGGTCGTGCAGCACCTCGTTGTCGGTGAAGAAGTCGACGGCGTCGACATCGTTGCCCAGTTGTTGGTCGGTCACGCAGCGCCCCCGGCACCCTGGAAGTCGGGCAGCGAGGCCGGGTCAGGGAGCTGCATCTGCAGGTACACGGCGATGTAAGTGATCTTGCCGTCGGCGGTGAACTCATACACCGAGGCGGTGTTGACAACGCTGCTGAAGTCACCGATCTGGCTGCGTTCCTCGAGTTCGAGGAACGCTACATCCTCAGTCTCGGTGAGCCGCTTGAACGAGCAGTCCCAGTCGGAGGACTTCGCCCAGTTGGTGAGGAACTCGGCGTACTCGGCCCAATTCATCACCTCTTTGAAGGGTCCGATGCGGACGAAATCGTCGACGGCAATCAACTCTGCCAGCGGCGCCCAGCTCTCGACCGTGAACTCCGGATCCTTCGCGCTTTTCACCAGTCGGCTCATCGTCTGGCTGTACTCCAGTACCGTCCGCGAGCGTCCGGTGGCATCGCCGATCACGTCGTCGATGGTCGTCATACCGTGTCCCCCTTCCTGCTTCGCCAGATCAGTGTTGTTCCCCGTCAGCGCTTCACGGTGTCAGCGAGGTAGCGGTCCACCACGGAGTGGTAGTGGGCGATCACGACTTCCTCCTTGACCAGCGATATGTGCTCGAGCCGGTCGTTGCGCAAGCCCTTCTGCTGGCGCGGCATCTGCTCGTAGTCCTGTTGCAGCGCCTCGAAGTACTTGTGGCCGCCGGGCGTATCCACCACGATCGCCTCGGCCCGGACAGCGTCGCGGAACTCGTCGGGCAGGTACATGTAGCTGGCCACATGCCAGATGCACCGGTTGGGATCACCTTCGGGGTGCGGCGTCGACATCACGATGTGGCATTCGCCGGCGCGCACCGTCATGAAGTAGTTGGGGAACAGAACCCACCCTTGGTTGTCGACCATCTGACTGTCCGTCAGACCGCTCACGTCGAGGCCCATTCCGGTAAGTACCTCACGGGTGGCCTGCTGCAGCAGGATTCGAGCGGTGACACCGTCCGGGAACGACACGCTTCCGTCCTCCGCCTGGTAGGGCGCGAGGAGTTCCTGAAACCTCGGGATGACCGCGACGGTGCCGGGGAACGTCTCGGGCAGTGCCAGGATCCCGGCGACCTGGTCCTGCTCCCCGGCGCCCACCACCTCGAAGGGAGCCATTGCTGCGCTGTGGTTTTCGAAGAATCGGTAGCGTGCGGTCGCCGGGTTGATGTGCAGCACCTGGAGCAACTGCGGATGGATGCCGTTGATGTGGTAGCCCTCTTCGAAGGCGTCCATGACGACTTTCCAGTTGCACTCGATCGCCTCGGTGACATCCATGACCGGAGTGAACTGCTCGATGTGGTAGGGCTCGAGCAGGCTCACCACGTCTTCGCCCAGGTAATCGCGCAACGGCACTGCGTCGGGGTCCGGGTTGAGGAAGATGAAGCCGGCGAAGGTGTCGACCGACACCTGCAGCAGCGAGTTCTCAGCCTTGTCGATCGGGCCGGCAAGGTTCTCCCGCAGCATGCCCTTCAACCGGCCGTCCAGGTCGTAGGACCACAGATGGTACTGGCACAGGAATCCGCGCTTGGCGTTGCCGGTCTCGGTGATGCACAGCGCGTTGCCGCGGTGCCTGCAGGCGTTGACGAAACCGCGGAGTTGCTCATCCTTTCCGCGGACGATGAGGAAGGACTGGTCGAGGACGTCGTACTTCTTCCAGTCACCGGGCTTGGGTAGATCCTCGACCCGGCCGGCGATCTGCCATGTTCGCATCCAGATCGCATCCCGCTCGCGCGCAGCGTATTCCGGACAGGTGTACCGGTCCGCCGACAGCGTCATGTTGAACGTTCCCGGCTGGACGTCCTCCAACCCTTGTCCGAGGCTGGAGTCGGGATCGAGCCATTCTCCTGGGCGTGTTGCTGGCATCAAGGGAGTCCTCCTCTGTCGACGGCGATCACATGCGGAGGCGTCGCGGACGAGGGCCTGCCCGATGCGCGCCTGCTGTGACGAGGCGGGCTCCAGCCTCTCCATGTGATGACGCTCACTCTATACACTCGTGTATCTGCGATACAAGCATGTATAAACGTGGTGGACATCACATAGAATTTCGAAAGGTGCTGACCGTGAGCTATCGAATCGACGTCGTCACCGACAGCGTCTCCGAGGCCGTTCGCCATGCCGGCGGGCTGATGTTCGACTGCCGCCGCGCCGGGTGGAAGGTCGTCGTGATCACCGACGACGCCGCCGACTCACGAGCACTGGACATCCTGGGAGTCGACGTCGAGTCTCCCGGCGGCGCGGAGAACCGGATTCCCGAGCTGGAGCGGGAGAACCGCACCGTGCTGTCGGCGATCAGTGCAGCTACCGCGGCCCAGAAACGCGGTTCGCTGCTCGGACTGCGCAATCAGCGCCTGGTGTGGGGACAGCCGGTCGACAGCGGATGGACCAGCTTCCGGCACCCGGCGCCGCATGCCCTCAGCCCGGCGGCCCGGATGTTCAAGGCCCAGGCGCTCTACTCCGCCGGACTGACCTCGAGCGTGGAAGATCGCGAGCACTTCTGGGCCGACAGCGAGACTCGGGCCGGGTCACGGGCACCGATGGTGGTGGGAAGATAGATCCGTGGCCGAACGATGGACCAAAGAGCGCCGTGCCGAGCACATCCGCCAGATCTTGTTGGACGCCGCGGAGGAGGTCTTCGCCAGGAAGGGCCTGACCGGCGCTGCCCTCGAGGAGATCGCCGACGCCGCGGGGTTCACCCGAGGTGCGATCTACTCACAGTTCGGCGCCAAGGAGAAGCTGTTCCTCGCGGTCGTCGACCGTCAGCGTCAGCGGTTCCTCGACGGTTTCGCCGAAGTGATGATGTCCTTCCATCGCCTCGACGACGTCGACATCGACGAGTTGGCCGCGCGGTGGCGCCAGTTGAGCAGCGGCACCGACCGAGCGGCGTTGGGTTACGAACTGACCTTGTTCCTGTTGCGCAACCCCGACGCGCGGGAACGCGTTGCGGCTCAACGTCTGGAAACCGTTCGCGCACTGGGCGAGTTCATCAGCAAGAACGTCGCTCGTATCGGCGGCATCCTCACCATCGAGGCCGAGACCTTGGCCCGGGTAGTCCTGGCGGCCAACGACGGCATCACCCTCGACAGCCACATCGGCGGCGAGGACCTCTACCGCCCCTACCTCCAACTCGTCATGTCGAGCATCCGAACGCCGCGTTGATCATCCCCCGCTACGAAATGATCTGGGGCGACTGCAGGCGGTGGCGATGCAGAACGTCGCCGGCTGGCCTTACGTCCCGATGCGCGTCCTGCGCTGATCAACCCGTGGCGCGTCCCCACGCCACCCGTCCGTGCATGTCCGATCAGTCGTGTTTCGCCTCGTAGCGCAGCAGGACCGTGCCGCACGGGAAGGTGCGGTTCTCCACCAGCCGCAGCGAGACCCCATGACGGCAGTGTCGGGAAGAACGGTGTGCCGCCGCCCACGGCGGTGGGCGCGACCACGATCCGGTACTCGTCCACGAGTCCCGCCTGCACGATCGGTGCGGCCAGCTTCGCGCCGGCCACCTCCCGCTGGCCGTCGGTCTCGGCCTTCAGCTTCGTCATCACATCGACCGGATCGCCGCGTTCCAGGCGGAAGTTCCAGTCGACGGATTACAGCGTGCGCGAGAACACGACCTTGGGCATGATCGCCAGATCTGGGCGAAGTCGACGATGGCCGGGGTGACGTCCGGGGCCTCGTCGGCGGTCGACCAGTACGCGGATACCAGGTCGTAGAGCCGCCGCCTGCAGATCGACAGGGCGGTTTCCCGCTCGAAGTCGCTCCAGAACTGGTGCAGTTCGTCGCTCGGATCCGATCAGTCGATGTCACCCTGTGAGTCGGCGATGCACCCGTCCAGCGACACGGTGAAGCCATAGATGAGTTTGCCCAAGCGAATCACACTGCATCACAAGGCATAACCCATCGCGCCGCCAACCGAGACGGTGTCGATTTTTTTCATGGTCGGGCAGCGCGGCATGCGAGCGCGCGCCTGCACTTGTGTACGCGGTGAGGTGACACTACCGTCCCGGGTAGACAGATCGGTCTGTCTACCCACGACGGGAGTCAGCATGTCGTCATCGTCCGCGCTCGAATCGGCGCCGTCGCACGAGCACGTCCCCGACGGGTTCACCCGAGACAAGACCTCTGTCGGCGAGGTGGGGATCGACTACGTGATCGGCGGAAGTGGCCCGACTGTGGTTCTGCTGCACGGCTATCCACAGACGTGGTACGAGTGGCGCCACGTCCTGCCCGCCCTCGCACAGCGCTACACCGTGGTGGCGCCCAGCCTTCGCGGTGCGGGAGGCAGTGACGCGCCGCCTGGTGGATATGACAAGAAGACGCTCGCAGCCGACATCCACGGCCTCCTCGTCGAACTGGGACTCGAGAAGGACGTGAGAGTCGTCGGTCACGACATCGGGACCATGGTCGCTTACGCATACGCGGCCACCCACCGCGACGAGGTGACGAAGCTGGTGCTCAGCGAAGCACCGATTCCCGATCCCAGCATCTACTCGTTCCCCTCACTGACACCGCAGGGCCCCGGCGCGTGGCACTTCGGATTCTTCACACTGCCGAACGGGTTCCCCGAGGAACTCATCGCCGGCAGGGAGGAGCTCTGGATCTCGAAGTTCGTCGACGCGATCGCGACGAAGAAGGGCGCCGTGACACCCGAGGACATCGGGATCTATGCCCGATACCTCAGCGATCCGGCGCATCTGAATGCCAATCTCGCGTGGTTCCGCACACTGCCGCAGGACATGGCCGATACCGCCGATTACCGGAAGACCAAGCTGGACATGCCTGTTCTGGCCATCGGCGCAGACGGCAGTCTCGGCGATTTCGTCGCCACCCAGGTGCGGCAATACGCGTCCGACGTCACTGCCAAGGTCATCGCAGGGTCGGGGCACTGGATCTACGAAGAACAGCCCGAGGAGATGAGGCAGGTGCTGCTCGAATTCCTCGACTCCCCCGGGTGAACGCGCGTCAATGGCAGGCGCTGCCCCGACAACTAGTCTCGGAAGGGTGACGACACCGCCTCACAGCACGGTCACCGATGCGCGAAGCCCTCGCGACCGGATACTGGACGTCGCCGACTCGCTGTTCTTCTCCGTCGGCGTGCGGGCGGTGGGAGTCGACAGAATGGTGTCGGAGGCGGGCGTTGCCCGCGCGACGTTCTTCAAGCACTTCCCGACCAAGGACCACCTCATCGCGGCATACCTGGAGCGCCGCGCGGAACGGTCCCGCGCGACGCTGTCGGCCCTGCGCGACGAGTTCTGCGACGAGCCGTCCCGGGTACTGACCGCGATCGCCGATGTGGTCGACGACTACCGCGACATACCCGGCTTCCGGGGCTGCGAGTTCATCAACGCCGCTGCGGAATTCGCCGACCCCAGCCATCCGGCCCATCAGCTCGCGGTCAGTCACCGCCAATGGGTGACCGATTTCCTGGCCGGCGTGCTGCGCGACATGGGACACGGCGACGCCGACCCCACCGCGCGCGCGATGATGATGGTGCGCACGGGCGCACTGGTCGGCGCGTCGCTGGAGGTCGGTGTCTCCGACAGCAGCATAGGCACTGCGCTGTGGAACACGTTGGCCCGCCAGGGTTACCGGGCTGTGGTCGCCGCCGAGAAGGCGTAGCGACGACTCAGAAGCCGGAGAAGACGGCCCCGTTGCAGTCGGCCGCCGCCTGGCGCAGCTTGAGCGCCTCCTGGTACTGGTCGGAGTAGTACCACTCCTTCGCGGCGTCCACCGATTCGAACTCCAGGAGCACCGTCTGCGTGCCGTGCCACTGCCCCTCGATGACATCCGTGGCAGGTCCGAAGGCCAACACCTTCGCATTGGCCATCGTCTGGCTGGCCAGCTTGCCGTACTCGGCCATGCCTGCCGCGTCCTTGACGTCTTCGGTGATGATCACATAGCCCTTGGGCATGCCGGAGTCCTTGTCTCTTTGGGGGTTTTCGGTCAGTCGATCAGGTGGATGGCGCGTTCCGGGCAGTTGTCGATCGCTTCCTGCGCCGCCTTCTCCAGCCCGGCAGGCACATCGGGAGGATCCGCGGCCGCCCACCCGTCGTCGGTCAGGTCGAACACCTCGGGGCACAGCGTCAGGCACATCCCGTGCCCGGCACAGCGGTCCTCGTCGACGGCGACCCGCATCAGAGGTCGAACTCCAGGTGCAATTCGGTCAGGCCGCGAAGGATGTAGGTCGGGATGTAGGAGTACCGCCGCTGCCCCACCGGACCGTGTTTCTCCTCCGAGATCCGGATGTCGGTGGTGCGGTCGAGCAGCCGTTCGAGCCCCACCCTGGTCTCCGCACGCGCGAGCGGGGCGCCCGGGCAGCTGTGGATGCCCCGGCCGAATGCCAGGTGCTGGCGGGCGTTCTTGCGCTCGGGGTCGAAGCTGTCGGGATCCTCGAAGCGGCGCGGATCGCGGTTGGCCGCACCGTTGATCACCATCACGGTGCGCCCGGCGCCGAGGGCCTCCTCGCCCACCGTGGTCGGCACCCGCGACATCCGGAAGTCGCCCTTGACCGGACTCTCGATGCGCAGGCACTCCTCGATGAAATTGCCCAGCAGGCTGCGATCCTCGCGCAGCTTGCGCTGGACGTCGGGTTGATCGCCGATCACCTTGAGCGCGGTGCTCAGCAGCCGCACCGTGGTCTCCTGGCCGGCCGAGAAGACGTTCGTCGCCACCCGCACGACGTCGCCGACCTCCGGCATCGTCCCGTCCGGGAACGCCGCCGTCGCCAGCCCCGTCAGCACATCGTCGCGCGGTTCGCGGCGACGGTCCTCGACGTAGGTCGCGAACACCTCGTAGAGGTACTCCAGCGGCGTCTTGGTCAGCGTCTTGTCCGCGTTGCCCAGCCCGCTGCCGTGGGTGCCCCTGGCGAGCCGCTCGATCAACTCGCCGCGGTCCTCTTCGGGCACACCGAGTAGATCGGCGATCACCCGCAGCGTGAAGGGCGCGGCGAAGCCCTTGATGAACTCACCTTCACCCGGCGCGAGGAAGTCGTCGAGGATGTCGTCGGCGAGCTGCCACATCGCGTCTTCGTTCTCCTTGAGACGCTTGGGCGTGATGAGCCGCATCAGGAGCGCGCGGTGGTTCGTGTGCGTCGGCGGGTCCAGCGTCGGCAACTGGTCGCTGAACGGGATCTCGTCGCGGTGCTCGACGATGAGGTCGGTCAGATCGGAGTTCTCCAGCCCGTCGAGGGGCACCGGAAACCCGGGGAACGGTCCGGTGACCGAGATGCAGGACGAGAAGCTGTCCGCGTCGTTGTAGACGTCGACGGCTTCCTGCCACCCCGTCACCATCGTGACGCCGTACTTGTCCTCGCGGCTGACCGGACACTTGTTGCGCAGCGCGTCGTAGAACGGGTACGGATCGTCCAGCACACGCGCGTCCCGGAAGAAGTCGACCGCCGTGAGGTCTTCCGCCATGTGTGACTCCGTTCAAATCTAGCGAGAATGTGATTCTCATCTTTGCGTATCAGGTTTTCACACCGGTTGCGCGTCGTCAACGAGCGGAGTGCGTAGCCCCGTCCCGGTTCGCCGGCTCGTCCTCGTCCTGGATCTCGAAGGTGTTGACCGCGGTCGCCAGCAGGTCGTAGCAGCCGACGGTGAAAACGAGGTCCATCCGTTGACGGTCGTCGAACACCCGTCCCAGCGCATGCCACGTGGCGTCGGTGACGGCGTCGCGGTCGTGCAGTTCGTCGACCGCGGTCACCACCAGCCGATCGGTGTCGTCCGCAGGCGTGCCGGCGTGGACACCGTCGATCTCGGCGTCGGTCAGGCCGGCGCGGTGGGCGATCGGGACGTGGTGGTGCCACAGGTAGTCGCACCCACGGCGCTGCACCGCCCGCAGCACCGCGATCTCGCGCACCCGGTCCGAGAGGGTGGACTCGCGCAGCACATGGGCGTTGAACGTGAGATAGGCGTGGGTGAGCCCGGGGTGGTGCAGCATCGTGGACAGCACGTTGCCCGCGTCGCGGGCGTTGCGACGCTCGGCAGGCAACAGTGACCGCAACGCCGCACGGCTCTCCTCGGTCCAGTCGCCGTCCGGCAGCGGAGGAAGGCGGGTCACTGGATCGGTTCGTCGCCGAGCACCGTGGTGCGCAACATCTCCCGGGGAGAATCGGGGTCGTACGGCGCCGCGCGGTGCAGCACACCGTTGTTGTCCCAGATCACGGTGTCGCCGACCGACCAGCGGTGGCTGTACACCAGGCCGGGCTGCGTCGCCCGGTCGAGCAGTTCGGCCAGCAGGGCGCGGCCCTCGTCGAGATCCATGCCGACGACGTGGTCCGCCGAGGCGCCGAGCACCAGCGACCGCCGGCCGCTGCGGTGCGTCCACACCAGGGGGTGCTCGTGGGTGGGACGGCTCCGCCACTTCGCGACCTGCTCCGGTGAGGGATCGGGAGTGATCCGGCGCTGCGAGGCCTCCAGCGAGTGCACCACCCGCAGTGCCCCGAAGCGGTCCTTCTCCTCGTCGGTGAAAGCCTCGTATGCGGCGTAGGAATTCGCGAACTCCGTCTCACCGCCGCGCGCGGCCACCTGCTTGGCCGACAGCACGGTCGCCTTCTGCGGGCACTCGTCGTTCAGCGGCGTGCAGCCGTCGATGTGCCAGTCGAAGGTCGCGCGAAGATAGGCGGCCGACGAGTTCTTCGACTTGTCCAGCGTCACCGGGTAGATGCCGGGCACCGGATGGTGCCCGTCCGAGGAGTGGTCGATCCCGCCGAGCCGCCGGCAGAATTCGACCTGCACCTCGGGCTGCAACCCCAGACCGGGGAACACCAGTACGCCGTTGTCCTCCAGCGCCTCGAGCACCGCCTCGCCCAGCGAGTCGTCACCGGCCAACCGGTCCGGATCGACACCGGTCACCTCGGCGCCCACCGATTCGGTCAGCTTGTTGATCGTCAGAAGGGTCATGCGTGTCCTGTCTGTCAGGGCACCGGCGCGCTGACGCGGTCGATCACAGCGTCGGCGGAGTCGGCGGGTTTCTGGGTACCGAAGACCTCGACGGCCATCGAGACCATGACCATCGAATAGATGAGGTGCAGCAGGTTGAGCACGTCGTCGGGGACGTCGTCGAGCGGAAACTTGTCGCAGAAGTCGATCGCCTCCTCGAACCGCGGGGAGAACGCGTCGTAGAACCTGCGGATCTCCGGCATCGGGGTGCTCAGCCGGGCCTCCCAGCGCTCGGGTTCGGTGGCCAGGCACCATTTCTCGGCGAACGGTTCGAATTCGGCGAACGCACTGGGCAGTCGCGACCCGGCCATGATCAGACCCCCACCGGTGAGCGCTCGCTCTTGTACTCCTCGACCCAGTCGACGGCCACCTTGTGCAGGTGGCGGACGAGGATCTCCTGGTCGTTGAGCGGATAGTCCTCGACCACGTCGTACTCCAGGGCCGCCTGTGTACCGCCGAGCATGCCTGCGTCCTGCAGCGCGAACTCCTTGAGCACCACCGAGGCGACCTCGTGCTCGACGCGTTCGCGCACGGTGCGGGCCGGGTGAAAGGCGTTGTAGGCCTCGAACTTGTGCGTGTTGTGCGACGTCGGCCAGTAGCGGTACAGCAGGTACCAGCCGTGGTAGATCAGGATCTCCAGGTTGGGGAAGATCTGGAAGTTGGTGATGCCCCACGGTTCGATGCCGCCCGGGTTGAGCCCCGCAGAGAAGTGCGTCTCCGGTGTGCGCCAGGGGCCCACCAGACCGCTGCGGGTGGCGCGCTCCACCGGATACATGTATTCCGGGGCGAGCAGCCAGCGACGGGTGCCCGCCGTGGACACCAGCCGGTGCGGCCCGTCGATCTGGAAGTGACCGCACTCGAAGGTCTGGTTGGGTTGGCGCACCTCCGTGGGCACCTGCTGGCTGTGCAGCGACGGCACGTGGTAGTACTCCTGGAAGGCGTCGGCGAAGATCTTCCAGTTGCTGTTGTTGTGCGCGACGAAGTCGTAACGCTCGGTCATCAATTCGAACGGGTAGTCGTCCAGCGCGGTGATCATCGGCCCGAGGAACTCACGCAGGCTCTGGCGCGGTTCGGGGTCGAGGTTGATGAACACGAAGCCGTTCCACACATCGCAGTGCACCGGTGCCAGGCCGTACTTCGTGGTGTCGAGGTCGAAGAACTCGCCGGGCTGCTGCACGAACTTCAGCTCGCCGTCCAGACCGTAGCGCCAGCCGTGGTACTTGCAGGTGAACTGCCGGCAGGCGCCCTTGACCTCCTCGCTGGGGAAGTCGTTCCACACCAGCTTGTTTCCGCGATGGCGGCAGATGTTGTAGAAGGCCCGGATCTGCTCGTCGCGGCCCTTGACCACGATCACCGACGTGTTCGCCGCGTGGATCTCCTTGGTGAGGTAGCTGCCCACCCGCGGCAGTTCCTCGACGCGCGCGACGTTGAGCCAGGCGCGCTTGAAGATCGCCTCCCGCTCGAGTTCGTAGAACTCCGGCGAGGTGGAATCGCGGAACGACACCGGCCCAGTGCCCAGTTCCGGATAGTGCTCGGTCCAGCTGCCTTCCGCGGGCTTGGGCCACTTAGCCATGCGAACCTCCCTGTCGTGGTTGCGTTTCCGTGCTCTTCGCCTGATGGCCGATCCCCCGCGGCATCACATCACCGATCCGCCGTTGACACCCAGGGTCTGGCCGGTGATGAAGCCGGCCTCCTCCGAGCACAGGAAGCCGACCGCGGCGGCGATGTCGTCACCTGTGCCGAGATGACCGACCGGGATGCTCGCGGCCATCTGCTCGTTCGGCGGCAAGAGGCCGGCGGCCTGGGACTTGTGCTGCATCGGTGTCTCGATGCCCGATGGCGGGACGTTGTTGACGGTGATGCCCAGCGCACCGAATTCGCGGGCCAGCGAGCGGGTCAGGGAAAGCAGGGCGCCCTTGGACGAGGCGTAGTGCGCCATCCCTGGCGATCCGCGCTGCGCACTCGACGAGGAGATCATCACGATGCGGCCCCACCCCGCCTCGAGCATGTCCGGTATGGCCACCTGACAGCAGTGGAACGTACCGGTGAGGTTGACGTCGATGAGCCGCTGCCACGCTTCGACCGTCATCTCGACGAACGGCGCCCAGTCCACCAGGCCCGCGCTGGTGACCAGGATGTGCACCGGCCCCAGTTCGCTGCGGACCTTGGCGAACGCCTCCTCGACCGCGGCTCGGTCCGAGACGTCCGCGGCCAAGCCGAGCGCGGTCACCCCCTCGGCGCGTAGTTCTTCGGCGACCCGCTGCGCCGCATCGCCGTCGAGGTCGAGTACGGCCACCCGGTGGCCGCGCCTCCCGAGTTCGTGACACGTCGACTCTCCCATGCCCGACGCACCGCCGGTCACCACCGCCACCCGTGCCATGTGTTACCTCGTTCCTACTCGTAGACCACGTGGACCGTGCGGCTGGTGGGCAGCGACTGGCAGGTCAGCACCCAGCCCTCGGCGACCTCGTCGTCGTCGAGCGCGTCGTTGTTGAGCATCCGCGCGCTTCCGTCGACGATCCGTGCCATGCAGGTTCCGCAGGAGCCCGTCTCGCACGACGCCGGCGCGCGCAGCCCCGCCGTCCGCGCCGTCTGCAGCAGGGTGTTTCCCGCCCGGTACTCCGCCGTGGTGGTCTGCCGGTCGAGTTCGATGACCACCTGTTCGGTGGCCTGGGACGATTCCGCCGCACCGGCCGCCTCGGCTTCGTCCACCGCTACGGTGAAGCGCTCGAGGTGCACCCGGTCACGTGGCGCACCGGTCCCGAGGACGGTCGCCTCAACGGCGTCCATGAACGGACCCGGCCCGCAGATGTAGTGGTCGGCACCGTCGGTGAGGTTGTCGAGGAAGGACTCGATGGCGGATTTCGTGACGACACCGCGGTCGTCGTCGAAGTGGTGGGTCACCGACAGCCGATCGGCATGCTTCTCGGCCAGGCGGTTCAGAGCGTCCGCGAAGATGACGCCGTCGCGGCTGCGGTTGGCGTAGAGCAGCCGGATCGGTCGCGACGTCGTCGCCAGTGCCGTGCGGATCAGCGACATGATCGGGGTGATCCCGCTGCCGCCCGCGAAGGCGACGATGGCGTCGCCGTTCTCGCGCAACAGGAATCGTCCCTCGGGCGGGGCGGCGTGGATCTCTGCGCCCTCGGCCGCGGTGTCGTTGAGCCAGTTCGACACCAGCCCGCCGGGGTCGCGTTTGACGGTGATCTGCAGATCGTCCTCGACCGGCGCCGACGACATGGAGTAGCAGCGACGTAGTTCACGGCCGTCGACGGTGACCCGCAGCGTCAGGAACTGACCGGCCTGGTACCGGAAGCGTGAGGAGCAGTGCTCCGGCACGTCCAGCACCAGTGACACGGCGTCGGAGGTCTCGCGCACTATCCGCTTGATGCGTAGTGCGGCAAAGCCGTCCGAATCGGTGTGCTCGCTCATCGTCGCCAATGATATCAAGTACTTGTCATTAATCTCAAGTACCTGATACATGGCCGCTACTCGTCGACGTGATCGATGCGCATCTCGTGGCCTGTGCCCTGTTCGACGACGCGGCTCAGCAGCTGGCGCAACGTGTCCTGTTCGGCCTTGGTCAGCACGCCGAACACCCGGTCGTGCGCGGCGATGGCGTCGTTCACCACGGCCGCGGCGACCTTGCGGCCCTGGTCGGTGAGGAACGCCTGCAGGATCCGGCCGTGCTGCGGATCCTGTTTGCGTTGCACCAGCCCCCGCTTCTCGAGCGCGGTCAGCGCCAGCTGCACACCCTGGGGGCTGATGAGCAGCCGCCGGGCCAGCTCCGCGCCGGACAGGCCGGGTTCGTCGGAGAGCTGGCGCAGCACGCCGATCTGGGCGGTGCTCACCCCGTGCTCGCTCACCGCGTCGTTCACCGACGTCAGCGAGAAGTACCAGGCTTGTTTGAGCAGCCACAGGATGTTGTCGGTCTGCTCCATGCCAGCCTCTCCGATCGCTCTTCGGTGCGCTCGACGTTAGCTCTCAGGCGATCCGACGCGCTTGTGGACGCGGCCGTCCTTCATCACGAAGCGCACATCGAGCGTGGTGGAGATGTCCGAGGACGGGTCACCGGGTACGGCGATGAGATCGGCGAGGTAGCCCGGGGCGATGCGGCCGAGTTCGTCGTCGGCGTCGATGAGCTCGGCACTGGTGATCGTCGCCGCGCGCAGGGCCTGCATGGGCGTCATCCCGCGCGCCACCAACGCGCGCAGTTCCTTGGCGTTCTGGCCGTGCGGGACCGCGGGCGCGTCGGTGCCGCAGGCGATGCGCACCCCGGCCGCGATCGCCTTCGGGAGCATGGCCTGCGCCCGCGGGAACACCTCCTCGGCCTTGCGACGCAGTTCCGGCGCGATGCGGTCGACGGCCATCGCCTCGGTCAGGTAGGTCGTGGACACCAGGAAGGTCCCGTGGTCCACCATCATCTGGATGGTGTCGTCACTGGCCAGGAAGCCGTGTTCGATGCAGTCGATGCCGGCCCGGATGCACGCGCGAACGGCTGTGTCCCCCACCGCATGTGCGGCCACCCGGACCCCTGCGCGATGTGCCTCGTCGGCGATCGCGGCGAACTCGTCGTCGGAGTACTGCTGTGCGCCGGGCGCGGTGCTGTGTGACATCACGCCGCCGGACGCCGACACCTTGATCAGCTTGGCGCCGTGGCGGATCTGATACCGCACGCAGGCGCGCACCTCGTCCACGCCGTTCGCGATGCCCTCGGCCACCGAGAGCGGCATGATCCCGGGCGCGAGGCGCTGGAACACGGTCGGGTCGAGGTGCCCGCCGTAGGGCGTCACGGCATGCCCGGCCGGATAGATGCGGGGGCCCGGATGCCACCCCTGCTCGATGGCGCGCTGCAGTGCCACGTCGAGCAGGTAGCCGCCGGTCTTCACCATCAGCCCGAGATTGCGGACGGTGGTGAAGCCGGCGTCCAGCGTGGTGCGGGCGTTCACCGCGCCCCGCAGCGTGCGGTAGGCGGGGTCGTCCTGCACCCCGTGCATCGGGCTGGGCAGGCCTTCCGGACCGCCTGGGCCGCCGATCAGCAGGTTGAGCTCCATGTCCATCAGACCGGGGAGCAGGGTGACGTCCCCGAGGTCGATGTCCTGGGCCGGGTCCTCCGGGACCCGCTCGGGATTCACCGCCTGGATCCGGTTCCCGTCGACGACGACGACGCCCGGTGAGCGCACCTCGCCGGCCGCGACGTCGGCCCACCGCGCCGCCCTCAGGACGGTCGGGCCGGCACCGGATGACCCGTCGGTCACGGCACCGGTTCGACGACGCAGTCGAGGCTGGTGGCCCCGGTGTCGGGCACCTTCGGCTGCTTCCAGCACTCGACCGGGAACGACACCTGGATCATCGAGTACAGCAGATGCATCAGGTTGAGCACGTCCTCGGGCAGATCGTCGAGGCTGAACTTGTCGCAGTAGGCGATCGCCTCCTCCGCACGCGCGGTGACCGCGTCGTAGAACGCCTGCATGTCACGCATCGAACTGCTCAACCGCTTGTCGTAGCGCTCCGCCTCGGTGCCCAGGCACCAATCGGAATACGGCTCGAGGTCGGCGAATTCGGGCGGCAGTTTGCTCGTCACGCCCGCTTCGGCTGTCGTCACCTCACACCTCCGCTGTCTTGCGCTGGTAGTCCTCGACCCAGGCGGCCGTCTCGGTGTGCAGGTGGCGGATCAGCACCTCCTGGTCACAGAGCAGGAAGTCGTCGAGCACGCGGGACTCGACCATGGTCTGGGTGGCCTCCAGGGTGTTGGCGTCCTGCAGGCCGTATTCCTTGAAGGACACCGCGGCCAGCTCCTGGGCGATGCGCTCGCGGGGGGTGCGCGGCTGCGGGAAGTACACGGTGCCCTCGAAGATGTGGGTGTTGTGCGACGTCGGCCAGTAGTGGTAGGTCAGGTACCAGCCCTGCCCCCAGAACAGGATGACGAAATTGGGGAAGAGCTGGAACGAGTCCAGTCCCCACGGATCGCACTTCGCCGGGTTGAGCCCCGGCGGCATCTGCCCCAGATCCTGCGCGTCCCATGGCCCGAAAAGCCCGCTCTGGCAGATGTCCTCGATCGGCTTGCGCATCTCGTCGGCCATCTCCCAGGCCCGGACACCGGACGTGCTCACGAGCCGGTGCGGACCTTCGATCCGATAGTGCGGCGCTTCGAATCCCGCCTCGGCCGCCGCCTTCGAGTAGGCGGTGGGCGACTGGTTCGCATGCAGTACGGGTGCGTGATAGAACTCCTGGAACGCATCCATGTAGAGCTTCCAGTTCGCCTTGACCTCTGAGCGGTACTGGAAGCGGGAGGTCATCTTGTCGAACGGATAGCCTCCGAGGTTGGTGATCATGGGTCCGAGGAAGTCCCGTAGCGGCTGCTCGGGTTCCTTCGCGAAGTTGACGAAGATGAAGCCTTCCCAGACGTCGCAGTGCACCGGCACCAATCCGTACTGACTCTTGTCGAGGTCGAAGAACTCCCCCTCCTGCTGCACGAAGGTCAGGTTGCCCTCGAGGTCGTAGCGCCAGGCGTGGTACTTGCAGGTGAACTGGCGGCAGACCCCGCTGGTCTCCTCGAGCGGCATGTCGTTCCACACCAGCTTGTTGCCCCGGTGCCTGCAGATGTTGTGATACGCCTTCACCTCGCCCTTGCCGGTCCGCACGACGATGATCGACGTGTTGACGACCTTGAGCTCCTTGGTGAAGTAGCTGCCCTTGCGCGGCACCTGCTCCACCCGGCCGACGTTCAGCCAGGCGCGCTTGAACACCGCCTTGCGCTCGATCTCGTAGAACTGCGGATCGATCGAGTCCTCATAGGACACCGGCCCGGTGCCCAGCTGCGGATAGTGCTGTGTCCAGCTGCCTTCCGGCGGCTTCGGAAACCGGGCCATATCGTCTCCTCCTCGGTTGTCGATCCGCCCCAGGCCGCCCGCCTTCGAGGCGCCGACTTGATTGTGTAGGCAAACCGCCACGCACAGCGGCTTTTTGGGCGATTTCTAGGAACCGACAGTGCCGACGGTATATGCTCGACCGGGCAATCGCAAGTAGTTGATATTGCCGACCACGGAATGGAGCGCGCGGCGTGCGGTATGACGAACTGTTCATCGGCGGGACCTGGCGCACGCCCAGCACCGACGGGCGGATCGAGGTCGTCTCACCGCACACCGAGCAGGTCGTCGCGAGCGTCGCCGCCGCGGCGCCCGCCGACGTGGACCTCGCGGTCACCGCGGCGCGCGTGGCGTTCGACAGCGGCCCGTGGCCGACCACCGAGCCCGCCGAGCGCATCGAGGCGGTGCGCCGGCTCGCCAAGACCTACGAGCAGCGCCGCACCGAGATGGCCGAGCTCATCACCACCGAGATCGGCGCCCCGATCAGCTTCTCCCAGCGCGCGCAGGTCGCGCTGCCGTGGTCGATGATCGGCGCGTTCGCCGACCTCGCCGAGACGTACCCGTGGCGGGAGGACAGGCCGGGCCGCTACGGCTCCGACATCCACATCCGGCGTGAGCCGGTGGGCGTGGTCGCCGCGATCGTGCCGTGGAACATGCCCCAGTTCCTCATCGTCACCAAGCTGATCCCGGCGCTGCTCGCGGGGTGCACCGTCGTGGTCAAACCCGCACCGGAGTCGCCGCTCAACGCCCTGCTGCTCGCCGAGATCATCGCCGAGTCCGACCTGCCGCCCGGGGTGGTCGGCATCCTGCCGGGCGACGGAACCGTGGGCGAGCACCTGGTGCGCCACCGCGGGGTGGACAAGGTGTCGTTCACCGGGTCGACCCCGGCGGGCCGGGCCGTCGCCGCCGCGTGCGCCGGAGATCTGCGTCGGGTCAGCCTCGAACTGGGCGGCAAGTCGGCGGCGATCGTGCTCGACGACGCCGACCCGGGTGCGGTCGCGGCGGGTGTGCGCTCGGCCAGCCTGTCCAACAGCGGACAGATCTGCAACGCGCTCACCCGCGTCCTGGTGCCCGCCGCGCGCGCCGCGGAATACACCGACGCACTCGCCGCCGAGATGAGCGCACTGATGGTCGGCGACCCCTCCGACAGCGCGACGCAGGTGGGCCCCCTCGTGGCGCAGCGCCAGCAGGAACGGGTGCGCGGATACATCGAGGCCGGAACCCGTGACGGCGCCCGTCTCGTGGTCGGCGGCGCCGAGATGCCCGACGGCCTGGACCGCGGCTGGTACGTCCGGCCGACGCTGTTCGCCGACGCCGACAACTCGATGCGCATCGCCCGCGAGGAGATCTTCGGCCCGGTGCTGACGGTGCTGCCCTATTCGGGTGTCGAGCAGGCCGTGGCGATCGCCAACGACTCGGACTACGGCCTGGCCGGCTCGGTGTGGACCGACGACACAGACGCCGGCGTCGACATCGCCGCACGCATCCGCACCGGCACGTTCGGCGTCAACCAGGGGTACCCGATGGACCCGTTCGCCCCGTTCGGTGGCGTGAAGGCCAGTGGTTACGGCCGCGAACTCGGCCGCGAGGGGATCGACGGCTACACCGACACGAAATCCATCGCCGTGGCAGCGGCGAGCAAGGGAGCCTGAGTTGTCCACCGACGCGATCACCGGCCACGAAACGAATTTCGCAAAGCCATGGGCGCCGCACCGGCTCCGGATATATTCGGCCACAGCCATCTTCACCACGGTGATGTTCGTCGGGATGACGATCGGCGTCGGCGTCGGCCTGATCCCGCCGAGTTTCGCGGTGGACGTCATCGCCAACATGTTGTTCGGCATCCCGGTGATCCTGCTGCCCTTCGTCCTGCTCTGGGATGCACCGGGCGAACGGCGGACCCGCCTCGACAAGGCCGCCGAATTGACGTTGTTCTACCTGCCCTACACCGCATGCAGCCAGATCGGCTACGAGCTGATGTTCCTCATCGGCCATCCGCTCGGCCTCTGGACACCCACCGACGACCCCGGGTGGAAGTGGTTGTGGTGGCAGTACGCGCTGGCCGACACCCGGTATGTCAGCGGCAACACGTGGATCTTCGCCCTCGAGGTGGTCGGGGTGCTCACCGGCACCATGGTGTTCGTGATGTGGACCCGACTCGTCCGGACCACCCTGTCCGACGAAGCGCGGATCCGCTGCCTCTGGTTCGCCTTCGTGGGATGCGCGATCCTGATGAGCAGCACCGCCGTGTACTTCCTGGCGGAGGTGGGCGCCGGCTTCGAGAACATCGGTCAGGGCGCCTACGGCCTCTGGTTCAAGTTCATCGCCGAGAACGTGCCGTTCATCGTGCTTCCGCCGCTGGTGCTCTACTCGATCCACCTGCAGATCGACTACCTGACGCGCCGGGCCGGCACCCGAACCCGCGCTGGCTGAGCTTGCGGCTCAGGTCGTTTCGCGGCTGTTCAGTTCGGTGAGTGCGTGCAGCTGCTCGAGGTAGTGCTCGAGTGAGCGATGGACGAAGCGCGCGGAGAGGGTCGTCGTGCCGCAGGCGGCCAGCGCAGCCAGCGCCTGCCGCGTCGCATCAGGCTCCCCCACCGGGTCGAGCGCGCGTTCGGCGGGCATGACGACCTCGAAATCCGGCGGTGACTCCACGTCGTCCAGCCATTCGGCGGCCTGCGCGGCGGAGACGTAGTAGGGACACCATCCGTCGGCGAGCGTGACCGCCCGCCGCAGGGACCGCTTGGTGCGGCCTCCCACCCAGATCGGCACCTGCGGCTGAAGCGCGCACGGATCGACGGTCAGCCCACCGAACGAGTAGAACTCACCGTCATAGGCCGGTTCGTTACTCGGCAGCGCCGCCCGCAACGCCCGCAGGGCATCGTCGGCACGGGCACCGCGATCGGCGAATGGCGCGCCGAGCAGATCGAACTCCTCCTTCAGAGAGCCCACGCCGACGCCGAGTATCAACCTGCCGCCACTGACGTGATCCAGTGTGCCGTAGCGCTTCACGACGGCCAGCGGATGGTGGTAGCCCAGCACCAGGGTCATGGTGGCGAACCGGATCCGATGCGTGCGGGCCGCCGCGTAACCGAAGGTGGCGAGCGGATCCCAGTAGCGGGCGCCACGGCGACCGGTCTCGGCGGCAGGAAGGCCGATGTGCTCGCTGCACGTCATGTGGTGGTAGCCCAGCTGATCCGCGGCCTCGGCGACCCGCCCGATAGCCTCGATCCCGGCGTCTCGCTCCCACCCCAGCGGGGCGCCCGCGACATTGGTGACCACCGGCGTGGCGATGCCGAGCTTCACCGCAGCGGCTCCTCCCCCGCCAGGATCGTGCGGTGCATGAGGCGGCCGCTGTCCGCGGCGTACGGCAGGGCCCGGTGCATGGTGCCGGTGTTGTCCCAGATCAGCAGGTCCCCCACCTGCCAGTCGTGCCGGTAGACGTACTGCGGCTGCGTCGCCCAATCACGGAGTCGGGCAAGCAGTGCGCGACTCTGCTCCACCGGCATGCCCTGAATGTAATCGGCCGTGGCGCCCAACAGCAGCGACCTGCGTCCGGACCGGTGTGTCCAGACGACGGGACATTCCTTCGTCGCCGATTCCTGCCAGAACGCGATCTCGTCGTAGCTCATCTCGGGTGTCACGTAGTACTGCGACCGTTCCGCGCTGTGCACCACCCGCAGGTCGGCGATCCGGTCCTTCTCCGGCTGCGGAAGGTCGTCGTAGGCGGCGTAGGTGTTGCAGAACTCGGTCTGTCCGCCGGTATCCGAAAGCGTCACCCCCCGCAGCAGTGTCGCCAGGTTCGGGTAGGGCTGCAGCGAGCCGTCGAAGTGCCAGAACAACGAGCCCTTCAGATATTTCGCGCGCTGGTTCACCGTGTCGTCCAGCGAGATCTTGTAGATGCCGTCCTGGCCCTCTCCTGCCACCACGGTGCCCAGCGTTGCGGCGATCGCCACCTGCTGCTGGTCGGTGATCTCCAGGCCCCGGAAGAAGATCACTCCGCGCTGCTCGAGCGTGGCGCGAATCTGCGCTGCCGCCCGCCCGCTGAGCAGTGTCTCGACATCGGTGGTGATCTCACTGCCGATCCGCGGGGTGAGGTCGCGGATCTGCAATTGATCGGCGGCGGTGCTCATGTCACTCAACTCGACCTCGTCAGGATCGTGGTGGCCGAGTGCTTCACCCGCGGCTGGTTCCACAGCTCCACCGCCAGGGAGACGGTGATCAACGAGTACAACAGGTTCCGCAGGTTCGCGACGTCGTCCGGGAGCGGCTCGGCGTAGTCGAACTTGTCGACGTAGGCCACCGCGTCCTCGGCAACCGGGAAGACCTGATCGTAGAAGGCGCGTATCTCGTCCATCGACGTGTTCACCCGCTTGACGTAACGCTGGTGGCCGTCCTCGATCGCCCAGTCCGCGACCAGGTGCTCGAGATGCGAGAAGCCCTCGGGCAGTGCGGTGGTCATCGGCCCGCCTTCGCGCGTTCGCCCGCCTCGACGTGGTCGCCGACCATCTTGTGCAGGTGTCGCAGCAGGATCTCCTCGTCGTTCATGGTGAAGTGCGTCAGCGCACCGCTGTTCAGCATCGCCTGCAGTCCTTCCGACGGGCTGGCGTCCTCCAGGATGATGTCGTTGAGGTAGGTCACCGTGAGTTCCTGACCCAGCCGTTCCTTGTGTGTTCTCGGTGGCTGGTAGAACATCTCGGTCTCGAAGATGTGCGAGTGCGGCCCGGTCGGCCAGTGGGTGTGCACGGTGAAGCCGGACGCCCCGAAGATCAGCACGAAGTTCGGGAAGAACTGGAACGAGTCGAAGCCGTATTTCTCCGAGCGGGTCGGATTCATCCCAGGCGGAAGGGGTCCGCGCTCGGCGCGCTTGGTCCAGGGGCCGGCCGCGCTGGCCTCCATCACACATTCGATCGGCTTCGAGTACGGCGTCCGCCGGGACGGCTCCCCGGAGAACGAGTACATCCGGTGCGGATCGGCCAGGCGGTAGGCCAGGGCGTCGGTGAACGGATTCGGCTTATTGAGCGCTTCCCTGGCCTCTGCGGTGACGCTGCCGAAGGACGAGGCGTGCAGGTACGGGCCGTGGTAGCTCTCGGCGAAGCCGTCCACGAATATCTTCCAGTTGCACTGCAGTTCGGCCTTGAACCGGTAGACCTGGTGCGGCCCGTCGAACGGATACCCCTCGATGCCGTGTGCGAGCTCGCCGAGGAACGAACGCAGCGGCTCGGTGTTGTGCCGGTCGAGGTTGACGAAGACGAAGCCCTCCCACACCTCGCACTGGATGGCGGGTACGCGGCAGCTGTCGGCATCGAAGTCCAGCAGCAGATCCTGGCGGGTGGCCGAATGCAGTGACCCGTCGAGGTGGTAGCGCCAACCGTGGAAGCGGCAGTACAGCAGTGGCGCCCGTCCGCTCACCTCCTGGAACGGGTCGTCCTCCCACAGCATCTTGTTGCCGCGGTGCGGGCAGATGTTGTGCATGGCGCGGATCACGCCGTCCTTGCCCCGCACGACGATGATCGAGGTGTTGAGGAACGTGAGCTCGCGGGTGAAGTAGCACCCCGGGCGCGGCACCTGCTCGACACGTCCCATGTACAGCCACGTCTTCCGGAAGACGTGTTCGCGTTCCTTCTCGTAGAACTCCTCGGACACGCAGTCCTCGAGGGATACCGGACCGCGACCCAGACTCGGGTATGCGTCCGTCCAGTGACCGCTCTCGGGTTTGCTCACCAGGGCTTCGGAGCTCACGTGATCCTCCTGCCACGAAAGGGATCGCCGGGCGCGTGACGATGTGCCGAAGCTACCGCCGTGCACATCGGTGAAACAGGTGCGAAACCGCAACATGCTGTTGCATATTTGGGACGACACGCCTTCGTCAGGAGCCCGGATGGAACAGCACCTGTCCTTCGACCTCGGCGCCCTGCTGGTGTTCGGGAAAGTCGTGGAGGCCCGCAGTCTGTCGAAAGCCGCGGCGCTGCTGGGGATGCCCAAGTCCACGGTGAGCCGCAAGCTGGCGAAGCTGGAGGCCGATCTCGGGATCAAGCTGTTGCGCAAGAACACGCATCAACTCACGGTCACCGACCTCGGCGAACAGATCTACGGTCACGCGGTCAGCATCCTGACCGAGGCCAACGGCGTCCGCGCACTGGTCGAGGGCAGCAGGCACGAGCCACAGGGCGAGCTGCGGGTCGCCATTCCGGTGTTCGTCGGCACCGATTACGCGTCCCGCGTCGGCGCCACATTCCTGCGGCGTTATCCGCACACCCGGCTGGACATCCGGCTCGTGGACAACATGGTCGACCCCGTCAAGGACGGATTCGACGTCGTGTTCGGCACCGGGCCGCTTCAGGACTCGACGTTGATCGCACGAAAAGTGTTCGACCTCGACCTGTTCCTCTGCGCCTCGGCGGGCTTCGTGGCGCAGCTGACCGCACCGCTCACCACGCCGGCACACCTGGACGGCTTGCCGTTCATCGACTTCGGTTTCTGCGGCGCACGCAAGCTGACGGTCAGCAGGGACGACACGCGATGCGAGGTGGCCCCGCAGGTGCGGGCGCGGGCCAACAACTTCCAGGTGTGCAAGCAGTACATCCTCGAGGGGCTCGGCGTGGGCGCCATGCCCACCCAGATCATCTGCACGACCGAACTGCGTGAGGGCACCATCGTGCCCGTCCTGCCCGAGTGGCGGCCCGACCCGCTGGCGGTGCACATGATCTACCCTTTCGAGCTGTCCTTCTCGACGTTGATCAGCGCCTTCTACGACACCGCCCGCGAGATCATCGTCGAGAACACCGCCCGCGCCTGAGGGGTCGGATCGTCAGGGCAGCTTGATCGCCGACATGTACATCTCGACGATCGGCCGATAGAGGTCGACGTCGTCGAGCTGACTCCCCAGCACCACCGAGTCGCTGGTCGCGACGAGCACCTGCGCAAAGGTCGACGGCGAGATCAGCAGCGTCCCACCGAGCCGGTCGATGCCCTCGACGATGAACCTCGCGAGCGCGTCGACGACTTCTGACCGCTTGTCCGCGACGCGGTCCCGCGCGTCCGGATTGCGCGTCAGATAGAGCGTGAACTCGTGTCCGAGCGCGGCGTGCTCGGCACCGCGATCGAGGCTGAGCTGGCGCCACCGCCGTGCGATCTCGTCGATCTCCCGCTCGCCGATCTGTCCCGCCGTCGACATCACCTCGGCGAAGTTGTCGAAGTAGCGACGCCAGTACCGGTCACTCACCGCCAGGAACAGCTCCTCCTTGGTGGCGAAGTGCTTGTAGATCGCCCCCTTGGTGTAGCCGGCCGCGTGCGCGATGTCATCGAGAGTCGCTGGCGTGAAACCTTTTTCGGCGAAGACATCTTCGGCTGCGTCCAGCAGCAGGGAACGCGTGTGCTCGAGGCGCCTCTCGCGCGTCCACCGCTCCACCATGGGGGAATTCTGCCACAGGATCTGAGAAACCCATTGGACAATGAGATACCAGTTGGTATATTTCCGGGCGTGTGCGCATCGGACGCACGTTTCAGGAGGCGCTCGTGAGCGATTCGTCGAACAGGAAATCCGTTGTCACTCAGTCGTTGAGCGGCGCCCTCGGCTCTGCCGCGGAGACTCCGCGCTCGTCGAACGCCATCAAGATCTGGGCGACGGTCGGCACCGTGTTCCTGGCGTACACGCTCTATGTGTTCGTCCGGTGGGTCACCGGACCCTTCTTCGAGCCGGTGGCGGGAGGTCCGAGCGAGCCGCCGATGTACATGCAGATCCCGCTGATCGCCAACGCCGTCGTGCTGTGGATCGGACTGCCTGCCGCACTCTGGTTCTTCCTCATCAGGCCCTGGGTGCGGGAGAGGCGGGTCACGCTCGACGGAATGCTGCTGGTGTCGATGGGCCTGATGATGTTCCAGGATCCGATGCTCAACTACTACAGCCCATGGTGCACGTACAACGCCTGGCTGTGGAACCGGGGATCCTGGGCGCCGCACATTCCGGGCTGGGTGGCGCACGAGGAACCGGGCCATACCGTGCCAGAGCCCCTGCTGACCAACATCCCGGGCTACATGTACGGCGTGCTGCTGATCACCATCGTCGGATGTTGGCTGATGCGCAAGATCAAGAACCGTTGGCCGGAGATCAGCAATCTGAGGCTGGTGCTGGTCACCTATGCGATCGCCTTCGTCTTCGACTTCGTCATGGAGGCCTTGGTCATGCTGCCGATCGGCTTCTACTCCTACCCCGGTGCCATCCAATCCCTTTCGTTCAACGCCGGTACCTATTACCAATGGCCGATCTACGAGGGCTTGATGTGGGGTGGCGTCCAGGCGGCACTGTGCTGCCTGCGCTTCTTCACCGATGACCGGGGACGCACGCTGGTGGAGCGCGGTCTGGACAGCATCCGCGGCGGAGCCGTCAAGCAACAGTTCGTTCGCTTCCTGGCGATCTTCGGCGGTGTCAGCGCCTGCTTCTTCCTGTTCTACAACGTTCCGGCGACATGGCTGGGCATGCACGGCGACGCGTGGCCGGAAGACGTGCAGAAGCGCTCGTACTTCAACCCCGGCATCTGCGGCGACGGGACCGACCGCCCGTGCCCGAATCCTGACCTACCGGTGACCACCAAGCACTCCGGCTACATCAACCATGACGGACAGCTGGTACTCCCCGAGGGCGTCGAGGTGCCACCCGTCGTTCCCGTCCAGTCGGGCAGATGACGCCTCAGGGCATCTTGACGGCGGAGACGTACATCTCGACGATCGGCTGATAGAGGTCGATGTCGTCGAGGTGGCTGCCCAGCTCGACCGCGTCGGTGGTGGCGATGATGATGTGGGCGAACGTCGTCGCCGGGATCAACAGCGTCGCACCGAGACTCTCGATACCCTCCACGATGTAGCGGGCGAGCTGGTCGACGACCTCTGATCGCTTGGCGGCCACGCGTTCCCGCGCCTCGGGATTGCGCAGCAGGTACAGGTTGAACTCGACGCCCAATGCCGCATGCTCGGCGCCGCGATCACGGCTCAACTGGCGCCACCGCTCGCCGATGTCTTCGAGCTCACGTGCCCCGATGTGGTCCGAGGACGACATGATCTCGGCGAAGTTGTCGAAGTACCGCCGCCAGTACCGGTCGCTCGCGGCCAGGAACAGCTCCTCCTTGGTGGCGAAGTACTTGTAGATCGCACCCTTGGAGTAGCCGGCCGCCTTGGCGATGTCATCGAGAGTCGCCGGAATGAAACCTCTTTCGGCGAACACCTGCTCCGCGGCATCCAGCAGCAGCGAGCGCGTGCGCTCGAGGCGTCGCTCGCGCGTCATCGGCTCGACCATCCGGCAATTCTTCCACAGAATTTTTTCGAACCCTTGGTCATTGAGATACTCGCTGGTATATTTTCGACGCATCGGCCACTTCGGAGGGGAGCTGTGGGGTCCATGGGATCGACAAGTGCGGAGGAGACGGTGTCGTGAGCGATCTGTCCAGCAAGAGGAAACCCGTTCTCACCGAATCGCTCAGCGAAGCGGCACTCGGTGCGCAGCCACAGAAGAAGATCACGCCGGTACGGGTGTGGGCCGCAGTCGGCGGGGTGATCCTCGCCTTCCAGCTCTATGTGTGGATCCGCTGGATCAGCGGGCCCAACTTCGAGCGGGTGCCCGCGGGCCCGACCGATCCGCCGACGTTCATGAAGGCGATCCTGTTCACCTGGACAGCCGTGATCGTCGTCGGCCTACCGGTCGCCATCTGGTGGTTCCTCATCCGGCCGTGGCGCAGGGAGCGGCGAATCACCCTCGACGGCATGCTGTTCGTCTCCTGCGGCCTGCTGTGGTTCCAGGATCCGCTGCTCAATTACTTCAGCACCTGGAGCACGTACAACACCTGGATGTGGAACATGGGCTCCTGGGTCCAGGACATTCCGGGATGGGTGTCGTACGGCGAGCCGGGCGCCATGATGGCAGAGCCGGTCCTGATGAACGCCCCGGGTTACTTCTTCGTCCTGCTGTGCACGATGCTGGGCTGCGCGGTGATGCGGCTGGCCAAGAGGCGATTCCCCAACATCAACACCTTCGGCCTGATCGGTGTGGTGATCGCCTGGACGTTCTTCTTCGACTTCGTCATCGAGGGCCTGTTCCTGATGCCGATGGGCCTGTTCACCTACCCGGGCGCCATCCAGGCGCTGTCGGTCAACGCCGGCACCTACTACCAGTGGCCGCTCTACGAGGGGCTCATGTGGGGCGGCGTGCAGGCCGGCCTGTGCTGCATGCGCTACTTCACCGACGACCGTGGCCGGACCTTCGTCGAGCGTGGACTCGACCAGGTGCGAGGCGGTTTCGTCAGGCAGCAGCTCACCCGGTTCCTGGCGATCTTCGCCGCCTGCAGCGCATTCTTCTTCGTCTTCTACAACATCCCGGCGCAGTTCTTCGCCATGCACCAGGACCCGTGGCCGGCCGACATCCTGAAGCGTTCGTACTTCCTGATGGGCATCTGCGGTGAGGACACCGACCGGCCGTGCCCCGACCCGGCGCTACCCATGCCGCTGACGAATTCCGGCTACATCAACCACGACGGTGAGCTCGTCCTGCCCGACGGCGTCAAGCTGCCCACGAACGTTCCGATCGAGCGAGGAGAGTAGATGCGCAACAGTACTTCTGCGGTGATCGCCCCGGTGCCGAACGCGCCGTTCTATCGCGCGGTCGGCGACGAGGTGGAGGTCTTCCGCGCGGCCGCCCGCCGTGGGTTGCCGGTGCTGCTGAAAGGCCCCACCGGCTGCGGGAAGACGCGATTCGTGGAAGCGATGGCCCACCAGCTGGGTCGGGAATTGATCACCGTCGCCGGTCACGAGGACATGACCTCGGCGGACCTGGTGGGCCGGTTCCTGCTGAAGGGCGGGGAGACGGTCTGGGTGGACGGCCCGTTGACCCGCGCCGTGCGCGAGGGCGCCATCTTCTACCTGGACGAGGTGGTGGAGGCCCGCCAGGACACCACGGTGGTGATTCATCCGCTCGCCGATCACCGCCGTGAGCTTCCCGTCGACCGCCTCGGCACCACCCTGCAGGCGGCGCCCGGATTCCAGTTGGTGATCTCCTACAACCCCGGCTACCAGAGCGTGCTGAAGAACCTCAAGGAGTCGACGCGTCAGCGCTTCATCGCCATCGAGCTGGGCTACCCCTCCCCCGAGGTCGAGACCGAGGTGGTCGCCTACGAAGCCGGCATCGACGTCGAAACCGCGCGTGCTTTGGTCAAACTCGCGTACGCCATCCGGAATCTGGACGGATCACCGTTGCGCGAAGTGTCGTCCACCCGCATGTTGATCCTCGCCGGCGGCCTTGCCGCCGAAGGGCTGAACCTGCGCAGTGCCGTCCACGCGGCTGTCGTGCAGGTGCTCTCCGACGATGCCGATGTCATCCGGGCCCTCGACGAACTCGTCAACACGGTCCTGCCCCCGACGTGACCGATGCCCCGGGTCCGGAGAGCCCGGACCGGTTCCGCTTCCTCGCGACCTACATCGCGGGGCGGTCCGTCGACGTCACAGAGGCGCCCGCCGGCCAGCCCGCGCACACCAACGGCCAGTTCATCTTCGTCTCGGCCGGGGGTTCGGTCGAGGAGCAGCGCCGCGAGATGCTGCTTCAGGCAGCGCTTCTCAGCGCGGGCAGCCTCGATCCACGATTGGTGAAGGGGCTGCGTGCCCGCGCCACCCTCGCTCGTCGCTACCTGGCGCTCGAAGGTCGACGCGCCATTGCCGAACTGGCGCAACGGATCCCACTCGATCCCGCGCTCCTGAGTTCGGGGCAACCGAGCACCGCGACCTCCGATGAGTCACTCCAGGTGGCCAGGAGCCGTGCCGAGGTCGCCGACCCACCGGAGTGGTTCGGCGCCATCAAACCCTCCCGGTTGCTCGCCGTGCCCGCCGGACCCGGTGGTCAGGCCACCAACAAAGACATCCAGCTGACGTTCGATCCCATCGACATGCCCGAATCGGAGGAGGGCGACGAAGACGAGGACGAGGACGGGGGCAAGGCCGGGGACAGCAAGATCCTCAAGCTCTTCGAGAGCCCGATCTTCAACAACCAGTCCATGTCGGACTACATGCGCAAGATGTTCGGCGGATCACGCTCCCCCGGCGAGGGCGCCGCGGGAGCGGAGATGACGGTCCGCTCCACCCGTCGGGTGCACGAGATCGGGGCGAACGCCCGACCCCTGCCCACCCGGATCCAGTTCACCGACGACGGCAAACCTGGCGCCGCGGTGGGCGTCGGCGGCGCCCTGTATCCGGAGTGGGACGTCTTCAACGACCGGTACAAGCCCGACTGGTGCCGGGTGATCGACTTCCCACTGACCGTCACCGCCGACGTCTCCGATGCCGGGGTCGCGCACGACGACGTACTGCGGCGCCGCCTGGCCCGGGTCGGGCTCGGCCCCAAGGTCCTGCGCGGCCGCGCCGACGGTGACGACCTCGACATCGAGGCTCTCATCGACCTGTTCGTCGACCTGCAGTCGGGCTTCTCCGGAGCCGAACACGTCTACCTGGAGCGCCGCAAACTCGCCCGCAATCTCGGTGTGCTCATCCTGATCGACGCGTCGGGGTCCGCCGTCGACGCCGACGCGGACGGCCTCGCCGTGCACGACCACCAGCGACGGGCGGCCGCCACGCTGGCCGTGACACTGGAGGAACTCGGTGACCGCGTGGCCGTCTACGCGTTCCGATCCCAGGGCCGCCACGCCGTGCACCTGCCGGCCATCAAGACGTTCGACCAGAATTTCGGCGCCGTCGGACGGGCCCGGCTCAACCAGCTGGAGCCGGCGAGCTACACCCGTCTCGGCGCCGGGATCCGCGGCGCGGGAGAGGTACTCAAGAACAACGCGGGCACGCCGAACCGGCTGCTGCTGGTGCTCTCGGACGGCTTTCCCTACGACGACGGTTACGAAGGTCGTTACGCGGAAGCCGACGCGAGCAAGGCCCTCGAGGAGCTGCGCACCGAAGGCATTGCGTGTCTGTGCCTTTCCATCGGCGCGTCCACGGGAACCGATGTGCTCGAACGCGTCTTCGGCTCCGCCAGCTACGCCAGCGCGCCGGTCCTGGCCGAACTCAGCCCGCAGATGGACGAACTGTTCATGTCCGCACTCGCAGAGCTCGCCGCTCCGAAACCAGCGAGGGTGTGAGGACCGGCGCCCGGACGGTCACCCGTCGAGCGAGTCCCAGAACCGGGTGAGGGCCGCGGCGCCCGCGGCGGGATCCTGCACCATCCACCAGTGGCCCAAGCCGTCGAGCACCTCGGTGCGGGCGCCGGCCCGGTCGGCCGCCCGGCGCCGCATCTCCTCGGTGCCGACGAAGGGGTCCTCGGTGGCCAGCAGCGACAGTCCCGGCCGGGCCGCGGCGTTCTCCAGTGCCTTCCCGGCGTCGGCCAGCACCGGCTGGCGCGCGGACCGGTAGACCGCCAGGATGGCCCGGCCCATCTCCGGGCCCTGCGCTCGGGCGAACGACGTCGCCACGTCGTGCGGAACGCCGAACGCGGCCAGCTGCTGCGCCCGGTCCTCCACCGATCCGTCCTGCATCATCGCGACCAACTGCTCGCCATCCCCCGGCGTCTGGAACCCCTGCGCCATGTCGTGCCACACGTAGTCGGGATCGAACAAGCCGACGACGTCACTCGCCCAGCTGCGCACGAGCTCGGGCCGATGCATCACGGCGTTGACGACGTGGCCTCCACCCCAGTCGTGTCCGACCAGGTCGACGGGTTGGTCCATCCGCTCCAGCTCCTCGACGAGCCAGTCACGGTAGGCGAGGTAGGTCGCCGAGAACCCGTCCGGGAGGGGAGCGCCGAATCCCGGCGGCGACAACCGCACCACATCCGTACGCCCGAGCGCGGCGACGAGCGGACCCCAGACGGCGTCGGTCTCCGGATTGCCGTGCACCAGAACCACCGTCACGTCACGATCCTCCCATGGCCGAAGCGCGCCCCACACAGCTGCACCACCGCAACGTATCAAGTACTTAACATTTTGGTCGAGGTGCGCTAAGACTGAAGGAATGCTCGACTCGGAGAAGATCCTCGTCACCGGCGCCACCGGCAAGATCGCCTTCCCGATCGCCCGTGCCCTGGCCGGACGCAACGAGGTGTGGGGCGCCGCCCGCCTGCGGGACCCCGCGGACCGGGAGAAGCTGTCCGTCGCCGGGATCACTCCCCTGGCGCTCGACATGAGCACCGGCGACTTCTCCGCGCTGCCCGACGATTTCACCTACGTGTTCCACGCCGCCGTCGACACCGGCACCGACGACTGGGCCGGCTGCCTCACCACGAACGCCCAGCACTCCGGCGATCTGCTGCACCACTGCCGCGGCGTCAAGGGCTTCGTGTTCTGCTCGACCGGTTCCATCTACGGCTACCAGGGACGGCGGCCGCTGCGGGAGGACGACCCGCCGGGGGTTCCGCTGCGTGCGAACTACAGCTTCTCCAAGGTCGCCGCCGAATCGGTCTGCACCTGGATCGCGAAGCGGTTCGACATCCCACTCACGATCATCCGAATCTGCTCGACGTACGGGCCCGAAGGTGGGGCACCCGCCGATCGGCTGGAGATGATGCTGGCCGGCAAGACGATTCGCTTGCATCCGGACCGTCCGAACAACTACAACCCCATCTACGAGGACGATTACGTCGAGTTCGGCATCCGCGCGATGGAGGTCGCAGGCACGCCGCCGGTGGTGGTGAACTGGGCGGGCAGTGAGACCGTCAGCGTCGAGGACTACTGCGCCTACCTCGGGTCGCTGGTCGGTGTCGAGCCGGTGTTCGACTACCGTGCCGACGCGCACACGCCGCTGTGGCCCGATGTGACGCGCATGCACCAGATTCTCGGCCGGACGAAAGTGCCATGGCGCGAGGGCTTCCGGCGCATGGTCGCGGCGCGACACCCCGAGCTCGCACTCGCCGAGTCTCATCCCCCCACCGCTGGAGGCGCGCAGTGACACTGCCGGGAACACCGTCGGATCAACTGGACGGCGTACTCGCCGCCGGACGGGGCGACATCGGCACCCTGTTCGTCTCGATGGCGCGCCGCCACCCGGACGGCCGCGACGCCGAGTACCTGCGCTGGCACACCCTCGACCACCGGCCCGAGCAGCACCGGTTGCCGGGTGTGCGGGCGTCGGTGCGGTTGGTCTCCACCCCGCAGTGCCGCGCGGCGCGTCCGGCAGGCGACGAGCGCTTCGAGGCGATCGATCACGTGATGACCTATTTCTTCACCGACCGGACCGGCCTCACGGCGTTCAACGAACTCTCCACAGCGCTCGGCGACGGGGGGCGCAAGCTGGCGCTGCTGCCACCGGTTCAGCGCGGCGTCTACACCGTGACCGACAAGCAGGCGGCCGCACGGATCAAGGTGGGCGCCGATGTGCTGCCCTGGTGGCCCTTTCGTGGAGTGGTTCTCATCCTGGAGACCGGGGACCGGACGCCGACCGGACTCACCATTGTCGACGGGGTGGCAGGAACCTGGTCCGCCACCTCACACCGGGTGGACGCGAGTCTCGCCAGCGCGGACGACGGACAGCTGCTGACGTACTGCTTCACCGACGACGACCCGGTGACGGTCGCCGGGCGGTTGGCTCCCGCGCTGAAACAGCGCTGGGCCGACGGTGATGCGGAGCCCCTGCTGGTCGCACCCTTCCACACCGTCGTGCCGCACGAATGGGATCGCCATGTGCCGTAGCGAGTCGCGATGAGAATCGGTCTGATGGTCGGTTCGGACCGGGAGCGCCCGCGCGCGGAACGGCTCGACGGCCTACTCGCCGACGGAACAGCTGCGGAGAGCGCCGGTTTCGCGTCGTTCTGGTTCCCCCAGGTGCCCGGCTATCTCGATGCGATGACAGCGGTCGCGCTGCTCGGCCGGGTCACCGAGCGCATCGAACTCGGCACGGCGGTCGTGCCCATCCAGACCCGGCACCCACTGATCATGGCGCAGCAGGCCCTGACCACCCAGGTGGCGTGCGGCGGACGGTTCGCACTCGGCATCGGGCCGTCGCACCACTGGATCATCGACGGACAGCTCGGCTTGTCCTACGATCGGCCGGCGCGGCAGGTGGCCGAGTACCTCGACGTGCTCGGTGCCGCGTTGTCCGGTCCCGGTGCGGTCGACGTGGAGAACGGCGGCCATCGCGTCCACGGGACCATCGACGTCACCGACACTTTCGCCACCCCGATGCTGATCGCCGCGCTGGGTCCGGTGATGCTGCGCCTGGCCGGCGAGCGGGCCGGCGGCACGATCCTGTGGATGGCCGACGAGCGCACGATCGACAGCCACATCGCCCCCCGGATCACCGCCGCGGCCGACGGCGCGGGCCGCCCCGCGCCCCGGATCGTCGCAGGCGTCCCGGTCGCGCTGTGCGCCGCGGGCGAGGTGGACGACGCCCGCGCGTACGCCAGCGAGGTCCTCGGCCACGCCGACTTCTCCCCCAACTACGTCCGCCTGCTCGAGCACGGCGACGCACAGGATGTCGGCGACACCATGGCGGCCGGTGACGAGTCGGCGGTGGTTGCCCGGTTGCGCCGCTACCGCGACGCCGGTGTCACCGATCT
The DNA here is from genome assembly GCF_040674075.1 of Mycobacterium sp. NPDC050551. Lineage (NCBI taxonomy): Bacteria > Bacillati > Actinomycetota > Actinomycetes > Mycobacteriales > Mycobacteriaceae > Mycobacterium > Mycobacterium sp. NPDC050551. The sequence continues at coordinate 130,050 of NZ_JBFARC010000008.1, read as the reverse complement.
CGCCGCCCGGGTGGTTCCCCTCGGCGCCGACGCCGCGGCACGGCGGGAATCGCGCCGTCGCACCGAGGAATTCGTGGCCTCGCTCGCGGCCGACCTCACCTGAGCATCCCTCCGCCGCCAGTATTGCGCGACGTTCAGTTCAGCCTGCGTACCGGATCGGTGCCGTCCCAGCCGGTGACAGCGGCGCGGATCATCGCGTCCAGACCGACGATCGCGTCGCTGCGTTCGGTGATCTCGTAGATCGCCGCCGGACCCGCCTGCGGCTCCACGTAGGCGAACCGGACACCGACGTCCTGGCCGCCGGACCACACCACCGGCCATCCCCGGTCCTCGGCGCTGTGCAGCGCCGCGTCGACATCGTCGACCCACCATGCCAATTGATGGAACCCGTGGCGGCCCGAGGCCAGGAACTCCGAGTAGACCGACGGCGCATCGTCCTCCTGCTGGATCACCTCGATCTGCATGTCGCCGATGTTGGTCATCCCGATCGACAGCGTCACCTCACACGGCTCACCGCGGTACAACCCCGCCTGCGGCAGTCCGCGCAGCACGAACCACGGACCCACCCCGGCGGCCAGCCAGCCGTCCATGGCCCGATCGAAGTCGTCCACCACGTAGCCGAACTGGCGGACCGGACCGGCGAACGGCGACTCGGGCACAGGTCGACGGTACGTCCGAAGTTAGTCATCGGTCAACTCTTGTGTAATGCGAGAATGCTGCTAGATTCGCGTTCATGGCGGTGGCGAGCGGTCGGGCGACGGTTGACCGTGGTCAGCGCCGAGCGTCGCTGCAACAGGCCCGGTCGCGGGAGACCAAGCGCATGCTCGTGCAGGCGGCAATGGCGTTGTGGCGCACCAACGGCTACGCCGGGACCACGGTCGCCGACATCTGCAGGGCCGCAGGCGTCTCCAAGGCGCTGTTCTACTTCTACTTCCCGCGCAAGGAGGACGTGCTGTTCGAAGTCGGCGTGATGTCGACGCAGTCGGCTCGGCGGACGGTGCTCGCGATGATCGACAAGCCGTTCGAGCTGAGCCAGGCGATCGCCGCCGCGCTCGCGGATCTGGAGAAGTCGATGGCGCGCAATCCCCCCGAACTCGTCATCGCCGCCATCCTCGAGGGCTATCGCCACGAGCACCGGATACTCGCGGGCGAGGAACCGGTCGCCGACGAGGCGGGGATGTTCACCGAACTGTTCGAGAAGGCCCAGCAGAACGGCGCATTGGCGGACCACGTCGACGTCACCCACCTGGCGTACCTGGCCCACACCCTTGTCAGTGAGGGCGCCCGGCACTGGGCCGCAGGCGCCTTCGGCGACCGCTCGTTCGCCGCCGTCGTCGGCGCGGACATCACGGCACTGATCACCGGTTACAACCGGGCCGAATCCCGATAACGAAGGAGACCACGATGGCGTGGGATTTCGAGACCGACCCCGAATACCAGAAGGTGCTCGACTGGGCCGACGAGTTCGTCCGCGAGGAGGTCGAACCACTCGACCTCGCCTTCCCGCACCAGCAGTTCATGCCGCTGGACGCGAACCGGCGCAAGGTCGTGGGCCCGCTCAAGGAGGAGGTGCGCCGCCGCGGGCTGTGGGCCACGCACCTGGGCGCCGACCTCGGCGGTCAGGGCTATGGGCAGTTGAAGCTGGCGCTGCTCAACGAGATCCTCGGCCGTTCGCAGTGGGCTCCCATCGTCTTCGGCTGCCAGGCGCCCGACACCGGCAACGCCGAGATCATCGCGCACTACGGCACCGACGCCCAGAAGGAGCGCTATCTGCGCCCGCTGCTGGACGGTGAGATGTTCTCCTGCTACTCGATGACCGAGCCGCATGCCGGTGCCGACCCGACGCTGTTCCGCACGAGCGCGGTACGTGACGGCGACGACTGGGTGATCAACGGCCAGAAGTTCTTCTCGTCGAATGCCGCGACCGCGTCCTTCCTCATCGTGATGGTGGTGACCAACCCGGATGTCAGCGCCTACCAGGGAATGTCGATGTTCCTGGTGCCCACCGACACCCCCGGCGTCGACATCGTGCGCAACATCGGGCTCTACGGCGAGCGGGAGAACGAGGGCAGCCATGCCCTGATCCACTACGACAACGTCCGGGTGCCCGCCGAGGCGCTCCTCGGCGGTGAGGGTCAGGCGTTCGTCATCGCGCAGACCCGGCTCGGCGGCGGTCGGATCCACCACGCCATGCGCACGATCGGCCTGGCCCGCAGAGCGATCGACATGATGTGCGAACGGGCGCTCAGCCGGGAGACCCAGGGCAGCCGGCTCTCCGACAAGCAGTTCGTGCAGGGCTACATCGCCGACTCGTATGCACAGCTGCTGCAGTTCCGGCTGATGGTGCTCTACACGGCGTGGGAGATCGACAAGTACAACGACTACAAGAAGGTCCGCAAGGACATCGCCGCGGTCAAGGTGGCGATGCCGACCGTGCTGCACGACATCGCCTGGCGTGCCATGCAGGTTCACGGCGCGCTCGGCGTGACCAACGAGATGCCGTTCCTCGGCATGGTGACCGGCGCCGCGGTGATGGGCCTGGCCGACGGGCCGACAGAGGTGCACAAGACCACGGTGGCCAAGCAGGTGCTGCGCGACTACCGGCCCACCGACGACGTCTGGCCCACCGAGTGGATTCCGCGCAAGCGCGAGGCGGCCCGGGCGAAGTACGCCGACTTCCTGGAGAACGAGGTCGGCAACCTGTGAGCGACTCGGACAGCGGACTGGACACCGCGCGACTCGCCGCATGGATGGACGAGGCTTCGCTGCCCGGTGCCGGAGAGCCGCTCCAGACCCGCTTCCTGTCCGGCGGAACGCAGAACGTGATCTATGAGATCCGCCGCGGCGCAACGAATTGCGTGCTGCGCATGCCCCCGCCCGGCGCCCCGCCCGACAGGGACAGGGGCATCCTGAGGGAGTGGCGCATCATCGAGGCGCTCGACGGCACCGAGGTGCCGCACACCGCCGCGATCGGGGTGTGCGCCGACCCGGCGGTGCTGGGCCGGCCGTTCTACCTGATGGGATTCGTGGACGGCTGGTCGCCGATGGATCAACGGCAGTGGCCGGAGCCGTTCGGTTCCGACCCCGCCGCCCGGCCCGGCCTGGCCTACCAGCTCGCCGAGGGCATCGCGCTGCTGTCGAAGGTCGACTGGCGTGGTCGCGGGCTCGCCGATCTGGGTAGGCCCGACGGATTCCACGAGCGACAGGTGGACCGCTGGACCGGATTCTTCGACCGCATCAAAGGCCGCGACATCGACGGCCTCGACACCGCCACCGCGTGGCTGCGTGCCCATCGGCCGCTCGACTTCGTCCCCGGCCTGATGCACGGCGACTACCAGTTCGCCAACGTCATGTACCGGCACGGCGCGCCGGCCCGGATGGCGGCGATCGTCGACTGGGAGATGGGCACCGTCGGCGACCCGAAGCTCGACCTGGCGTGGATGGTGATGAGCTGGCCGGCCGACACCGACGATCCGCAGCCGTCGGAGATGGACTACGTCGACATGCGTGGGATGCCGTCGCGCGACCAGGTCGTCGCGCACTGGGCCGAGGTCTCCGGACGACAGGTCGACGACCTTGACTACTACCTGGTGCTGGCCCGGTGGAAGCTCGCGATCGTGCTCGAACAGGGCTACCAGCGTGCGGGTGACGACGAGAAGCTGCAGGCGTTCGGTCCGATCGTGCCCGCCCTGATGGCCTCGGCCGCCGATCTCGCCGAATCCACCGACTACCGGTGACGACGATCAGGGCCGCCGTCTGCCCGCGGTACGGGCCGCCGGAGGTGGTGCGCATCGAACGGATGCCTGCACCGGTTCCTGCGGCCGGACAGGTGCGGGTGCGGGTGGAGGCCGCCGCGGTGAACTTCCCCGATGTGCTGCTGATCGCCGACGACTACCAGCTCAGCGTCGCGCCGCCGTTCGTGCCGGGCAGCGAGTTCGCCGGCACGGTCGTCGAATGCGGTCCGCACACAACGGATGTCGCGGTCGGCGACCGGGTGAGCGGCACCGCGATGTACGGGGCGTTCGCCGAGGAGGTCGCGGTGGCCGCCGACGGCGTGCAGCCCATCCCCGACGGTGTGGACATGCCGGCCGCGGCGGCGTTCGGGGTGGCCTATCGCACGGCCTACCACGCGTTGCGTTCGACGGCGCGGATCGGCGCAGGCGACCCGCTGATCGTGCTGGGCGCCGGTGGCGGTGTCGGGCTGGCCGCGGTGACGCTCGGCGCGGCACTGGGCGCCGAGGTCGTCGCGGTCGCCTCCTCCGCCGAGAAGCTGGCCGCCGCCGCCGAACACGGGGCCCGCCACGTCGTCGACCACCGTGCCGGCGAGCTGCGCCAAGCACTGCGCGACGCGGTTCCCGACGGCGCGGCCGCGGTCCTCGACCCGGTCGGCGGATCCCTGTCCGAGCCCGCCCTGCGGTCGCTGCGCCGCGGTGGCCGGTTCGTCACGGTCGGCTTCGCCTCCGGTGAGATCCCGCGTATCCCGCTCAACCTGGTGCTCGTGAAGGGCGTGCAGATCGTCGGATTCCAGTTCGGTGACGTCGACCCCGGCGAATACACCCGCAACGAGCGCGAATTGCGGGCGCTGTTCGAGTCGGGACGCGTGGCCCCGCACATCGGCGCGGTCTATCCGCTCGCCGACGCGGCGTCTGCGCTGCGTCGGGTGGCCGACGGTCAGGCCGTCGGCAAGGTGGTCATCGACCTCCGGTGATCCGCGTCAGCCGGCCGGGATCAGATCCGCGGCCACCGAGGGACACGCCATCTCACCGCAGCGGAAGGTCTCGATGTAGCCCACGCTGTTCGGGTCGCCCACGGCGGTCAGCGCCTGGGCCTTGAACGCCCGGGCCGCCGCGCTGAGTTCGTGCCGTACCGAGTCGACGTTGCTCTCCAGCTCGGCCGGCCACTGCTCACCCCACAGGGTGACCTCCGTCATGCCCTGGTTCAGCGCGGTGAGCACATGCATGCGCACCCGGGGGTCGGCGGCGAACATATCGGCCGACACCGCGACGGTCTGCGGATGAGGCCGCTGGGCCCATGACTGCAGCACCGACTCGAGATCCATCACGACCGCGCCGAGGATCTCCAGCGGCCGCACGTCCTCGCCGTCGCAATCGAGCAGCACGGTGACGTCCCAGCCCGCCATCGCGCGGTCGTAGAGCCAGCCGCCGGCGAACTTCACGGCGTCGCACACCGAGGGGGCGACGACGTCGAGCCGGTACCTCATGTCGAATTCCACGCTCACTTCGCCATCACCACGCTGTGGTCCGCCACGGGGGTGAACTCGCGGGCCAGCATCTCGGCGTACCCCTTGAACGCCTCGGTCAGGGGTATCGAAGGATCGAGTAACCATGAGGTCTCCATTCCGTTGACGAAGGCGAGGATCTCGACGGCCTTGGTGGCCGCGTCGATCCCCTGGCGATACCGACCGGCGAGCTGACCGCGTCGGATGATCTCGGCCACGATGTCCACCGCGGCCCGGTGCCGTGTGACGAGCCGGTCGTGCAGCGGCGCGTCGGGCGCGATGTTCTCCACCAGCAGCACCGTGAACGTGCCCACCAGTTCGGGCGCCCGCTGGAAGCGTTCGGCCACCCGCGCGATCTCCTGGAACAGGTCGCCGGAGCGGTCGGCGTGGGTGTCATCGTCGAAGTCGCGGGCGTCGAGAACCGCGTTGAGCAGCTGTTCCTTCGATTCGAAGTGATGCAGCAGCCCGGCGGGCGTCACCCCCGCCTCGCGGGCGATCTGAGCCAGCGAGGTGTTGCGCCAGCCGTTGCGGGCCAGCAGCCGTTCGGCGACTCCGAGGATGCGCTGGCGACGGTCCTCACCCTTGGCGAGCAATGTGGCGTAGGGCCGTGGCGACTGCAGCGCGGACACCGAACTCCTTCGTTCAACCAACCGACTGAACACACAGTAGGTTGGTTTGGTCGGTGTGACAAGAGTCTCAGCAGACAAAGGTTTCAGCGGCAGATCACACGCTGGTCAGCCGCTGCGGCTGTCGCGACCAAGGTGGCAGAACCGCCCCGGCCCCACGCGGGTGAGCGCACGATGTGAAGGGGCGCACACACACCGAGGAGGCCACAATGACCAACCCGTCATCGACCGTCGACCATCAGGCGGTGGCGACCAAGCACCGCGCCATGTGGGCCACGGGTGACTATCCGAGGCTCGCGGCGGAGCTGGTGTCACCGCTCGGCCCCGTGCTGGTGGCCGCGACCGGGATCGCCGAGGGCGACCGCGTGCTGGACGTGGCGGCCGGCACCGGCAACGCATCGATCCCCGCCGCGCAGACCGGGGCGAGCGTCGTCGCCAGCGATCTGTGCCCTGATCTGTTGGAGGCCGGCGCCCGGTCGGCCGCCGAGCGCGGCGTCGAACTCGAGTGGCGCGAGGCGAACGCGCACGAACTGCCGTTCGGCGACGACGAATTCGACGTGGTGATGTCGTCCATCGGCGTGATGTTCGCCCCGTTCCACCAGCAGGCTGCCGACGAGATGGTGCGGGTCTGCAAGCCGGGCGGCAGGATCGGGCTGATCTCCTGGACACCCGAGGGTCACATCGGCAAGCTGTGGGCGGCGATGAAGCCGTACGCTCCGCCACCCCCCGAGGGTGCGCAGCCCCCGCCGCTGTGGGGCCGGGAGGATCACGTCCGCGCTCTGTTGGGCGACCGCGTCACCGACGTCGTCACCGAGCGCAGGATGCTGACGGTCGACCACTTCGCCGACGGCGCGGAGTTCCGCGACTACTTCAAAGCCACCTACGGGCCGACTATCGCCGTCTACCGCAACATCGAAGGCGACCCGGACCGGGTGGCGGCGCTCGACGCGGAGATCGCCGAGGTGGGTGACAGCGTGCTGGGCGCGTCGAAGAGCATGGACTGGGAGTACCTGCTGCTGACCGCGGTCAAGGCCTGACGGACGCGGCTCTACAGGCCGAGCGACTTGGCGATGATCACCTTCATCACCTCGCTGGTGCCCGCGTAGATGCGGGCCACCCGCGCGTCCGTGTACAGCCGGGCGATCGGGTACTCCATCATGTACCCGTAGCCGCCGAACAACTGCAGGCAGCGGTCCACCACGCGGGCCTGCATCTCGGTGCAGAACAGCTTGACCCGTGCCGCGTCGGCGGGCGACAGTTCGCCGTCGACGTGCAGCGCCACCGCGCGGTCGAGCATCGCCTGGGCCGCCTCCACCTCCGTCGAGCAGGAGGCCAACTCGAACTTCGTGTTCTGGAAAGACGCCACCGGGGTGCCGAACGCCTTGCGGTCGCGGGTGTACCCGATGGCCGCGGTGATGGCCGAACGGGCCTGGGCGACCGAACCGACCGCCACCGTCAGCCGCTCCTGCGGCAGGTTGTGGCCGAGGTAGGAGAACGCCTCGCCCTCCTCCCCCAGCAGGTTCGCCGCGGGTACCCGGACGTCGGCGAAGGACAGCTCGGCGGTGTCCTGCACCTTGCAGCCCATCTTCTCGAGCTCGCGACCGCGGGTGAAGCCGGCCATACCGTCCTCGACCACCAGCAGGGACAACCCCTTACGACGGTTGTCCGGGTCGGTGGACGTGCGCGCGACGACCACCACCAGATCGGCCTGGATCCCACCGGTGATGAACGTCTTGGCGCCGTTGACGATCCAGTCGCCACCGTCGCGCACCGCGGTGGTCCGCACCCCGGCGAGGTCCGAACCCGTTCCGGGCTCTGTCATCGCGACGGCGGACAGCAGGGTGCCGTCGGCCAGACCGGGGAACCAGCGGCTGCGCTGTTCGTCGTTCGCGTAGTGCAGGAAGTACGGCAGGATCACCTCGAGTTGGGTGCGCACCGTCGACAGCGTCACCAGTGCCCGCGCCGCCTCCTCCTGCAACACCACGTTGTAGCGGTAGTCGGGGATGCCCGAACCGCCGTACTCCTCCGGGATCGCCATGCCGAGCATGCCGAGCGCGCCCATCTGTTTGAAGACGTCGCGCGGCATCCGGCCGGCCTTCTCCCACTCCGGGTAGCTCGGCACCACCTCCTTCTCGACGAAGTCGCGGGCGAGCTGCCGGAACGCCTCGTGGTCCTCGGTGAACAGGTTCCGCTGCATGGGTCTCCTAGCGTCAGGCGACGAGTTCGACCAGCGTGGCGTTGGCGGTGCCGCCGCCCTCGCACATGGTCTGCAACCCGTAGCGAATTCCGTTGTGCTGCATGTGATGGATCATCCGGGTCATCAGCACCGCGCCGGATGCGCCGAGCGGGTGGCCCAGCGCGATCGCCCCGCCGAGCGGGTTGAGCCTGGCCTCGTCGGCGCCGGTGTCGGCGAGCCACGCCAGCGGAACCGGTGCGAACGCCTCGTTGACCTCGTACACGCCGATCTCGTCGATCCCGACGCCCGCCTTGTGCAGCACCTTCTCGGTGGCCGGGATCGGCCCGGTGAGCATCAGCACCGGATCGGCACCGGTGACCGCGCCTGCGCGGTAGCGCACGAGCGGGGTCAGGCCGAGTGCGATCGCGTTGTCCTCGGACATCACCAGCAGCGCCGCGGCGCCGTCGGAGATCTGTGACGAGTTGCCGGCGTGGATGACGCCGTCCTCGGCGAACGCCGGCTTGAGCCCGGCGAGTTTCTCGACCGTGCTGCCCCGCCGGACGCCTTCGTCGGCGACCACCGGCTCGGCGCCGTCCGGGAACACCGGCACGATCTGCGCGTCGAACGCCTTGTCGTCCTGCGCGGCGGCGGCCAGTTCGTGCGAGCGCACCGAGTACTCGTCGAGCCGGGTGCGGGAGAAGCCCCACTTCTCGGCGATCAGCTCCGCCGAGATGCCCTGGTTGAATCCGAAGTCCGGGTAGCGCGCAAGCACTTTCGGGCCGTAGGGCATCCCGGTCGACCGCGCGGCGCCGAGCGGCACCCGGCTCATCACCTCGACACCGCCGGCCACCACGATGTCCTGCTGACCCGACATCACCGCCTGCACGGCGAAGTCCAGCGCCTGCTGGCTGGACCCGCACGCGCGGTTCACCGTCGTGCCGGGGATGTGTTCGGGCCAGCCCGCGGCCAGCACCGAATACCGGCCGATGTTGCTCGACTGGTCGCCGACCTGCGAGACGCAGCCCCACACCACGTCGTCGATCACGTCGGGGTCGACACCGGCGCGTTCGACGAGTTCGTTGAGCACGATCGCGGACAGGTCCGCCGCGTGCATCCCCGACAGGCCGCCGTTGCGCTTGCCGACCGGCGTGCGCACCGCCTCGACGATCACCGTTTCGCGCATGAGACTGCTCCGATCCACTCGAGAACTACTGGTAGGCAGGGCCGATCGCCCGCTGCTCGCGCAGCGCGGCGATCTCCTCGGCGGTCAGGCCGATCCCGCTGAGCACGTCGTCGGTGTGCTGCCCCAGCCCCGGCACGGCGCCCATCGGCTGCTCGAAGTCCGAGATGACCGGCGGCGGGCGCAGCGCCATGATCTCGCCCCCCGGGGTGTCCACCGGCCGCCACCGGTCGCGGGCGGCCAGGTGCGGGTGTGCGACGACCTCGCTGGGCAGGTTGTAGCGGGAGTTGCCGATCCCGGCGGCGTCGGCCTTCTTCTGGATGTGCGCCAGATCGTGCTGGGCACACCACGTTCCGATCGCGTCGTTGAGCGCGTCGCGGCGTCGGACGCGGTCGGAGTTGGTGGCGTACGCCGCGTCGTCGGCCAGATCGGGCCGGTCGATGATCTCGCGGGCGAGCCGTTGCCACTCACGGTCGTTCGTGGTGCCGAGCACGACGGTCTGGCCGTCACCGGTGGGAAACGAACCGTAGGGCGCCACCGCGGGCGAACTCATGCCGAGCGGCTCCTGGTCGATGCCGGAGTGCTGGGTGTAGGTGAGCTGATAGCCCATGATGTCGGTCATGGTGTCGAAGAGACTGACGGCCACCGACGGGGCCGTGCCGCCGCTGCGGTGCCCGCGGGCGTAGAGCAGCGTCACGATCGACAGCGCCGCGTAGAGCCCGGTCGAGATGTCGGCCACCGGCGGACCGGGTTTGGCCGGCATGCCGGGATACCCGGTGACCGCGCACGCGCCTGATTCGGCCTGGATGAGCAGGTCGTACGCCCGCTTCTCCGAGATCGGTCCCCCGGGTCCGTAACCATCGATCTCCACCGGGATCACTTGCGGGTGACGAACTTCCAGGTCCGCGGCGGCCAGGCCCATCCGCGCCATCGCACCCGGCGCCAGATTGGACACCAGCACGTCGGCGCCGTCGAGCAGCCGGTGAAGCACCTCCATGCCGCCTGCGGCCTTGAGGTCGAGCGTGACCGACTCCTTGCCGCGGTTGCACCACACGAAGTGGGCGGCCTGGCCCTTGACGACGTCGTCGTAGTGGCGGGCGAAGTCGCCACCGTTGGGGTTCTCCACCTTGATCACCCGGGCGCCGAAGTCGGCGAGGACCCGGGTGCACATCGGCGCCGACACCGCCTGCTCCAGCGTCACCACGGTGATGCCGGCGAGCGGCGCCTGATCAGTCATCGTGTCCGATCATCACATGACCATGCCGCCGTCGACCGGCAGCACCTGGCCGGTGACGTACGACGCGGCGTCGGAGGCCATGAAGACGAACGCGCCTGCCACCTCGGAGGGTTCGGCCCACCGCTTCAGCGGGATGCGGTTCATCATGTTGGCCGCGAACTTCTCGTTGGTGCGGATGGTCTCGGTCATCGGCGTGGCCGCCAGCGGAGCCAGCGCGTTGACCATGATGTTCTTGATGGCCAGTTCGCGGGCCAGTGACTTGGTGAAACCGATGATCGCCGCCTTGGCGGCCGAGTAGTTCACCTGGCCCAGCGTGCCGGTCAGGCCTGCCGCGGACGTCACGTTGATGATCCGCCCGGTGCCGTCGGTCGGCACGTACGGCAGCGCCGCCTGGGTGACGGTGAACGCCCCGAGCACGTGCACGTCGAACAGCAGCCGCATCGAGTCCTGGGTCGTCTTGCCGAACATCGACGGCCGGGTCACCCCGGCGTTGTTGACCACGATGTGCAGCGCGCCGTCGGCCAGGCCGGCCGCCTGCTGGGTGGCGGCCGCAGCCGAGTCGGGATCCGACACGTCGAGCGCCGCGGCCTGCGCCGTGCCGCCCGCGTTCGCGATGCGCTCGGCGACCGCGGCCGCCGCGTCCTTGTCGAGGTCGGTGACCAGCACCGCCGCGCCGGCCTCGGCCAGCGCGGTGGCGACCGCCGAGCCGATGCCGCCCGCGGCTCCGGTGACCAGCGCCGCGCGGCCGGTCAGATCGAAATAGCCGCTCATCAGTAACTCTTGGGCAGGCCGAGCACATTCGCCGCCAGGAAGTTCAGGATCATCTCCTGGCTCACCGGGGCGATCTTCATCAGCCGCGACTCGCGGAAGTAGCGGGAGATGTTGTACTCCTCCGAGTACCCCATGCCGCCGTGCGTCTGCAGGGCACGGTCGGCGGCGCCGAATCCCGCGTCGGCGCAGAGGTACTTGGCCATGTTGGCCTCGCGGCCGCAGGGCTTGCCGTTGTCGTAGAGCCAGGTCGACTTGCGCAGGATCAGTTCCGCGGCGTCGAGGCGGGCCAGCGAATCGGCCAGCGGGAACTGGATGCCCTGGTTCATGCCGATCTGCCGGCCGAACACCACCCGCTCGTTGGCGTATTTCACCGCACGGTCCAGCGCCACGCGTCCGATGCCGAGCGCCTCGGCGGCGATCAGCATCCGCTCGGGGTTGAGCCCGTGCAGGATGTACTGGAAACCCTTGCCCTCGTCGCCGATCCGGTCCTCGACCGGCACGCGCAGATCGTCGATGAACAACTCGTTGGAGCTGACGGCGTTGCGGCCCATCTTCTTGATCGGCCGGATGTCGACGTGGTCGCGGTCGAGGTCGGTGAGGAACAGCGACAGGCCGTCGGTCTTCTTCGTGACGTCGTCGTAGGGCGTGGTGCGGGCCAGCAGCAGGATCTTCTCCGACTCGAGCGCCTTGGAGATCCACACCTTGCGGCCGTTGATGACGTAATCGCCGCCGTCCCGCTTGGCGAAGGTGGTGATGCGCGAGGTGTCGAGTCCCGCACCGGGTTCGGTGACGCCGAAGCACACGTGTAGCGACCCGTCGACGATCCGGGGCAGCGTGGCCGCCTTCATCTCGTCGGAGCCGAACACCACCACCGGCTGCATGCCGAAGATCGACAGGTGAATGGCGCTGGCGGCGTTCATCGCACCACCGGAGCGGGCCACCTCCTCGGCCAGGATGGTCGCCTCGGTGATGCCGAGGCCGTGCCCGCCGTACTCCTCGGGGATGGTCATCCCCAGCCAGCCGCCACTGGCGATGGCGTCGTAGAACTCGCGCGGGAACTCGTGCGCGAGGTCCTTCTCCATCCAGTAGTTGTCATCGAACTTCGAGGCCAGTTCCCGTACCGACTTGCGGATCAGTTCCTGGTCCTCGGTGAGCTCGAAGCTCATTCCGCCCGACACTGCAATCTCCGTCCTCGTCATCGAACTCTGTGCACCGGCGCGACCGGATCGTGTCGCCGCGCCGGTGGTGCGCCGCCGGCCTCAGTCCCTGGCGCCGCTGACGGCTTTCGCATTGGCTTGGAAGTCGGCGAAGTTGGCGCCCGTCTTCTCCTTCTTCGACAGCGCCTGGATCGACACGTCGTGGCCCTCGGCCGCCTTGCGCAGCGCCCCGACGGTCGCCTGCTCCTTCGGGATGTGCTTGAAGGGTTCGAAGTGGTACCAGCGCATCGCGTTCTCGTGGGTGATCTTGTTGATCTCGTCGTCGGGCACGTCGTAGGTGTCGAACACCTTGCCGAGTTCTTCGGGCGCGCCGGGCCACATCGAGTCGCTGTGCGGGTAGTCCATCTCCCAGCAGATGTTGTCGATGCCGATCTCGTGGCGGTTCTTCACCCCGACCGGGTCGGAGATGAAGCACGTCAGGAAGTGCTCGCGGAACACCTCCGAGGGCAGCTTGCCGCCGAAGTCCTGATGGGTCCACGTCGAGTGCATGTCGTAAGTGCGGTCCACCCGGTCGAGGAAGTACGGGATCCACCCGGTGCCGCCCTCGCTCAGCGCGATCCTCAGGTCGGGATACTCCTTGATCGGCTTGGACCACAACAGATCCGCCGCGGCCTGCACGATGTTCATCGGCTGCAGTGTGATCATCACGTCCATCGGCGCATCCGGTGCGGTGATCGCCAGCTTCCCCGACGAGCCGATGTGGACGTTCATGATGGTCTCGGTCTCGACCAGCGCCTCCCACAACGGCTTCCAGTGCTCGAGATCGTGGAACGAGGGGTAGCCCAGGGTCGAGGGGTTCTCGGTGAACGTCAGCGAGTGCACGCCCTTCTTCGACACCCGGCGCACCTCGTCGGCGCACAGCTGCGGATCCCAGATCGCCGGGATCGCCATCGGGATGAACCGCCCGGGGTTGGACCCGCACCACTCGTCGATGTGCCAGTCGTTGTAGGCCTGCACCAGCGCCAGCGAGAACTCCGCATCCTCGGTGGCGAACAGCCGTGCCGCGAAGCCCGGGAACGACGGGAAGTTCATGGTGGCCAGCACGCCGCCGGCGTTCATGTCCTTGACGCGCTCGTTCGGATCCCAGCAGCCCTTGCGGATCTCGTCGAGGCCCTGGGGTTCCAGGCCGTACTCCTCTTTGGGCCGGCCCGCGACCGCGTTGAGCGCGACGTTCGGGATCACCGTGTCGCGGAACTGCCAGGTGTCCGAGCCGTCCGGGTTGTGCACCAGTCGGGGCGCCTCGTCCCGGTACTTCGCGGGCAGATGGTTCTTGAACATGTCCGGCGGCTCGATGATGTGATCGTCCACGCTGATCAGGATCATGTCGTCGTAGTTCATCGCGGTTCCTTCCGATACCGGCCGCGCGGGCCGGTGACGTGTTGCCCGACTGTGTTCTCCTACTGAGAAAACTAGCTTCTCGCCCGGCGAGAATCAACGTAGACCATGATCGACCACAGGTTTCACCGGCCGCTGCGCCGCTGGTCACACGTCTGCTATTGACCATCGGGGCGAAAGATGGAAACCTCTTAGTCAGAAATGAGAACCGGATTCTCCTAAGTGAGAGTCGCTCGCTGGTCGCATACGAAGGGAGAGACCGTGCGCCTGGCCCCGTTGCCGGCAGAAGAATGGGACGACGAGGTCGTCGGATCGCTGCGCGGCTTCCTCCCGCGCGCCCGCCAGAACCCCGATGGGGCAGGCAACGCGATGTCGACCATGGTCCACCACCCCGCGCTGACCAAGGCGTTCATGCCGCTGAACCTGCACCTGCTGTTCAGCTCCACGCTGGACCCGCGGCTGCGCGAACTCGCCATCCTGCGAGTGGCACACCGACGCGAATCCCCCTATGAGTGGGCGCACCACACGTCGATGGCCAAGATGCTCGGCGTCACCGACGACGAGATCGAGTCGGTGCGTCGCGGCGAGGCCGCCGACGACTTCGACCGGCTCGTGCTCGCCGCGGTCGACGAACTCGACGACAACAACGGACTGACCGACGAGACCTGGACCGCGCTCGGCGAGCGTCTCGACGAGCGTCAGCGGATGGATCTCATCTTCACCGTCGGCACCTACAACATGCTGGCCATGGCCTTCAACACGTTCGGCGTCCAGCTCGACCAAGCAGGAGAGGTAACACACTGATGGCGTTCTTCCAGAAACCGGCAGCAGGCAGCTGGACCGAGAACTGGCCCGAACTCGGCACCGCGCCGGTCAATTACGAGGACTCGATCGATCCGGAGCACTGGCTGCTCGAACAGCAGGCCATCTTCAAGAAGACCTGGCTCAAGATCGGCCGCGTCGAGCAGTTGCCCAAGAAGGGCAGCTACTTCACCCGTGAGCTGCCGTCGGTGGGTCCCGGTACCTCGGTGATCATCGTCAAGGACAAAGAGGAGGTCGTCCGCGCCTTCCACAACCTGTGCAGGCACCGCGGAAACAAGCTGGTGTGGAGCGACTTCCCCGGCGAAGAGGTGTCCGGCGTCTGCAGGCAGTTCACCTGCAAGTACCACGCCTGGCGCTACGCGCTCAACGGCGACCTCACCTTCGTGCAGCAGGAGGGTGAGTTCTTCGACCTCGACAAGTCCGACTACGGCCTGGTGCCGGTCCGCTGCGAGGTGTGGGAGGGCTTCATCTTCGTCAACTACGACGACGACGCCGCGCCGCTGCGGGAGTACCTCGGTGAATTCGCCGAAGGGCTCGAGGGATATCCGTTCCACGAGATGACCGAGCACTACAGCTACCGCTCGGAGATCAACGCGAACTGGAAGCTCTTCATCGACGCGTTCACCGAGTTCTACCACGCGCCGATCCTGCACATGAAGCAGGCGGAGAAGGAGGAGGCCGAGAAGCTGGCCAAGTTCGGCTTCGAGGCGCTGGCATACGACATCAAGGGTGACCACTCGATGGTGTCGTCGTGGGGCGGCATGTCGCCGCCGAAGGACCTCAGCATGGTCAAGCCGATCGAGCGGATCCTGCACAGCGGCCTGTTCGGGCCGTGGGACCGTCCCGACATCAAGGGCATCCTGCCCGAGGAACTGCCGCCGGCGATCAACCCCGGGCGGCACAAGTCCTGGGGCACCGACTCGTTCGAGTTCTTCCCGAACTTCACCCTGCTGTTCTGGGCCCCGGGGTGGTACCTCACCTACAACTACTGGCCCACCGCGGTGGACAAGCACATCTTCGAGGCCGACCTCTACTTCGTGCCGCCGAAGAACCTCCGCGAACGGCTCTCCCAGGAACTGGCGGCGGTGACGTTCAAGGAGTACGCATTCCAGGACGCCAACACCCTCGAGGCCACCCAGACGCAGATCGGCACCCGGGTGGTGACGGACTTCCCCCTGTGCGACCAGGAGATCCTGCTTCGCCACCTGCACATGACGGCTCACCAGTACGTTGACAGGTACAAGGAGTCGCTGGCGAAGGGGAACGGTTCCCCCAACGGGAAACACGCCGCCACCACGTCGGAAGACTCAGCGAAGGATTCAGTGAATGTCTAAGTTGCCCGAGGAGTTCGCCGATCTCGAGCGGTTCGCCGACTGGTGCCTGCCCACCGAGGAGGAGCGGTACGCGAAGCGGCTGAACTCGACGATGGCCGAGATGCAGGAACTGTACGACGCGGGCATCGCCCGCCTCGAAGACATCATGGTCTACGTCGACGCCCGGTTCCCGCTCGAGGGCATGCCGGACGACGCCAAAGCACTGGTGCACCTTGGCCAGTCGATCGTCATGGTGAGTTTCCCGATCGAGGTGTGGAAGCAGCCGCGCGTGCTCGACAGCGGCGCGGCCTACATCAAGCTCATCAAGGAGCCGGTGGTCTAGTCGTGCTGACCCTCAGAGCGGCGGGTCTGGTCGACGTCGACACCGGTGAGATCGTCCGGCCGGGAATCGTCAGGATCGAAGACGACACGATCGTCGGAGTCGGGGGCGAACCCGAGGGGGAGATCCTCGATCTCGGCGACTCGATCCTGCTGCCGGGCCTGATGGACATGGAGGTCAACCTGCTCATGGGCGGCCGGGGTGAGAACCCCGGACTGTCCCAGGTGCAGGACGATCCCGCGACGCGCGTGTTGCGCTCGGTGGGCAACGCACGCCGCACCCTGCGCGCGGGCTTCACCACGGTGCGCAACCTCGGGCTGTTCGTCAAGACCGGTGGTTATCTCCTGGATGTCGCGCTGAGCAAGGCCATCGACGCGGGGTGGATCGACGGGCCGCGAGTCATCCCGGCCGGGCACGCGATCACCCCCACGGGTGGGCACCTCGACCCCACGATGTTCGCCGCGTTCATGCCCGGCGCCCTCGAGCTCACCGTCGAGGAGGGCATCGCCAACGGCGTGGACGAGATCCGCAAGGCGGTCCGCTACCAGATCAAGCACGGTGCCCAGCTGATCAAGGTCTGCGTCTCGGGCGGCGTCATGTCACTGACGGGAGAGGCCGGGGCACAGCACTATTCGGACGAGGAGCTGCGCGCGATCGTCGACGAGGCGCACCGGCGCGGGCTGCGGGTCGCGGCCCACACGCACGGCGCCGAGGCGGTGAAGCACGCGGTGGCGTGCGGCATCGACTGCATCGAACACGGCTTCCTGATGGACGACGAGGCGATCCAGATGCTGGTCGACAACGACCGGTTCCTGGTCACCACCCGGCGACTGGCCGAGGCGATGGACGTATCCCGCGCTCCGAAGGAGTTGCAGGACAAGGCCGCCGAGATGTTCCCGAAGGCCCGCACCTCGATCAAGGCGGCCTACGAGGCCGGTGTGAAGATCGCCGTCGGCACCGACGCACCGGCCATCCCGCACGGCAAGAACGCCGACGAACTGGTCACGCTCGTCGACTGGGGGATGCCACCCGCCGCGGTGCTCAGGGCCGCGACGGTGGTGGCCGCCGAACTGATCAACTCGACCAGGCTCGGCCGGATCGCCGAGGGCTATCTCGCCGACATCATCGCGGTGCCGGGCGACCCGATCGCCGACATCACCGTTACACGACATGTCAACTTCGTAATGAAGGGCGGTAAGGTCTTCAAGAATGACAGCGCCAACTGACGACAAGCGGATATCCGACCTGGTCGAGATCCAACAGGTACTGGCCAAGTACGCCGTCACCATCACCCAGGGCGACATCGACGGGCTGGTCAGCGTGTTCACGCCGGACGGCACGTACAGCGCGTTCGGTGAGACGTACACACTCGACCGGTTCCCCGTCCTCGTCGATGCGGCCCCCAAGGGGCTCTTCATGACCGGCACCGCCCTGGTCGACCTCGTCGACGGGGCGGACACCGCGAGCGGCACCCAGCCGCTGTGCTTCATCGAGCACTCCAAGCACGACATGCGCATCGGCTACTACAACGACACCTACGTCCGCACCGACGGCGGCTGGCGGATCAAGACGCGTGCCATGACGTTCATCCGACGCAGCGGCGACCACGACCACGGCCGGCCGCATGCGATCGGCAGGCCGAGCGCGTGACCGATCTCTTCGAGCCCGCGACGTTCCGCACGGCACTGCGGACCTGGCTCGGCGACAACCCCGACCTGGCCCCCTCCGACGACCACTCCCTGCAGGGGCACGTCCGTCAGTTCGCACGGGTGCAGCGGGCGCTGTACGACGCAGGCTGGAGCCGCTACGGCTGGCCGGAGCACGCCGGCGGGCTCGGTGGCCCGGCGATGCTGCGGGCCATCGTGGGCGAAGAGGTGGTCGGCCGGCGGCTGGCCGAGCCCGGGCCCTACTCCATGCTCGAGGTTTTGGCGCCGACGATGATCGACTACGCCCCAGCCGAACTCGCCGCCGAGATGGTGCCGAAACTGCTCAGCGGCGAGGAGCAGTGGTGTCAGGGGTTCTCCGAGCCGGGCTCGGGCAGTGACCTGGCGTCGCTGACCACCCGCGCGGTGCTCGATCCCGAATCCGGCGGCGACCGCTACATCATCAACGGGCAGAAGGTGTGGACCAGCTTCGCCCAGTACTCGCACCGGTGCGTGCTGCTCACCCGTACCGGTGACGCCGACACTCCCAATCACGAGGCGATCACCGCCTTCTTCGTCGACCTCGACACCCCCGGCATCACCGTGCGCCCGTTGCGGACCATGCACGACGTCGACGAGTTCTGCGAGGTGTACTTCGACGACGTCGTGGTCGACGCGAGCCGGATGCTGGGCAAGCCCGGTGACGGCTGGCGGCTGGCGATGGACCTGCTGCCCTACGAACGGTCCACCTGCTTCTGGCAGCGCATCGCCTACCTGTACTCACGGTTCGACGCACTGATCGGCGAGGTCAAGAACCTCGGGCTGGTCACCGACTCCGATCTCGGCGAGGCCTATCTGGCTCTGCACACCCTGCGGTGCCGGTCACGTGCCACCCAGTACCGGCTCGCCGACGGTCACAAGCTGGGCCCGGAGACCTCGATCGACAAGGTGTTGTTGTCCGGCGCCGAACAGCGACTCTACGACACGGCGCGCGAATTGCTGCCCGGCGTCATCGAACTCGAGGACAGCGAGTGGCGCACCGAGTACCTGTACTCGCGTGCGGCCACCATCTACGGCGGCACCGCCGAAGTGCAGCGCAACATCATCGCCCGCCGCCTGCTCGACCTGGGGAAGGAATGACGATGACCTCGCCATCCGATACGGAGACTGACGTCGACCTGGGCCTGCTCGAGGACGGCCTGCGCAAGTCGATGCTGTCGCGCTCGGGCGCCGACCTCGACGCCGCGCTGGCCGAACTGGGCTGGGCCGAGATGCTTGCCGACCTGCCGGACGTGGCGATCCCGCTGGTGTTCCGGCTGCTGGGCGAAACCGGTACGCACGCATCGATTCTCAACGATGTGCTGTTGGAGACGATCGGTGGCCTTCCCGGCGGAACCCCGCCGCTGCCGTACGCCGGCGGCGCCTGGGTGATCTGGGAGCGCGGCGAGGCGAGCGGTAACGAGACGCTGGGCGGGCTGCCGCTGCGCGTGATCCCCGACGGCGAGACGATGCGCCTGGGCGAGGCCCGCAAGGCGGTCGGCTGGTGGCTGTGCGGCACGGCTCGGGCGATGCTCGCGCTGGCCCGGCAGCACGCGCTGGACCGGGTGCAGTTCGGCCGGCCGATCGCGGGCTTCCAGGCCGTGCGGCACCGGTTGGCCGAGACGCTGGTGGCCATCGAGGGCGCCGAGGCGACACTGGGCCTGCACGGCAACGAGAGCCCCGACCTGACCGCGATGCTGGCCAAGGCCGCAGCTGGACAGGCCGCGCTGACCGCGGCCCGGCACTGCCAGCAGGTGCTCGGCGGAATCGGCTTCACCGAGGAGCACGAACTGCACCACCACGTGAAGCGCGCACTGGTGCTCGACGGGCTGCTCGGCAGCTCGAAGGAACTCACCCGCAAGGCCGGGGCGGGGCTGCGGGCCCGCGGCTCGGCGCCGAGGCTCGCACAGCTCTAGGCCGCTGCGCTACTTGACGTTCGACTTCATGTCGTCGAGGTTCACCAGCACCGGCCACCCGCTCACGCTGAGCGCATTGCCGTGGCCGGTCTGGTGGATGTCGAACACCGACTGGATGGCGGCGTAGAAGCCCTGCACGTCGAGAGTCTGGTTGACCGCGCGCTTGGCCTGACGCAGCGCGAACGGCGGCATCGTGGCGATCTGCTCGGCCAGCGCCCTGGTCTCCGCGTCGAGGTCGGCCCGTGGCACCACCTTGTTGACCATGCCGGTCTTCTCCGCCTCCTCGGCGGTCAGCGGCCGACCGGTGAACAGGATCTCCTTGGCCTTGCGCGGCCCGAGTTCCCAGGTGTGGCCGTGGTATTCGACGCCGCCGATGCCCATCAGCGCCACCGGGTCGGAGAACAGTGCGTCGTCGGCCGCCACGATCAGGTCGCACGGCCAGCACAGCATCAGTCCCCCGGAGATGCAGCGGCCCTGGACCGCCGCGATCGACGGCTTGGTCGTGTTGCGCCACTTGAGGGTGTACTCGAGGTAGCGCCGGTGCTCGTGGCCGATGATGAATTCCAGCGTGATCTTGTCGGGCACCGGCCCGCCACCGCGCAGGTCGTGACCGGCCGAGAAGTGTTTCCCGTTGGCGCGCAACACGATCACCACCACCTCGGGGTCCTCGGCGGCCCTGGTCCAGGCGGCGTCGAGTTCGTCGAGCAGTTCCGGGTTCTGGGCGTTGGCAGCCTCGGGCCGGTTGAGCGTGATGGTGGCGATCTTGTCGGCGACGTCGTAGTCGATGTACACGGTGGCGTCCTCTGTTTCGGTGGTCGATCAGGTCCGGGGCAGGCCGAGCGCCCGCTGGGCGATGATGTTGCGCTGGATCTCGGAGGTGCCGCCGGCGATGGTGCCGGCGAAGCTCCGTGTGTACCGCTCGAACCACCCGCACGAGTGGCCCTCGATGTTCAGCGGCGTGTACGGGCCGATGGTCGTCGGATGCGCCAGGCCGTCGGCGCCCGCGGCGGCCAGCGCGTGCTCGGTGGCCGTCTGGTTGGCCTCCGATCCGAGCAGCTTGAGCACCGACAGCGCGGCGGGGTCCTCGTCGCCACGCGCGGCGCGGGCGAGCGCGATGGAGCCGAGCAGGCGCAGCGCCTCGGTGTCCATCGCCAGCGTCGCGTAGCGGTCACGGTCGAGTGTGGTGCTCGGCCGGAAGTCGTCGATCAGGTCGGTCAACCGGTCGGCATAGCTCAGCCACAGCATGTTCCGCTCGTGGCCGAGCGAACCGTTGGCCACCCGCCAGCCGTCGTTCTCGGGTCCGATCAGGTTGGCGGCGGGCACCCGCACGTCGTTGAAGAACACCTCGTTGAAGTCGAGGTCGTCGCGGTCGCACACGGACGCGAACGGTCTGCGGACCACACCTGGGAGGTCGGTCGGGATCATCAGCACGCTGATCCCCCTGTGCTTCGACGCGTCCGGATCGGTGCGGACGAACGTCAGCACCATGTCGGCGTCGTGGGCGCCCGACGTCCACACCTTCTGTCCGTTGACGACGAACACCGCGTCGTCGCCGCTGCCCTCCCGAACCGCCCGGGTACGCAGCGATGCGAGGTCGGAGCCCGCGCCCGGCTCGCTCATGCCGAGCGCGGCGGTCTTCTCCGCCTTGAGGATCGGCACCGCCCACTGCTGCTGTTGCTCGGGCGTACCGAACGAGATCAGCGACGCCGCGATGATGCCGACGCCCTGCGGGTTGAAGCTCAGGTAGATCCGGCGCCGGGACAGCTCGAGCTGATGGACGTACTGCTGCAGCAGGGTTGCGTTGCGGCCGCCGAACTCCGGGGCGTGTCCGGGTAGCAGCCAGCCGTGGTCGAACAGCTTGCGCTGCCACGCCCGCGCCCAGTCGGGGATGTGCGCGGTGGATCGCGGCCGCTCGACGGCCTCCGCGTGCGGGGGAAGATGTTCGTCGAGAAAGGCGGCGAATTCCGCCCGGAACGCCTCGACATCGGCGTCAAACGACAGCTGCACGGCACTCCCGGGGCGCTCGCAAATGTGGAAAGCCTTCTCTATTCCTCAGAATGAGAATACTATTCTCATCGTGAGAAAGTTACAATCTCAGGCACGTCGGTCGCGAGGGGGTCCAGGACCACAATGCCAAGGCGTTCTCCGGTACAGTTCATCCATGTTCTCCCCAGTCGGCAAGCGTCTGAGCAGCCGGTGAGCACCCCCAGCGAAGAGCCGGCCTGGAAGCAGCGCGCCGTCGAGCGGTCCATCAAGACCGCCAAGCTGCGCGCCGCACAGCGGGTCCAGCGCTTCCTGGACGCCGCCCAGGCGATCATCATCGAAAAGGGCAGCACCGATTTCACCGTGCAAGAGGTCGTCGACCGTTCACGGCAGTCGCTGCGGAGTTTCTATCTGCAGTTCGACGGCAAACACGAGCTCCTGCTGGCGCTCTTCGAAGACGCGCTGAGCCGGTCGGCCGAGCAGATCCGCGCCGCGACGGCCAGCCACTCCGATCCGATCGAACGCCTGAAAGTGGCCATCCAGCTGCTGTTCGAGTCGTCGAGGCCCGATCCCGGCGCCAAACGGCCGCTGTTCACCGACTTCGCACCACGGTTGCTGGTGTCCCATCCGGCCGAGGTGAAGATCGCTCATGCGCCGTTGCTCGCCCTGCTCACCGAGCTGATGGAAGACGCCAGCGAGGCCGGCCGGCTGCGGGACGGGATCAACCCCAAGCGGATGGCGGCGATGACGATGCAGACCGTCATGTTCGTCGCCCAGTCCAGCGGCGGAAACGACGACGCCACCATCCACCCGATCGGCGCGGACGAGGTGTGGGACTTCTGCTCCCACGGCTTCGCCGCCAGCTAGCGGAGAACCGAGTTCTCGGCTGCCGAGAGGGCGTTCACATCGTGGCCACCACGGCTCGCGCCGCCCCTTATTGAGAATCAGATTCTCGTAAGCGGAGAGTATAAATTGCGCCGAATGAGCGCCTCATTGACACAATCGGACACCGATGACAGAGTGCCCGTGAGAAGTGCTGTGCAATCGCCCAACATGCCACCGACACCAGCCACTGCGAGTGCGCGAGCGTCGGCGCCACACCACACCACGAAGTCACTGTGAAGAATCGAGGAATCAATGACCGGACGCGTAGAGGGCAAGGTCGCCTTCATCACCGGCGCCGCGCGCGGACAGGGTCGCGCGCATGCGGTGCGACTCGCCCAGGAGGGCGCGGACATCATCGCCGTCGACATCTGCAAGCAGATCGACAGTGTCCGGATCCCGCTGTCCACGCCCGAGGATCTGGCCGAGACCGCGGATCTGGTCAAGAACGCCGGCGCGCGCATCTACACCGCTGAGGCCGACACCCGCGACTACGACACCCTCAAGGCGGCCGTCGACGCCGGCGTCGAGGAGTTCGGCCGCCTCGACATCATCGTGGCCAACGCCGGCATCGGCAACGGCGGCGAGACGCTGGACAAGACCAGCGAGGGTGACTGGACGGACATGATCGACGTCAACCTCGGCGGCGTGTGGAAGACCGTCAAGGCCGGTGTCCCCCACATCCTTGCGGGCGAGCGCGGCGGCTCGATCATCCTCACCAGCTCCGTCGGCGGCCTGAAGGCCTACCCGCACACCGGCCACTACGTCGCCGCCAAGCACGGCGTCGTCGGCCTGATGCGCACCTTCGCCGTCGAACTGGGCGCCAAGAACATCCGGGTCAACTCGGTGCACCCGACCAACGTGAACACGCCGCTGTTCATGAACGAGGGCACGATGAAGCTGTTCCGCCCCGACCTGGAGAACCCGGGCCCCGACGACATGAAGGTGGTCGGCGAGTTCATGCACACGCTGCCCATCGGCTGGGTCGAGCCCGAGGACATCGCCAACGCGGTGCTGTTCCTGGCCTCCGACGAGGCCCGCTACATCACCGGCGTCACGCTGCCGGTCGACGGCGGCAGCTGCCTCAAGTAGTTCTTCACGAATGCCCGGGTGCGGACGCCGTCCGCACCCGGGCATTCGGCACTTCGGCCTAAACCCCTCGGCCGTCCGCACCGGGATGGTTGCATGGTTTCCTGGGGCCGCGGGGAACCCCACCGCAGGAGCGCGGCGCGATGTGTGGGGCAGAAACGAGGTGGGGCGTGAAGCGGCTCAACGGCATGGACGCCATGCTGCTGTACAGCGAGACCCCGAACCTGCACACCCACACCATGAAGATCGCGGTCATCAACGCCGCCGACTACGTGCCCGACCCGGCCGACAACGGCGATGCGGAATTCTCGTTCGACGTGTTCCGCAGCACCATTGCTCGCCGGCTGTACATGCTCGACCCACTGCGGTACCGGCTGATCGACATCCCGTTCCGCCTGCACCATCCCATGTGGCTGGAGAACTGCCCGGTCGACCTGGACTACCACGTGCGCAGGGTGCGCGTCCCTGCGCCCGGGGGGCGGCGCGAACTCGACCGGGTGATCGGCGAGATCGCAGGCACACCGCTCGACCGCAGCCGTCCGCTGTGGGAGTTCTACTTCGCCGAGGGCATGGCCGACGACCGGTACGCCCTGATCGGCAAGGTGCACCACACCCTGGCCGACGGGGTCGCCTCGGCGAATCTGCTGGCGCGCCTGATGGATCTCGCGGGCGCGCCGCGCACGGAGCAGGACGACTACACCACCTGCGAGCTGCCGACGACGGCAGAGCTCGTGCGGGAGGCCGCCCGTGACCACATGCACCAGATCTCGGAGATCCCGGGCCTGGTGCGCGACGCAGCGCGTGGTGTCGCGCGGGTGCGGCGGCGTTCGCGCGAGAAGCACGACGACACCGGCATGGCGAAGATGTTCGACACCCCGCCGACCTTCCTCAACCACGTGGTGTCACCGGTGCGGACCTTCGCGACCGCCTCGGTGGCGCTGGCCGAGGTGAAGGAGACCGCCAAACACCTGGGGGTGACCTTCAACGACATCGTCCTGGCGATGGCCGCCGGGGGTCTGCGAGAACTGTTGCTGCGCTACGACGGCCGCGCCGACCGGCCGATCCTGGCCTCGGTCCCGGTGAGCACCAACCGCTCCGCCGACCGGGTCACCGGCAACGAGATCAGCGGGCTGGCGGTGTCGCTGCCGGTGCACGTCGACGATCCGCTGGAACGGGTGCGGCTCACCTCGCAGGCCGCCCGCAGCGCCAAGGAGTTCAACGAGCTGCTCGGCCCCGGCCTGCAGGGCAGGATGATGGAATTCCTGCCGACCGCGGTCGCACCGGGCGCCTTTCGCTGGCAGTCCCAGCGCGCCGCGCACAACCGCATCATGAACGTCGCCGTGTCGAACGTGCCGGGGCCCCGGGAACGCGGCCACATCGGCGGCGCCCCGGTGACCGAGATCTACTCCGTCGGCGTGCTGTCACCCGCCAGTGCGTTCAACATGACCGTGTGGAGCTACGTCGACCAGGTCGACATCTCGGTGCTGTCCGACGACCGGACCTTCGACGACGTACACGAGGCCACCGACGCGATGGTGCACGAACTGGCCGAGATCCGCCGCGCCGCAGGGCTGCCGGGCCTCACCGAGGTCGCCACCGCGATGAAACCGGCCCCGGCGGCCAGCTAGTCCAGATGCGCGCGCAGATCGTTGCGCAGCACCTTGCCCGTACTGCCCCGCGGTAGCTCGTCGAGCACGGCGATCTCGCGCGGCACCTTGTAGTTCGCCAGGTTGTCGCGGACGTGCTGCTTGAGGGTGTCCGGTGTGGTGGCGCCGCTGTCGGCGTCGCCCGAGAGCACGACGAACGCCGCAAGGCGCTGGCCGTATTGGGCGTCGTCCACCCCGATCACGGCGGCCTCGGCCACGTCGGGGTGCTTCATCAGCGCCTTCTCCACCTCGATCGGATATACGTTCTCACCGCCGGAGACGATCATCTCGTCGTCGCGCCCGACGACGAACAACCGGCCTGCGTCGTCGAGGTAGCCGAGGTCGCCCGAGGCCATGAAGTCCTCGTGGAAGTCCTTGGTGGCCCCCGAGGTGTAGCCGTCGAACAGGGTGCCGCTGCGGACGTAGATCCCCCCGGTCTCGCCGGCGGGAAGCGGGCGGAACTCGGCGTCGAGGATGCGGATCTCGGTGCCGGGCGCCGGTTTTCCGGCGGTGTCGGGTGCGGCACGGAGGTCGGCCGGGGTCGCGGTGGCGATCATGCCTGCCTCGGTGGCGTTGTAGTTGTTGTAGATGACGTCACCGAACTGGTCCATGAACCGGATCACCACGTCGGGGTGCATGCGTGATCCGGACGCAGCCGCGAACCGTAACGTTTTGCCGCTGTACCGGTTGCGCACCTCGTCGGGCAGGTCCATGATCCGGTCGAACATCACCGGCACCACGATCAGCCCGGTGGCACGGTGCTCGTCGACGAGGGCGAGCGTGGTCTCGGGGTCGAACTTCCGCCGAGTGACGATGGTGCACGCCATCAGCGCGGAGAACAGCAGCTGTGAGAACCCCCAGGCGTGGAACATCGGCGCGGCGATGACGGTGGTCTCCTCGGCACGCCACGGCGTGCGGTCGAGGATCGCCTTCAGATCCCCCGCGCCGCCGCCACCCTCGGCGCGCCGTGCTCCCTTCGGGGCGCCGGTAGTGCCGGACGTCAACAGGATCATCCGGCTCTTGCTCGTCGCCGGCGCGGGCCGCTTCCCGGCGTTCGCCTCGACGAGGCCCTCGACCGAGCGGATGCCGTCGTCGGCCGGTGCGTCGGTCCAGCCGAGGATCCGCACAGCATCGGGCACGGCCCCGAGTGCGGTGTCCACCACCGCGGTGAACTCCTCGTCGTAGATCACCACGTCGGCGCCTTCCCGCTCGACGACGTCGGCCAGTGCGGGACCGGCGAAGGAGGTGTTCAGCAGCAGGATGTCAGCGCCGACGCGGTTGGTGGCCACTAGAGCCTCGACGAACCCCCGGTGGTTGCGACACATGATGGCAACGGATTTCGGGGTGCCGCCCGGAAGCCGCTGCAGGGCGACCGCAAGCGCGTCGCACCGGTCGTCGAGTTCTCGCCAGGTCAGCGTGCCGACCTCGTCGATGAGCCCGGCCCGATCCGGGCAGCGCTGCGCGGCGGCGGCCACGCCCATGGTCGCGGTCAGGCCCACCCGCCGTCCTGCCAGCGCCATCCGCACGTAGCGGTCCGGTCGCATCGGCGCGATCAACCGTGCCCGGTACAGGGTCTGCACGAATCCGAGGATGTCGGCCATCGTTCCTTCCTAGCCGGTCTTGGGCTGGATCGGTGGGTTCGGCTCAGCCCAGTATCGGGAAGCGGCGTTCGCGGGCCAGTTCGTCGAGCGCGTCCTGCATGACCGACCGCACGTGCGCGTCGACCGCGTTGACGTCGGCATCCTCACCGAACTCCGCCACCACGTCGATCGGTTCGAGCACGCGGGTGACGACCTTCGACGGCAGCGGCAGATTGGGTGGGAAGATCGCCGAGAGCCCGAAGGGGAAGCCGAACGTGACCGGCAGGATCTCCATCCGGATCTTCTTGAGTCCAAGCCTTCTGGCCAGCGAGTCGCCGCGGGCCAAGAACAGTTGCGTCTCCTGTCCACCGATGGACACCACGGGCACGATCGGCACGCCGGCGTCTATTGCGGTCCTGATGTAACCGGTGCGCCCGGCGAAGTCGATCTTGTTGTCGAACGTCGGCCGGTACGAGTCGTAGTCACCACCGGGGAACACCAACACCACTGCGCCGTCGCGGAGTGCCTTGCCGGCGTTCTCGCGGCTGGCTCCGATGACCCCTAGGCGGCGCAGCAGGCTGCCGATGGGCGGCACGAATACGCCGTAGTGGGCCAGTGTGTACACCGGCCGGTCGAATCCGAACCGGTCGTAGAAGGCAGGCGCGAAGATCAGCACGTCGGGCGTGAGCATGCCGCCGGAGTGATTCGACACCACCAGCGCGCCACCGGTGCTGGGAATGCTGTCCAGCCCGCGCACCTCCGAGCGGAAATAGCGCCTGATTGCGGCGCCCGCCGTCTTCGCTATGGTCGCCGTGAATTCCGGGTCCCATTTCGCGACTTCGGGACGCTCCGCGGGTACCCACTCCTGGTCGTCGCTCATCGCTCCCCCTGATGGCCGTTGATCAGCGGTTACGTTACTCTCCTGAAAAGAGAACGACATACTCAGGTGACCCGATCACGGCCGCCTCCCCGTCGTCATAGGAGAACAATGTCAGATCCGGTGTTGGTGACCGGTGGTTTTGGGCTGGTGGGATCGCAGACGGTCCGGCGCCTCGCGGCGCTCGGGCGGCGGGTGGTGGCCACCGACCTCGGGACAGACGCCAACCGCAAGGCCGCGGCCGCCCTGCCCGACGGCGCCGAGGCCCGCTGGGCAGACCTGACCGACCCGGGTGAGGTCGACAAGCTGCTGAGCGAGGTGACGCCCGCGGCGATCATCCATCTCGCCGCGGTCATTCCGCCGCCGATCTACCGCAACCCGAAGATCGCCCGCAAGGTCAATGTCGACGCCACCGCGAGCCTGGTCCGCGCCGCGGAGAAGCTGGCTTCGCCGCCCCGTTTCGTGCAGGCGTCGAGCAATGCCGTCTACGGCGCACGCAACCCGCACCGGTACACCGAGCCGGTGCGCGCGGAGGATCCGCCACATCCGACCGACCTGTACGGCGGCCACAAGCTGGAGGCCGAGGAGCTGGTGCGGGCCTCGACGCTGCCGTGGGTGGTGCTTCGCCTCGGCGGTGTGCTGAGCACCGACCCGAAGGCCATGCCGTTCACCACCGACGCGTTGTTCTTCGAGAGCGCACTGCCGACCGACAACCGGATGCACAGTGTCGATGTGCGAGATGTGGCGTGGGCGTTCGCCGCCGCCACCACCGCCGACGTGGTGGGCGAGATCCTGTTGATCGCCGGCGACGACTCCCACAAGGTCCGCTACGGCGACGTGGGTCGCGCGCTGGCCGGCGCCCGCGGCATGGCGGGTGCGCTGCCGTCCGGACGTCCCGGCGACCCGGACAAAGACGAGGCGTGGTTCGTCACCGACTGGATGGACACCACGCGGGCGCAGGAAGCGCTGGGCTTCCAGCACCACTCGTGGCCGGACATGCTCGCCGAGATGCGCAGCCAGGCCGGGTGGACGCGCTACGTGCTGCCGGTGCTCGCGCCGCTGGCCCGGGTGTACATCAAGCGCCACTCCGCCGCCCGCGTCGTGCCGGGCCGCTACTCCGATCCGTGGGCGGCGATCAGGCAGAAGCTCGGCGAGCCCGGCCTCGACCGCCCCTAGAGCTCGCCGGTTTTCGCCGGAACCCGTGGTTGCCGGTATGCCGGTGCCCGTCTCAGGCGGCTGCCGGTGGCGGCTGGGGTTGGAACGGTGGGTACCACCACCAGTCGGCCCGTTCGCCGGTGGGCCCGGGACATGGCGGTACATCGGGTGGCGGTTTCGTCGGGGGTCGAGCCAGTGACGCCGAACTCAATTGCTTTCCGTCTCCGTCGGTCACGACGAGGTGCTGCGCCGGGCCGGTGATGGTGATGCCGCCCCGGTGATGCATCCGGTGGTGGTACGGGCAGACCAGGACGAGGTTGTCCAGTTCAGTGAGACCACCGTCCTCCCAGTGCCGGATGTGGTGGGCGTGCAGACCTCTAGTGGCTCCGCATCCGGGCACCACGCAGCAGCGGTCCCGGTGCTCCAGCGCCCGGCGCAGCCGGCGGCTGATCTGGCGGTTGTCCCGTCCGGAGCCGATGGGCTGCCCGTGGCGTTCCAACCACACCTCGAAGGTGGCGTCACACAGCAGGAATTGGCGATCGGCGTCGGCGAGTACCGGACCCAGATGCAAAGAAGCCACCTGTGCCTTGACGTCCACGTGGGCGATCACGGTGGTGCGGTGTCCGTGCGGGCGCCGCGCCACCTCGGTGTCCCAGCCGGCCTCGACCACACTGAGGAACGCATCGACCGTCGTGGGCATCGGCGGAACCTGCTCCGACGCGCCAGCGCCCTCGCCGTCGCCATCGGCGTGGTCGCGTTTCCAGTCCGCGACCATCCCGTCGAGATGCGACGCCACCGCGGCGTCGAGCTTCGCCGCCTCCAGATGCGACAGCCAGATCCGGTAGCAGGTGCCCTTGTCGTCGGTGGACTTGCTGAACGACGGAGCGGGTTCAGGCTTGGGGTCGGGTTGCGGTGGGGGTGTGGGTGGGGGTTCGAGCTTGATCGCGGTGCGCAACTGGTTCACCGTCGCTGCGGTGACCAACTGGGCGTAGTGCGCATCCGAACCCGGCCCGGCCTTCTCGGCGATCACCCCGACCTGATCCAGTGACACCCGACCGTCGCGCAAGAGTTGGGTGCAGCGCGGCAATTCCTCCCACCGCTGCGCGACGGCAGTGACGATTTCAGCGTTCCTCGGCGACGACCCGGTCTTCCACGCCACCATCGCCGCCACCGACCGCGCGCCCGTCATGCCCCACAACCCGTCGCGATCGATTTCAGCGACGATCTCCACCAGCCGCCCGTCGATCGCATTGCGCTGACCGCACAACTCGGCGATCTCGTCGAACAACACCGCCAGCCGGTCCTTCGGCCTCACCGAAGGAGCGAAAGACGTTGCGCTCGAGGACATGAACCCATCATCACAGAGGGGTCCGACACGTACTTGCTGCAGCGGATCCCGTTGTTCCGCCATCGCATTGCCGAGATCGCGCCTCGTCGAGAACGCGCCTGGCAGACCGTTCCGCGGCTAAGCCGGGCCCAGCGTCGCGGCACCGGTCTGCGGATGGCGGTACCAACCGCCCGCGGCATGGGTTCCGCCGTCGACGTGGATGGTCTGGCCGGTGATGTATCTCGACATGTCGGACGCCAGGAAGACCGCGGCCGAGGCCATCTCGTCGACGTGGCCGGGCCGGCCGAGCGGCACCGTGTGGTTCAGCTTGTCGGGCAGACCGCCGGGAGACATCGCCAGCAGACCCTCGGTGACGGTGATGTCGGGCGCCAGCGCGTTGACCCGGATGCCGTGCGGCGCCAGCTCGAATGACGCCGTCTGGGTGTAGTTGATGACGCCCGCCTTCGCCGCGGCGTAGGCGGCGTACCCGGGAGCGGCACGCACCCCCTCGATCGACGTGACGTTGATGACGCTGCCCGGCAGGCCCGCCGCCGCCAGGTGCCGCGACACCCGCTGGGTGCACAGCAGCACGTGCCGCAGATTCGCCTTGTACAGTGCGTCCCAGCCGTTTTCGGTGGTCTCGAGCAGCGCGGACGGGAACACGCCGCCCGCGTTGTTGACCAGGATGCGCACCGGGCCGAGCTCGGCGGCGGTGCGCTCGAGCGCCGCGTCGACCTGTCCGGCGTCGCGCACGTCGGTGACGACGCCCAGTGCGCCGATCGAGTCCGCTGCTGCCGCGCAGGTATCCGGATCACGCTCCCAGATCGCGACGCGGGCGCCGAAAGCCGCCAGGCCGGCGGCAATCCCGCGGCCTATGCCCGCTCCCCCGCCGGTCACCACGGCCGTGCGGCCGGTGAGCAGGATCTGCGACGGGTCGATGGTCATGTCAGTGAGCTAACCAAACAGCTCAGCGGGTGACCTTGCGGGGCCGGTGCGACGGCGGTGCGTGCCCGATCACGTCGTCGGCCTCCAGCTCGGCGATCTCCGCCGCGGACAGCCCGAGCTCGGTGAGCAGCTCGACGTTGTGCTCGCCGAGCAGCGGCGCGGGATGGCGATGGAACCGTTGCGGCCCCGGTGAGAGCCGGAACGGCAGCGCACTGTGCGGCGTCGGGTCGTTGACGGGGTGACCGACGTCCTCGAAGAAGCCACGCGCAGCCAGCTGCGGCAGCTCGGTCTGTCGGTGCGGCTGCATCACCTTCGCCACCGGAACCCCGACGGGCCAGAGTGTTTCGACGATGTCGTCGCCGCTCCGCTGCGCCGTCCACTCACCGAGCCGTTCGTCGATGAGGTCGTGGTGTGCCCGCCTGCCCGCGGCGGTGGCCAACTCCGCGGCCGTCGCCCACTCCGGGCGGCCGAGCGCGTCGACCAGCGCAGCCCACTGTTCGTCGGTGGCGACGGCGACGGCCACCCAGCAGTCCTCGCGACCGAACTCGTCGATCCCGCTGCTGCGATAGAGGTTCTGCGGTGCGGCGGTCGGGCCGCGGTTGCCCGCCCGCTGCAACACCGCCCCGTAGGCCGAGTACTCGATGACCTGTTCTGCGGCCACGTTGAGGGCGGCGTCCACCATGGCGGCCTCCACCAGCGCACCCTCGCCGGTGCGGCGGCGGTGCTCGACGGCGAGCAGCAGCCCGTTGAGGGCGTGGATCCCGGCATTCGGGTCGCCGACCGAGTACGGCTCGTTGGGGTTGCGGTCGGGATAGCCGGTGAGCCAGCTGATTCCGGCGGCCGCCTCGATGACGTAGGCGAACGCCGGGTTGTCACGCCACGGCCCGTCCAGCCCGAAGCCCGGCATCCGCACCATGATCGCGTCCGGCCGCAGCGACTGCACCTTTGCGAAATCCAGGCCGATCTGGTCGAGCACCCGGGGGGTGAAGTTCTCCACGATCACATCGCAGGTCGGGATCAGCCGGTCGAGCAGGGCGCGGCCCCGCTCGGACTGCAGGTCGAGGGTGAGGCCCTTCTTGTTGGTGTTGAGGCCCGAGAAGATGGGCGAGCGCTCCCACCACTGAGGTTCGGTCGCCGGGATGCCGGCGATCAGGCGCGTGCCGTCCGGGTGGCGGGTGGACTCCACGTGGATCACCTCGGCGCCCAGCAACGCCAGCATGTGCGTGCACGACGGCCCGGCCCAGAACGTCGTCATGTCCAGCACCCGCATGCCCTCGAACGGCAGTTGCGCCGGAACTGCATTCCCGGTGCTCAGGCCACGCTCTTGAGCGCCGGGAATGCAGTTCCGGCGATACGTCTCGGTGTGTTCGCCGAGACGCGGGGCTGGCCGGGGCGCTCCGACCAGCGGCGGCGAGGTTCGGTACGGCGGGCCAGGGCGGTCGAACCCGTCGCGTGGATCGGTGGTGAACGAACCACGCTCGCGGAAGTGGTCGAGCCCGGTGATGTTGGCGCCGTTGGCCACCGGCGCGTTGGGGATGCGGAACGCGGTGGCGAGGTCGCGGATGTCATCGACAGCCTGGCTGCGCACCCAGGCGTACAGCTCCTCGGCCTTCTCGTTGGCCTGCTGGGTGATGGACAGCGGCGAGTCCTCGTCGATCCAGTCGTCGTGGCCGGTCATCGCGCACAGGTCGAACCACTGCTGCGCGGTGCCGCACCCGATGTCGACGAGTCCGTCGGCTGCCTGCGCGATGCCCGGAACGGTGAGGCGGCGGGCGTCGCGCCACGGTCGGCCGAGCATCTCGTGGAACGTCACCGGGTAGTAGGTCAGCCCGAGGATCTGCGTCTCCAGCATGGACAGGTCGACGAGGGCGCCGCCGCGGTGCCGCGCGGCCAGGGTGGCGGCGGCGGCGTAGGCGCCTGCGAGGTACTCGCCGACCTGCCCGCCGACGTACACCGGCGCGCGGTCGGCGGCTCCCCGGCCGAGCCCGACGATCCCGCCCGACCAGGCCTGCAGGGTGAACTCGGTGGCCGCCCGGTCGTGCCAGGGGCCGGTCAGCCCGAACGGCGTGATCGCCGTGACGGCGAGCCCGGGATGGCGCCGGTGCACCTCGTCCGGCGCGAAGGCGGGGTGCTCGGCCAGCTCGGAGCCGCGCGACCAGACCACGGCGTCCGCGCCCGCCAGCAGCTCGTGGACGAATTCCGCGTCGGCGAGCTCGGCCACCACGCTGTGCTTGGAGCTGGCGAGGAACGTGAACAGCGCACCGTCCTCCCCGGCGGCGATGTCGGCGCCCGAGGCGGACCATCGACGCAGCGGGTCACCCTGAGGCGGTTCGACTTTGACGACCTCGGCGCCGCCGTCGGCCAGCAACTTCGTGCAGTAGGCGCCGGCGATACCGGTGGACAGGTCGATGACGCGGTAGCCCGCCAGCGGCGGCACGCTCACTCCTTCTTCGCGCGGTTCGACTTGCTCAGCCGGAAGTCAGGCGGGAACTTGCTGTCATTGTCGTTCACCGCGCCGGCCAGGCCGCTGCCGATGGCCTCGTGCATGTCGAGGTCGTCGGCGTCGTCGTTGGCCACGCCGCTGCCCATCGACTCGAAGAACGCCGACAGCAGGCTGCCCATGTACTCCCCCTGATGCTGCTTGAACACCTCGAAGAACAACTTCTGCTGGAACACCGTGTCCACCGGCCGGTTACGGGCACATGCCCGGGCGTACTTGGCGGTCTCGGCCTCCAGGTCCTCGCGGGCGACGACGCGGTTGAGGAAGTTGCAGTCGTACATCTCCGCGGCCGTGAAGGGCCGCCCGGTGAACACCATCTCCTGGAACTTGCGCAGTCCCATCATCTGGATCCAGGTCCACATCCGGGGTCCCCAGCCGTAGTACCGGAACGACGGATGCCCGAAGAGCGCGTCGTCGCTGGAGATCACCAGATCGGCGTCGGCGCACTGATAGAAGTGCCAGCCGTAGCAGTACCCCTTGGCCTCGACGATGCTGATCTTCTTGAGCTCCTGCAGCGGCCGGTTGCCCGCCTGCACGTTGGCATACCAGGCGCTGATCGTCGCGCCGTTGCGGAAGGTGCCCTTCGGTGGATACGTCACGTCGCCGACGCCGTCGTCCTCGAGGCGCAGTTCGGCCAGCCGCAGTTCCGGATTGTCGTTGCCCTCCATGAACTCCGGGAGGTCGGCGCCGCTGCCCAGGTTGTCCCCGACGCCGCGGATCACCACCACCTTGACGTCGTTGTCGACGGTGGCCGCACGGCAGAGGTCGGCGTAACGCAACCGGGCCGCCGACGTCGGCGCGTTGAGGAACTCCGGCCGATTGAAGGTGATCGTCGCGATCTTGGTCTTCGGGTCCTTCTCGTAGAGGATGATCTCCTCCGGCGAGGGCCGTTCAGCCATGCGCGACGCCGACTGTCGCACCCGTGTGGGTCGGACTGGTGGTCAGCACCTCCGGACCGGAGTCGGTCACCAGCACGGCATCCCGCTGGAAGACGGCGCCGACGCCCGGCTCCCACACGTACGACGTGACGGCGAGCACCGTCCCGGGGTCGAGCCGTTCGGCGGCACAGGTGGCCGGCAGATCGGGTGAGACCACCGGAGGGTCGAAACCCAGCCCGAGGCCGTGAGCCACCGGGATCGGCGGCAAAGCCTCCCCGGCTGCTTCGTATGCGTCCAGCAGAGCACTGGCGGGTGCACCGGGGCGGCACGCGTCGAGTAGCCGCTCCCACAGGTCATTCGAGCGGCGGTACAGCGTGTCGGCGCCCTTGACCTCGCCGACGGGGTAGGTGCGCCCCACCTCGCCGACATAGCCGTCGGCCAGTGCACCGGCGGCCAGCGCCACCAGATCACCCTCGGCGATCCGGCCGTCGCGGCGCCCGACCCGCCACACATGCTCGCGCGAGGTCACCCACACCCCGTCCTGGGTGGCCGAGGTGCTGAACCCACCGGCCGCCATCGCCTCCATGAGCACCCCGTTCAGCGCCTGCTCGGTGATGCCGTCGGCGAGCCCGGAAACCGCTGCGGCAAGCCCACGTTCGGCGACCGCGAGCGCTCGGCGCAGCACCAGGAGCTCGTCGCCGGTCTTGCCCCGCCGCGCTGCCTTCATCGCGATCTCCCCGTCCACGAATTCGGCGTTGGGGAACGACAGGGGCAGCAGCTGCGCGAACGTCGGAGACATGGCGTCGGTACCCACGCGGCGCGCGTCGGCCGCTCCGTCGATGGTCTTGAGCACCTCGATCAGCGTCATCGGATTCCACGCCAGGCCGTAGAGGTGGTCGTGGCCGATCTCCTCCGGTATGCCCTCGTCCCAGCTGCTGTTGAGGTGGATGTCTCCGGTGGCGCGGACCAGTACGCAGATCGGCGCGAACGGCCGGGTGCCCGCGACCCAGAGCTGTGGGGCACCGGTGACGTAGCGGACGTTGGCCTGCCGGCCGAGCACCAGGATGTCGAGGTCCTGAGCCGCCATCTGCGCGAGCACCCGCTCCCGTCGGCCGGTCCGCAGGGCCAGGTCGTCGGGAACGATCTCTTCAGCCATCAGATGCTCCCGTACGGCGCGTAGGGGTAGTCCGTGATCGATTGGCACCCGTCCTCGGTGATCACCACGATCTCCTCACTGCGGTAGCCCCCGGTGCCGTCCTCCCAGATGACGGGTTCGAGCACCAGCAACATACCGGCGGGGAACACGAAGTTGTCGTCGAATTCCTGGCCGAGATCCGTTCCGATCATCGGCATTTCGGCGGCGTTTGTGCCGATGCCGTGGCCGAGGTAGAAGTGCGGCAGCCAGGGTTTGGTGCCGCCGTTGGCCGCGATCGCCGCGCGAGCGAGGTCACCGGAGGTGGCGCCGGCCTTCGTCACCGCGAGCACGGCGTCGAGGATGTGGCGCCACTTGGCGAACTGGTCCTGCTGGCGGGGCGTGGGTTCTCGCCCCACGACCCAGGTGCGTCCCCAGTCCGAGCAGTACCCCTCGTAGGTGATGCTGATGTCGGTCCACAGCACGTCACCGTCGGCCAGTTCCTGCTGCGTCGGCAACAGCGGCAACGCCAGATCGCCCGTGGTGGTCCACACCGCGCCGCTGTCCCGCGTCGTCGGCATCACCTGCCAGATCGCTTCGATCATGTTCGTGGTGGCGCCGAGCTCGAAGGCGCGGCGGACGAAGTGCGCGGAGAGGTCCATCTGGCGCACACCGGCGGCAAGTGACCCCTGCACGTCAGCGACGGCCTCTTCGGTGATGCGGCAGGCCTTCCGGACGGCCGCGATCTGGTCCACCGTCTTGACCAGCTTGGCCGGGCCGATCACCTGCGCCGCGTCCGAGGGCGGACCGGCAGGAAACAGGCGGTCCCCCGCGCGGCGCATCGCACCGGTGAGTTCGTCGACCGCGATGGTGGTCCCCGGTGGTGCCAGCCCGGCCAACACCCGGCCGAAGTGCTCTACGCCCTCGTCGAATTCGAGGTACAGCGGCCCGTGGACGTGGTCGGTCGGCACCTCGGTGTCGAACGCGCTGCCTTCCTTGAAGGGCATGAAGAGGTGTGGGTGCTCATCGTCGGCCAGCACGATCGCCACCGGCCGCTCGACGTGGGATAGACCCGCATCCAGTAGCGGCCAACTGGCGCCGGTCGCGTAGACGACGTTGCCGTTGCCCAGCAGAACCAGCGCGCCGACGCCTTTGGCCTTCATGGAGTCCCGTAGTCGCGCACCACATTCGCGGTACATCCGCTCGCGGTCGGGCAGGTCGGGGATGTCGAGCTGCGCGAGCCCGCTCGACGTGGCGAAGGTGGCGGTCATCAGACTCCCAGGAAGTTCTTGATGTTCGAGCTGATGATCTTCGCGGCGTTCTCCGGCCCGACCGCATCGACCACTGTCGCCAATGACTTCTCCGAATAGCCGAACGTGCTCTCGTTGTGCGGGTAGTCCGACGACCACATCACGTTCTCCACGCCGATCCGGTCGATGAGCGCCAAACCGAGCGGGTCGACCATGAACGACGCGCTCATGTGGTCGTTCCAGTAGTGGCGCACGTCGTGCTCGAGTTCGTGGTTGAACATGTGCCGGTAGGAGGCCAGCATGTGCTCGGCGTCCTGCAGTGCGGTGGGCACCCAGGCGATCCCGCCCTCGAACCAGCCGATCTTCAGCGACGGGTGCCGGTCCAGGATGCCGGAGAACACGTACTTGGCGAACTGCTCGCGGAACGAGTCGACGTTGACCATCATGCCGACGACGACGCTGTTGTGCTGGCACGGTGTCTTCGGCGGGGTCTCGCCGATGTGATGGGCCACCGGCAGTCCGGCCGCCTCGATCTCGTCCCAGACGGCGTCCATGTCGGTGCTGCCGTAGTCGTAGATGTTGCCCTCGTCGTCCTTGCCGGGGTTCAGCGGCAGCAGGAACGTCTTGAGGCCCAACGACTTCAGTTCTTCGAGCGTGCTGCGGGTGCCCTTGGGGTCCCACCAGTTGATCAGGCCGACGCCGTAGAAGTGGCCGTTGCTGCGCTCCTGCAGGTCGGCGATGTGCTCGTTGTAGATCCGGAAGACCCGCTCGCGCAGCGATTTGTCGGGATAGTGGAACAGGGCGAGCACCGCGTTGGGGAACGCGAGTTCCTTGTCGATGCCGTCCTCTTTGAGTTCCCGGATGCGGGCCTCGATGTTGTTCGACGCGGCTCCGGCCAGGTCGTCGTACTGCATGAGGACGCGGCCGAAGTCGCCACCGGTCCAGGCCTTGCCCTTCATCCCCACCATGTAAGCGCCGTCCTCATACCAGATGCGCGGTGCGGCGCCCTTGAGTTCCTCGGGGAAGCGTTCGTAGAAGATGTCGTCGGCCACCGAGATGTGGTTGTCGGCGGAGAAGATCTCGGTGCCGGCCGGGAGACCGACGATGCTGCCGGTCGAGTGGCCCTGCCGGTTCTTGGGTGCGCCGAAGCCTTCGGGCGGGTAGAGGGTGGCAGGTGAGGGAACTGTCGGCGTGGACATCGTTGTCTCCAATCGGGCTGTGATCGAGGGGTTTAGCGGCCGGTCACCAGGTGACGGGCAGTTCGTAGACGCCGTAGGCGAGCCGGTCGTGCTTGAACGGCACCTCCTCGAGCGGGATGGCCAGCTTCAGCGTGGGGATGCGGCGCAGCAGCGTGTGGAAGACGATCTGCAGCTCGGCGCGCGCCAACTGCCCTCCGACGCACTGATGGCGGCCGTAGCCGAAGCCCAGCTGCTGTCCGGCGCTGCGGGTGAAGTCCAGCCTGTCCGGCTCGGGATAGGCGTTCGCGTCCCAGTTCGCCGGTGCCAGGTCGATGATGATGCCCTCGCCTGCGCGGATCGTCTCGCCGCCGATCTCGATGTCCTCGATGGCGACGCGGCGCTGGCCGTTCTGGATGATGGACAGGTACCGCATCAGTTCCTCGGCGGCGTTCGCGATGAACTTCGGGTCGTCCGAATCACGCAGCAGCGCAGCTTGTTCGGGGTTCTCGAGCAACGCGAGCACACCGATGCCGATCATGTTGGCGGTGGTCTCGTGTCCGGCGATGAGCAGGCCGGTACCCAGCTGGGCGGCCTCCTTGACGCTGATCTCGCCTGCGGTCACCCGTTCGGCGAGGTCGGACACCGCGTCCTCGGCCGGGTTGGCCTGCTTCTCCTCGACGAGGTCGATGAGGTACTGATGCAGGCTCATCGCGCCCTTCTGCATGGCGTCCGCGGCCGCGTAGCGGGCCAGCCCGGCGTTCGCGTGCTCCTGGAAGAACTCGTGGTCCTCGTAGGGCACGCCGAGCATGTCGCTGATCACCTTGGTCGGCACCGGGAGCGCGAGCTTCGCGACGATGTCGGCGGGCTGGGGACCGGCCAGGATCGCGTCGATGCACTCGTCGGTGACCTCCTGGATGGTCGCGCGGAGCGCCTCGACGCGCTTGAAGGTGAACGGCTTGGACAGCATCCGCCGAAATCGGGTGTGCTCCTCGGCATCCGAGGTGAACACCGAGCGCGGCCGCTTGTTCACCGTGGAGAGCATGTGCTCGTTCCAGTGCGGAAAGCCCTCACGTCGGTCGTCGACGCTGACGCGGGCATCGGCGAACAGTTCACGCGCGACGGCGTGACCGGTGATCAGCCACGGCGTGCTGCCGTTCCAGATCCGCACCCGCGACAGCGGGGTGGACTCGTTCATCTGGCGCATCAGCGACGGCGGCGCGAACGGGCAGCGGGCGTCGCGTTCCATCGGGTAATCGGGGATCTCGGCCGTGACTTCGGCCTCGGTTCCGGTCAGGGTGTCCGACATGGTGGGTGTTTCACTCCTCGATGTGGATGGCCAGCGCCGGGCAGGCTGCCGCCGCGTCGCGGGTCGGTCCGGCCAGGTCGGCCGGCGGGCTGTCGACGAGCAGGACGACGACACCGTCCTCGTCTCGCTGGTCGAAGACGTCGGCGGCGTTCAGCACGCACTGGCCGGACGACACGCACTTGTCCTGGTCGACGGTGATCTTCATCAGGGTTCCTCGGAGACCGGGGCCAGCCACAGCCCGACGATCGCGTCGATCAGGCCGGATGCCGCCCCGGACCAGGACGACCGCGGCACGCCGGTGCCCTGCGCCATCCCGCGTTCCCGGTCGGCGCAGCTGTGCATCAACAGGTTGCGGCCCATGACGTTTCGTTCCGCACGCACATCGGCGGGCAGTTCCGGCAGGCAGGCGGCGATGCCGTTGATGACCTCGACGAGTGACGCGGACGACAGGGCGTCCCTGACGATCATGCTGTGGTAGGCCGGGTCGGTCATCACCTGTGCGGCGAACCGCGCGTACCAGGTCGGGTTGCCGAGCGCCTCGAGATGGTCGGTGAGCGGGCGCACCAGGCAGCTGACCCAGTCCCGCATGTCCGGCTCGGGCCCGAGGTCGGCGACCATCTTCTCGCGCAACCGCTCGATGGGTCCGCGGTGCTTCTCCTCGATCGCGCGGACCAGGTCGGCCTTGGTGCCGAAGTGGTAGCCGACGGCGGCGTTGTTGCCCTGCCCGGCGGCCTCGCTGACCTGGCGGTTCGACACCGCGAAGACCCCGTGTTCGGCGTAGAGCCGCTCGGCCGCCTTGAGGATCGCCTCCTGGGTACCGCTGGCCCGGTCGGCGCGGGCAATTCTCGCAGTGGTCACGTTCATAGTGAAGCCGGTCACAGCCTTTAAGTCAAGCGACTGATTTATGGGCGGCCACCGTCACGAGGACGGCTTCTCCTTGCGCGCGATGACCTTGCCCGCCGAAGTGCCGCCGTCGATCGGAAGGATGGTCCCGGTGACGTAGCGGGACCGGTCCCCCGCCAGGTACAGCGCCGCCTCCGCGACGTCGTCGACGGTGCCTTCCCGCTTGAGCGGGCGGTCGTTGCGCATCTGCGCGCGGATCCTCGCCTCGAACTCCTCGAGTCGCGCAGCGTCCTCGCCCGTCGCCGACTTCCGCACGATCGCGGTGCGGATGTTCCCCGGCGCGATGGCGTTGACCCGGACCTCCCAGTGCGCCAGGTCGATTGCGGCACACTTGGTGAATTGGATGACGGCGGCCTTCGACGCCCGGTAGGTCATCACGCCGCCGCCGGCCTGGATGCCGCCGATCGACGTCAGGTTGATGATCGAGCCGCCACCGTGTTCGGACATGTGCCGCGCGGCGTCGCGGGTGCCCGCCATCACCGCCAGCATGTTGACCGCCATCACCTGGTGGAAGTCGGCCAGGTCGTCGTCGAGGAACTTCGGGAACATCTTCCCCGAGACCCCTGCGTTGTTGATCATCACGTGCAGGCCGCCGAAATCCGCGACGGCCGTGGAGATCAGCGCGCCCACCTGGTCGATGTCGGCGACGTCCGTCTCGATGAACGTCGCGCGCGCACCGAGTTCGCCGGCCAGCGCCTTACCCAGCCCGCTGTCGATGTCACCGAACACCACGGTGGCGCCCTCGGCGTGGAAGCGCCGGACCAGACCTTCGCCGAGGCCCGACGCTCCGCCCGTGATCACGGCGACCTTGCCCTCGAGTTCACCGGTGGTCATGTTGCGGGCACCTCTCTGTGGGCGACGTCGGCCAGGAAGTCCGACAGCAGGGCGTCGACCGCCGCGGGTTGTTCGATCTGTGGGCAGTGTCCGGCGTCGTCGACCACCGCGGAGCTGGCGCCTGCGATCTGGCCGGCGATCTCGGCTGCCCAGCCCGCGGGCAGCAGCTTGTCGCCGCCGCCCTCGACGATCAGCGTCGGCACGGTGATCCGGTGGTAAGCGCGGCTACTCGACGGCAGCGGCGGCGGCTCCAGACCCGGCCGGCGAAAGCGCGCTGCGGCGAGCGCTTCCCATGCTCCTGGCGCAATGCTCGACTCGTAGCGCCGCCGCACGTAGTCGTCGTCCGCGGGATAGAAAGGATCGGCGAAGAGCGCCTCGACGATGCGCCGCATGCCCGGCAGGGTGGCGTCGTAGTCGTACAGCGCCGCCGAATGTTCGTTGCGCTGGATCTCGCCGCCGCCGCAGATGATCGTCAGGCTGCGCACCGGCAGCACCGGGGCTTCGGACGTGGCGTCCACCAGCAGGTTGATCGCCCCCATCGAGTTCCCGACGAAGTGGGCGGCCGGAACGCCGAGGGTCTCGCAGAAGCGGGCGATGTGACGGATCCGCATCCCGCGGCCGTCGGTGAAGTCGACCACCTTGGCCGAGCCGCCGAACCCCAGCATGTCGGGGGCGAGCACCCGGTATTTCGCTGCGAGCGCGGGAATCAGTCGCTCCCAACCGATCTCGGCGGTGACACCGAACTCGCCGCCGTGCAGCAGCACCACCGGGTCTCCGTCGCCGGCTTCCAGGTATGCGGTGACGAGACCGTCGACCGTCGTCGATCGCCGCTCGAAACTCACGCCGTGTTCCTGTGCGCGCGGGCGAAGGTGAGCACCTGGCTCGCCAACATGTCGAGCTGATTGCGCACCGACTCGTCGACGAGTACGCCTGTCTCGTCCCAGATCCGGTCGGCCGAGTTGATCGCCACGCCCAGCGGCGTCGGCCAGGCCCGCAGCGCGTGGCCGATCGACCGCAACTGGCCCAGGGTGCCGACGGCGGCCTGCCAGCCGTAGGCGCAGCTGATGCAGCCCCACGGCGTGTCGTCCAGATACACCCGCGCGTCCTCGCGCAGGTCCTCGATGTAGTCCAGCGCGTTCTTCACCAGTCCGGACACGGCGCCGTGGTAGCCCGGCGATCCCACCACGACGGCGTCGGCATCCCGCAACGCCCCGACGAGTTCGAGTGCTCTCGGGGTGCGCTCGAGTCGATGCGGGGCATACATCGGCAGGTCGAGGTCCGGCCCGGCGAACATGCGGATGCGCCCGCCTTCACGCTCGACGGATTCCAGGCAGTGCCGCACCGCGCGTTCGGTCGACGAGTTCTCACGCAGCGTCCCGCCGAGCCCCACCACCAGCGGTCGCTGCGTGCTGTCAGTCTGCGCCGCAGCCGAATCCGTCACGGTCATGTCCTCCCCCTCATTTGATGGCGATCGGATTCACCGGTGAGCCCACCGCGCCGGTGAAGCGCAGTGGCGGTGCGATGAGCTGGAATTCGTAGACGCCGTCGGCGGCACAGTCGGCCGACAGCGCGGTCAGGTCCCAGTACTCGCCGAGCATCAGGCCCATGTCGCGCAGGCACAGCATGTGCAGCGGCAGGATCGTGCCCTCGATGCCCGACACCGGGTCCTCGACCATCAGGTTGTCCGCGGCGATCGCGGCGATCTCGTGGTCGTGCAGCCACGAGGCGCACCGCCAGTCCAGACCGGAGTACGGCTCGGTGCCGTCGCGGTTCTCCAGGAACCGGGCCCACCAGCCGGTGTGGATCAGCACGACGTCGCCGCGTCCGACCGTGACGCCCTGGGCGCGGGCGACGTCGTCGAGTTCCTCGGGCGTGATCGGATTGCCGTGTTCGAGGAAAGTCTGTGCGCCGCGGTGACGGACCAGGTCGAGCAGCACCCCGCGGCTGGTGATGCCCTTCGGGTCCACCTTGTCGATACCGCAGTGGAAGGCGCCGAGGCTGGTCACCGAATTCGCCGGAAAACCGTTGTACAGCTTGTCGTCGTAGTAGACGTGCGACAACGCATCCCACTGGGTGGCGGCCTGCAGCGGCATGATGACCATGTCGTCGTTGAACCGGAACGGGTTGTCGACGAAGTATCCGGAGAGCTGCTGGGCCACGGTGTTCTTGAACCAGTCCGGCCCGTACTTGACCAGCGTCTCGGCGTCGCCGCCGTCGACGGTCATCACATGGATCGGGTTCGGACGGTACTGGAATGCGCCCTGCGGGCCCGACGAGCCGAAGTCCACCCCCAGCGGGAACACCTTGCCGTGTCGCACCAAACCGGCAGCCTGGGCCACCTTCTCGGCGGTGATGAAGTTCAACGTGCCCAGCTCGTCGTCGTCACCCCAGCGGCCCCAGTTGCGGACGTCGTCGCCGAGTCTGCGAAAGTCGTTCAGGCTCGCCATCACTTCACCCCTGCGCGCTGTCGACGGTACGGCGCGGCACCGATCCGGCGAGGTCGCTCTCGCCGATGATGCCACCGTCCACCCAGATCACCTGGCCGGTGATGTAGCTCGCGGCGGCGCTGTTGAGGAAGACCAGCACGCCGGCCTGTTCGTCGGGCGTCGACACCCGGCCCAGCGGCGTGCGGAAGGCGTCGAGAAAGTCCTGGCCGTAGGCGGCGCGCAGCTGGTCGAGAATGGGAGTGTCGGTGACCCCCGGCGCGGTGCAGTTGATGCGGATCCCCCTGGCGCCCAACGCGCACACCTGGGCCATCCCGTAGAGGATGATGGCCTCCTTGGCCAACCGGTACCCGCCGCCGTCGGCGAGGGCTTCCGGGTGGGCCCTGCACCACTCGACGCCCTCGTCGATCGTCGCCGTGTCCAGCAGACCCGCTGTCACAGGGGCATTCTCGCGGTACGCCGACGCAGCGAGCGAAGACACGTTGGCGATCGCCGACCCGGGTGGCATGGCCGGGACGATCGCCTCGGTGAAGCGCCTGGTGCCGAGGAAGTTGATGGTGACCACCCGGAGCGGATCACCGATGCCGGACGACACTCCTGCGACGTTGAACAGCGCGTCGACCCTGCCACCGATCGATGCGGCGGCGTGGTCGATCGACGGCTCGCTGGACAGGTCGAGGTCGATGAACG
This sequence comes from Mycobacterium sp. NPDC050551, assembly GCF_040674075.1. Taxonomy (NCBI): domain Bacteria; kingdom Bacillati; phylum Actinomycetota; class Actinomycetes; order Mycobacteriales; family Mycobacteriaceae; genus Mycobacterium; species Mycobacterium sp. NPDC050551. The sequence goes on along the minus strand of NZ_JBFARC010000008.1, from coordinate 85,597 downwards.
ACGCGATCTGCACCGCAGGGGGCCGGAGGTCGAGCCCGATCACCTCACCGCCGAGCGACGTGACCTGCTGGGCCACATGCGCGCCGATCCCCGACGCGACGCCGGTGACGACCACCCGCTTGCCGTCGTAGCGCCACCGTTCGCCGTCCTCGCTCACCGCCGTCAGACCGCCTGCTCGCGCGCTGCCTTCTCCGCCTGCGCCGCCTTCACGCGGCCTTCGTTGATCTCGGCCATCGCCTCGGGGATCTCACCGGCGGTGAACTTGCCGCCGCGGCCGGTCGGCAGGCCGCCGAAGGAGTAGGTCTCGTCGAAGAGCGGCGCGTCGGACGCCTCGCGGCGCGACTCCACCTTCTCGATCACGGGCGCGAGGCGTTTCGCCTTGTCCGCCACTGCCTTCTGGTCGCGCTCGATGAACTCGGGCAGGATCTCCCTGCCCATGATCTCGATCGACTCCATGGTGCCCTCGTGGCTGCGCGGGTTGAGCAGCAGGATGATCTCGTCGACACCGCTCGCCTCGTAGCCGCGCAGGAACTCCCGCACCGTGTCGGGCGAACCGATCGCGCCGCGGCCGGGTCCGTAGGCCAGCGTCGGGTCTTCCTTGACCGCCTGCTCGTAGAGCTCCCACACGCCGGTGCGGCCGGGGGTGTGCATCCCGGTCATGTAGTAGTGCATGATCCCGAACGAGAAGAAGCCGCCACCGATCCCGAGCTTCTTCAGCGCCTCGTCGTCGCTCTTGGCGACCATCATCGACAGGTCGCCACCGATGGCCAGCAGGTTCGGGTTGATCGCCGGGGTGATCGGGGTGCCCTTCTCCTCGAACTCCCGGTAGTAGCCGTCCACCCGCTCCTTGAGCGCCTCGGGTCCGGTGTAGGCGAAGCTCAGTGCGCCGATGGCCTTCTGGGCGGCCATCTGCACCGACGACGGTCGGGTGCACGCCACCCAGACCGGCGGGTGAGGCTGCTGCAGCGGCTTGGGGATGACGTTGCGGGCGGGCATCTCCACGTGCTCACCCTTGAAACCGGAGAACGGCGCCTCGGTCATGCACCGGATCGCGACCTCCAGCGCCTCCTCCCACTGCGCCCGCTTGTCGGCCGGGTCGATGTTGAAGCCACCGAGCTCGGCCACCGACGAGCCCTCGCCGGTGCCGAACTCCACGCGGCCGTTGGACAGGTGGTCGAGCGTCGCGACACGCTCGGCGATGCGGGCGGGATGGTTGATCGGCGGCGGCAGGTGCATGACACCGAAGCCCAGCCGGATGTCCTTGGTGCGTTGGCTCGCCGCGGCCAGGAACATCTCCGGAGCGGTCGAGTGACAGTACTCCTCCAGGAAGTGGTGCTCGGTGAGCCAGACGGTGGAGAAGCCGGCCTTGTCGGCGGCCTCCACCTCGTCGAGACCGTGCTGGAAGAGCTGGTGCTCGTCGTCATCAGACCACGGCCGCGGCAGCGGGAATTCGTAGAACAGCGAGATCTTCATGGTTACCTCCGTGGACTGTCGAGGGTCGAGTGGTGTGGAATCGAAGGGATGTCGGCGGTGTCGCCGCCGGCGATGTGCCGGGCGGCGACATAGCCGAACGTCATGGCGGGGCCGATGGTCGCGCCGGCCCCGGCGTAGCTGCGGCCCATCACTGCGGCCGATGCGTTGCCGACCGCGTAGAGGCCGGCGATCGCCGTGTCGTCCTCGCGCAGCACCCTGGCGAACTCGTCGGTGCGCAGACCGCCCGAGGTGCCGAGGTCCCCGAGGATGATCTGGAACGCGTAGTACGGCGGCTTGCCCAGTGGATGAAGATTCGGGTTGGGCAGTGTCGGGTCGCCGTAGTAGTTGTCGTAGGCACTGTCACCGCGGTTGAAGTCGTCGTCGTGGCCGCCGCGCGCCAGCTCGTTGAACCGCTCGGCCGTCCGGCGCAGCTGCGCCGGCGGCACGCCGATCTCGGTGGCGAGCTCCTCGAAACTATTGCCCGCTTTCACGATTCCCGACTCGAGCCACGCTTTCGGGACCTTCCATCCTGTGGGCACCGGGGCGAACGGGATCTTCGGCAGCGGCAGATGCCCGCCGACGACGTAGCGGTGGAACGAGCGGATGTCGGTGACCAGCCAGCACGGGATGTGGTCCACACCGGTGCGCTGGCCCTCGATCATCGCGTGGGCGAAGTCCATGTAGGGCGCCGCCTCGTTGATGAAGCGATCCCCTGCCCCGTTGACGACGAACTGCGCGGGCATCATCCGTTCGTTCAGCATGAACTGCAGCCGTCCGTCCGGCCAGCACATCGCCGGGAACCACCAGGCCTCGTCGAGCAGCTCGGCAGCCCCGCCGACCTTCTGTCCGGCCCGGATACCGTCTCCCGTGGCGGCCGGATTGCCGAAGCTCCAGTCCTTCTCCAGCTCCGGCAGATGATCGCGGCGCCAGCTCATGTCGTGGTCGAAGCCACCCGCGGCGATGATCACCCCGCGGCGCGCACGGATGCGCACCGAGCGGCCGTCCTTCCCGACGACGGCCCCGATCACCGCTCCCTCGTCGTCGGTGATGAGCTCGCTCATCGGTGCGTCCAGCCACAGCGGGATGTCCTGCTGTTTCATCGCCAGCCGCAGCCGCGCGGCCAGCGACTGGCCGATCGCCGCCATCCGGTCGCCGAACACCCGGGCCCGGACCATCCGCCAGATGAGTTTCAGCAGCACGGCTTTGCCGCGCCAGTTCTGCCGGACCTGGTAGAACAGTCGAAGATCCTTCGGTGCGAACCAGATCCCCTTCGGCGCCAGGGCGAGCGGCGCAAGCAGCTGCTGCTCCTCGTCGCCCAGCACCCGCAGGTCGATGGCAGGCACGTTGATGGTGCTGCCGAGCGCCGAACCGCCGGGCAGTTCCGGGTAGTAGTCGGCGTAGCCGGGCTTCCAGACGAATTCGAACCACGGGCTGCGCTGCTCGAGGAACTCCATCATCTCGGGCGCGCGGTCGACGTAGGTGCGCAACCGCGCGTCGCTGACCAGTCCGCCGGTGATGGTGCGCAGGTAGGTGAAGACCTCGTCGGGATCGGGGACGTAACCAGCCCGGCGCTGCGACGGTGCGCCCGGCACCCAGATGCCGCCGCCCGACAGCGCAGTCGACCCGCCGTACTGCGACGCCTTCTCGACCACCAGCGTGTCGAGTCCCGCCGCGTCGGCGGTCAGCGCGGCGGTCATCCCACCTCCGCCGGAACCGATCACCAGCACGTCGACCTCGGTGTCGAAGCCCGCCGTGCCCGCAGTTGCAGACGTCATGCCTGCACCGCCGTGCGGATCGCGAAGCCGGCGATCAGGTCTGGTGCCGCCCGGTAGAACCGCTGTTCGGTGCGGTACTCCCCGGTTGCGGCCTGCAGTGCCGCGAACGCCGCCACCCAGGTGCGGATCTCATGGCCGGAGTTCCCGCCTTCGCGGGCGATGAACGTATTGGACCAGCCGTCCAGGTCGGTGAGAAAGCCTTCGTCGAGGATCTCCAGCAGGGTCTGGTCCCACACCGGGTTCAACGGCTGCAGGCGGCTGTCGCCATGGGCGAACTGCTGCGCGGCGTCGATCACCGCGGCCTGCCTGGCCATCCGCGCCTCCGTGCTGATCGGCGCGCCGTGCACGATGCGGTCCAGCGCGGCGGGCGGCGCCGTCGCCAGCGTCGGCACCGGCGGGTCGTGCGACAACCCGCCCGAGCCGATCACCAGCACCCGCTTGCCCAGACCGGCGAGGAAGTCGCCCACCGCCGCGCCGAGCATCCGGGACCGCTTGAGCGGGCCGAGCGGCGTGGCGACGGAGTTGATGAAGATCGGCAGCACCGGACGCGACGTCGGATCGCCGAACAGCTTCTCGAGCGGTTGGACGGTGCCGTGGTCGACGTCCATGCTGGCCGAGATGGCGACGTCGACACCGGCCTCCCACACCGCGGTCGCGCAGTCGTTGGCCATCGCCTCCGGCACGTCGAGCGGCCCGGCGTGGGTGCCGAAGTCACCGACACCGCGGGCGGAGGTGCCGATGCAGAACGGCGGCATCAGCCGGTAGAAGAAGCCGTTGTAGTGATCCGGCGAGAAGATCACCACGAGTTCCGGGTCGAAGGCGGTGACGAAGTCGCGGGCGTCCGCGATGGCCGCCCCGATGTCGTCAAGGAGTTCCTGCGACGGTCCCGGAAGATTCAACAGCGGACTGTGCGACATGCAGCACAGCGCCACTTCCGTTGTGGAGGTTCCCATCTGATTCGTTGCCTCCTCTCTGGGTCACATGCAGCACCGCGAAGAGCGCTTCGCTCGTCTCGGGTGCGCGCTGGGCGATGCAGGCACCGGCGATGCAGCGGTCGGGCCGCAGGAACAGCACCGACTCGGTGTGCGCGTCGAACCACGCCTTCACCGCGCCTGTCGGGTCGCCGACGATCACGACGTCGGGGTCGTCGTGTCCGGTCCAGTGCAGCTGGGTCACCGGCCGCGCGGCGACGAACGTGGCGCCCAACGCCTTCCAGCGACCGAAGATCTGCTCACCGAGCAGGGCGCGCGGGTTGTTGTTCCAGCACAGCACCGCGAATCCGGTTCCGAGGACGTCGTCGAGCAGCACACCCGACTGCTCGCGGGTATCGACGCGGGGCTGGATGAACAGCGTGCCGGCCGGCGATGTCGGCGTCGGCGCGTGGTCATGGTGCACCGCGCCCTGCTCGTAGCGCGGCATCGGCTTGAACCGCATCTCGAGCACGTAGCGCTTGAGCGTCGGGACGATGGAAGCGCCGCGAATCAGCCTGTCCCGCAGCGCGGCGACGCGGCGGTCGGTCGGCGAGATGACGCGGCCCACCATCGTGGACAGGTCGATCATCGCCCTGGCGTGCTTGCGGCGCTCGACGTCGTAGGTGTCGAGCAGCGCATCGCCGGCCTGGCCCTTGATCACCGCGGCCAGCTTCCAGCCGAGGTTGGCCGCGTCGCGGATGCCACTGTTGTATCCCTGTCCCTGCCACACCGGCATCAGGTGCGCGGCGTCGCCGGCCAGGAACATCCTGCCGGCGCGGAAGGCGCCCGCGATGCGGGAGTGGTGGGTGTAGACCCGGTGCCGGATCACGTCGACCCGCTGCGGGTCCGGGACGAAACGCCCGAGCATCCGCTCGATGAACGCCGGCTCCTCGACCTGCTCGTCGGACTCGTCGGCGTGGATCATGAACTCGAAGCGGCGGATTCCGTGCGCGATCGAGATCGAGGCGTACGGCCGCTCCGGGTCGGCGCCGACCTCGCTGTTGGGGTGACCCAGCGGATCATTGGCCACGTCGACGACCAGCCACCGGGTTGCCGAGGTGGTGCCCTCGAACGACACTCCCATCAGCCGGCGGGTGGCACTGCGACCGCCGTCGCATCCCACGAGATACCTTGCAGTGACGGGGTTCTCGTCGTCCGACAGCCGAACCGTGACGCCGTCGGCGGTCTCGGCGCAGTCCTCCATCCGGCTGCCCCAGGCGACCTGCACATGGTCGAAGCGGTCCAGGCCGGCCAGTAGTTCGGCGTCGACCATCGGCTGCACGAATCCGTTGCGCTTGGGCCAGCCGAAACGCGCGTCGGGCGGGGCCATCTCGGCCAGCAGCCGCCGGTTGCGGTCGAAGAAGCGCAGGATCTGGTTCGGCACGGTGTGCGGCAACACCCGGTCGACCAGGCCGATCGCCTGGAAGGTGCGCAGCGCCTCGTCGTCGAGGCCGACGCCACGCGGGTAGTCGATCAGGCTGTCGCGCTCGTCGACGACCAGCGTGCGCACGCCCTGCAGGCCGAGGATGTTGGCCAGCGTGAGACCGACTGGACCGCCGCCGACGATGACGACGTCGGCGTGTCGGGCGGCGCTCATCACTGCCGCCCCAGGAGGAACTCGAGGTGCAGCCGGTTGAACGTCTTCGGGTCCTCGTACTGCGGCCAGTGTCCGCAGTCGGGCATCACCTCGAAGCGCGCGCCGGGGATCATCTCCGCGATGCGCCTGCCCTCGCTGACATCGGCCGTCGGATCGTCGCTGGTCCACAGCACCAGGGTGGGCGCGGTGATCGCGCCGTAGTCATCGGGTCTCATCAGATTGCGCGCACGGATGTCGGGGTCCTGCAGGGCCATGATGTCGCGCATCGCGTCGACGAAGCCGGGTTGCCGGTACACCCGCTGCCGGCTCGCGACGATGTCGTCATAGCCCTTCGACTTGTCGGCCATCAGCCACTTGATGCGGGCCTGCACGGTCTCCCACGTGGGGTTCTCGGCGGCGGCCATCGACAGGGTGATGATCCGCTTCATCACCTCCGGATCGGCCTGTGAGCCGCCCGCGGTGTTGAGCACCAGCCGCTCGAGGCGGTCGGCGTGGTCGACCGCGAACCGCGACGCCACCCAGCCGCCCAGCGATTCGCCGCTGATGTGCGCCCGCTGCACGCCGATCGCGTCGAGGAAGGCCCGCAGGTGGTCGACGTAGTGGCGCACCTCGAGTGGGTGACCCGGCCGGTCGGTGTATCCGTGGCCCAGCATGTCGACGGACCACGTCGAGAAGTGCTCCGCGTGCGACTCGAGATTGCGCACGTAGGCCTCGGCATGGCCGCCGGAACCGTGCAGCAGGATCAGCGTCGGCAGGGCCGGGTCGCCGGCGTGAAGGTAACGGGTCCGCACACCGGCCACATCGATGTACCCCTGCGAGAACGGGACGCCCTGGAGGTCGCTCCACACGCTCTCGTGCTCGGACATGGTCCCCTTCCCGGCGTACTGTCGCGTCGGATGGCGGAAATGACATTCTCGCTCAGTGCGAACAATGTGTGCTAATATCGCACCGTTATGTGCACTATGTTAAGAGCATCACTCTCGCGATGACGTCTGTCAAGGGAGACGGCCCCAATCCGCCGGACAAGCTCGCCGCCGGGTCCCAGACCCTCGCGCGCGGGCTCTCGGCGCTGCAGGCGGTCGCCACCTCGCCGACCGGGCTCACCGTGCAACAGGTGGCGGACTTCGTCGGCGTGCACCGCACGATCGCCTACCGGCTGCTCGGCACCCTGGCGCAGTTCCGCTACATCACCAAGGGCGAGGACGGGCGCTACCGGCCGGCGTCGGGCCTCGCGCTGCTCGGGGCGTCGTTCGACAACAACGTGCGTCAGCTCAGCGTGCCGGTGCTGCGCGGGCTGGCCGACGAACTCGGCGCCACCGTGTCGCTGCTCATCGCCGAAGGAGACCAGCAGGTCGCGATCGCGGTGATCGCCCCCACCCACGTCTACTACCAGCTGTCCTTCCATGAGGGCAGCCGCTATCCGCTCGACCGGGGCGCCGCGGGCATCGCCCTGCTGTCGAGCATGCCGCCGCGACCGGGCGAGCGGGACCTGGTGCCGCAGACCCGCGATCAGGGCTGGGTGATCACCCACGGCGAGGTCGAGCCCAACACCTTCGGCCTGGCCGTGCCGGTACGCCGGCGGCCCCCGTCCCCGCCCACCTGCATCAACCTCATCTCGCACCGCGAAGACGTGGTGCGGGAAGGCCGGACGGCGGTCATCGAGGCCGCCGCCAAACTGTCCACGATCCTGTCCTAGAGGATCGCCCCGGAAGGAGACGACTGCGGTGACCGAGTGGAACCACGCGACCGACGTGGTGGTGCTGGGCAGCGGCGGCGCCGGGCTGACCGCGGCACTGGCCGCGGCCGCCGAGGGCGCAGCGGTCGAGGTGTACGAGAAGGCCGCCACCGTCGGCGGCACCACCGCGGTGTCCGGCGGCATCGTGTGGATCCCCGCGCACGACCGTTCGCCCGACGGCGCGTTGACCGCCGAGGATGCGCTGAGCTACCTGCGGGCCCAGTCGCTGGGCTACATGGACGACGACCTGGTCGAGACGTTCGTGCGGACCGGCCCGGCGATGCTCGACTTCGTCGAGGCGCACAGCGACCTTCGATTCGTGGTCGCGGAGGGCTTCCCCGACTACAAACCCGAACTGCCCGGCGGGCGGCCGGCGGGCGGCCGCTCGCTGAACGCCAAGCCGTTCGACCTGGCGAAGCTGGGCGACTGGCACGACCGGATCACCGCCTTCCCCGCCGACTTCAGCAACGTGGGCATCGACGCCGAGACCCGGGCCCGCATCCACGCGACGGCCGACGAGTCCCTGACCGAACCGTGTGTGGCGGGTACCGCGTTGGTCGCCGGACTGCTCAAGGGGCTGCTCGACGCCGGCGTCGCACCGACCACGCAGGCGCGGGCGGTCGAGCTGATCGCCGAACAGGGTCGCATCGCCGGGGTGCGCATCGAGCTCGGCGACAGCGACATCCGGGTCCGGGCCCGCCGCGGCGTCGTGCTGGCCAGCGGTGGGTTCGAGTGGGATCCCGCGCTGGTCGAGGCCTTCCTGCGGGGCCCGATGCGCGGCCCCGTCTCACCGCCCAACAACACCGGCGACGCCCTGCGGATGGCGATGGCGCACGGCGCCGACCTGGCCAACATGGGCGAGGCGTGGTGGGTACCGATCGTGCAGATCCCCGGCGACACCATCGACGGCCATCCGCGCAGCCGCAGTGTGCGCCTCGAACGCACGCGGCCACGCAGCATCATCGTCAACCGCGCCGGGCGGCGGTTCGTCAACGAGGCGGGCGAGTACAACTCGATGGCAGGCCCGTTCCAGTACCTCGATCCCAAGGGCGGGTACGTCAACGACCCGGCGTGGATCGTGTTCGACTCGCTGCACCTGAAGAAGTACGGCTTCCTCGGTGTCGAGCCCGACGGGCCTGCGCCGGACTGGTTCAACAAGTCCGCGGACCTGGCCGAACTGCAGGAGAAGACCGGCATCGCCGCCGACGGGCTGACCCGCACCCTCGAGGCGTGGAACCAGCACGTCGCCGACGAGGTCGACCCCGACTTCGGCCGCGGCTCGAGTGTCTACGACGGCTACTGGGGCGACCAGGGCGCGGGCTCGCCGGCCCTGCAGACGCTGGGACCCATCGACACCGCGCCGTTCTACGCGGTGCCGGTGTCGATCGGCGCGATGGGCACCAAGGGCGGCCCGCGCACCGATCGCGACGGCCGGGTACTGCATGTCAGCGGCACGCCGATCGCCGGCTTGTTCGCCGCGGGCAACGCGATGGCGGGTGCCACCGGCAAGGCCTACGGCGGCGCGGGCGGCACCCTCGGTCCGGCCATGGTCTTCGGGCTGCGCGCCGGGCACACCGCGGCCACCGGCGATTCGCTGGACTGACCGTTCCGTAGCCGCCCGGCTACCCTGGCGTGGTGCTCGCAGATTCCGCCACCGACGGCCGGTTCGCCGCGATCCCGCGTTCGGCGGCACAGCTGCGCGTGCTGGACGCCGCGCTGGCGTTGATCTCGGAGCGCGGGGTGAGCGCGACGTCGCTGCAGATGATCGCCGACCGCATCGGGGTCACCAAAGCCGCTGTCTACCACCAGTTCCGCACCAAGGACGAGATCGTCATCGCGCTCACCGAGCGCGAACTCGGCGGGCTCGAGGACGTGCTGGAGGCCGCGGAGGCCGAGACCGATCGCGTGCAGGCGCGCGAGCTGCTGCTGCGCCGGGTCGTCGACCTCGCGATCGAGCGTCGCACCGCGGTCAGTGTGCTGCAGTTCGATCCGGTCATCGTGCGGCTGCTGGCCGAGCACCACCCGTTCCAACGGTTCATCGACCGGCTCTACACAGCGATGCTCGGCGACGAGACCGGCAGCCGGGCCCGGCTGCATGCGGCGATGCTGTCCGGCGTGATCAGCGTCGCGGTGATGCACCCGCTCGTGGTGGACATCGACGACGACACCCTGCGCGCCGAACTGCTGCAGACGATGCGCCGGATCGTCGACCTACCCGGCTGACTCCCCCGGTGCGGCGAACAGCCGCTCGGCGGCGGTGTACGGGTCGACACTGCCCGCGGCGACGCGTTCGGCCAGCTCGCTCAGCGCCGGATGTGTGCGCAGCAGCGTCTGCGCCAGCGACAGGATCTGCGTGCGGGCGCGGGCGGCGCGCCGCTCGGCGGTGTCCGACCGGTGATGGGCGTCGATCGCCTCGGCGAGTTCGGCGATGCCGTCGCCCTGCGCGGCGACCAGTTTGAGGATCGGGACGCTCACCTCGCCGCGCAGATCGCGGGCGGTCTGGTCGGCGCCGTCCCGGTCGGCCTTGTTCACCACCACCAGGTCGGCGACCTCGAGCAGGCCGGCCTTGGCGGCCTGGACGGCGTCACCGGCGCCCGGGTTGAGCACCACCACCGTCGGGTCGGCGATCGCGGCGATCTCGATCTCGGACTGGCCGACGCCGACCGTCTCGAGCACGATCAGGTCGTAGGACAGGGCGGCCAGCAGCCGGATCGCGGCCGGCACCGCGGCGGCGAGTCCGCCCAGGTGGCCGCGGGTGGCCACCGACCGGATCAGCACGTCGGGATCGTTGATGTGGGCCGCCATCCGGATCCGGTCACCGAGCAGCGCGCCACCGCTGTACGGCGACGACGGGTCCACGGCCAGTACCGCCACCCGCAGGCCGCGGCTCCGGTAGACCCCGACCAGCGCGGCGACCGTCGTCGACTTGCCTGCACCCGGCGGACCGGTGAACCCGACGACGCGCGCGTCGTGCACGCCGACCGCAGCGAGCACCTCCTCGCGGCGCGAGCTCTCGACGAGGCTCAGCAGCCGGCCGGCCGCGCGGGCCGATCCGCCGCGGGCCGCGGCGACGAGCGCGTCGACATCCATTCCGGGGTGTATCCGGCTTTGCGACATCAGCGGAGCCTAGGGGGCCGCCACCTCGATCACGGTCGCCGAGCCCATTCCGCCGCCCGCGCACATGGCCGCGACACCGACGCCACCCCCGCGGCGGCGCAGTTCGTGCACCAGCGTCACCAGCATCCGCGCCCCGGTCGCGGCGACGGGGTGGCCGAGCGAGCACCCGCTGCCGCTGACGTTGACCTTCTCGGGATCGATGCCGAGCAGCTTGATGGTGGCCACGCACATGGCGGCGAAGGCCTCGTTGATCTCGAAGAGGTCGACGTCGGACACGGCGAGTCCGGCCCGCTTGAGCGCCTTGGGGATCGCCTCGACGGGCGCCAGGCCGGTGAATGCCGGGTCGACACCGACCGAGGCCCACGACCGGACGGTCGCCAGCGCGGGCAGGCCGAGCCGGTCGCTGGCGATGGTGAGCACGGCCGCGCCGTCGTTGGCGCCGCACGCGTTGCCCGCGGTGATCGAGAATCCGTCGATCTCGGGGTGGAGTGGCTTGAGGCCCGCCAATTTCTCGAGGCTGGTGTCGCGGCGCGGGTGCTCGTCGGTGTCGAAGACGCCGTGCGGCGTGTCGATCGCGATGATCTCCTCTTTGAAGCGGCCCTCGTCGATCGCCGCGATGGCCTTGCGATGCGAACCGAAGGCCCACTCGTCCATCTCCTCGCGGCTCACCCCGGCCCGCACCGCCGCGTTCCAGCCGACGGTGATCGACATGTCCATGTTCGGCGCGTCGGGCCGGTTCGGGTGCGTCGGCGGGAACCAGTCGACCAGTTCCGCGTCCTTTGCACTGCTCACCCGCCGCTTGAAGCGCGGCGACGTCGACGCCGAGTTCACCCCGCCGGCGATGATGAGCTCGTCCATGCCGGCGCGGATGCTCGCCGCGGCGCTCTGCACCGCGGCCTGACCGGCCGCGCAGTGCCGATTGTTCGACAGGCCGGGCACCGACTCCAGGCCCGCGGTGATGGCGGCGTGGCGGGCGATGACGCCGCCGCCGTAGAGACCTTCACCGAGGATCACGTCGTCGACGCGCGTCCGGTCGATGTCGGCCGCGGCGGCGGACACCACGTGGTCGGCCATCGTGTAGGCATCGGTGTCGCGCAGCGTGCCCTTCATCGCGGTGCCGATGGGGATGCGCAGTGCGTTGACGATCACGGCCTCGGGCATCGCGGACTCCTCTTGACTCGGGTGAGAATGTTATTCTCACAGTCCGAGAGTGTCAGTTGCAAGAAGGGGAATCGCATGCAGATCGCGGGAAGCGCGGCGATCGTCGTCGGTGGTACCGGCGGGCTCGGTGAGGCGACGGTCCGCCGCCTGCACGGAGCGGGCGCCAAGGTCGTGGTCGCCGACGTCGCCGACGACAAGGGACGCGAGCTGGAATCTGAGCTCGGCGTGCGGTACGTGCACACCGATGCGACGTCCGAGGAGTCGGTGAACGCCGCGATCGCCGAGGCGCAGTCGCTCGGCCCGCTGCGCATCTCGGTCGACACCCACGGCGGCCCCGCCAGCGGTGGCCGGCTGATCGGCAAGGACGGCTCGCCGCTGGACCTCGACGGATTCAAGCGGACCATCGAGTTCTACCTGACGGCGGTGTTCAACGTGATGCGGCTGTCGGCGGCGGCGATCGCCACGAGCGAGCCGCTCGACGAGGGCGCGCGCGGCGTCATCATCAACACCGCGTCGATCGCGGGATACGAGGGCCAGGTCGGCCAGCTGCCCTACGCCGCAGCCAAGGGCGGAGTGCTCGGCATGACCCTCGTCGCCGCCCGCGACCTCTCGCCGCTGGGCATCCGCGTGGTCAGCATCGCGCCCGGCACCATCAACACACCTGCCTACGGCAAGGCGGCCGACCAGCTCGAGCAGTACTGGGCGCCGCAGGTGCCGTTCCCCAAGCGCATGGGCCGCTCCACCGAGTACGCCCAGCTCGCGCAGAGCATCATCGAGAACGACTACCTCAACGGCGAGGTCATCCGCCTCGACGGAGCTCTGCGGTTCCCGCCCAGGTGACTTCGTCGCTGGCGGGCAAGGTCGCGTTCGTCGCGGGCGCCAGCCGCGGCATCGGCGCGACCGTCGCCAAGGCGCTGGCCGCCGAGGGCGCGGCCGTCGCGGTGGCCGCCCGCTCCGAGGAGCAGGGCAAGCTGCCCGGCACCATCGGTTCCGTAGCCGACGCGATCACCGCCGCGGGCGGGCGCGCGCTTCCCGTCCCGTGTGACGTCACCAACGAGGAATCGGTGGAAGCCGCTGTGGCGGCTACCGTTTCGGAGTTCGGTGGAATCGACGTACTGGTCGCCAACGCGGGTGTGCTGTGGCTGGGACCGGTCGAGTCCACCCCGCTCAAACGCTGGCAGCTGTGCCTCGACGTGAATCTGACCGGCGTGTTCCTCGTGACCAAGGCCGTCATCCCACACGTGCGGGCCCGCGGCGGCGGTTCGCTGATCGCGGTGACCACGACCGGCGTCGGGATGCTCGACGCCGGGTCGAACGCCTACTGGGTGTCCAAGGCGGCGGTCGAGCGGCTGTACCTCGGGCTGGCCTCCGACCTGAAGGGCGACGGCATCGCCGTCAACTGCCTGAGCCCGTCGCGCGTGGTGCTCACCGAGGGCTGGCAGGCCGGCGGCGCAGGCATGGAGATCCCGCCCGAGATGGTCGAGCCGCCCGAGGCGATGGCCCGCGCGGCGGTGCTGCTGGCCGGGCAGACCGCAGACGGAATCACCGGCACGGTCCAGCGCTCGGAAGAGCTCACGCGTCAGATCGCGTCGAACGGTTCGCCGTCCAGCGCGACCGACGGCAGGCCGTCCGGCCCGACCGGCACATCGCCGACCAGCGTGACGCGGTAGAGCCTGCGGTCGTCGTCGGTGGTGAGGTCCGACGGCGCGAGGTGAACCGTCGATCGGTTGTCCCAGAACGCGATACTGCCCGGCTCCCACTTGAAGCGGACGGTGTGCTCCGGACGCGCCAGCTCGTCGTAGAACAGCCCGAGCAGACGACGGCTCTCGTGCGGCGACACCCCGACGATGTGGCTGGTGAATCCCGGGTTCACGTACAGCGCGCGCTCCCCCGTCTCCGGATGCACGCGCACCACCGGATGCTCGGTGAGCAGCGGCCGCCGGTTGACCCGTTGCCGGTAGTCCTCCGTCGCGGTGGTGCCGTCGGGCGGTGAGAACCGGTGCACCGCGCGCAGACCGTCGGCGAGCCGCCGCACCGGCTCGGACAATCCTTCATACGCGGCAACGGTGTTCGACCACTGCGTGTCACCGCCGTAGGGCGGGATCACCTCCGCCCGCAGGATCGACGCCGCAGGCGGGTTGACCGCGGCGGTCACGTCGGCGTGCCAGTTGGCCCGGTCGAAGCCGCGGCTGGCGCCGTAACGGGACTTGAAACGGTCGCGGAAGATCGGATAGATCGTGGGGTACTGGGGGTCCGGGATCGCATCGAACAGCGGGTGCGCCGGCGTGGGATCGCCGAACGCCGACGCGAAGCGCAGGTGGTCGTCGTGTCCGATGAACTGGTCACGGAAGAACACCACCTTCCACTTCAGCAGGGCCGCGCGGATGTCGGCGACGTGCGCGTCGCTCAGCGGTGCGGTGAGGTCGACGCCGTGGATCTCGGCGCCGGTCCAGCCGGACTGCGGCCGCACGTCGAGTGCCTGGGCTACCTGTGTCACTCGTGACTCCTTCTCTCGAAATTCTGGTTGTTGCGCGAACTCTCGGGACCGATCACTGTTCGATGGGGCGGGGCTGTACACCGTCGAGTTCGTTCTGCGCCGTGACGATGTCGTTGTAGCGGCCGTCGACGTAGGGCGTGACGTCGACGCGGGTCTTGGTGGTGCCGGTGTCGAAGAGTCCGTCGGCGACCGTCTGGAACAGCGCGGTCGACGCCGGGTCGATCGGGTAGTAGGACGCGATGCCGTCCTCCTCGTAGAGCTTCTTGCCCTGGTCGAACGTGATGCCCTGCTGCTTGACGTAGTACTCGTCGATCCACTGGTCGGCGTGGGTGTCCTTCCAGTTGTTGGCGGCCACCGCCCGGCCGACGTAGTCGCCGATCGCCGCCACCTTCGCGGGATCGTCGAGGATGTCCTTGCGTACGATCAGGCTCTGGATCCCGGTGTTGATGCCCTTGCCGTCGCCGAGGATCGGCGGTTCGCCGAGTTGGTAGTACTGGTTCCCCAGCACGATCGCCGCCTCAACCGCGCCCGCCGCGAACGTCGGAACCACCTCGGCCCCTGCGAGTTCGACTGGCTGCACATCGGTGCGCAGATCCAGTCCGTGTTTCTTGAGCAGGGCGGCGGTGACCATGTGACGGCCCGAACCCGGCGGGTAGGCCACCCGTTTGCCGCGCAGGTCCTCGATCGTGGTGACGCCGCTGTTCGGCCGGGCCACCAGGTAGTAGCCGCCCGAGGTGCCGGGATTGGCCTGCAGCCCGACGGTCACCAGGTCGGTGACGCCGCTGTCGACGGCGATGGGTACCGGCGCCTCGCCGATGGAGCCGATGTCGGCGGCGCCGGATCGCAGCGCCTCGATCACCGCCGCGCCGCCGCTGAAGTCGGCGAACTCGACCGAGTAGGGCGTGTCCTTGCCCGCGCCGGCGAGGTCCCACGGCAGCGACTGTGTCGCATTCTGCTCGGCGACGACGAGTTTCGTGCCTGCCGGCACCTCCCCCTTGGTGGCGATCCGAACCGAGTCGATCGCTTCGCCCGCTTCGTCGTCGGAGAGGCCACAGGCGGCGGCCAGCAGTGAGACCGTCAGTGCGACAGTGAGTTTCCACCCGGATCTGGGCATGCGTTGTTCCTATTCTGTGTGCGGCAGATCATTGGTCGTCGGTGACGCCGAGCTCGGTCAGCAGCCGGGTCCGCAGGCCGGCGAACTCCGCGGACGCGCGCTTGCGCGGTTTGGGCACGATCACCTCGGTGTCAAGCGAGATGGTGCCGTCGGTCAGCACCACGACGCGGTCGGCCAGCAGGATGGCCTCGTCCACGTCGTGGGTGACCAGCAGCACGGCGGGCGTGTGGCGGCGGCACAGGTCCTGCAGCAGGCCGTGCATCTTGATGCGGGTGAGGGCGTCGAGAGCGCCGAACGGCTCGTCGAGCAAAAGCAATTCGGGTTCGCGCACCAGAGCGCGGGCCAGCGCGACGCGTTGCGCCTCGCCGCCGGACAGCGTGCGCGGCCACGCCTTGGCCTTATCGGCCAGGTTGACCTCGGCGAGTGCGGCAAGAGCCTGCCGGCGCACCGCGCCGTTCGACGGCAGGCCGACGGTCACGTTGGTCTGCACCCGTTGCCACGGCAGCAGCCGCGGATCCTGGAACACGATGGCCCGTCGCTGCGGCACCCGCACGAAGCCGTCGACCTCGCCGTCGAGCGCGCCCAGTGCGCGCAGGAACGTGCTCTTGCCCGAGCCGCTGCGGCCGAGCAGTGCGACGAACTCACCGGCGCGGATCTGCAGGTCGAGGCCGTCGAGAACGGTGCTGTCGCCGAACTGTTTCCGCAGATTCCGGACCAGGACCACCGTCTCGGTCAGCGTGTCAGTCTCCGTCATAGGCCCGTCTCCAGGTGAGCAGCCTGCTTTCGAGGAAGCGCACGATCAGGATCGACGACAGCCCGAGCACGGCGTACACGGCGATCAGCACGAAGACGACGTCGACCTGGAAGTACTCCCGCGCGTCGGTCATCATCCGGCCGAGACCCTTCTTGGCGTTGATGGTCTCGGCGAAGATCAGCGCCAGCCACGAAGCGGTGAGGCCGAGGCGCAGGCCCACCAGGAATCCGGGCAGTGATCCGGGCAGGACGACACGATAGATCAGCTCCATGCGGCCGGCGCCGAACGACCGTGCCGCCTCGACGAGTCCGGCGTCGACGCTGCGGATGGCGCTGAAGGTGTTGATGTAGATGGAGACCGCCACCGCGATGGTGATGAGCGTGATCTTGGGCACCTCGCTGATGCCGAACCAGACGATCAGCAGCGGAACCAGGGCGAAGTTCGGGATGGCGTTCAGCACTTCCATGTTCGCGTCGACGAAGTTCTCGCCGATCCGCGACAGGCCGGCGATCAGCGCCAGTCCCAGCCCGAGCGCGATGCCGAACACCAGCCCGTAGCCGACCCGCAGCAGGCTGGTCGACAGGTGCTCCTGCAGTGAGCCGTCCAGGATGAGCTGGTATCCGGCGCGCACCACCCGCGTCGGTGGCGGCACCGTGCGGGAGTCGAAGGCCCCGCTCGAGGAGAGCAGCTGCCACAGACCGACGAGGAGCACCGGCCCGAGCAGGCGCTGCAATTGGCGCGGGACGCGGCGTTTGGGACGGCTGCCGGCGTGTGCCGCCCGCGGATCGACGAGCCGGGCCGCGGCCCCGCCGCCGGAGACCCGCGGGGTCAGCACCGTCGCCATCTCAGGCGGCCCCGAAGAACTCACCGGAGATCGACTCGGACGGCGCGCCGTCGGGCCCGACGGGCACGTCGCCGACCAGCGTGATGCGATGCAGCACCCGGTCACCCTCGACGTGCTCGAAATCGCGCGGCGCCAGATGCAGTGCGGCGCGGTTGTCCCAGAAGGCCACGCTGCCCGGCTCCCACTTGAAGCGCACGGTGTACTCGGGCCGGCCGATCTGCTCGAACAGCAGGTCCAGCACATGCCGGCTCTCCCGCGGCGACAGGTCGACGATCTCCCGGGTGAACGACGGGTTCACGTACACCACAGGCTCTCTGGTCTCGGGGTGCACACGGACGACCGGATGGATCGACGCCAGCGGGTTGGTACGCACCAGGTCGCCGATCTTCTCGCTGCTCCGATCGGCCGAAAAGGTCGCATCGAAGCGGTGTTCGGCGCGCAGGCCGTCGATGAACGCCCGCACCGAAGGCGCCAGCCCCTGGTAAACCGCTGCGACATTGGTGAACTGGGTGTCACCGCCGTACGGCGGGACCGTCTCGGCGCGCAGGATGGAGTGCGACGGGGGGTTGATCAGCGGGGTGACGTCGGCGTGCCAGTGCGGTCCGTTGGGGCTCTGCTTCTTGCGGTACCGGGTGCCGTAGCGGTGGTCGTAGGCGGCCGGTGAGACCGTGTGGATCTGCGGGAATTCCGGTGGCGCCGAGTCGCCTTCGTACGGGTGGCCCGGCGTCACGTCGCCGAAGCGGGCGCCGAACGCGATCTGCGCCGCGTGGTCGAGCGTCTGGTCGCGGAAGAACACCACCTTCCACTTGTGCAGCGCCGAGCGGATGACCGCCGTCTCCTCGTCGGACAGCGGTACCGACAGGTCGACACCCGTGATCAAGGCACCGGTCCATCCGGACAGCGGTGTCACCTTCAATGCGGTCTTGGTGGCAGCGGTCATCGTCTCGTCCCCTCGAAGTCATACCGACGTCAGCGATTCGAACGCTAACGGCAAGACTGCGGGGCGCTACCGGTTTGAATCGCCCTGAATTTCTCGAGGCCCATTTGCCGCGAGCCTCATTTCCGCGAGCGTGCGTGTTTGCTGGTCGACACGCCGTCGCGGGCCGACAACGACGCACGGTCACGCGGCGCGAGCGCGCGTGAGTTCCCGGCCGATGCGCCCGACGATCTCGAACGGGCGGTACCGCACGTCGTCGTACACGACTCGCAACACGGTCCACCCGATGTCGCGCAGCGCCTCCTGCCGGACGCGGTCGCGACGAAGCGCGTCGGCGCCCTCATGCCATTCCATGCCGTCGTACTCGACGGCCACGCGCTGATCCGGCCACGCGAGATCGAGTCGCCACAGCCGACCATCGACATCGTGCACCTCGTACTGGAGTTCCGGAGCGGGCAAGCCGCCGTCGAGCACGACGAGCCGAAGTTCGCTCTCCATCGGCGACTCGGCCCGGGCATCGGCCAGCGACAGCAGATCACGCACGGCGATGATCCCCCGTCTCCCTGCCTGTTCGGTCGCAGCGCGCCAGAGCCCGGCGCGCGTACATGTTTCGCTTCGCAGCGCGGCATCGAGAGTGGCCAGTGCCCGCGGGCGGTGCAGCGACCGCGCGACCTCTACCGCAGTCCACGTCGGGGTTGTGGCGGGCCGACCGTCGACGATGCGCAACGGTGCGCCGTCACGCCGGTGCACCACGAGACCTTCGGCCGGCCGCAGCTGACGTGACGCCGGGTTCACGACATGCAACGCAGTGGTGTCCTCGGTGTCGAAGGTGTACCACCCCGCCGCGGTGCCGAGGCACACGGCGACGGTGGCACCCGACGACAGGTCGAGTCCGAGCAGGCGCATGGCTTGTGTCGGTTCGCCGAGGCAGTAGATTCCCTGCCACATCCGCACCAGGCTGCCGTCGCCGACCAAACGATCGAAGGCGTGCCGGGTGACGCGATCGAGGATCTGCCCGCTTGTGGCCACGCCGCCCTGCTCGTGCAGCAGCCGGCTGAGATCGGTGTCCATGAAAACCGATGCTCGGCAGCGCCGACCCGTCGCGGAAGTGCGTGACGGCAGGTTGTGGATGAATCGGCGACTGTGCACAGCCGAGGCGGCGCGAGCGTGCGCAGAATGCTGACCGTTACCGGTGTGTCGGGCAACAGACACGCACGCTCGCAAGCGGGAGGTGCCCCCGGCTCGCGGAGATGGCGAGTCAACGCATTCGGGGCTACGAGTTCTTGGCGATCAGACCGTCGACGATCCGGTTGAAGTCATCGGTTCCGAACGACACGTACTCGGACAGGTTGGCGTAGTCGAGCGACGCCATCACCGACTTCTCGAGTTGGATGTTCATCAGCCGCTTGGTGGCCTCGAGCGCCTGCTGCGGCAACTCCATGATCTTCTGCGCGCAGGCGATCGCCTCGGCCAGCGGGTCGGCCACCACGTGGTTGGCCATCCCGAGTTCGAGGGCACGGGCGGCCTTGATCCGGACACCGGTGAACGCGAACTCCTTGGCCTGCAACAGACTGATCTGCGACGGCCACACCAGTGGCCCGCCGTCGGCGGCGACCAGGCCGATCGACACGTGCGGGTCGGCGAAGAACGCCGTCTCGGCCATGTAGACGATGTCGGACAGCGCGGCCAGGCTGCAGCCGAGCCCGACGGCCGGACCGTTCACCGCGGCGACCACCGGGATGCGGCATCGCACCATGCCGATCACCAGGTCGCGGCCGTGCTTGATCGTCTTCTGGCGCAGCGCCTCGTTGTTGCGCAGTTCGTCGAGGTAGTTGAAGTCGCCGCCGGCCGAGAACGCCCGTCCCGCACCGGTGATCACCGCCGCCCGCGCGTCGGCGTCCTCGTTGAGCGCCTCCCAGATCCGGGCCAGCCCCACGTGCAGCGGGTCGTTGACCGCGTTGAGCTCGTCGGGCCGGTTGAGCGTGATGATGCGCAGGCCACCGTCGGCGCGGACGTCGATCTCATCGGGCATGTCGTACATGTCAGTTCCTCTCGCTCACAATCCCAGGATGCGTTGCGCGATGATGTTCTTCTGGATCTGCGACGTGCCACCCATCACGCTCTGCGCGCGGCTGTACATGTAGGCGCCGAAGAGATCCTCGTCGCCGGTGCCGACCGTGGCGAGCGCGGCATGCCCGACCGATTGCTCGACCCACGTCATGAGCAGCTTGTCCAGCGACCCGTCCGGCCCGTGCTTGATGCCGTCGAGCTGTTCGGAGAGCCGCCGGCGCACGTGCAGCCGAAGCATCTCGGTCTGCACCCAGGCCCAGGACAGCTCGTCGGGTGCCGGCCCGTCCACCCGGGAGGCCAACTGGCGCACGGTTTTTCCGTAACGCGCCGAGAAGCCCAGCGTCGACGGTTCGCGCTCATGGCTGACCACCGTCATCGCGAGCTTCCAGCCCTCGCCCGGGGCGCCCACCATGTTGTCGACGGGTACCCGCGCCCCGTCGAATTCGACCTGGCCGAACTCCCGGGTGACGCCGCTGATCATCTTGAGCGGGCGCTGCTCGATACCGTCCTGGTGCATCGACACGATGAACGCCGAGATGCCCTTGTGCTTGGGCACATCCTTCTCGGTGCGGGCGAGCACCAGGCACCAGTCGGCGACGTCGGAGTAGCTGGTCCAGATCTTGTGTCCGTGGATGACGTACTCGTCACCGTCACGGACCGCCGTCGTGGTCAACGAAGCCAGGTCCGACCCGGCGCCCGGTTCCGAGAAGCCCTGACACCACCGCTCGGTGCCGTTGATCATGCCGGGCAGGAAGCGTTGCCGCAGTTCCTCGCTGCCGTGATGGCTCAGGCCGACGACGAGGTAGCCCAGACTCGGCCGCGCCGGCGCGCCGGCCTTCGCGATCTCCTCGTCGACGATGACGTCGTAAACCGGTGGCAGGTCCTGGCCGCCGTAGGCCTTCGGCCATGACGTGCCGAAGAATCCGGCACCGAAGAGCGCCTGGTGCCATTCGCCCGCCTTGGCCCAGTACTCGTCGCCCGAGGTCGGGAACTTGCCCTTCTGCTCGGACAGCCACGCGCGCAACCTATCCCGGAACGCGGCCTCGTCGGGTCCGTCACGAAAGTCCAATGGTCAGCTCCTCCAACTTGACGGGCCAGGCCTCCGTGGCGGCCAGCACCCGACGCAGATAGATGTGGGCCAGGCACTCCCAGGTGTTGCCGATGCCGCCGTGCACCTGGATCGACGTCTCGCACACCGTCAATGCCGAACGCGCACAGTAGACCTTGGCCACCCGGCCGGCCTCGACCGCCTCGGTGACCGGGAGTTCGTCGACGGCCCACGCCGCGTGCCGCGACACGCTGATCGACCCCTCGATCAGCGCCAGGCTCTCGGCCAGCAGGTGCGCCACCGCCTGATACGACCCGATCGTCGAGCCGTACTGCTCGCGGACCTTGGCGTACTCGCATGCCAGCGCATGGGCGCCGCGGGCCGCGCCGACGATGTCCGCGGTCGTCGCCGCGAGCGCCAGCGCATACCAGCGTCCCCGGTCGTCATCGGACAGCTCGCTCAGCTCGGCGGGCGACTGCTCAACGCCGGCAAGGCTTCCGGTCAGGTCCACCGACGCCGGTGGGTCGGTGGCCAACGCGAGTTCGCGGCCGAGCCTGCGCTGCAGGTCGTCGGCAAGCACCGGACCGAGGAACGGGACGTCGACCAGACCGCGGCCGAACTCCTCGGCGACGATCGCCACCTCCACCCCGGACGCCTCGTCCGAGCGTAGTGACCGCCACCCGGTCGACGCGACGGTCTTCTCGAGCCGGGCGGCGCGGCCGTCGTCGTCGAGGTCGGCCACCGACCCGGGACCGAGATCGTCGGCGAGCTTGGCCGCAGCGTCGCGCAGCTGCTGTTGTTCACTGGTCAGTCGGACGTCCATGAGCCTCCTTGAGCACGCGGCGCAACGCCTTTCCGGACGGTAGGCGGGGGATTTCCGGCACGAAGACCACCCGGCGGGGCCGCTTGTAGCGAGCGAGCCGGTCGCCCACCAGTTCCACGAGTTCCTCCGAGGACACCGGCGCGCAAGTGGTGACAGCCGCGATCACGGCCTCGCCGTCCGCGGCATCGGGCACGCCGAACACGGCGCAGTCTTCGACGGCCGGGTGTCCGTGCAGTACTGCCTCGACCTCGGCGGGCGCGACCTGGAAGCCGCGCACCTTGATCATCTCCTTGAGCCGGTCGGTGATCCGCAGCCAGCCGTCCGCGTCGAGCACGCCGACATCGCCTGTCCGGTACCAGCCGTCGGTGAAGGCCTCTGCGGTCACCTCGGCGGGCAGGTAGCCGGCCATCACGGCATCGGAGCGGACCTGGATCTCGCCTGTCCGTCCGGGTGGCAGCACCGCGGCCGATTCGGGGTCGACGATGCGCACGCTCACCCCCGGTACGGGCCGGCCGACGGTGTCGAGCCGGGCGCCGTCGACGGGGTTGGCCGCTATCACCGGGACCTCGCTTGTGCCGTATGCGGCGACCCACCGCACACCGACGCGCCGCGTGACACTGTCGGCGACGCTCCCGGTGACCGGGGTGGCGCACCACATGATGTACCGCAGCGAGGACAGGTCGTAGCTCTCGAGCGCCGGATGGCCTGCAATGGCCAGGGCGATCGGCGCCACCGACATCTCGATGGTGATCCGGTCGGCGGCGATGTGACGCAGCATCGCGTCGACGTCGAACCGGCGATGCAGCCGGATCCACGCCCCGGTGTCGAGTGCCATCGCGATGTTGAGCAGACCGAGGATGTGCGACGGAGGCGTCATGATCTGCATCCGGTCCGTCGCCGACAATTCCAGCGCGTCGCGCCACTGCCGGACGGCGGCGGCGAACCCGCGGTGGGTGTGACGGACCGCCTTGGGCATGCCGGTGGTGCCGGAGCTGAAGACCAGCAGCGCGTCGGAACCCGGCGGCGGCGCGGGGAACGTCCGCATGCCCGGCGCGATCGGTTCGTCGAGATGCAGCATCGGCACCAGTTCGGCCAGCAGCGCCTGGTCGCCGACGGCGTGCGACACACCGGTCAGCGCGAGGGCGTTCTGGACCTCGAGGCGCTTCCACGCCGGGCTGATGAGGACCACGGCCGCGCCCAGCCGCCAGATCGCACGCAGCGCGACGACGAACTCGGGGCGGTTGGACGACATCAGCGCCACCCGGTCGCCGGCGCGCACGCCGCGGTGTTCCAGGGTGGTGGCCATGCCATTGGCCATCGCGTCGAGTTGTGCCAGGGTGAACTCGCGGTCTTCGAAGGCGAGAGCGACCGGGTCAGTCACGTGTCGGCCTCCTCGCACACCGCCGCTTACGCCCTCCTCGTGCCGCACCGAGCCGGTGCCTGACCCGTCTTGAGAAGAGCCTATCATTAGAAGAGAATAGAGTTCTCTTATAACCAGAATGACGATGCCCAGAGGAGTCTGATGACGGCCGAACCGATGACCGACGCTTCCGCGGTACCGGGTGAGATCACCTTCATTTTCGATCGGGCACGGGTTTCGGTGGCCGGACGCCCCGGAGAGACGCTGCTGGAGAGCGCCCGCCGCGGCGGGATGACGCCGCCGTTCTCCTGCGAAGCGGGCAACTGCGGAACGTGCATGGCCAAGCTGACCGAGGGCACCGCCACCATGCGGGTCAACGACGCCCTCGACGACGACGAGGTCGAGGACGGCTACGTGCTCACGTGCCAGGCGGTGCCCGACACCGCCGTCGTCATCGTGGACTACGACGACGTCTGAGCCTGCACCGGCAGGGGCGGCGGCGGCCGGTAGTCGGGGGTGTACCCCGACACCCGCACCGGACTGCCGACCAGGCGGTACGGTCCCGCGTCCACCAACGCCTCCGGAGTCGCGTCGAGCGCCTGCGGCAGGCTGCGCACCGCCGCGGCGGGGATGCCCAGAGGGCGCAACCGCGCCTCCCACCCGTCGGCGGTGTCGGTGCGCAGCGCCGCCGTGACGACCGCCAGCACCTCCTCGCGGCGGGCCGCACGCTCGGCCATCGTCGGGAACCCGTCGATGCCTGCCTCCGCCGCGAACAGCCGCCAGAACCCGTCATGGGTGATGAACAACGCGAGGAACCCTGCTGCGGTGGGAAACAGCTGCGCGGGAACGTAGTACGAGTGTGCGCCGTTCGGGAAGCGGCGCGGCTCGACGCCGTCGTTGAGGTAGGCCGCCGCGCGATAGTTGAGTTGAGAGAGCATCACGTCGCGCAGTGAGACGTCCACCTGACCGCCGCGACCCGACACGATCATCGCCAGCAGGCCGAGAGCCGCGGTCAGCCCGGTCGAGTTGTCCGCCGAGGAATACCCCGGCAGCGTCGGCGGTCCGTCCGGGTCGCCGGTCATCGCCGCGACGCCGGTGGCGGCCTGGATCACGTAGTCGAACGCCGGGTCGTCGCCGCCGTCGAGGCCGAAGCCCGTCATCGCGACGCACACGATCTTCTCGTTGTAGCGCCGCAGATCCTCGTAGGTGAGGCCGAGCTTGCGGATCACCGAGGGCTTCATGTTGACCAGTAGGGCATGGGATTCTGCGACCAGCTCGCCGAGCCGGCGCTGCCCGTCGGGCGATTGCAGGTCCAGGCAGATGTTGGCCTTGTTGCGGTTCAGGCTCGCGAAATAGCTGTCGCTGACCTGCCGGGAGATCTCGCCGCCGGGCGGCTCGATCTTGAGGACCTCCGCGCCGAGGTCGGCCAGCATCATCGTGGCGTAGGGGCCGGCCAGCATCACGCCGACCTCGAGGACGCGGATGCCCGCGAGTGGCCCCGGAGCCGGAGCGCTCATCGCACCACCTTGGCGAGCTCCGCGATCACCTCACGCGTGCGGTACTTCGACGCGATCAGCTCGTCGCGGGTGTCGCCGATCGGCAGCAGCCGCACCGACAGGTCGGTCACCCCGGCGTCGGCGAACTGCTTGAACCGCGCCAGGATCGAGTCCTCGTCTCCCGCCGCGCAGAGGTCGCCGACGCTGCGGGCGTCGCCGCGGTCGAGCAGCTTCTGGTAGTTCGGCGACGTCTCGGCCTCGGAGAGAATGCGATTCGCCCGTTCCTTGGCGGCGTCGATCTCGGAGTTCGCACACAGGCACACCGGGATACCCGCGACGATGCGCGGCGCGGGCCTGCCCGCGTCGGCGGCGGCCTTGGTGATCTTCGGTGCGATGTGGTCACCGATGGCCTTCTCGTCGGCCATCCAGAGCACGGTGCCGTCGGCGTGCTCACCCGCGAGCTGCAGCATCACCGGACCGAGCGCGGCGACCAGCACCGGCAGCGGTGTCTCCGCGGCCAGTGCGGTCGGGTTGTGCACGGTGAAGTTGCCGTTCTCCACGTCCACCGGGCCGGGACCGGACACCGCTGCGCTCAGCACCTCGAGGTAGTCGCGGGTGTAGCCGGCCGGCTTCTCGTACGGCAGGCCCAGCATGTCGCGGACGATCCAGTGGTGCGACGGACCGACACCCAGCGCGAGCCGCCCCCCGGCCATGGCGTGCACCGAAAGAGCCTGACGCGCAAGGGCGATCGGATGCTGCGCCTGCAGCGGCACCACTGCGGTGCCCAGTTCGATGCGCGAGGTGTGCGCGGCCATCAGCGCGACCATCGACAGGCAGTCGAAGTCGTCGGGGACCTGCGGCATCCACGCGGTGTCCAGGCCCGCGGCCTCAGCCCACTCGATGTCGGACACCAGCTTCTTGACCTTGCGGGCCATGTCGCCGCGCTCGGCCCCGATCATCACACCGAGTCTCATGTCACCGCACTTCCTTCGCCGAGTGTGAATCCTCGGCGGGATTCAGGGCCGAAAACCGCCGACATTTCACACTCGTCACTGAGTCGCCTTGTCGGTCAGCGCCCGTACGTCACGCACCAGGTCCTCCAGCGAGGTACCGGTCGGGAAGACCGCGGCCGCACCGGCTTCCAATAGCTTCGGCACGTCGCTCTGCGGGATCGTGCCACCGACCACGACGGCGATGTCCCCCGCATCGGCGGCCCTCAGCGCATCGACGGTGCGCGCGGTGAGCGCCACGTGCGCCCCGGACAGGATCGACAGTCCGACCAGCGAGACGTCCTCCTGTAGCGCGATCGACACGATGTCCTCGATGCGCTGGCGGATGCCGGTGTAGATGACCTCGAACCCGGCGTCGCGCAGGGTGCGCGCGACGATCTTGGCGCCGCGATCGTGTCCGTCGAGACCGGGTTTGGCGACGAGCACGCGCGCGGGAGTCGACGCGGTCATCTAGAACACCACCGGCTGCTGGAACTCGCCCCACACCGACTTGAGTGTGGACACCATCTCGCCGACCGTGCAGTACGCATTGGCGCAGTCGACCAGCTTGTGCATCAGGTTGTCGTCTCCCTCGGCCGACCGCGCGAGCGCGGCCAGTGCTTCCTTGACCGCGACGTTGTCCCGCTCGGCCTTGACCTTCGCCAGCCGCTTGAGCTGCAGGTCACGCCCCTGGGCGTCGAGTTCGTAGGTGTCGATGTCCGGCGGCGGTTCGGCGGTGACGAACTTGTTGACGCCCACCACCGGCCGCTCCCCCGACTCGACCTCCTTGTGGATCTTGTAGGCCTCGTCGGCGATCAGGCCCTGCAGGTAGCCGTCCTCGATGCAGCGCACCATCCCGCCGTGCGCCTCGAGATCGTGCATGATCTCGACGATCTTCTCTTCGGTGGCGTCGGTGAGCGCCTCGACGAAGTACGACCCGCCCAGCGGGTCGGCCACCCGGGTCACCCCGGTCTCGTAGGCCAGTATCTGCTGGGTACGCAGCGCGAGCGTCGCCGACTCCTCGCTGGGCAGCGCGAACGGCTCGTCCCATGCGGCGGTGAACATCGACTGCACGCCGCCCAGCACCGAGGCCATCGCCTCGTAGGCGATGCGCACCACGTTGTTCTGCGCCTGCGGGGCGTACAGCGACGCGCCGCCGGACACGCAGCCGAACCGGAACATCGACGCCTTGTCACTGGTCGAGCCGTAGCGCTCGCGCACGATGGTGGCCCAGCGCCGCCGGCCGGCACGGTATTTGGCGATCTCCTCGAAGAAGTCGCCGTGGGTGTAGAAGAAGAACGAGATCTGCGGCGCGAACTTGTCGATGCTCATCCGGCCGCGCTCGACGACGGTGTCGCAGTAGGTCACGCCGTCGGCCAGGGTGAACGCCATCTCCTGCACGGCGTTGGCGCCAGCGTCGCGGAAGTGCGCACCGGCCACCGAGATCGCGTTGAACCGCGGTACCTCGGCGGCGCAGAACTCGATGGTGTCGGCGATCAGCCGCAACGACGGCTCGGGCGGCCAGATCCACGTCCCGCGCGACGCGTACTCCTTGAGGATGTCGTTCTGGATCGTGCCGGTGAGCTTCTCGCGAGGCACGCCGGCCTTCTCCGCCGCCGCCACGTAGAAGGCGAGCAGGATCGCCGCGGTGCCGTTGATCGTGAAGCTGGTGCTGATCTTGTCCAGCGGGATCGAGTCGAACAGGATCTCCGCGTCGGCGAGGGTGTCGACCGCGACGCCTACGCGGCCCACCTCCTCGCCGTACTCGGGATCGTCGGAGTCGTAGCCGCACTGCGTGGGCAGGTCCAGCGCCACGGACAGCCCGGTGCCGCCCTGGTCGAGCAGGTACCGGTAGCGGCGGTTCGACTCCTCGGCGGTGCCGAATCCGGAATACTGCCGGAACGTCCACAGCTTCCCGCGATACCCGGACGCGAAGTTGCCCCGGGTGAAGGGATAGCCGCCGGGCGGCGGCGGGTCGGCATCCCGGTCGGCGGGCCCGTAGACGGGCTCGAGCGGGATGCCCGAGGAGGTCTGCACGGAGTCTGTCATCGATGGATAACGTACTTGCAAAAAATGAGAATGCCAATACCACTTGCCGGAAATGAGCGCCGGCGTCCACGCCTCACCGGTGCGTGAGGACCACCTGTCCACACCGGGCACCCCCGCGCCGACCTCGGCGGGTCGTGAGAGACAATCGATGATTACGGCACTTGCGTCAAAAGAGAATGCCAATACCATCGAGGGCAAGTCCGAGGAGGCCCATGTCCAGCGAGCAAGCGTTCACCGACCGCACCATGGTGGTCTCCGGCGGCAGCCGGGGCATCGGCCTGGCGATCGCGATCGGCGCCGCCCGGCACGGGGCCAACGTCGTGCTGCTGGCGAAGACCGCCGAACCGCACCCCAAGCTGCCCGGCACCGTGCACACCGCGGTCGCCGACATCGAGGCCGCGGGCGGTAAGGCCGTGCCCGTGGTGGGCGACGTGCGCAAGGAAGAGGACGTCGCGCGCGCGGTCGAGGCCGCCGTCGAGCACTTCGGCGGGATCGACATCGTGGTGAACAACGCCAGCGCGATCGCCACCGAGCCGACCGAGGCGCTGGCCGCCAAGAAGTTCGACCTGATGATGGACATCAACCTGCGCGGCACGTTCCTGCTGACCAAGGCGGCGCTGCCGCACCTGCGCCGTTCGGCCAACGCCCACGTGCTCACGCTCGCGCCACCGCTGAACCTCAGCCCACACTGGCTGGGCGCCCACCCGTCGTACACGCTCTCGAAGTACGGGATGACCCTGCTGTCGCAGGGCTGGGCCGCCGAGTACGCGGACGCCGGCATCGCGTTCAACTGCCTGTGGCCGCAGACCTACATCGCCACCGCCGCGGTCGCGCACATCGGTGAGAAGGCGCTCGAATCAGCCCGCAGCCCGGAGATCATGGCCGACGCCGCCGTCGAGGTGCTGTCCCGCCCGGCACGCGAAGCCACCGGCAACTGCTACATCGACTCCGAGGTGCTGGCTTCGGCGGGAATCACCGACCTGACCCGCTACGGTGGCGGAGACAACCCCACCCTGGACATCTTCGTCGACGAGGCGGACCGGCCATGAGCATCTCGCTGCTGTTGGAGATGGCCTCGTCCAGCGATCCAGACCGCACCGCCGTGGTCTCCAACGATCTGCGGCTGAGTGCGGGCGAGCTCAGCGCCCTGGCCGACGGCGGCGCGGGCGTCATCACCGCCTCCGGCGCCTCGCACGTCGCCTATGTGGGCACCGGCGGGGCGATGTTGCCGCTGCTGCTGTTCGCGTCGGCGCGCGCCGCCGTGCCGTTCACCCCGCTGAACTACCGGCTCAGCCGCGACGGGTTGCGCGAGCTGATCGAGCGGCTCCCCGGCGCGCTGGTGATCGCCGACGCCGACTACCGCGACGCCGTCGGTGACGCCGGCAGGCAGACGGTCACCTCCGACGACTTCCTGGCGGCCGCCCGCACCGCCGAACCGGTCGCCGAGTTCGCCGACCCCGATGCCGTCGCGGTGGTGCTCTTCACCTCCGGCACCACGTCGCGGCCGAAGGCCGTCGAGCTCACCCACAACAACCTGACGAGTTACGTCACCGGCACCGTCGAGTTCGGTTCCGCCGCAGAAGAAGACGCCTCGCTGATCTGCGTGCCGCCGTACCACATCGCCGGGGTCGGCGCGGCGATGTCCAACCTGTACGCCGGCCGGAAGATGGTGTACCTGCCCGTCTTCGACGCCCGCGAATGGATCCGGCTGATCCGCGACGAGCACGTCACCACCGCGACCGTGGTGCCCACCATGCTCGACCGCATCGTGACGGCGCTGCAGAGCGAGCCGGTCGAGTTGCCGACACTGCGCAACCTCGCGTACGGCGGGTCGAAGGTGGCGCTGCCGCTGGTGCGCACCGCGCTCGAACTGCTGCCCGACGTCGGCTTCGTCAACGCCTACGGCCTCACCGAGACCAGCTCCACGATCGCGGTGCTCGGACCCGACGACCACCGCGCGGCCTTCGGCGCCGACGATCCGGTCGCGGCGCGGCGTCTCGGCTCGGTCGGACAGGTGGTGCCCGGCATCGAGGTGCAGATCCGCGCCGACGACGGCACGGTGCTCGGCCCTGGTGAGACCGGTGAGCTCCACGTGCGCGGCGACCAGGTGTCCGGCCGCTACGCCGAGATCGGTTCAGTGCTCGACGCCGAAGGCTGGTTCCCCACCAAAGATGTCGCGATGCTCGACGAGCAGGGCTACCTGTTCATCGGCGGCCGGTCCGACGACACCATCATCCGCGGCGGCGAGAACATCGCACCCGCCGAGATCGAGGACGTGCTGGTCGAACACCCCGACGTTCACGACGTCGCGGTGATCGGGCCCGAGGACCCGCAGTGGGGCCAGATCATCGTCGCGGTCGTCGTCCCCGCCGCGGGTGCCGACCCCGACCCGGACCTGCTGCGCGAACACGTCCGCAGCCACCTGCGCGGCTCGCGCACCCCCGACCGCGTGATCTTCCGCGCCGAACTACCCACCAACGCCACCGGCAAGGTGCTGCGCCGCGAGCTGATCCACGAATTCCAGACGGCCACGAAGGAGCCAGCATGATCAAGAACGGCACCCGCCTGCAGAGCCAGGTCTGCGACACCCAGGTGATCGTGGTGCGCAGCGCCGACAGCCTCGACGACCTGCGGGCAGGCGGCGCACCGATGGTCCCGCTGGACGGTGAGAAGTCTGCCGACGCCACCCTCGACCCGGCGCTGTCCGACGGCAATGTGATGGGCAAGCGCTATGTCGACGACAACGGCGCCGAGGTGCTGGTGACCAAGGCCGGCCAGGGCACCCTGGCCGTCGGCGACACACCGCTCAGCCTCAAGGAGGCCAAGCCGCTGCCCGCCAGCGACTGACGAGGGTCTGGGGCGAGGGGGCCGTGCCGCCGCCCGGCCGACTGCGCGCCCGATACGGCGCCGGACTCGCGCTGGCCTACCTGATGACTGCCGCCGAGGTGGTCGCGATCGCCGTCTCGCTGAGCGCGCAGAGCGTGACCGACGCCCAGGCCCTGCTCAGCAGGCAGAATCTGATCGCCACCGTGGCGCTGGTCGCCGTCGGCACCGCAGCCGTCTCGGTCGGCGGCGTCCTGCTGATCGAACCGGCCGTCCGCCTGCTGGAGAGCGGCGATCGGGATCTTGGCAGCCTGCGGACGGTCCGCAACCTGACCCACTGGCAGTCGGCGATCCTGTTGACGCCGTGGGTCGTCGCCGCCGCGGTGATGGTCACCCTCAACGCCGACAAGGGCGGCGGCGTCTTGGCGGTGATCGCCTTCGCGGTGATGTTCGGGACGACCGCGACGGTGGCCACCGCGTTCCTGTTCACCCAGCGCACACTGCGGCCGGTGATGACCGTGACGGCCGGGGACCTCGCGCACGCCGAGGCCGTCCCGGGTGTCCGCGCGCGGCTGATCCTGATGTGGACCGTGTGCACCGCCCTGCCCGGCGCCGGCATCGTCGCCCTGACCATGCTGCGCCGCAACGGCTGGCTGATCTCGCAGGACGCGTCGGTGGAGGTCCCGGTGCTGGTGCTCGCCATCGTCGCGGTCATGCTCGGCCTGCGGGCGATGATCGTCGTCTCGCGGTCCATCTCCGATCCGGTGCGCGACGTGGTGGCGGCGATGGCCGAGGTGGAGCGCGGCGACATCGGCCGCCTCGTCGATGTCTACGAACGGTCCGAGATCGGCCGGTTGCAGAGCGGCTTCAACCGGATGGTGATCGGGCTGCGTGAGCGTGACCGGTTGCGCGACCTGTTCGGCCGCCACGTCGGCCCCGAGGTGGTCCGCCGTGCGATCGAGGGCACCGAAGCCGTCGCCGGGGACGTGCGCGCCGCCGCGGTGCTGTTCATCGACCTCGTCGGGTCCACCGAACTGGCCACCCACCGCGAACCCCAGCAGGTCGCCGACATCCTCAACGAGTTCTTCCGCATCGTGGTCGCCGCCGTCGACGACAACCACGGCCTGGTCAACAAGTTCCAGGGCGACGCCGCGCTCGCGGTGTTCGGCGCGCCGCTGCCCATCGACCGGCCGGCGACCGCCGCGCTGACCACGGCGAGAACCCTCAGCATCCAGTTGTCGCGTCTGTCAGTGGACTTCGGCATCGGCGTGTCCGCAGGACCGGTGTTCGCAGGCAACATCGGCGCAGAGAACCGCTACGAGTACACCGTCGTCGGCGACGCCGTCAACGAGGCCGCACGGCTGGCCGACCGCGCCAAGGGCGTCGAGGCCCGGGTGCTGTGCTCGGGCAGCGCACTGCGCGAAGCAGACGACGCTGAACGCGTGCGGTGGGCCGAGCACAGCCGTGAGGTGCTGCGCGGCCGGTCCGATCCCACCGACATGTGGGCGCCGACCGCACCGCGCTGACCCGGCGCGATCGGCAGGTTACATCCCGAACATCACCGGGAACCCCCGGACATGACCTCAGATGTCAGGGCCGCCGAACCGGCGGCGGTGCGCCAGGCCGTACGCGGTGCGGCGATCGGCAACACCGTCGAGTGGTTCGACTTCGCCGTCTACGGCTTCCTCGCCACCTACATCGCCGCGAAGTTCTTCCCGCCCGGCGACGAGACCGCCGCCCTGCTCAACACGTTCGCGATCTTCGCCGCCGCGTTCTTCATGCGACCACTCGGCGGACTGTTCTTCGGTCCCCTGGCGGACCGGATCGGCCGTCAACGCGTGCTCGCCCTGGTGATCCTGCTCATGTCGGCATCGACGTTCGCCATCGGCCTCGTTCCGAGCTACGACTCGATCGGCGTCTTCGCGCCGGTGCTGCTGCTCCTGTTGCGGTGCCTGCAGGGCTTCTCCGCCGGCGGTGAATACGGCAGCGGCGCCTGCTTCCTCGCCGAGTACGCGCCGGACCGTCATCGCGGTTTCGTGGTGGCGTTCCTCGTCTGGTCGGTGGTGATCGGCTTCCTGCTCGGGTCCATCACCGTCACCGTGCTCGAGGCCGCGCTGAGCGAGCAGGCGATGGAGAGCTACGGGTGGCGGATCCCGTTCCTGATCGCCGGAGTGCTCGGCGCCGTCGGCCTCTACATCCGGCTCCGCCTGGGCGACACACCGGAATTCGAGCGACTCAGGGAGTCCGGGGAGGTCTCCGAATCGCCGCTGCGCGAGGCGGTCACGACGTCGTGGCGGCCCATCCTGCAGATCGTCGGACTGGTGATCATCCACAACGTGGGCTTCTACGTGGTGTTCACCTTTCTGCCGAGCTACTTCACCGAGACGCTGGGGTTCACCAAGACCGACGCGTTCGTCTCGATCACGGTGGCGAGCATCGTGGCGCTCGTGCTGATCCTCCCGTTGGGCGCGCTGTCGGACCGGATCGGCCGCAAGCCGCTGCTGATCGCCGGAGCGGTCGGGTTCGCGGTGTTCAGTTATCCGCTGTTCTGGCTGCTGAACTCCGGATCGCTGGCGGCGGCCGTCGCCGCCCACGCCGGCCTGGCCGCGCTGGAGGCGGTGTTCGTCTCGGCCTCGCTGGCCGCGGGCGCCGAGCTCTTCGCCACCAAGGTGCGCTCCAGTGGCTACTCGATCGGCTACAACACGTCGGTCGCCCTGTTCGGCGGCACCACCCCGTACATCGCCACCTGGCTCACCGACCGGACCGGCAACGAACTCGCCCCCGCGATCTATCTCATCGTCGCCGCCGTCATCACGCTCGCCACCATCATGACGATGCGCGAGTCGGCGGGCCGGCCGCTGCGCCAAACCGTCGAATAGCTCTGCCGGACGGGCGATCACGCGCTAGTGTGACCCATGGCCAACCCCGCGGGCGTGCCGCCGCGCACCTCGGGTCCGCGGGTCGCGCTGGCCAGCTTCATCGGCACCACCGTCGAGTACTACGACTTCCTGATCTACGGCACCGCGGCCGCGCTGGTGTTCCCGAAGCTGTTCTTCCCCGATGCCTCTCCGGCGATGGGGCTGCTGCTGTCGTTCGCGACCTTCGGAGTCGGGTTCTTCGCCCGGCCACTGGGCGGAATGGTGTTCGGGCACTTTGGCGATCGCGTCGGGCGCAAGCGGATGCTGGTGTACTCGCTGCTGCTGATGGGCCTGTCGACGGTGCTGATGGGGCTGCTGCCGACCTACGCGCAGATCGGGTGGGTCGCGCCGCTCCTGCTGACACTGCTGCGGCTGATACAGGGTTTCGCGGTCGGGGGCGAGTGGGGTGGCGCGACACTGATGGCGGTCGAACACGCGCCTTCGGCCAGAAAGGGCCTCTACGGCGCCTTTCCACAGATGGGTGCACCGGCGGGCACCGCGACGGCCACCCTCGCCTTCTACGCGGTGTCGCTGCTGCCCGACGACCGGTTCCTGGCCTGGGGCTGGCGCATTCCGTTCCTGGCCAGCGCGCTGTTGATCGTCATCGGGCTGGTGATCCGGTTGTCCATCGCCGAGAGTCCGGATTTCGCCGCGGTGCGCGAGCGTGCCGCCGTGGTGCGGATGCCGATCGTCGCGGCGTTCCGCAGGCACTGGCGCGAGATCCTGCTGGTGGCAGGCGCGTACCTGTCTCAGGGGGTGTTCGCCTACATCTGCGTGGCGTACCTGGTGTCGTACGGCACCACGGTCGCCGGGATCACCCGGGCGCAGGCGCTTTTCGGCGTATTCGTCGCCGCACTGGTTGCGGTGGTGCTCTATCCGATGTTCGGCGCGCTGTCGGACCGGGTGGGGCGCAAGCCGGTGTTCCTGGCCGGCGTCGTCGCGATGGGCGTGGCCGTGCTGCCGGTGTTCGCACTCATCGACACCGGCGATCCCGGGTTGTTCTCACTCGCCCTCGTGCTGGTGTTCGGCATCGCTATGGCGCCTGCGGCAGGCGTGACCGGGTCGCTGTTCAGCCTGGTGTTCGATCCCGATGTGCGCTACAGCGGGGTGTCGGTCGGCTACACCCTCTCGCAGGTGGTCGGTTCGGCGTTCGCACCGACCATCGCCACCGCTCTCTACGCCGCCACCGGGACCAGCGATTCGATCGCGGCGTACCTGATCGGGGTGTCGGTGGTCTCGGCGGTCGCGGTGAGTCTGATGCCCGGCCCCTGGCGGGGCAATCCGGCGACGTGACCGCGCGTCAGGTGTCGATCTCGGCGATCGCCTCGGCGGTGCGCAGGTCGGCGTAAGCGAACGAATAGCGTTGCGCCAGAGCCAGAGCGATGTCGGGGCGCTGCCACAGCTCGCCCGCGCTGGCGGTGCACAGCCACAGCGTCAGACCGTGTGCCACCGAAGCCCGGTAGCGCAGCCAGATTTCGTCGGGCGACGGTGACTCGTCGGCGGGCAGCCCGAGGGCGCCGCGGTACTCCTCGAGGAGATCCCGTTCGCTGCTGCGGCGGTCCTCTGTGGTCAGCGCGCCCTGCAGGAAGTACCCCAGATCCAGCGACCAGTTGCCGCGCCGGGCGACCTGCCAGTCCAGGAATCCGATCTCGCCGGTGGGCAGCAGGTAGGTGTTGCCGATGTGCGGATCGCCGTGCAGCAGTGTCTGCGGCGACTTCGTGAGACTGCGGATGTAGGGCGCCCAGATGTCGTCGATGAGTTCGCCGATGGTGAGTGCCATCACCTCGTCCGGCGCGTCGTCACCCAATCGGTCGAGCGCGGCCTGCAGCGGCGCCGCGCCCATGCCCTCCCATGGCACGAACGGTTCCAGCCATTCCAACTCGGGTATCTGCGACCTTGCGCCCCAGTACTTTCCGTGCATCCGGGCCAGGCCCCGCACCCCCGTCGCCGCCTGCTCCACCGTCAGCGGCCGGGTGGCGTCGCGCGGGTCGGCCCCGCGCACGGTCAGGTCCTCCATGACCAGGATGAAATCCTCGCGGGGCTCGTCGATCACGGCCGCGTACACGGTCGGATGCTCCAGCGGCAGGTCGACGCCCGAGTTGAACAACCGGGGCTCGTGGAAGAGCCCACTGGTGAGCCGCACCAGATCCCGGTGGCCGGGGTCGACCGCCTTGACGAACACCGTCTCCGGACCCGAACCCGAGGTGTAGCCGAGCCGCAGCCGGGCCCGCCGGTTGGTGCCATCGTCGCGCAGGTCGACGCTGACCGAGCCGACCACCGCGTCGGGATGGCGATCACCGAGCGCCGCGGTCATCCAGACCGGGGTGATGTCTTCCCAGTCGTTGGGGACCGTCAGTTCGACACTGGTCATCGGACGATGGCGGGCATCGAATCCCAGCCGCGCACAGTCGATGTCGGCGACAGGGCGGCGTTGGCCATGTCGACGTCCCATTCCGGGAAGCGCTTGAGGATCTCCTCGAGCGCGATGCGGCCCTCCAGTCGGGCCAGTGCCGAGCCGAGGCAGTAGTGGGTGCCGACACTGAATGCGAGGTGCTGGCGCGGTTCGCGGTGGATGTCGAACACGTCGCCGTCGGGCGGGTACTGCCGGTGATCGCGTACCGCCGCGCCGATCAGCATCATCATCACGCTGCCTTCCGGCACGGTCTGGCCGTGGATCTCCACGTCCCGGGTGACGTAGCGCGCCACGTGTGGCGCAGGCGGCTCGAAACGCAGCAGCTCCTCGATCGCCTGCGGGATGAGCGCCGGGTTGTCCACGAGTTCGCGGCGCTGGTCGGGGTGTTCGGCGAGCACCTTGGCCGCCCAGCCGATGAGCCGGGTGGTGGTCTCGTTCCCCGCGCCGGCGACGACGTTGATGTAGATCAGCAGTTCCTCGCGGGTGAGGTGACGCTTGACCCCGTGCTCGTCGGTGAACTCGACATTGAGCAGTTCGGTCATGATGTCGTCGGAGGGGTTCTCCGTGCGCCAGTCGATGTAGGCCTCGAAGATCGAACCGTCCACCAGACCGTCCTGCGCGGCCGCCATCGGCTTGCCCGCCTCGGTGCGAAGCTGCGCGTTGCCGTGGTCGCGGATCTTCTCCTGGTCTTCCTCGGGAATGCCGAGCAGCGCGCTGATCACCCGCATCGGCATGATGGCGCCGAAGTCGGTGATGAAGTCGAACCGTCCCGACTCCATCGCCGGGTCGAGACTCTGGGCGCAGAATTCGCGGATCTTGGGTTCCAGCGCGTTGACCTTGCGCGGGGTGAACATCCTCGCGAGCAGCTTGCGATGGATGTCGTGGATCGGCGGGTCCTCGAAGATCACCGTGCCCGGCGGGATGTCGATGTTGGCCTTGATGAGTTCGACGATGGCGCCGCGGGCGGAGCTGAACGTGCCGTGGTCGACGAGCGACTTGCAGACGTCCTCGAACCGGCTCACCGCGTAGAAGTCGTGCTGGGCGTTGTAGTAGAGCGGCGCCTCGTCACGGAGGCGCTTGAACATGGGATACGGGTCGGCGTTCAGTTCGACGTCGTAGGGGTCGAAGTAGACGCCGGGGCTGGCACTCACGGTCACGGAAATCCGCCTCTCTTTACGCGAGAGGGAGCTTACACGCGTAAGTGTTACACGTAACCCCCGATGTGTTAAGCGGTCGGCTTAGTGATCAGGTCGATTCGCGTTGGATCAGCGTGGCCACGTGCTCGATGCCCGGGTCGTGTTCGGTGGGGTAGCCGAGCTCGGCCATCATCGCGGCGACGGACACCTCGACGATCACCCGGGCGTCGAAACCCACCGAGGTCAGCGGCGGTCCGCTCACCGCGCCGAGCGGGCGGGCGTCGACGCCCATCACGGCCAGGTCCTCGGGGCAGCGCAGGCCGGCCTGGCGCAGCCCGTGCAGCACCACGAAGGCCGTCTCGTCGCTCTGGGCGCAGACCGCGGTCACTCCGTCGTCGACCAGCGTGCGCACCAGCTCGGCCGCGCCGGAGCCGTCGGTGGCGAAGGTGGCGACCTCGAGCTCGGGCACGGCTCGGGCACGGGCCGCGACGCGCAACCCCTCCAGCCAGTAGTCCCCCAGCGGACGCAGGCGGTCGATGTCGGAGTAGGCGAAGGCGATCCGGCGGTGCCCGCGTTCGGTGAGGTGGCTGATCCGCAGCTCGCCGATGGACAGGTGCAGCGCGCCCATCGCGCGCAGTTGGGCGCTGCCGAGGTGGATCTGGGGTATGCCGCGGGCGCTGACCGTCGCCAGCGCCGCACCGGTGAGCGGGAACACGCTGGTGACGGCAGCAGGATTGAGATCGTTGACGGCGTCGATCACGTTGTGGTCGTCGTCGGTCTCGAACTGCAGTGACAACACGATGCCGTGCCGCGCCAACGCGGTGGTCAACCGGCTGCCGACCTCCATGGGCAGTTCGCCCAGCGCGATGCGCGGGACGATGTAGAGCACCACACCGCTGCCACCGACGGCGAGGTTGCGGGCTGCCAGATTGGGCCGGTAGCCGAGCCGGTCGGCCGCGTCGCGGACGGCGGCCCGGGTCTGCGGCGAGATCCGCTGACCCTCCACGTTGTTGAGCACGTAGCTGACCGTGGCCGTCGAGACGTTCGCGAGCCGCGCCACGTCGGCCTTGGTCGGCCTCGCCGCCCCCCTCACTGCCACCGCGTCATCGTCGCACGTCAGGCCGCGGACGGACGGGCCTCGGGCAGGCCGCCGGCCAGTGGGCGGCCGGCGGACTCACGCAGCGTGAACAGGGTCGCCACCGACACCACGGCCGCGACGACCAGGTAGACCGCCGGGGTGAGGTTGTTCCCGGTCTCACTGATCAGCCAGGTGACGACGTAGGGCGTGGTGCCGCCGAACACGGCGACCGAGATGTTGTAGCCGATCGAGAAGCCGCTGTAGCGGACCCGCGTCGCGAACAGTTCGACCCCCGCGGTCACCGCCGCGGCGACGTAGACCGACTCGATCGCCGCGAGCAGGCAGTGCGCCACGACGGCGGCGACCACCGAGCCCGAGTTCAGCAGCAGGAACAGCGGATACGCCCCCACCGCGAACGCCACCGCGCCTGCGATCAGCAGCGGCCTGCGGCCGATCCGGTCCGACAGCGCGGCCAGCGGCAGGATCAGCACCAGCGCGACCAGGCTGGCGAGCGTGACCGAGACGAACGACACGGTCCTGCTGAGCTGCAGGGTGCTGATCATGTAGGTCGGCAGGACCGTGAACACTACGTAGTAGCCGATGTTGAAGACGACGAACAGCCCGATCACCTGCAGGATGGGCCGCAACGCCGTGGTGGCGGCCTCGCGAAGAGGTGAGGCGGCGACGTCGTCGGATGCGCTGAGCGCCTCGAACTGCGGGGTGTCGTCCAGCTTGAGCCGGATGTACAGGCCGACCAGGCCGAGTGGTGCGGCGATCAGGAACGGGATGCGCCAGCCGTAGCTCTCCATCGCCGCGGTGGACAGCGTCGCCTGCAGGACGGTGACGGTGATCGAGCCGAGCAGGAAGCCCAGCACGCCGGACCAGGCGATGAACGTCACGGTCAGCCCGCGCCGGCGATCTTGGGCGTATTCGGCGAGATAGACTGCGCCACCGCCGTATTCGCCGCCGGCGGAGAAGCCCTGCAGACAGCGCAGAACCAGGAGCAGCACCGGGGCCGCCACGCCGATCGTCGAATAGGTGGGCAGCAGACCGATCCCCAGTGTGGCGGCCGACATCAACAGGATCACCAGGGCCAGCACGCGTTGCCTGCCGAGACGGTCCCCCAGAGGCCCGAACACGAATCCGCCGAGCGGCCGCATGAAGAACGCCGCCGCGAAGATCGCGAACGTCTTCAGCAGGGCGGCGGTGTCGTCGCCGGACGGGAAGAAGTTCGCCGCGATGAACGTCGCCAGGAAGCCGTAGATCGCGAAGTCGAACCACTCGACGGCATTGCCGATCGACGCGCCGGTGACGGCCTTGCGCACCGCGGCGGCGTCGGCCTGGCGGACGGGGGCGGGCTGGCTGTCCATGGCGAGACGGGAGCCTACACCGCACTTACCCGCATAAGTCGTGGTTCAGGCCCGACGTACCGCACCGGTCAGAGCCGGCTGATCGCCTCCGACGCCTCGGATGCCGTGATCCGGCGCTTGTCCAGGGCCTCGCTGATCGCCTTCACGTCGGACACCATCTCCGCGTACGACCGCAGTCGCATCAGTTGCCGCTTCATCGCCTCTCCCTGTCTGCCGTTGCTTGTCCACTCCATCCAACGTCGCCGCACCTGCGCTGACGTCGCGGAACGCGGTGAGGTCGGTCACGGCAGCGGTGACGTTGCGCACTGCGGCAACCGATCTGGAGGCAGGCCACACGATCGCGTCACATCGGGCCCGCCGGGTTGCATACTGCTCACATGTCAGGTGTGCGATGAAAGCCGTGAGTTGTCGGGCCGGCGCGCTGGAGGTCGTCGAGTTGACCGACCCGCGGCCCGCCGACGGCCAGTTGGTGCTCGACGTCACGCGCTGCGGCATCTGCGGTTCCGATCTGCATGCCCGCCACCACGCCGACGAGCTGGTCGGGGTGATGAACGAGGTCGGCTACCGGGACTTCATGCGCAGCGACACTCCCGTGGTGATGGGCCACGAGTTCTGCGGCACCGTCGCCGAACGCGGCCGCCGCACCGCGAAGGAGTTCAAGGCGGGCGCCACCGTGGTGTCGTTCCCGTTGCTCCGCACCCACGGCGGCGTCCACCTCACCGGCCTTTCGCCGAAGGCGCCGGGCGGCTACGCCGAACAGGTGGTGGTCGAGGCGGCGATGAGCTTCATCGTGCCGAACGGGCTCGCGCCCGACATCGCCGCGTTGACCGAGCCGATGGCGGTGGCCCTGCACGCCGTGCGACGCAGTGAGATCGGCAAGCGCGACACCGCCATCGTGCTGGGCTGCGGGCCGGTCGGGCTCGCGGTCGTCTGCCATCTCAAAGCACTCGGCGTATCCAAGATCGTCGCCAGCGACTTCTCCCCCGGTCGCCGGGCGCTGGCCACCCGCTGTGGCGCCGACGTGGTGGTGGACCCCGCGGTCGATTCGCCGTACTCCGCCGCCTCGCAGAAGGGCGCGATCACCGAGGCGCCCGCCCTGTACGAACTCGGGATGTCGTCGATGGAGAAGCTGCGACGGCTCCCGGGCTGGTCGCACCTCTACCGAGCGGCCGACGCGCTGGGCGCCGCGGGCCCGAAGAGGCCGGTCGTCTTCGAATGTGTCGGCGTCCCCGGCATGATCGACGGCGCTCTTGCCGGCGCGCCGCTGCAGTCGCGGGTCATCGTCGTCGGCGTGTGCATGGGCGAGGACACGCTGCGGCCGTCGATGGGCATCGCCAAGGAGATCGACCTGCGCTTCGTGTTCGGTTACACCCCGCTGGAGTTCCGCGACACCCTGCACCTGCTCGCCGACGGCAAGGTCGACGCGTCGGCCCTGGTGACCGGCACCGTGGGTCTCGACGGCGTGGCCGCCGCGTTCGACGCACTCGGTGATCCCGAGGCGCACGCCAAGATCCTCATCGACCCCGCCAGCAGCGCGACGGCGCCGGTGGCCACGGCGTGACCGGCACGCCGGCACCCACCGGGGTCGCCGGCGAGGTGGTCGGCAGCCTCGGCCCGAATTGGTTCGCGTCGGTGATGGGCACCGGCATCGTCGCGACGGCCGCGGCGACGCTGCCCGTGCATCTCCCCGGACTGCGCGTTTTCGCCCAGGGCGTCTGGGTGTTCGCCGCCGCGCTGCTGCTGGTGCTCGTGGTCGCGGTGACGCTGAACTGGGCGCGGCACCCGACCGTCGCGCGCGGTCATGCCCGCAACCCGCAGATGATCCACTTCTACGGCGCCGCACCGATGGCCTTCCTCACCGTGGGCGCAGGCACCCTGCTCGTCGGCGCCGATCTGATCGGCACGGACCTGGCCGTCGACATCGACTGGCTGCTGTGGTCCGTCGGCACCGCGGGCGGGCTGTACACCGCCGTCACGATCCCGTTCCTGATGTTCACTCAGCACGAGGTGGAACCGGACGCCGCATTCGGCGGGTGGCTGATGCCGGTGGTCCCGCCGATGGTGTCGGCGGCGACCGGTGCGCTGCTCATCCCGCACATGGCGCCCGGCGCCGGACGGGCCAGCATGCTCTACGCCTGCTACGCGATGTTCGGCATGTCGCTGGTGGCCGCGCTGATCATCATCACGATGATCTGGAGCAGGCTGACCCACTACGGCACGTCGGGCACCACACGGGTGCCGACGCTGTGGATCGTGCTCGGCCCGGTCGGCCAGTCCATCACCGCGGCAGGCACGCTCGGCGCGCAGGCCCACCTCGCGGTGGACGCGCCGATCGCGCAGGCGTTCAACGTGCTCGCGATCCTGTTCGGCGTGCCAATGTGGGGGTTCGGGCTGCTGTGGGTGGCCCTGGCCACGTCCCTGACGCTGCGGACACTGCGGCGCGGGATGCCGTTCGCCCTGACGTGGTGGAGCCTGACGTTCCCGGTCGGCACCTTCGTCACCGGCACCTCGCAGCTGGCCCTGCACACGGGCCTGCCGGCGCTGCGCGTCGCGGCGGCGCTCGCCTATGCGGGCCTGCTGTGCACCTGGCTGCTGGTGGCGGTGCGGACCGCGCTGGGCAGCGCACGCGGCGACCTGCTGCACCCGCCACTGAACCCCGGCCCGATACGAGCCCGCAAGGATCCCGCCCGCTGAGCGACGGGGCCGTCCCAACAGATCCTCGAAGCCAAGTAAGGTGACCCTAATTTGGATCGCCCGCGTGCGCTGCGGGGAAGCGAGGGGAGACAACCGGTGTCCGACCAGTCGGAGTTCTCACTGGTGATCGGCTACGCCAGTGACATGGGGTCGGCCGAGTACGTCGCCTACCAGCTCGCCACGGCGCTCAAAGAGGTCGGCATCGACGTGACCGAGACCGAGCTGAACGACATCGGCTACGACGACCTGCGCGGCGCCACTCATTTCATCGTCGTCGCATCGACATGGGGTGACGGCGAGTTGCCGGACAACGGCACCCTGTTCTGGGAGATGCTGAGCGCGCAGGACGCCGCCCGGCTCGACCACCTCGACTTCGCGGTGTTCGCCCTCGGCGACAGCGGTTACGACCTGTTCTGCAACGCAGGCAAGATTATCGACGAGCGGCTGGCCGAACTGGGTGCGACTCGCGTCGCCGACCGTGTCGACTGCGACGGCTACTACGAGTCGGAGTCCGAGGCGTGGATCCCGGACATGGTCAAGCTGCTGGAGGCGGCCCGTGCGGGGACCGGAGACGTCGCGCCGAGCGTCGTCGCCGTCGCGACGCAGGAGGCCGACGCGCCCGCACCGTGCCCGTGGACCCACCACAACCCGTATGCCGCCCGACTGGTCGTCAACCGCAGGCTCAACGCCGCCGCGTCGGACAAGGAGGTGTGCCACTTCGAGATCGACCTCGGCGACTCCGGGATCACCTACGCGGCAGGCGATTCGATCGCCGTACATCCCGTCAACGATCCGGCGCTGGTGCAGGCGATGCTCAGCCGGCTCGGAGTCGGGGTGGATCACGAGGTCGACGGCCACGACCTGACACTCGACGAACTGCTCGGCGAGCACTTCGAGATCCGGACACCGTCGCGGGCACTGCGCGATCTCGTCGCGTCCCGCATCGGGGACACGCCGGCCGACGTCGACGTGCTCGACCTGATCGACATGGCGGACCTGGACGTCGACGAGGTGCTGGACACGTTGCGGCCGTTGCAGTTCCGCGACTATTCGATCGCGTCCAGTCCGCTGGAGCACCCGAACCGGGTGCACCTCACGGTGGCCACCGTGCGGCACGCGGTACGCGACCGTCGCCGCGGCGGCGTCGCGTCGACCTACCTGGCCGACCGGTGCCACACCGTCCGGGTGCACCCGCGGCCCAATCACCACTTCCGGCTGCCCGCCCCGGACGTGCCGATCATCATGGTCGGGCCGGGCACCGGCATCGCGCCGTTCCGCGCCTTCCTGCAGGAGCGCCGGGCCACCGGGGCGGACGGGAAGTCGTGGCTGTTCTTCGGTGACCGCAGGCGCGCGACCGATTTCCTCTACGGCGACGAGTTGCAGGGCTTCCTCGATGCGGGCGTGCTGAGCCGGCTGGATCTGGCGTTCTCCCGGGACGGAGGCGACGAAGGCCGCGCCAAGGATTATGTGCAGCACCACATGCTGGCCGGCGCCGCGGAGCTGTACGCGTGGCTGGAGGACGGCGCGTACTTCTACGTCTGCGGCGACGCCGACCACATGGCCCGCGACGTCGACCGCGCACTGCACGACGTCGTCGCGACCGCGGGCGGCAAGTCGGCCGACGACGCCCACGCCTATGTCAACGAACTGATCCGCAGCCACCGCTACGTACGTGACGTGTACTGAGTGCGGGCGGTGTCGGTTGCGCTGCCTCGGGCGTGTAAGCACCTGCTCGCGTCAACTTATGTTGACGCGCGGGGATGGTGGTGCCACCCGTGTACTGCTGCAGAGATATGAGTGCGGGCGGTGGGACTCGAACCCACACGTTCTCTCGAACACCGGCACCTAAAGCCGGCGCGTCAGCCAATTGCGCCACGCCCGCGACTCGTCAATCGTAGTCGGACGGCGACTCGGTTCGGCGACGGCCGCGCGGTACCGTTGACCCATGTCCACTACACGGCGTAGGAGACCGGCGCTCGTCGCGCTGGTGATCCTCGGCGCCGCAGGCTGCCTCGCCCTGGCGTGGTGGCAGTGGACCCGCTACGAGTCGGCATCCGGTTCGTTCCAGAACCTCGGCTATGCGCTGCAGTGGCCGATGTTCGCCGGCTTCTGCGTCTACGCGTACTACAAGTTCGTCCGCTACGAGGACGCGCCACCCGAACCGGCCCGCAGCGACGACGTCACCGAGATTCCCGCCGGCCTGCTCCCCGAACGGCCCGCGGCGGCCGCCGCCCCCGACGACGA
Organism: Mycobacterium sp. NPDC050551; assembly: GCF_040674075.1. Classification (NCBI taxonomy): domain Bacteria; kingdom Bacillati; phylum Actinomycetota; class Actinomycetes; order Mycobacteriales; family Mycobacteriaceae; genus Mycobacterium; species Mycobacterium sp. NPDC050551. Next base: position 41,111 of record NZ_JBFARC010000008.1, on the reverse strand, counting down.
CGATCCGACGCTGCGCGAGTACAACGCCTATCTGGCCGAACTCGCCCAGAACGACAACGAAGGCAGGACCAAGCCATGACCGCGCCCGAGACACCGCAGGCCCCCACGCCCGTCGGCGTGAGCACCGAGACGATCCGCAAGGCGCTGCTCGGCTACCGCGTGCTGGCCTGGACGACCGGCATCTGGCTGATCGCGCTCTGCTACGAGATGGTGATGAAGTACGCGTTCGACAACGACTCGCTGAGCTGGATCGCCGTCGTGCACGGCTGGGTGTACTTCGTCTACCTGCTGTTCGCCGCCAACCTCGCGGTCAAGGTGCGCTGGCCGATCGGCAAGACCATCGGCGTGCTGCTGGCAGGCACCATTCCCCTGCTCGGCATCGTCGTCGAGCACTTCCAGACCCGCGACATCAAGGCGCGGTTCGGGCTGTAGCCCCGGCGGGCGCCGTCTCGGCGTCGTCCGCGACGACGTCCTCGCGCGCCGGGATCAGCAGCGCCATCACCGTCGCCAGGGCCGCCGCACCCGCGGCCACCACCAGCGCGATCCGCAACGCGTTCAGCGTCGGGAAGACCGCACCGCCGACCGTCACCGACATCCCGGCGAGGATCGCGCCGATCACGGCGCTCGAGATCGACGTGCCGAGCGCGCGGGCCAAGGCGTTGATGCCGTTGGCCGCCGCGGTCTCCGACATCGGCACCGCGGCGTTGATCAACGCGGGCAGGCTCGCGAACGCCAGTCCCACCCCGATACTGACCAGCACGTTGAACACCATGACCTGCCATGGACTCTGGATCAGCGCGAGCCCGGACAGGTACGACGCCGACACCACCGCTCCGCCGATCACCAGGGTGAACCTGGGGCCGCGCACCGCCGCGATCCGCGCGGCGACGGGCGCCGACACCATCATCGCCAGACCGCCTGGCGCCAACCACAATCCGGTGTGCAGCATGCTCTGGCCGAGGCCGTAGCCGGTCGACGCGGGCAGTTCGAGCACCTGCGGCCCGATCAGTGACATGGCGAACAGCGCGAACCCCACCGCGACCGACGCCAGATTGGTGGTCAGCACCGGCCTGCGCACCGTGGTCCGCAGGTCCACGAGCGGCATCGGGGTGCGCAACTGCCACCAGCCGAACACCGCGAGCACCACCGCCGACCCGGCGAACATGCCCAGCGTCGTCACGCTCGTCCACCCCCAGCCGCCGCCCTTGGAGATGCCGAGCAGCAGCAGCACCAGGCCGGCCGCCAGTCCCACCGCGCCGGGTCCGTCGAAGCGGTCGGCCGACGCCGACGGGATGCGCGGCACCAGCGCCGCGAACAGCAGCCCGGACAGAGTGCCCAGCGCCGCGGCGAACCAGAACAACGCGTGCCAGTCGAAGCTGTCGGCGATGACGGCCGACAGCGGCAACCCCAGGGCGCCGCCGACGCCCAGCGAGGCGCTCATCAATCCCATGGCGGTGCCGACGCGGTGCGCGGGCACCGACGCCCGCAGCACGCTGATGCCCAGCGGGATGATGGGCATGCCGAAGCCCTGCAGGGCGCGGCCCACCACCATCAGCAGCAGCGAACTGCTCAGGGCGGCGATCAGCGAGCCGATGGTCAGCAGCACCGTGCAGATGATGAGAATCGGCTTGGGCCCGTGCATGTCGCCGAGCCGGCCGAACACCGGGGTGGCGACCGCCGCCGTCAGCAGGGTGGCGGTGATCGCCCACGACGCGTTGGACGCGCTGGTGTCCAGCAGCGTGGGCAGTTCGGGGATCAACGGGATCACGAGTGTCTGCATCAGCGACACGCTGATGCCCGCGGCCGCCAGCACCGCGACGATGATCCCGGGATGACGACGCACGCCGGGGATGCTACCCCTTAGGTCGTCTATGCAAACCCCGGCGGTGTCCGTCTCATTGCGACGGCGCGAGCTCCCCCAGCGCCTTCTCCGCTCCGCGGTTCAACGGCACCGGGCTCGTGTCACGTGCCGACTCGACCTTGATGCCCTTCGCCGCGCCGACCGCCTGCTCCAGCTGCGGCTTGCGGTCGAACAGCGTCTTGGTCAGCACGCACGCGAGGTTGGCGTCGATGTCGTCGCGCACCAGCAGCAGGTTGGGCACCACGATGGTCTTCGCATCGGCCGGGGTGCCGTAGGTCGCCGAGGGGATGACGCCCTCCTCGTAGACCGGGCTGATCTCCTGCATCTTGGACAGCTGCGGGGTGATGTCGAGGAACGTCACGGCGTCGCGCCGCGTGGTGAACAGGTCGGTGATGCCCGGCGTCGGCAGTCCGCCCGACCAGAACATCGCGTCGATCGAACCGTCCTTCATGCCGTCGACCGTCTTGGTCAGGTCGAGTCGTTGCGCGGCGACGTCACTCTGCGGATTCAGCCCGGCCGACTCGATCAGCCTGTTGGCGATCACCTCGGTGCCCGAACCGGGCGAGCCCGTCGAGACGCGCTTGCCGCGCATGTCGGCGATCGACTTGATGCCCGCATCGGACCGGACCACCACCTGCGTGTAGTTCGGGTAGAGCCGTGAGATCGCCTGGATGGGTTGCTTCTCGCCGTCGAAGCCGCCCTTGCCCTCGACGGCGTCCGATGCGGTGTCGGCCAGAGAGAACGCCACCTGGTACGCGCCGCCGACGAGCTGCTGGATGTTCTGCACCGAGGCGCCGGTCTCAGCCGCGGTGGCCTTGACCTTGCCGTCGGTGGCCGACGAGATCTGTTCTGCATAGGCGTTTCCCAGCGAGAAGTAGACGCCGGTGGCGTTACCGGTCGCGATCGCGATCCGGGTGTCGCCGGAGACCTCGCAGGTCACCTCACCGCCGGTGTCGGCGGCCGGTTTGTCCTGGCGACCACCACATCCGGTGATCGCCGCACCGACCATGAGCAGTCCCGCGCCCACCGCGATCGCACGTCTCATTCTCGTCTCCTCTTGTCGATGATGGCCAGCGCGACCGCCACGAGCAGGCACGCCAGTCCCGCCACGATGGTGACGGGATCGAGGAACAGCAAGAGCAGGGCCGATACGGCGGCGAACACCCGGGAGACGCGGTTGGCCTCCCCGACGCCGAACACCCACCCGCCGACGGCGATCGACAGCGCCGCGATGCCGGCGCACGCCGCCGCGGTCACCCACACCACACCGATGACCGAACCGCGACCCAGCAGGTGTTCACCCGGACCGGTGACCACGAACGCGATCGGCACCAGGAACGCAGGCAGGCCGTAGCGCAGCGTGTGCCACATCGTCGGGATGGCCTTCCCGCCCGTCACCGCCGACGCGCCCACCGCCGCAAGGGCCGTGGGCGGGGTGATCTCCGAGAGCACCGAGTAGTAGAAGACGAACATCGCCGCCGCGGGCGCGGGCACGTCGAGTTCGAGCAGCGCGGGCCCGATGATCACCCAGCCGATCACGAACGACGCCGTCACCGGGATCGCCAGGCCCAGTACGGCCAGCGCGACCGCGGCGAAGACCGCCGTCAACGCGAGCATCAGGGTGCGGTTGTCGGTGATCGCGTCGACACCGCGCACCAGCACAGACGAGAACTGGGCGCCGAGTCCGGTCTTGGTCGTCATCGCGGTGATGACCCCGGCCGCCGCGCAGACCGCGACGACGGGCAGCACACCGCGCACGCCGGACGCCAGCGCGTCGAACGTCCGGTGCGGCGTCAGACGGTGTCTGCGGTCGAGGAACGACAGTGCGAAGGCCAGCAGCGTGGCGTACACCACGGCCCGGGTGGCGCTCACCCCCAACGCCAGCAGCACGACGATCGCGATCAGGGACGAGAAGTGATAGCCGAAGCGCAGCAACAACTTCCACGCCGACTGCGCTTCGAACTCGGCGGGCCGCACGCCGAACCGGCGGGCGTCCATCTCGACGGCCAGCAGGATGCCGAGGTAGTACAGCAGCGTCGGGATGGTGGCCCAGCCCAGCACCGTGAGGTAGGAGACCTCGAGATACTCGGCGACGATGAACGCCGCCGCGCCCAGAGTCGGCGGCGACAGCAGCGCTCCGACGCCGGCCGCCGCGAGCACGCCGCCCGCGCGCTCGGGGGTGTAACCGGCCTGCTTCATGATGGGCCAGGTGACCGCACCGGTGCTGACGGCCGTCGCGGTGCCCGACCCGGAGACCGTGCCGAGCAGGAAGCCCGACGCCACGGTCGTGCGGCCGGCCGCGCTGCGCGAGCGGCGGAACGCGGCCACCGACAGGTCGACGAAGAACCGCGCCGCACCGGACCGTTCGAGCACCGCGCCGTAGATGGTGAACAGCACGATGTAGGTGGCGGCCACGTCCAGCGGGGTGCCGAAGAATCCGCTGCCCGAGTTGTACAGCGCGTCGATGATCTGATCGAAATCCAGTCCGGCGTGCGCGATGTCCCAGCCCTGCGGCAGCAGTCCGCCGTAGTACCCGTAGGCGAGGAACACCGCGCACACGATCGGCAACGCCCACCCCGTGGTGCGCCTGCAGGCCTCGAGGATGAGCACCAGGAGCAGCGCGCCCATCACCACATCGGTGGGTTCGAGCAGGCCCTGCCGGTCCAGAAACGCGTTGTATCCGCCACCGCCCGAGCCCAGCGCCATCGGCAGCACCGGGTAGAGACACACGAGCAGGGTGAGCAGGGCCAGCACCCAGTCGAGGGCACCGGGCCGGTCCTCGGGATCGATGCGGGGCAGCCCCGACCGGTAGACCAGATACACCAGCGGCAGGGTGCCGGCCAGGAAGATGATCAGGTAGTACTGGCTGCCCTGGGGCAGCGGACGGAACACCTGCCAGATCGTCAGGATCGCCACCGCGAAGGCGACCACGGTGACCGCGCGGTCCACCCAGCCGCTGAGCTGACGACCCGGGCGCTCCTGGTCGTCGGTCTGCGGGATGTCGGTGAGGGCCGCCGACGGCGGTGCGGTCGACGGCGCCGTGGCAACCGACGTCGAGGGGCCGGGCTCTGGCGGCGTTGACCTCTCCATCGAGAGAGACGTTATGCCGCAGCGCCTGCGTTCGTGGCTGATTGCGGTGAGTCCGCGCGATTGTTCGGGGTCAGCCCCCGGTGAGCGCCCGTAGCGCCGGGATCAGCTGCGCCAGAGCGCGGCCGCGGTGCGAGGCCGCATCCTTCTCGGCGGGGCTGAGTTCTGCTGCGGTGCGGTCGTTTCCGTCTGGGAGGAACACCGGGTCGTAGCCGAATCCGCCGCCACCGCGCGGCGCCCGGACGATGTGACCCCGCCACTCACCGCGCACGACGGTGGTGTGCTCCCGGTCCGGGCCGACGACCAGCGCGCACGCCGACACGAATGCCGCGCCGCGCCGCTCGTCGGGTACGTCGTGCATCTGGGCCAGCAGCAGCGCGGTGTTCTCGTCGTCCTCGCCGTGGGTGCCGGACCAGCGTGCCGACAACACCCCGGGCATGCCGTTCAGCGCGTCCACCGCCAGGCCGGAATCGTCGGCGACCGCGGGCAGTCCGCTGGCCCGCCACGCGTCGCGGGCCTTGGCGACGGCGTTCTCCTCGAACGTGGCGCCAGTCTCGGGCGCCTCGTCGAAGGGCGCCACGTCGTCGAGTGAGCGCAGCTCCAGCCCCGACACCCCTGCGGTGTCGAGGACGCGACGGAGTTCGGCCAGCTTCTTGGGGTTGCGCGTGGCGACCAGGACGTCGACCACGGCGATCAGCTGCCGAACGCCTTCTTCGGCGGCGACGCCGGCTCCGGCAGCACGCCCGGGTAGGGCAGCTCGAGCGCCTCGCGCTGCACGACGAACAACTGCTCGCAGGCGGCGAGCGCGACGTCGAGGAGCTTGTCCAGCGTCGAGCGCGGGAAGGTCGCGCCCTCCCCCGTGCCCTGGACCTCGACCAGCGTGCCGGTGTCGGTGGCGACGACGTTCATGTCCACCTCGGCGCGGGAGTCCTCGGTGTAGGGCAGGTCGACGCGCACCCGGCCGTCGACGACGCCGACGCTGACCGCGGCGATCGCGCACGACAGCGGGCGCGGGTCGGAGAGTTTGTCGGCGGCCGCGAGGTAGGTCACCGCATCCGCGAGCGCGACGTAGGCGCCGGTGATCGCCGCCGTGCGGGTGCCGCCGTCGGCCTGCAGCACGTCGCAATCGATGGCGATGGTGTTCTCGCCGAGGGCGTTGAGGTCGATGCAGGCCCGCAGCGACCGGCCGATGAGCCTGCTGATCTCCTGCGTTCGTCCGCCGACCCGGCCCTTGACCGACTCGCGATCCGAGCGGTCATGGGTGGCGGCGGGCAGCATCGCGTACTCGGCGGTGAGCCAGCCCTGGCCGGAGCCCTTGCGCCACCGCGGCACGCCCTCGGTGACGCTGGCGGTGCACATGACCCGGGTCTGGCCGAACTCCACCAGTACCGAGCCCGCCGGATGGGTGGTGAAACCGCGGGTGATCACGACGGGCCGCAGTTCGTCGTCGAGGCGGCCGTCTTCTCGTCTGGACACGCGCCAACCCTAACCGGTGGGCGGGGCGATTCAGCGGCGCGGGACGTCGAACGTCTCGCCGCAGACCACCGCGTGCACCGGGCCGTCGAACTCGGCCTTGGCTTCGCTGATCACGTCTTCGCGCGAGGTCCACGGCGGGATGTGGGTGAGCAGCAGTTCCGACACTCCGGCCGCGGCCGCCATCTGACCGGCCTCGGTTCCGGACAGGTGCAGTTTCGGTGGCCGGTCGGGCGAATGTGTCCAGGACGCCTCGCACAGGAACACGTCCGCGCCGCGCGCCAGATCGACGAGCGCATCACACACGCCGGTGTCCCCGCTGTAGACGAACGAGGCGCCGGACGGGTCGGTGAACCGCATGCCGTAGGACTCCGTCGGGTGGCACACCAGCCGGGGCAGGACGTTCAGGGAGCCGATGTTCACGGCCTGGCCGTCGACCCAGGGGCGGACGTCGAAGATGTCGGAGAAGTCGTCGATCTCGCCGCCCTCGGGAGACGACGCGGCGCCGAGCCGGGCCCAGGTGTTGGCCGGGCCGTACATCACCCCGCGGGCGGGGGCGGGCGTCGGGCCGTACCGGCGCCAGACGAACAGCCCGGGCAGGTCGAGACAGTGGTCGGCGTGCAGGTGCGACAGCAACACCTGAACGTCGTTGGGGTCGGCGTAGCGCTGCAGGGCGCCCAGCACGCCACCGCCGAAGTCGATCACCAGTGGCGGGGTGTCGGGCGCGGTGAGCAGGTACCCGGACGCCGGCGAATCAGGCCCGGTAACGCTACCGGAGCAACCGAGCACGGTGATTCGCACGCCCACTAGCTTGCCATGCCCGATGCGCCGAGGACGAAAACATCACCGCTTTCGCTCCGGCCGATCATCATCCGTCACATCCTCACGTCGGCGTGACGACGAACGGGCCGCACACCGTCGAGTCCGGGCCCCAGAAAACGGGCCGCGAGGGCGGTGAACGCGTCGGGATCCCCAGTCGCCTCGAAGCTGCGCACCGGCGGTTCGGCGACGGGATCGTCGGGGTGCGGGCGCAGCAGATCGCGTTCGGTGAGCACGCGCAGCAGATCCTTGGCGGTCTCCTCGGCGCTGGACACCAGCGTGACCTCGTCGCCCATCGCGAGCTGGATGAGCCCGGACAGCATCGGGTAGTGCGTGCAGCCCAGCACCAGGGTGTCCACCCCGGCGCGCTGCAGCGGCTCGAGGTATCCCTCGGCCAGGCCGAGCACCTGTCGGCCACTGGTCACCCCGCGCTCGACGAAGTCGACGAACCGGGGGCAGGCGACGGCGGTGACGACGGTGTCGCGGGCGGCGGCGAACGCGTCCTGGTAGGCGCCGGAGGCGACGGTCGCCGCGGTGCCGATCACCCCGATGTGGCCGTTGCGGGTCGCGGCCGCCGCACGCCGCACCGCGGGCCGGATCACCTCGACGACGGGCACGGGTGCGTAGCGTTCGCGGGCGTCGGCCAGGCACGCCGACGACGCGGTGTTGCAGGCGATCACGAGCGCCTTGACGCCGCGGGCGACGAGGTCGTCGCCGATGGCGAGCGCGTGCGCCCGGATCTCGGGAACGGTCAGCGGGCCGTAGGGACCGTTGCCGGTGTCGCCGACGTAGACGATGTTCTCGTCGGGCAGCTGGTCGATGATCGCCCGCGCGACGGTGAGACCGCCGACGCCGGAGTCGAAGATGCCGACGGGAGCGCTGACATCCGTCACGAGGTGAGGTAGGGGTTCGCCGGGGTCTTGCGACGCTCGCGCGCCGCGCGTTCCGGTTTCGACAGCAGGTACGCCGCGACGACGCCTGCCACGGCGCCGCACAGATGGCCCTGCCACGAGACTCCCGGGGTGCCGGGCAGCACCCCGAGCAACACGCCGCCGTAGACGAACAGCACGACGACGCCGACCACGATCTCCCACACCTTGCGGGTGAAGAAGCCGAACACGATGAGGAACGCCAGCCACCCGAAAATCAGGCCGGACGCGCCGATGTGATTGGTCTCGCAGCGCACGCCGACGTACGGGCAGTGCGCGCCGATGTTGCCGATCAGCCAGGTGCCGAAGCCGCCGAGGATCCACACGATCGCCGTCGCGTAGATGAACCGCGACAGCCCGGCGAGCGTCATCAGGAAACCGAGCACGAGCGCCGGAATGGTGTTGGCGATCAGGTGGTCCCAGTTCGAGTGCAGCATCGGCGCGAACACGATGCCCCAGAGCCCGTCGGACTCGAGCGGCCGGATCCCGTTGTCGTCCAGGCGGTGCCCGGTGATGTTGTCCCAGATCTCGATGACGTAGAGCAGCGCCACGAAGCTGAGCACCGTGACGCCGCCGACGAGCCAGGCAGGCCGCTTCTTCGGCTTCGGCGGTTGCCCGGCGGCGTATCCCCTGCCACCGCCGTACCCGCTCATGCCCATAGCTGCCCTTCCAGCGCGTCCTCGGCGTCATCCAGGCTACCGGCGTATGCGCCGGTGGACAGATACTTCCAGCCGGCATCGCACACCACGAACGCGATGTCGGCGCGCTGTCCGGCGGCCACCGCCTTGGCCGCCACCCCCAGGGCGGCGTGCAGGATCGCCCCGGTCGAGATGCCGGCGAAGATGCCCTCGATCTGCACCAGCTCGCGGGTCCGCCGGATCGCGTCGAAGGACCCGACGGAGAACCGGCTGGTGAGCACATCAGGGTCGTAGAGCTCGGGGATGAAGCCCTCGTCGATGTTGCGCAGCGCGTACACGCCCTCGCCGTAACGGGGTTCGGCGGCCACGATGGCGATGTCGGGCACCTGCTCGCGCAGGTAGCGGCCGGTGCCCATGAGCGTGCCGGTGGTGCCGAGCCCCGCCACGAAGTGGGTGATCTCGGGCAGGTCGGCCAGCAGCTCCGGGCCGGTGCCCTCGTAGTGCGCGGCCGAGTTCGCCGGGTTGCCGTACTGGTAGAGCATCACCCAGTCCGGGTTCTGGGCGGCCAGCTCCTTGGCGTGCGCGACGGCGGTGTTCGAGCCGCCTTCGGCCGGTGAGTCGATGATGCGGGCGCCGTACAGCTCGAGCAGCTGCCTGCGCTCGATCGAGGTGTTCTCCGGCATCACGCAGATCATCGTGTAGCCCTTGAGCAGCGCCGCCATCGCCAGCGAGATGCCGGTGTTGCCGCTGGTGGGTTCCAGGATGGTGGCGCCGGGGGCGAGCAGGCCGTCGCGTTCGGCCTGCTCGATCATCCGCAGCGCAGGGCGGTCCTTGATCGAGCCGGTGGGATTGCGGTCCTCGAGCTTGGCCCACAGCCGCACGTGCGGGGCCTGGTCGTCGTCGTGCCACCGCGGCGACAGCCGTTGCAGACCGACCAGAGGCGTGTTGCCGAGCGCCTCCAGCGGGGAGTCGTATCTCACCCGCCTGCCACCGCGGGCAGGATCGTGACCGAGTCGCCGTCGGCGACACTGGTGTCGAGTCCGCCGGAGAACCGCACGTCCTCGTCGTTGACGTAGATGTTGACGAAGCGGTGCAGCTTGCCCGGCTTGTCGGGGTCGATGAGCCGGTCGGAGATCCCGGAGTAGTTCGACTCCAGGTCGCTGATCACGGCGGCCAGCGTGGCGCCGGACGCGGTGACGCGCTTCTCGCCGCCGGTGTGCGTGCGCAGGATCGTGGGAATCGAGACGGTGACAGACATCGGGGTTTCTTTCTCTCAGTACTGCTCGACGACGGTGACGGGTTCCTCGGTGACGACGCCGTCCACGATGCGGTAACTGCGCAGCTCGTGTTCGTCGGGGTCGCGGGTGGACACCAGCACGTAGTGCGCGTCCGGCTCGGACGCGTACGAGATGTCGGTGCGGCTCGGGTAGGCCTCGGTGGCGGTGTGCGAGTGGTAGATGACGATCGGAGCGTCGCCTGCCTCTTCTAATGCCCGCCACACCCGCAGTTGCTCCTGGGAGTCGAACCGGTAGAAGGTCGGCGAGCGCTCGGCGTTGAGCATCGCGACGAATCGTTCCGGACGGTCCGAGCCCTCGGCGCCCGCGATGATGCCGCACGCCTCGTCGGGATGGTCGGCGCGGGCGTGGGCCACCATGGCGTCGACCAGGTCGGCGCGAATCGTCAGCACGGGACCCTCCTCGTCGCACTCCTGCTCATCCGAACGCTCCCGGCAACAGGTTCCGGTATGTCGGTATTCCGGCCACCGGTTCGGCGGCCAGCACACCGACCAGCACAGCCCGGGCCAGGCAGTCGGCCGCCGCGGCGCCGACACTGGTGATCAACGCCATCTCGGGCGTCATCGATGCCGGGGTGTCCGGCGGCGGGGCGACCTCGATGGCGCCGGTGGCCAACGCGAACACGGTATCGCCGTCGTGCGGGGTGTGGGACGGGCGCAGGGTGCGGGCCAGCCCGTCGTGGGCGGCGAGGGCGACGCGGCGGCAGCCGGCCGGGCTCAGCGCGGCGTCGGTGGCCACGACCGCGATGGTGGTGTTGAGCGGACTGTGCTCGGCGTGCCGGTCCAGGTACGCACGGATCTGCTCGGCCGGCGGTCTGCGCAGCCCGAACTCCTCGATCAGGTACGCCGTCCACGGCAGCCCCGTCGCGGTGTCGACGGCGTCGCCTGCGGCGTTGACCACCACCAGCGCCCCGACGGTGACACCGGAATCGAGCATCGTCGACGCGGTGCCGACGCCGCCCTTGAGCACCCCCACGCGGGCGCCGACGCCCGCGCCGACGGTGCCGAGCGCCACCTCGGTGCCCGCGGCGGCCGCGGCGGCGTGGCCGAAGTCGGCGGTCGGCCTGCAGCCCCACCCGCCGACCGGCAGATCGAAGATGACCGCGCCGGGCACGATGGGCACCACGCCGCCGTCGAGCGCCACCCCGCGGCCCTGCTGCTCCAGCCACGTCATCACGCCGTCGGCGGCGGCGAGTCCGAAGGCGCTGCCACCGGTGAGCACCACCGCGTCCACGTGACGCACCGAGTTCATCGGGTCCAGGAGGTCGGTCTCCCGCGTGCCGGGTGCGCCGCCCCTGCCGTCGACCGCGCCGACGGTGCCGGGCGGGGTGAGCACGACGGTGGTGCCGGTGGCCCAGCCGGAGCCCAACGTGGCGTCGTCGTCGATGCGGTGGTGATGGCCGACCAGGATCCCGCCGACGTCGGTGATCGAACCGCTCATCTGGCCTTGCCGATCAGCGCCAGCACCAGGTACTCCTGCAGCACCGTGAGCCACTGGTACACGTCGAGGTGGCCGGCCATGGGGTGGTCCGGCGGCAGTTCGTCGGGCCCGCCGGCACCGATGTCGAGCATGGTGCCCAACGCGAGGCGCACGTCGTTGACGGCCGCGACCCAGGACTCGGCGTCGTCCTCGGACAGTTCGAACTTGCCGCCACCACCCGGCAGCGTGTCCAGCAGACGTTGTCCCGCTTGTTTTTTCGCGTCGAGGATGGTCGGCTCGTGCAGGCTGCGCAGCGCACTGTTGAGGCTCTCGGCCGTGCCGGAGCCCGCCGGGTGGTCGTTGTGCGGCTTGAAGAAGTCGGGCAGCAGCCGCTTCATCGTCTCGTCCTGCGGCGGCTGGGAGTTGCCGGTGCGCATACCGGTGATCGCCTCGAGTTCATCTGCGGGTGAGGAGGATTCACGCTCCTCGAGCATCCCCAGCAGGGACGTCACCAGGTTCTGCAGCAGCGCCGCCTCGTGCTCGGCGAGCGCCGACCGGAACCGCGGGCCGCCTGCGCCGTCGATCCGCTTCCATTTGCGCACCGCGGATCAGCGGTCCTGCTGCATCGTGGCCCACAGGCCCGCGGCGTGGAGTTTGGACACGTCGACCTCCATCGACTCGCGACTGCCCGCCGACACCACCGCCTTGCCCTCGTTGTGCACCTGCAGCATCAGCTTGGTGGCGTGCGGCTCGTCGTAGCCGAACAGCTTCTGCAGAACGTAGGTCACGTACGTCATCAGGTTGACGGGGTCGTCCCACACGATGGTCACCCACGGGGTGTCGGTGGCCGCTCCGGTCGCGACGTCACGCTCCTCGCGAGTTCCCGGTCGGGCCTTCGCCGGCGTCACCATGCCCGCAAGGATACCGATGTGGTGGATCCGCCTCGCCGACCACTACCGTGGCAGCTGTGACGGCCGCGCTGCTGACCGACAAGTACGAGTTGACGATGCTGGCCGCCGCGCTGCGCGACGGCACCGCCCACCGGCGCACCACGTTCGAGGTCTTCGCCCGGAGGCTGCCCGAAGGCCGCCGCTACGGGGTGGTGGCCGGCACCGCGCGGTTCGTGGAATTGCTGGCGCAGTTCACCTTCGACGATGCGGCGTTGGAGTCGGTGTCGGAGTTCCTCGACGCCGACACGCTGTCCTATCTGTCGTCCTACCGCTTCGGCGGCGACGTCGAGGGCTATGCCGAGGGTGAGTTGTACTTCCCCGGTTCTCCTGTGCTGTCGGTGCACGGCACCTTCGCCGAGTGCGTGATCCTCGAGACGCTGGCGCTCTCCGTGTTCAACCACGACAGCGCCATCGCCTCAGCCGCGGCCCGGATGGTCAGCGCCGCCGAGGGCCGCCCGCTGATCGAGATGGGTTCGCGGCGCACCCACGAGCAGGCGGCGGTCGCCGCGGCGCGCGCCGCGTACCTCGCCGGCTTCAGTGGCACGTCGAACCTGGAGGCGCAGCGCCGCCACGGTGTGCCCGCCCTCGGCACCAGCGCACACGCCTTCACCCTGCTGCACACCACCGCGGACGGGCCCGACGAGGCGGCCGCCTTCCGGGCGCAGGTCGACGCCCTCGGCGTGGACACCACGCTGCTGGTCGACACCTACGACATCACCGCCGGGGTGGCCACCGCCGTAGAGGTGGCCGGCACGGCGCTGGGCGGGGTGCGCATCGACTCCGGCGAGCTCGGCGTGCTGGTGCGCCAGGTCCGCGAGCAGCTCGACGGACTCGGCGCCACCGGAACCAGGATCGTGGTCTCCAGCGACCTCGACGAATTCGCCATCGCCGCGCTGCGCGCCGAGCCGGTCGACAGCTACGGCGTCGGCACGTCGGTGGTGACGGGGTCGGGCGCACCCACGGCCGGCATGGTCTACAAGCTCGTCGAGGTCGACGGTCTGCCGGTGGCGAAACGCAGCAGCCACAAGGAGTCCCACGGCGGACGCAAGCAGGCGCTACGGCTCGCCAAGCCGTCGGGCACCATCGTCGAGGAAGTGGTGCACCCGGCGGGCAGGCCGCCCGCGGATCACGACGGCCTGGAGTCCAGCCCGCTGACCGTCGAGCTGGTGCGCGCCGGGCAGCCCGTCGGCGACCCCGGGCTGGATGCCGGCCGCAGCCTGGTGGCCGCCGGTCTGGGCAGCCTGCCGTGGGACGGTCTCAAGCTCTCCCGGGGCGAGCCCGCGATCCCGACCCGCATGGCCTAGGAGGAATCACGGGCGCCGACGCACACGCCACCGGCACACGGGCCGTCGACGACGTCACGGCTCTGCTGGACGCCGCGGTGGCCGCCGTGGGCGGCGCACGCCGCGACGGGCAGGTCGAGATGGCGCAGGCCGTGGCGCGGGCCTTCGAGACGGGCGAGCACCTTGCCGTGCAGGCGGGTACCGGTACCGGCAAGTCGCTGGCCTACCTGGTGCCGGCGATCGCCAGGGCGGTCGCGGCGGAGGAGCCGGTGGTCGTGTCGACCGCGACGATCGCGCTGCAGCGCCAGCTGGTGGACCGCGACCTGCCCCGGCTGGCGGACGCACTCGCGGGCGCACTCCCCCGCAGGCCCACGTTCGCACTCCTCAAGGGGCGGGGAAACTATCTGTGCCTGAACAAGATCCACAACGGGTCGACGGGTTCGACCGAACCGGAGGACCGGCCGCAGGACGAGCTGTTCGACGCCGTCGCCGCCACCGCACTGGGCCGTGACGTCAAGCGGCTCACCGCATGGTCGTCGGACACCGAGACCGGTGATCGCGACGAGCTGAAACCCGGTGTACCGGACCGCTCGTGGAGCCAGGTCAGCGTCTCTGCGCGCGAGTGCATCGGGGTCGCGCGGTGCCCGTTCGGCACCGACTGCTTCGCCGAACGGGCCCGCGACAAGGCCGGACACTCCGATGTGGTGGTCACCAACCATGCGCTGCTGGCCATCGACGCCATCTCCGACGCGGCGGTGCTGCCCGAGCACCGGCTGTTGATCGTCGACGAGGCCCACGACCTGGTGGACAGGGTGACGTCGGTGGCGACCGCGGAGCTGTCCGCGACGTCGCTGGGCATCGCCCACCGGCGGGCCGCGCGGTTGATCGACGCCGAACTCGCACAACGCCTGGAGGCCGCGGCCACCACCTTTGCCTCGGTCATCCACGACACCTCGCCGGGCCGGATGGACCGGCTCGACGACGAACTGGCCACTCATCTCACCGCGCTGCGTGACGCCGCACACCGCGCCCGCTCGGCGATCGACACCTCCCCCGCCGACCCGAAGGCGGCGGCGGCGCGATCCGAGGCGGCGACCGCACTGACCGACGTCGGCGACACCGCGTCACGCATCCTGGACTCCTTCGGCCCGGCGATCCCCGACCGCACCGACGTGGTGTGGCTCGACCATGAGGACAACCGCGGCAACGTGCGCGCGGTGCTGCGGGTGGCCCCGCTGTCGGTCGCCGGCCTGCTGCGCCTGAGGCTGTTCGAGCACTCGACGGCCGTGCTGACGTCGGCCACGCTGACCGTCGGTGGCAACTTCGAGGCCATGGCAGGCGCATGGGGACTCAAGGGCGGCGAAAAAGATGCCTCCGCCTCCCCCGAGTCGCTACGCTCCAGCCCACCGGCCTGGCGCGGCATCGACGTCGGATCACCGTTCCAACACGCCAAGACCGGGATCCTTTACGTCGCAGCGCATCTGCCCGCACCGGGCCGCGACGGCACCGGCTCGGCCGAACAGCTCGACGAGATCGCGGGACTGATCACCGCGGCGGGCGGGCGCACCCTCGGGCTGTTCTCGTCGATGCGTGCCGCCCGCGCCGCGGCGGAGATCATGCGCGACCGGCTCGACACACCGGTGTTGTGCCAGGGCGAGGACACCACGTCGGCGCTGGTGGAGCGCTTCGCGGCGGACGCGGCCACGTCACTGTTCGGCACGCTGTCACTGTGGCAGGGCGTCGACGTGCCCGGGCCCTCGCTGTCACTGGTGCTCATCGACCGCATCCCGTTCCCACGGCCCGACGACCCCCTGCTGACCGCGCGCCAGCGCGCCGTCACCGCCCACGGCGGCAACGGGTTCATGGCGGTCTCGGCCAGCCACGCCGCCCTGCTGCTGGCCCAGGGCGCCGGCCGGTTGCTGCGCGGTACCGAGGACCGCGGCGTGGTGGCGGTGCTGGACTCCCGGATGGCGACGGCACGCTACAGCGGCTACCTGCGGGCGTCGCTGCCGCCGTTCTGGGCCACCACCGACAGCGCACGGGTGCGCGGTGCGCTGGAACGGCTGCGGGATCAGGCGTAGCCGACCCAGCCGCGAAAGGTGAACGCCGAGTAGAACTGCACGACGTCGGTGAAGCCCGCGTCCCGCAGAATGGCCTCGTCCTGCTCCGGCGTCAGTATCGGAACGTCGGATTCGACTGTGGCGCGGGCGCGTTCGGTGATCTCCCGGCTGATGCCCGAGTCGTGTGCATATTCGGCGTAGCGGGACAACCACATCGCGCGTTCGTCGGCGTTGCGCTGCGGAAGGCTCATGTGAGCCACGACGAAGGGCGCCCCGGGAGCCAGCCGGCGGCGCACCTCCGCGGCGGTGCGGCGGCGTTCGTCGGGCCCCAGGAAGTGCAGCGTCAGGAAGCTCGTCGCGGCGTCGAAGGGCCCGTTCGGTGCGTCGTCGATGTAGCCCTCGTGCAGCCGGGCGCGGGACGCCAACGGCCCCAGGGTCTTCTCGGCCAGGTCGAGCATCGGCCGCGCCGGGTCGACACCGTCGAAGGTCCACCCCGGCCGCGCCTCGGCCAACGCCTTGATCTCCAGGCCGCCGCCCGCTCCGAGCACCAGCACCCGCGCCCGCTCGGGCGCCCGTTCGGAGATGAGGATCGCCGCCAGGCGGTGGATCTCCCGGTACCCCGGCACGAATCGCGGCGGGTTGTCGGCGTAGTCGTCGGCGAACTGCAACTGGTGGAACACGCTCGTGTCGTCGCTCATCCGGCCAGTCTCGGCAGGAACCGTCAGCACGGCAACGAGAGTTGCCGTTCAGGCAAACGCCGTCAGACCTTCTTGGTGGTGCCGTACCAGGCCAGCACCGCGTCGGACTGATCGGTCGAGCGGGTCAGGAAGGCGTAGGAACGGATGAACGACTCACCGACGCAACCGTCGATCTTCACCCGGAAGTTGCTGATCATGACCCACGGGTCGGCGCCGGTGAACTCCTTCTTGGTGACCGGCACGATGTTGATGATGCCGGGCTTGAGACCGACCGTGACACCGCCGCCCAGGTTGCCGCCCAGCCCGGGGACGATGCCGTCCGGGATCGGCGAGATGAAGTCGGTGCCGATCACGCCGATCGACGGGTTGATGCCCGCCGTCGCGGTCAGCGAGACGCCGTTGGAGGTGCTCATGTCGATGCCGCAGCCGATCTCGTAGCCCACCTCGAGGGTGCCGTGCGGCGGTTCACCGTCGTCGGGTCCGGACAGCTCGCCGTCATAGGTGCCGCCCACGACGTACTCGCGCGAGGACAGCGCCGTGGTGAGCGGCGGAATGATCGCCTGCGTCTCGTCGCGCGCCGACAGTGTCAGCACCCAGTCGTCGGGGGTGGTGACGGTGGCCGGCGGCGTCGACTCGATGCGACCCGGATCGGGCGGCGGCGCACCCTCGGGGGGCGGCGCACCCTCCGCAGGCGGGGCGTCGGCGGCGACCGGCTGCGGTTCGGGTTCGGCGGCCGCCGTCGGCGTCAGCCCGCCCAGCGTCGCGCACACACATCCCGCCGCGGCCACCGCTGTGAGTGCCCGCCACCACCGTCCCCGATCCGTCACAGCGCCGAACCTACCGCGACCGACGTCACGGGTTTACGGATAGCCGCCAGATCGTCCGCAACGTCAGATCGGCAGCCGCAGCACGAACCCGGTCTCCAGCGCAATCCACGGCGCCCCGTCCGGACCGATCGCGAGCCCGTGCGGCTCGCTGCCGGGCGGCAGATCGATGGTGACCACCTCGCCGTCGCCGCTCACCCTGGCGATCTGGCTGGATCCCCACAGGCTCACCCACACCCCGTCGGAGGGGTCGGCGATCACCGCGTGCGGCTTGCCGGGCAGCTCGAGTTCCTCGATCGGCCCGTCCATCGGGATGCGGCCCAGTTTCTCGGCGAGGATCTCGGTGAACCACACCGCGTCGTCGTGGGTGGCGGCGATGCCGACCGGACCTGCGCCGCTGGTCGGCACCTCGCGCACCGTCAGGTCACCCGCCGGTTCGAGCCGGCCGACGGCGTTGCCCTGGTTGAGCGTGAACCACAGCGCACCGTCCGGACCGGCGGTGATCATCGCGGGGAAGCCGCCGAGCCCGGCCTCGCGGGTGACCTGGCCGTCGGTGGAGATGCGGCCGATCTCCCCGGATGTGGTCCCGGTGAACCACAGCGCACCGTCGGGGCCCGCGGTGATGCCGTACGGTCCGCTGTCGTCGGCCACCGGGTAGGAGGTCTGCTCCCCGTCGGTGGTGATCCGCCCGATCCGGTCGTCTCCGGTGCGGGTGAACCACATCGCGCCGTCCGGGCCCGCGGTGATCAGCGACGGTCTGGACCCGGGCCCGACGGGATACACCGTCACGTCGTCGTCCGGCCGGCCGTCCCCGCCGATCCGGGCGACGGCGCCGCCGTGTACGAGCGTCACCCAGATCGCCCGGTCCGGACCGGCTGCCAGGGCGTACGGCCCGCCCTCGAGTGCGACCTTCAGTGCTCGGCTCACGCCAGCGTGACGAGGCCGAGTTCGTTGTCCGCGGCCAGCAGCGGGTGGTGCGGCAGCACCCGCACCGTGTAGCCCACCGGCCCCGCCACCGGCAGCGGGGTGGTGGTGGAGAACACCTCGGTGCCGCCGTCGGCGGTTCCGGTGTGCGCCATCGCCACCGTCGCCGGGTCCTTCAGCGCATCGCTGTCGTCGACGCGACCCAGCACCGCCTGCACGGTGACCTCGTCGGGTCGCAGGCCGGCCAGCTGGACGTTGGCGGTCAGCGTGAGCTCGGAGCCCAGCAGCGGTGTGTCCGGCAGGCCGTAGCTGTCCACGTCGGTGATCTGGATCTTCGGCCATGCTTGGGCGGCACGCCGCCGGTAGTCGGCCAGCTCCCCGGCCGCACCGAAGGCCGTCCCGTTCACCGGCTCGACGGTCTTGCGCAGCGACCGGGCCGCGGGCGCGTAGTACTTCTCGGTGTAGTCGCGCACCATCCGCGACGCGAGCACCTTCGGCCCCAGCGCCTGCAGGGTGTGCCGGACCATCTCCACCCACCTGGTCGGCACCCCGTGCTCGTCGCGGTCGTAGAACTTCCGTGTCACCGACTTCTCGAGCAGGTCGTAGAGGGCGGCGGCCTCGAGGTCGTCCCGGCGGGTCTCGTCGGCCAGCCCGTCGGCAGTCGGGATCTCCCAACCGTTCTCGCCGTCATACCACTCGTCCCACCACCCGTCGCGGATCGACAGGTTGAGTCCGCCGTTGAGCGCACTCTTCATCCCCGACGTGCCGCACGCCTCCAGCGGCCGCAGCGGATTGTTCAGCCAGACGTCGCAGCCCCAGTACAGCTGCCGTGCCATCGACATGTCGTAGTCGGGCAGGAACGCGATGCGGTGCCGCACCTCGGGCCGGTCGGCGAACTTGACGATCTGCTGGATCAGCGCCTTGCCGCCGTCGTCGGCGGGGTGCGACTTGCCCGCCACGATCAGCTGGATCGGCCGCTCGGTGTCGAGCAGCAGCCGCTCGAGCCGGTCCGAGTCACGCAGCATCAACGTCAGCCGCTTGTAGGTCGGCACCCGGCGAGCGAACCCGATGGTGAGCGCATCCGGATCGAAAGCCGTGGCAATCCAGCCGAGTTCGGCATCGGAGGCACCGCGCTCCAGCCACGAGCGGCGCACCCGCGCCCGGACGTCCTCGACCAGAGCCCGTCGCAGCTTCGACCGGATCCACCACAGGTGGCTGGAGTCGACCTCCTGCAACCGCTGCCAGGTGTCGGGCTCGCGCAGCGAGTCGAGGTTGTCCGCGCCGAGCATCTCCCGACCCAGTTCGATCCACTCGGGCGCCGCCCAGGTCGGCGCGTGCACACCGTTGGTGATCGATCCGATGGGGACCTCGTTCGGGTCGAAGCCCGGCCACAGCTCGTTGAACATCTCGCGGCTGACCCGTCCGTGCAGCAGCGACACCCCGTTGGCGCGCTGGGCAAGCCGCAACCCCATGTGGGCCATGTTGAACTTCGCCGGGTCGTCCTCTTCCCCGAACGCGATCACCCGGTCCAGCGGAACCCCTGGCAGCAGCCGGGAGTTCGCGCCCGCCGGGGTGCCCGGCGCGCTGCCGAAGTAGCGCTTGACCATCTCGACGGGGAACCGGTCGATGCCCGCGGGCACCGGCGTGTGGGTGGTGAACACGGTGGAGGAGCGCACCACGGTGAGCGCGGTGTCGAAGTCCAGCCCGGCGTCGATCAACTCGCGGATGCGTTCGACGCCGAGGAATCCCGCGTGGCCTTCGTTCATGTGGAAGACCTCCGGCGAGGGCAGCCCTTCGACCTCGGTGTACGCCCGGATCGCCCGCACCCCGCCGATGCCGGCCAGTATCTCCTGCTTGATGCGGTGTTCCTGGTCGCCGCCGTAGAGCCGGTCGGTGGTGCCACGCAGGTCGTGGTCGTTCTCCGGGATGTCGGAATCGAGCAGCAGCAACGGGATCCGGCCGACCTGCGCGATCCACACCCGGGCCCGCAGCGGGTTGTCGTCGGGCAGCGCCAGCTCCACCAGCACCGGGTTGCCCGCCGCGTCGGTGAGCAGCCGCAGCGGCAGGCCCTGCGGGTCCAGCGACGGATAGTTCTCGCGCTGCCACCCGTCGGCGGTCAGCGACTGCCGGAAGTAGCCGGACCGGTAGTACAGGCCGACCGCGATGAGCGGCAGGCCGAGGTCGGACGCCGACTTGAGGTGATCGCCGGCGAGGATGCCCAGGCCGCCGGAGTAGTTCGGCAGCACCTCGGCGACACCGAACTCCATCGAGAAGTACGCGATGCCGTTGGGCAGCGCGGTGCCCTCGGAGACCTGCTGCTGGTACCACAGCGGGCGGGTCAGGTAGTCGTCCAGATCGGCGGCCAGCCCGTCGAGCCGGCGCAGGAAGGATTCGTCGACGGCGAGGGCGTCGAGACGTTTCGGGCTGACCCCGCCGAGCAGCGCCACCGGATCGCAGCCGAGCTGCCGCCACAGGTCCGGGTCGATGGCCTCGAACAGGTCCTGCGTGGGCTTGTCCCAGGACCAGCGCAGGTTGATGGACAGCCGTTCCAGCGCCGACAACCGATCCGGGAGATGGGCGCGGACAGTGAACCTTCTCAGGGCTTTCACGTGACTCAACCTTACTGACAAATCCGGGCGGCGCAGTCCGCTGCCCACATCCGATCGTGTTCGTTTGATTGGGCCGGACACTACGGTGGGTATAGGGCGCTCAGGGACTTCGCGGTGTCGGCATCAGACCACCGCGGCGTTCGTACGAGCTTTCTCGTACCTCGATCTCGAACATCCGCGGTCCCGGTGGCCGCGCCAGTGTGAGGAGCAGGTGGGTGGCCGGTCGTATCGGTATCGATGACGTCGCGCCCGTCGTGTCAAACGGCAGGTATCCGGCCAAGGCGGTCGTCGGCGAGGTGGTTCCGGTCCGGGCCACGGTGTGGCGCGAGGGCCACGACGCGGTGGCGGCGACCCTGGTGGTGCGCTATCACGGCACCAACTACCCCGACCTCGCCGAGGCACCGGCGGTCCGGGTCAGCCCGAGCGAACCCGTGCCGATCCAGGAGGTCGTCAACCCGCAGGCGAAGGTGCGGCCACAGGCCCTGCCGATGGCGCCGGGGCGCACACCCGACGTCTTCCACGGACAGTTCGTGCCCGACCGGGTGGGGTTGTGGACATACCGGGTGGACGGCTGGGGCGACCCGATCGCGACGTGGCGAAAAGCGGTCACCGCCAAGCTCGACGCCGGCCAGAGCGAAGCCGAGCTGGACAACGATCTGCTGATCGGCGCCAAGCTGCTGGACCGCGCGGCCACGGGTGTGCCGCGCCAGGACCGGTTCCCGCTGGCCGAGGCGGCGGCCCGGCTGCGCGAGCCGGGTGATCCGTTCACCCGTGCGGGCGCGGCCCTCGCCCCGGACCTGATGGAGATGCTCGCGGAATACCCGCTGCGCGAATTGGTCACCCGCGGTGAGCAATACGGCGTGTGGGTGGACCGGCCGCTGGCCCGGTTCAGCTCCTGGTACGAGTTGTTCCCGCGGTCCACCGGCGGCTGGGACAACCAGGGCCATCCGGTGCACGGGACGTTCGCCACCGCCACCAAGGCACTTCCCCGGGTGGCCAGGATGGGCTTCGACATCGTCTACCTGCCGCCCATCCACCCGATCGGCAAGGTGCACCGCAAGGGCCGCAACAACAGCGTGACGGCGGCCCCCGATGACGTGGGCTCGCCGTGGGCGATCGGCAGCGACGAGGGCGGCCACGACGCCGTGCATCCGGACCTCGGCACGATCGAGGACTTCGACGGGTTCGTCGCCGCCGCGCGCGACGAGGGCCTCGAGGTGGCACTCGACCTCGCCCTGCAGTGCGCCCCCGACCACCCCTGGGCCCGCGACCACCCGGAGTGGTTCACCGTGCTGCCCGACGGAACCATCGCGTACGCGGAGAACCCGCCGAAGAAGTACCAGGACATCTATCCGCTGAACTTCGACAACGACCCGGCCGGGCTCTACGAGGAAGTGCTCCGGGTGGTGCGGTACTGGGTGTCGCACGGCGTCAAGGTGTTCCGCGTCGACAACCCGCACACCAAGCCGCCGAACTTCTGGGCGTGGCTGATCGGCGAGGTCAAGCGCGAGGATCCCGACGTGCTGTTCCTCGCGGAGGCGTTCACCCGGCCGGCGCGGCTGCTCGGCCTGGCCAAGCTGGGCTTCACGCAGTCCTACACGTACTTCACCTGGCGCACCGCGAAATGGGAGCTCACCGAGTTCGGCCGGCAGATCGCCGAGCACGCCGACTACTGCAGGCAGAGCCTGTGGGTGAACACACCCGACATCCTGCACGAGAGCCTGCAGCACGGCGGGCCAGGCATGTTCGCCATCCGCGCTGTGCTGGCGGCGACGATGAGCTCCACCTGGGGCGTGTATTCGGGCTTCGAGCTCTTCGAACACCGCGCGGTCCGGGAGGGCAGCGAGGAGTACCTGAACTCGGAGAAGTACGAGCTGCGGCCCCGCGACTTCGAGGCGGCCCTCGCCGACGGCGAGTCGCTGGAGCCGTTCATCACCCGGCTCAACGAGATCCGCCGTGTGCACCCGGCGCTGCACGAGCTGCGCACCATCGCGTTCCACTACCCGGACAACGACGCGGTCATGGCCTACAGCAAGTTCGACCCGGTCACCGGTGACCAGGTGCTGGTGGTGGTGACGCTCAACCCGTTCGGGCCCGAGGAGGCCACCGTGTGGTTGGACATGGCCGCATTGGGAATGCAACCTTACGACCGCTTCTGGGTGCGCGACGAGATCAGCGGCGAGGAGTACCAGTGGGGTCAGTCGAACTACGTGCGGCTCGATCCCGCCAAGGCGGTGGCACACGTGTTCAACATGCCCCAGATACCGGCCGAACAACGACTCAACCTGCTTCGTAGGGAGTGATCGACACCATGGCTAAGGCCCCCGACGTGACCAACGAGGTCACCAGTCCGCATCTGCGGCCCCACACCGCGGACCTGAACCGCCTGCTGTCCGGCGAACACCACGACCCGCACTCGGTGCTCGGCGCGCACGAGTACGACGATCACACGGTGCTGCGCGCCTTCCGGCCGCACGCCCTCGAGGTGGTCGCGATCGTCGGCGGCGAACGGCACGCGTTCACCCACATCGAGGCCGGCCTGTTCGCGGTGGCGCTGCCCTTCACCGGACTGGTCGACTACCGGCTCGAGGTCAGCTACGACCACGGCGGCGAAACCCCGCACGTGCACCACACGGCCGACGCCTACCGGTTCCTGCCGACCCTCGGCGAGGTGGATCTGCACCTGTTCTCCGAGGGCCGCCACGAGCGGCTGTGGGAGGTGCTCGGCGCGCATCCGCGCAGCTTCACCACGGCCGACGGCGTGGTCGAGGGTGTCTCGTTCGCGGTGTGGGCGCCGAATGCCAAGGGCGTCAGCCTGATCGGCGATTTCAACCACTGGAACGGCACCGAGGCGCAGCTGCGGGTGCTGGGTTCGACGGGCGTGTGGGAGCTGTTCTGGCCCGACTTTCCCGCCGACGGGCTGTACAAGTTCCGGGTGCACGGCGCCGACGGCGTGGTCACCGAGCGGGCCGACCCGATGGCCTTCGCCACCGAGGTGCCTCCGCAGCGGGCTTCGCGTGTCACGCAGAGCCATTACACGTGGGCCGACGAGGACTGGATGGCGCGTCGCGCGCTGCGCAATCCGGTGTTCGAGCCGATGAGCACCTACGAGGTGCACCTCGGCTCGTGGCGGCCGGGCCTCAGTTACACCGAACTCGCCGACCAGCTCACGCAGTACGTCGTCGAGCAGGGCTTCACCCACGTCGAGATGCTGCCGGTCGCCGAGCATCCGTTCGGCGGCTCCTGGGGTTATCAGGTCACGTCGTACTACGCGCCGTCGTCGCGGTTCGGCAGTCCCGACGAGTTCCGGCACCTGGTCGACTCGCTGCACCGGGCCGGGATCGGCGTGATCGTGGACTGGGTGCCCGCCCACTTCCCGAAGGACGCGTGGGCGCTCGGCCGGTTCGACGGCACCGCGCTCTACGAACATGCCGACCCGCGCCGTGGTGAGCAGTTGGACTGGGGCACTTACGTTTTCGACTTCGGCCGGTCCGAGGTGCGCAACTTCCTGGTGGCCAACGCGCTGTACTGGCTGCAGGAGTATCACATCGACGGGCTGCGGGTCGACGCCGTGGCGTCGATGCTCTACCTGGACTACTCGCGCCCCGAAGGCGGCTGGACGCCCAACATCTACGGCGGCCGGGAGAACCTCGAGGCGGTGCAGTTCCTGCAGGAGATGAACGCCACGGTGCACAAGGTCGCGCCCGGCATCGTCACGATCGCCGAGGAGTCCACCTCATGGCCCGGCGTCACGCGGCCGACGAATCTCGGCGGCCTCGGCTTCTCGATGAAGTGGAACATGGGCTGGATGAACGACACGCTGGCGTTCATCAGCCGCGACCCGATCCACCGCAGCTACCACCACCACGAGATCACCTTCTCGATGATCTACGCGTTCAGCGAGAACTTCGTCCTGCCGATCAGCCACGACGAAGTGGTGCACGGCAAGGGGACGCTGTGGGGCCGGATGCCGGGCGACGACCACGCCAAGGCGGCGGGGATCCGCGGCCTGCTGGCCTACCAGTGGGCGCACCCGGGTAAGCAGTTGCTGTTCATGGGTCAGGAGTTCGGCCAGCGTGCCGAGTGGTCCGAAGAGCGCGGCGTTGACTGGTGGCAGCTCGACGAGCAGGGCTTCTCCGACGGCATCCTGCGGATGATGCGCGACATGAACGGCATCTACGGCAGCCGCCGGGCGCTGTGGTCGCGCGACACCACGCCGGAGGGCTACTCCTGGATCGACGCCAACGACTCGGCCAACAACGTGCTGAGCTTCCTGCGCTACGGCGATGACGGCTCGGTGATGGCCTGCGTGTTCAACTTCTCCGGCGCCGAGCACTCGAGGTACCGCCTCGGCCTGCCGCAGACCGGGACCTGGCGCGAGGTGCTCAACACCGACGCCGACGTGTACCACGGCTCAGGCATCGGCAACTTCGGCGCGGTGGAGGCCACCGACGATCCCTGGCACGGCCGCCCGGCATCCGCGGTGATGGTGCTGCCGCCTCTGGCCGCGCTGTGGTTCGAATACGAGCAACCCGAACTCGGGTCCGGCGACGTTCAGTAGAGCGCGTTGGCCAGCTTGCGCCGGCCGGCGATGACCTCGGGGTCGGCGGCGTCGAACAGGTCGAACAGTTCGATCAGCCGTGTGCGGACCTTGGTGCGGTCGTCGCCGGCGGTGCGCTTGACCAGCGCGATCAGCCGGTCGAACGCGGGCTCGACCTGCTGCTGCATGATCTGAACGTCGGCCGCGGCGAATGCCGCGTCGATGTCGTCGGGGGCGGCGTCGGCCGTTGTGACCGCGTCGGGATCGTGGGCGGTGGCGCGCTGCAGGAACACGATCTGGCGCACCGCGCCCTTGGCCTCCGGGTGATTCGGGGTGGCGGCCAGGATCGCCTGGTACGCCGAAAGGGCGGCGTCGAAGTCACCGGCGTCGAGGTGCTCGCGGGCCTGCGCGACCGCGGGGTCGACCTGTTCGGGCTGATCGGGATCGCCTGTGCCGGAGAGTTTTCCCGTGGTCGCCTCGAGCAGCGAGTCGATCCAGCCGCGCAACTGCTCTGCGGGCTGAGCACCCTGGAAGCTCGAGATCGGCTGCCCGCCTGCCAGTGCGACGACCGTGGGCACCGCCTGCACACCGAACATCTGCGCCACCCGCGGTGTGGTGTCGACGTTCACCAGGGCCAGCGACCACGTGCCGCCGTCGTCGGCCGCGAGCGCCGCGAGGGCCTCGCCGAGCGCGACGCTGGCGTCGCTGCGCGGCGTCCACAGCAGCACCACCACGGGCACCTGGCCGGACCGGACCAGCACCTCGGCTTCGAGGTTGGCCTCGGTGACCTCGGAGACGTGTGCGCCACCGGGGCCGCCGGACGAGGCGGCTTCGGTGGGTGCGGCGGCGCGCTGCTTGAGCGCCGAAAGGTCAACCGCACCGGCCAGTGCGGGCCCGACGGAAGGTCGTGGACGAGTCACGTGTCCAAGTCTGTCACGTCGTTTCCGACGCCGTCCGGCCCGGTTGCGGGATCGGCGCCGACCCCACCGCGGACGCGGTGACGGGCCCCATCCGGCCGGTGCGATCGGCCCATATGAGGAAGATCACAGTGGCCAGCGGCACGACGCTGGCCAGCAACGCCAGCAACCACGTCGTGACACCCCAGCGGAACGTCACGCCCGCCGCCACCGCCGCCACGACGAACCCGATGAAGATGCCGCCGTGGATGGGCCCGAAGATCTTCACGCCGATCTCGGTGCTCGGGCTGCCGACGTACTTGAAGTACATCCCGACCAGCAGACCGACCCAACTCACCGCCTCCAGCAGACCCACCAGACGCAGCCATCCGGCCACCGAGCGCAGATCGAGAGCACGTGTCATGGCCGCCATTGTGCCCGATCGGGGAGTCAGCTACTACACCCCGTCGTAGCGCGGTGCCGCCGAGCGACCGCGCAACCTCAGCGGCGCAGAATCAGGGCGTCACCCTGACCGCCCGCACCGCACAGCGCGGCCACCGCATACTTCCCGCCGGTGCGCTGCAGTTCCAGCGCGGCATGCAGGGTGATGCGGGCGCCGGACATCCCGATCGGATGGCCGATCGCGATCGCGCCACCGTTGGTGTTCACCTTCTCCTGGTCGACGCCGAGCTCCTGGGTGGAGGCCAGCGCGACTGCCGCGAATGCCTCGTTCAGTTCGATCACGTCGAGTTGGTCGGCGGTGATGCCCTCCTTGGCGATCGCCTTCTTGACGGCGTTGGCCGGCTGGCTCTGCAATGTGGAGTCGGGGCCGGCGACCACGCCGTGGGCGCCGATCTCGGCGAGCCAGGTCAGGCCAAGCTCCTCGGCCTTGGCCTTGTTCATCACGACGACGGCGCAGGCGCCGTCGGAGATCTGCGACGCCGACCCCGCGGTGATGGTGCCGTCCTTGCGGAACGCCGGCTTGAGCCCGGCCAGGGACTCGGCGGTGGTGTTGGCCCGGATGCCCTCGTCCTCGGTGAACTCGAGCGGGTCGCCCTTGCGCTGCGGGATCGACACCGGCACCACCTCGTCGGCGTACACCCCGTCCTTCCACGCCGCGGCCGCCCGCTGATGAGACTGCGCCGCGTACTCGTCCTGCTGGGCGCGGGTGAACTGGTCGACGTCGTTGCGCTGCTCAGTGAGCGCGCCCATGGGCTGATCGGTGAACACGTCGTGCAGGCCGTCGTAGGCCATGTGGTCGACCGCGGTGACGTCGCCGTACTTGTATCCCGCGCGGCTGTTCACCAAGAGGTGCGGCGCCTGGCTCATCGACTCCTGGCCGCCGGCCACCACCACGTCGAACTCCCCCGCGCGGATCAGCTGGTCGGCCAGCGCGATCGCGTCGATGCCCGACAGGCACATCTTGTTGATCGTCAGCGCAGGCACGTCCCAGGGGATACCGGCCGCCACCGCGGCCTGACGGGCCGGCATCTGACCGGCGCCTGCGGTCAGCACCTGGCCCATGATCACGTACTCGACGGCCGACGGGGCGACGCCCGCCTTCTCGAGGGCGGCCTTGATGGCGACGGCCCCCAGATCACTGCCCGAGAAGTCCTTCAGCGAACCCATCAGCTTGCCCACCGGTGTGCGGGCTCCAGCAACGATCACCGACGTCGTCATACCAACCTCCATCACGGTTTAGAGCGGCTCCGACGAGGCTATCCACTAGACCGTCAGTATCGAAACCGAGGCCCTTAGGTTACCTTTGCGTTATGACCGCCGATCAAGTTGACGCCCGTCCCGTCCTCGCCACGGCCCTGGTCACGGCTATCGACCACGTGGGCATCGCGGTGCCGGACCTGGACGCCGCAATCAAGTGGTACCACGACCATCTCGGCATGATCGTGCTGCACGAAGAGGTCAACGAGGAGCAGGGAATCCGCGAGGCGATGCTGTCGGTGCGCGGCGCCCCGGTCGGCAGCACCCAGATCCAGTTGATGGCCCCGCTCGACGAGTCGTCGACCATCGCCAAGTTCCTCGACAAGCGCGGCCCGGGCCTGCAGCAGTTCGCCTACCGCGTGAGCGACATCGACGCGCTGACCGAGCGGTTGAGCGAGCAGGGCGTGCGGTTGCTGTACGACACCCCGCGCCGGGGCACGTCGAACTCCCGCATCAACTTCATCCACCCCAAGGACGGCGGCGGGGTGCTGATCGAGCTCGTCGAGCCCGCGGCGGACACCACGCACTGACGTCGGTCACGACCAACGTCGCGTCGGGCCCCTCCGGGACCGATTCGTCCAGCATGGCGTGTGCCAGTGCCTACGGTCATCGACCGCCGACTCGCCCGCGTCCGCCGGCCACACCACCAGGTGCGCTGTGCCGACCCTGATCTCGTGATCACAGCCGGGACACCGGTAGACCTTGGTGGCGCGTGATCCCGCGATCGGCCGCACCTCGTAGTCCAGGCCGTCCGTGCCCGTCTCGATCCGCCTTGCGGCGAGCGACGGCGGCAGCGGACGCGGCCGCCTCGGCGGAGTCCTGCGCCTGGGCATGCCGCCGAGTCTACGGGCTCAGAACAGCCGGAACTCGTTGCTGTCCATTCCGCGCATCTGGTCGTAATCCAATGTCACACAGCGGATTCCGCGGTCAACGGCGAGCGTCCGGGCCTGCGGCTTGATCTGCTGGGCGGCGAACACCCCGCTGACCGGTGCCAGCAGCGAGTCGCGGTTCAGCAGGTCGAGGTAGCGGGTGAGCTGCTCGACGCCGTCGATCTCGCCGCGCCGTTTGATCTCGACGGCGACCGAGCGGCCGGTCTCGTCGCGGCACAGCAGGTCGACCGGGCCGATGGCGGTCATGTACTCGCGGCGCACCAGGGTGTAGCCCACGCCGAGCAGTTCGACGTGCTCGGCCAGCAGCTTCTGCAGGTGCGCCTCCACCCCGTCCTTGACCAATCCGGGGTCGATGCCGAGGTCGTGGCTGGAGTCGTGCTCCACCGCCTCGAGGGTGATGCGCAGTTGCTCGCCCGCCTTGTTCTCCACCACCCACACCGGCAGCGGTCCGTCGGTGTCCTCGACGAGCCGGCAGGGCGGGCTCATCCAGTTCAACGGTTTGTATGCCCGGTCGTCGGCATGCACGCTCACCGAACCGTCGGCTTTGACCAGCAGCAGCCGGCGGGCCGACGGTAAGTGGGCGGTGAGACGGCCGACGTAGTCGACGGTGCACTGGGCGATCACGAGTCGCACGTCGACAACCTTAGGGTCTCGGGCGGGCGCGAATTAGTCTGACCTGACGATGAGCACCAAGATGAGCGTGCCACAGCGGATGGGCAGGGTGCTGGAAGCGGTCACCCGGCAGAGCGGGCGGATCACCAACACCCCCGATTACGGGTCCTGGCTCCTGGGCAAGGTGTCGGACAGTCAGCACCGCAGGCGTCTGCGCATCCAGACCATTCTCACCGCGTTCGTGGTGGTGGCGAACCTGATCGGCATCGGGATCGCCGTCCTCGTGCAGACCGTCACGTTCCCGGCGCCGAGCGTCTTCGACTCGAAGGTCCTCTGGATCACCGCGATCGTCGCCCCGGCCTACATCGCCGCGGCGCTGGTCGTAGGCGTCTTCTGGGCGACGTGGCGGGTGATCAACAACGTGCGGTGGGCCATCGAGGAACGGCCGCCCACCCGGGATGATCAGCGCAACACGTTCTTCGCTCCGTGGCGCCTGACGCGCGTGCTGTTGGTGCTGTGGGGCGGGGGCACCGTGTTGCTCACCACGCTGTACGGCCTCGTGGACACCAGCTACATACCGAAGGTCGTCCTCGGCATCAGCTTTCCGGGTGCTGTGGTGTCGGCGAGCTGTTATCTGTTCACCGAGTTCGCGTTGCGCCCCGTGGCGGCCCAGGCGCTGGCAGCGGGCCGGCCACCGCGGCGGCTGGCACACGGCCTCGTGGGCCGCACCATGATGGTCTGGGCCGTCGGTTCCGGCGTACCGGTGCTCGGCATTCTGCTTTCGGCGATGATCACGCTGTCGATGCAGAACCTCACGCCGACGCAGTTCGCGGTCGCGGTGATGATCCTCGCCGTCTTCGCGTTGGTGTTCGGCTGGATCCTGATGTGGCTGCTGGCATGGCTGACGGCGACGCCGGTGCGGGTGGTGCGCTCGGCGCTCAAACACGTCGAAGAAGGCGACTACGACTGTGAGCTGGTGGTGTTCGACGGCACCGAGCTCGGCGAACTGCAGCGCGGTTTCAACTCGATGGTGCACGGGTTGCGCGAGCGCGAACGGGTGCGCGACCTGTTCGGCAGGCACGTCGGCCGTGAGGTGGCGCTGGCCGCCGAGCAACAGAAGATCAAGCTGGGCGGTGAAGAACGCCATGCCGCAGTCGTGTTCGTCGACATCATCGGCTCGACGCAACTGGTCACCGCCCGGCCGGCCGTCGAGGTCGTCGAACTGCTCAACCGGTTCTTCGCGGTGATCGTCGAAGAGGTGGACCGCCACCACGGCTTCGTCAACAAGTTCGAGGGCGACGCGGCGCTCGCGGTGTTCGGCGTCCCGGTCGCCCTCGAGAACGCGGAGGACGAGGCGCTGGCCGCCGCGCGCGCGATCGCGCGGCGGCTGTGTGACGAGGTGCCGGAATGCCAAGCAGGGATCGGCGTGGCGGCGGGCGAGGTGGTGGCAGGCAATGTCGGAGCCAAGGAGCGCTTCGAGTACACCGTGATCGGCGAACCGGTGAATGAGGCCGCACGCTTGTGTGAGCTCGCGAAGGACACCGACGCCCGCCTGGTGGCGTCCTCGGACGCGGTGTCCAACGCCACCGACGACGAACGGGAGCACTGGTCGCTGGGCGACACGGTGACCCTGCGCGGCCACGACGAGCCCACCCGGCTGGCCATGCCCGTCTGATCCGTCACACCGTCCCGCAGGTTAGTGATACTGCGCGTAACGCTTACTAGACTCGGTGGCATGACGACCGAGGGGCTGCTGCAGATCGAGGACTGCCTGGACGCTGAAGGCCGCATCGCGCTGCCACCCGGGGTGAATCTGATCTCGCTGATCGACCGCAACATCGCCAACGTGGGCGACGACGTCGCGTACCGCTACCTCGACCACACCGGCGCGGCCGACGGGCACGCCGTGGAGCTGACGTGGTCGCAACTCGGCAACAGGCTGCGGGCGATCGGCGCCACCCTGCAGCGCATCGCCGCGCGCGGCGACCGGGTGGCGGTGCTCGCCCCGCAGGGCCTCGACTACATCGCCGGCTTCTTCGCCGCGGTCAAGGCCGGGATGATCGCGGTGCCGCTGTTCGCCCCGGAGTTGCAGGGTCACGCCGAGCGTCTCGACGTCGCCATGCGCGACGCCCGCCCCTCGGTGGCGCTCACCACAGCCCGCGCCGCCGCAGGTGTTCGCGACTATCTCGCGCAACGGGACTTCGGCCGGCCGGTGGAAATCGTGGTCGTCGACGAGGTACCCGATTCCGCGGGCACCGCCTTCACCCCGGTCACGCTCGACGTCGACGACGTGTCTCACCTGCAGTACAGCTCCGGATCGACGCGGTCCCCCGTCGGCATCGAGATCACCCACCGCAATGTCGGCACCAACCTGCTGCAGATGATCCTGTCCATCGACCTGCTGGACCGCAACACCCACGGGGTCAGCTGGCTGCCGCTGTACCACGACATGGGTCTGTCGATGATCGGCTTCCCGGCCGTGTACGGCGGCCACTCGACACTGCTGTCACCCACCGCCTTCATCCGCAGGCCGCAGCGGTGGATCCGGGCACTTTCGGACGGATCGCGGCGCGGCCGGGTCGTCACCGCCGCGCACAACATCGCCTACGAGTACACCGCGCAGCGCGGCCTGCCCGACGCCGGCGAGGACGTCGACCTGAGCAACGTCGTGATGATCATCGGCTCCGAGCCGGTGAGCATCGAGGCGATCCGTGCCTTCGAGGCGGCCTTCGCGCCGTACGGGTTACCGCCGCAGGCGATCAAGCCGTCGTACGGCATCGCCGAGGCGACGCTGTTCGTGTCGACCATCGCACCGTCGGCGCGCGCCGAGGTCGTGCACTTCGACCGCAAGCTGCTGGCCGAGGGCAGGGCGGTGCGCACGGCGGTGGACGCCGACACCGACGCCGATGCCACTGTCCCGCAGGTGTCCTGCGGCCAGGTGGCGCGCAGCCAATGGGCGGTGATCGCCGATCCCCGCACGGGTGCCGAACTGGCCGACGGGCACGTCGGCGAGATATGGCTGCACGGCCACAACATCGCCCGGCGCTACTGGAAACGCCCGGAGGAGTCCAGCCACGCCTTCGGCGCGACGCTGGCGTCACGGCTCGGATCCGGCAGCCATGCCGACGGTGTCCCGGCCGAGGCCGGATGGCTGCGCACCGGGGATCTCGGGGTGCACCTCGACGGGGAGTTGTACGTCACCGGTCGGCTGGCCGACCTGATCGTCATCGACGGCAGGCAGCACTACCCGCAGGACCTCGAACACACCGCCGCAGAGGCATCTTCCATGGTGCGACGGGGTTACGCCGCGGCATTCCGCGCGCCTGGTGACCGGCTGGTGATCGTCGCCGAACGCGCGTCGGGCACCCGGCGTGCCGACCCGGCGCCGGAGATCGCCGCGATCGGCGACGCGGTCGCGCGCCGCCACGGACTGCCTGTCGCCGACGTGCGATTCGTGCAGGCCGGCGTCATCCCCCGCACCACGAGCGGAAAGCTGGCCCGCCGCGCCTGCCGCGGCGAGTACCTCTCGGGTGGCTTCACCACCAGGTCCACCGGCTGAGCGCGAGTGCGCCTATCGTGCGCGGAATTTGGTGCGCCGAACCCTTCGCCGGATGTCCTAGCGTGAACTGACGGACGAGGAAGGCGGCTGATGACCGAGACACCTGCGCTGACGCGGCGCCCCTTCCCGGGCATCAGCTCGCGCGCCTGGGAACACCCCGCAGACCGGATCGCACTCACCGCGCTGCGCCGGCTCAAGGGTTTCGACCAGGTCCTGAAGTTGTTGTCGGGCATGCTTCGTGAGCGCCAGCACCGGCTGCTGTACCTGGCCAGCGCCGCCCGGGTGGGTCCCCGTCAGTTCGCCGACCTCGACGCGCTGCTCGAGGACTGCGTCGCCGTGCTGGACGCACCGGTCGAACCGGAACTCTTCGTGCTGCAGTCCCCGACGGTGAACGCCTACACGATCGGCATGGATCAGCCGTTCATCGTGATCACCTCGGGGATGTACGAGCTGATGAGCGCCGAGGAGATGCGCTTCGTCATCGGCCATGAGCTCGGCCACGCACTGAGCGGGCACGCCGTCTACCGCACCATGCTGATGCACCTGATGCGGCTGGCGTCGTCGTTCGGGTTCATCCCGATCGGCGGCTGGGCATTGCGGGCGATCGTGGCGGCACTCCTGGAGTGGCAGCGCAAGTCGGAGTTGTCGGGCGACCGGGCAGGCCTGCTGTGCAGCCAGGATTTCGATGCCGCCATCCGGGTCCAGTTGAAGCTGGCCGGCGGCGGCCGGCTGGACCGGATGGATTCGCAGGCGTTCCTCGCCCAGGCCCGCGAATACGACCGCACCGGCGACATGCGCGACGGCCTGCTCAAGTTGCTCAACCTGGAGTTGCAGACCCATCCCTTCTCGGTGCTGCGGGCGGCGGCGTTGACCCAGTGGGTGGATTCCGGCGGCTACGGCGCAGTGCTCGGCGGTGACTACCCGCTGCGCTCCGATGACGAGTCGGCCTCGTGGAGCGGCGATCTCGGGGCCGCGGCGCGCACCTACCGGGACGGGTTCGACCAGTCCGACGATCCGCTCGTCCGTGGCCTTCGCGACGGGCTGTCCGGCGTCGTCGACGGGGTGGGGCGGGTCGCCACCAACGCCGCGGATTCGTTCGGCCGCAAGGTCTCCGAGTGGCGCCGGGCGAACGGCGGGCCCGCCGAGAACTAGCTGCGGCGCACAGTGACCGATGACGTCGTTGCGCAATCCGATCGCGCCACGGCATCGCCGGCCACTGGCAATATCCCGGCGCGTCGTGGCCTCGCGGTCCCTTTCCGGGTGTTCTGTACTCCTCGACCATGACTGCATGCATGCACAGATCGTGTTGTTCGACGGATTCGACCCCCTCGATGCCATCGCGCCCTACGAGGTGCTGGTGGCTGGAAGCGACTATGCCGGTGGGGATCTGGACGTCGTACTGGTGTCCGCCGAGGGGCCGCGGCCGGTTGTCAGCGGTTCGCGCGGCCTGACGTTGCAGGCCACCGCCCAGCTCGATCCCGCCAAGCCCGGCTATGTGATCGTGCCCGGCGCGTCGGGACCGCTGGAAGGCGATCCCGACGAGGGCGCCGAGACGATTCCCGTCCTCCTCGCCCGGTTCGGCGAGACCGCAGCCGTGCCGTTGATGCGACAGGCGATGGCCAATCCCGACATCACCGTCGCGACGGTCTGCGGCGGATCGCTCGCACTCGCCATGGCCGGCCTGATCGACGGCCGCCACGCCAACACCCACCATCTCGGTGTCGACGTGCTCGAGGCCACCGGCGCGATACCGGTGCAGGCCCGCGTCGTCGACGACGGTGACCTCGTCACCGCGGGCGGGGTGACCTCTGGTCTGGACCTGGCGCTGCACCTGCTCGATCGCGGTTACGGACCCCGCATCGCACTGGCGGTGGAGCAGATGTTCGCCTATGAGCGCCGAGGCACAGTGTGGACCGACACCGGCCGCGAACCGAAGGCCTTCTGAGCGTGGGCATCGTGGGCGACTGGGACGTCACCATCAAGACGCCGGTGGGATCGCTGCAGGTCGTGTACAGCTTCGCCGATCGGGACGGCGTGCTCACCGGCAGCGCCGCAGGCAAGCACGAGACCGTCGAGCTGACCGACATCGTCGTCGACGGCGACGGCGGCCGGCAGGTCAGCTGGCGGCAGACGGTCACCAGACCGATGCGACTCAACCTCGCCTTCGAGGTCTCGGTCGACGCCGACCGATTCACCGGGCATTCGCGCGCAGGCCGGTTACCTCGCTCGGCGGTGTCCGGCGTACGCCGCCGCTGAGGGGGCTGCGCCGATCGTGAACGGCCGGCTGTCGGAGTTCGGTCGGCGTTAGTGTGCAGACATGGACGCGCTGGAGCCGGTCCGCGGCGCGAACGCGGGACGCGGTATCGCTGTGTACCTGCTGGGGAATGTGTCCAACCTGGCCGACGACATGCTCGCGTACCTGGTCGAGCGGATACCCCAGGTCGGCGGGGATGCCGAGCTCCGCGGCCTGACCCTGGGCTCGTGCTCGTCGAATCTCGAAGCGGCGCTGTCGATGTTCCGTCATGGCATCGACGTGACCGCCGCCGAAGCGCCGGTGACCGCGCTGGAACACGCGCGAGCCATGGCATCACGCGGGCACAGCGTGGATGTGATGTTGCGGTTCTACCGATTGGGCCACGAGTACTTCACCGAAAAGCTCGCCGAATCGCTTCCCGGCGCGATCGACGACCCCGCTGCTGCGCTGAGGACATTCGTCGATCTCGAGCGGTTCGCATTCGGATACATCGACCGCATCTCCAGTCTGGTGGCCGCCGAGTACGTCGCCGAGCTCGACCGGCGCGAGAATCAGGTGAGAGCCGAGCGCGCGGATGTCGTGCGGGCGCTGCTCGCCGGAGAACGAGTCGACAGTGCTCGAGCCGAACGCGTTCTCGGCCACCGGCTCACGGGTCGGCAGATCGGTTTCGTGTGCTGGGTCGACGACCGTGGCGTCGACCTCGAGGGGCTCGCCAGGCAGGTCGGCCGGTCACTCGGCGCGGCCCACTCACTCGTCGTGGCGGACGGCCCGCTCGCAGTGTGGGGATGGGTGTCGATCGCCGGCAGCGCGAGGACGTCGCCGGCAGACGTGGCGAAGGAACTACCCCGCGGAGGCGGGAACGTGCACATCGCGGTGGGCTCGCCCCATCCGGGCGCTGGCGGCTTTCGCGCTTCCCATCTCGAGGCCCTGCGCACTCGCCGAGTCGTCGAGCTGTCGGGGCGCGCGGCACCGTCGATCACGGAGTTCAGCGGGGTCGCGCTGGTGGATGCCATCTCGCGCGACCTGGACGCGGCCAGGTCCTTCGTCGCCGATCAGCTCGGGGATCTCGCACGGGACGGCGCCAAGGAGCGCGGCGAGCGGGCCGCGCTCCTGGCGGTTCTCGACGCGCAAGGAAGCCTGGTGACCGCGGCGAGCAGGCTTGGAATCCACCGGAATACGGTCCTGCAACGGGTGCGTCGCGCCGAAGAACGCAGGGGCAGACCCGCGACGGTGAAGATCGCCGAACTGCACGCGGCTCTGGTGGTCTGCGACGTGCTGGGGGCCTCGGTACTGCGGGAATCGCAGCCCAACTGACCGGATCTGAGGCCGCAGGATGTGCTCGCAGCACACCGGAGAGGGCTGCGGGGGCCTTGTTGCCCGACGCCCGCGGTTTGTAGCTTTCGAGGCATCTCATCCCGAAGCGGGGAAGGACTCCGATGATGACCACGGCTCAACACCCCCGAACCCCGGCGGCGGCCTCGCAGCACCCCTTGCCGAATCCAGGCGAGCAGGTTCCGACGCTGTCCTGGCCGATCGTCGGCATCTTCACCTTCGCGATTGCACTCTTCGGTGCGTCGACCTGGGCTGCCGTCACCGACGCCCTGCCCGCGGTCGCCACCATCGCAGCGAGCGCCGTGGCGATCTTCGTCCTGTTCACCGTGCTGCACGACGCCTCGCACTACTCGATCAGCTCGCACCGATGGGTCAACGTCGTGTTCGGCCGGGTGGCGATGTTCTTCGTCTCGCCGCTGATCTCCTTCAGGTCGTTCGCGTTCATCCACATCGAGCACCACCGCAACACCAACGACGGCGCGTCCGACCCCGATCACTTCGTCAGCGCCGCGCCCTGGTGGCAGCTGCCCATCCGCTTCCCGGCGATGGACCTGCCCTACATCGGCTTCCTGATACGCAACCTGCGCAGGCGGCCACGCGCTGAGATCGTCGAAACCGTTGCCCTGATGGCCTTCTCGGTGGCGGTGATTGTGGCGGCCGCCTTCGCCGGGGAGCTCTGGACGCTCGCGGTGATCTACCTGATCCCCGAGCGGGTGGCGATGTTCGTGCTGGCGTGGTGGTTCGACTGGCTACCCCACCACGACCTGGAAGACACCCAACGCGAGAACCGCTATCGCGCGACGCGCAACCGCGTCGGCTCGGAGTGGATCCTGACTCCCCTGCTCCTGTCGCAGAACTATCACCTGGTCCACCACCTGCACCCCTCCATCCCCTTCTACCGCTACGTCGCGGCCTGGCGCCGCAACGAGGCGGCGTACCTCGAGCGCGACTCGGCGATCAGCACCGCATTCGGACAGCAGCTCGACGCCGCGCAATACCAGGAGTGGAAACGCCTCAACGGCAAACTGGCCGCGCTGCTGCCGGTCCGGATGCCGCGGCCCTCCGCGGCACGCCATGCCGGCACGCACCCGATCGCAGTCAGAAGCGTCGAGCCGTTGACGCCGGACAGCGTCGAAGTCACCTTCGACGTCCCCGACCACCTCCGCGACCAATTCCGGTTTCAGGCGGGCCAACACCTGACGATCAAACACCGCATCGCCGGAGAAGAGGTCCGGCGAAATTACTCGATCTGCACCTCGGCTACCTCAGGCGAACTGGCGATCGGTGTCCGCCAGATCGACGGCGGGATGTTCTCGACGTTCGCGAACGAATCACTGCGCCCTGGTGACGTCGTGGAGCTGATGACGCCCACGGGTAGCTTCGGCGCACCCCTCGATCCGCTTGCTCGGCGTGAGAATGTCGCAATCGCGGCGGGCAGCGGCATCACACCGATCCTGTCGATCGTGCGCACCACGATGGAGATCGAGACCGAGAGTCGCTTCACCCTCTTCTACGGCAACCGAACCGCCGAATCGACCATGTTCGCCGCCGAACTCGATGAGCTGGAGGCCCGATACGCCGACCGGTTGCGCGTCTTCCACGTCCGCTCGGCCGATGCGCACCACTCCGCCGCACTTCGCGGCCGCATCGACCTGGCGATGGTGCGACGGCTGCTCGCCGGTGAGGTCACGTCGATCGACCGGTGGTTCCTGTGCGGCCCTGGTGATCTGGTCACGACACTGCGCGATCGTCTCGCCGCAGAGGGTGTGCCGGCCGAGCGGATGCACCTCGAATTGTTCCGCGGCACAGGGCGGCCCACCCGCATCGATGACTATGCCCGATCCGAGGTGACCATCACGTTGTCCGGCGCGGATCACACCGTCGAATTGGCCCCGGGTGAGACCGTGCTCGAGTCCGCACTGAAGAACGACATCGAAGCGCCGTATGCCTGTCTTGGCGGCGCGTGCGGCACGTGCAAGGCGAGGGTGACGGCCGGGGAAGTGTCGATGGAGCAGAACTTCGCACTCAACACCACCGAGGTCGAGGCCGGCTTCGTCCTGACATGTCAGTCCCGTCCCACCACCCCGACGGTCGCGGTCGACTACGACGGCTGAGCGAGTTCCGCCGATACGCCGCAGCTGCCATACGGTGGCTGACCATGAGCAGGGCAGTGTTCGACGACTCCTGGCGGCTCAGCGGCTCACCACGACCATGTCGGTTTTCCGCCAGTGATGTCGGAGGCGACGTGTAAGAGTCGAGGTGTGCACGAGGATTTCGAGCGGTGTCTGAGGGCGGTGCAGTCCAAGGATGCCCGCTTCGACGGCTGGTTCGTGACCGCCGTGCTGACCACCGGGATCTACTGCCGGCCGAGCTGTCCTGTGCGTCCGCCGTTCGCCCGCAACATGCGGTTCTACCCCACCGCGGCCGCCGCGCAGGCCGCCGGCTTCCGCGCCTGCAAGCGGTGCCGCCCGGACGCCTCACCGGGGTCACCGGAGTGGAACATCCGCGGCGACGTGGTGGCACGGGCGATGCGGCTGATCGCCGACGGCACCGTCGACCGTGACGGTGTCACCGGGCTTGCCGCACGGCTCGGTTACACCACCCGTCAGTTGCAACGCATCCTGCAGGCCGAGGTCGGGGCCAACCCGCTGGCCCTTGCCCGAGCGCAGCGGGCCCAGACCGCCCGAATCCTGATCGAGACCACGGACCTGCCGTTCAGCGACGTGGCCTTCGCCGCCGGCTTCTCCAGCATCCGGCAGTTCAACGACACCGTCCGCGCCGTCTGTGACCTCACACCCACGGCGCTGCGCTCACGGGCAGGCGCACGATTCGGTCAATCGCCCGCGGCGCCCGGCGCGATGTCCCTGCGGCTGCCGGTGCGCACGCCGTTCGCCTTCGAGGGCCTGTTCGGGCATCTGGCGGCCAGCGCGATCCCGGGTGTCGAGGAGGTGCGCAACGGCGTCTATCGTCGCACCCTGCGGTTGCCATCGGGCTGCGGAATCGTCGCGCTCACACCACATCCCGACCACGTCCGTTGCGACCTCGTGCTCGACGACCTGCGCGACCTGGCCACGGCGATCGCCCGCTGCAGGCGACTGCTCGACCTCGACGCCGATCCTGAAGCGGTGATCGACGCGTTGAGCGCCGACGATCGGCTCCGCGCCCTCGTCGCGAAGGCGCCCGGACAGCGCATACCCCGCACCGTGGACGAGGTGGAGCTGGCGATCCGGGTGGTGCTCGGTCAGCAGGTGTCGGTGAAGGCCGCGCGCACGCACGCCGCCCGCATCGTCGTCAGACACGGGGCGACGGTGGACGACCCGGGCGGCGGCCTGACCCACGTCTTCCCCGGTGTCGATCAACTGGCCGACCTCGACCCGGCGCACATGGCGTTCCCGACCGCACGCCGCCGGTCGCTGGTCGGAATGGTCAACGCCCTCGCCGATGGCGCCGTCACACTCGACGCAGGCTGTGACTGGATCCGGGCCCGTAAGGAACTGCTCGCCCTCCCGGGGATCGGCCCGTGGACCGCCGAGGTGATCGCCATGCGCGGCCTCGGGGACCCCGATGCCTTCCCCGCCAGCGACCTCGGTGTCCGGCTGGCTGCCGAGAAGCTCGCTCTGCCCGGGGACCCGAAGCGCCTCACCGAGTACAGCAGCCGCTGGCGACCGTGGCGGGCGTACGCCACCCAGCATCTGTGGACGTCACTCGACCACGCCGTCAATCAATGGCCACCGAAGGAGAAGGCATCATGACCGTCCTGTTCCGCACCGTGGACAGTCCCGTCGGCCTGCTCACCCTGGCCGGCGTGAACGGACGACTCCAGCACTTGCGCATGGTCGATCAGACCTACGAACCCGACCGCAACGGCTGGGAACCCGACGACGGTGCCTTTCCCGATGCGGTCGGCCAACTGGAGGCGTACTTCGCCGGCGACCGCATCGATTTCGACCTCGAACTCGATCTGCTCGGAACCGCCTTTCAGAGGCGGGTCTGGGAAGCGCTGCTGACCATTCCGTATGGCGAGACCAGGACCTACGGAGAGATCGCACGCGAGATCGGCTCGCCCGGTGCATTCAGGGCGGTAGGCCTGGCCAACGGGCACAATCCGATCGGCATCATCGTGCCCTGTCACCGAGTCATCGGATCAAATGGAAACCTCACCGGATATGGCGGCGGGCTGGCCAAGAAGAGGGCACTACTCGATTTGGAGAAGCGTCGCGCCGTGCCGGCATTGTTCGAATAACGCGGCGGCAATTGCGAAAGCAATTGCCGATCAGCTCTCAACGTCGACAAATACAAATGCCCCGGCCCTCCGATCGAAATCGGAGGGCCGGGGACTTAATGTGTGTTCGGCGGTGTCCTACTTTTCCACCCGTATGGGTAGTATCATCGGCGCTGGCTGGCTTAGCTTCCGGGTTCGGGATGGGTCCGGGCGTTTCC
>NZ_JBFARC010000007.1:0-343928 GCF_040674075.1 Mycobacterium sp. NPDC050551 | reverse complement strand
GTGTAGACCCGGCCGTCGTTGCCGACGACGAACAGGTCCAGGTTGCCCGCGCTGCGCGAGGTGACCGAGATCGGCGCACCCGCGGGGAAGAACCCACCGATCGAGCGCCAGCGGTCGCCGACCCCCGACCAGTCCGGGTACATCGTGTGCACCGCGTTGATGTCGCCCTGCGACAGAGCCGTTCGCTGCCCCATCGTGACGCCCGCAGGCAACGGCACTCTCGGAACGATCGTGTCCTCGCCGCTGGTGCTGAACGCGGTCCGCGAGTAATGCATGATCGACCCGAAGTCGTAGGTGCCGAGATCGTCGCCGAGTTCGATCTGCTGATCGAAGTTGTGCCGGTTGCCGACCGGGACGGTGCCGAGCCGGATCTCGACGAACCTGTTGCGGTCCTCGCGGCTCTGTTCGTGCCAGAGCCCGACCGCGTGACCCATCTCGTGGATGACCGTGCCGGTCGGTGCGGTGGCGGTCAACTCGATGTCCTGACGTCCGGTCCGTTGCCGGCCGACCGGCGACCGGCTCGCCGTGCTCGGCACGAACCGGACGAAATCC
Organism: Mycobacterium sp. NPDC050551; assembly: GCF_040674075.1. Taxonomy (NCBI): domain Bacteria; kingdom Bacillati; phylum Actinomycetota; class Actinomycetes; order Mycobacteriales; family Mycobacteriaceae; genus Mycobacterium; species Mycobacterium sp. NPDC050551. Next base: position 343,376 of record NZ_JBFARC010000007.1, on the reverse strand, counting down.
GCCTGCCCGTTGCGGGGCACGAACCGGATCCTCGTGTTGGTGGTCCAGTGAGCGACGGCATCGGTCACGCGTTGCCGATTCGGCAGTGCCGGGTCTACCTCGAAGGGCACGACACCGTTCGGCCAGCGGAATTCGTTGCCGGTACGGCCGATTCCCTCGAGTCCCGCCCGGTCCCGCACCTCCTCCACGGTGCCCAGGACGATGTCCCCCTCGAACACCGCCAGCCCGTCCACGTCGGCGTAGCGCACCTCGCGTTCGCCTCCGTCGAATGTGCCGACGAGCGCTGTGCCGGCTTCTGGCCCGGTCCGGTACTCCCCCGTGGCCTCGTCGTCGTGAAGTTCGACCTGCTTGATGTCCTCGACAGTCATCGTGTCCCCCTTGGTTGATCGATCAGCTCCCGGCAAGAACTCTCCGGCCGTCGGGACTCGAACACACGGGTAGTGCGATACGTCAGTCGGTCAGCTCATGGATGAATCCGGGCGCCTCGAGACGATCAACGAGGAGACAGGTGAGTCCCACTGTCTTCTGACAAGCCCTCAGGAGGAGAAGAACATGAGCTTGGTCGACATTTCACACCCCGCCGGGACGGGGTACGACGAGTTGGTTCCTTCGCGGTATGCGCTGAAGGTCGGCGACATCGACGTTCTGGTGATCAGCGACGGGGTGCTGCCGATCACCGCCGTGACGATGGCCACCAATGCCGCGCCTGCCGACCTGTCGGCGTGGCTCGAGGACATGTACCTGCCGCCCGAGGTGCTCGACTGGCCGTTGAACGTTGCCGTGGTCCGCAGCGGCGGCAAGACCATCCTCATCGACTCAGGCCTGGGAACGGAGTTCCCCGACTTCCCGCGGGCCGGACAGTTGGCCATGCGACTCGTCGCCGCCGGAATCGATCCCGCCTCCGTGACCGATGTGGTGCTGACCCATCTGCACATGGATCACATCGGCGGGCTGCTCGTCGACGGGCTACGGAATCAGCTGCGGCCCGATCTGCGAGTCCACCTCGCCGCGGCCGAAGCCGAGTTCTGGGAGGCGCCCGACTTCTCCCGCACCGTCATGCCCGCTCCGATCCCGGACGTACTGCGACGGACCGCCGCGCAGTTCCTCGACCTCTACCGCGGCCGGCTGCGGCCGTTCGAGACCGAATACGAGGTCGCACCCGGCGTGCTGCTCCGCCGCACCGGCGGCCACACCCCGGGGCACAGCATCGTCCGCCTCGAATCACGGGGCGAGGCACTCACATTCGCCGGTGACGCGGTGTTCCAGCCCGGATTCGACAACCCCGACTGGCAGAACGGATTCGAACACGACCCCGAGGAGGCGACACGCGTCCGGATCGCACTGCTGCAGGAGTTGGCGGCGAGCGGCGAGGCGCTGGTGGCCACCCACCTGCCGTTCCCGTCGGTCTGCCACGTGGCGGTCACCGGCGACGGCTTCCGCATGGTGCCCGCTGTGTGGGATTACTGACGGAGGTCGATCTGGGGATCCTGGCTGTCGTCACCGGGTTCAGAAGAGGTCCGGGGTCTCCGGCGGCACGTCGTCGAGGAAAGCCGTGATCATCGGTACCAGTTGCGCTGAGGCCCCCGAGATTCCGATGTGCGACATCGCCGGGAGCACCACCAGTCGTGCGGCCGGAACGTCGGTCAGCGTCCCCGATGCCGCTGCCTGCGGGTCGCCACCCCCACGCAGCGTGAACATCGCCAGCGCGTGCTCGGGCGTCACTCCGTCCGCGTCACCGACGATGACCATCGTCGCGGCGGAGATCGACCGCATCGCCTCGTCGCTGATGTCCTGATCGTTGATGTTCAGGGTCTTCATCTTGTCGACATAGGCATCGAAGGCCGCGGCGTCGGCGGTGTGTTCCTTGAACGCCGCCTCCACCGGCGTGCCGGCGAACGCATCGGCGGTGAGACCGCCGAGGGCCTCGAACACCGACGGGTACCAGCCGTCCTTGCGGAAAGTCGCCGACATCGACACCAGCTTGCCCACCAGGGAGCCGTGCCGGATCGCGAGCTGAAGCGCGACCCCACCGCCCTGCGAGTAACCCATCACGTCCGCGCGCGCCACCCCCAGGGCGCGCAGCAGCGCGGCGGCGTCGTCGGCGAATTGCTCGTAGGACATCGCCCGCGCGGTGTCCGGTGTGCGGCCGTGCCCCTGCTGGTCGAACACGATCACCGGGCGGTCGGCGGCGAAGGCCTCAGCCCACACAGCCATGGAAACGGTGGCCATGAACGCGCCGGGAATCAACAACAGCGGGGGCTTCGACGCACCGAGGTCGCCGTACACCTCGTGGTAGAGGTTCAATCCGTTGATCGGCAGGTGACCGCCCCGCGGAGGCTTGTTCTCCATCAGTTCTCGACTTCCTTCATCGGTTCCTCTCAGAACAGACCTCCCGGGCGGCAGCAACTCATCGTGGATACTCCTCCCATGCCGATGTACGTGCGACACACCCGCGCGGTGCAGATGGACGAACTGGCACCCCACGTCCGCGAGAAGCTCACCGACCACGCCGAAGCGCACCAACTCGACCTCACTGCAGTGCGGATGTGGCTCACCCACAGCGAGAATCCGCCGGCCGAGAAGGGCCTCGCGAAGCTGATGCGGCGCCGGGCCAACTCCGCGGATCCCGACGCCGAGCACGACACCATCGCGATACTGCACCCGACCCACGTCCTCGTGGCTGTCGACGGCGCCGTCCGCGGAACCTCGGTCCTGTCGCTGCCGCTGACGCAGGCATCGATCGCCGCAGGCACCGGCCTGGGCGCCGCACTCGGACAACTGGCCGGTGAAACTGCCGGATTCACGATCACCGGCTTCGCCGGCAGTGAGCGGCCCGGCAGCTTCTACGTCGGACTGGGCACCGAACCCGCTGCGGCAGAATGCTTCACGGCCATCGAGTCGGCGATCATCGCGGCCAAGAACCCCACCGCCCGGTGAACCTCGACACCGGCGGCCACCTGATGCGACCGGCTCGCCGAGCGACCGCTACCGACCGCCGCTAGGGTGTGCCCATCGTCGCCACGGTCAAGAAGGTGTGCCGTTACCCATTGCGATGACGAATCCGTCGACGAAAGCGGTGCGTGATGTCCCTGTTGCCAGGCGAACAGTCAACAGGGTCGGTCGATGCCCCGCCTGCGTTCAAGCGCGACGTCGGCGCCGATCTCGAAGTCGACATCATCGCCGCGACCACCCTGGAGTTCCAGATCGCCCTCGCACCCCAGCCCGGGGCGCAGGTCACCGAGTCTCTCGAATTCCGCTGCAACGGCACGGCCGTCGAAGCCCAGGAGCTCATCGGCGAGCACGGCACGCGCATCCATCGCTTCGACGCGCCCGAAGGAACCGTCACCGCCTCGTACCGGGCCACAGTCCTGGGTCGCACCGATCCGGCGGACGTCCGTGACATCGACATGTCGACCTATCTGCGGCCGAGCCGTTACGCCGAAGCGGACAAGTTCTTCGGCTTCGCCGCCACCGAGTTCGGTGAGTACGCCGACTCGGCGACCCTGCTGGAGAAGGTCTCGTCGTGGGTGGGAACGCGGCTCGCCTATGTGCCGGGGTCCAGCGACCCGATCGACGGAGCCGCGGACACCCTGCTGGCCGGTTCCGGGGTGTGCCGCGACTACGCCCACCTGGTGATCGCACTGCTGCGCGCGGTCAACGTCCCGGCGAGGATGGTCGCCGTCTACGCACCGGGCTGCGACCCGATGGATTTCCACGCGGTGGCGGAAGCTCTCATCGACGGCGTCTGGCGCGTGGTGGATCCGACCTGCCTGGCGCCGCGCCAGTCGATGGTGCGCATCGCCACCGGGCGCGACGCCGCCGACACCGCGTTCCTGGACAATCACAAGGGTTCGATCAACCTGCGGTACATGGAGGTGCGCGCCGTGGTCGACGGAGACCTGCCTCGCGACTCCGTGCACGACCTGGCCGTGCTGAGCTGAGAGCCGCGTCGATTCTCGGCGGCGTGTCACAACTGCGCGCGCGGCCTAGAGCACCGGGCCTTCGGTCGACGGCCGCGCCGCCGGTAGCGTGGCCGATCGTGAACTCCTCTCGTCTGCCCTCGTCCATCGCGCTCGCCGCGTGTGCCGCATCGCTCCTCATCGGGCTCACCGCATGCGGGTCCGACACGAGCACCGCGTCGACGAGCTCCTCGTCGACGCGCACACCGGTCGAATTCTTCCCGCCGGACCCTGCGGCGTCAGCGACCCCCGAGGCGCCTGCCGCCGCCGCGGCGTGCCCGTCGGCACCGCCCGCGCAGGGTGCGGCGCCGGAGTGGACGCTGCCCGGGAACACCGGCAGCGTGGCGGTCACCGGATCGACCGACGCGGCGGCTCCGCTGATCACCGTGACCGCGCCGTTCAGCGTCGGTGAGACCCAGGTGAAGACGCTGCAGGCGGGCGACGGACCGGTCGTCGCGGACACAGCGTCGGTATCGGTCTGCTACATGGGCGTCAACGGACGTGACGGCTCGGTGTTCGACAGCAGCTACGTGGGCGGTCCCCCGGTCGAATTCTCGCTCGACGGCGTCGTGACGGGGTTCCAGAAGGCCATCGCCGGGCAGAAGGTCGGTTCCACCGTCGGTGTCGCGATGACTCCGGCCGACGGCTACCCCGACGGTCAGCCCAGCGCAGGGATCGAGAAGGGCGACACGCTCGTCTTCGCGATCAAGATCCTCGACGCCTCGAGCTGAGTCGCGCCGGCCGCGACTCCGGTCGCGCTGGATGAGTGCGCGCTGAGCCGCCATGATGGGTCTCGTGGAGGCGACGCGCGTGGACCGCTGGCTGTGGTCGGTGCGGTTGACGAAGACCAGGCCGGACGCCGCGGCGGCCTGCCGCGGCGGCCACGTCCGCGTCAACGACCGGATCGCCAAGCCGTCGACGATGCTCTCCCCCGGTGACCAGATCCGCGTCCGGATGGCCGACACCACGAGGATCGTCGAGGTGCTGCGGGTGATCCACAAGCGGGTCGGTGCGGCCGAAGCCGTGACGTGCTACCTGGACCGCACACCGGCCCGGCCCGCGGAGCCGGTGGTCGCGGTGGCGGTCCGTGACCGCGGAGCCGGGCGGCCGACCAAACGGGACCGACGGCTGCTCGACAGGTGGCGCGCGGGCCTCGGTTAGCCCGGAGCGCGCTCACCACCCAGGAGCTGCTGCTCCCTCCGTCACGGACGCCGCACTGAACCGGGCGGCATGTCGACGCCGATCTCGTCGCAGATCGGCGGGATGATGATCAACGATCCGCGCGGGCTGCAGAACGGCGTGCCCGGCGGCAGCGGCGGCGGTGGAGGCGCCGGATGGAGCGGCGGTGGCGGCGTGGCCGGATGCGGCGCGCCGGACCAGGGGTAGATCGTCCACGTGGTGACATCGACGATGCCCTCGGAATTCCAGTACCAGTCATGGCAGACGTTGCGATCCCACGTCAGCACCTGCCCGCCCGGGATGGCCGGGTCGCCGGGACACCAGTGCGTACACGTCTGTCCCACCGGGCAATTCCCGCCCTGATAGCTGGGGCCCTGAGCGGCCGAGGTGCCCGCGCTGAGCGCGAAGCCGGTCAACGCCACCCCGCCGGACACCGCGGCCGCCGTCACGAGCCGTGTGAGTCGGTTCAAGGTCGGATCCTCTCGTCGGGCACCGCCCCCTTGGCGTTGCTCGTGCCTCGAGTGCACGGCCCGCGACCGGCTACCGATCCCAACATCTCCCAGTGTGAGCGACCGGCGGCGCAACTTCCCGATGTTTGAGCGCACCCGTGGTGGACAATGACCAGCGTCAGCGTCCGCCACCTCGACCGAGCGATCCCGCCGCAAGCCGAAGGAAGTCCCATGGTCCGATCATTCGCAGCCCTGGTCATCGCCGCATCCGCGGGGCTGGCCTTCGCATCGCCCGCGGCCGCCGCCGAGGCCGATTTCCTGAAGCTGCAGGAGAAGTTCCCGTTCCTGTCCCAGGCGCAGCTGCTCACCACCGGGTATCAGGCATGCCAGGCCTCCCGCGACGGCGTCGGCTCGTCGACCATCGTCGGCCTCGTACAGAAGGAGCTCGACCCCCTCGGCGTCAGCGTCGGTACCGCGACGGACATCGTCTCCACGGCCATCGTCCAGCTCGACTGCTGAGTCGCCGCGGCGAAGAGCGCTGACGCGTGCCCGAGGGTGACACGGTGTACGCACTGGCACGACGACTCGACCGCGCGTTGCGTGGTCGCACGCTGACCCACGGCGAGCTGCGGGTTCCGAGCCACGCCACGGACGACCTCGCCGGCCGGCGCGTGCAGGCCCACATCACGCACGGCAAGCACCTGCTCACCCGGCTGTCGGGCGACCTCACCCTGCACACCCACCTCCGAATGTCCGGCTCATGGACCATCTCGGAGACCGGCCGCTGGTTGCCGCGAGCGGTCATGCCCGACGTCCGGGTCGTCCTGCGCACCGACGGGCCCGCCGCCTACGGCGTGAAGCTGCCCGTCGTCGAGCTGCTGCGCACCCGCGACGAACCCGATGTCGTAGGACACCTCGGCCCCGATCCGCTGCGCGACGACTGGGACATCGAGGAGGCGGCGCGCCGCATCGCGGCCGAACCGGATCGCCCGCTCGTCGCCGCCCTGCTCGACCAGCGCTGCGTGGCGGGATACGGCAACCTGTGGGCCAACGAGCTCTGCTTCCTGCGAGGCCACAGCCCGTGGACGCCCGTAGGACTCGTCGACGTACCGGCCGTGCTCGGCCTCGGTGCGCGGGCGCTTCGACACTCGGCCACAGTGCCGGGCGCGATGCAGGTGACGACGGGGGTGCGCCGCAAAGGTGAGCAGCACTGGGTGGCGGGTCGCGCCGGCCGGCCGTGCCTGCGCTGCGGAACCACGGTACGGGTGGTCGCCGAGGTGCCCAACGATCCGGAACGGCGACGCACCTGGTGGTGCCCGCACTGTCAGCCGGGGCCGGCCGGGCCGCCGTAGGGGTGCGGAACACCTTGGCCGAAAAGCGGGTATCTCCCCTCCATGGCGGAGTACACCGATCCCGGGTTGCGGGAGCGCATCAAGGAAGAGATCAAGGCCTCGGACAAGGGCGGCAGGAAGGGACAGTGGTCGGCACGCAAGAGCCAGCTGCTGACCCAGGAGTACGAGCGGCAGGGCGGCGGCTACCGAGGCCCCAAAGACGACCGGCAGAAGTCTCTCGAGCAGTGGGGCAAGGAGGACTGGCAGACCAAAGACGGCGGAGCGCGTGCCCGCGGCGACCGTGGCGAGACCAAGCGGTACCTGCCGAAGAAGGCCTGGGAACAGCTCTCCGAGAGTGAGAGGAACGCCACCGACGCCAAGAAGCGCAGCGCGTCGGCCTCCGGCAGGCAGCATGTGTCGAACACCAAGGCCGCCAAGGCCGCACGCACGGCCGGCCGGCTCGATGAGCTGCCGGTCGCCCAAGCGGTCAGGCTCGTCGGGGAACTCGACAAGCGCCAGCTCACCTCCGCCCTGCGGCGCGAGCGCGACGGCAAGGCCCGCAAGACGCTGATCGAGCGGCTGGAGGCGGAGCTTTCCCGACGCTGATCCCGGCGGCGCCTCGGTGGCCGGGCTAATCTCCGACGGGAAGCGCGCACTCCGCGGTGTGCGGCTGTCCGCGGAGAGGAGCGACCATGCCGCCGACCGGGGCGACCAGGTGACGCGTTTCGTCCACCCGCTGAGCCTGCTTGCGGTGATCGCGGTCCCGATCGTCGGCTGGTTCTTCGAGGACTGGTCCGGACCCACGACGCTCGCGGTCTACTGGTTCGAGAACGTCGCGGTGTGCGCGCTCATCGTGGCCCGGATCGTGTTGCACCAGCGGTGGTCTCCACGCAGCGGCCACTTCCGGTACACGGCGCCGAGTGCGGACCGGCGGAGTTCGCGCAACTCCTCCTCGTTCGTCACCGGCTTCGCCGTCACCAGTTTCGCGTTCTGCGCCGCCCACGCGGTGTTCCTCGCGGCGATCTTCTTCCTGCTCAACCGCAACGGTGAGGGCCGGCTCGCCGACGTCGACTGGCGCAGCGCGGGATTCGGCTGCCTCAGCGTGCTCGCCTTCCTGGCCCTCGACTTCTTCGCCGACCTGTTCAGCCTGCGCAGCTGGTCGTTCTGGCAGCTCGAACAGACCGCTCAGCGTGGGCTGAGCCGCGTCGTCGTCGTCCACCTCACCCTGATCTTCGGCTTCATCGGCATCGCCCTGACCGACGCGCCCAGCGCATTCTTCGGCGTCTTCGTCGTCCTCAAGACGCTGGCGTCGTTGAGCGCCGTGCTGCCCCAGTGGGAACCCAAGACGCCGCCGAAGTGGTTCAGCAACATCATGAATCGCGTCCCCAACGTCCGCCCGGGTGAGCGATTCGAAGACTTCTGGGCCGAGGACCGCGCCGACGAAGCGGAGCGGCGCGAACGCAACGAACGCCCGTTAACCGCTCGGCGACGCTAGCCCTGTGAATTATCGGGTGCCGGGACGTGGGTCTCCCACCGCGCCCGGCGCTGCTCGTCGGTCTGCTCCCACCACGGCGTACCCCGCTCCCCCAGCGCGACCTTGGCCGCGTGCACACCCGCACGCACGGTAGGTTCGCGATCGGTTCCGCGGGCCTGGCGCACCTTTCGCCGCCACGCCATCAGGATGCGGGTGAGTTCGGCCCGCCGCTCCTCGGGGATCGCCGGGTCGGTCGCCCGCCACTTGCGCCCGTCGACGACGATGTGGTGCCCGTCGTCGGTTCTCGGCGGATCACTCATCGGTGCGGGCGGTCAGTCGAGGCAGAACTCGTTGCCCTCGGGATCGGCCATGACGATGTGGCCGCCCTGCAGCGGGGGCGCGGGTTCGTGCCGTCCGAGCCGGGTGGCGCCGAGTCCTTCCAGTCGTTCGCACTCGCGCTCCAATGCGGTCATCCGCTCGTCCCCGCTCGATCCGGGGGCCACCCGCACGTCGAGGTGCACCCGGTTCTTGGCGGCCTTGCCCTCCGGCACGCGCTGGAAGTAGACGCGCGGCCCTTGGCCGTCCGGGTCGACGAGGGCCGAGGCGTCGTTGCGCCGTTCGGGCGGCACGCCCATCGCCTCCAGCGCGTCGTCCCAGGTGTCGAACCCGCCCGGAGGCGACTGGACGACGAAACCCAGGACCTCAGCCCAGAACCGGGCGAGGGCAGCCGGATCGGCGCAGTCGAACGTCACCTGGAGCTCGCGACCCATCCCGGCAGTCTATCGACCGTGACCCGACTGCGTCCCGAGGTCGAATGTGTGACGAACAGCTGACGTGCCGCATGATCGGGGTGGTTGGGGGTACCTCGGCGCCATGCATGATCTGGCGCAGAAATTCGTCAACGCACTCGACCGGCTGCACCGGGACCGCGACGTCGATCCGCTGGTGGAGCTGTTCGGTGACGACGCGACGCTGAACAAGGCCGGCCTCCCGCACGGACAGCGCGGCAAGGACGGCGCCCGGGCGTTCTGGCAGCAGTACCGCGATGTCTTCGGTGACATCGACGCGGCGTTCCGGCACCGGGTCACCGACGACGACGTGACGTTCCTGGAGTGGACCTCGGAGGGCACCCTGCAGGACGGGACGGCGTTCTGCTACGACGGGGTGAGCGTGCTCGAGGCGAGGGACGGCAGCATCACGGCGTTCCGCACGTACTACGACACCGCCGCTTTCCTCGACACCGACCTGGCCAGCGCGGTCGGCACCCCGAAGCGCGGATAGTCAGAACGCGTACCGGATCCGGCAGTCCGGCAGCGTCGTGGCGATCAGGTCGGTGAGCTGCTGCACCCAGCGGCCCTTCCACGGCGTCTTGTACCGGACGTTCCACTGGCCGCTCTGACTCCGCTTGAGCTGCTGCAGGTCCGGCCGCCACAGCAGATCCTCCCCCTTGGGGTGCCAGCCCATGTTGACGTCGTGCAGGCCCTCGTTGTGGGTGAGGAAGATGATCTCCGCGGCGAGTTGTCGCTTCGTCCGTTCGTTGGTGCCGTCGGCGATCTGCTCGAGCAGTTCCGCCCAGTCGGCCAGCCAGTTCTCGTGCACGATCACCGGGCTGAAGTTGAGGTGCACCTCGTAGCCCGCATCGACGAAGTCGTCGAGCGCGGCGATGCGGTCGGCGATCTTCGACGTCCGGATGTCCACGGTGCGCGACGTGTCGGCGGGCATCAGGCTGAACCGCACCCTGGTGCCGCCACGCGGGTCGTAGTCGAGCAGGTCGCGATTGACGAGTTTCGTCGCGAAGCTGGCCTTGGCATTCGGGACACGGGCGAACAGATCGACGAGATCGCGGACGTTGTCGGACACCATCGCGTCGACGGAGCAGTCACTGTTCTCGCCGATGTCGTACACCCAATCCACGGGATCGCACTGGTTGGGCTCCGGCTTGACGCCTTGGCGCGCCGCGTGCCGCTCGAGGTAGCCGGTGATCTTCTCGATGTTGGCGAACACCGTGATCGGGTTGGCGTAGCCCTTGCGTCGCGGCACGTAGCAGTAGGAGCACGCCATCGCGCAGCCGTTGGCGGTGGACGGCGCGATCCAGTCACTCGACCGCTCGTTGCGGCGTGCCGCCAGACTCTTCTTCTCGCCGAGCACCAGCACCTCGCGCTTGATGCGCACCCAGTCCTCGACGTTCCCCTCGTTGCCGTACAGCCCCGGAATGGCCTGGTGCGACGCAACCTCGATCAGTTCGGCGCCGGCGTACCGGTCGAGCACCTGACGGGCGCGCGGGAAGCGCTCGACACCCGGCTCGTGATAGATCCGCTTGATGTCGAGGAGGCGGTCGGCCAACTCGGCCGGGGTCCGGCGGCCCGCTGCCCCGTCGTGAAGCGTCGACGTCATGCCTGTTTCAACGCGATGCGGCGGCCGGGCGTTCCGCGATCGCCGCCGTTGGGCAGGATCGGCACTGTGACATCCCTCCCCGCGATTCCGCCGACCGTTCCGGCGCTGCTGCGGCGCAGCGTGCGTGACCACGGGGCGCACCCCTACCTCGTCACCCCCACCGACCGGCTCAGCTACGACGACGCCGACCGGCGCTCCGCCCACATCGCGCGATGGCTGCTGCGCCGCGGCGTCGGCAAGGGCGCCCGTGTCGGGCTGTTCTTCCCCAACAGCGCCGAGTGGGTGCTCTGGTGGCTCGCTTGCTCTCGAATCGGCGCGGCCGTGGTGCCGTTGAGCACCCTGTACGCGCCGGCCGAGATCGCCAAGGTGCTGCGCCTCGCCGACGTGGGACTGCTGGTCGCGCCGCCGCAGGTGCTCACCACCGACACCTCCGACCGCCTGGAGGCCGCGCTGCCGGGGCTGGCCGCTCAGCGCGACGGCGACATCGCGGTGGCCGCGGCGCCGTACCTACGCCGCGTCGTGCTCACCGGGCCCACCGACCGCGCATGGGCCACCCGCTGGGACGACGACACCGCCGACGGGGTGGCGCCCGAGATCCTGGCCGCCGCCGAGGCCGAGGTGTCACCGGCCGACCTGGCCATCATGGTGCACACCTCCGGGTCCACCGCGGACCCGAAGGGCGTGCTGCACACCCACGGCACGCTGGCCCGCCAGACCTCGACGTGGCCCGCCGCGGTCAGGGCGATCTCGCGGTCCTCCGGCCCGCCCCGGATCCTCTGTGCGATGCCGTTCTTCTGGATCGGCGGCGTGCTCGCGGCGACAGGCGCCTTGCATGAACCGACCACGGTGCTCACCATGCCGCGGCTCGACGCGGGCACCGCGCTCGACCTCGTCGAGCGGGAGCGGGCCACCGGCGTCGTGGGCTGGCCGGCGTTCACGCAGCGGCTGCGCGAACACCCCAGCTTCGCCGGCCGCGACCTGAGCAGTGCGCCGATGCTGCGCGACGGACCGCTCGACATCGCGATGACCGACGTCCCGGACGGATACCCGGTGCACCGCACCATGTCCGAGACGGCGGGCGGCTTCGTCTTCACCGACATCGCGATCGTCGACGACGACGGCGTGCCGGTACCCGACGGGAGCACCGGGGAACTGCTGATCCGCGGCGTCGGGGTGATGGCGGGCTACAACAAGAAGGAACGGTGGGAGACCTTCGACCGCGACGGCTGGTACCACACCGGTGACCGGGTGTACCGCAGAACCGGCGACCCTCGGCTGTTCTACGTCGGCCGCACCGGTGACCTCATCAAGGCCGCGGGCGCCAACGTGTCCCCGCTGGAGGTCGAGGCGGTGATCGAGTCGTCGGCCGACGTGGCGCAGTGCGTGGTCGTGGGGGTCGACCATCCGCAACGCGGCGAGGAGGTGTGCGCGGTCGTCGTCCCGGCGCAGGTGGGCCCGACGGACTTCGCCGCCCTCGCGGCGTTCGCGCGTGACCACCTGTCGGCCTACAAGATCCCCACCCGGTGGGCGTCGGCCCCGAGTGACCTGATCCCGACGCTCGCCAGCGGCAAGCTCGACCGCCGGACCCTGCGAACGATGATCGTCGACGGTGCGCTGGAGTCGACACACCTGCACACCTAGTGTTCAGCCATGGGATTCGTCACCTATGAGCTCGACGACCACGTCGCGACCATCACGATGGACCGCCCCGAGGCGCGCAACGCCATCAACGGTGCGCTGCGCAATGACCTCAACGCGGCATGGGACAGGTTCCGCGACGACGAGGACGCCTGGGTCGCGATCCTGACCGCCAACGGCGACGTGCACTGCGCCGGCGGCGACCTCAAGGACAGCGAGGGCGTGGTGGGCACCTTCGGCGGAACGTTCTGGGAGAAGCCGACCATCAACTCCTTCGAGAGCGGCATGGAATTGTTCAAGCCCACCATCGCCGCGGTGCACGGTCCCTGCATCGGTTACGGATTGACCGGGGTCCTGTTCTGCGACTTCGTGATCGCGAGCACCGAGGCCACCTTCTCCTATCCCGAGGTCGCGATCGGCGTCCCGACGATCGTCGGGGCCATCCGGCTGCCCCAGCGCGTCGGATGGGCCAACGCGATGGAACTGCTGCTGACCGGCAAGCCGATGAGCGCGCAACGCGCGAAGGAGATCGGCCTGGTGTGGAAACTGGTGGAACCCGATGTGCTGCAACAGGAGGCCCGCGCCTGGGCGCGGACGCTGACCGAGGCGGCACCGCTGGCCCAGCGGGCCACCAAGGAGGTCGCCTGGCGGTCGGCGGACATGGGTTGGATCGAGTCGGTCCGGTTCGGCGAGACGATGCGCAAGGTGGCCGGTGCCACCGCGGACGCGGCCGAAGGTCCGAGAGCCTGGCTGGAGAAGCGCAGACCCACCTGGCGCGGCCGCTGACCGGTCCCGGTCTTGAACGTCGCCGCGCACGGGTATCCCGTGGGGATGACTGATGAAGTGCTCGATCTGCTCCTGGAACTCGAACGGGCCGGCTGGGACTCGCTGTGCAACAGCACCGGGTCCGAGTTCTACGGCGGGGTCATGCTGCCCGACGCCCTGATGGTGCTCGCCAACGGCATGGTGATGGACCGCGACGCGGTGGTCGAGGCGTTGTCGCAGTCCCCGCCGTGGAGCCGCTACGAGATCGGCGACGTCCGCCTCGTCCGCCCCGCTGACGACACGGGGATCCTCGTCTACACGGCGACGGGGTATCGCGACGGCGACGGTCCGGCATTCGTCGGCGCGATGTCCAGCGTCTACACCCGCACCGACGCCGGCTGGAAACTCGCGCTCTACCAGCAGACCCAGATCCCCGGCTGACGTTCCGGCGTCAGCCGCCGGCGAGCGCCTCGGCGAGTTGTTCGCAGATCGCGGTCCAGCCGCCGTGGAAACTGTCGTACTCGTGCGGCGGCAGCATCGCGTGTTCGATGGCCATCACCGTCTCGTGGTCGCCGGTCGGCGTGAACAACACCTCGACCACGCTGCTGACCGTCGGGTCCGGCCAATCGGAGTTGCTCCACGTCAACCGCAGCAGCCGCGGCCGCTCGATGACGAGGAAGCGGCCGGTGATGAGCACCAGTGTGCCCGCGTTGTCGACGTCGAACCGGAACCGGCCGTCGACGCGCGGGTCGATGAAGACGTGGATGCACCGGTCCGGGCGCGGACACATCCACTCCGCCAACGACTCCGGATCCAGCCATTGGTCGAACACGACTTCGGGCGGGGCCGGCATCACGCGTTGCACCCGGACGACCGGCGCCTCCGTCACCGTGTCGTCCCCTTCCTGCGCAGGCGGTCGTGCAGTGCGTCGGCGCGTGCGGCCCAGAAGTCCGTCTGCTGGTCGAGCCACCGCTGCGCCAGTGTCAGCCCGTCGGGACGCAGTGACACCCAGTGCTCGCGGCCGCGAACCTCGCGTTGCACCAGGCCCGCCGACTCGAGCACGCCGATGTGCCGCGACACCCCGGCGAACGTCATCGGCAGGGGCGCCGCGAGATCGGTGATCCGCGCATCGCCGCCGCGCAGCGCCTCCAGCAGCCGGCGGCGGGTGGGGTCCGCCAGCGCACCGTAGGTGCGGTCGAGCACCTGATCTTCAACCATGTTGTTGACTATAGCGGGCGGCTGTGTTGTGGTGGATCCAGAATGTTCAACCGATCTGTATAACGTTCGGCGTGGTCGTCGACGGCCGACGCCGTGGTGGAGAAAGGGGACGGGCGATGCACACGCCTCCGGTGGTGGCCGCACAGCAGTGGGAGGCTGCTCTGCAGGAGATGCTGGTCAAGGAGAAGGAGATGACCCGCGCGAAGGACGCCCTCGCCGCGCAGCGCCGACGGATGCCCTGGATGGCGGTCGACCAGGAGTACGTCTTCGACGGGCCCGACGGCGAGGTGAGTCTGCTCGACCTCTTCGCGGGACGGCGCCAGTTGATCGTCTACCGCGCGTTCGTGGATCCCGGGCTGCACGGGTGGCCGGACCACGGCTGCGTCGGGTGCTCCCTGATGGCCGACCACATCGGCAACCTCGCGCACCTCAATGCCCGTGACACCACGCTGGTGTACGTGTCGCGCGGCTCGCAGGCCGACATCGCCCGCATCAAGGCCCGGATGGGATGGGACATCCCCTGGTACACCATGATCGCCGAACCGGACAGCGGTTTCGACGTCGACTTCGGGGTGCACGAATGGCACGGCACCAACGCCTTCATCCGCGCCGGCGACACCGGCGAACAGGTGTTCCGCACCTACTTCATCGGCAACCGCGGCGACGAGGCCTTCGTCAACACCTGGAGCTTCCTCGACATGACAGCGCTGGGCCGGCAGGAGACGTGGGAGGACTCGCCGCAGGGGTATCCGCAGAGCCCGGCCCATGAATGGTGGCGCTGGCACGACGAGTACCCCGGGCTCGACAGCCGATCCCCCGCCGGCGAACCGCAGGCCTGCGCCCACTGTGCCCCCTCGAACTCATGACCGGTATCCCGGCGGGAACACCGCTGCCGCCGCCCGTCGACCGTGCCGCGTTCGAGGCGCAACTCGCCGAACTGCGGGTCCGGGAGAAGGCGCACATCCGGCAGGGCGATGCGATCGCCGCGGCACGCCGCCGGCTGCCGATGGTCGAGGTGGACGCCGGACTCGAGATCGCGGGCCCGGGTGGCCCCCTCACCCTCCGCGACGCCTTCGACGGACGCACCCAGCTCGTCGCCTACTACTTCATGTGGAACCCCGGGCGGCCTGCGCCCGAGCAGTGCGAGGGCTGCACCTGGGTGACCACGCAGGTCACCGAGCTGTCCTACCTGCACTCGCGGGACATCACCTACGCCGTCTTCTGCCAGGGCCCGCTGGACGAGAGTCTGCGGTATCGCGAGTTCATGGGCTGGGACGTGCCGTGGTACTCGGCGCTGCCGTCGCTGAACCGGCTGCTCGTCGGGCGGCAGGCCGGAATGATGCACATCGTCTGCTACGTACGCGACGGTGACCGGGTGTTCGAGACCTACTGGACCACACTGCGCGGTGTCGAGGCGATGGACTACAGCCTCGCGCTGATGGACCTCACCGTCTACGGGCGGCAGGAGCCGTGGGAGGACTCGCCGTCCGGCTGGCCGCAACCCTGGCAGGTCGACGGCTCCAACACGCGCAGCGACGGCCGACCGATCCCGCAGTGGTCCCGCATCGAAGCGGGACGGTCCGACGATCTCGGCGCGGGCCGATGACGGCCTGATTCGTGCAGTCGACCCCCGGCCGCGCAGCCTACGATCGACTCATGCGGCCGGGTCGAATCCGCACAGTCGTGGTCGGTGCCGCGACGGCCGCTGTGATGGCGGGATGCGGTGCCGCCGTCGAAGAAGCCGGTCCGCCGCCAGTGGATCCGCTGACGAGCATGCTGCTCAGCGAAACAGAGGTCAACGCGATCGTCGCGCCTGCGGTGCTGACGACGACGTTCACCTACCGCAAGCTCTTCGCGCTGCGCACGGGCAAGGCCTACGCGCCTGCGGAATGCCTTGCCGTCGAAGCCAACACGATGAGCGAGGTGTACCAGGGCAGCCCATACCGTGCGGTGCGCGGTGCGGTGCTCGACGCCGACGACGAGAGCGCCGACCTGGACCAGGGAGTGATCGAATTCGAATCCCCCGCCGCGGCAACCGCATTCGTCGACAGGACGGTGGCCGCCTGGCAGCGCTGCGCGGGTGGGGTGCTGACCGTCACCGACGAAGACCCGCAGCCGTGGGTGCTGTCGATGGACGAACCGCAGCGCGGCGACGGCGTCGAGCTGGTTCGCGTCCGGTCCGACACCGGTTACGTCAGTACCCACGCGATGCGGGTGGTCGGCGATGTGGTGGTCGACGTCCGCGCGTCGCACGAGGGCGTGAGCGAGCATGCGGTGGCGCTGGTGAACGCGATCTCGGGGCGCAGCAGCCTATGAGGTGACCGCTCGGGCGGTGGCGGTCCACCCGTAGGGATTCGTGCGCACCTCGATCTCCTCGAAGCCCGCCGCGGCGAGCCTGGACGCCAGCGAGTCGGGGTTGACGGGGTTGTAGGTGTCGCCCTCGTGGTGGGCCTCGAGTTCGTCGCTGGCCAGGCTGTCACTCGCGACCAGTGCCGCCCCGGGGGCGAGCACCCGAGCGATCTCCGCGAAGAGCCGATCCTGCAGTTCCGCCGTCGGGACGTGGTGCAGCATCGTGAAACACGCCGCGCCGGTGAACCGGTCCTCTTCGTAGGGCAGCGCGGTGGCGTCGCCGTGCACGATGTCCACCGAGGGCGCCGCGGAGAAGCGCTCGGTCAGCATCGCGGCCAGATCGGCGTCGATCTCCACTGCCGTCACGTGGCCTGCACCCCGGCTGAGCACGTCGGTGGTCGCCCCGTATCCCGGTCCGACCTCGAGGACGTCGTGGCCGAGATCGGTAGTGCCCATGGCCCACGGCAGAATCACGTCCCGGATCATCTGCCGCCACTCGTCACTGCCGCAGCGCTCGTGTGCCTCGTTCACCCGCTCACTCCTGCCCGATCGGTGTGCTCGTCGCAGAGTGTGACACATGCGCGCCTGCCTCTGACTCGAGTCGTGTATTGGCGGCCTGCGGTGCCGCGGAACTGCAGTAGCGTCGAAGACGTGAATGCCGAACACAATCCGGTTGTGGTGCCCGGACCACCCGAGGCCGCACTCCCGCCGCCGACACTGCCTGCGGCGCGGCCGCACCGCTGGGGCATCGGCGCGTACCTGGTGGTGGTGACCACCTACGTGGCGGTCGGGCTCCTGTTGCTGCTGGCGTTGCGCGGCGGCGAGGCGTCGGTGGCGAAGATCGCGGCGGTTCTGGTGGTCCCCACCGTCTGCGCCGCCGGTCTCGCGGTCCTCATCACGCGGTGGCGGGGCAACGGGCCACGCATCGACCTGCGGCTGCACTGGACGTGGCGCGGCCTCGGATGGGGTGCGTTGTTCGGATTCGGCGGGCTGTTCATCACGTTGCCCGCCGCGGCGCTCTATCTGAAGATCGTGGGGCCCGAAGCGAACTCCGCGGTGGGCGCGGTGTTCGGGGACGTCCGGACGTCATGGGCCTGGGCGGTGGCTGTCTTCCTCTGTGTGGTGCTGGTCGCACCGGTCTGCGAGGAGATCGTGTACCGCGGGCTGCTGTGGGGCGCCATCGACTGGCGGTGGGGCCGGTGGGTGGCCTTCGCGGTGACGACCGTGCTGTTCGCGCTGGCCCACTTCGAACTGATGAGAACGCCACTGCTTCTCATCGTCGCGATTCCGCTCGGACTGGCCCGGCTGTACACCGGGAGCCTGGTCGCCAGCATCGCCGCCCACTCGGTCACCAACCTGCTGCCCGGCATCGTCATCATGCTCACGCTGGTCGGCCGGATGCCCACCGTCTGACGCGCCGGACCGGAGCCGTGAGCGCACCCACCGGCCCGACCCCGGTGCCGCCCGTGGTCGACGCCATCGCCGCGGGCAGGCCGGTGGCCGCGGTGTGGGTCAACGAACTCGGCGGCGTCACCTTCCAGATCGGCACCGGTGAGCACCGGGAGTTCGTCAAGATCGCGCCTGCGGGCCGACCGCACCTACTGGCCGCCGAGGCCGAGAAGATGCGCTGGGCGGCAGGCTTCGTCCGAGTCCCCCGAGTGATCGGTGCCGGCGCCGGGTGGCTGCACACCGCGGGCATGCCCGGACGTTCGGCGGTGGACCCGCATTGGCTAGCAGCGCCGCGAACGGCGGTCCGCGCCATCGGTTCCGGGCTGCGGCGCCTGCACGACACCCTGCCCGTCGCCGGGTGTCCGTTCGACTGGTCGGTGCAGACGCGGCTGCGCCGAGAGGTGCCGGCCGAGGCCCGCGCCAGCATGGGCCAGGCGCCACCTGTCGACCGGATGGTGGTCTGTCACGGCGACGCGTGCGCGCCCAACACCCTGATCGACGACGACGGTGTGTTCGGCGGGCACGTCGATCTCGGCGACCTCGGGGTCGCGGACCGGTGGGCCGACATCGCCGTCGCCCTGCTGTCCCTGTCGTGGAACTTCGGACCGGCCGACCGGGAGGACGAACTCCTGGCGGCCTACGGCGTGGCGCGCGACGCGGTGCGCATCGACTACTACCAGCGACTGTGGCAGGCCGGCGACACCTGACCCGGGTCAGGCGATGAAGCGGCCGAGGTACGGCATCATGTTGGCGGTGCGCACGGGCGTCACGGCCACGGCCGGGTCGGTCGCCTCCAGCATCTGCCCGTTGCCCAGGTACAGCGCCACACTCTGCGTCCCGTTCGGACCGTAGAACAGCAGGTCGCCCGGCAGCGCCTGCGCAGGCGCCACCTTCGCCGCGGCCAGGAACTGGTCTCCCGACGAGCGCGGGATCTTCACGCCGACACCGGAGAACGCGTAGAGCATCAGGCCCGACGCATCGAAGCCCGCCACGTTGGCGGTCGGGTCGAACGCCAGGACGGCGGGGTCGGCATCCTTGCGGGCGGCCTTGCTGGTCGGACCGGTGGCGTCACCGCCGCCGTAGACGAACGGCACGCCGCGTTGTGCGAGCGCGCGGGCGATCACGTAGTCGATGGCCTGCTGATGCGCCGTCGAGCGGGTGTAGGGCTCGGCCGAGGCGTGGCCCGCGGTCACCAGCAGCATGGCCGCACCGATCACAACGGCATAGAAACGCCTCATCGAACTTCACTCCCTGCACTGCGAGAACTGCCGCGTCGGAACCGACGCGTTGGTTGACATCTGTCACCACAGTCACTTCTACAACTTCGGGGCGACGGAACGCCAACTGGGCGGACCGCACAGCGAAGGAGATGCCGTACCGATACCGAACGGTGATCGATGCCAGGTCAGGGGCGGTTCCGACGTGTTCTGGCTCACTACGCCGAACGTGCGGCCACTGCGAATGTCGAGGCGATTCTTCGCAGTGACCGCACGTTCGCGGAAGAGGAGGTGCCTAGGCGGACTTCAGCGCGGCGAGCGCGGCGTCGTAGTCGGGTTCGGTGCCGATCTCGGGCACCAGTTCGGCGTACGCCACCTTCTGGTCGGCGCCGATCACCACGACGGCGCGCGCGAGCAGGCCCGCCATCGGTCCGTCGGCGATCGTGATCCCGAAGTCCTCGCCGAAGCTGTCGCGGAACGCCGAGGCCGTCTTGACGTTCTCGATGTCCTCGGCGCCGCAGAACCGCTTCTGGGCGAACGGAAGGTCCTTCGACACGCAGAGCACCGAGACGCCGCCGGCCGCGGCGCGCTCGTTGAACGTCCGAACGCTGGTGGCGCACACCGGGGTGTCGACCGACGGGAAGATGTTGAGCAGAACGGGGGCGTCGCGGAAGTCGTCGTTCGTCACCGCGCCGAGATCGGTTCCGGTGAGGGTGAACTGCGGTGCCGCTGAACCGACGGCGGGCAGCTCCCCGACCGTGTTGATCGGATTTCCACGCAACGTTATCTGTGCCATGACCACAGTCTGCCAAGGTGTGACCGTCGATCGGGAGCCAGGGTGCGCGGGCCCGCGGCGCTCAGGTCCAGTACAGGACCCGCGCCAAGGGCAGCACCTCGGCCAGCTCCGCCTCGAACCAGGTCCGCATCTGCGTCATGGTGTCCTTCGGGTACACGTACTTGGCGGAGCCGAACTTGCCGAACTTGCGGGTGCGGCCCGATTCGTCCATGTCCAGCTTCGTCCGCGGGTACCACCCCAGCAGGACGTCCTTGCTCGACGCGGTGAATCGGTGGGTGATGCATTCGACGGTGAGGTCGGGATCGGGGACGCCGGCGAGCGCGGCGGCGACGTCACGCAGCAGGGCCGCGTATCCGTCGCGCCACTGCGGCGTGGCCATGATCGGCGCGATGGTCAGCCCGACGGGATAGCCGGCGAGCGCAAGCGTGCGCATGGCCGCGAGCCGGCGCGCCAGCGGCGCGGTGCCGCCCTCGAACCGGCGGGCGACGTCGTCGGCGTTGACCGAGATCCGCACCCGGGTGCGTCCGGCGTGCGGCAGACCGGTCAGCGCGGCGACGTTGTCGAACTTGGTGGTGAAGCGCAGCCCGACCGGGCCCGCCCAGGCGCGGGTGCCGACATGGGCGACGGTCGTCGACAGCGAGCCGGTGAGGTGCTCCAACGCGAGCGGATCGGTGTAGCAGGAGGCCTCGAACGTGGTGCCCTCGGCCGAGCGCGCCTCAGAGGCCGAGGTGATCGTGCCCTGGCCGACGTGCTCGTCCATCGCCGCGAGGATCTCCGGGAGATTGGCGTAGACGCGGGTGATCGGCGGACCCGACAGCGAGCCGGCGAGATAGCAGTACTGGCAGTGCGCCGGGCAGCCCTCGGCGAGGTCGATGCGCCAGTCGGCGCTGGGCGGGATGGGCTGCAGCCGACGCTTGCTGGGCGGCGCGACAACGACGGCGAGCGTGCGCTTGGCCAGGACGTAGGCCGCCCGGTCGTTCTCGGCGCGAACCGGCGGCAGCCGGTCGCCCGACAGCACCGTGATGTCGGTGACGCCCGCGGCGTCACACCGGTCGATGATGGCGGCCCCGTGCGGCGTCTCCGACGCCGAGCGCGTCACCAGTACGCGTTGAGGCGTCCACAGCGTCGGGGTGGCGGGGGCATGGTCGGCGGGGATGCTGGCAGTCGTCATGTGCCCTGTTCAACGCCGTGCATGGGAGGTGAATTTCCCGCTCACGGCGCCGTGGTTGTGGGGATCGTCACGGGCTCGCGCGCGGCGAGATACGGCCGCGCCAGGGCGAGCGCCGTGCCCGTCGCCGCGACGAGGACGTAGACCGGCAACAGGTGCCCGAAGTCGGTGTAGCCGATCGAGAAGTGGATCACCAGCACGGGCAGGGTGCCGGAGGCGCACCCGACCAGCAGCGCCCACCACACCCAGGTCTGGCCGCGTCGCCAGCCCCACATGCTGATCAGCAGCACGGCCAGCCCGGCGCCGATCAACGCGCCGCCGAAGCCGGCCCGATCGTGGGCGATGAACGACAACAGTTGCGGGCCCGCTGAATCGAGAGTGTGCGCATCGGTGCCCATGAAGGTCAGGTCGGTCGGCACGAACACCGACGTGAGCCCGACCGCGGAGATGACGGCACCCGCGACGAAGAGGCCACCGCCGACCCCGATCATCAGCAGCTGTCCCCACAGCGCCCGGCGCCGTTCGGGTTCCGGGCCCTCGACCGGGGCGCGCCACGACGGCGGCGCAACGCTGCGGCACACCGCGAGAAGGAACATCGGGAACAACACGATGACGACGATCGTGTGCAGCGGCTCGAGGAACCCGGTGCCGAGGAAGTAGAAGTAGGTCAGGAACGTCACCAGGCCGGAGATCAGCAGCGCGTTGCGGGCCCATCGGCGTCCCAGCCGCATCCCGCCCCACGCCAGCCCCAGGTAGAGCACGCCGATGCCGATCATGTTGCCGGCCATGGTGATCCGGTCGTGCTGCAGGAAGCCGACCAGATGATGGTTGACGGCGTGCAGGTCGGCGACAGACGCCCCGAGGTAGTCGCGGTCGTACCACAGCAGCACCGGCCAGAGCGCGATCACCGCGGCGCCCGCGCCGGCGACGATCATGCCCAGACCGACGAGGACACCCCACAGCCAGCCCGGCCAGCGGCGGGGGTCGCCCGGTACGTCGCGCAGCGTCGGCGGCGGCGGTGTCGTCTCCGCGGCCGCCTCGATCACCCGGTTGAACCAGCCCGGGCCCGCGGCGAGCAGCACCCCCGGAGTGGCGAGCACCCTCGACCCCTGCCGCAGCGCCTCGACGGCGCCGGCGATCGCCGGGTCGTCCAGGCGGACCGCCGCCTCGTCCTCCCCCACGGTGACCTCGTCGGCGTAGGGGGCGGCCGCCCGCGCGGTCGCGTCGTCGGTGACGACCGCGACGGCGCGGCAGGTCCGACCCGCGGTGGCGGCCCGCAGGCCGTCGATGTCGGCGGCGCCCACCGGGCCGATCTCCACGATCCCTGCGCCCTGCACCGGAAGGACGGTGACCGCGTCGCGGGCGACGGACAGCGGCACCGACGCGCCGAGGCGGCCCGCCCACTCCGGCGGCGATCGCGGGTGGTCGAACACCAGTGGGATCCAGCGTCGGCCGCCCGCGAACCGGACGAGTGCCGCCAGCAGGCGCAGCGCCAGCACCCGCGTCCGGTGCTCACCCAGCACGGCCCCGGCGACGGGACTCAGCGGGTGGTAGGTCCAGTCCGGCACCTCCCGATCGTCCCATGGTCGGCGGCCGTGGCCGGGCGGCGAATTCGCCGTCGAGTCGAGGCGCCCCGCGGCCGGCGCTGGTTTACTTCACCCATGTTCCGCATCGACGGGCTCAACGGGGAAAGCATCGTGGTCGACGGCAACTGGGTCGAGAAGCTCAGGACCGGATCGTCACGGGGTCGCAACCCGGCCGACCAGTACTCCGACACCCGGGTCGACGAGCTCACCCGCCGCAAGAAGTTGTTCGGCCGCGAAAAGGAGCACCTGCTGCAGGTGACCGTCAGCGTCGGCACGTTCTACTCGCTGCTGGTGCCCGCCGAGCGGCGCGCCGAGGTGGACGCCCTGATCGCCGAGCTCGAACAGGCCAGGACCCGGGCGAAGGGTTGACCGCCGCCGTCTGAGGGTAGAGCGCGGGCATGGTTGCCGACGGTTCGTACGACGTCCTGGTCATCGGCGGCGGCAACGCGGGCATCAGCGCCGCCGCCCGCCTGATCCGCCAGGGTGTCGAGGACGTCGCTATCATCGAACCGCAACAGGTGCACACCTACCGTCCGCTGCTGTCCTACGTCGGCGGCGGTGAGGCCGCCCTGGCGAGTGCCGAACGGACCCAGCGGTCCGTCACGCCCCGCGGCTGCGACTGGATCCGCGACTCGGCCGTCGGGGTGGACGCCGCGCAGCGCGTCGTGGAGTGCGCGTCCGGGCGGCGCTACGGGTACCGGGACCTGATCCTCGGACCAGGCCTGGTTCCCGACAACGACGCGCTGCCCGGCGTGGACGCCGCGATGGCCACGTCCTCGGTCGCGAGCAACTATCTGAACCAGGCCGAGGAGACCTGGCGACTGGTGCGCGACCTCGCCCCGCACAGCCGGGCCGTCTTCACGGTGCCCCGGCCGCCGGTGAGTTGCACGGGCACCACCGTCAAGCCGCTGTTCCTGGCGGCCGCCCACTGGCACAAGACCTCTCGACCGGTCGACATCACGCTGGTGATCGACCGGCCCCGGCTGCTCGGCGTGCCGGAACTCGACGACCGACTGCTCGGCCGCTGCGACGAACTGGGCGTGCACGTCATGCACGACACGGCGGTCACCGCCGTGGATCCCGGTGAGCGCCGAATCACGGTCGCGGACAAGGCCGGACAAGGCCGCGATGTGCCCTACGACATGCTCCACCTCGTGCCGCCGTTCCGCGGACCGCACTGGATCGAGGCCTCCGGCCTCGCCGGCCGGGCGCCGCACGGTCTCGTCGACATCGATCCGCTGACGCTGCAGCACCGCGACCACGCCAACGTGTGGGGGGCCGGCGACGCCGCCGCCGTGGACACCGATCCCTCCGGTGGCGCACTGCGGCGCCAGATCTCGATCCTGGTGGACAACCTGCTCGCCGCCCGCGCCGGCCGACGCCTCGACACGTACGACGGCTACACCGTCGCCCCCGTCACCACCTCGGCGCACCGCCTCATCCCCGGCGAGTTCGACCGCAGCGGCGCGATCACCTCGTCGCTGCCGTCGTTCATCGACCCGCTCGCCCCGCGGCGCAGCGCCTGGGCGTTCGACCGCTACGGACTGCCGCGCAGCTACTGGAACCTCATCCTCAAAGGGCGGCTGTAGGCCCCGCCGGCGGCGCCGTCGACGACACGCCGCACGGTCAGTCCCCTGTCGCTGCTGCGAGGATGTTCGTCGTGACGACACCAACCATCGGCGCGTCGGATCCGCACTCCTGGTCGGCGCGGCTGTGGCGCGAGATCGCGCCGACGTTCGGCGCCATCCTCGACCACCCCTTCCTGACCGGCCTGACCGACGGCAGCCTCGACGCAGGCGCGTTCGCCGAGTACGTGGCGCAGGACGTGCACTATCTGCGTGACTACGCCCGGGCGCTGGCGATCGTCGGTGCCAAGGCGCCGACACTGACCGACACGGCGATGTTCAGCAGGCACGCCGCGGAGGTGTTCGACGTCGAGCTGGAGCTGCACAGCTCGCTGCTGCCCGACCTCGGCCTCGACGCGGCCGCCCTGGCCGACGTCACCGCGAGCCCGACGACGGTCGCCTACACCAGCTACCTCATCGCCACCGCGTACGGCGGGAGCTTCGCCGACGGACTGGCCGCCGTCCTGCCCTGCTATTGGATCTACGCCGAAGTCGGTGCGGCCCTTGCCGTTCGGGGATCAACGGATTCTCGCTATCAACGCTGGATCGACAGCTACGGCGGTGAGGAGTTCGCCGCGACCGTCAAACAGGTGCTCGACCTCACCGACCGCATCGGACCGGCGCTCACCGCCGAGGAAGAGAGCGTCGCCCGCGCGCACTTCGCGACCACCGCCCGCTACGAGTGGATGTTCTTCGACGCCGCGTACCGGCGTCAGGACTGGCCGGTCTGACCTGCCGGAATGCGGTGGATTCGCATCAGGGGTAGAAACGGCGGGACATGAACGTCCTGCTGATCACCGGGTATCTCGCCGGATGGGTGCTCACCACCTTCCTGCTGCTGCGCCCGGACGTCGCGGCCGACCCGCAGCACCGGGGACACCGGGCCGTGCTCAACCTCGTCGGCGTGGCCTGCGCCATCGCGCTGGCCGCGGTCTGGCCGCTGTCGGGATGGCTGCTGCCGATGATCCGGGCCGCGCTGCGCGAGCAGGAGTGAGCTACACCGGTGTGGTGTCGTGGCTGCGCCGGCGGTGCACCAAGACTCCGGCACCCACGATGAACAACGCCGACACCGTCGAGAGCAGGATCGCCTGCTGCTGACCGGGATCGAACGCCATCAGCACGAGCACCGCGATGATGCACACGATGACGACTCCGGTCAGATAGGGGAACAGCCACATCCGCAAGGGCAGCTCCTCGCCCTCCGCGCGCATCCGCCTGCCCAGCACGAACTGGCTCGCCGCGATGGCCAGGTAGATGAAGAGCGCCACGGCGCCACTGGTCGCCAGCAGGTAGGCGAAGATCTTCTCCGGCAGCAGATAGTTGCCGATCACCGTGAGGAACCCGACGAACGTCGACGCCAGCACCGCCACCCACGGCGCGCCGTTGCCCGCGACCTTGCGCACCACCTGTGGCGCGTCGCGGCGATCGGCCAGCGAGAACAGCATCCGGGACGCGGTGTAGAGCGCCGAGTTCAGACACGACGCCACCGCGGTGAGGATCACCAGGTCCATGATCAGCTTCGATCCCGGGATGCCGATCGCCTCCAGGGTCGACTGGTAGGAGCCGTCCTCGAGTTGGTCGTAGGGCATCAGGGCGACGATCACGAAGATCGAGCCCAGGTAGAACAGCGAGATCCGCCAGATCACCGAGTTGACCGCCCTGCTGATCCCCTTGGACGGATTCGGCGACTCGGCGGCCGCGATCGTCACGATCTCGGTGCCCATGAACGAGAACATGGTGATCAACATGCCGGCGATCACCGCGCCGAAACCGTTGGGCATGAACCCGTCCGGCTCCCACAGGTGCTGGACCCCGCTCACCTGTGAGTCGGGGATGATGCCGAAGATCGCGGCCAGGCCGATGCCGATGAATGCGACGATGGCGACGACCTTGATCAGGGCGAACCAGAACTCGAACTCACCGTAGTTGCCGACGCTGGCGAGGTTGGTCACCGTCAGCAGCAGTGTGACCGCGAGCGCCCAGAACCACTGGGCCCCACCGACGAGGTTGGACAGGATCTCCGCGGCGGCGGTGGCCTCGACCGGGATCACCAGCACCCAGAACCACCAGTACAGCCAGCCGACCGAGAAGCCCGCCCAGCCGCCGAACGCCCGGTCGGAGTAGACCGAGAAGGACCCGGTGTCGGGATTGGCGGTGGCCATCTCCCCGAGCATTCGCATCACCAGCACCACCAGGGTGCCGGCCAGGAAATACGAGATCAGGACCGCGGGCCCGGCCTCCTTGATCGCGTTGGCCGATCCCACGAACAATCCGGCGCCGATGACGCCGGCGATCGAGATCATCGTGATGTGCCGCGACTTGAGGCTCGTGCCCAGGCCGTTGGCCGTCGTGGTCTGCTCACTCATCACACCGCCGCCTTTCGGGGAGGGATGCCCGGCGTGCCGTCCCCACGACGGCAGATCGAGAGTCTGCCCGAATCGCTTTTCCGCGAAACGTCAGCTGCCCACGGCGCGCCGCAACCGGTCCCGCCACCAGGTGACACGGGCGGGATCGGTGATCGCGAACCTGTCGAGGAGCGCGCGGTCGGGTCCCGCGGGCATCGGCGCCACCGGCAGGTGCCCGTCGGCCGGGATCAGGCTCCTGCCGGCGACGACGTCGCCGCCGCGCAGCAGGCCGGTGCCGAGGCCGCACGCGAATCGCAGCTGCGGCAGCACGCCGGCAAGTGCCAGTCCGGCGGCCAGTCCCACGCTCGTCTCGCCCGCCGATCCCACCGTGCACGGCAGGCCGGTCGCCTCCGCGACGCGAAGCGCGCGTCGCACACCGCCCAGCGGCCCGCATCGGAGCACGGCGAGGTCCGCGGCGTCGGCGAGCGCGGCCGGCGACCAACCGGCGAGATCGACCACCGACGCGTCCACGGCGATGCGTACACCGACCGTGCGGTGCACTGCGGCAAGCTCTTCGATTGTGCGGCAGGGATGTTCGACGAACTCCAGGCCGCCGGCGGCGTCGGCGAGCTCCTCGATCGCCCGCACCGCGGTGTCGACGCCCCACGGCCGGTACGGGATGCAGCGCAGCGCCCCGGTCGCGCCGATGGCGTCACGGACGGCGGTGACCCGGGCGACGTCGCCCGCGAGTGAACCTGCGGTTCCGACGACGGTGACGTCGGCGGCCCGGCAACCGGACGAGGCGGCCATCGCGTGTGCGCGGTCGGCACCGACGGCGGGAACCGGAGCGGCGATGGGCACCCGGCCGCGCAGCGGATCGGGCCACCCCACGGTGCCCGGTTCGGCGGCTGCGGTCAGCCAGCGCGCGACCTCGGCGTCATCGCAGTCGACGGGCGGGCCGAACTCGCCCCACCCCTGCGGGCCCTCGAGCAGCATGGCTTCGCGCACCGTCGGTTCACCCCGGGCGTCGATCGCCGGGATGGCGAACGCGGGCGCGGTGTCGAAGTCGATTAATGTTCTCACCAGCAGACCAAGCTACGGGTTCGGTGTCCGACGACGGAGCGGGACGGGTGAACATGGACGTCTTGAGGACACCGGACCACCGTTTCACCGACTTGCCCGGGTTCGACTTCGCGCCGCACTACGTCGACGTGCGATGCCGCGGATGTGAACCGGTGCGGATGCACTACGTCGACGAAGGCCCGCCCGACGGAGCCGTCGTGCTGCTCCTGCACGGACAGCCCACCTGGTCGTACCTCTACCGGACGATGATCCGTGTCCTCGCCGACGCCGGTCACCGCGTCGTCGCGCCGGACCACATCGGCTTCGGTCGTTCCGACAAGCCAACGCAGAGAACGGATTACACCTTCAGCCGACACGTCGAATGGGTGCACAGTCTGGTCACGACACTGGACCTGCGCGACGTCACGCTGGTGGCCCAGGACTGGGGTGGCCCGATCGGGTTGAGCGTGCTGGCCCGCGACCCGGACCGGTTCGCCGGCGTGGTGGCCAGCAACACCATCCTGCACACCTGTGATCCCGCGCTGGCGGGCGCGCTCGCGTGGCCGCACCACGGCGTCGGCGACGCTGCGGTGCTGCTGACCGAGACACTGCTGGACTACGTGTCGTACTACCAGCGCAGCCCGACCATCACGGCCAGCATGTTCCTCGACGCGGTCGCCGGGCCGCTGGACCCCGACGTACTGGCGGCATACGACGCACCGTTCCCGGACCCGTCCTATCAGGCCGGCCTGCGACAGCTCACCGCCCTGATCCCGTTGACGCGCAACGATCCCGGCGCCGCCATCGGCCGCGCCACCATGGCCGCGCTCGAGCAGTGGAACCGGCCGTTCCTGACGGCCTACTCCGACGGCGATCCCGCGACCGCGGGCTGGGACCGGGTGTTCCAGGACAGGGTGCCGGGGGCACGGGGTCAGGCCCACGTGACCATCGCCGGGGCCGGCCATTTCGTGCAGGAGCAACGCGGGGCCGAACTCGGCCGGATCGTCGCCGATTTCGCCGGGACCGGCCACTGAGCCGGCCCGATCACGCCGGTGGCGGCGACCAGTGCACCACCTTCATGGCGGTCATCTCGTCGAGCAGTTCCGGGCCGTAACCCATGCCGCTGCCACTGGCGCGCCGCGGCTCCGCGGCCCCGCCGGGCGCCCCGCCGAACACCGCGTTGATCTTGACCGTGCCCACCGGCAGCGTCCGCCAGGCCGCCTGGGCGTGCGCCATGTCCGGCGTCAGCACGGTGGCGGCCAGGCCGTAGCGGTCGTCGGAAGCCTCCGCGAGCGCGGTGCCGAAGTCCGGGACCACCCGCACCGGGGCGACCGGTCCGAACGTCTCCTCGCGGAACACCAGCATGTCCGGGGTGCAGTCGGCCAGCACGGTCGGTGGATAGAAGGTGCCAGGCCCGCGGCCCTGTTCTCCCCCGGCGAGCACCCGCGCCCCCTCCTTTACCGCCTCGGTGACGTGCCGGTGCACCACTTCGCGCTGCCGCTCGTCGACCAGCGGCCCGATCCGGTCGGCCCAGACGCCGGCCTGCTCGACGAGCGCGTCGAGGAACGGCTGGGCAACGGACTCGGTGACGTAGACGCGTTCCACGGACACGCAGATCTGGCCGGCGTTCGCGAAGGCGCCCTGTGCCGCCTGTTCGGCGGCCCACCGCGGATCGACGCCGTCGTCGACGAGCAGCGCATCGTTGCCGCCGTTCTCCAGCACGGCCTTGGCGCCGCGCTCGGCGCAGGCCCGGGCGATGGCGCGGCCGGTGACGCTGCTCCCGACGTGCGCGACGACGTCGACCTCGTCGGCGGCGGCGAGCCGGGCCCCCACCGTCGCGTCGCCGTCGACGATCTCGAGGACACCGTCGGGCAGCTGGGCGGCCAGCAGTTCGGCGAACCGGCGGCCGGTGCCGGGGCACCGCTCGCTGGGCTTGTGCACCACCGTGTTTCCGGTGACCAGCGCGGCGCCCAGCAGCCCGGCGGCCACGGCGACCGGGTCGTTCCACGGCGTCAGCACCGCCACCACACCGCGCGGCTCGGGGATCATCAGGTCGGTGGCCGACCAGCCGCCGTGCAGGCTCCGGCCCCGGTGCAGCGGGCCGAGTTCGGCGTATTGGACGAGTGTCCCGGCGCCCGCCTCCACGCCTCCGCGCGCATCGTCGACGAGCTTGCCTGTCTCGCGTTCGTTGAGGCCGGCCAGCTCGTCGGCGGCGGCGCGCACCGCGGCGGCGGCGGCGCTGAGCGCGGCGGCGCGCTCGGCGGCCGGGGTGCGGGCCCAGCCCGCCGCGGCCGCGTGGGCTCGCCGCACCGCGGCGTCGCAGGCCGACGCGTCGGCGATGGGAACTTCGGCGGCGATGTCACCGGTGCGGGGATCTCGGATCGTCATGGTCTCGGGCACGGTTGCGGGTACCCCGGCCGACGGTGATTACACGGCGTCGTCGACCACGCGTCAGCCCGCAGCGTTCGGGCGCAGCGGCGGGCAGTCGCCGCGCTGGTCGGTGGCGAGCTCGAAGTGCCAGTTCTCGTTCGCGAATATCTGGCACAGCCCGAACTGGCGGCCGTTGGCGATCATCCACTCGGCCGCTGCGGTCGGCCCGATGTCGATCGCCTCGCCGTCGACGTGCCTGGACACCTCGGGGGTGGCGACGAACTGCCGTGCGGCGTCGAGACCGCCGTAGGTGCGCACGCCGTCGTCGAGCAGTCGCTGCTGGAACCCGCGGGACCGCCACCCCGAGGTGATCTTCATGTCGATGCCGTCGGCGGCGGCCCGTCGGGCGGCCCTCTGGACCGCGTCGAGCAGCGCCGGATCCAGACGTTCGAGGATCGGGGTGGACACCTCGAACGGGCTGAGCATCGTGTCGCCCGGCAGCATGCCGCCCACCGTGTCGGACGCGGCGTCGCCGATGGTTAGGGTGTCGTTGGCGGAACGGTCGGCGTTCGGAAGCTGCGCCGCCGGGCCGATCAGCAGCCCGGCACCGGGGGGCCCGGATTCGCCGGTGACCGTCGGCACCGGTGGCGCGGCCGGGCCTGCGGGCGGCTCCGGGTCATTCACGCCGGGGCTGCACGCGCTCAGCGCGACGGTCGCCACGGTGATCGCGATGAGCACGGGCAGCCGCATGTGCCGATCCTATTTCGCATCCGGACACCTCGGCGCACGGCCGTCGATGCGGGACTTCGCGCTGTCGCGGCTACGATCGCCGACATGTCGCAGCCTTCCCCTGGTGAGATGCCGGACAAGGCGGTTCCGCAACGCTCACGGTGGGTGTCGGGCACCGCGCTGGTGCTCGCCGTCGCGGCGCTCGGCCTGTCCGGGTGGGCGCTGTGGCGCACGTTCCCTGGGTCGACCAGCGATGCCCGGTACCCGCAGGAGCAGCGCGACCAGGCCAAGCAGAAAGTGTGTGCCGCAGCAGAACTGGTGCGCACGGGCGTGTCGTTGAACACCGGGGAGCCCGCACCCGTCGCCGCCGACGACGTCGCAGGGTCGCTCGCCGCGGCCGCCAACGCCCGGCTGTCCCTCTTCGACGGCGGCCAGTACCTGCTGGCGCGCCTCGACCCGGCGACACCCGCAGAGCTGTCGGATGCGGTGCACCGCCTCGCCGACGGGCTGATGGACATCGCGGCCGCCGCGACGGCAGGTGCGCAGAACTCCGATCCCGATCAGGCGGGCCGGCTGCGCGACGCCGACGCTGCCGACGCCGAGGTGCGCCGCCTCTGCGGATGAGCCGTCCCTCTCAGGTGTTCACCGTCGTCACCGCCAGCTTGGTGTCCGTTCCCGCAACCCGGATGTCGACGGTGCGGATCTGCGTGGTGGGAATGACGGTGGCGGCGGCGAGGCCGGTCGCTTCGTCGCCCGCCGGACTCCACGACGCCACCGTCGACTGAGCGCCGTCGACGGTGGTGACCACCAGGTCGTAACTCGCGACGTCGGTGGCCCATTCGGCGGTGTACTCGCAGGTCCAGTCGAAGCGGGTGCCCCAACCCTTCTCCGACACCGCCAGCGCGGCGCTGACACCGCCCCGGGAGCCCGGCGACATCGCCTGCAGCGTCACCTCTCCCGTCGACGTGGCCTGCCGCGGGATCACCGCGTAGCCGACGAAGCCGCCGATGAGCAGCAGCGCCGCGGCGGCGGCGAGCGCACTGGTCCACAGTCCCGTCCGCGAGCGGCTCTTCCGCTCGGCGCGGGCGTCGGCGAGCGAGGTCACCGGGGCGGCACGCTCTCCCGGTCCGTCGCCGGCGTCGACGGGCTCGAGCAGCGCGTAGGCCTCCTCGGGGGTCAGTGCATCGAGCAGTGACGGGATCACCCGCAGCTCGTCCAGCTGGGCGCTCCGTGCGGGATCGGCGGCGAGATACCGTTCGTACTCCTGCTGTTCGGCCGGCGTCAGGGCGCCGAGCACATAGGCCGCATCCCACTCGGCCAGGTTGTCGTCCGTGCTCATCGGACCACTCCCCTCTCCTCCAACGCCGTTCGCAACGCCCGCACCGCGTAGTGCAGCCGTGATTTCACGGTGCCCGGCGGCACCCCCTCGTGCGCCGCGATGTCGCCGATGGTCTGACCCAGGTAGTACGTGCGGACGATCGCGGCGCGGTGATCCGGACTCAACGACCGCAACACGTCGGCCAGCACCATCTTGTCGACCGAGGGGCCGAAGATGTCGGGCGTCTGCCGCTCCGGCATCTCCTCGGTCTGCTGTTCGCGGGTGAAGCGCGCGCTGCGGCGATCGTCGATCACCAGGTTCTTGGCCACGGTGTTCAGCCAGGCACGCACCGACTCGCTCGGCCGGGCCAACACCTCCGGCTTCTGCCAGAGCCGCAACAGTGACTCCTGCACCACATCCTCCGCGAACTGCTGATCACCGCGGGTCAGCCGCAGCACATAGCGCTGAAGCGGCAGGCTGTGCGCATCGTGCATGGCGCGCAACTGCTCGGCCTGGCCGGCGGTGCGCGCTGTGGGTGGCGTCTCCGGGCTTGTCATCTCTCACCTGTTCGACGGGTGGGACTGCGATCCGGTTCAACCCGACACCGGTTGTGCCCGATTCTGTCAGGCTTGGCACCGCGGCGCGGACGTCACCGCGAACCGCGTGAACCTTTTCCACTCCCCGCCCGTCGAGGGGGGTGACCGCTCCGCCGGGAGCGCACAGAAAGGACCCCACCATGGCCGGATACCGCCGGATCGTGCTCACCTGCTCCGGTGCGCTGCTCGCACTGGGCACCCTGTCGGCCTGCGGCGGCGGATCCGAACCCGCGAAACCGGATGGCGCGCAGACCTCGTCGGCCACGTCCGCCACCGCCTTTCCGCCGTCGGCCACCTTCGTCGCCGACATGGACAAGGACGGCGCTGCGATGACGATCGGCATCAGCGTCGACGGCAAAGACGTCACTGCCTACGCGTGCAACGGAACCGACGACGAAGCCTGGTTCTTCGGCGAGCAGACCGCCGGCGGGATCGAGATCACGTCCCGGTTCCGCGACACACTCACGGCGTCGTTCGACGGCACCGATGTCGTGGGTGACCTGACCATGGACGGGACGACCTACGAATTCACCGCCGCCCCCGCCGAACCGCCCGCCGGCATCTACACCGCGGACGCCGGCGGCACCCGCGCATCCTGGATCGTGCGCGCCGACGGGTCGTCGCTCGGCGTGCAGTTCACCGGAGACAACGACGACCTGACCGTGTTCGAGAAGCAACAGCTCAAGCAGGCGGAGTTCCGCGAGAAGGTGCGCAACCAGCGCAAGCTCGAGCAGGCGGAGCGCCTCGAGCGCACCGGGAACGGGTCGATGAGCTCGACGATCAACGGCACACTGGTCGCCCCGAACCGGGTGAACGGTTCCTTCCGGCCCTGAAATCGGTTGCCCTGCCGGGCGGCATCTGATCGGGTCACCCGTATGTCCCCGACCCGGTGGCCCTCGCTCTCCGATCAGTACGCAGTCGCGCAACTGGTGTACGGCGGTGAGGGCCGCCGCGTCGTCGACGACTGGATGTCCGAGCAGGCGGCTCGGGTCGACGATCCCGAATTCGCGGCGCAATTCAGCGAGGTGCGATTGCCGGGCATCTCCCCCGGCGAGTTCGCGCACCGCCTCGTCGGCTCCTCCCGGGGCGCCCTGCTCGGCGGCATCAGGTTTCGCGGCCGCGACATCGCGCGGCCGTTCATCGAGGTCGTCGCCCATGACTTCGAGGACCTCGACGACCTGCGGGACTGCGTGCGGTCGGAATGGGCGGCGTTCGCGCCGGGCGCGCTGCGCCTCTACGCCGCCCCCGGCCGGCTCACCGGTGCCCGAGTCGTCACCGACCTGACCGTGCACGCCGCACGCTGCAGGGACATGGCCGCCGCGGACGGCCGGGTGGAACTGGATCGCTTCGCCACCGGCGACGAGGCGGTGCGACTCGTCGCCCGAGCGTACCGCGGACTCGCATCGACCGATCCGGCGTTGCGCCGCAACATCTTCCCCGCCGATGCGGAAGCATTGACCGCCTGGTGCGCGGCGGGCCGGGCTCACGCGGTGCGCGCAGGCGGGCGCACCGTGGGACTGCTGGCGGTGGCCCCCGGCCGGGTGCACTGGCTCGAGGGCGACGAGATCCAGGAGGAGGTCATCGACCCCGAGCACGTCGGCCGCGGTTACGCCGCATCGGCGCAGGCACGGTGGGCGCGGCTGCACGGCGCCCCGGACCGCCTGCTGCTGGGGACGATCGACCGCCTCAACACCGCGTCGCGCCGCACCGCGCTGCGTGCGGGCAGGCCCGCGGTGCTCGAAGCCGTGTTCGCCGCGCTCGGACGCGGTGAGGCGCAGCGCCGGTTCCCCTGATCACAAGCCGATCACGGCGCGGCGTGGGCGGCACGCCGGACACCCGCGACGGCGATACCGTGCGCGGTGCACTGCCCCCGAACCGAGACGGATACCGATGATGGCTTGTTCTGACTCCAGGTCGCGCGCACGGACACTCCGGGCGTCGGTCGTCGTGCTGCTCGCACTGATGCTGCCGGGCCTGCTCGGGATCGCCGGCCAGTCCGCCACCGCCGCGGCCTTCTCGCGGGAAGGACTGCCGGTGGAGACGCTGGCGGTGCCGTCGCCGTCGATGGGCCGCGACATCCGGATCCAGTTCCAGGGCGGCGGCCCCCGCGCGGTGTACCTGCTCGACGGCCTGCGGGCGCAGGAGGACGCCAGCGGGTGGGACATCAACACCGCGGCGTTCGAGTGGTTCCACCAGTCGGGGCTGTCGCTGGTGATGCCCGTCGGCGGGCAGTCGAGCTTCTACACGGACTGGTACCAGCCTGCCGCGGGCTCCAGCGGCACCGTCACCTACAAGTGGGAGACGTTCCTGACCCAGGAGCTGCCCGCCTGGCTGGCGGCCAACCGGGGTATCTCACCGACCGGGAACGCCGTTGTCGGCGTGTCGATGTCGGGCGGATCGGCGCTGAACCTCGCCATCTGGCATCCCGCCCAGTTCATCTTCGCGGGCTCGCTCTCGGGCTACCTCAACCCCTCACTGGGCCTGTGGCCCACCATGATCGGACTGGCGATGAAGGACGCGGGCGGCTACAACTCGACGAACATGTGGGGGCCGGCCCGTGACGTCGCCTGGCGGCGCAACGACCCGACGGTCAACATCGCGCGGCTGGTCGCCAACGGTACGGCCGTGTGGGTGTACTGCGGCACCGGCACGACATCGGATCTGAGCACTGCGGGCGGCAACTTCGGCGGGACGTTCTCGGCCGGCTTCCTCGAGAACATCACCTTGAACACGAACAAGGCGTTCCAGGAGAGCTACGTCGCCGCGGGTGGGCGCAACGCGGTGTTCAACTTCCCGCCGGACGGCAATCACAGCTGGGGGTACTGGGGCGCGCAGCTGCAGGCGATGAAGCCCGACCTGCAGAAGGTGCTCGGGGCGGCTCCTCCCCCCGCCTGAGCCGAACCGTCAGCGCAGGCGTTCGCCGTAGACGTGCGCGACGGTCATGGTCATCAGCACGCGCCGGTCCGAGACCATGACGCTGCGGTACTCGTCCCAGTCGGGGTGCTCGCCCGCGGCCTTGCGGTAGTAGTCGACCAGCGCCTGCACCTCGGGGCCGTGCGGGTCGGTGCCCGGACCGGTCAAGCCGACCGTGCCCTCCGCGGTGGCCCACGACCACCCGTCGGGGCTCGTCACCTCCAGCGCCGCACGCGGATCCCGGCGCAGATTGGCGGTCTTGGCCCGGCCTTCGGTCATCGACACGTACAGGACGTCGGCGTCGCGGTCGTAGTACGGGGTGACGGGCGACAACTGCGGGCGGCCATCTGCTTTCAGCGTCGCGAGCACTCCCAGCCGGCTCTGCGCGATCAGCGCACGCGGGTCGAACGAGTCGTCGGTCATGTCGACAGCCAACCACTCGCCGGCCCCGGGCTATTCCGCAGCGGTCCGGACGAGTGCCAGGTGGCGGCCTCGGGCGGGCGATCCTGACGCCCCGGCAGCCGCGCCCGACAAAATAGGGCGGTATCGGCGCGCCTGCACCGGACGCGCTGAGTATTGTCGTCAGCGTCGCTTCGGACAGAAGCCGACGCGGCCCGCGTGATCTGTGAGGTGAAGGACGACTTGCCGATGCGCGCCCCGTACGACTCGGGACCGATGCCCGTGCTCCCACCCCCGATCGAGCGTCAGACGTTGTCCTTGCTGTTGGTGGAGGACGACCGCGGTGACGCCGTGCTCGTCGAAGAACTGGTGGCCGACGCCGACGCCGACTTCCACGTCGTCTGGGCCGAGTCGATGGCGCAGGCCGAGCACGCGCTGACCGTGGCGCGACCGGACTGCGTACTGCTCGACATGCATCTGCCCGACGTCAACGGCATCGAGGCGCTCGACCGCATCGCCGCCCGCGACGCCACCATCCCGGTGATCGTGCTCACCGGCCGCAACGACGAGCACTTCGGCGTCTCCGCCGTCGCCTCCGGTGCCCAGGACTACCTCGTCAAGGGCCGGGTGGAACCGGAGATGCTGCGTCGCGCGGTGCTCTACGCCATCGAACGCAAGCGGGCCGAGTTGACGGCGGTCGAACTGCACGCCAGCAGGCTGCGGGCCCGGGAGAACTCCCGGCTCGAACGAGGCCTGCTGCCCTCGCCGCTGCTGCTCGACGATCCCGGCGTGGAGATCGTCGCCCAGTACCGGCCGGGCCGGGAGAACGCCCTGCTCGGCGGTGACTTCTACGACTTCGTGCAGACACCGGACCGCACGGTGCATGTGATGATCGGCGACGTCGCCGGCCACGGCCCCGACGAGGCGGCCCTCGGCGTCGCGTTGCGCATCGCGTGGCGGGCATTGACCTTCGCCGGCCTGCGGGGCAGCGAGCGGATGCGCCAGCTCGAACGGATCCTGCACGCCGAGCGCGCCAGCAGGAGGATCTTCGCCACCGTGCTGAGTCTGGCGATCCCCCCGGACAAACCGCTCATCACCGCGGTGCGTGCCGGACATCCCGGGATGCTGCTGCACGGCCAGGGGACGGTCGACTGGGTGGAGCCCCCCGGTGGCCCCGCCCTCGGCCTGCATTCCGGTGACTGGGCGCCCCAGCAGGTCGAACTCCCTCTCGGCAAGGGCCTGGTGCTGCTGACCGACGGCCTGTTCGAGGGCCATTCCGGCCGCGGCAACGAACGACTGGGCGAGGACGGGCTGCTCCAGCTGGCCCGCTCGCTGGCGCACCTGCCCGGGCCGGAGTTCGTCGAAGCCCTGATCAACGGCGCGGAGGACATGGCGCGCGGCCACGGCGGGATCACCGATGACATCGCGGTGGTCCGGGTGGAACGGACGGCGCTGTGACGGCAGAGTCGCAACCCGTCGCCGACCGGCACCGGGGCTCGCAGCTCACGGTGGCGGGCTGGCAGACGCTGGTGCTGGCCGTCATCGGTGTGGTCGTACTGACAGGTGCGGTCGCCACGGTGGTGCTGCTCAACCGCACCGACGGGGTGGCCCGCGACCTGGTCGACGGCATCCAGCCGTCCCGGGTGGCGGCCTATCAGCTGCAGGCGGCGCTGCGCGATCAGGAGACAGCCGTGCGCGGATACGCCATCGCCGCCGATCGTCAGTTCCTCGAGCCCTATTACGACGGACAGCGTGCGGAGCGCGACGCCGCGGGCGACATCCGTGCGCGGCTGGGTGACCGGCCCGACCTGCTGGCAGACCTGGACGCGATCGAAGACGCCGCCGAGTCGTGGCGGTCCACCTACGCCGAGCCGTTGATCCGCAGCATCACCCCCGGCCAGCCCAGCTTCGTGGACGGCGCGACCGCCGAACGCGGCAAGGTCGAGTTCGACAACCTGCGTGCTCTGTTCAACGTCCAGAACGAGCAGTTGTCGGCCGCGAGGGCCACCGGCGTCCGGGAGCTCGCCGAGGTCCGCACCTGGCGGGACCGCGTGCTCGCCGCGATCGTCGTGGCATTCGTCGCCGCGGCGGCGGGGCTGGCGGTGCTGGTCCGCAATGCGGTGAGCCGGCCGCTGGCACGTCTGGCCGAGACCTGCCGCCGCATCACCGAAGGCAACTTCACCGAACGCATCGTCCCCAGGGGACCGAAGGACATCCGCGGCATCGCGGTGGACGTCGAGAACATGCGGCAACGCATCGTCGACGAACTCGACTCGTCGCGGTCGGCGCGCGAGCGGCTCGTCCTGCAGGCCGAGGCGCTCGACGAGCAGGCCGTCGACCTGCGCCGGTCGAACGCCGAACTCGAGCAGTTCGCCTACGTCGCCTCGCACGACCTGCAGGAGCCGCTGCGCAAAGTGGCTTCGTTCTGCCAGCTGCTCGAGAAGCGGTACGGCGATCAGCTCGACGAGCGCGGGATCTCCTATATCGGATTCGCCGTCGACGGCGCCAAGCGGATGCAGGTACTGATCAACGACCTGCTGACCTTCTCCCGCGTCGGCAGGCTCAACGCGACGTACGCCGAGATCGACCTCGACGCCACCCTCGACGCCGCGCTGTCCAATCTGGAGACCTCGATCGAGGAGGCGGGCGCGCAGATCGACCGGTCATCCCCGCTGCCCCGGGTCGTCGGCGATCCGACGCTGATGGCGATGCTCTGGCAGAACCTGATCGGCAACGCGGTGAAATTCCGGCACGTGGACCGGACCCCGCACGTCGTCATCGACTGCGAGCCAGGCACCGGCGACCACGACGGGCAATGGCTGATCACCGTGTCGGACAACGGCATCGGTATCGCACCTGAATTCGTCGACAAGGTGTTCGTGATCTTCCAGCGGCTGCACGGCCGCGACTCCTACACCGGCACCGGCATCGGCCTGGCGCTGTGCAAGAAGATCGTCGAACACCACGGCGGCGCCATCTGGATCGACACCGCATACACCGACGGCACCCGGTTCCGCCTCACCCTGCCCACTGCGCTCGACGCACCTCACGCCGCAACCGACGAACTGGCGGCGGCCTCACCGGAAGGAACACCCTCATGACCACGGCCGGCCGCGCCATCGACGTCCTGCTGATCGAAGACGACCCCGGCGACGAGTTGATCACCCGGGAAGCCTTCGAGCACAACAAGATCAAGAACAACCTTCACGTCGCGCACGACGGCGAGGAGGGCCTCGACTTCCTGTACCGGCGCGGAGCCTATCCGGATGCACCCCGTCCGGACCTGATCCTGCTCGACCTCAACCTGCCCAAGTACGACGGCAGGCAGTTGCTCGAGACGATCAAGTCCGATCCCGAGCTCTCCCACATTCCCGTCGTGGTGCTGACCACGTCGTCTGCGGAGGAGGACATCCTGCGCAGCTACAAGTTGCACGCCAATGCGTACGTGACCAAGCCGGTGGACCTCGACCAGTTCATGAACGCGGTCCGCCAGATCGACGAATTCTTCGTCCAGGTGGTCCGGTTACCGCAGTTCTGACTCGGCGTCAGCGCGGGGGCAGCGCGCCGTTGCCGGACTGGCGGGCGTTGTTGTCGATGGAATTGATCCACTGGCGGAACTGGAGACCGGCCACGATCGGCGGCAGCGGTTTCGCGGGTGCCGCGGAGTCCGAGCGCTGCCACGGCTGACATCCGGAGGTGCTGAACGCCCGGTCGGTCGCCTCGATCGTCACCGTCTGCGGCTTCTTGGTCATCGCGTTGTCGAGGATCTCGCCGTGGTCGCCCGTGCCGAGGCGTTTCCAGTAGCAGACCTTGCCGTCGACCGGGCCCGACGTCACGTACGTCCCCGGAACGATCTGGGTGCCCACGGCGAAAGAGCCGTCCCCACTCATCGCGGTCTGCGGCTCGGCCGGCGGTGCGCCTTCGGCAGGCGCGGCGCCTTCGGCCGGCGGTGCGTCCTCGGCGGGCTCGGATTCGGCCGGAGCTTCGGCAGGCGGAGCTTCGGCAGGCGGTGCGGCCTCCGCGGGCAGAGCGGCCTCTGCTGACGGAGCGGTCTCCGCGGACGGAGCGGTCTCGGCGGACGGTGCGGACTCCGACGGAGCGACGTCCTCGGCGGGCGCGGCGTCCCCGGCCGGTGCCGGAGCCTCGGCAGGCAGGGTGTCCCCGGCCGGTGCCGGAGCCTCGGCCGGCGCCGATGCGGGACCCGGCAGGCGGCCACGGGGAGGCGCAGGGGCGGGTACGACTTCGGCGGCCGGCGCAGGGTCCGGCGCGGGACCCGGGAGCGGCCCGGGCGTCGCGGGCTGGGCGCCGGCGACACCCGCGGATCCGCCGGCGCCCACCAGCACAAGCAGCATCGCCGTCGCGGCGATCCTCCTCGTCGACCTCATAGTTTGCCAGCCTAGATGATTCCCGCGGCGGGACGCACATCGTTGGCGCCGATCAGCGCCGATCTGAGACCCTGGCCCGGTGAGCACCCGATGGCAGCACACCGACGCCCCGCGAGGCGATGACTACGACGCACGATGGCGGTCGCTGGCCGCCGAGGGGCGCAACGTGCACGGTGAGGCCGACCTGGTGTCGGCACTGCTCTCCGAATACGGCGGCAGCCGCGTCCTCGACGCCGGGTGCGGCACCGGGCGGGTGGCGATCGCGCTGGCCGACCGCGGCCACACCGTGGTCGGCGTCGACGTCGACGCAGGCATGCTGTCGGCGGCCCGTGCCAAACAGCCCGAGCTGGAATGGGTCGAAGCCGATCTCGCCGAGCTGGCAGCGCATCTGGCCGACGCCTTCGATCTGGCCGTCATGGCAGGCAACGTGATGATCTTCGTCGAGCCGGGGACCGAGGGCCGGGTGCTGGAAGCGGTCGCAGGCCGCCTTGTCGCCGGCGGCCTGCTGGTCGCGGGATTCCAGATCCGTCCCGACCGGCTGTCCCTGGCCGACTACGACCGACTGGCCGAATCGGCCGGCCTGCGGCCGATCGCCCGCTGGGCCACGTGGGACCGCGAACCGTTCACCGGCGGTGACTACGCGGTGTCGGTGCACCGGCGGGCCTGATCGTGGCGGCCGCCCGGCCGCTGCGGCAGACTGGCGCCGTGCAGACGGTGGAGTACGCACCCGGCCGACATGCCGACCTGTTCGGCACCGGCGCGGGGCCGACGGTGCTGATCTGGCACGGCATGCAGACCGACTCGCGCGGCGCCGTGCGTGCACTGGCGCAGATGGTGGCCGACCGCGGGCTCGCGGTGGTGGCAGCGGACTGGGACGCCCATGCCGACGACGCAGGCAGGGCGGACCTGCTCGGATCCGTGCGTTTCGCGCAGCAGCGCTCCGCGGGGGCCGACGAATTCGTGGTGGTCGGCTGGTCCATGGGCGGTCTCGCGGCGGCGGGGCTGGCGTTGCAGGCAGCAGAACTCGATCTGCGGATCGGCCACACCGTCTGCCTGGCCGGAGCGTTCATGGCCCCGGAACCGTTCACGGGAGAAACGCTGCCGGCGAGCCTGCCCCGTGTCGGCCGTCGCTCGCCCTTCCTTCTCCTGCACGGCACGCGCGACGACGTCGTGCCGGTGACGGCGAGCCGGGAGTTCGCCGCGGCCCTACGGCGTGACGACTGGCCGGTCGACCTCGTCGAACTCGACACCGATCACGCCGCCATCGCCGGCGCCACCTACGACCCCGTCGCAGACCGGTACGAGGCGGCCGAGGACGCGGCCGCCCTGGCGGTCGCCGCCGACGTGGCGGCCCGCATCGCGGCGGTCGCCACGCCCCGGGGCTGAGCGGGCGTCAGCCGTACAACTCCTCGAAGCGCTCGATCGAGCGCTCGATGTCGCCCTTGACGGCACGGGCGGCGGCGGCGCCGATGGGCCCGAACAGCGGTCGGCCGCCGAGATCGATCAGCACGGTGAACGTGCAGCCTTCTGCCGCGGGCTTGACCGACATCGTCAGCGCGTACTTCGTACCTCCCACGCCGTCGCCGGTGACCTTTAGCAGTTTCGGTGGATCGAAGGTGCGGATCGTCCACGCCACCCGGTTGCGCATGCCCTTGGCGCCTGCCACGCCCACCAGCGTGGTGCCCTCGCTGAGTTCGGCGGGTACCTCGCCGCGCCACCCCTGGTGCATCGTGAGCCAGTCGCCCAGCTCGGACAGATTCGACGCATGGTCCCATGCCTGCTCGGGAGAGATGGACAACGATCGGGTCAACTCCAGTTTGGCCACCGGCGAATGGTAACGGCGGCGGTGACAGGGCCGGCCCGAATCGGTCGAAGGCGGGTCGGCGCGCGCCGGGCCGGGCGACCGTTCTCCGCACTGGCGGGCCGCCGTCGTCGCCTCGAAAGTTCGCCCGCTCGGGCGGATTTGATCGTCTTCGGGCAGTGATTTGCTGCGCGGATGTGTGATTCGCGGGCGATCGTGGAATCCCTCCCGTAGCGGGCCCGAATGTTGCCGGATCTGCGCCACATTGGTGATCTTGGTCATAGATTTTGCGTATTGTGGCCGGTATCACCGCTTTTGGCGGGTCACGGGCGTTCTGTTAATGTCCGGCCGCATGTTTGCTCTAGCGACGATGTTGACGCTCATCAACCAGGTCTCGGGCACGCCGTACATCTCCGGCGGTGACAGTCCCGCAGGTACGGACTGCTCAGGTCTGGCCTCCTGGGTGAGCAACGCAGCCACCGGACGACCGATCTACGGCGATCGCTTCAACACCGGGAACATGGAGAGCGCGCTGCTGGCCCGCGGCTTCAAGCACGGCTCGGAGCCCGGGGCACTGGTCATCGGGTGGAACAGCGGCCACGCGGCGGTGACACTGCCCGACGGCACCCCGGTCTCGTCCGGTGAGAGCGGCGGCGTGAAGATCGGGGGCGAGGGCGCCCATCAGCCGCAGTTCACCAAGCACATGTTCCTGCCGATGCCGGCCGAGCAACCACTGCCGCCCGCGCCGCCCGCCGGGCCGAACGTCATCTCGGTCAGCATGCCGCCGGCGCCGGGTGCCCCCGTTCCGCCTCCGCCCGGTGCGCCGCTGCCCCCGCCGCCCGGTGCGCCGCTGCCTCCCCCGCCGCCGCCGGTGGGTGCGCCGCTGCCTCCGCCGCCCGGTGCGCCGCTGCCGCCTCCGCCCCCGCCGGGCGCGCCGCTGCCGCCACCGCCCGCGCCTGTGGTCGCCGCGTAGAGCCATCGACCGGACCGCGGCAGCTGTGGCAGGCTCGGCGGCGTGGACCTGCCGCGTCCGGACCCGGCCCGCGCGCACCTCGCCGACGTGGTGCCCTCGGTTCTGGCGGCGATGAACGTCGCCGGCTTCGACCGCCGGATACCGCTACCCGATGATGTGACCGGCGCCTGCGTCCTGTTGATCGACGGCCTGGGCGCCGACCTGCTCGACGCCCACACCGCCGACGCGCCCGTCCTCGCCGGACTGCGCGGACCCACGCTCGACGTCGGCTTCCCGTCCACCACGGTGGCCGGCCTGGCCGCGGTCGGCACCGGAGTGCGTTCCGGCGAACACGGGCTCGTGGGCTACTCGTTCGGGCTGCCGCAGGTGGGCCTGATCAACGCGTTGCGGTGGCGGGTCCACCCCTTCGGCGCCGACCTGCTCGAGGACGTGCCGCCCGAGCAGCTGCAGCCGATGGCGACCACCTTCGAGCGGGCCGCCGCGGCCGGGTTCGCGGTGAGTGTCATCTCCGCCGCCCAGTTCACCCATTCGGGGATGACCCGCGCGGTGCTGCGCGGCGGGCGGTACGTCGGCGTCCACGGTCTCGGCGATCTCGCGGCGGGCATCCAGTCCGCCATCGCCGACGGCGGACTCTGCTACGGCTATCACGGCGACCTCGATCTGGTCGGTCACCTGTACGGCCCGGGGTCGACGGCGTGGCGGATGCAGCTGCGACAGGTCGATCGCCTGGTCGAGTCGGTGGTCGAGGCGCTGCCTGCCGGCGGGCTGCTCGCCGTCGTCGCCGACCACGGCATGGTGGAGGTCGACCCGGCCGACGTCATCGACGTCGACGCCACGGAGTCGCTGCTCGACGGCGTCTCGGCAGTGGCCGGTGAGGCGCGGGCGCGCCAC
Organism: Mycobacterium sp. NPDC050551; assembly: GCF_040674075.1. Lineage (NCBI taxonomy): Bacteria > Bacillati > Actinomycetota > Actinomycetes > Mycobacteriales > Mycobacteriaceae > Mycobacterium > Mycobacterium sp. NPDC050551. The sequence continues at coordinate 298,997 of NZ_JBFARC010000007.1, read as the reverse complement.
GTCTACGTCCGCGACGGGGCGGCCGACGCTGTCTCGGCGGCATGGCGCGAGACGCTGGGCCACCGGGCCTGGGTGGTGACGCGCGACGAGGCGATCGACGCCGGCTGGTTCGGCGACGTGGTGGCCGACGCGGTACGGCCACGCATCGGTGACATCGTCGCCGCGGCGCGGGGCAACGCGGCCATCGTGCGGCGGACGGCCGAGCCCATGGAGTCGTCGCTGGTGGGCCACCACGGCTCGCTCACTGCGGCTGAACAGCGGGTGCCTCTGTTGCTTGCGGTCGGCTGAGCCGACGCGCGCTCGCGTGTCGGCCCTCCGCCCACCGGGTATGCGCGCGCCGTGCAGACCTTTCTGCCCTATCCGGGATTCGCGGAGTCCGCGGTGGTGCTCGACGCGCGTCGCCTGGGCAAGCAGCGGGTGGAGACCATCCAGGTGCTGCGGGCGCCGACCGTCCCCGGCTACGGCTGGCGGCGCCACCCCGCCGCCGCGATGTGGGCCGGCTACGAGGAAGCACTCGTGCGCTACGGCCTCGACGTCTGCGCCCAGTGGTGCGTGCTGGGCCACGCCGACACCTGCGCCGACACCCTGGTTTCTGACCTCGCCGACACCACCGGCCTGGTTGCGGTCCGGAGCCAGGACGAGCTTGCCGCCGCTGGTGAGCTACCGCCCTGGCTCGGCGAGGCGGACCTGCACCGCAGTCACCAGTCCGCCCTGGTGCGCAAGGATCCGGTGCACTATCGCGCGTATTTCGCCGAGGTGCCCGACGATCTGCCGTACGTGTGGCCGGACTCCGATCGGGCCCGCCGCATCCCGTTGTGACGACGGCCGCCGGGCGGTTGTTAACGTCGGCGCTGTGATCGTGCTGCTGCCGCCGTCGGAGACGAAACGAGCCGGCGGCGACGGCCCACCGCTGCGGCTCGAGACGCTGCGCTGCCCCGAGCTGAACCCGGCCCGCGGTGAACTCGTCGACGACCTGGTGGCGCTGGCGGCGGACCGCGCCGCCTCCCGGTCCGCGCTGGGTCTGTCGGAGAAGCAGGACATCGAGATCGACCGCAACGCGGCGTTGCGCACCGCCCCCACCCTGCCTGCCCTGGTCCGCTACACCGGTGTGCTCTACGACGCACTGGACATCGGATCCCTCGGCGGCGCAGCGGCTTCGAGGGCCCGTGCCCGGCTGGCGGTCGGGTCGGCGCTGTTCGGTCTGCTGCGCGCCGACGACCAGGTGCCCGCCTACCGGTTGTCGGCAGACTCGAAACTGCCGGGCCGCAGCACCCTGGCAGCGCATTGGCGGCCGTCGCTGGAACCAGTGCTCGCCGAGCTCGCCGTCGACGATCTGATCGTCGACCTCCGGTCCGGATCGTATGCGGCGCTGGGGCGGCTGCCCGACGCGGTGCGGGTGGACGTCGTCTCGGAGCGCGCGGACGGGAAGCGCTCGGTGGTCAGCCATTTCAACAAGGCGCACAAGGGCCGGCTCGCGCGCGTCCTGAGCGGCAGCAGAGCCGAACCCGACGACGCCGGGAAGGTGGCGGCCGTGGCGAGGCGGGCAGGCATGCGGGTCGAGCGCGAGGGCAACGACCTGACGGTGATCATCGCCGCCTGAGTGTCAGTCCCAGACGCGGGCCAGCGCCGACTCCGACCCCGGGGTGAGCGGCCCGGTCAGCATGACCGGTGCCTGGGCCATGAATCGTGGCGTGGCGCCGCGGTGTTCGTCGGCGGCGTGCACCGTGAACGGGTGGACGAGATACATGTCGCCGGGGCTGCCGGTCGCATACCCGACCGGGCATCCGGCGCTCGCCTCGTCGACGATCGGCGTCGAATCCTGGAAGGAGAACCGACGCTCCCCCAGCGCCGTGGCCACCTCGCGATGTGAGCCGATCCGGATGCGCGTCGGCGCGTCATCGGCCCCGACTTCGGACAGCAATGTCAGCAGCAACAGGGTGTGCGGTCTCCCGCTGACTGACCACGAGCCGTCGGGCGCCGGCGTATTGGCGTCGATGTGCCAGCCGCGGTCCTCTGCGGGCGGCTGCACCGGGAAGCGAACGGGGATGTTGCCGAGCGCCCCCCGCGGTGACCAGCCACCGCGGCCGCACACGCGGTCCAGTGCGTCGGCGAGGCGGGCGCTGCGCGCGATCTCGCCGAACGGGCCGGCACCGGTGAGGTCGGCGGCCCACTTCACCGGCGCGTCCCACGTCCCGGGTTCGTCCGGGTCGAGTCCGATCTGTCGCCACAACAATTCCCTTGCGGCGTCAGCGGTTTCGCGCGCAGCAGCCCCGGTCAGCCGGGCGAAACCGGCACGGATGAAGTCGTCGACGTCGAGCACGTGTCACAGGGTGCCGCACGGAACTCCGTTCGGGCCACCGATTTTCGGCGGATCTACTCGGTGATCCCCCAGACCAGGCAGAACGTATGCCCTGCCGGGTCCCGGTACACCCGGAAGTCGCCACCCTCGATGCCCATGTCGGTCGCGCCGAGTGCGAGCACCTGCTGCTGCGCGGCCTCGACGTCGTCGACCTGGATGTCGAGGTGGAACTGCTGCGAGCCGCGCGGATCCGGGAACCGCGGTGGCTCGTGTTCGGGTGAGAGCTGGAAGGCCAGCCGTCGCCCGGAGGACTCGGTGAGCACGATGAACGCGTCGTCCTCGGCTTCGATGTCCCCGCCGAGCACACCGGCGTAGAACTCCGCCAGTGCCTGCGGGTCTTTGGTGTCGACGACGACGGAGCGCAGTTTCCCGATCATGGCTGCCGGGTTTCCGGTGTGGGTCGGCGGTAAACGGCCCGGCCGTCAGGCCTTGGCGAGCTGCTTCTGCTCGTAGATCCGCGCCCATTCCTTACGCGGCCGGATCGACACGTCGACGTCAGCGCCCTTGGCGCGCAACGCACCGACCTTGGCATCATCGCGCGGGGTCAGCTTGAACGGGTCCCAGCCGAAGAACCGGCAGCTGTTCTGCCAGGTGATCTTGTCGATGTCACTGTCGTCGGCGCCGGCCGCGAGCAGTTCGGCGTGCACCTGTTCGGGCGCGTCGGGCCAAAAGCAGTCCGAGTGCGGGTAGTCGCACTCCCAGGCGATGATGTCGATGCCGATCTCGTGGCGCAGCTTGAGCGAGGTCTTGTCGGTGACGTAGCACGCCAGGGAGTGCTCGCGAAACACGTCACTGGGCAGCTTGTCGCCGAAGTCGCGGCGCAGCCACTTCTGATTCGTGTAGTGCCGATCACTGCGATCCAGATAGAAGGGGATCCAGCCGATCCCGCCCTCGGAGAACGCGAACTTCAGATCCGGGTAGTTGCGCATCGCGGGTCCCCACAGCAGGTCCTGCGCGCACATCGCCGACACCTGGGTGGCGAGGATGATCAGGTTGTCGATCGGGGCGTTCGGCGCCATGCTGATCGCCCCGAAACCCGTGCCGATGTGCAGGCACATCACCACGTTCTCCTCGGACAGCGTCCGGAACACCGGACCCCAGTACTCCTCGTCGTGGTAGCTCGGCAGCCCCTCGAGGTGCGGCAGCTCCGGCATCGTGACCGCCCGGCAGCCCTTGGCCGCGACCCGGCGGATCTCCTTGCACATGGCTTCGGGGTTCCACGTCGGCAGCACCGCGATCGGGATGAACCGGTCGGGGTAGCTGCCCGCCCACTCGTCGATGTGCCAGTCGTTGTAGGCCGACACCATGACCAACGTGACCTCTTCGCGGTGCATGTTCAGGTGACGCGCCGAGAAGCCGGTGAACGTCGGGAAGCACATCGACGCGAGAATGCCGTTGCGGTTCATGTCACGGACGCGCTCGTGAACGTCGTACACCCCGGGCCGCATCTCGGCGAAGCCGGCGGGATCGCGGCCCCACTCCTCGGGCGGCCAGGACACCACCGCGTTGAGCCCGCTGACCCCCTGCGGCCTGCCCTGATACATCCACTGGTCGACGCCCTTGTCGTCGGTCACGACGACCGGCGCGTCGGCCTTGTACTTGGCCGGCACATGGTTGAGGAACATGTCGGGCGGTTCGACGACGTGGTCGTCGATGCTCACCAGGATCAGGTCGTCGGTGTTCATGACTCAACTAGTACCCTCGGAAACCGTGACCGTCTCTGCGCGTCCGGCCATAGGTTTGGCCGTACCGGCCAACCTTGGCCGCGTTGTCGGCCATGTCGACCTGCGCCGCGGCGGGCGCGCCCTCGGCGGCAGTTACCTCTACGAGGGCGAGAAGCTGGTCACCGGCTGGCACTCTCACGACGTCCACCAGATCGAGTACGCCACCGGCGGCGTGGTCGAGGTGGAGACCGCCGCCGGCCATCACCTGGTGCCCCCGCAGCAGGCGGCGTGGTTGCCCGCCGGCCTCGAGCACCAGACCACGATGAGCCCCGCCGTGCGCACCGTCGCCGTCATGTTCGACCCGCAGCTGATCACCCGTGGCGGCGACCGGGCCCGGATCCTGGCGGTGTCGCCGCTGATCCGCGAGATGATGCTCTACGCCCTGCGATGGCCGATCGGCCGACCGGACGGCGATCCGGTCTCCGACGGATTCTTCCGCACGCTCGGGCACCTGGTGTCCGACGCGCTCGACCACGAGACGCCGCTGAGCCTGCCGACGTCGGAGCACCCGATCGTCGCCGCGGCGATGGCCTACACCAAGGAGCATCTGCAGTCCGTGACCGCCGAGGAGGTCAGCCGCGCCGTCGCGGTGTCCGAGCGGACCCTGCGCCGGCAGTTCCAGGACGAACTCGGGCTGAGCTGGCGGACCTATCTGCTGCACGCGCGGATGCTGCGGGCGATGGCTCTGCTGGCCTCTCCGGGGCAGTCGGTGCAGGAGACCGCGTCGACCGTCGGGTTCGACAGCCTGAGTTCGTTCACCCGGGCGTTCACGCAGTTCTGCGGCGAGACCCCGTCGTCCTACCGCCGACGGGCCGCACCGACAGGGTGAACATCACCTCGGCACTGGCCGACATCTCGTCCTACGGAATGTTCTTCACGATCGCGGTGGGCGACGGAAACGGCGACGCGCAGAACTGGCGGCCGATCGCCGACTGCTACCGCGACGGCTGCGCGGACCTCGTCGATCTGACGGTGACCCGGTACCGCACGGACGACCGCCGGGTCGGCGCGTCGCTCGTCCACCTCGGCCACGCCGCCCGGTTGTGGTCGCCCGTGCTGGCGTGCGTGGTCGGCCACGGCGTGCTCCCCGACCTGACGTCGTTGCAGCGCGCACGCCACGGCCCGCAGTTGCGTCTGACCGACCCCGCCGGCGAATCGGCCGGCGCGCAGGGCTTCTCCCCCGGGCGGCTCTACGACGCGGTGGTGGACGGCCAGCTGAGCCGACTGGCGGCGGGTATGCCGGTCAGGCTCGCGCCAGGACTGCTGCGCGGCAACATCGCCTCCGCGCTCGTGGGCAGTGCTGCCGCGCTCGCGGCGGCACGTCCGGACCTGCGCCGCGCGGTGGTCGGGTTGACGGCCGCGCTGCTGGACTCGACACCGTTGGCCGGGTCGGGCCGGTTCAGCGCCGGAGACATGACCTTCCGGCGCCGCAGCTGCTGTCTGTTCTACCGCGCGCCTGCCGGTTCGATGTGTGGCGACTGCTCGTTGCGCGGCTAGAAGCCGAAGCCGAGATCCGCGGCCGCGCTTCTTTTTCGCCTCATCACGCCGAACCACCTTGTCAATGAACGGCATTGAGTAGGGTCGAGTCATGCCCGACCGCACCGCCGGCCTGCACAGCGCCGTCCGGCACGCGACGGCGTTCCTCGCCGGACTCGACGAGCGGCCGGTCGGCGCCCGATCGTCGGCGGCCACGGTGCGCGACCGTCTCGGCGGACCGCTGCCCGAGCGCGGTGAGGACCCCGCCGCCGTGATCGAGGCGCTTGCGCTGGGCGCCGAGCCTGGTCTGGTCGCCAGCGCAGGCCCGCGGCACTTCGGTTTCGTCGTCGGCGGCGCGGTCCCCGCGGCACTGGCCGCCGACTGGCTGGTCTCGGCGTGGGACCAGTGCGCCGCGTTCCACGCGCTGTCGCCGGCAGGTGCGGCGATCGAGGAGATCGCGGCGTCGTGGGCGCTGGAACTGCTCGGACTGCCGGCCGGTGCCAGCGTCGGGTTCGTCACCGGCGGGCAGGCGGCGAACACCACCTGCCTGGCCGCCGCCCGTCATGCCGTGCTGGCTCGCGTCGGCTGGGATGTCGAGGACCGCGGCCTGATCGGCGCGCCGGCTCTGCGAGTGTTCTGCGGTGAGCAGGCGCACGTCACCATCCACACCGCACTGCGGCTCCTCGGACTCGGCGCCGGTACCGCGACCCGGGTGCCCGCCGACGGTCAGGGCCGGCTCGATCCCGGTGCGCTCGGCGACGCGCTGTCGCGCGCCGAGGGTCCGGCGATCGTCTGTGCGCAGGCGGGCAACGTCGCCACCGGGGCCTTCGACCCGTTCGGTCCGATCGCCGACGTGTGCGCCGACCACGGTGCCTGGCTGCACGTCGACGGAGCCTTCGGGCTGTGGGCCGCCGCGGCGCCCGGCACCCGGCATCTCACCGCCCACGCCGACCGCGCCGACTCCTGGGCGGTCGATGCCCACAAGTGGCTGAACGTGCCCTACGACGCCGCCCTGGCGGTGGTCGCCCATCCGGACGCGCACCGGGCGGCGATGAGCCTGACCGGTCCGTATCTGGTGGCCGATGCGGGTGAACGCGACAACACCAGCTACGTGCCGGAGAGTTCGCGCCGCGCCCGGTCGGTGCCGGTCTACGCGGCGATCCGGTCGCTGGGCCGGGCCGGCGTCGCCGAGCTGATCGAGCGCAATTGTGCGCAGGCACGGCGGATGGCGGGGCTGCTCTCGGCGATCCCCGGGGCGCAGGTGCTCAACGAGGTGGTGCTCAACCAGGTGCTGCTCCGGCTCCCGGGCGGCGACGCAGCCAATCGCGCCGCCATCGCCGCCATCCAGCAGGACGGCACCTGCTGGCTGGGCGGCACCACCTGGCGGGGCGAGCATGTGCTGCGCATCAGCATCGCGAACTGGGCCACCAGCGACACCGACATCGACCGGTGCGCGGCGGTGATCGCCTCCGTCGCCGAGCGGACCGCCGGCTAGATGTCCACGATCCGGTCGGAGGTGTAGAACTCGTCGGGAACCTGCGAGAACGGCTGGGGCTGCTCGATGGAGATCCAGGCACCCGTCGCACCCGGCGCGATCGGACCGCGCAGCGTGACGAAGCCCGACCCGGCGGCATTGGTGTTGATCGCCCCGACCGCGGTGCCCTCAGACCCGGCCTCGCAGCTCGCCGCCGACGACCGTGGCGTCTGGATCACCTTGACCTCGTAGAAGGTGAACGGTTCCGCGACCGCCAGGTCGACGTCGGCCACCAACTGACCCGAGCCTTCCGTGCGGATGTGTGCGGTCGCCCGACCTTCGCCCGCCGCCGACACGTACTGCATCGGGCTGGCGTCGCAGCGACGCAGGATGTTCGAGAACGTGACCAGTGACGGGTCGACGCCCGGCGGTAGAGCGGCCGCACCCGGAGCGCCGACGATCATGAGTACTGCCGGTCCCACCGCCGTCGCCATGGCCGCACCCACCGCCGCGAATCGTTTCAGCTGACGCATTGCCCGAACCCCTTCGCCTTCCGACCCGACCCCGCCGTCGGTACCGACAGCTGGTTCACAGCCAACCATGGCACCTGCCGGAGCGGTCTCGTATGGGCCGAATATCCTCGGACGCGGACCGCGCTCGCCGGCGACCGGCGGACGTGGCCGACGACCACCGTCTTCAAGGGAGTAGGCAGCGCAGATGGCGAACGACAAGCAAGCGGACAAGGTGTCATCGGGCAAGGGGTTCATCGCCGCGCTCGATCAGAGCGGCGGCTCGACCCCCAAGGCGCTGCGGCTCTACGGAGTCGAGGAGAGCGCGTACTCCTCGGAGCAGGAGATGTTCGACCTGATCCACCAGATGCGGTCCCGCATCATCACCTCGCCGGTCTTCACCGGCGACCGGGTGGTGGGCGCCATCCTGTTCGAGCAGACGATGGACCGCGAGATCGAGGGCAAGCCGTCGGCGACCTACCTCTGGGAGGACAAGGGCGTGGTGCCGTTCCTCAAGATCGACAAGGGTCTGGCCGACGTGTCCGACGATGTGCAGCTGATGAAGCCGATGCCCCAGCTCGACGACCTGCTGGCGCGGGGCGCGCGGGGCGGCATCTTCGGCACCAAGGAGCGCTCGGTCATCGGCGGTGCGAACGCCGCGGGCATCGCCGCCGTGGTCGAGCAGCAGTTCGAGGTGGCACGACAGGTGCTCTCGCACGGCCTGGTGCCGATCATCGAGCCCGAGGTGACCATCTCGATCGACGACAAGGCGCAGGCCGAAGAGATCCTGCGCGACGAGATCGCCAAGCAGCTCGACAACCTGCCCGACGACCAGAAGGTGATGTTGAAGCTGACGCTTCCGACGGAAGCCAACCACTACCAGCCGCTGGTGAACCACCCGAAGGTGCTCAAGGTCGTGGCGCTGTCCGGCGGTTACCCACGCGACGAGGCCAACACGCTGCTGGCGAAGAACAGCGGCGTGATCGCCAGCTTCAGCCGTGCACTGACCGAGGGCTTGTCCGCCCAGCAGTCCGACGCCGAGTTCGACGCCACCCTCGACAAGGCGATCCAGTCGATCTACGACGCGTCGGTGGCCGGATAGCGCGGGCGCCGGACCTACCGGCTCACGTATCAAAGTCGTTGAGCAGCAATGCGTCACCGGCGGTCATCGGCCGCGGTGTCACATGCCGCGCGCTGTACAGCACCCATGCGGATGGCTAAGGTCAACCGATCATGACCGGACCGGTGCGTCGCAGGTTGCGCGAGGTGCTTGGGCTGGACCGACTCACCGCGCTGGTCACCGGCCGCGCGTCGCGTCCGCACTGCGAGTTCATCGGCGTCTATTTCGATCGCAATGACACCCCGGTCTACGACGTGTGCCGGCGGCCTGCCGCGTACGTGATGACCAGGCGGTGCTGCGGCAACACCACCGTGCTGTGCGCCCGGCACGTGAAGGTGGCCAAGGAATCCGAATGGACCGAATGCCAGGCGTGTCAGCACATCGCGCTGTCTTGGGACGAGTCGACGTCCAGCCTCGAGCGGATCCGGCGGCCCCGCTGAGCAATTCGGGTGGTCAGTCGTCGCCGCGCAGGGCGCGCAGCAGCATGTGCATCGCCACCGTCGTCGAACGCTCTCGGATGTCGCTGCGATTGCCCGGCAGCCGAAGCGTCCGGGTGACCGTCGGACCGTCCGCCAGTCGCACGCAGAAACACACGGTGCCGACCGGTTTCTCCGCCGTGCCCCCGCCCGGGCCGGCGATCCCGGTGATCGCCACTGCGGTGTCGGCGGCGAAGCGGCGCAACGCACCGTCGGCCATGGCGACCGCCACCGGCTCCGACACCGCTCCGTGCGCCTCGATGAGTTGCGGATCGACGCCGAGTACCTCGATCTTGGCGGCGTTGGCGTAGGCGACGACGCCACCGGCCACGTGGGCGGACGAACCCGGCCGTTCGGTGAGCCGCGCCGCCAGCAGGCCTGCCGTGCACGACTCCGCCGTCGCGATGCGGCGGCCCGCCAGCCGGTCGGCGACCAGGTCGTCGACCAGGGCGCCGTCCTCGGAGAAGACGGCGGTCCCGTGCTGCTCACGCAGATAGTCCGCGAGTGCGGAGTACGCATCCGCGGCGTCCGGTTCGTACCGGGTGACGATCTCCAGTTCGCCCCTGCGCAGGCAGGTGGTGATCTCCAGGCGGTCGAAACCGGCGACGTCGCGCTCCGCGGACCGCAGGGTCTCGGCCAGCCCCGACTCGGGGAGTCCGAACATCCGCACGGTCTGCTGCTCGTACCGGGTCCGCCCGGCGACCGCCTGCTGGAACGCCTCGGTACCGACGGCGGTGTGCCACATCGGCTGCAGCTCGCGCGGTGGGCCGGGTAGCACCACCACCGTCGGCGCACCGGCCACCACCACCCCGGGCGCCGTGCCCACCGGATCGAGTACCTGTGCTCCCTCGGGAACCATCGCCTGCTTGCGGTTCGCGGCCATCACGGCCTCGAAGTCGACGCCATCGAAACGGGACATCAGCTTGCGCAGGATGTCGGCGATCTTCTGCTCCAGCGCCGCGTCGAGCACGAGGCTCCGGCCGCAGAACCGGGCCACGGTGGCCACCGTCAGGTCGTCGGCCGTCGGTCCGAGACCGCCGCTGGTGATGACGAGGTCGACACCCTGGCCGGCGAGGAAGCGTAGCGCCGCCTCGATGTCGTCGGGCCGGTCACCGCAGAGGGTGATGTGCGCGAGGTCGACACCCAACTCGAGGAGACGATCGGCCAGCCACGGACCGTTGCGGTCCTGCACCCGGCCGGTCAACACCTCGGTCCCGGTCACCACGATTCCCGCACGCACACCCACGGTTCACGACACTACGCAGCGGGCCAGGAGCCCCGGGTGGCCGGTGCGACGGACCGTCGGCGTCAGTCCTTGTCGGGTCGTTGCGCCGCGCGCTGGCGCTGCTCGTCGACCTTGGCGTTCGCGCGGGCCTTCTCGGCCTCGGCTTCCTTCTGTGCCGCCTCACGCTGGGCCTCGGCCTTGTCCTGCTGGGCCTGTCCTTCGCGAACCAGGTCGTCACGGCCGGCGACGGTCCCGACCGCTTCCTTCGCCTTACCCTTGACGTCCTCGACCACGCCGCGGATGCCCTCGGCGGGCCCGCTGTTGTTCTCAGCCATGCTGTCGTCCTCTCCGTCGACGGGGCCACGCAGGAATCTGCGGGCCCCGGAGTGCCGGATCTTGATTCCCTTTTCCGCGATGCGTCAAACCAGTGCTCGGCCCGGCCTGGAAGCAGCTGTGCGACAACGCATCCGAAATCGACCGCCGCGAGTCTTGACCTCAACCAATATTCAGGTTCGACACTGAACGCATGGACACCCGATTGCGGCGCATCCGCGCCGACCTCTACGAAACCCGGACCGACTCACCCTTCCCCGGACTGACCACACACGCCTATCTGTGGACCAGACCCGGGGGCAACGCCCTGTTCTACTGTCCCGCGACCGACGCGCAATTCGACGAGATGGCCGCACTCGGCGGCGTGGCCGACCAGTACCTCTCCCACCAGGACGAGGCCGGGCAGATGCTGGCCGCGCTGGCCGCCCGGTTCGGGGCGACGCTGCACGCGCCCGCGGCCGAGATCGCGCGGATCGGCCGGCATGCCCAGGTGCACGTACCGCTCGACAGCAGGCACGTCGATGCGCTTGGCGTGCAGGTCATCCCGACCCCCGGTCACTCCCCCGGCAGCACCAGCTACCTGGTGCCGGGTGCGGACGGCGAGACGTACCTGTTCACCGGCGACACCCTCTTCCCGCGCGGGGACGGCACCTGGGGCACCTTCGTCATCCCGGGTGTCGGCGACACCGACGCGCTGCAGACGAGCCTGCGGCTGCTCGAAGCGCTCTCCCCGGATCTGGTGCTCTCCAGCGCATTCGCCGGAGACAGCGGCTACGAGTCGATGACCGGACCGCGCTGGTCCCAGTGCGTGGCCGCGGCCCTCGACGAGCTCAGCGCTTCAGCCAGCCGCTGACGTCGGTCAACTGCCGGGTGTAGGTGGTCATCACGTCGTCGTGGTAGAGCGACGCGCCGCTGATCGCACTGTCGCCCCGCCAGATCACCCGGACCCGCGTCGTGCCCCGCGCGTAGATGTCGATGCGGTCGCGGTCGATGCGCTGCCAACCCTTCTCCTCGGCGAGCTGCTGCAGGCTCTGCCGCTCCTCGACTGCGGTCATGTCCCTACCTCCTGTGGCGCCTTGCGGAGTCTCCTGCGATGGCTGATCCGAAGAGACTACGGCCCCTGCCGCCTGCTGCTGCTCCCGGTCAGGCGTCCGAGCCGGCGAGCGTCACCACGAGCACGTCCCGACGCGCGGGCGCCGACGGGTCGACGGGGCGGATCGGAGTCACCTCGTGCAAGGTGCACCGGTCGTCGCCGAGCAGGAGCGTTCCCGGCTCCATGAGTTCAGTGGTCAGCAGGATCCGGCCGTCGGGATCGAAGACCGAGCTGACACCGCCGACGACGTTGCGCCGCCCGACCAGCAGTGAGGTCACGAGTGTGACGCCGTCGCGGTGACGCCCCTCCGGGGTGGGCGCGCCGTCGGAACCGGCTGCGGCGAACACCCGGAACGGGTCACCTTGACGTGCCAGCCGTCCCGGTCTTCGAGCATCGTCGCCACGTCGCCGAGCATGTCGAGCAGCCGCGCCAGGATCGGGTCGGCGGCGAAGGCCTCGGTCAGCGGCGCGAAGTGGCGGTGCGCTCCGATGGACAGCACGTTCGAATCCTCCGGCTGGAGGAACGCGTGGTGCGGCAGGCGGGTGAGTCTCCGGGCGGCCGGGCAGAACAGGTAGTGGCCGAACCTGCGTGTGCGGCGGCAGCCGTGGTCGGCGGCGTAGTGGTCGGGCACCAGCTCGTCCCAGTGGGCGCCGAACTCACGCCACGCCGACGGAGACGCGTCGAGCCGTCGCAGCACCGCCGCGGCGGGTAGCAGCGTGACCCGGTCGCGCAGCAGCGCACGGCCGGCGGTGAAGGCCGGATCGGTGCCCCGGTGCACCGCCGGATGGTTCGCGGGCCTCATACCGGAAGAGATAACCGGCACGGGTCCGTCGAATCATCCGTTCGAGGATTCTTGCACTCCCGCTGACCTGGTCAGAGCTTGTGCGGAACGTCGTTGACCAGTCCGCCGTCCATCACGAATTCGGCACCGGTGGCGTAGGCGGAGTCGTCACTGGCCAGGAACACCACGAAGGTCGCCACTTCGTCGGACTGGCCCGGCCTGCCGAGCGGGATGGTGAGCATGTTGTCGGGGAAGTGCTTGGTCATCGGTGTGCGGATGAAGCCCGGGTGGATGGAGTTCACCCGGATCTTGTGCGCGCCGAGTTCCAGGGCCGCGGACTTGGTGATGCCGCGGACCGCCCATTTGGACGCCACGTAGGGATGCACCATCACCGCGCCGCGCATTCCCTCGATCGACGACACGTTGATGATGGAACCGCCGCCTGCGGTCTTCATCGCCTCGACACTGGCCTGCATGCCCAGGAACGTGCCGGTGAGGTTGACGTCGATCACCTTCTGCCACTTGGCCATGTCGAACTTGCCGATCTGGCCCAGCGCCACGATGCCCGCATTGTTGACGAGGACGTTGAGCGAACCGAAGTCCGTGACCGCGAGATCGACCGCGGCGGCCCACTCGTCGGCGGAGGTGACGTCGAGATGGACGTAGCGGGCCGAGTCACCGATCTCGTCGGCGAGCGCCTTGCCCTCGTCGTCGAGGATGTCGCCGATCACCACTTTGGCGCCCTCGGCTACGAGCATCCGCGCATGCGCAGCGCCCATGCCACGAGCGCCGCCACTGATCAGTGCAACTTTTCCGTCTACCCGTCCCATGACGGGTCAGGCTACCCTAGGGGCTCGCTCAACTAGAACCTGTTCCAGTTTTGTCGCTCGATACGAGGAGAATCAATGGCGATTCGCGTGGCCCACGTCGGCACCGGCAACGTCGGCCGGCTGGCGCTGACCGGACTGCTGACCAACCCGGAGTACGAGCTGACGTCGGTCTGCGTGTCGACACCGGAGAAGGTCGGCCGGGACGCCGGTGAGCTTGCCGGACTTGACATCTCGACAGGGATCGCCGCCACCGGCGACCTGGGTGCGCTGCTGGAGACGAAACCGGACTGCGTCGTGTACTGCGCGATGGGCGACACCCGCGGGCCCGACGCGATCGCCGACGTCATGCGGCTGCTCGCGGCCGGAGTCGACGTCGTCGGTTCCGCTCCTGTGGTGTTGCAGTTTCCGTGGAAGCTGATGCCGAGGAAGTACATCGACATGGTCGAAGACGCCGCGCGCGAGGGCGGTTCCAGCCTCTTCATCACCGGCGTCGATCCCGGCTTCGCCAACGATCTGATCCCCTTCGCGTTCGCCGGCACCTGCCAACGCATCGAACAGGTGCGCTGCATGGAGATCGCCGACTACGCCACCTACGACGGCGCCACCGTGATGTTCGACGTGATGGGGTTCGGCAAACCCCTCGACGATCTGCCCATCCTCTTCCAGCCCGGCGTGCTCAGCATCGCGTGGGGCACCACCATCCGCCAGCTGGCCGAAGGCCTCGGCGTGGAGATCGACGACATCACCGAGAGCTACGAGCGCGAGCCCGCACCCGAGGCGTTCGACATCGCCGCGGGCCACGTTCCCGAAGGCACCGTCGCGGCGATGCGCTTCGAGATCCGCGGCATGGTCAACGGCCGTCCGGCGATCGTGGTCGAACACGTCACCCGGCTCCGTGGGGACCTCCGCCCGGACTGGGCGCAGCCGGCCCAACCCGGCGGCTCGTACCGGGTCGAGATCACCGGCGAACCGTCCTACACCGTCGACATCTGCCCCACCAGCGACCGGGGCGATCACAACCACGCCGCGATCGTGGCCGCCGCGGGCCGGATCGTGAACGCGATCCCGGCGGTGGTGGCCGCACCGCCCGGCATCCGCACCACCCTCGACCTCCCGTTCATCACCGGCAAGGGGCTGTTCGCCGCGGAATAGCGGCCGGCCCGTCAGGAGCCGGCGACTCCGTCGCGACCGTGCACCCCGGTCCACTCGAGGTGCACCCTCGTGCCCTCGGAGGTCGGCGTGATCGAGGCATTGTCGCTGAGCGCATGCATCAGCGGGATGCCGCGCCCGCGCAGCCGGTTCTGCGGCGCCGGATTCGGCGGCCGCCAGGTTCCGTGATCGGTGATGGTCACGGTGAGTTTGCGGTCACGCGCGTTGAAGTTGGCGAGGATGTCCATCGTCCCGGCGCGCTCGGCGTTGACGTAGGCGAATTCCGCCGCGTTGGCCAGTGCCTCGTTGGTCGCCAACAGCAGATCGTTGACCCGGGTCTGGTCGAGCTCGAAATACTGATCCAGCCAGCGGGCGAGTTCTTCCCGGGTGTGGGCCGCATTGTGGGCGTCGGCGGTGAGGCCGACGCGCACGAAATTCTCGGCGTTGGCGACGTCAGCCGGAACAGAATCGATCATGGCAGTTCTGCTGTACCCGTTCGGTCCTCGTCCTATGCGGTGTCCTGTGCGGCGTCAGCCACTCAGTGCGGCGACGGCCTCGTCGACGGTGCTGTAGAGCGGAATGATGTCCGCGATGCCGAGCAGTTTGAGCGGACGACTGGTCGCGGGTCCCTCGGCCACGACGCACAGCGTCACCTTCGGCGTCACCTCGTCGTGCACGGCGACGAGGATGCCCATCCCGGCCGAGGCGAGGAAGTCGACCGCGGTGAAATCCACGACCAGACCGGCGGGTTCCTGGGACACCGCCTTGCGGATGGCGTCCTCGAGTTGCGGCGCGGTCAGCATGTCGACCACGCCGGCTACCGATACGACGACCACCCGGTCCACCCAGCGTTCGCTGGTCTGGCAGTTCGTCGACTCGGTGGCGGTCGAGTGCTCGACCGCGGCTTCGCGCTGTTCCTCCACTGATCCACCTCCCGCGTGAGCCGCCTCGTTGACGACGGCGGCGCGCACGCAAACATAACGCTCGCAAGGCTGTGGCTGAACCTGGCAAGTCCTCCAGCGGCAGTTCGCCCGCCGCCGGGAGCGCCGAGGACAAGACGTCTGCCGACGCAACCGGGACCAGAGTAAACCAGATTTCGCGCGAGCCAGCCCACAAGGCCGACCCGTGCGGCCGACTGATCGGGGTGGATGAGCGGTATCGAAGCAGGTCAGCGCGCTAGCTAGACGTGCTAGGCGATCACAGGCCCGCGGGACTACCGCGCCTGCCCCGCAGCAGCACCGCGCCGACCAGCACCACCGCGCCGACCACCGCGAGCGGGATCGTCCACGACCGCCTGCTGGACACCGCGGAGTCGCACAGCGCCACGAAGTCGGTGTGCGGGACCAGTTGGTTGAGTACCGGCACTCCTCCCACGCCGCTGTTGTTGGCGGACTGGGCGGCCGACTTGTCGGACACCGCCGCGTTGCCGCAACCCACGCTCTTGCCGTCCGAGTCCGACACCGAAACCGGCACCAACAGCCCGATCACACCGGCGACCAGAAGGATCGCTCCGATGAGCATTGCCAATCGTCGTGCCGTCACGCACCGCTCCCTTGTCGAGGTTGTCGAGAACAGCGCGAGGCTACCCACCGCGACCAGCGGCCAAACCGCGGCGAACCCGTTGCCGGCGAGGCAGTCATCGAGGTCGTCGCGCGCCGCGCCGGACGCCGGCGAGCTGCAGCACCGGCCAGCCCTGCCGTCGCGCCGCGGCCGCGAGGCCGGGTCGCGGATTCACCGGCCGGGGGTGGCCGACCAGCCGCATCAAGGATTCATCCTCGTCGCCGTCGGCGTAGAACCAGCTGTCCCGCAAGCTGATACCGCCCGCGAGGCAGAACTGTTCGACGGCGGTGGCCTTCTGCGGTCCCCACACCACCGGCCGGACGATGTCACCGGTGAGTCGGCCGCGGCCGTCCACCTCGAAGTGGTTGCACACCACATGGTCGATGCCGAGGAAGCGCGCCACCGGTTCGGCGTGGATGGTCAGCGCCGAGGAACTCATCACGACCGTGTGGCCACGCTGCTGATGCGCCGAGACCACCTCGCGCATGTGCGGGTAGACCCAGGCCGCGACTCTCGCGACGAACAGTCTCTCGCCGAGGTCGTCGAGTTCGGCCAGCGACTCGCCGCGCAGATACCCCGCAGCCCTGACGACGAGCCGCTCGAACTGCATGCGTCCGAGCCGGTACCGCACCGCGGCCTCCATCACGCCGAGCACCTCGCCGACGCCGGCCTGTCTGCGCCGGATGCGGTGGCCGGCGTGCGCCGTCGCGGTGAATCCGTCGACCAGGGTGCCGTCGAGGTCGAAGAACGCCCCCACCGTGGCGCCGCCCGGCCCGCCGCCGATCTCGGCCACCGACTCGGCCGGTGACAGCGGCCGGCCCACCACGTCCCGCTTCGGTTCTTCTGAGGAGTTCACGTCCGGCCCAGTACACCACCCCATGCCGACACCGTCGGTCGCCACTCATGGCGGTCGGCTTCCCCGACGCACCTCGCACGGGGTACCGTCGACAGAACTAGAACACGTTTCAGTTCGCTGACCGGTCCACCCTAGGAGCGCCGAATGCACACCGCCCTCTGCGACGAACTCGGAATCGACCTCCCGATCTTCGCCTTCACCCACTGCCGGGACGTGGTCGTCGCGGTGAGCAAGTCCGGCGGCTTCGGCGTGCTGGGCGCCGTGGGGTTCACGCCCGAGCAGCTCGAGATCGAACTGAAGTGGATCGACGAGCACATCGGCGACCACCCCTACGGCGTCGACATCGTGATCCCCAACAAGTACGAGGGCATGGATTCCACCGATCTGTCGCCGGAGGTGCTCAAGAAGACGCTCAACGATCTCGTGCCCGACGAGCATGTGGAGTTCGCCCGCAAGATCCTGGCCGATCACGGCGTGCCGGTCGATCACAGCGACGACGATGCGATGCAACTGCTGGGCTGGACAGAGGCGACCGCGACCCCGCAGGTCGAGGTGGCGCTGCAGCACCCGAAGTGCACGCTGATCGCCAACGCGCTCGGCACTCCGCCGGCCGACATGATCAAGCACATCCACGCCGAAGGCCGCAAGGTCGCGGCGCTCTGTGGTTCCCCGTCGCAGGCGCGCAAGCACGCCGATGCCGGTGTCGACATCATCATCGCCCAGGGCGGAGAGGCCGGCGGCCACTGCGGTGAGGTCGGGTCGATCGTGCTGTGGCCGCAGGTCGTCAAGGAGGTCGCACCGGTCCCGGTGCTGGCCGCGGGCGGGATCGGCAGCGGCCAGCAGATCGCCGCAGCACTGGCGCTCGGCGCGCAGGGCGCCTGGACCGGTTCGCAGTGGGTGATGGTCGAGGAGTCCGAGCACACCCCGGTGCAGCACGCCGCCTACGCCAAGGCATCGAGCCGCGACACCGTGCGGAGCCGCTCGTTCACCGGTAAGCCGGCGCGGATGTTGAAGAACGACTGGACCGAGGCGTGGGAGAACCCCGACAACCCGAAGCCACTCGGAATGCCGTTGCAGTACATGGTGTCCGGCATGGCGGTGGCCGCGACCCACAAGTACCCGAACGAGAGCGTCGACGTCGCGTTCAACCCGATCGGTCAGGTGGTCGGCCAGTTCACCAAGGTCGAGAAGACCGCGACGGTGATCGAGCGCTGGGTGCAGGAGTACATCGAGGCCACCAGTGCGCTCAATCAGCTCAACGAGGCCGCAGGCGTCTGACTCCCCCACCGCGACACGCGTTCGCGCTGCGCGGTTGCCGGCGCCGACCGGGTTAGCCTGATGAATGGCCGAAATGTCATCGTCGGCGCGCATCCGGTGCGGAACCGTCGGCGCATTGCTCTGCCTGGCCGCCGCGGCAGGCGCGACGTGGCCGGCTGCCACGGCGATCGCTGAGCCGGAGTCTGAATTCACCACCGACGAACGGGGTTTCGTCGACACGGCAGCGCACTGCCAGGGTGCCGCGGTGGCGGTCGCATATGGCCGGACCGCGGAGTCGCTGGTGGCGATCTGCGCGGGTGCGGGCGGTCAGCTCCAGTTCCGTGGCGTGCGGCTCGAGGACGACGCGGCGCTGATGCTGGCCGCGGAACCGACGACCGGTGGCTACGTCGCGGTGAACGACGGCGTCACCTACACCGTCACCCCCACCGCGCTGACGGTCGATTCGGGCGTGGACACCGTGATCCGGCAGCCGATGGTCGACTACCGCGGCGCCGGGCAACCCGGGTAGCAGCCCCACTCCTTCCCGTTCCGTCACCCCCGGCGGCGCCGGGTCTGGCGTTGTGCACTCCCGTTATGTAGGTTCACATACATAGCGGCGGAAGGAGCCGGTGTGTCCAGTCCTCGTGAACGCATGGTGGCCTCCGCGGCCCTGCTGATCCGGGAGCGTGGCGCGCACCCGACGGCCATCGCCGACGTGCTCGCCCACAGCGGCGCACCGCGCGGCTCGGCCTACCACTACTTCCCCGGCGGGCGGAATCAACTGCTCTGCGAAGCGGTCGACTACGCCGGTCAGTTCATGGCGGACCGGATGTCGCGGGCCACCAGCGCCGTGCAGATGCTCGACGCCCTGATGTCCGGATATCGCAGACAACTCCTCGACACCGACTTCCGGGCCGGCTGTCCGGTGGTCGCCGTCTCCGTCGAGGCGGGCGACCCCGCGCAGCCGGATCCGCAACGAGCGGTGATCGACCGCGCGGCTGCGGCGTTCGCCCGGTGGACCGATCTCATCAGGACCCGGCTGGAGCTCGACGGCGTGCCCGCGGGGCAGTCGGACGAACTGGCCATGCTGATCCTCACCGCCTTCGAAGGCGCCATCGTCGTCGCCCGTGCCGGTCGCGACGTCACACCGCTGGACCTGGTGCACCGCCGGCTGCGGGCACTGCTGGAGACTGCGACAGGAGACCACCGTGACGACGACTGAATGGCAGCCGACCGCCTGCATCCTCTGTGAGTGCAACTGCGGCATCGTGGTGCACACCGAAGACCGGACGCTGGCGAAGATCCGGGGCGACAAGGACCACCCCGCATCGCAGGGCTACACCTGCAACAAGGCGCTGCGCCTCGACCACTACCAGAACAACGCCGGCAGGCTGACCTCACCGATGCGCCGGCGCGCCGACGGCAGCTACGAGGAAATCGACTGGGACACCGCCATATCGGAGATCGCGGACGGATTCCGGCGGATCCGGGACGACTACGGCGGCGACAAGATCTTCTACTACGGCGGTGGTGGGCAGGGCAACCATCTCGGCGGCGCCTACAGCGGTGCGTTCCTCAAGGCGCTGGGGTCGCGCTACCGGTCGAATGCGCTGGCGCAGGAGAAGACCGGCGAGCACTGGGTGGACGCGCAGCTGTACGGCGGCCACACCCGCGGGGAGTTCGAGCACGCCGAGGTGGCGGTGTTCGTCGGGAAGAACCCCTGGATGTCGCAGAGCTTTCCGCGGGCCCGCGTGGTGCTCAACGACATCGCCAAGGACCCCGACCGCGCCATGATCGTCATCGACCCGGTGGTCACCGACACCGCGAAGATGGCCGAGTTCCACCTACGTGTCCGGCCCGGCACCGATGCCTGGTGCCTGGCGGCGATGGCCGCCGTGCTCGTCCAGGAAGACCTCTGCGACGAGACGTTCCTGGCCGAGCGCGTCAACGGGGTTGAGCCGGTGGTCGCGGTTCTGCGTGAGGTGCCGGTGAGCGAGTACGCCGCCCGCTGCGGTGTCGCCGAGGAGCTGTTGCGCGCCGCGGTGCGCCGCATCGCCGCCGCCCGAAGCGTCTCGGTGTTCGAGGACCTCGGCATCCAGCAGGCGCCCAACAGCACGCTGTGCTCCTACCTCAACAAGATGCTGTGGATCCTCACCGGGAACTTCGGCAAGCGCGGTGGCCAGCACCTGCACTCGTCGTTCGCGCCGCTGTTCGGCGCCGGCGGTGTCGGCCGCACTCCGGTGACCGGCGCGCCGGTGATCGCCGGGCTGGTGCCGAGCAACGTCGTACCGCAGGAGATCCTCACCGACCACCCGGACCGCTTCCGCGCGATGGTGGTCGAGAGCAGCAACCCGGCTCACTCGGTGGCCGACTCCACCTCCTGCCGCGCCGCATTCGAGGCACTCGAGCTGCTCGTGGTGATCGACGTGGCGATGACCGAGACGGCCCGGCTGGCGCACTACGTGCTGCCCGCCGCCACCCAGTTCGAGAAGCCGGAGGCCACGTTCTTCAACCTCGAATTCCCGCACAACACCTTCCACCTCCGCCACCCCCTCTTCCCGCCGCTGCCGGGCACGCTGCCCGAACCGGAGATCTGGGCGCGCCTGGTCCGTGCGCTCGGGATCGTCGGCGACGACGAGCTGCGGCCGCTGCGGCGTGCGGCAGAGGAGGGTCTGGAGGCCTACACCGAGGCGTTCCTGACCGCCGTCGGCGCCAACCCCGGGCTGAGCCGGGTGCTGCCGTTCGTGCTCTACGAGACCCTCGGGCCGACGCTGCCCGAAGGACTCGCCGGGGCCGCGGCGCTGTGGGGACTCGCGCAGAAGACGGCGATGGCCTACCCCGACGCGGTCCGGCGCGCCGGCCACGCCGACGGCAATGCGCTGTTCCGTGCGATCCTGGCCGGCCGCTCGGGTGTCACCTTCACGGTGCACGAGTATCTCGACGACTTCGGTCTGATCGGTCATGCCGATCACCGGATCGCCCTGGAGATCCCGGAGCTGCTCGACGAGGTCCTGGCCCTGCGTCCCGAACGAGACCCGCTGACGTCGGTCGACTTCCCCGTCGTGCTCTCGGCCGGGGAGCGCCGCGCCTACACCGCCAACGACATCCTGCGCGACCCGGCATGGCGCAAACGCGACGCCGACGGGGCCTTGCGCATCAGCCCGCAGGACGCCGTGGCGTTCGGCCTGTCCGACGGCGGACGGGCGAGGATCACCACGGCGGCCGGCACCGCCGAGGCCGGCGTCGAGGTGACCGACATGATGCTGCCGGGCCACGTGTCGCTGCCGAACGGCTACGGCGTCGACTACCGCGACGAGGGCGGCGTCCAGATCCCCGGCGTCGCGCCCAACGCATTGACCTCCACCGACTGGCGTGATGCATTCGCGGGCACGCCATGGCACAAGCACGTTCCGGCCCGCATCGAGCCGGTCGCCGAAGCGGTCGCCGCGGTCGATTAGGCCGGCGGTGAGGGCATCGGCGGCGGCACCGGCGCAGGGGCGGGTGGCGGCACGGCCGCGACAGGGGCCTGCGGGCCTGCGGGCAGATTTGGCGGCGGTGCCGCATTGGGATCGAGTGGCCGCTGGGTCAACAGGAGCAGCGCGTCACGCCCGCTGACCTCCTGCGTCTGCATCGCGTGCCAGAGGTCCTGCAGGTAGGACAGTCCGCGACCCGGCGCCGGGCCGGTGGGGACGTCGGATGTCCCGGGCGGCAGGTTCTCAGGGCTCGGCAGGTGCGGCACGCCTACGGCGGGCGCAGGCGCCGGCGCCGCAGCCGCCACCACGGGTTGGGCCTCGACGCCCGGCGCCGGTGGACCGGGTGGCGCGGGCGGTCCCGGTTGCGCCGCTGCCGGCGCCGACATCACGATGGCCAACGCCGCACCCGCGGCGACGAGCACTGCCCCACGCTCGAAGAGACCCATACCGACCGCCCTTTCCCTGCGTCCCGGTGTCATCTCATTGTCATCCCTGACCTTGATTTTGTTACCAAAGTGGCCGATGTTCTCCGGCGGACTGCGGCACCGACCGTCCACGGTGCGTCCCGGCCGGGATTCCCGGAACCAGGGGTGACCGTCGCATCCGTGGTGTAGCAATGGATTACCGGCCTGTAGACGATGTCGTTTCCGAGGGAGCCGCCCGTGACCATCAGCGTGCCCGTCCCCGGTCTGCCTTCCGGGTTCGACTTCACCGATCCCGACCTCAACCGCGATCGACTGCCGGTGCAGGAGCTGGCCGCGCTGCGGCGCACCGCGCCGATCTGGTGGAACGCGCAGCCCGACGGGATCGGCGGATTCGACGACGGCGGCTACTGGGTGGTGACCAAACACCACGACGTCAAGGAGATCTCCAAGCGCAGCGACGTGTTCTCCAGTCTCGAGAAGACCGCCCTGCCGCGCTATCCCGAGGGGTCGACGGGTGAGCAGCTCGAGACCGGGAAGTTCGTGCTGCTGAACATGGACGCCCCGCACCACACCCATCTGCGCAAGATCATCTCGCGCGGCTTCACCCCGCGGGCGGTCGAACGGCTCCGTGAGGACCTCGCCCACCGCGCCCAGAACATCGCCAAGAACGCGACCGCCGAAGGCACGGGCGACTTCGTCGAGCAGGTGTCGTGCGAGCTGCCGCTGCAGGCGATCGCGGGACTCCTCGGTGTACCGCTCGAGGACCGCAAGAAGCTGTTCGACTGGTCCAACCAGATGGTCAGCGACGACGACCCGGAGTTCGCCCACCACGACAATCGCAACGCCGCGGTCGAACTCATCATGTATGCGATGCAACTGGCCGCGTTGCGCGCCGAGCAACCCGGCGAGGACATCGTCACCAAGCTCATCGAGGCCGACGTCGACGGACACAAGCTCACCGACGACGAGTTCGGGTTCTTCGTGGTGCTGTTGGCGGTCGCAGGCAACGAGACGACCCGGAACTCCATCACCCACGGCATGATCGCGTTCACCGAGTTCC
This sequence comes from Mycobacterium sp. NPDC050551, assembly GCF_040674075.1. Taxonomy (NCBI): domain Bacteria; kingdom Bacillati; phylum Actinomycetota; class Actinomycetes; order Mycobacteriales; family Mycobacteriaceae; genus Mycobacterium; species Mycobacterium sp. NPDC050551. Next base: position 275,817 of record NZ_JBFARC010000007.1, on the reverse strand, counting down.
CGGAACAGTGGGAGGCCTACAAGAAGGAGCGGCCGGCCACCGCGGTGGACGAGATCGTCCGGTGGGCGACGCCCGTGACGTCGTTCCAGCGCACCGCACTGGTCGACTACGACCTGTCCGGGGTGCGGATCCAGAAGGGCCAGCGCGTCGTGATGTCCTACCGGTCGGCGAACTTCGACGAGGAGGTGTTCGACGACCCGTTCTCCTTCGACATCTTCCGTGATCCCAACCCGCACGTCGGATTCGGCGGCACGGGCGCGCACTACTGCATCGGGGCCAACCTGGCCCGGATGACGATCGACCTGATGTTCAACGCGATCGCCGACCACCTGCCGGACCTCAAACCGGTCTCACCGCCGGAACGGCTGCGCTCCGGCTGGCTCAACGGCATCAAGCACTGGCAGGTCGACTACACCGGGGGCGGCCCGGGCGCGCGCTGACGGGACGCCGTTGCGGCCGGATAGTCGATGATCGACCGCCAGTAGTCCTCCGGGATCTCGGTGTTCGATCGGAGCACCATCGCCAGGCCGGTGGCCATCGCCAGGCCGAGCACTCCGAGCCACAGTCCGGCGAGGCCGATGACCACCCACAGCGCCGTCGTGACCGCGGGCCACGGGGACACCAGCGTGAGTGCGGGCGCGAAGAAGAAGCCGGCGCCGATGTACCACGCGGAACCCGCGCGGTCGGACGCCAGCACGAAGCGCAGCCACCGCGGGATGGCACGGTCGGCACCGGTGGTGTGCGGCATCAGATCTGGCATCGGTGCTCCTGCGCTCGACGGGACACCGTCAACGGTGCCGCGTCCGGGTAAGCGGGGCAATTACCTCAGAGGTAGTCGCGGTTGGCGGCCTGCGCGGTGACACTGTGGTGATGACGAGCGCGCACACCTCGACACCGCCGTTCGGAACGCTGCTGCGGAGCTGGCGGGAGAGGCGCCGGCTCAGCCAGCTCGATCTCGCGAATGAGGCCGACGTGTCGGCACGGCACGTCAGCTTCATCGAGACGGGCCGTTCGGTGCCCAGCCGGGCGATGGTGCTGAAACTGGCCGACGCCATGGACGTCCCGCGTCGCGAGCAGAACCAGATGCTGACCGCGGCCGGCCTGGCGCCGGTGTACACCGAGCGGGCGCTCGAGGACCCCGACATGTCGGCGGTCCGCGCGGGCATCACCCGGGTGCTGGACGCCTATGACCCCTTTCCGTGCGTGGTGGTCGACCGCCGGTGGAACATCGTGGCGGCCAATGCGGGCGCCGGTGTGCTGCTCGACGGGGTCGCGGCACATCTACTCGCCGAGCCCAACGCCCTGCGCATCGCCCTGCACCCGGACGGACTGGCGCCCAGGATCCGCAATCTGGGTCAGTGGCGGCACCACCTGGTGACCCGGTTGCGCCGCGAGGTGGCCGCAGGCGGCTCCGCCGCGTTGACCGAGCTGCTCACCGAAATCGGGTCCTACGGCGCGGATTCGACGCAGGCACCCGACCTCGGCGGTGTCGCGGTGCCGCTGGAGCTGACCACGCCGCAGGGGGTGCCGCTGACCTTTCTGAGCATGGTGACCACCTTCGGCACCGCTCTGGACCTCACCGCCGCCGAACTGAGCATCGAGGCGTTTCTGCCGGCAGACGAGCAGACCGCCGCCGCTTTGCGCTGACCGACGGGGTTTGTCCGGCGACTGTGCCGGGAAAGCGCCCGTGCGGACGGGACGACGTGGATAAGGTGGCGACGTGGACAGCCGGATCATCGCAGTTGCTGGAGCAGTACTGGTCGCCGGACTCGGCGCGTGCTCGACCCCGCCGGCGGCGGTGGGCACGCATACCGCGCGGGTGAGCATCAACGGCAAGAACATCAGTCCCCCGCCGGCAATCCGATGCATCCAGCAGGGCTGGAACTGGCTCGTCGAGACGCCGGACAAAGAATCGGGTTTCCGTGCCGCGATCTCGACCGGCGACAAGATCACCGCGCAGTCGGTCGAGATCCGGGGACTCGACGGTTTCACCGGCGCGTTCTGGGAAGGCACGAACGGCGACGGCAAGGCGACCGTCGACAACGGCCGCATCACGATTTCCGGCACGGCGCAGGGCGAGTTCGAGGGCAATTCCGACGAGGCGACCGCCACGTTCGACATCGAGACGAAGTGCTGACTGGTCTGACCACTTGACCTCTGGTCAATAGCCATGCCAGGCTGGCAGCATGCCGCTGCAGCCTGTCCACCGCCGATCCGTCCCTGAGGACGTCTTCGACCAGATCATGTCCGGCGTCCTCACCGGCGAGATGGCGCCCGGAGACGCCCTGCCGAGCGAGCGGCGGCTCGCCGAGGTGCTCGGCGTGTCCCGGCCGGCGATCCGTGAAGCGCTCAAACGCCTCGCCGCGACCGGCCTCGTCGAAGTGCGGCAGGGCGACACCACCACCGTGCGCGACTACCGAAGACACGCCGGGCTGGACCTGCTCCCCCGGTTGTTGCTGCACCGAGGTGATGTCGACGTCTCCGTGGTGCGCAGCATCGTCGAGACCCGCCTGCACAACGGCCCGAAGGTGGCCGAACTGGCGGCACAGCGGCGCCCCGACGACCTCCCGGAACGACTCGACCAGGCGGTCCACACGCTGGACGTCGAGGAGGACCCGATCGACCGGCAGCGCCACGCACTGAGTTTCTGGGATCTGGTGGTCGACGGCGCGGACTCCATCGTGTTCCGGCTGATGTACAACACGCTGCGCGCCACCTACGAACCGGCACTGCCCGCGCTCGCCACCCTGATGGCCGACGAGGTCGGGCGTCCCGACGCCTATCGCGCCGTCGCCGACGCCGTCCGCCTGCGTGACCCGGCCGCCGCCGCGGAGGCGGCGCACCGGCTGCTCGAGCCGGCATCCACCGCCCTGCTGACCGCTCTCGACGCCCTGGAGGAGACACGATGAGCACCACCACCGGCCGCCGCCCGCGCAACGGGTTCACCCTCTCCGACGCCGCGCGGGAGTTCACCAGACATCCCTCGCCGTGGATGATCTCGGCGCTGCTGCTGTGCGCGGCCGTCGCCCGCGTCTCGACCGGCGACTGGCGGATCACCGACGCGGTCGTGCCCGTCGTGATGGTCGCGCTCTTCCCGTTCCTGGAGTGGGTGATCCACGTCTGCGTCCTGCACTGGCGGCCCAGGCGCGTGGGCCGGCTCGTCGTCGACCCCCTGCTGGCGCGCAAACACCGTGAGCACCATGTCGATCCGCGCGACATCCCTGCCGTCTTCATCCCGTGGCGCGCACTGCTGTGGGTGCTGCCCGCCGCCATCGCCGTCGCGCTGCTGGCGTTCCCGCGGCTCGGGATGGGGCTGACGTTCCTGGCCTGCCTCGCGGTGCTGGGCATCGGTTACGAGTGGTGCCACTACCTGATCCACAGCGATTACAAGCCCAGAACGGCCGTCTACCGGGCGATCTGGCGCAACCACCGCCAGCACCACTTCAAGAACGAGCACTACTGGTTCACGGTCACCAGCACCGGCACCGCTGATCGCCTGCTCGGGACGTATCCCGATCCGGCAGGCGTGCAGACGTCACCGACAGCCAAGAACCTGCACGCGCAGCGTGACGAAAGCGTCAGGCCTGCACGATGATCGGGTCGCCGATGCGGACCATGTCGAAATACCACGCGGCGTTGTCCGGGCTGAGGTTGATGCAGCCGTGGCTCACGTTGCTGTAGCCCTGCGATCCGACCGACCACGGAGCGGAGTGCACATACACGCCGCCCCAGGTGACCCGGACGCCGTACTCCCCCTTGATCAGGTAACCCTCTTCATCGTCGAGAGGAATGCCGATCGTGCGTGAGTCGAATGTGACGTTGCGCTGTTTCTCCAGGGCCGTGAACGAACCGACGGGCGTGGAGAATCCCGACTTGCCCATCGAGGCCGGCATCTCCCGCAGCACCTCGTCGTCCATACTCACGGTGAACGTGTGCGCATTGATGTCGGCGACACCCACCACCGCGGCCGCCGTCTCGAAGCTCATCGGCGCACCGCCCACGGAGAGCGAGATGGTGGAGTGCGCCGGCCAGAAGCCCTCCGGCTCCCAGGACACCACACTGTTGCTCCGCCAGACGAAATCACCTGAGGGAGTGCGCGGCGAGTCGAACACGATGGAGCGCTCCGCCGCCCGGCGGTCGGTGACCGGGGCATTGAAGGACACGACGACCGGATGCGCCACGCCGACCACGGCGCCGGGCGCGGGTTCGACCTTGGCGACCCGCAAGGTGGTGTCGACCGCCGCTGAACCGACGGAGACCGATCCGGCCAACGTGGTGATGGCAATGCCGGCAACCACGGCGAATCGTCGGACCGCTCTACGCACCGTCATGCGCCCAGTGTAGTTCGTCACGGGCGGCCCGGCCGAGAAGCGCTGGCCCGCACGTGGGTACACGCCCGCGGCGACGACATCAGATTCATCCACGTCTCCTTCATCGGCACACGCCGTCGAATCGTTTCACCCGGACCGCAACCGTGCTGGTGGCGCGGTGCGGCCGAGCGCCATCACGCCGTATCCCAGAGCCAGGAAAACGGCGGCGAGCAGGGCGATGTTGGCGACCACGATCGACAGCCCGACGCTCTGCGGGTCCAGGAAGTAATAGGGCGCGCGCCGGCCGGCGTGGTTGAGCACCGCGAGCGCCACGACCACATACACCGCCGGATAACCCAGCCAGACCAGCGGCTGCCACCACCTGATCCCGGACCGCGCCAGCAGCCACTCGGCCAGCACCAGCACCGGCACCACCACATGCAGCAGGAAGTTCGCCGGCGTGTAACCCATGCTGTAGTCGGTCAGCACGAGATTCCACACCAGCCCGGCGACCACCACGTAGACCACGACGGCGCCGCGCAGTCCGGCGCGGGCGTCGGCACGCGCCGACACCAGGGTGCACAGATAGAACGCCGCCGCCAGCAGGTTGGCCTGGTAGGTGAAGGTGATCAACCGCCACAGGACACCCGAGCGCGACGACAACTCCACCACGACCACCGCGGCCACCACGGCCGCCACGATGGCCACCCGCAGGACAAGCCGCACGATCTGCGGTCCGTGCCGTGTTCTGGTGCCCTCCACCCCAGCGAGGTTAGCGGCTGCCCGGCGTCACCCGCCGCCGCCGGGAGCGGGTTCCGATTCCCGCGCCCACCGGCCGGTGCCGTGGCAAGGTGTCGGCATGACAGCGGTGGACGAGGCCCAGGAGCGGCCGGCCGGACGGACGCTCTTCGGGCACCCCGTCGGCCTGGCCAATCTGTTCGGCGTCGAACTGTGGGAGCGGTTCTCCTACTACGGAATGGTCACCATCCTCGGCTACTACCTCTACTACGAGGTCACCGAGGGCGGGCTCGGCCTGCCGCAGGCCACCGCGACCGGCATCGTCGGCGCTTACGGCGGATTGGTGTATCTGTCCACCGTGCTGGGCGGCTGGGTCGCCGACCGGCTGCTCGGCATGGAGCGCACCGTCTTCTACGGCGGTGTGGTGGTGATGCTCGGGCACATCGCGTTGGCGCTGCTGCCCGGTCTCGCCGGGGTCGGGACCGGTCTGGTGTTCGTCGCACTCGGGTCGGGAGCGCTCAAGGCCAACGCCTCGTCGCTGCTCGGCACGCTGTACGCGAAGGGCGATCCGCGCGCCGACGGCGGGTTCACTCTCTTCTATCTGGGCATCAACCTCGGCGCATTCATCGGCCCGCTCATCACCGGCCTCCTGCAGAACAACCTCGGTTTCCACTACGGCTTCGGAGCCGCGGCGATCGGGATGGCCCTCGGGTTGATCCAGTACGTCGCCTTCCGCCGCAACCTGGGCACGCATGGACGTGACGTGCCGAACCCGTTGCCGCACAGCTCCATCTGGAAATTCGTCGCTGTCCTGGCCGTCGTGGCGCTCGTGGTCGCAGGCGCGTTCGTCGTAGGCCTGGTGACACTGGCGAACCTGTCGCAGGTCACCACGGTGGTCATCGTGGTGGCATCCGTCGGCTACTTCGTGGTGATGCTGACCAGTAAGAAGGTCGAGCCCATCGAGAAGACCCGGGTCCGGGCCTTCATCCCGCTGTTCATCGCCAACGCGGTGTTCTGGTCGCTGTTCCAGCAGATCTTCACTGTGCTCGCGGTGTACTCCGACGAGCGGATGAACTGGTCGATCTTCGGGTGGACCGCACCGTCGAGTTGGATCGGCTCCATCGAACCTGTGTGGATCATCCTGCTCTCACCGCTGTTCGCGGTGATGTGGACCCGGTTGGGCACCCGAGCGCCGACCACCCCCCGCAAGTTCGCCTACGGCGTGATGGGGATGGGCCTGGCGTTCCTGTGTTTCCTGCCGATGGCAGGCACCACTGGCCGGACGGTCCCGGCGCTGTTCGTGGCCGGAGTCCTCGCCGTGTTCGCGGTGTCGGAGCTGCTGCTGTCGCCGATCGGCTTGTCGGTCACCACGAAGCTTGCGCCCGAGGCGTTCCGGGCGCAGATGATGGCGCTGTACTTCTTCTCCGTCGGGCTCGGCACCGCGATGTCGGGCGTGCTCGCCGGATATTACGACCCGGCACGCGAATTCGCGTACTTCGGGATCCTCGGGTTGGTGGCGATCGCGGTCGGGGCGGTCGTCTTCGCCGTGTCAGGTCCGATCAGCCGGCTGATGGAGGGTGTGCACTAGCGGTCAGCCGGCCAGGATCTGTTGCAGCGCGGCGGGTTCGATGTTGCCGCCCGACACGACGACGACCGTCCGCCCGGGTGGCGCCACACGGCGGCGATGGGCGGCGAGGGCGACCGCGCCGCTGGCCTCGGCCACCAGGTGCGCCCGGAACGTCAGTTCCCGTACGGCGGAACGGATCTCGTCCTCGGACACGGTGAACACGTCGTCGAGTACGTGCTGCAGATGAGCGAAGGTGAGCTCGGAGGGCTGGGAGCGCAGACCGTCGGCGATCGTGCGGTTGCGGCGCTCGATGGGCCAGTCGACGCGGTGGCCCAGCCGCAGCGCCTCGGCCGTGTCGGCGGCCAGTTCCGGTTCGACGCCGAACACCCTGGCGTGCGGGCAGAGTGCCTTGATGGCCGTGCCGATGCCCGACGCCAGCCCGCCGCCGCTGACCGGGACGAGCACGTTGTCGACCTCGGGCAGGTCCTCGGCGATCTCCAAGCCGATGGTGCCCTGGCCGGCGATGATGTCCGGGTGGTCGAACGGCGGCACCAGCACGCCGCCGGTGCGCTCGACCAGCTCGGCGGCGACCGCCTCACGCCGGCCCGGTCCGCACAGCACCACCTCGGCGCCGTGGCCGCGGGTCGCCTCGACCTTGACCGCCGGCGTCTCCTCGGGCATGACGATGTGCGCCGGGCAACCGAATCGGGCGGCGGCGAACGCGACCGCCTGCGCGTGGTTGCCGCTCGAGTAGGCCACCACACCGCGGGCCCGCACGTCGGGGTCGAGGCGGCCGATGGCGTGGAAGGCGCCACGAACCTTGAACGCCCCTACGGCCTGCAGGCTCTCGGGTTTGAGCCACAGTGGGCGGTCCGGGTCGCCGGCCCAGCCGGCCGGCACCAGCGGGGTACGGAGGACGGCGTCACGGATCCGGTCGGCCGCGGCGCGGATGTCGTCGATGGTGACGAGTTGCACCCACCCAGTGTGCCCGCGACCCGGATCGGCCCGTGCGGCGGGCGTGAAGCCCGTGCCACGGCCAGGTCCCGTTGTCGCCGGAATGCCCGCCGGACCACGCGGTTAGGGTGAGCCCCGTGTCCACCGATCCTTCGCCACCGGGCTTCTCACTGCCGATCGTGCCGCGCTACGCGGAGGTCGACCAGCAGGGCGTGGTGTTCAACGGTCACTACCTCACCTGGTTCGACGAGGCATGTACGGGTTTCCTCGACCACCTCGACGCGACGGAGTCCGCACTGTTCGGCACGGGCCACGACCTGCAGGTGGTGCACACCGAAATCGACTACCTCGCGCCGATCCGGTGGCGCGACCGCGTCCGGGTGGCCGTGCGCTGCGATCGCATCGGTACGACGAGCTTCACGCTCGCCTTCACGGTGTTGCACAGCCGGCCGGATCTGGCCGAGCGGGCCGCCGTGCTGGGTCGCACCGTCTATGTCGTGGTGGCGACCCGGGATTGGGCCAAGCGGCCGGTTCCCGACGAACTGCGGGCCGCGCTGACGTGATCGGGCGCCGGCGCGCCGTCGTAGCGGTACCGTCGTCGAATGGGCGATGCCGGTTCCGGTGGCGGGCCGCGGCGCGAGCTGCCGCCCGGAATGGTCGAACAACTCGAACTCGCTTACTCGGGCATGGTGTCCTTCGGTCAGCGGCCGGTGCTGACCGAGACCGGTCAACTCGAGGAATGGCGACCAGACGTCGCCATCGTGGGGGCGCCCTTCGACATCGGCACCACCAACCGCCCCGGCGCCCGGTTCGGCCCGCGCGCCATCCGGTCCACCGCCTACGAGCCCGGCACCTACCATCTCGATCTGGGGCTGGAGATCTTCGACTGGCTCGAGGTGGTCGACTTCGGTGACGCGTACTGCCCGCACGGTCAGACCGAGGTGTCGCACAACAACATTCGAGAACGGGTGCACGCCGTCGCGTCCCGCGGGATCGTGCCCGTGGTGCTGGGCGGCGACCATTCGATCACCTGGCCGGCCGCCACCGCGGTGGCCGACGTGCACGGCTACGGCAACGTCGGCATCGTGCACTTCGACGCGCACGCCGACACCGCCGACGACATCGAGGGCAACCTCGCCAGCCACGGCACACCGATGCGCCGCCTGATCGAGTCCGGCGCGGTGCCGGGCACGCATTTCGTCCAGGTGGGCCTGCGCGGCTACTGGCCGCCGCAGGACACCTTCGAGTGGATGCTCGAACAGGGCATGACATGGCACACTATGCAGGAGATCTGGGAGCGGGGTTTCAAGGACGTCATGCGCGACGCGGTCGGCGAGGCGCTGGCCAAGGCCGACAAACTCTATGTGTCGGTCGACATCGACGTCCTGGACCCGGCACACGCGCCCGGCACGGGAACCCCTGAACCGGGCGGCATCACGAGTGCCGACCTGCTGCGGATGGTGCGGCAACTGTGTTACGAGCACGACGTGGCGGGGGTCGACGTGGTCGAGGTCGCGCCCGCCTACGACCACGCCGAACTCACGGTGAACGCGGCCCACCGGGTGGTCTTCGAGGCCCTCGCCGGGATGGCTGCGCGCCGCCGCGATGCCGCAGGCGCGACGCCGGGCCCGCCGTCGAGGTGAGCCGGTGGTGACCGTGCGCCCGGCGGTCGAATCCGACCTCGCCGCCGTCGCCGAGATCTACGCCCGGCACGTCCTCGACGGCGTCGCGACGTTCGAACTGGAACCGCCCGACAGCGCCGAATGGCGACGACGCCTGCGGACGGTCCGCAGCGCCGGTCTGCCGTTCTTGGTCGCCGCGGCGGCCGGGGAGGTCGCCGGGTACGCGTACTGCGCGCCGTGGAAACCGCGTCCGGCCTACCGGCAGACCGTCGAGGACTCGGTCTATCTGGCGCCGGAAGCAGCCGGTCGCGGCATCGGCGGCCGGCTGCTCGATCATCTCCTCGCCGACTGCTCGGCTGCGGACATCCGCCAGGTGATCGCCGTCATCGTCGATGCGGATGCGGCGGCTTCGGTTGCGCTGCACCGCAGCCGGGGCTTCGTCGAGGCCGGCAGGCTGACGGCGGTGGGCTTCAAGCACGGCCGGTGGCTCGACACCCTGCTGCTGCAGCGCGATCTCGGCGGGTGAGACGGCCGAACCTGGGTACTCCTGGCCTCGTCTCACCAACGACGGCAGGAGGCGGCCATGGGTTCGGGCACGATCACCACCGAGGTACCGGGACGGCTGGATCGCCTGCCCTGGTCCAAGTTCCACTGGCGGGTGGTACTCGGTCTGGGCGGGGTGTGGGTTCTCGACGGGCTCGAAGTCACCATGGTCGGCAACGTCGCCTCGCGGCTGACCGAGGAAGGCAGCGGCATCGAACTCGGCGCCGGTCAGATCGGCGTCGCCGCCGCCCTGTACATCGCGGGCGCCTGCCTGGGTGCGCTGTTCTTCGGTCAGCTCACCGACCGGTTCGGCCGCAAGAAGCTGTTCATCCTGACGCTCGCGGTCTACCTCGCCGCCACCGTGGCGACGGCGTTCTCGTTCGCGCCGTGGTACTTCTTCATCTGCCGGTTCCTGACCGGCGCCGGAATCGGCGGTGAGTACGCGGCGATCAACTCGGCGATCGACGAGCTGATCCCGGCCCGGGTGCGGGGCCGCGTGGACCTCGTCATCAACGGTTCGTACTGGCTGGGCGCCGCCGGCGGGGCGCTGGGGGCGCTGTTGCTGCTCAACACCGACATCTTCCCCGCCGACATCGGCTGGCGGATCGCGTTCGGGATCGGCGCGGTGTTCGGACTGGTGGTACTCGTCGTCCGCCGCCACGTGCCGGAGAGCCCGCGCTGGCTGTTCATCCACGGCCGCGAGGACGAGGCCGAGCGCATCGTCGGCGACATCGAGGCCGAGGTGGAACGCGAGACGGGACAGCAACTCGCCGAACCCGAAGGCTCGCTGCGCATCCGGCAGCGCAAGACCATCTCGTTCGCCGAGATCGCCCGGGTGGCGTTCACCCGCTACCCCAGGCGCGCTGTTCTCTGCCTGGCCCTGTTCGTCGGTCAGGCGTTCCTCTACAACGCCTTCACGTTCAATCTCGGCACACTGCTCAACGGGTTCTACGGCGTGGCCTCCGGTTCGGTCCCGGTGTTCTACGCCCTGTGGGCGGTGAGCAACTTCGCCGGACCGGTGCTGCTCGGGCACTTCTTCGACTCGGTCGGACGGAAACCGATGATCGCGGTGTCCTATCTCGGATCGGCCGCGGTCGCCGTGGTCCTCGCGGGTCTCTTCGTCATGGAGATGGGCGGCGTCTGGGTCTTCCTCGCCGTGCTGATGGTGTGTTTCTTCCTGGCCTCGGCGGGCGCAAGTTCGGCCTACCTCACGGTGAGCGAGATCTTCCCGATGGAGACGCGGGCCATGGCGATCGCCTTCTTCTTCGCGGTGGGCACCGCCGTCGGTGGCATCACCGGACCGCTGCTGTTCGGGCAGCTCATCGAGTCATCCGACCGCGGTCTGGCGGCCATCGGATTTCTCGTCGGCGCGGCGGTGATGGCACTCGGCGGCATCGCCGAACTCGTCCTCGGTGTGAAGGCCGAAGGCCGGCGACTCGAGGACATCGCCGCGCCGCTGACCACCGCCGACGACTCGCCCGAAGGGGCTACCGAGGGGGCACGCGCGTGACCGTCGCCTGCCGCGTCTTCGGTCACAACCCGAGCTTCAACGCCGAAGGACCGGTGATGCGCTGGGCGTGTGCGCGCTGCGGCGGCGATGCGGGCGAGAAGGAGTACCCGACCGCTGCGCACGCGACGCGGTACGCCACGGCGTTCAACCGGCGCGACGCCGACGACCTCGGTAGGCGCGCGCCGCTGCTGGGCCTGCTGCCGCTGCGGCTGTGGCGCAGGTTGCGCCGCCGCGACGGAACGGGTGGTTAGCCCTTGGTCAGGGTGAACTGGCAGACGTCGGTGTAGCCCTCGCGGAACAGGTCGGCGCATCCGGTGAGGTACTTCATGTACCGCTCGTAGACCTCTTCGGACTGGATGGCGATCGCCTCGTCCTTGCGGGACTCGAGTGCGGCCGACCAGATGTCCAGCGTGCGGGCGTAGTGCAGCCGCAGCGGCTGCACCAGCTTGACCTCGAAGCCGGCCTTGCGGGCCCGCTCCTCGACCGCGCTGACCTGGGGCAGGTCCCCGCCCGGGAAGATCTCGTCCATGATGAACTTGAAGAACCGCAGCTTGTTCATCGTGATCGGCAGCCCGCGCTCGGCGAACTCCTCGTTGCTGGGCTTGACGATGGTGTGCAGCATCATCACCCCGTCGGCGGGCAGCGCCTCGTAGGCCATCTTGAAGAACTCGTCGTAGCGGTCGCGGCCGAAGTGCTCGAACGCGCCGATGGAGACGATCCGGTCCACCGGCTCGTGGAACTGCTCCCAGCCCTGCAGCAGCACGCGCCGGTTCCTGGCGGTGTCCAGGCCGTCGAGCACCTTCTGCACGTGGGCCTGCTGGTTCTTGCTCAGCGTCAGTCCGACGACGTTCACGTCGAAGCGCTCGAGGGCACGCTTGATCGTGGTGCCCCACCCGCAGCCGACGTCGAGCAGCGTCATGCCGGGCTCAAGCCCGAGCTTGCCCAGCGACAGGTCGATCTTCGCGAGCTGCGCCTCTTCCAGAGTCATGTCGTCGCGCTCGAAGTAGGCGCAGCTGTAGGTCTGGGTCGGGTCGAGGAACAGCCGGTAGAACTCGTCGGACAGGTCGTAGTGGTGCTGGACGTCCTCGAAGTGCGGCTTCAGGTCCTGGGTCTCACTCGGTGTTTCTGGCAAGGTGCAACCTCTGAACGTTTGGTCTTCGTGATGTTGTCCGGCGCTCCGCTTGTCTCGAGAGCCGCCCCCGTTGACAGCGCAGTCTACGCACAGCACCCTCGGCGACCTGCATCGGTGAGCCGCGGCACTATCGTGGAGGCACGTCAGAGCAGACCGTTCGCAAGGTGAAGGGGGAACTGACCATGACCGATCCCGCATTCGACCGCGATGCCGCGGAAGCCGACGTCGCCGAACAGTCGATCCCCGTCGAGGTGAGCGACGACGATCCCGACCTGGCCGACGCGCGCACGGCGATCTCGCGCGACCAGGACGGAAGCGAGGCCGACCTGCTGGATCAGGCCCTCGCGGTCCCCCTGACCGACGACGAACCGGACGTCGACCGCTGACCGCCCGTACCGCGGCCGCGGGCCGCAGTCTCCGAATCGGCCTGTGCGCGGTCATGGTCCTACCGGTGGCCTGCGGGCTGTGGCCCGTCGCCACTGCGTCGGCGGACCCCAGGTCGCCGTTGACCGCCCTGGTCGACACCGCGGCGCAGCGGCTGGCGGTCGCCGAGCCGGTGGCCGCGAACAAGTGGCACACCGGTGGGCCGATCACCGACCCCGCCCGCGCACAGCAGGTGCTCGACCAGGTGGCCGCCGACGCCACAGCCCGGGGCATCGATGCCACCAGGGTCCGCCGCATCTTCACCGACCAGATCGACGCCACCGAGGCGATCGAGTACAGCCGCTTCGCCCAGTGGAAGCTCGACCCGGTGTCGGCTCCCGGGCACAGCCCGGACCTGGCGGCGTCGCGCGCCACGATCGACGGCTTCAACCGCGCGATGGTCGCCGAGTTGGCCACCCACTGGACGCTGCTGCGCTCCCCTGACTGCGCCGCCCGGCTCGGGGAGGCCAGGGCCGGAGTCGGCGACGCCCGCGGGCTGGACGGGATGTACCGGCAGGCCCTCGACGCCGCCACCCGGTCGTACTGCGACCGCTGAAGGCCTGGGCTCGCTCAGCTCAACGAGCGGGCGCCCGCGACGTCGTACTCGGCCACCGACGCGGACAGCATCGCCGCGCCCTGCGCCTCGCTGGGGCCGCTGCCGCGGAACGCCTCGACCGCCTCCTGCGATTCCCATCGTTCGTACACGTTCACCCGGCCGGCGTCGACGAGGTCCGCCGAGATCACGAAGTCCAGGCAGCCCGTCGCGGCACGGGCCTGTCTGACCACGTCGAGGCATCCGGCCAGGTAGGTGTCACGCTGCCCGCGCTGCACCGTCAGGTGTCCTGCCACGATGACCATGCGTCCTCCTCTGTTGCCGTCCATGTGCAGACCACGCTGCCGGGGCCGGCTCATCGGTGCCAGGATGATCTCCGACAGCGAGGTCGACACGGCGAGGAGCGGACGGATGCCGGCAGCGGAGAAGTCGATATTCATCACCGGCGCCGGTAGCGGGATGGGCCGCGAGGGCGCAAAGCTGTTCCACCGCGAGGGCTGGCGGGTGGCCGCGGTGGACCGCAACGAGGACGGGCTGTCGTCGCTGCGTGCCGATGTGGGTGCCGACCGGCTCTGGACGGCGAGGGTGGACGTCACCGACAGGTCGTCCCTGGACGCGGCGCTGGCCGAGTTCTGCGGAGGCAACCCCGACGGCGGGCTCGACATGATGTGGAACAACGCAGGCATCGGCGAGTCGGGGTGGTTCGAGGACGTGCCCTACGATGCCGCGATGCGGGTGGTCGAGGTGAACTTCACGGCCGTCCTCACCGGCGCCTACGGATCACTGCCCTATCTGAAGAGGCGGCCGGGCAGCCTGATGTTCTCGACGTCGTCGTCGTCGGCCACCTACGGCATGCCGCACATCGCCGTGTACTCCGCGACCAAACACGCCGTGAAGGGCCTCACCGAGGCGCTCAGCGTCGAGTGGCAGCGCCACGGGGTCCGGGTCGCCGACGTGCTGCCAGGGCTCATCGACACCGCCATCCTCGCCGAGACCCCCAACCACTCGGCCAACGGCCGGACCTCGACGCCGCAGGACGTGACCGCCTCCGCGCCGAAGAAGGGCATGTTCCGGCTGATGCCGGCGTCCAGCGTCGCCGACGCGGCATGGGCGGCCTACCGGCATCCGCGTCGGCTGCACTGGTACGTGCCCGACAGCATCCGCTGGATCGACCGCCTCAAGGCCGTCAGCCCGGAGTGGGTGCGCGGCCGGATCGTCAAGGAACTCCCGACCATCACCGAGCGGTAGACCCGGTGACCCTGCAGGCCGGGCTGTCCGCGGTGTTCGGACTCCGAGATCCGGAGTCGTGGCGCAGGCATGCCAACCCGTTCAGCGTCTACACCAGGATCCCGATCACCGTCGCCCTCGCGCTCGCGGTGTGGAGCCGGGTGTGGCTCGGCTGGTGGGCGCTCGTCCCCGTCGCCGCGGTGGTGGTGTGGACGGCGGTCAATCCGCGGGTGTTCCCGGCGCCCCGGACGTTCGACAGCTGGGCGTCGCGGGCGGTACTCGGCGAGAAGTACTGGGGCGAGCGGAAACTCAGGCCAGTCCCGAAGCGGCACCGGACGGCGCCGCTGGTGCTCGGTGCGCTCAGCGCTGCCGGGCTGCCGTTCCTGGTGTGGGGTCTGCTGGTGTACGACCCGTGGCTGACGGCCTTCGGCGTCGCCGTCCAGACGGCAGGCAAGCTGTGGTTCATGGACCGGATGGCGCTGCTCTGCGACGACATGACGGTCGTCGACACCGACGCCGGATAGCGGCCGCTCAGTTCTGCCGGGGCAGGAGTTCGGCGGCGAACCGGTCGACGAACGATGCGAGGTCGCCGCCGCCCGAGGGCCGGATCACGAACTTGCTCAACCCGGCCGCCACGTAGTCGTCGAGCTGGCGGTGCAGCTGCGGCCAGTCGGCGGCGATCAGCGCGGCCGGGTCGACGTCGGGCCTGCGCTTGCGCACCATCGCCGCCACGTCGTCGGGTATGGCGCCGTCGCACACCGCCAGGCTGATGCCGAAGTGGTCGGGTTCGATCTCGCGGCCGGCGGCCGCCGCGGCGCGCTCGATCTGTTCGCGGGCCTCGCGCGCCTCCGACGCGGTCACGAAGCTGCCCAGCCAGCCGTCGGCGAGCCGGCCGATGCGGCGGAAGGCCGCGGGGGCCGAGCCGCCCAGCCAGATGTCGAGCGGCGGGTCCGGCAGCGGGGCCACCGCCAGTGCACGCACCGTGTAGTGCTCGCCGTCGAAGGCGCCGCCACCCCGGAGCGCGTTGCGCAGCAGCAGCAGCGCCTCGTCGAACACCTCGGCGCGCTTGCCCTCGGGCACGACGAACAGGTCGCGCTCGGCGGGGATGGCCGATGTCAGACCGAATGCGGGCAGCACCCGCCTCGGCGCCAGGGCCGCCAGCGACGCCAGCTGCTTGGCGACCAGCACCGGATGGCGGCCGGGGAGGATGGCCACCGACGTGCCGACCTTGAGCCGGGTGGTGCGCCCCAGCGCGTAGGCCATCCCGACGAACGGGTCGACCGCCGCGGTGTAGACGAGTTCGGAGAACCACAGGGAGTCGATCCCGACGGCCTCCAACTGGTCGACGACGCCGGCAAGCCGGCCGGGGCCGGTGTCGGCGCCCAGCCCGACGCCGAAGCGGATCTTCACAGCCACCCCGACGATGCTACGGAGAGGGCACCGGGTCGTCTGGCACGCTGACTCTCGAACCGTCGACGAACACGCCTGGAGGGAAAGTCATGCACGCTGCTGTGACCGTGACGATGTCCGCACCTGCCGACCGGATCTGGGAGCTGGTCGCCGACGTCCGCAACACCGGCCGGTTCTCCCCCGAGGTGATGGAGGCCGAGTGGCTCGACGGCGCCACCGGCCCGGCGCTGGGCGCCCGCTTCCGCGGGCACGTCAAGCGCAACGAGATCGGTCCGGTCTACTGGACCGTCTGCCGCGTCACGGCCTGTGAACCGGGCCGCGAGTTCGGCTTCGAGGTGCTCATCGGTGACCGGCCGGTCAACAACTGGCACTACCGGTTCGACCCGGTCGACGGCGGCACCGACGTCACCGAGTCGTTCCGGATGACCGAGGGACCGCTGGCGACCGTATTCGGCATCTTCGGCGGTCAGCTCCGCACCCGGCGCAACAAGCGCGACATGCGCAAGACGCTGGAACGGATCAAGGCCGTCGTCGAAGAGCCCGCGACGTAGCGGAGCCGGGAGCGGCGCGATTGGCCGACGCGCGCACGGGTATCCGAACCGCTGTGAGCGAGCAGCCCGACACCCCCGCGGACATCGACCGAAGGCCCTCCGGGGTCAGCGACGACACCATCGAAGCGGTCGGGTCGGTCTCCGAGGCGCTGGAATGGGTGGAACGGGCCCGCGGCCACCTGTATGAGTTCCACCAGCTGATGGGGCATGCGGACCTGCTTCTCGGCGAGGCGTGCGACAAGCTGCGCGACGCCGGGCACGACGAGGTGGCCGACCGGCTGAGCACCGAGATGGTCGGCCGCAACGTGCTCTACGGCCGGTGGACGTTCCAGATCGTCGAGGACTTCGATGACAACTACTGGTCGGTGATGCGCGAGCACGAGCGCCGGGTCCGCGACGAGCTGCAGCAGGGCATGCGGCACGTCTTCGAGGCCAGGATGAAGGAGGACCGGCGCACCCGAGGCAGGTCCGGTCACGAGGGTCGTCCGCAGGACTAGGCTCGGTGCGGGACTCCATCATCGAGCGGCGGGCGACGTGAAACTGGGTGAAGCGCAGGTACCGGAGCGGGTCAACGGGGCGGCGCCACCGGACATCCCGCTGGCCGACGTCAACCTGGGTTCGTGGGATTTCTGGTCGTATGACGACGACATCCGTGACGGCGCATTCGCGACGCTGCGTCGGGAGGCACCGATCTCGTTCCATCCCTCGTTCGTCCTGCAGAACGCCGACCCCATCGCCGGCCACTGGGCGTTCACCCGCCATGACGACGTCTTCCACGCGAGCAGGCATCCCGAGGTCTTCAGTTCGGCGGGCGGCATCACCGTCGGCGACCAGTCGCCGGAACTCGCCGAGTACTTCGGTTCGATGATCGCGATGGACGACCCGCGGCACACCCGGCTGCGCAACATCGTCCGCAGCGCGTTCACCCCGCGGGTGCTGACCCTCATCGAGGACGCGGTGCGCGACCGCGCGCGCCGGCTGGTCGCGGACATGGTCGCGGCTCATCCCGGCGGCGAGGCGGACCTGGTGAGCGAGTTCGCCGGTCCCCTGCCACTGCAGATCATCTGCGACATGATGGGCATCCCCGAGAGCGACCATCAGCGGATCTTCCACTGGACAAATGTGATCCTCGGCTTCGGCGACCCTGACATCACCAACGACTTCGACGAGTTCGTCACGGTGGCGATGGACATCGGCGGTTACGCCACCGCACTCGCCGACGACCGGCGCAGCCATCCGGGTGAGGACCTGACCACCAGCCTGGTGCAGGCCGAGGTCGACGGCGAGCGGCTGACGTCGAGCGAGATCGCGTCGTTCTTCATCCTGTTGGTCGTCGCGGGCAACGAGACCACCCGCAACGCCATCAGTCACGGGGTCCTGGCGCTGAGCCGGTATCCCGAACAGCGCCGGATCTGGTGGGACGACTACGCATCGGTGGCGCCGACGGCGGTCGAGGAGGTGGTGCGGTGGGCGTCGCCGGTGGCCTACATGCGGCGGACGCTCACCCGGGACGTCGAGATGCGCGGGGTGCGGATGGCCGCCGGGGACAAGGTGACGCTCTGGTACGGCTCGGCCAACCGGGACGAGGCCAAATTCACCGACCCGTGGATGTTCGATGTGCGCCGCCACCCCAACCCGCACGTCGGATTCGGCGGCGGCGGCGCCCACTTCTGCCTCGGCGCCAACCTCGCGCGGCGTGAGATCACCGTCGCGTTCGAGGAACTGCACCGTCAGGTGCCCGACCTCACCGCCACCGCCGAACCGGACCGGCTGCATTCGGCGTTCATCCACGGCATCAAGCGGTTACCGGTGGCCTGGGCGCCGACGCGCTGACAGAGTTCGGCGAGCTCGGTCCGCGTCGGCCCGTCCGGCACATCGGGGCGCCAGCCGGACGCGAAGATCTCCCTCGCGCGCGGCTCCACCCGCGTCAGCGTCGCGGGCAGCGCGCGCATCGACTGATACGGCGCGACCACGTCGCGCAGCCGCGGGTCGGCGTCGGCGGCAGCGACGATCAGATCCGACGGCAGCCGGCTATGCAGGTCGACGTCGCCGCTCTTCCAGCGGCGCACCCGGGCGGCGTCGCAGAGCCGGTGGTCCTCGAACCACGGCCTGATGTGTTCGGTGCACCAGCTATCGAAATCCACTGTGGCCGAATCGATGTCGATGCCGTTCTGGTCGATCGCGGCGACCAGACGCCGCACCTGCAGCATCGCCAGTGCGACACCGCGCCCGGCCAGCGGCGTGGTGGTGCACACCGCGTCGCCCACCGAGACGAGTCCGGGCAGGACCGGACGGCCGACGTCGTCGAGTTGGCCGCGGTAGGCGTTGTACAGCCGGCCTCCCGCCAGGGCCGGCGAAAGGGGTTGTGCGCGTTCATCGTCGATCCACTCGGCGAGCCGGGGAATGGCGCGCACGGCTTCTTCGAACACGGCGTCGTGGCGGAGCAGCCGCAACCGCCGGTCGCCGCCGTCGTGGGTGACGGTCACCGAGAACGTGCGGTCGTCGTGCACGAAGGCGATCGCGAAGTGGGTCGGAAAGTTCAGTGACAGCCCGATCGGCGAGTTCGTCGCCCCCGGTGGCGCCCCGTCGCGCAGCCGGTACTGCCGGGTGACGTAGACGGCGCCGCAGTCCTCGCCCTCGGCGGGCGGACGGATGCCCTCGGTGAAGCGACTCGCCCGACCCGACGCGTCGACCACCACGTCGGCCGACACCACGCGACCGTCCACGACCACCCCGGCGGCCCGTCCCGAGCGGCGCCACACGGCATCGACGTGCCCGGTGCGCAGGGTCACGGCCGGCTCGGCGACGGTGTGGCGGCGCAGCACCCGCTCGAACGTCGAGCGGCGGCATCGCAGTGCGGCGGGACGGCCGTCGGCGTCTGCTGGCACCGACGCGCCTCCCGCCAGGAGGGTGGCGAGCACGTCGGGTGCCTCGTGCGAGAGGGCCTCGACGACCTGAGGCCGGAAGGTGTGGGCGTGTTCGAACTGCATCACTCCGCGGCGGCGCCACGGTCCGGAGGCCGGCGGCCCCGGATCACGGTCGACGACGGTTACCCGGAGGCCCCGCCGGGCCAGCGTCAGGGCGGTGAACAGACCGGTGGGACCCGCCCCGACCACGAGGACGTGCATTGGGCATCTCACTTCAGGTAACGTCTGGTGTAATGAATACACACAGAGTCACCTGAAATGGCCGGCGCTGTCAAGCGGGGCTATCACTCGGAGGTTCGCGCCGCCCAGGCACGCGAAACCCGCCGCGCCGTGGTCGCCGCCGCCGACCGACTGTTCGTGGAACGCGGTTACGGGGCGACGACCGTCGACGCCGTGGCCGCGGCGGCCGCCGTCAGCCGCAAGACGGTGTTCACCGCCGTGGGCGGCAAACTCGACCTGCTCAGGACGGCGATCGAGTGGGCTGTCGCCGGGGACGACCTGCCGGTGGCCGTCGCCGACCGCGCCGGCCTGCGGGATGTGTTGAACCACTCCGACCCCCGTGCGCTGCTGTGGGGTTGCGCACAGGTGAGTACCCAGATCAACGGCCGGGTGGCCGCCCTGAGCCTGGTGCTCGACGGTGCGGCGGGTGCTGATCCCGAGGCGCGGGCACTCGCCGACGAGGGCCACGCGCACCGCCTCGAGGACGCACGGACCGTCGTCGATCGGCTGCGCACCCTCGGCGCGCTGACGGGGCGCCTGCCACCGGAGGAAGCCGTCGACGTGGTCTGGTTGGCGATCGACCCCGGGCTGTACGACCGGCTGGTACGGATCCGCGGGTGGGCGCCCGCGCGTTTCGAGAGTCGGCTCGCCGACAGCCTGGTGGCCGCACTGCTCGACGAGTGACGGTTTGCCCCACGGTGTCGCGGGCACCCAGATTCGGAGACGAACAGGACGGAGGACCATGCACGCCGAGAGTTTCCGCACACTGACCGAGTCGAAGGGCCCGTTCGCATCGGTCTACTTCGACGACTCGCACGACACCGAGGACGCCGCCGCTCAGCGAGAGTTGAAGTGGCGCGCGATCCACGAAGAACTCGAACAACAGGGCGCCTCGACCGATGTGGTCGGCACGCTGCAACGCGCCATCCTGGACACCCCGCCCGCCGTCGGCCGCAGCGGCAGAGGTGTGGTGGCCAGTGCCGACGGTGTGCTGCTCAACGAGCACCTGATCCGCCCCGTCGAG
The DNA here is from genome assembly GCF_040674075.1 of Mycobacterium sp. NPDC050551. Lineage (NCBI taxonomy): Bacteria > Bacillati > Actinomycetota > Actinomycetes > Mycobacteriales > Mycobacteriaceae > Mycobacterium > Mycobacterium sp. NPDC050551. The sequence goes on along the minus strand of NZ_JBFARC010000007.1, from coordinate 255,107 downwards.
ACGCCGGTGGTGCGGGTGTCGACCCTGCCCTTCGTGGTGCCCGTGGTCGAACACGGGGCGCTGCACCCGACCTACGTCATCGTCGCGGTCGACCACGCGGGCGCCGACATCGCCGTACACCGCGACCGCACGGTGCAGTCGGACAGCGTCGACGGCGGTGGCTACCCGATCCACAAGGCGTCCGGCGCGGAGACGCCCGGCTACGGGGACCCCCAGCGGCGGAGCATGGAGGCAGGGCGCAAGAACCTGCGTGCGGTCGCCGACCGGCTGGCCACCCTGGTCGACGAGCTGTCCCCCGACGTGGTCTTCGTCGTCGGTGAGGTGCAGTCCCGCTCCGACCTCATGCCGACGCTCGAGCAGCGGGTCGCCGAACGGATCGTCGAACTCGAGATCGGCGCCCGGCACAGCGGCTTCGACGACGCCGAGTTGCACCGCGCGATCGACCAGGAATTCCTCAAGCGCCGGGTCGAGGTCATCGACCATGCAGCGCAGCAGTTCTCACAGGCCATCGGGCAGCAGTCCGGGCTGGCGGTCGAAGGACTGGCCGCGGTGTGCGCGGCGCTGCGCGCCGGCGCGGTGGAGACGTTGATCATCGGCGATCTGGGCGACGCGACGGTGGTGGCCGGAGAGGAACTCCTGACGGTCGCACCGAACGAGAACGTGCTGTCCGAACTGGGCACCGCGCCGACTCAGACGCTGCGCGCGGACGAAGCGCTGCCGATGGCGGCGATCAGCACCGCAGCGGCGCTGGTCCGCACCGACGAACGGATCACCCCTGACGACGGCGTCGCCGCGGTACTGCGCTATCCGCTGCCCTGATCCGTCAGCGTGGCGATGGGACTCCGGTCGATCTGCGCGAGCAGGTCGGCCGGATTCTCGAATACCGCACGCGCACCGGAGTTCTCGAGTTCCTCGCGGGAGACGCCGCCGCTGAGCAGACCGATCGCGGTCACCCCGGCCCGTTCGCACGCCACGATGTCCCAGACCGCATCGCCGACGAACACCGCCCGGTCGGCGTCGACTCCCGCTTTTTCGAGCGCCACCGCCACGATGTCGGGCTTGGGCTTCGCGGTCTCGACGTCCTCCGAGGATGTCACGGCGGACACCACGTCCTCGCTGTCGAGGACGTCGCGCAGGATCTCCAGTTCGTCCTCCGGAGCCGACGTGGCGAGCACGACCTGCAGGCCGAGCGCCTTTACGCGGTCGAGGAGGTCGCGCGTACCGGGCAGCATGCGCAGCAGCCCGGTGGTCTCCTTGTAGTACTTCGAATGCAGTTCCTTGGCCCGCTTGCGGGTGTCGTCGTCGACGTCGCCGGCCAGGGACTCGAGCAGCGTCGCGCCGTCCATCCCGATGCACCGGTGGATCCGCCAGGCCTCGACGTCGACCCCGGCCTCGGTGAAGGCCCGGATCCAGGCGTGCACGTGCAGATAGTTCGAGTCGATCAGCGTGCCGTCGATGTCGAAGAGCACCGCCGGCGCGTTGTCCCCCGCCGTCACCGCGGGCGGTGTTCGGCCGGCGTGCGGCCCTGGTCGGGCCGGCCGAACCGGTCGGCCTGCGTGGGACCGTCGTGATGCGGGCCCGCGGTCGTCGCGTCGGACTGGTTCCAGGAGTCCGGCTGCTTCTCCGCGACGGGGGCGTCGGGCTGCATGTCCTCGGCCTTGGGCGTGTGCGGGTCGAGTGCGTCGGCGTGCTCGCGGCGGGCGTCGAGTTCTTCCCGTGAGGTCGTCACCGCATCCCGGTGCGACGACGCGACGTCGCGCAGCCGAGCGGCTTCGGCGGCCTTGGCCTCGGCTTCGGCCGCGGCCGCACGGGCCTTCGCCTCGGCCTCGTCGGCGACGATGGCACGCTTCTCGACCCGCTGGCTCTTCTCGGCGACCTCTTCGCGGATCTGTTCGGCCTGCAGATGCCGCCGTTTGTGGCTTTGCTTGCGGGCCAGCACCGCGAGCAGCGCGATGACGGCCACGGCCACCACGACGGCGACGACGATCCAGATGACGGTGTTGGTGGCCACCACGGGCTCCTTCGTTCGGTGCGGGCGTGGTCACCGAATCTGACGATCCCGCTATTTCGCCGGGAGTGCCCCTCGTGGCGGCCCGCTAAACCGGCGCAGCCGTCAGGCGACGATCAGCGAACCCGTCATGTTCGGGTGGTACGTGCAGAAGAACTCATAGGTTCCTGGCTCGGTCGGCGCGGTGAAGGTGGCCTTCTCGTTGCCGTCGACGTGCACGTCGAACCGGTCCGGCGTCCGCGAGGTCACCGAGTGCTCCGCCCGGTCGGTGTTCGCCACCGAGATCAGCGCACCGGGCGGCACGGTGATCGGTTCGCCGAACGCCATGCCGCTGATGGTGATCGTCGGCGCGGTGCCCGCGCTGGCGTCGGTGGTCGCCGTCGCACTGGCGGTCCCCGCGTCGCGTTCCGCGGTCGAGGTGTCGCCGCTGGGACTCTCGGACTGCCCGCACGCCGCCGTCAGTGCGATCAGGCACCCGATCAGCAGGATCTTGATGGTCTTCATGGTCCGCCCCTCACTCGTGGACACTGATTGTCCTCGCCGTGCGGGGAGCCCGGGCGGCTTCGGCCGATCAGCGCAGCGCACGCCTGTCGACGATGAAGAGCACGAGCGTCACCGCCAGGAACGCCGCGGGCAACCAGACGGCGTGCACACCCAAGGCCCGGCTGGCGACCGCACCGGCCACGGCGCCCGTCGCGAAGGCGGCGATGAGCGCCCCGTACACGCCGAACGCCCGCCGCGATGCGGCCTGGCGCTCGACGAGTCCGTCGTACCCGGCCTCGACGAAGCGGTACAGGTTCCCGGTCGTCGCCACCGGAAGGTAGGCCAACTCGCCGATGTTGCGGAACAGGCCGATCTGCACGGCCGCCAGGAACGAGATCGGCACCGTCACATAGCTGTGCGGAACTGACGCGGGGACGAACCCGATCACGGCCAGCGCCACGGCCTGCACGGCCATGGTCCACCGCAGCGGGTGCGGGACGACGCGTTCCACCCGCCCGGACTTGATGTGGGCGGCGAGCACGATGCCGGCGATGAAGGCGAGCAACGGCCACACATGGGCCATCGCGGCCGCCCGATGATCGTGGGCGACGTCGATGGCGAAGAAGATCACGTTGCCGGTCTGCACATTGGCGAACACCCCGCCGCGGGACACATAGGTGTAGGCGTCGAGGAACCCGTTGGCGGTGGTCAACAGCAGTGCGAACCACAGCGTCCTGGACCGCTCGGTGTCTGCGGGTCCCGCTTCGACCATCCGGTCACGTTAGCGTGCGGCGCGTCCCGTCACCGGGCGCCGAGCGCGTCGAGCATCCCCGCGGCGGCGCGCGGCCAGGTGAACTGCTCGGCGCGGCGCCGGGCGTTGTTGCGGCGCAACGGTTCCGGTGTGCCGATCACCGAGGACACCGCGGCGGCGATGGCATCGGGGTCGTTGTCGGCGGTCGCGCCGCTGTCCGAGGTGAGGATCTCGGCGAGTGCGGAGGTGCGCGACACCACGGCGGGCGTTCCGCACGCCAGTGCCTCGAGTGCCGCGAGGCCGAAGGTCTCGTGGGGGCCCGGGGCCAGGGCGACGTCGGCGGAGGCCAGGATGGCCGCGACGGTGTCGCGGCAGCCGATGTAACCGGTGAAGGCCACCGGCAGCCGCGCGGCCTGACGCTCGAGCCGCGCCCGCATCGGCCCCTCCCCCACGACGACGAGCCTGGCGTCCACGCCGGAACGCCGCAGCGATGCGACCGTGTCGATGCTGCGGTGGGCGTGCTTCTCCACCGACAGCCGCCCGCAGTGCACCAACAGCGTCTGCCCCGGGTTCGCCCACTGCCCGCGTACCTGAACGGATCGCCGGCTCGGATGGAACTGGTCGAGGTCGACGCCCAGCGGAACCGTGACGACGTTGCGGGCGTCGATGCGGTCGAACTCCTTGCGCGCGAACGCCGTGGTGCACACCACCGCGTCGTAGCCGGCGGCGGTCCGGCGGTTCGCGACGTTCGCGACGGCACGCGCCATCGGGCCGGGCAGCAGCTGGCCGACGAGCCGGTCGAGCCGTTCGTGGGAGATCATCACGCTGGCGACGTTGTTGCGCCGTCCCCACCCGCCGAGCGAGCGCAGCGTCAGCCGGTCGGAGACCTCGATCGCATCGGGCGCCAGGTCGCGGAGCAGTCTGGTGACGGGGCCGGGCAGCACCGCCCGGTAGCCGCCGGTGAACGGAATCAGCGGCGCGGGCAACGAGATCCGGGTGACACCCGACGGCAGCGTGTGCTGCTCGGGATGGCGTCCGGGTACCACGAGATACACGTCGTGGCCTGCGGCGCTGTACTCCGCGCCGAGCCTGTCGACCGCGGTGCGCAACCCGCCCGACCGTGGACCGTAGAAGTTCGCCACCTGGACAACCCGCATGACACCGATGCAAATCGCAGCGCATGTGCGGTCAACAACGGCACCGGGACCGTTGTCTGAACGACGCGTGAACTCGGCGGCTCAGTCGACGTAGCGGGTGAACCAGTCCTGCACCCTGCGCCAGGCGTCGGCCGCGGCGGCGGGGTTGTAGCGGTCGCCGGTGTCGTTGAAGAACGCGTGGTTGGCTTCGGGTTCGGTGACGAGCTCGAACACCAGCCCGGCCTTCTCGAGCGCCGCGCGGGCGACCGGTTCCGTCGCGTTGACCCGCTGGTCCTGTGCCGCGTAGAGGCCCAGCACGGCAACGTCTTTGGAGCCGGCGAAGTCCGGGTTGTCCGGGGTGGGCCCGTAGAACGGCACCGCCGCCGCGAGCCGGGGTTCACCCGCTGCCAGCAGCCGCCAGACCATGCCGCCGCCCATGCAGAAGCCGACGGCGGCCAGCCGCTTTCCCGGCGCCCGGCGCGCGAGTTCGTCGAGTCCGGACCTGAGGTCGGCGACGGCCTCGGCCGGGGGCAGCTTGCTCAGGGCGGCGGTCGCCTCGGCCGGGTCGGCGAACGTCGCGGTGCCGCCCTGCCCGGACAGCAGGTCGATCGCCAGCGCGGAGTAGCCGATGCCGGCGAAGCGCCCGGCCACCGAACGGATGTAGTCGTTGAGGCCCTTGTTCTCGTGGATCACCAGCACGGCGCCGCGGGCGCCCTGCGCCTCGGCCCACGCCGCCTGCAACTCGCCGCGTGGCCCTGCCCAGGTGACCGGTGTGGTGGGCACGGCCTTGTCGGCTCCCGGAGGCGGCGCACTGGCGGTGACGGCTCCGCTCGACGTGACCGGTGCCTCGGCCGTCGGTTCCTTGTTCTCGCTGCACGCGGCGATCAGCGAGGTCGCTGCGGCGGTGCTCAGGCCGAGCAGTCCGAGCCTGCGCACGGCTTCACGTCTGGACACCAGGCCGTCGACGTGGTCGGTGGCGATTTCCTCGGCGATGTAGCGCTGCAGTGGAGTCACCCTGGCGAGTATGCGCCCGCGGTGCGAGCCGCGGCAGCGAGACCCGCCACGCGCATACTCGGCTGATGAGCGCCTGGACGCCCGATCCCGATGTGCTGCGCGGCCGCGTCGCCGTGGTCGCCGGTGCGACCCGCGGTGCGGGGCGGGGCATCGCCGCGGCGCTCGGCGAGGCCGGCGCCACGGTGATCTGCACCGGTCGCAGCAGCAGGTCGGGATCGGCCGGTCCCGGTGGTATCCGGTCGGACTACGACCGCCCCGAGACCATCGAGCAGACCGCGGAGTTGGTGACACGGCTCGGCGGCGTCGGCGTGGCCGTCCAGGTCGACCATCTCGACATCGCGCAGGTGCGCGCGCTCGCCGACCGGATCGCCGAGGACCACGGGACGATCCACGTCCTGGTCAACGACATCTGGGGCGCGGAACTGCTCAAGGGGCCGCCGCCGAGTTGGAACCGGCCGGTGTGGGAGCACGACCTCGACGCGGGGCTGCGCATCCTGCGCCTGGGTCTCGACACCCATCTCATCACCTCGCACTGCCTGCTCCCGCTGCTGGTGCGAGCGCCTGGCGGACTTCTCGTCGAGGTCACCGACGGCACGGCCGAACACAACGCCGACCGTTACCGGCTGTCGGTGTTCTACGACCTGGTCAAGACGGCGGTCAACCGGCTGGCCTTCGCCCACGGCCACGAGTTGTCGCCGTTCGGCGCCACCGCCGTCGCCGTCACACCCGGATGGCTGCGGTCGGAGATGATGCTCGACAACTACGGCGTGACCGAGGACGACTGGCGGGTCGCGCTGGAATCCGACCGTCCCGCGGGTCGCCCGACCGCACCGCCGGGCTTCTCGGACTCCGAGTCGCCCCGCTTCGTCGGGCGCGGGGTGGCCGCCATCGCCGCGGACGAGAACCGGGCGCGGTGGAATCAGCGCTCCGTCAGTGCGGCAGACCTGTCGCGCGAATACGGCTTCACCGACCTCGACGGTCGCAGGCCCGACCCATGGCACAGCGCATAACCACTGGTCGAAGCCGTTTCAGCCTGATCAGTAGACAAACATCGAAATCTGTTCACTGATTTCGTTGACAGTTCGCGACCGCGGGCGGTTCTATGACGAGGTGACCTACGACACGATCATCCGCAACGGCCGCTGGTTCGACGGCACCGGCGCCGCGTCCGCGGTGCGCGACATCGGCATCCGGAACGGCCATGTCGTCGCGATCTCGCCCGATCCGCTCGACGACGCGGACTGCCCGCAGGTGATCGACGCCACCGACCGCTGGGTGCTGCCGGGCATGCTCGACATCCACACCCACTACGACGTGGAGGTGCTCGACGGCCCCGCCCTGTCGGAGTCGCTGCGCCACGGCGTCACCACCGTGATGCTGGGGTCCTGCTCGCTGTCGACGGTCCACGTCGACGGGGAGGCCGCCGGTGACCTGTTCGGCCGGGTGGAGGCGATCCCCCGCGACCATGTGATCGCTGCGGTGGAGCGGCACAAGACGTGGTCCTCGTGCGAGGAGTACGTGTCGGCGCTGGAGTCGCGGCCGCTCGGGCCCAACGTCGCCGCGTTCCTCGGGCACTCCGACATGCGAACTGCGGTGATGGGCCTCGACCGCGCCACCCGCAGCGACGAACGCCCCACCCGGGCCGAGCAGGCCGAGATGGAACGGATGCTCAAGGCGGCGCTGGACGCCGGTTTCGTCGGGATGTCCTCGATGCAGCTGCTCTTCGACAAGATCGACGGTGACACCTGCCGTTCGCGGACCCTGCCGTCGACCTATGCCAAGCCACGCGAACTGCGCAGGCTCAAGTCGCTGCTGCGCAGGACCGGACGAATCCTGCAGTCCGGCCCCGACATTCAGAATCCGTTCAACCTGGTTTCACAGCTGGCCCAGTCGCTGGGCGTCTTCCGCAATCCGCTCAAGACCAGCCTGCTGTCGGCCGCCGACGTGAAGTCCAACCCGTACGCCATCGTGGCACTGGGGCCGATGGCGCGCGCCGTCAACGCCCTCGGCGGTGATTTCCGCTGGCAGCACCTCCCCGTGCCGTTCGAGGTGTACGCCGACGGCATCGACCTGGTGGTGTTCGAGGAGTTCGGATCGGGTGCGGCCGCACTGCATCTGCGCGACGAGGTGGAGCGCAACGAGCTGATGCGCGACGAGTCCTACCGCAGGCAGTTCCGCAAGGACTACGAGAACAAGATGGGCCTGCGGGTGTGGCAGCGCGACTTCTTCGACGCCGAGATCGTCGGCTGCCCGGACGCCTCGGTGGTCGGCAAGTCCTTCGGTGACGTCGGACTCGAGCGGGGCCTGCACCCGGTCGACGCGTTCCTCGACCTCGTGCTCGCCCACGGCACCGCGCTGCGCTGGCGCACCACCATCTCCAATCACCGGCCGGATGTGCTCAAGAAGCTCGCCCGCGACCCCGGCATCCAGCTCGGCTTCTCGGACGCCGGCGCGCATCTGCGCAACATGGCCTTCTACAACATGGGCCTGCGGTTCCTGCGCCACGTCCGCACGGCGGAACGGGCCGGGCGCCCGTTCATGAGCGTCGAGGCCGCGGTGCACCGCCTGACCGGCGAGCTCGCCGACTGGTATCGCCTCGACGCCGGGCACCTGCGCATCGGTGACCGGGCCGACGTCGTCGTCCTCGACCCGGCACGGCTCGACGACACGCTCGACGCCTACGCCGAGAATCCCGTCGACCACTACGGCGGGCTGTCGCGCATGGTGAACCGCAACGACGACACCGTCACCGCGGTTCTGGTCGGCGGCACCACGGTGTTCCGCGACGGGGTGCCGACCGACCTCGTCGGCAGCCAACGGACGGGCCGCTTCCTGCGGGCCGCCCACCGCGCCCCGGCGGCCGCCGCGACCGAGAAGGAGTTGTCCAGTGCCCGTTGACGAAACGGTGCTCGGCATGTGGAAGGCGTTGTCGGCGCGGGACTGGGAGCTGCTCAAGACCCACCTGGCCGACGACTGCATCTACGCGGACATGCCTGTCGGCCCGGCGCTCGCGGCACGCGGCCCCGACGACATCGTCAAGCGACTCAAGGTCGGCCTCGAGCCGCTGGCGAGCTATGAGAACCACGACGGCACGCTGGTGAGCAACGGCGCCGACGTGATGTACGAGCATTCCGAGACCTGGGGATGGCACAGCGGGGAGACCGCGGTGCTGCGCTTCGTGACCGTGCACCGCGTCGAGAACGGCAAGATCACGGTCTGGAAGGACTACTGGGACATGTCCGGGCTGACGGCCACCGCGCCGCCGACCTGGATGGAGGAGCTCATGAGCGCCGACACGTCGTGGGTGTTCGACGCGACCGGGCTCATCTAGAACCTAGACGCTCCAGGCCATCCGGAACTTGTCGCACAGCTCCTCGGGTGACAGGCCGCCGAAGTTCTCCTGCTCGTAGCGCCGGACCGCCAGCACGGAGTCGACCACTTCGTCGCCGAGGATGCCGCGCAGCAGCGCCGACCGGTCCAGCCGGTCGAGTGCGACGTGTTGCTCGGCGGCCAGCAGCACGGTGCCGTCGCGGTCGCGTTGCTCCTCGCTGAGTGTCGCGGGGTCGACGGTCGTCTCGGTCGGCAACGCCAGCTCACGCTCGATGCCGTCGAGTGCCAGTCCGAGGATGGCGGCCGAGGCCAGATAGGGGTTGGCCGACGGGTCGATCACCTTGACCTCGACGTTGCCGCCGTGCGGGTTGCCCGGTCCCCCGGTGAGGAAACGCACTGCGGCTTCCCGGTTCTCGGTGCCCCAGCAGACGTAGGCGCCCGACCAGTGGCCGGGTTGTACGCGCAGGCCGGACAGCACGGATCCGCAGAGCGTCGCCTGCGCATCGGGCAGGCCGGCGACCAGGCCCGCGACGGCGGATTCCCCCGTCGGTGTCATCCCGTGCGCGCCGGGCCCGCCGGAGAACACCGGCGAGTCGCCCTCGCGCAGCGAGAAGTGTTGGTGGGCACCGGATCCCACGCTGTCGGCGAATGGCACCGGCGACAGGCTGACCCGCAGCCCGTACCGGCGGGCCACCCGGCCGACGATGATCCGCATCAGCACCAGGTGGTCTGCGGCGGCGACGGGAGACTGCGGGGCGAGCGAGATCTCGAACTGGTTCGGGCCGTACTCGGCGTGGAACTGTTCGATGGCCACCCCGGATCCGGTGGCCGCCTCGGTGACGTCACGGACGAACCCCTCGTACTCGAGCACGCCCGCCAACCCGTACTGCGCCCAGGAGTGCGCCGGCAGCCGGGCGCCGTCGGGCCCGACCAGAAGGAACTCCAGTTCGTGTCCGACCGCCGCGGTGAGCCCCGCGTCTTCCAGCCGCTGTTCGACGCGGCGCAGCGCACCCCTGGTGCAGTAGGGATCGGGCGCGCCGTCCTGATCGAAGAACGCCCCCGGGGCCCAGGCGAGTCCGTCGCCGAGGATGCGCAACGCGCCGAGGTCGATGCGGATCCGCTGATCGCCGACGGGACCGATGGCGTCACTGACCGCGATGCCGACCTGGTCGATGGTGAAGGCGTGCCAGACGGGGCTGGCGCCGAGACCCGGGTCCGCGAACGCGCCCATCCTGCGCAGCGGCACCGTCTTGGCGTGCGTCAGTCCTGCGGGATTGACGACGGTGCCGATCAGGGTGGCGACTCCGTCGGACTCGAGCTGGGCGATGGCCGCTGCGGCCAGCGGTTTGGCTGCCATGCCCGTCATTGTGCATGGCGCGGGTGCACCACGGCGGGGGGAACTGCGCCGCGGTCAGATGTTCGGCTAGCGCCTTCTACAGCGTGATCCGGCAGGACTGGCCGATGTCGAGGGTGCGCAGCACCCGGCCCATCCCCAACCACATGGCGCACGAGATGGCGAGGTCGGTGATCAGATCGCCGTCGAAGTGCTCGCCTGCCCGCTGCCAGAAGTCCTCGTCGTCGCGCAGGCCGGTGTGGTCGGTGACGAACCGGTGGGCGAACTCGGCGGCGATCCGTTCGGCCGGGCTGTAGCCGGGCCACGTCCGCCACTCCGACGCGTGGGTGTAGAGGTCCTCATCGACGCCTGCGGCGGCGCCGTCGGAGTCGCGGGTGTTCAGGCAGACGACGCACTCGTTCGAGTCGGCGATGACGATCCGCGCCAGTTCGCGCACGCGCAGCGGCAACCGGCCCTTGGCGTACACCGCCTGGGTGAAGTTCGCCATCGCCGAGCCGAGGTCGGGTGACCGGACCGCGAAGGCGGTGACGTCATCGTCGGCGAAATCTCCGATTCGGCTCATGGACGGATCGTACGGCGCATCGGCCGGAATTGGAACGCGTTCTAGTTTGTCGGCGCCGCGGGTCCGGCCGGGACGAGTTCGGCGGGCTCGTCACCCCACTCACGCTGCACCAGCATGCGGTGCGCGATGCGCTCCAGCGCGGCCTCGACCTGCAGCCGGTCGGGCCGTCCCTCGAATGTCGGGGACTGCGCCAGCTTGTCGACGATGAGGCTGACGAGCGCGGCGGAGGCGGCATCGACCTGCCGCGCGCCGCGCTGGGTCAGCCACAGCCGGTTGCCCGTTCGCAAGGCGTATCCCGTGTCGACGAGCCGGCCGAAGATCGGTTCGATCACCTCGCACGGAATGCGCAGCCGGTCGGCGATCGTGGTCAGCTCGGCGGTGCCGAAGGCCTGGTTGTGCCGGTAGATCTGCAGCAGCGCCCACAGCCGGGCGACGTCCAGTTCACAGCCCTGGCAGCCGGCGACGTTGCGCAGCCGGATGTCGGGAGAGTTGCGCATCAACCTGCCGATGGTGCTCTCCAGCAGCTTCTCGGGTGTCTCGGTACTGGGCATGCCGAAGCCCTCGCCGAGGTCGACCGCGACGCCGGTCTCCATCTCGCGCAGTGGCACCTCCTTGAGCAGCAGCGCGACGAAGAACCCGACCAGTGCCACCGGTGCGGCGCACAGGAAGACCAGCCCGAGCGAGTCCGCGTACGCCGTGACGATCGGCGCCGCCTGCTGCGTCGTCAGCGCGTGCAGCGCCTGTGGTGACTCGGCGGCGGCGGGCGGCGCTCCGCTGGCCGCGATGGCCGCGACGATGCGGTCGTCGAGGAAGTTGGCGAACAGCGAGCCGAAGATGGCCGCGCCGAACGAGCTGCCGATGGTGCGGAAGAAGGTGACGCCCGAGGTCGCGACGCCGAGGTCGTCGAACGCCGAGGTGTTCTGCACGGTCAGCACGAGCACCTGCATGCACAGCCCGATGCCGGTGCCGAGCACGAACAGGTAGAGCGACTGCAGCAGCAGCGGGGTGGCGGCGTCCATCCGGGACAGCAGCACGAAGGCCACCGCCATCACGGCGGTGCCGACGACGGGGAAGATCTTGTACCTGCCGGTGCGGCTGACGAGGATGCCGCTGCCGGTCGACGTGATGAGCAGGCCGGCCACCATCGGCAGTGTCCGCAGACCCGATTCCGTGGCCGACACCCCGTCGACGAACTGCATGAACGTCGGCAGGAACGTCAGCGCGCCGAGCATCGCGAAACCCACGATGAACGACAGCACGCAGCACACCGTGAAGACCGGACTCGCGAACAGGCGCATCGGCAGGATCGGCTCTGCGGCCCGCCTCTCCGCCCACACGAAGGCGGCCAGCGCGACGGCCGAGCCGGCGAACAACCCGATGATGACCGGTGACGACCAGGCGTACTCGCCGCCACCCCAGCTGGTGGCCAGTGTCAGGCCGGAGGCCCCGAGGCCGACCAGGACGATGCCGGCGTAGTCGATCGCCGGCCGCGCGCCGCGGGCCAGGGCCGGGATGGCGGTGGCGGCGACGATGAGCACGACGATGGCGACCGGCACGTTGATCCAGAAGGCCCACCGCCACGTGAGGTGGTCGGTGAAGAATCCGCCGAGCAGCGGTCCCACCACCGTCGTCACGCCGAACACGGCACCGAGGGCGCCCTGGTAGCGGCCGCGGTCGCGCAACGGGATGACCTCGCCGATCAGCGCGGTCGCGGTGACCATGATGGCGCCGCCGCCGATGCCCTGCAGCGCACGGGAGGCGACGAGCATCGTCATCGACTCCGACATCCCGCACAGCACCGAGCCGCCGAGGAAGAACAGGATCGCGGCCTGGAACACCAGCTTGCGACCGAACAGATCGCCGAGCTTGCCGACGATCGCCGTGGCGATCGTCGACGCCAACAGATAGCTCGTCACCACCCAGGACTGGTGCCCGGCGCCGCCGAGATCCGCCACCACGGTGGGCAGGGCGGTGGCGACGATGGTCTGGTCCAGGGCCGCCAGCAGCATCCCGAGAAGCACGGCGACGAAAACCAGGTTCCGGCGCCGGGCGCCGAGCATCACGCTGCGGTCCTCGGGATCTGCAGCCGTTGTGGTCGCGGTGGTGGTCGTCATACCTGCCTTTCTCGCCGCCCGACGCTTTATCGTTAGCTAGGCTAGAAAAGTTACGGCCGACGCAGATCGGCCGCAGGACGGGGCTTCCCGTTCCTGCGGCCGGCTACCCGGACAATCCGGTGTGAGATGTGGCGGGCGGCGCCGCCGGTGGCTACTCCGCCGTGCTGCCCGGCGGGCGGGACACGCACTGCGCCGCGTACAGCTGCTCCCCGAGCCTGTCCATCAGCTGCAGTTGGGTCTCGAGGTAGTCGATGTGCTTCTCCTCGTCGGCGAGGATGTACTCGAAGAGGTTGGCGGTGGTGTGGTCTTCCTTCTCCCGGCACAGCGTGATCCCCGGCTTGAGCCGGGCCATCACCTCGTACTCGACCGCCAGGTCGGCCTCGAATTGTTCACGCAGCGTCTGCCCGACGCGCAGCGAGAACAGTCGCTGGTAATTCGGCAACCCGTCGAGAATGAGAATTCGATCGGTGATCGACTCGGCGTGCCGCATCTCTTCGAACGATTCCGCCCGAGTGTGCGCAGCCAATTCTGTGAAGCCCCAGTTGTCCTGCATCTTGGAATGCAGGAAATACTGATTGATTGCTGTCAATTCGCTCGTCAACTGCTCATTGAGCAATTTGAGGACTTCGGCATCGCCTTGCATGTTCGCTCCTAAACACCTTGAGGGCCGATCAACGTGTCGCCATCTGCGTCGCGCCTTCAATCTAGTGCAGAAGTCGCCGGATCGGCACCTCATTACGCCTGTCCGGGGCGTGTTTTCGGACCAGCCGGCGTCGTTCGGAAGGCAGCCTCACCTTCCAAGTGGGGGCTCTCTGGACTGCCTGTCCTAACTAAGGTTAGACTGCGCTAACGCGTCGGCCGGTATCTCGGACAGGTGGAAATCAATGGGTGAGTACGACCTCCACTCGCTCATTCTCGCGTGCGATTTCAGGGTCGACGACGTCGATCGAATGTGGCGATGGCTACAAAAACACGAATCCGGCCTGGATACGATCGGCGCACACCACGTCGTTCTCTACAGGTCGATTTGGGAGCCCGGCCGTGTGTTGGTGACGATCGGTCTGCGCAACCCCTTGTCGATGCGCGAGATATTGCGATCTCCGACCATTTTCGAATGGTTCGACATCTCCGGGGTCGAGGACATCCCGCCGATCTTCGGCGGTGAGGTGGTCGAGAAGATCGATCTGTGCGGACCGACCTCGGAGGAACACGTCGGCCGCACCGTCGTCGGCGTCATGTCCTCGGTCGACGACGTGCCGGCCCTGATGGTCAAGATCCACGAGGGACTTGACCGGTTCAAGCGTGGCGGTGTCCGCAAGATCTGGGTGTACCGGGCGCTCGACGACGGGCAGGAAGTGATGATCCTGCAGGAGATCCAGGACGAGGCCAGCGCGCGGCACTGGATCGAGCATCCCGACGCCGCGGCGGAGTGGATGTCGCACGCCGGCCTCGGTGCGTACCCCACCCAGTTCGTCGGGCGCTTCGCGGGCCTGATGAGCATCGACGGCGGAACGAACGGGTGAGCTGATGTTCGTCTGCCTGTGCCTCGGCGTCACCAGTCATGTGGTGGACGACGTGGTGTCCGCGGGGGCGACGACGACCAAGCAGGTCGCCGAGGCCTGCGGCGCGGGCAGCGACTGCGGCCGGTGCCGGCGCACGCTGCGCGCGATCATCGCCGCGCACCAGGTCAACGACTCCGCGACCCCGGCGGGACGCTGACCTACTCCCCCTGGTCGCGCCGGTCGGCGAAGGCTGCCAGCGCCTCGGAGTTGGCGACGGAGCCCAGCAGTTCGGCGAACTGGTCGTACTCCCGGGCGATCGCCTCACGGACCGCGGCCCGGGTGGGCTCCACCATGGTGTGTTTGACCGCCATCAGGCTCGTCAGCGGGCGCGACGCGAGCAACTCGGCGTGCCTGCGCGCCTCCGCCAGCAGCTCCTCGGGCTCGCACACCCGCCATGCCACGCCCATCCGCTGCGCCTCGGCGGCGTCGATCCACTCCGAGGACAACAGGATCCACGCCGCGTTCTGCCTGCCGACCAACTGCGGCAACAGGTAGGACGACGCCGCCTCCGGCGCCACACCCAGGCTGGTGAAGGGGCACTTCAGCCGCGCCGCGCTCGACATGAAGACCAGATCGGCATAGCCGAGGATGGTGGTGCCGATACCGACCGCCAGGCCGTTGACCGCGCACACCAGTGGCTTGCGCAGGGTGAGCAACGCCTCCATCATTCCCGGGAAGCCGTACTCGCCCGACTCGAAGTCCGGATCGGTGACCCGGGCGGCCATCTCGTTCAGGTCGTTGCCTGCACTGAACGCCCGGCCCGCCCCGGTCAGCAGCACCACCGACACCTGCGGGTCCGCGTCGGCCTCGCGCAACGCGATCGTGGTCGCGTCGTAGAGGGCCTCGTTGAACGCGTTGAGTGACGCCGGCCGGTCGAGGGTGATCGTGCGGACCGGGCCGTCATCACTGATCTGCAGTGTCACGGCGAGCAGAGTACGCAACCGCGCCGTGGGCGGGTGCGCTCAGGTGGTCGCTGCGAACGGCGTGCGGAACACGTAGCGACTGGTGGGCACGGTGTCGACCGTGCGATCGGCGCCGAATCGCCCGGTGCTGGCGAGCATCCGCCGCATCCGGTCGCCGAGATCGGCGTCGTCCGCGGCGCCGAAGAAGGCGTGCAGGTCGGACACCGCCTCCAGCGGGAAGGTCTCCTCGACCAGCGCGGCGATCTCCGGCGCGGCCGGCGTGAGTGCCCGCACCACCGTGTTCTGCACGTAACCGGACGTGGCCTGGGTGGCCAGCGCGACGGGCGTGTGGTCGACGTGCCAGCGGGTCAGCCAGGTCGCCTCGTCGAGATCGGCCGGGCGGCGCAGCAGTGCCACGTTGACCAGTCCGGCCGCCCGCTCACCCGGCGCGGGCGTCGGCGGCGCCAGCGGCACGGACTCGGTGACCAGGTACGCCGCCGCCTCGGTGCACTCGTGCGACAGGCGCTCGAGGACCGCGCCCAGCTGGCCGCCGTAGTACTGCTGCGTCCAGACACTGACCACGGCCATCACGGGAGGATCCATGGTGGTCAACGTCATCAGCGAATCCCGGACCACCGCGTCACGCACCTGCACCGCCAGCCCCGGCACGCCCGTGTCCAGGAGCTCCGCCGCGACCTCGCCGCGCAGCCGCTCACACCACGCCTCGTCGACCTGATCGGACCGCAGCGTGATCATGACCTTCTCCACGAGGGTGAAACCTACATTTCGTTGCCGAACCGAGGTCGCGCCCTGCCGCGCGACGCGCCGCCCACGGGTGAGAATGGGCGGGTGCATCTTCGGTCGCTGACGCTCGAGCGGGCGGCGCCCACCTGGCCGCTCGACCTCGGGGCGGTGCTCCGAAGCCTGGCCGGCGTGCTGCTGGTGGCCGCTGTCGCGCTGCGGTTCGGCGCGATCGGGGCGGCCACCGCGGCGGCCGGAGCGGCCGCGATCGCCGGCGGCACCGCACTGCAGGACGAGCCGCGCGGTCCCGGAGCGCGGGTCGTACTCGTCTCGCTCGCGATGGGCGTCGCGGTCGGCCTCGGCGGCCTGACGTCCGGGCTACCGGTCGTGTTCGTCGCCCTCGTTGCCGTGTGGTGCTGGCTCGCCGGGCTGATGTGGACGTTCAGCGCGAACACCGGCCTGCTCGCCACGGCGACGGCGGTGCTGCTGGTCGTCGCGCCGCCCAGCCCGCCGGTGGACGCGGCGGTGGCGGCCGGCCTGGCCGTGGCGGGCGGCCTGGTGCAGGCGGTGTTGATCGCCGTCCGGCCGCGACGGCGGTGGCGGACGCAGCGGGCGGCGTCGCAGCGGGCGTACCGCTCGCTCGGTGAGAACTGCCGCGCGCTGTCCGAGGACGCAGGCGCACGCGTCGACCCGGCGCCGCTGCGTCATCTGCGCGACGCCTTCACGCTGTCGGACTATCAGGCGCGGCGCCGCCCGCTGGCGTATCGGCAGTGGTACGGGTTGCCCGAGCGCATCGCGGCGGCGGTCACGGCGGCGGCGAAGGCCGCCGACCCCGCCGTCCGGAGCCGCCTGCTGGCTGCGGCCGCCGAAACCCTGCAGGCGATCGCCGTGCGCGACCGTGACGACGCCGTGCACGCCGTAGCGGCCGTTCTCGCCGCCGCCGACATGGCCGTCGGACCCGAAAGGGCGGTGGCGCAACGCCTCGTGTCGTCACTGCGGGAGGCCGTCGCCGTGCAGTTCAGCGAGATCGCCTCCACGCCGTCGGACCTGCGCCGGCTGACCCGCGCCGACGTCGAGGCGGCGGCGCGCACCCGGATCAGGGCGGTGCGCGGCCAGCTCGACCGGACCTCGTCGATCCTGCGGCACGCGATCCGGCTGGGCGCCGCCGCGGCGGCCGGGACGGCATTCGCGCGCTGGGCCGAGTTCCCGCACGGGCACTGGGTGGCACTCACGGTGCTGCTGGTGCTTCGTCCGGAGACGGCGCACACGTACACGCGGTGCGGGGGCCGCATCGCCGGGGTCCTCGCCGGCGTCGGCGTCGCGTCGGTGGTCACGGTGATGTGGCACCCGACAGGTCTGGTGGCGGCGGCGCTGGCCGTGCTCTGCCTCGGTCTCACCTACGTGATGTCGACGTACGGATACATCGCCGTGAGCGCGGGGCTGGCCGCCTCGATCGTGTTCCTGGTGGACGTCTCGGCCGTCGCAGGCGCCGCAGCGCTCACCGACCGGTTGACCGCGGTGCTGGTCGGCGGCGCGTTCGCCGTGCTGGGTCACGTGCTGCTGCCCGACGACGGCCTGGTCCGGCTGCGGCAACGGGCCGGCGAGCTGTTGCGTGCCGAGGTCGACTACGCGGCCGCGGTGATCCGGGCCTTCGTGCACGACGTCGACCGGCCCGCGGATGCGGTGTCGGCCGCGTGGCAGCGGGCCTTCCGGTCGCGCGCGGCGTTCGAGGCGGCATGTGGGACCACCCGTGTCGCGGCACGCGAACTGCGGTTGTGGCTGCGCACGTACCGGTCGGCGCTCAACGCCGTCACCGCGTCGTGTACCGCGCTGGAGAACAACCTGCCCGGTCAGCTGCCCGCGGCGATGACCATCGAATTCGTCACCGTCGTCGACGATTACGTCGACGTGCTGCGCGGCGGTTTCCCGGATCCGACGGCGGCGTGGACGGTCGACGGCGAGGCGCTCGCCGCTGCCTACGCGAAGGTCCGCGAGGTGGCCGCGTCGTTGCCGTCCGATCTCGCGGCGGCCCGGGTGCTGGTCGCCGAGATCGGCGTGATCACCGCGCAACTCGCCCGGTTGTCCGAGGGCGACAAGGCGCTGCCCTGAGGCTCAGCCGCGCGCCCACCGCGGCAGGATGAACACGCCTTCGGCCTCCGCGGTGACACCGTCCGCGTCGGCGATGTGGCCGGCGGCGTAGGCCTTGATGCCGTCGATCCGTTCCACCCTGCCCTCGGCGCGAAGCGGCCCGAGCGGGGTGGCGCGCCGGTACCGGACGCTGATGGTGCCGGTGAAGCGCGGGCTCTCCGGATCGTTGGCGGCCACCTCGCCGAGCACGTGGTCGAGCACCATCGCCACGACGCCGCCGTGCACGTGTCCGGGCGGCCCTTCGTAGGCCGCGCCCAGGTGGAAGTCGGTGCGGACCGCACCGGTGTCGTCCCTGTCGATCACCAACGGCGGTGCGACGGGGTTGCGGACGCCGATCACCGGGTTCCCCCACGGCATCCGGTCACCGTGCGAGGTGATCCGGACGCCGAACGCGCCGTCGACCTGGTTCGATCGCAGCAGCGCGGTGGCGGCGTCGATCTGGGCGCGCGCCGTGGCCACCGCATCCGCGTCGACCTCGGTGCGGATGGTGGCGTCGACGAGTTCGCGCACCGAGTCGGCGAGTGCGCCGTAGGTGGCCCGCATCTGCGCCACGTCGTCCGGAGTGAGGTGCTCGACGTGGGTGAAGCGCGGCATCCCAGCACTAGAACACGTTCTCGTCGCCGGTGTCGAGTCGCGGGCCGAGCAGTCAAGTCATCGGCTGTTGACTTGACCACCCGCTGCCGCCTACGGTTGAAGTCATCGCCTGTTGACATGAGGAGTGGTGGACATGAACGATCCGACAGTGCTGATCGTCGGCGCCGGCCCGACCGGGCTCGCCGCCGCGCTGGAATTGTCGCGGCTCGGCGTCGACGTGCGGATCGTCGACAGGGCCGGCGTGCCGTCGGCCACCTCGCGGGCACTGGGCATCCAGGCCAGGACCGTCGAACTGCTGCGCCCCCGCGGGGTGGGCGACGAATTGCTGCGACTCGGGAACCGGGCGAGGGCCACCGCGCTGTACGCGAGAGGCGGCAAGCTCGCCGAGATCGAACTGCACCGGATGGCCAGTGATTTCAACTACGTACTGCTGCTCGACCAGTCCGAGACCGAACGCGTGATGACCGAACAACTCGGCCGCCAGGGCTGCAAGGTCGAGCGAGGCGTCGAGGTGACGGCGCTGCACCAGCACGACGACTCCGTCGCGGTGCACCTGCGGACAGGCCAGGGGCGCGCCGAGATCGTGCGGCCCGACTACGTCATCGCCGCGGACGGCGCGCACAGCGTCATCCGCAAGGCGACCGGAGTGGCCTTCGAGGGCAGGCAGCTGTCGCACTCCTACGTGCTCGGCGACCTGTCGCTCACCGGCGAGGTGCCCGAGGACCAGCTGTCGATCTTCCTGGGCCGACGCGGATTCCTCGCCGTGTTCCCGATGGGCGCCGGCCACTTCCGGTTCATGGCCACCGACCCCGACGGGCTCACCGGCGACGCCGCGGAACCGACCCTGGCCGGCATCCAGCAGCTCTACGACCGCACGGCCGCCATCCCGGCGCGGCTGGTGGAGCTGCGGTGGAGTTCCCGCTTCCGGATCAACAGCAGGCACGCCGCCCATCTGCGCGCGGGGCGGGTGTTCCTCGGCGGCGACGCCGCCCATGTGCACAGCCCGGCGGGCGGCCAGGGGATGAACGCAGGCATCCAGGACATGGTCAACCTGTCCTGGAAACTGGCACTCGTGCTCGCCGGCCGGGCACGGCCCGAACTCCTCGACACCTACGAGTCCGACCGGTTACCCGTCATCCGCGACCTCGTCACCATGACCGAACGCGCCACCGCCGCGTTCAACTCCACCAGTCCGTTGGCACACGCGGCGCTCACCCGGCTGGCGCCGCTGGTGCTCCGACGAATTCAGGTGCAGCGCAAGGCTGCCGACCGGCTCGGCCAGCTGAGCGCCGGCTACCGCGGGGCGCCGCTCAGTGCCGACGGCGGCCGCATCGGCGACCTGCGCGCCGGCGACCGTGTCCCCGACGCCGCCGTGGTCACCGCCGACGGTGAGCACCGGCGCCTGCACGACCTGATCGACCTGGCGGGCCCGACGCTCTTCGTCTTCGCCGACGACGAACACCTGCACACCGGCCGGTCGGCCGCCGTGACGGTGCGGCGGCTCGCCTCGGCCCCCACCATCACCGGCGATCCCGCCGCCTGGCTACTGGTCCGCCCGGACGGCTACCTCGCCGCGGCGGGCACAGCGACCGATGCCGACCGGCTGCGCCGCTGGGTAAAACGCTGGTTGACTCCCGATCCGCACTGACGCAGCCGATCAGAGCACCGATCGCCCTGCCGCAGAAGCGAATCCGAGCCAAGTATGCCGGTTGCCCGCCCAGCACCAGCCGACCTTGGGGGCATCGCGACGCCCCGGTCCGTCACGTCCGGTGCCATTGCTGATCCACAGCGCCGGGGTGCGCGCGTCGAGCTTTCCGTCCGGCTTGCGCCGACGGGAGCCGACGGTCATGAAGCAGCGGCCGCGCTGCAGGGCGTCGGGCTGCTGGATCAGCCAGTGCAGTCCCTCGGCCAGGGTCAGCGGCGTGCGGCCGGCCGCCTCGATCGCCGGGAGCGCCTCGTCCGGACTCCAGTTCGCCATCTCGTCACCGCGGTCGACATCACGCACCACGTACAGCGGTCCGCCGGGCGGAATCGCGGTGGTCAGCGGCACGAACTCGTCGACGTCGGCCATGTCGGTGACCACGAAACCGGCCTTGTCGCGCCTGCGGAGCAGCGGGGCCAGCACCGAGGGCGGCAGTCGCACCGGGTCGACCGCGAGCAGGACGCCGTCGCCGCCTGCGCGTTCGGCCGCCTCGCGCAGTGCGTCCGCGGGCAGGCCGGCCAGCTCGTGCACCCCGACGGCAATGAGTCGTTCGGCCTGCACGCGGGGGTTCGGAAGGGTCGCGGTGAGAGTCGGCATGGGCGCACAACGAAGCGGACCCGGCGGCGAGTTCCTACCATTGACCGCCATGGCCGCACCCCGGGTCGACGCGTCGCGCCACGCGCTGCCCCCGACACTCGTCGACGTCGCGGGTGAGCGGCTGCGCGACGCCATCCTCAGCGGCGCGCTGCGGCCGGGAGAGAAGCTCGTCGAGGAGCGGCTCTGCACGGAGTTCGGGATCAGCCGGGCGCCGCTGCGCGAGGCGCTGCGCCTGCTCGCCCAGCAGGGTCTCGTCGAGCAGATGCCGCGGCGCGGATCCCGGGTCGTCGACTGCTCCCCCGCCGACATTAGGGCCCTGTTCGCGCTGCGTCATGTGCTGGAATGCCACGCGATCGACACCGCACTGCCCCGGCCGGACCTCGAATCGGCCCTGGCTCCCGTCCGGGCGGCACTCGACGACATGCAGTCGGCCGCCGACGAGTTGACCCGCGACGACGCTCATCGCCGGTTCCACGCCACGGTGACCGGGCTGGCCGGGAACCGCCAGCTGGACCTGACGATGGCGCCGATCCTGCTCAAGCTGCAGCTGCCGATGGCGCGGAACCTGCGCACCGAGGCCCGGCACACCGCCAGCGACGGCATCGCGCGCCACCGGGCGATCCTGACCGCGCTGCAGTCCAACGATCCGGCGGTGGTCGTCGCCGCCCTGGCCGACCACGGACATCTCAGGTACGTCGACCTTCCCGACGACCTTCCCGACGACCTTCCGGACGAGCGCTAACACGATCGACACACCAGCGACCCGTATCCGCCATCATTCTGTCGACAATCGACGGTTATGCCAGTGGAAATGCGCGGCCCGACTGCCGGTCCGTCGGTGGCCGAGATCCTGTCCTCCCACGCCGGCGGGACCGGTTCCCCCAGCAGGACCGCAGCGCGGGTGGCCGACGCCATCGCAGCACAGGGTGACGACGGCACGTGGTTGTCGACGATGCCGCGCGAGGAGTTGCTCGCCGCCGCCGCCGAGATCGAGAGCCGCACGGGGGCACGGACGTTGCCGCTCTACGGCGTGCCGTTCGGGGTCAAGGACAGCATCGACGTCGCAGGCGTGCCGACCACGCTGTCGTGCCCGGACTACGCCTACGTCCCGGACCGGACCGCACCCGCCGTGCAGCGGCTGCTCGACGCAGGCGCCCTGTACGTCGGCAAGACCAACCTGGACCAGTTCGCCACCGGCCTGAACGGCACCCGCACCCCGTACACCGTGCCGCGCAGCGTCTACGGAGACGAGATGATTTGCGGCGGATCGAGCTCGGGGTCCGCACGGGCGGTGGCGCTGGGCCAGGTCCCGTTCGCGGTCGCCACCGACACCGCGGGCTCCGGCCGGGTGCCCGCCGCGCTCAACGGCGTCGTGGGCTTCAAGCCGTCGCGCGGGCTGATCAGCACCGTGGGTCTGGTGCCTGCCTGCAGGTCGCTCGACTGCCTGAGCGTGATGGCGGGGTGCGTCGACGACGTCGACCGCGTCATCGCGGTGATGGCCGCGCCTGACGACGACGACCCGTGGTCGCGCGACCCCGGCCCGCGTTATGCCGGCGCCGAGATCCGCGTCGGACTGCCCGGCGCGGACGACCTCGAGTTCTTCGGCGACACCGCGATGGCCGACGCGCACATGGCGTTCCGTGATCAGCTGTCCCGCCGTCACCACGTCGTGGACGTCCCGCTCGCGCCGTTCCTGGCCGCAGGCGCCCTGCTCTACCAGGGCCCGTGGGTGGCGGAGCGGCTGGTCGAGTTCGGCGAATTCCTCGCCACCGCAGCCGAATCGATCCACCCGGTGGTGCGGGACATCCTGCGCGGCGGACAGGCTTACACCGCCGTCGACGCGTTCTCCGCACTGCAGCGGCTGCAGGAACTCAAGGCGACCGCGGGCCGCATCTGGGAGCGGATCGACGTGCTGGTGGTGCCCACGGTCGGAACGACGTTCACCGTGGCGCAGGTGCTCGACCAGCCGATCGACACCAACACGATGCTCGGCCACTACACGCACTTCGGCAACCTGCTCGACCTGCTCGGCGTGGCGGTACCGCTCGGCGTCACCGCCGACGGCAGGCCGCACAGCGCGATGCTGCTCGGCGGCGCTCTCACCGACGACACCGTGCTGCAGTTCGCCGCGCAGATCCTCGACGAGCCGCGCGCCGCCGTCACCGCCCACGCCAGAGCCGTTGTGACCACCGAGGAGCACGTGTGATCCAGTCAGCCGAGATCGCCGCCGCGCCAGGCCCGTTCACCGCGGTGGCCGGCAAGATCGCGCTGATCGTCATCGACATGCAGCGGGACTTCCTGTTGCCGGGCGGGTTCGGGGAGAGCCTCGGAAACGATGTCGGCCGTCTGCAGCGGGTGGTCGCTCCGCTGGCCGCCCTCATCGCTGCGGCACGCTCGGCCGGGGTCATGGTGATCCACACCCGCGAAGGGCACCGGCCCGACCTGTCGGACTGCCCGCCGGCCAAACTCAATCGCGGCGCCCCGTCCCAGCGGATCGGCGACCCGGGCCGCTACGGCCGCATCCTCATCCGCGGCGAATACGGCCACGACATCGTCGACGAGCTGGCGCCACTGCCCGGCGAGACGGTGATCGACAAACCGGGCAAGGGCGCGTTCTACGCCACCGCACTGCAGGAGGTGCTGACGTCGGCCGGTATCAGCCAGCTGCTGATCACCGGCGTCACCACCGAGGTGTGCGTGCACACCACCACCAGGGAGGCCAACGACCGCGGTTACGAGTGTGTCGTCGTATCCGATTGCGTCGGTTCGTATTTCCCGGAATTTCAACGGGTCGGACTGGAGATGGTCGCCGCGCAGGGCGGCATCTTCGGCTGGGTCGCCGACACCGCCGCCGTGATCCCCGCCCTCGACGCCCTGTCCACCCCCGCAGCCCAGGAGATCGCCACGTGAGCACCGACCTCGAGCACACCCCTGCCGATCCGCCCGCCGAGGCGGCGCCGCCGAACCCGTGGTGGACGCGCGGCGATCTGAACGCCTTCTTCGGGCTGGGCTTCAACATCCTGGTCAACGTGCTCACCCTGACCGGCCTGATGATCGGCGTCATCGCCGTACCCGCCGCCGATGTGCTCGGCACCGTGCTGCCCGCGCTCGGCGTAGCGCTGATCCTCGGCAACCTGTACTACACCTTCCTGGCGCGGCGCCTCGCCCGCCGGGAGAACCGTTCCGACGTCACGGCGCTGCCGTACGGACCGAGCGTGCCGCACATGTTCATCGTCGTCTTCGTGGTGATGCTGCCCGTCTATCTCAACACCGACGACCCGGTGCAGGCGTGGCAGGCCGGACTGGCCTGGGCGTTCCTGATCGGCGTCATCGTGATGATCGGCGCCTTCGTCGGGCCCTACATCCGCAGGCTGACACCGCGGGCCGCGATGCTCGGCACCCTGGCCGGCATCTCCATCACGTTCATCTCCATGCGGCCGGCCGCCCAGATGTGGGAGGCCGCGTGGATCGGCCTGCCCGTCCTGGCGATCATCCTGATCGGCTTCTTCACCGATGTCCGCCTGCCGGGCAACATCCCGGTCGGGCTGGTCGCACTCCTGATCGGCACCGCCATCGGGTGGGCGGGCGGCTACATGTCGGCCCCCGACGTCGGGCAGGCGGTCTCCGACATCGCGCTCGGCGTTCCCGACCTCCGGCTCGACCTGTTGGTCAACGGCCTCACCGACCTGGCGCCGCTGCTGGGCACGGCGATCCCGCTCGGTGTCTACAACTTCACCGAGGCGATGAGCAACGTAGAGAGCGCCGCGGCGGCGGGCGACAACTACAACCTGCGCAGCGTGTTGCTCGCCGACGGCGCGGGCGCGGTCGTCGGCTCGGCGTTCGGATCGCCCTTCCCGCCCGCGGTCTACATCGGGCACCCGGGCTGGAAGGACGCCGGAGGCCGCGCGGGCTACTCGCTGGCCAGCGGGGTGGTGATCGGGGTGTTCTGCTTCATCGGGCTGTTCGGAGTGCTCGACGCGCTGCTGCCGGTACCCGCGATCGTGCCGATCCTGCTCTACATCGGCCTGCTCATCGGGGCGCAGGCGTTCCAGGCGGTGCCCCGGTTGCACGCCGTGGCCGTGGTGGCCGCGCTGCTGCCCAACCTCGCGCAGTGGGCGCACGGCCTGATCGACAACGCCCTCAACGCCGCGGGCACCAGTGCGGACGCGGTCGGGATGGAGGCGCTGAACGGGGCAGGGGTGGTCTACGAAGGACTCAAGACGCTCGGCGAGGGGGCGGTGCTGGTCGGCCTGATCCTGGGCACCATGGTGACGTTCATCCTGGAGAAGAAGTTCCTCTACGCGGCGGCAGCCTCGGCGGTCGGCGCCGTGCTGTCCTTCGTCGGGCTCATCCACGCCCCGCAGGTGGCATGGGCGGCCAGCCCCCAGGTGGCACTCGGGTACCTGTTCTTCGGCGCCATCTGCGCGGCGTGCACGCTGCTGCGCGGCGCGAGAGACCCGGTGACCGTGGACGAGTCGGACGTCGTCGCGGGTCACTGAAGCCGGCAGGTCAGTCCGCGACGAACGCGACCTCGGTGGTGTCGGCGAGCACGACGTACAGCCTGCGCCACGGCTCGGAACCCTCGAGCCGCCACTTGTGCCCGGATCCGGCGGTGTCCTCGGCGAGCAGCACGTCGCCCGCGCCGAGGGCGAAGTCCTCGCCGTCACGGGTGGAGAACACCAGGCTGCCCGCGAGCGTCACCACCAGTTGACGGACCGGCGCGGTGTGCCAGGCCAGCGCGCCGCCGACCGCGGTCTCCTCGACCGTCACGTGGGTGGACGGCATCACCGCGGACACCAGGTCGTCGTTGCGGCCCGGGCGCATCTCCAGGCGCCCGATCTGGAACCGAGACGTGTCGTCGTCGCCCGTCCACAACCGCACGCACCGGATCATCTGGTCACCGTAATGGTGTTCGCGCAGCTCCGCGCGTCCAATCGGCCATCCGTCATCGGGGCGGCGCACGCTGCGTAAACTGCGCGTGGTGATCAGTGACGACGACCTCGGCAGGCTGCACCGCTGCGTCGAACTCGCCCGCACCGCGCTCGACGCCGGCGACGAACCCTTCGGCTCACTGCTCGTCGACGAGGCAGGCGAGATCCGCTTCGAGGACCACAACCGCGTCAAGGACGGCGACGCCACCGCCCATCCCGAATTCGCCATCGCCCGCTGGGCCGTCGACCACCTCAGCCCCGCCGAGCGGGCGCGCGCGACGGTGTACACCTCCGGCGAGCACTGCCCGATGTGCGCGGCCGGTCACGCCTGGGTCGGACTGGGCCGCATCGTCTATGCGACGTCGTCGGCCCAGCTGGCCGGCTGGCTCGCCGAATGGGGTGCCCCGCCACCCCCGGTGGCCACGCTGCCGATCACCACCATCGCGCCCGCCGTCGCCGTCGACGGGCCCGCACCCCAACTGGCCGACACCATGAGGACGCTCTACGAGGCGAAGTTCCGGCCGGCGGGAACCCCGGCATGACCGGGCCGGACTGGGTGCGGCACGCGATCTGGTGGCAGGTCTACCCGCTGGGGTTCGTCGGCGCGCACCCGGCCGACCCCCCGCCAGGACCCGACGAGCACCGGCTGCGGCGCATCGTGGACTGGCTGGATCACGCGATCGCGCTCGGGGCCTCCGGCCTGGCGCTGGGCCCGGTGTTCGCCTCGCGCACCCACGGCTACGACACCACCGACCACTACCGCATCGATCCGCGCCTCGGTGACGACGCCGACTTCGACCACCTCGTCGCCGAGGCGCACCAGCGCGGGCTGCGGGTGCTGCTGGACGGCGTGTTCAACCACGTCGGCACCGACTTCGACCGCTACCGGCGGGCTGTCGACGGCGACGCCGACGCCCGGGGGTTCTTCCGCACGCGCGGCGGCGAGTTCGGCACCTTCGAGGGGCACGGCGAACTGATCGCGCTGGACCACCGCAATCCCGAGGTGGTCGGTTACACCGTCGACGTGATGCGGCACTGGCTGGCGCGCGGCGCCGACGGCTGGCGGCTCGACGCCGCGTACGCGATGCCCGACGACTTCTGGGCGCAGGTGCTGCCCGCCGTGCGGGAGTCGTTCCCCGACGCGTGGTTCGTCGGTGAGGTGATTCACGGCGACTACGCCGCCCAGGTGGCGGGGGCCGGGTTCGACTCGGTGACGCAGTACGAGCTCTGGAAGGCGGTCTGGAGCAGCCTCAACGACGGGAACTTCCACGAGCTGGACTGGGCGATGCAGCGCCACAACGACTTCCTCGCGTCGTTCGTCCCGCTGACCTTCGTCGGCAACCACGACGTCACGCGCATCGCCAGCAAGCTGGAGAACCCGCGCCACGTCGAGCACGCGCTGGTGTTGCTGTTCACCATCGGCGGCACCCCCAGCGTCTACGCCGGCGACGAACTGGCCTATCGGGGCGTCAAGGAGGAGCGGTTCGGCGGCGACGACGCGATCCGCCCCGAATTCGGTTCTCCACCGCCGCTTTCCGACGATGCCGCAGGCGACTCCTACCGGCTGCACCAGCATCTCATCGGGCTGCGCCGGCGCCACCCGTGGTTGCACGAGGCGACGACCTCCGCGCTGGCGCTGACCAACACCCACTACGTCTACCAGACCGCGCGCGACGGAGAGCGGCTGCTGGTGGCGCTCAACGTCGACCCGGCCAAGCCGCTGCAGGTGTCGTTGTCCGAGTTCGGATTCGGCCACGGCCGGGTGATCGCCGGTTCCGGGGCCCCGCCGTCGGAGGAGATCGAGCACACCGAGGTCGCCCCGGACGGCTGGGTGATCATCGCACCGGGCTGATCGGTCCCCCGGTTGCGCTCAGGCCAACCGCTCGACGGTCGCCGGGTCCTGCTCGCCGCCGTAGAACGTCTCCAGCACGGCGGCGAAGTCGGCGTCGTCGTCGGCCGCGCGGGCGAACAGCGTCATCGACGAGCGCACCTTGAGCACGTCGGGGAAGCCGAAGACGTCCTCGGCCGACCGGCCCTCGAGCTGCTGGACCAGGTGCGTGCATTCCCGCAGCCGCGGTCCCAGCACCGGGTGCTCGAGGTAGGCCCGTGCCTCGGCGAGCGATGCGATGCCGAACCGGTCGGCGGTGGCACTGCGGCCCAGTCCGCGCAGTTGCGGGAACACGAACCAGATCCAATGCGAGCGCTTGCGGCCCGCCCGCAGTTCGGCCAGCACCGTGTCGTAGACGGGCTCCTGCGCGGTCACGAAGCGCTGCAGATCGAAGGCGTCGTCGGTGGTCATGTCCGCCACGGTGACACATGTCCGCCGCCGCGTCGGCGACATTTTGCCCACAGCCCCCGCATCGGGCCGTCGGGCCAGCTAGCCTTCTAGTCTCGATGACGACTTCCGAGGAGCCGGACTCCTCTCACCCCACCGTGCCGGCTCCCGCCCGCCGAAGCCTGCGGCGCCGCGTGTTGTCGCGCATCAGCATCCAGTCGAAACTCCTGGTGATGCTGCTGATGACCAGTGTCCTGTCAGTGGCGGTGGTCGGGTTCATCGGCTACCAGTCGGGACGTTCGTCGCTGCGGGAGTCGGTGTTCGACCGGCTCACCGAGATTCGCGCCTCCCAGTCACGCCAACTCGAGGCGCAGTTCACCGACCTGCAGGACTCGCTGGTGATCTACACCCGCGGCGCCACCGCGATCCAGTCGATCGAGGCGTTCACCACGGGCTTCGACCAGCTGGCCGATGCGCCGCTGAATCCGGCGCAGTCCCAGTCGCTGACCGACTACTACAGGAACCAGTTCGCCGTCGCCAAGCGGGAGCAGACCGGCGAGGAACTGGACGTCGCGGGCCTGCTGCCCACGTCCAACGCCGAGCGGTACCTGCAGGCGTACTACACCGCGCCCTTCGACGACTTCGAGAAGGCGATCCGGTTCGACGACGCCCGCGACGGCAGCGCGTGGTCGGCCGCCAACGCGCGCTACAACGACTTCTTCCGGGAGATCGTCACCCGCTTCGGGTTCGAGGACGCATTGCTGCTCGACACCCGCGGCAACGTGGTCTACACCGCCTACAAGGGCGTCGACCTCGGCACCAACATCCTGACCGGGCCCTACCGGGAGGGACAGCTGCGCGACGCCTATCAGAAGGCATTGGCGTCCAACGCCGTCGACTACGTCGGCATCACCGATTTCGGTGACTACATCCCCGCCGACGAGCCGACGGCGTGGATGGTCTCCCCCGTCGGCCCCGAGGGCAGGGTCGACGGGGTGCTCGCACTGCAGTTCCCGATCTCGAAGATCAACACCCTGATGACCGCCGACCGTCAGTGGGAGGCGGCAGGCATGGGCACCACGGGCGAGACGTTCCTGGTCGGGCCCGACGACCTGATGCGGTCGGACTCCCGGATGTTCATCGAGAATCCGGAGCAGTTCCGCACCGACGTCATCGACGCGGGTACCCCGCCCGGGGTCGCCGACGACTCGCTGCGCCAGCGCGGCACCACGCTGGTGCAACCCGTCGCCAGCGACGCGACCCGGGAGGCCCAGCGCGGCCAGACGGGCACCGTCATCGAAGACGACTACCTCGGCCAGAAGTCGCTGCAGGCCTATGCGCCGGTGGACCTGAAGGGGCTGAACTGGTCCATCATCGCCAAGATCGACACCTCCGAGGCCTTCGCCCCGGTGACGGCGTTCACCCGCACGCTCGTGCTGAGCACCGCCGTGATCATCTTCGTGGTGTGTCTGGCGGCGATGCTGCTGGCCCGGTTGTTCGTGCGGCCCATCCGGCGCCTCGAATCCGGTGCGCAACAAATCAGTTCGGGTGACTACCACGTCACGCTGCCCGTCCGCACCCGCGACGAGTTCGGCGACCTGACAGTCGCCTTCAACGACATGAGCCGCAATCTGGCGATCAAGGAGGAACTGCTGGCCGAGCAGCGCCGGGAGAACGACCGGCTGCTGTTGTCGCTGATGCCCGAACCCGTCGTCCAGCGTTACCGCGAGGGTGAGGAGACGATCGCCCAGGACCACCAGGACGTGACGGTGATCTTCGCCGACATCGTTGGCCTGGAGGAACTGTCGTCGGACCTGAACTCCGACGAGCTGCTGATGATCGTCAACAAGCTGACCCGGCAGTTCGACGCCGCTGCGGAGAATCTCGGGGTGGAGCAGGTGCGCACGCTGCACAACGGCTACCTGGCCAGCTGCGGTCTCTCGGTGCCCCGGCTCGACAACGTCCGGCGCACCGTCGATTTCGCCGTCGAGATGCAGCGCACGATCGACCGGTTCAACGCCGAGACGGGCCATGACCTGGAATTGCGCGCCGGCATCGACACCGGCACCGTCAGCAGCGGGCTGGTCGGACGGGCCACGCTGGCCTACGACATGTGGGGGTCGGCGGTCGACCTGGCCTACCGGGTGCAGAGCGGGTCACCGCAGGCCGGCATCTACGTCACCTCCGCGGTGTACGACGCGATGCGCGACAGCCGGACCTTCAGCTCCGCGGGCGTGGTCGCGGTCGACGGCGAGGAACAGCCGATCTGGCGGCTCACGGAGCGGCAGCCGTGACCAGCATCCTGGCCGAGACGTGGTTCTACTGGGCGCTCGGCATCGCGATCGGGTTCCCGGTCGCCCTGGTGCTGCTCACCGAGATCCACAACGCCCTGCGCCGCCGCAACAGTTTCCTGGCCGGCCCGGTGC
Source organism: Mycobacterium sp. NPDC050551 (assembly GCF_040674075.1). Classification (NCBI taxonomy): domain Bacteria; kingdom Bacillati; phylum Actinomycetota; class Actinomycetes; order Mycobacteriales; family Mycobacteriaceae; genus Mycobacterium; species Mycobacterium sp. NPDC050551. The sequence continues at coordinate 224,477 of NZ_JBFARC010000007.1, read as the reverse complement.
ACGTGCTGCGCAACTACATCCTGCCGCTGGGCGCCCTGCTGGTCCTGATGGTCGGAGCGATGCAGATCTCCGGCGAGACGACGCCGGTGCGCATCGTCGCCACGGTGTTCGGCGTGGTGGTGCTGGTGCTGCTGCTGTCCGGGCTGAGCGCCACCGTGTTCCAGGGCGCGCCGGAAGGCACGTGGCGCAAACGCATTCCGTCGATCTTCCTCGACGTGGCGCGCTTCGCGCTGATCGCGATCGGCGCCGGCCTCATCCTGGCCTACATCTGGGGCGCCAACGTCGGCGGTCTGTTCACCGCGCTGGGCGTGTCGTCCATCGTGCTCGGGCTGGCGCTGCAGAACTCGGTGGGCCAGATCATCTCGGGGCTGCTGGTGCTGTTCGAGCAGCCCTTCCAGCTCGGCGACTGGATCCAGACGCCGTCGGCCAAGGGCCGCGTGATCGAGGTGAACTGGCGCGCCACCCACATCGACACCGGCGGCGGCACCCAGGTCATCCCGAACTCGGTGCTCGCAGCGGCGTCGTTCACCAACTTCAGCAGGCCGCCGGGGGCCCATTCGCTGGCGGTCACCACCATCTTCTCCGTCGACGACCCGCCCGACGACGTGTGCGCCATGCTCAACCGGGTGGCGGCGGCGCTGCCACAGCTGCGGCCGGGCGCCACGCCGAACAGCGTGCGATCGGGCAGCCTGGAGTACACCACCGGGATCCCGCTGCGCTCACCGGCCGACGACTTCGCCGCCAGATCGCGTTTCCTTCGCTGGGTCTGGTACGCGGCCCGGCGCGAGGGGCTGCACCTCGACGAGGCCGAGGACGAGTTCGAGACGCCGGACCGGATGCAGAGTTCGGTGCGGATCATCGCGCCGACCCTGCGGCTCAACCAGTCCGACCAGGAGGACCTGCTCGCGCACGCCCGGCTGACCCGCTTCGGCACCGACGAACACCTCCAGGTCGCAGGCCAGGTCCCCAAGCGGATGATGTTCATCGTCAACGGCAAGGTCAAGCTGGTGGCCACGGACGACGACGGCGGCGCGATTCCCATCCGTACCCTGGAGGCCGGTGAGTTCCTCGGGCAGACCACGCTCACCCGTGAGCCCGTGACCGCCGCCGCGTACGCACTCGAGGAGGTGACCGTGCTTCAGGTCGACCGTGAACACATCGAAGATCTGGTGGCTCGAAAGCCGATGCTGCTGCAGGAGATCGGCCGGGCGATCGAGGAGCGGCGCGCCAGCCTGCGGCGCGCGCTGGCCGCCTCGGAGAAGTAGGCCTGCGGTGAAACGGCACCTGCCCCGGCCGGCCGAACTCGCCCCGCTGATCGGCTTCCGCAAGCCGCAGCTCGACGCGACGAAGCGACGCCTCGACCGGGCTCTCACGATCGACGACCTGCGGCGGATCGCGAAGCGCCGGACGCCGCGGGCCGCCTTCGACTACACCGACGGTGCGGCGGAGGAGGAACTGTCGCTGGCCCGTGCCCGGCAGGCCTTCCTCGACGTCGAGTTCCACCCGACGATCCTGCGCGATGTCGAGACCATCGACACCTCCGTCGACATCCTCGGTGCGTCGTCCGCGCTGCCGTTCGGCATCGCGCCGACCGGCTTCACCCGGCTGATGCACACCGAGGGCGAGGTCGCAGGCGCCCACGTCGCCGCCCGCGCCGGCATCCCGTTCTCGCTGTCGACGCTGGGAACCAGCTCGATAGAGGACGTGAAGGCGGCGAACCCGAACGGCCGCAACTGGTTCCAGCTGTACATGTGGAAGGACCGGGAGCGGTCGATGGCGCTGGTGGAGCGGGCGGCCGCGGCCGGCTTCGACACCCTGCTGGTGACGGTGGACGTGCCGGTGGCCGGCGCGCGGCTGCGTGACACCCGCAACGGCATGTCCATTCCGCCGACGCTCACCCTGCGCACGGTCCTCGATGCGATCCCGCGGCCCCGGTGGTGGTTCGACCTGCTGACCACCGAGCCGCTGTCGTTCGCGTCGCTGGACCGCTGGCCGGGCACGGTGGCGGAGTACCTCGACTCGATGTTCGACCCGACCGTCACCTTCGACGATCTCGCCTGGATCAAGCAGCAGTGGCCGAACAAGCTGGTGGTCAAGGGAATTCAGACGCTCGAGGATGCCAGGGCGGTCGTCGACCTCGGAGTGGACGGTGTGCTGCTGTCCAACCACGGCGGCCGCCAGCTGGACCGGGCGCCGGTGCCGTTCCATCTGCTGCCGGTGGTGGCGCGTGAACTCGGCGCCGATGCGGAGATCCTGGTCGACACGGGCATCATGTCCGGCGCCGACGTCGTCGCGGCGTTCGCGCTCGGCGCCCGGTTCAGCCTCGTCGGCCGGGCGTACCTGTACGGCCTGATGGCCGGTGGCGAGGCCGGGGTGCAGCGGGCCGTCGACATCCTGGCCGGCCAGATCGGCCGGACGATGCGGCTGCTCGGGGTCACGTCGCTGCAGGAACTGACACCGCGGCACGTCACCCAGCTGCGCCGGATGCGGCCGGTTCCGATCGGCGGCGAAGGTCTCGAGCCCGACGCGTAATCGTTAGCCAACCGCGACAACGCATCCGGGTGTTGGTACCAGTGTGACTGGTGAGGCCCGTGTTTCACTTTTCGAGCACAGCAACGGCAATTGCTTGTGGCATGCAAAACGAAAGGTGGGTTGGTTGCCGTTATGAAGTTCGTCAGAAGGTTTCGCGGTACAGCAATGTGGATGCGCAGGCTGGCGGTGGTTGCCGCATCGGCGGCCATGCTGCCCGGCCTGATCGGCTTCGCAGGTGGCTCGGCGACCGCAGGCGCGTTCTCCCGGCCGGGTCTCCCGGTCGAGTACCTGGACGTGTTCTCCCCGTCGATGAATCGCAACATCAAGGTCCAGTTCCAGGGCGGCGGTCCGCACGCGGTGTATCTGCTCGACGGCCTGCGTGCGCAGGACGATTTCAACGGCTGGGACATCAACACCCCGGCGTTCGAGTGGTACTACCAGTCCGGGCTGTCGGTGGTGATGCCCGTGGGCGGGCAGTCCAGCTTCTACACCGACTGGTACCAGCCGTCGCGGGGCAACGGGCAGGACTACACCTACAAGTGGGAGACGTTCCTGACCCAGGAACTGCCGGCCTACCTGCAGGCCAACAAGGGTGTGGATCCCAACGGCAACGCCGTGGTGGGTCTGTCGATGGCGGGCAGCACCGCGCTGACCTACTCCATCTACCACCCGCAGAAGTTCATCTACGCCGGCGCGCTGTCGGGGTTCCTCAACCCGTCCGAGGGCTGGTGGCCGATGCTGATCGGCATGGCGATGAACGATGCCGGCGGCTACAACGCCGAGAGCATGTGGGGGCCGTCCAGCGATCCGGCGTGGCGGCGCAACGACCCGATGATCAACATGAATCAACTGGTCGCCAACAACACCCGGATCTGGATCTACTGCGGCACCGGCACCCCGTCGGACCTGGACTCCGGGGCCAACGGCGGGAATCTGATGGCCGCACAGTTCCTCGAAGGGTTCACGCTGCGCACCAACGTCACGTTCCGTGACAACTACATCGCAGCGGGCGGGCAGAACGGCGTGTTCAACTTCCCGGCGAACGGCACGCACAGCTGGGGTTACTGGGGTCAGCAGCTCCAGCAGATGAAGCCCGACATCCAGCGGGTGCTCGGCGCCCAGGGTGCGGTCTAGATCCACTCACACACCAGGGAGCCTGCCGTCACCCCCACGGCAGGCTCCCTGTCTGTGTGCGCACGGCGTCGTGGCGAAATCGCGGCGCCGTACGCGCAGGGCGAACGGGGATCGGTGCGGGGAACAAAGCGACCGCCGTCAGGGTTGAGCGCATCAGGTTCAACTTTGGAGGATGGATGTCTGAAGCAATCGCAGTGCCCGTGTTGTTCGTCAGCGAACCGGTCGTCCTGCCCGGAATGGTGGTGCCCGTCGAGCTCGACGACGCGGCGCGCGCAGCCGTCGACGCGGCACAGGCCAGCGAGAGCGGCAAGCTGCTGATCGCACCGCGCCTGGAGGACCGCTACCCCACCTACGGGGTGATCGCGTCGATCGTGCAGGTCGGCCGCGTCCCGGGGGGCGGCGCCGCGGCGGTGGTGCGCGGTGAGCGGCGCGCCCACATCGGTTCCGGCACCACCGGGCCGGGCGCCGCACTGTGGGTCACGGTGCAGGAGGCGCCGGAGCCCAAGAGCTCCGAGGAGACCAGGGCGCTGGCCGCGGAGTACAAGAAGCTGCTGCTGGCGATGCTGCAGCGCCGGGAGGCGTGGCAGATCGTCGACGTGGTCAACAAGATCACCGACCCGTCGGCGCTCGCCGACACCGCCGGGTACGCGTCGTACCTGTCCGACGTCCAGCGCCGCGAGCTGCTGGAGACCGAGGACGTGGCGCGTCGTCTCCGGCTGCTGATCGACTGGACCGGCGAGCACCTGGCCGAGGTCGAGGTCAACGACAAGATCGCCGAGGACGTCCGGTCCGGGATGGACAAGCAGCAGAAGGAGTTCCTGCTGCGCCAGCAGCTCAACGCGATCCGCAAGGAACTCGGTGAGGGTGAGCCCGAGGGCTCCGACGACTACCGGGCCCGCGTCGAGGCCGCAGACCTGCCCGAGAAGGTGCGGGAGGCCGCGCTGCGCGAGGTCGGCAAGCTGGAGCGCTCCAGCGACCAGAGCCCCGAGGGCGGCTGGATCCGGACCTGGCTGGACACCGTGCTGGAACTGCCGTGGAACGTCAGCACCGAGGACTCGACCGACCTGAAGTCGGCGCGGGAGATTCTCGACGCCGACCACCACGGGCTGGACGACGTCAAGGACCGCATCGTCGAGTACCTCGCGGTGCGCGCCCGTCGGGCGCAGCGTGGTCTGCAGGTCGTCGGCGGTCGCGGCTCGGGTGCGGTGATGGTGCTGGCGGGTCCTCCCGGTGTCGGCAAGACGTCGCTGGGTGAGTCCGTCGCGCGGGCGCTGGGTCGAAAGTTCGTCCGCGTCGCGCTGGGCGGTGTGCGCGACGAGGCCGAGATCCGCGGTCATCGGCGCACCTACGTCGGCGCGCTGCCGGGCCGCATCGTGCGGGCCATCGGCGAGGCGGGGTCGATGAATCCCGTCGTGCTGCTCGACGAGATCGACAAGGTGGGCTCGGACTACCGGGGCGACCCGAGTGCGGCGTTGCTCGAGGTGCTGGATCCCGCGCAGAACCACACGTTCCGCGACCACTACCTGGACCTCGATCTCGACCTGTCGGACGTGGTGTTCCTGGCGACGGCCAACGTCATCGAGAACATCCCGCAGGCACTGCTGGACCGCATGGAGCTGGTGCAGATCGACGGCTACACCGAGGACGACAAGGTCGCCATCGCCCGCGACTACCTGCTGCCCCGGCAGCGGGACCGGGCGGCGCTGACCGACGCCGAGGTGACGGTCACCGACGCCGCGCTGCGCAAGATCGCCGCCGACTACACCCGCGAGCCCGGGGTGCGGCAGTTCGAGCGGCTGCTGGCCAAGGCGCTGCGCAAGGTGACGACCAAGCTCGACGCCGACCCGGCGCCGATCGTCGTCGACGAGCCGGGCCTGGTCGAGTACCTGGGCCGTCCGCGGTTCACGCCGGAGTCGGCCGAACGCACGGCGGTGCCCGGTGTGGCGACCGGGCTGGCCGTCACAGGGCTCGGCGGCGACGTGCTCTTCATCGAGGCCGGCGCCACGGAGAACGCCGCCGGTGAGTCCAGCTTGGTCCTGACCGGTCAGCTCGGCGACGTGATGAAGGAGTCCGCGCAGATCGCGCTGTCCTACGTGCGGGCGCACGCCGAGCAGTTGGGTGTCGACCCGAAGGCGCTGGACCGCAAGATCCACGTGCACGTCCCGGCCGGCGCCGTCCCCAAGGACGGACCGTCGGCGGGTGTGACGATGGTGACCGCGCTGGTGTCGATGGCCACCGGCCGTCAGGTGCGCGCGGACGTCGGCATGACCGGTGAGGTCACGCTGAACGGCCGGGTGCTGCCGATCGGCGGTGTCAAGCAGAAGCTGCTGGCCGCCCAGCGCGCAGGGCTGTCGACGGTGTTCATCCCGCAGCGCAACGAGCCCGACCTGGACGACGTCCCTTCGGAGGTCCTGGCGGTGCTCGAGGTGAAGCCGATGACCGACGTAGCCGACATCGTGGCGCAGGCGCTGGAGCCGGCGGCCGAGACGGCGACCGTCGCGGCCTGACAACCGAATACCGCGAGCAGACGCAAATGCTCCCCAATGACCGGCGTGTCGGGGACATTTGCGTCTGTTCGCGCGGAGAGGGGTGAGGGCACATGCCACGACGCGGAGAGCCGCTGCGCAAGCTCGGCTTCCTGACCATCGGCCGGTTCGACGCCGCCGACCCGCGCCCCGGCATCGAGGAGACCCTCGCGGTGATCGAGCGGGCCGAGGCGCTCGGGTTCGACAGTGTGTGGCTGCGCTGCAGGCACCTGCAGCCCGGGATCTCGTCACCCGTGGCGATCATGGCGGCCGCGAGCCAGCGCACCCGCCGCATCGAATTGGGCACGGCGGTGATCCCGCTGGGGCTGGAGAACCCGTTCCGGCTCGCCGAGGATCTCGCCACCGTCGACCTGCTCTCGGGTGGCCGCATCAACCCGGGCGTGTCGGTCGGCACACCGATGCAGTACGACCACTACAAAGCAGCGCTGTACCCGGAATCGCATGATCTGCAGGACTTCTCGAAGGAGCGGGTGCTTCGGCTGCTGCGGGCGCTGCGCGGTGAACCGGTCAGCGACTTCGCCGGCACCGTCGGCATCGAACAGTTCACCGACCACGTGCAGCCGCACTCCCCCGGCCTGGCCGACCGGCTCTGGTACGGCGGCGGGCTGACATCGGCGATCTGGGCGGCCGAGCAGGGGCTCAACTACCTCACCAGCTCCGTGGTGAGCACGCAGGACATCTCCGGGGGCACGTCCCGCGTTGACTTCGCCACCATCCAGGGCCAGCAGATCGACGCGTACCGGGCACACCACCCGCGTCCCGAACGGGCCCGTGTCTCACAGGGTCTGGTCGTCATCCCGACCGACTCCGCCACCGACGCGCAGGCTCGAAGCTACCGGGAGTACGCCTCAAGCCGCCTCGAACGGACCAGGACACCGCAGGGACCGCGGGGCATGCTGTTCTCCCCCGACCTCGTCGGCCCCTCCGACGAACTCGCCGACCGGCTGTACGCGCACGCCGGCTTCCAGCGCGCCGACGAGGTGGCGTTCGCGCTGCCCTTCACCTTCGGGCCCGAGGACTACGCCCAGATCATCGGCGACCTCGCCGAGCACCTCGGACCCCGACTGGAGTGGTCGCCCGCCGACTCGCGCTGACGAACCGCGTTACCGTCATGGCGTGGCCTACGACACCGAACTGGCCGACCGCATCCGGGAGCTGCTCGCCGCCGAGCCGGGCGTCGACGAGAAGCGGATGTTCGGCGGCCTGGCATTCCTGATCAACGGCAACATGGCCGTCGCGGCCAGCGGCAGAGGCGGCCTGATGGTGCGCGTCCCGCCGGAGGAGACCGAGCGGCTGCTGCGGCGCGACCACGTCTCGCCGATGGTGATGGCCGGCCGCGAGACCAGGGGCTGGCTGCGGGTCGCCGACGACGGCGTCAAGACCATGCGCCAGCTCCAGTCGTGGGTGCGTCGCGGCGCGGGCTACGCCGCGAGCCTGCCAGCCAAGTGAGGACGTTTCCCGGCACGGCCCACGGGTAAGCCGAACGTGATGGGAGTCAAGGCCGATCAGCTGGTCCGGCGACTGCTGGACCGCGCGGGCACCACGTACGCCGAAGAGGCCGGTGTCCACCTGAAGGACACCCCGATGCCGCTGTTCCAGCTGCTGACGCTGTGCATGCTGGCCAGCAAGCCGATCGACGCCACCATCGCCATGCGGGCCGGACACGAACTGTTCACCGCGGGCATCCGCACGCCGGACGCAGTGCTGGAGGCCAAGCGGCAGAAGATGATCGACGCGTTCGGCAGGGCGGGTTACGCGCGCTACGACGAGAGCTCGGCCACCCGGCTCACCGACATGGCGACCGCGGTGCGCGACGGCTACTCGGGTGACCTCCGCGCCCTCGCCGAATCGGCCGGCCACGACGTGGCGGCGGCGAAGAAGCTGCTCAAGGAGTTCAAGGGCATCGGCGACACCGGCGCCGACATCTTCCTGCGCGAGGTGCAGGACACCTGGACCTGGGTCCGGCCCCACTTCGACGACCGGGCTCGCCGCGCCGCGAAGGCACTCGGCCTGCCCACCGAGCGCCTCGGGGAACTCGCGCCCGGCCGCAACGCCGCGCTGGCCGCCGCGCTGGTGCGGGTGTCCCTCGACGACACGCTGCGCGACGAGATCGCCGGGTAGATGATCCGCATCGGCACCTCCGGCTGGTCCTACGACCACTGGACCGACGTGCTGTACCCACCGAAGTTGCCGGTCGCCAAGCGGCTCGCGCATTACGTCGCCGAGTTCGACACCGTAGAACTGAACGCCAGCTTCTACCGGTGGCCGCGCGACGCCACGTTCGAGGGCTGGCGGCAACGCCTCCCCGACGGCTTCACCATGACCGTCAAGGCCCACCGGGGGCTCACCCACTACCGCAGGCTGGCGTCCCCGGAACCGTGGATCGAGCGGTTCGAGCGCTGCTGGACCGCGCTCGGCGACAAGAGCGAGGCGCTGCTGGTCCAGCTGCACCCCGCCCTCGCGCGCGACGACGACCGGCTCGACCACTTCCTGACGCTGATGCCCGACCGCATCCCGGTCGCGATGGAGCTTCGTCACGCGTCCTGGAACGACGACGCGGTGTTCGCGCTCCTGGAACGCCACCGGGCCGCCTACGTCGTGATGAGCGGGCCCGGCATGCCGTGCGTGGCAAGGGCGACGAGCGACCGGGTGTACGTACGGCTGCACGGCCCTGACGACGGTCCGCTCTACGCGGCGTCCTACTCCGACGACGCGCTGCGGCAGTGGGCCGACCTGATCGCCGGCTGGGCGGACCAGGGCAGGCGCGTGGTCGTCTATTTCAACAACGACCTGGGCGGCCACGCCGTCCGCAACGCGCGCACGCTGCGCGAGCTGCTGTCCAACCGCACCCCGGCGTACCGCCGGAATGAGGTTCCGGCACGCTGAAGCACTGACATGCGTGCCACAACTCTGATCGCGACGGCCTCCGCGGCGCTCGCCCTCGCGGGCTGCACTGCCGACACCGTCGTCAACACCGAAGAATCCGCCGCGCCGTCAGCCGCCGCGGCACCGCCACCGCCGGCCGGCCCGCCGCCCAGCAACGCGCACCTGGTCAACGCCTTCTACTACGGCGCGCCGGTGGACGGCCGGACCCGCTACTTCTTCACCACCCCGTCGGGACGCTGGCAGTGCGCCGTCGTGGCCCGGGAGCGGGCCGGCTGCCAGGCCGCCACGGGGGCGCTGAGCATCACCGGCGCACCCGAGACGGTGCCCGACTCCGCCGGCGAGCCGACCGCACCCACGGCCGTCATGGTCGAGCGCGAGGGCGACGCCCGGTTCGTCGCGCAGGAGCAGCCCGAGTTCGGGCTGGACCCCGGTCCGGCGAACGTGCTGCCCTTCAACCGGATACTTGCCGTCGGAGGTTTCCGGTGCAACGTGCAGGAGGCCGTCGGGATCTCGTGTCTGAGCGAACGCAGCGGCCGCGGATTCAGCTTCTCCGACGAGGGATTCGCGCCGCAGTACACCGACGTGCCCGCGGGTGCGCCGTAGTCTCCACTTCGCCATCGCGCCACGGGTGTGACAAGAATGAAGGCGACACCGTGGAGGGGGTATCCGGGTGGGGCGTGGACCGTTTCGCGCTGTCGCCGGTACCCGCGCGAGACCGACGGCAGAAAGGCGAGCGGACGTGACCGTGGCCCCCGACGAGCTGACCGGAACCGAACAGGCGGTGCTCCTGGTGCTGATGGCCGAATGCCGGCCGGTGCCCAACCCGGAGCTCAAGAACCTCGGCCCGGCGCTCGACCAGTCGAGCAGGAATCGGCTGCAGCGGCGTGGCCTGATCGAGGTCACCTCCGGGCGGCCGATGGTGCTCGAGCTCACCGACGACGGCTGGGCGACATGCCGATCGCTGTTCGGAGCCACCGCCCCGGCCCGGCCCTCCGGACAGGGCCGGGCGCTGTACACGCTGATGAAGGCGCTCGGCCGGCACCTCGACCGGACCGGGCTCTCGCTGGCCGAGGCGTTCGGGCCGGCGCAGGACGAGGACGTCGACACCCGGGTCCGCCGGAGCTATCGGCAGCTGTCGCGCCGTCCCGGCGGCTGGGTGGGACTCGCGGCGCTGCGCGAACACCTGACCGAGGTGCCGCGCGACGAGCTCGACGCCGCACTGCTGCGGCTGGAACGACAGCCCGGAGTGAGCCTGATACCCGAGGAGAACCGCAAGGCGTTGACCGAGGATGACCGGGCCGCGGCGCTGCGCATCGGCAACGAGGACAACCATCTGATCGCGATCGAGTCCTGATGCAGACACAGCACCGGGAGGCGCTCGGCGCGCTGCGGCTCAACTCCGTGATGAGCCTGGACGACATCTGGCATCCGCAGAGCACCCACATCGGCGGTCTGCACGAGGACGCACTGGCGGACGTGATGACCGCCTTCGAGGAGGTCAGGCGATACCCCGACGCCGCGCCGCTGGGTGTCGTCATCCGGGGACGGGCCGGATCGGGCAAGACCCACCTGCTGGGTCAGGTCCGCGAGCGGGTGCAGGCCGAAGGCGGCTTCTTCTTCATGGTGGAACTGCTCGATGCCACCACCTTCTGGCAGTCCGCACGCGGCGGCATCCTGGAGAGCCTGGGCAGGCCGGGAGCCGTCGAGGAGACCCAGCTCAAGGACCTGCTGTGGCACCTGTCCACGCCCGCGAAGATCGGTCGCGCCACCCGGCGGGACGTCGTGCGCGGTGAGGATCTCGGTCCGGAGATGCTCGACGAATTCGTCGTCGCGTGCACGAAGGCCCATGGCGACACCGTGCGGCAGTGCCGTCATGCGCTGCGGGCGCTGATCCTGCTGGGCGCCACCGACCCGTCGTTGCAGGACATGGGTGATGCGTATCTGACGTCGACCGACGACTCCGGCGGGGACGAACGGGCGGCCTGGGGTCTGCGCCGGCCGGGCAAGACACCGCAGGAGACGGTGCGCGACATCGCGCGTCTCGTCGCGCTCGCGGGACCGGCCGTCATCGGCATCGACCAGATCGACACGCTGCTCGCCCAGTCGGCGGGCAGCACCGATGCGCCGGGCAGCGTCTCCGACAACCGGAATCTCGAACACGTTGCGCACGGCTTGATGTCCATCAAGGAGGCGATGCGGCGCACGGTCCCGGTGGTGGCATGCCTGCCGAGCGTGTGGGAGCTGATCCGCGACCGGGCCACCGCCTCGGTGCCCGACCGCTTCCGCGAAACCCATGTGCTGGAACGCGTGCCGAGCGCGGCGATCGGCCGCTCGATCCTCGAGCGCCGCTTCGCGGCCGGATACGCCGTGTCACGCTTCGACCCGCCCTATGCGAGTTGGCCGATCCTGCCGTCCGCCTTCGACGACGCTCCCCAGTACACGCCGCGCCGGCTGCTGCAGCGGGCCGACGCGCACGTGCGCGCCTGCCTGCAGAGCGGCTCGCTGACCGAACTCGCCCACCTCAACGACGAGACACCCGAGCCCGCGTCCGCCGCCACGGGCGCCGAGCGGCAGGCCGCGAACACCCACGAGCTGGACCGCCGGTTCGCCGAATACCGCGGCGGGGCGGTGGTGGAGGCGGCGCTGGACCCCGACGGCGAGGACACGACGATGCCGAGCCTGCTCGCGGCCGGCCTCGAGGCCTGGATCACCGAGCGCGGCGACGCCGGTCAGGCGTTCCGGCTCGACCCGCCGCCCGGACGGCATGTCGTGCTGCACGGTCGGTTACGGCAGAGCCTGGACGACGCGACCGACGACGAGCGGCACTGGGCGTTCCGCGCCATCGCCCACGGCAACGCCATCGCCGTGCAGAACCGGATCCGCAAAGCTTGGGACGCAACGGGAATCAGCTCGGACCCGGACCGGAGGAAGCTTCTGCTGCTGCGCAATCCCCGGTGGCCCGGCGGAGCCAAGACGGCGGCCCTGATCGCCGAGGTAGAGGCGGCGGGGGCACGCACCGTCCCGATCGGCCGGGAGGACCTGCGCACCCTCGCCGCACTGCGCGACCTGTTCGACGACAACGATCCCGATCTGCCGGAATGGCTGCGCCTGCGACGGCCCGCGCACGGAATCGCGGTCTTCCGTGAGGCCTTCGGAGACCTCACCGGCGATCCGCCGCCGCCGGTGCCCGAACCCGTTGCGGCGCAACGTCCTACGCAGAACGCCGAGCCCGCCGTGCCGACCTACGTCGCGGTCGAGGAATCGGCAGGCGACGTGCCGCTCGGAGTGGACGCCGCCGGCGCGCCGCTGACGGTGAATCTGCTGGCGCTGCGCAAGCACACCGCCATCTTCGCGGGATCGGGGTCCGGCAAGACGGTGATGATCCGGCGGCTGATCGAGGAGTGCGCGCTGCGCGGGGTCTCGTCGATCGTCCTGGACGTCAACAACGACCTGTCCCGCCTCGGCGAGGCGTGGCCCACACCGCCCCCGGGCTGGAACGCCGCGGACGACGCCCGCGCGGCGCAGTACCTCGACGGCACCGAGGTGGTGATCTGGACGCCGCGCAAGAACTCCGGCAGACCGCTGTCCTTCCAGCCGCTTCCGGACTTCGCAGGCGTCCTCGACGACGACGAGGAGTTCGACGACGCGGTGGACTCCGCCGTGGCCGCCCTCGAGGTGCGGGCACTCACCGCGGGCAGGACCGCCAAGGCCAACCTTTCGCGCGCGGTGCTCAAGGAAGCGTTGCGGCACTACGCCCGTCGCGAACCCGACGCGACGCTGCCGGGGTTCATCGCCATGCTCGGTGACCTGCCCCATGGCGTCACCGAACTGGCCAAGGGACCCAAGTTGGCCGCCGAGCTGGCCGAGAACCTGCACGCCGCGATGGTCAACGACCCGCTGTTCGGCGGGCGGGGCACGCCCGTCGATCCCGGCCTGCTGCTCACCCCGTCCGCGGGGCACCGGGCGCGGGTGTCGGTGATCAGCATGATCGGTCTGACCAGCGAGCAGCAACGCGAAGGCTTCGTCAACCAGCTGCAGATGGCGTTGTTCTCCTGGATCAAGCGCCATCCCGCCGCCGACCGGCCGCTGGGCGGACTGCTGGTGATGGACGAGGCACAGAATTTCGCGCCGTCGGACCGGCACACCGCCTGTACCCGCAGCACGCTGGCGCTGGTGTCGCAGGCCCGCAAGTACGGGCTGGGACTGGTGTTCGCCACCCAGGCGCCGAAGGGACTGCACCTCAACATCCCCGGCAACTCCGCGACGCAGTTCTACGGCCTGCTCAACGCGCCGGCGCAGATCGCGGTGGCCCGGGAGATGGCCCGCGCCAAGGGCGGTGAGGTGCCCGACATCAGCAAGCTGCGGGCAGGCAACTTCTATGTCGCGCTCGAAGGCAACGCGTTCCACAAGATCCGCGCGCCGTGGTGCCTGTCGCACCATCCGCAGAGTCCGCCCACCACCGACGAGGTGCTCGACATCGCCCGGCGCGGGGTCACCGGGAGCTGATCACCGGCTCCGGCTGTGCCGCCACCGCGTCGACGTCCTCGCCGCGCAGGACGCTGCGCATCCGCTCGCTGTCGAGCTGTCCCTCCCAGCGCGCCACCACCAGCGTGGCGACACAGTTGCCGAGCAGGTTGACCGACACCCGCATCGAGTCCATGATCCGGTCGGCGCCGAGCAGCAGCGCGACGGCGGCCACCGGGATGGCGCCGTGGCCGATCGCGGCGACGGTGGCCGACAGCGCCAGGAACGACGAACCCGGCACACCCGCCATGCCCTTGGACGTCAGCATCAACACCAGCACCGCCATCACCTGTTCGCCGATGCTGAGGTCGACCCCGAGCGCCTGCGCCAGGAAGAGCACGCAGATGGACAGGTACAGCGTGGCGCCGTCGAGATTGAACGAGTACCCCGTCGGGACGACGAGACCCGTTGTGGTTCGCGAACATCCGGCGAAGATCAGCTTGTCCATGATGCGGGGCAGCACCACCTCGGTGGACGCGGTGCCCAGCGCCAGGAACAGCTCGTCCTTGATGTAGGTGACGAAGCGCCACAGGTTGACCCCGGCGAGGAACCACGAGATCGCCGCGAGGACGCCGATGAACAGCGCGGCGCCGAGATAGCACGCGGCGATCAGCTTGGCGTAGCTGCCCAGTGACGAGATGCCGTACTGGCCGATGATGTAGGCCATCGCGCCGAACGCGGCGACCGGCGCGAGCCGCATGATCCAGCCGATGATCGTGAAGAAGATGGTCGAGAGGTGCTCGATCATCTCGAACACCACAGGCGGGCCGTGCTCGCCGAACTTGGCCAGCGCCAGCCCGAACAGCACCGCGAAGAACAGCACCTGCAGCAGGTGGTTCTCGGCGAATGCCGACACCACCGAGGCCGGGATGATGTCGAGCAGGAATTCCACGGTGTGCGGCAGTTCCCCGTCGTTGGTCTTGGCCGCGACCGCGTCGGCGCCGGTGGCCAGGGTGTCGGCGTCGATGTCGAATCCGGCACCGGGCTTGACGAGGTTGCCGATCACCAGACCGAACAGCAGCGCGAAGGTGGTGACGACCTCGAAGTAGACGAGCGCCTTGACCCCGATGCGTCCCACCGACTTCAGGTCGCCGACGTGGGCGATGCCGATCACCACGGTGCAGAAGATGATCGGGGCGATCAGCATCTTGATCAGCTTGATGAACGCGTCGGCGACCGGTTTGAGGTCGGCGCCGAACGCCGGCCACAGCCAGCCGACCAGGATCCCCGCCACGATCGCGATCATCAGCTGGACGAACAGCGAGGAGTACCAGGGCTTGCGCGGCGCTGCGGGGCCGGCGTCGTCGTTCTGCAGAGCGCTGTCCGTCATCGACCTTTCATAGCGACGGCGGGTTTCGGCGCGGTGAGTGTCGCGTAACGGTGGCGATAAGCGACGGCGGGACCGGCCACCGTGGTGACCGGTCCCGAGTTCGTGCCCGCTAGGGCTGCTTCTGGCCCGGAATGCCCTCGTAGGCGATGTCACCGGTCTTGAGGTTCTGGTTGATCAGATCCGGCAGACCGTCGAGGAACTTCTGCCGCTCGGTCACCACGTGCTGGATCGCGACGTCCACGTTGTCCTTCGTGATCGCCGGCATGATGTACACGGGATTGGTGTTGACCTGCTCCCCCTTGACCAGCTTGTCGGCGACCGCGAGACCCGCCGCCAGTTCGACGGTGCCGTTCTGCAGTGACGTGCCGATGAATTCGCCGCTCTTCACGGCGTTCAGGCCGTCCTCGATGCCGTCGATCCCGACGATGGGCACGTCGCTGCGACCCACCTCCTTGAGGGCCTGAAGGGCGCCGAGACCCATGTCGTCGTTCTGCGCGACCACACCGGTGATCTGGTTGCCGAAGCCCGAGATCCAGTTCTTCATCTTGTTGACGGCCTCGTCGCGCTTCCAGTTCGCGGTGTCGCGGGCCAGCACCTTGATGTCGGGGTACTTCTTGAGCGTCTGCTCGATACCCTCGCTGCGGTCGAGTTCGCCGGACTGGCCGAGCGGTCCCTGCAGGATGACGATGTTGCCGCGGCCGCCGAGGCGGTCGGCCATCATCTGCATCTCCTGCGCCCCGGCCGCCACGTCGTCGGGTTGGACGTTGCCCGCGATGTCCTTGCTCTCCAGCGCGGCGTTGACCGGCACCAGCGGGATGCCCTTCGCCTTGGCCGAGGCCACCTGGGGTCCCAGCGAGTCCGCCTGCACCGGCACCACGATGATGGCGTCGACGCCCTGGTTGATGTACGAGTCGATCTGGCTGGCCTGGGTGGACACGTCCAGATTGGCCGAGTTCCAGACCAACTCGATGTTGTTGGCCTCGGCGTAGGTGTCCATGCCCTCCTTGCCCGCGGTGATGAAGGAGCTCATGTCGTAGACCGACACGCCGATCCTCGTGCTGTCGCTGTTGGCCTCGGTGTCGCCGGCCCCGCAGGCGGTCAGCCCGAACCCCAGCACACCGGCGGCGCCGACGGCGGCCCACTTCGTTCCCAGTCCCATGACGTTTCTCACTCTCGTTGATTTGAGGAAATCTGCCTGTGTCGTGCGTGCGAACCCGGTCATGTCCGTCTTCGGGTGGACCAGACATCGACGGCCACCGCCGCCACGATGAGCACGCCCTTGATCACGTCCTGCCAGTACGCGGGCACCACGAGGATGTCGAGCCCGTTGTTGAGCGTCTGGATGATGAACAGCCCCAACACCGTTCCCCACACCGTGCCGCGTCCGCCCATCAGGCTCGCGCCACCGATCACCACCGCGGCGATCGCGTCGAGTTCGTATCCCTGCCCCAGGTTCGGTGGCCCCGAGATGACCCGCGAGGCCAGCATCACCCCGGAGATGCCGGCCAGCAGACCCGACAGCGCGTAGACGCTGAAGAGGACGTTCTTGGCGTTGATGCCGGCGATCTCGGCCGCCGACCTGTTGCCGCCGACCGCATACACCCGCATGCCGTAGGTGGTGCGCTTCATCACCACCGCCAGCACCACGATGCCGACGATCATGACCAGCACCGGGATCTGCAGCCCGAGGATCTTGGTGTTGGCGATCGACCCGAATTCCGCGGGCAGTCCGTTGATCGGCGCGCCCCCGCCGATCACGTAGGCCATGCCGGAGCCCGCCGTCAGCGTCCCGAGGGTGGCGATGAACGGGGGGACGTTGAGGCGGGACACCAGGATTCCGTTCAACGAGCCGACCGCGAGACCGACGATCATGGCCACCAGAACCGTCATCCACACCTGGCCGGGGTGGGCCTTCGCCGTCGCCGCTCCCGCCATCGCCGACACCGCGATGACACTGCCCACCGAGAGGTCGATCCCTCCGGTCAGCACCACCAGCGTCTGCCCGAGCGCGATGAGGGCGAACGGCGCCGCCGCGACGAGGATGGTCACCAGGTTGTCGACGGTGCCGAATCGTGCACTGCGGTAACTGAAGTAGGCGATCACCAGCAGCATGATGATGACCATCGAGTACCGCAGTGCCAGGCCGCTCAGCCACGCCCGGGAGAACAGTTTGACCGGTTCGCCGGTGATCGGCGAGGTCACCGTCGCCGGTCCTGCCTCCCCCGCGTTCTCCTCGGTGCCGGTGGGGGTGCTCACGAGTCCTCCTCCGTTGATCGAGCGGGAATCCGGTCGCCAGGTCCGTCCAGCGCGGTCGCCATCCGGAACACCGACTCCTGCACCGACGGGTGGTCCAGCGCCTCCCGGTCGAGCTCTCCGACCAGCGCGCCGCCGCGCATGACGAAGGCCCGGTGGGACAACCCGATGATCTCGGGCATGTCCGACGACGCCATCACCACGGCCATCCCGGCGGCGGCGAATTCGGTGATTATGCGGTAGATCTCACTGCGCGCGCCGACGTCGACGCCGCGGGTGGGCTCGTCGAGCAGCAGCACGTTGACGTCGCCGGTCAGCCAGCGGGCCAGCACCACCTTCTGCTGGTTGCCGCCCGACAGCGTGCCGACCTGTTGATTCAGTCCCCGACTGCGCAGGCGGACCGAGGACATCACGTCGGACACCGCCTTGGTGCGGGCCTTTCCGCGCAACCATCCCGCGACGCTGAACGACGACAACCGGGGCAGTGACCCGTTGTCCAGCACGCTCATCGACAGCACGACGCCGGAGAGCTTGCGGTCCTCGGGAACCATCGCCATTCCGGCGGCGATCGCCGCGGCGGGAGCGTTGCGCTTCACCGGCCGGCCGCGCACCACGATGTCGCCGGCAGTGGTGTGCCGGGCGCCGAACATGGCCTCGAGGAGTTCGGTGCGCCCCGCGCCCACCAGGCCCGCGAGTCCGAGGATCTCGCCTGCGGCCACGGAGAACGACACCGGTTCGGCCGCGCCGTCGACGTGCAGGTCCCGAATCTCGAGCACCTTCTCGGTACCGGGTTCGGTGCGGTCGGGGAAGAGTGCGTCGAGCTCGCGGCCGATCATGGCGGTGACGATGTCGTCGTCGGTCACGTCGGCGATCGGGGCGTCGAGGATGAGGCCGCCGTCGCGCAGCACCACGGCGCGGTCGGCGATGGCGCGGATCTCGGCCATCTTGTGCGTGGTGTAGACCATCGCCACGCCGTGTTCGCGCAGCCTGCGCACGATGGAGTAGAGACCCTCCACCTCGCGCTCGGAGATCGCCGAGGTGGGCTCGTCGAGCATCACCACCTGTGCGCCGGTGCGGGCGGCCTTGACGATCTCCACGATCTGGCGCAATCCGACCGGCAGGCTGCCCATCCGGGCCGTCGGGGAGATGCCGACGTCGAAGACGGCGAGCGTCTCGCGCGCCTCGGCGATCATCGCCCGCCGGTTCAGGAACGGGCCGCGGCGGATCTCCCGGCCGACGAAGAGGTTCTCGTAGACCGTCATGTCCTCGATCGAGGCCAGTTCCTGCGGCACGATGGCCACACCGTGGCGCACGGCGTCCCTCGGATTGCCCGGAGCGAGGTGGGCGCCGCGCACCGACACCGTCCCGGCATCGGCGTGGTACTGGCCGCTGATGATCTTCATCAGCGTCGACTTCCCCGCGCCGTTTTCGCCGGCGAGTGCGGTCACCGTGCCGGGTTCGAGGGTCAGCGTCACCCCGCGCAGGACCGGCACGCCGCCGAAACTCTTGGTCACTCCGGCACATTCGAGCACCGCGCTGCTCACGATGGCATCTCCGTCGACATCGGGCCGGACCGCGGAAGCGGCGACTCGCAGACCGCCGATCCCGTCATGCCAGTCAGCCCTTTCCGGACGAACCGCACCGGGTTCCTCCGCTGTGTGGGCGGGAACACTCTCCCGCTCGCTTGTGAGGTGGATCATGCTCTGGACTATGCTCATATGTCAACGGCTCTGCACATATGTGCACGGGACGTCCGCGGCGGACGTGGGAGGGGCGGCATGGGGCCCGACGAACTATTCGAGCGTGCACTGGTGGCGCGCCGGTATTACCTGGAGGGCCGCACCAGGATCCAGATCGCCGAAGAACTCGGGGTGTCCCGCTTCAAGGTGACCCGCATGCTGGACGAGGCCCTCGAGTCGGGCATGGTCGAGATCAAGATCCACAATCCGGGGTCGGTCGACGTCGACCTGTCCACCGCGGTGCAGCGCCGGTTCGGCCTCCAGCACGTGTACGCGGTGGCGACCGACTCCCGCAACACGGCCGACCGGGTCCAGGCGGTCGCCGAGGCGATGGCCGAACTGCTGCAGTCGATCCTGCGCGACGGCGACGTGGTGGGGGTCGACTGCGGTCGCACGCTCGCCCACATCGCGCCCCATCTGACGACGCTGCCGCGATGCGACGTCGTCCAACTGAGCGGCATGGCCGGCGCCATCACCGGTAACGGCCTCGATCTGGTGCGGCGGATCAGCGAGGTCAGCGGCGGGCAGTCCTGGCCGCTGTACGCCCCCCTCGTCGTCCAGGACGGCCGCACCGCCGAGGCGCTGCGGGGCAACCAGCAGATCCGGGCCACGGTGGGCCGGTATCCGGACGTCACATGCGCTCTGGTGTCGGTCGGGGCGTGGAAGCCCGGGGCGTCGCAGACACACCTGTCACTGACGGCGGCCGAGGTCGCGCGGTTCAGCAAGGCGCGGGTGTGCGCCGAGACGTGTGCGCTGCTACTCGACGAGGACGGCCACCGGGTGCCGGGCCTGGACGACCGCAGGATGGGGATCGGGGAAGCAGCGCTGCGGGCGATCCCGACCCGGATCGCGATCGTCACCGGTGCCGAGAAGATCGCCGCCACCAGGGCGGTGCTCTGCTCTGGGCTGGTCACGGCGATCGTCACCGACAGCGACATCGCGGCAGCGCTACTCGACTGACCGAACGAACGAAAGGGTGTGACATCACATGACCTCTCCTGCAGTGGATCTCGATTTCCGGCTCGACGACAGGGTTGCGCTGGTCACCGGTGGGGCGTCCGGCATCGGCGCGGCGATCGCCGCGGCACTGGCCGCGAAGGGCGGCCGGATCGCGGTGGTGGACCTCGACGCGTCCGGCGCGCAGACAGCGGCGCAGGCACTCGGAGCGGACAGCAGGGGTTTCGGCTGCGACGTCTCCGACGCCGGGTCGGTCCTTGCCGTCGTCGAGGAGGTGATGGCGAGCTTCGGGCGCATCGACATGCTGTTCAACAGCGCGGGCATCGTGATGCTCGCGCCTGCCGAGGAACTGGCAACCGATGCGTGGGACGCCACGATCGACGTCAACCTCAAGGGCACTTTCCTGATGTGCCAGGCGGTCGGCAACCGGATGCTGGCGGCCGGTCGTGGGGTCATCGTGAACATGGCGTCCCAGGCCGCCAGCGTCGCCCTCGACCAGCACGTCGCCTACTGTGCGTCCAAATTCGGGGTGGTCGGCGTCTCGAAGGTGCTGGCATCCGAGTGGGCGGGCCGCGGCGTCCGGGTGAACACGATCTCACCGACGGTCGTGCTCACCGAACTGGGGCGCAAGGCCTGGGACGGACCGCGGGGCGAGGCGATGAAGAAGCTCATCCCCACCGGACGATTCGCCTACCCCGACGAGATCGCCGCGGCCGCGGTGTTTCTCGCATCCGACGCGGCGGCGATGATCAACGGCGCCGACCTGGTGATCGACGGCGGCTACACGATCCGCTAGTCCGCTACAACAGCGCCGCGGTGCCGTCCTCGCGCACCGTGACCTTGACACCGGCGATGTCACCCTCCACCGTGGCGGCCGCGTCGCCGGCGTCGGTGATCACCGCGAGGGTGCGCGCGTCGTCGGGCGTCCGCACGGCGAGGTAGGCCTTCTCGGGCGCGCCGTCGCGGTCGAACGGGGTGGTCCACGCCTCGACGGTGCCGGTGCCGGACCACTCCACCAACGAGGTCCGGGTGGGCTCCAGGTCGACCTCGGATTGTACGTCCTGCCAACGGAATTCGTGCGCGGGCGGCTCGGTGCCGTAGACACCGAAGCTGTGTTTGGTGAGGTAGCCGCCGTTGGCGGTGATCAGGCCGCGCCTGCCGCGTCCGGCGGTCAGTTGCTCGGCCATGGTGGCGATGGAGTGCGTGACGTAGTTGTTCCACGGCCCACCGGCGAACGTCAGCCCGCCGGTCACCGTCAGCGGACGCGCGGGGTCCGCCACCGGCAGTCCGAGTTCGGCGGCGGCCACCTGCACGGCGGACGGGAAGCACGAGTAGACGTCGACGAGGTCGATCCGGTCGAGATCGGTGCCCGCAAGCTCCAGCACCCGACGACCCGCGATCCGGATCGCCGGTGAACTGTGGAACTCCGCGCGCTCCGAGATCGCATACGTGTCATGGGAGTCGGTGCCGGCGTAGGGAAAGACCCAGCGTTCCTCGGGCACCTGCAGCCGCCGCGCCTGCTCGACCGAGGTCAGGATCAGTGCCGCGCCCTGATCGACCATGTTGTTCGAGTTCATCAGCTTGGTGTACGGCCAGCTGATCATCCGGTTCGACGGACTTGGCCGCCAGATATCCTCTGCGGCAACGGGTTCACGGCTCCACGCGTGCGGGTTTCCCGCGGCCACCGCGCTGAACTGCGCCCACAGTTCACCGATGCGGCGCCGGTGTGACTCCGGGTCCTCCCCCGTCGCGATCCGCACCGCCTGCTCGAACATCGGGTAGACGTGGGCGGGCCGTCCCAGCTCGATGCGCATCTCGGCGTCGCCGGCCATCGGCACGTCCTCGGCTCCTGGCGGTGCCGGCAGCGATTCGTCCTGTCGCGTCCAGTCCGCCTTCTCACCGCGGCGCTTCAACCGGCCACGGGTGCGCCACGTCTCGGCGCCCGCGATCAGCACCACACCGGCCTTGCCGTCCTGGATGTCCAGGCAGGCCTGGTTGACCAGGGTCTGCGGCACGTTGCCGCCGATGCCCGAGTAGCGGGTGGCGGCGCCGCCTGCGCCGATCCGTTCGGCGAGCAGCAGCCCGGGGTCGATGTAACGCCAGGACAGCAGGTTCACCACGCGCACGGAATCGACCGCCGCGAGTACCCGGGCGTCCGCGGCGGAGCGCGCCGCGGCGGCCATCAGATCGACGGGTTCGACCGCGGGATTCTCGTCGTGCTGGTTGACCTGGCCGTATCCGATGAGTACCGGCGTGGCGGGGGCGACAGGCATGGGGACAGCATGCCGGATCGCCGGGTCGATCCGCCGTCAGGGTCGCCCGGCTGTGGTGAACAGCACGCCCTCGGCGATGAGCCGGTCCACCTCGGCGACGTCGAGTCCCAGCAGCTTCTGGCAGATCTCCCTGGTGTGCTCGCCCGGCATCGGCGCCGGCCGTAACTCGGCGGGCGGGATGTGCCGGTATGGGGTTGGGCCGGTCTCGGTCGGCATCGGCATCGCGAACAGCGGGTGGGTCATCTCGGAGTACAGCTCGCGGTGCCGGACCTGCGGCTCGGCGAGCACGTCGGCCGCCCGATGCATCGGTGCGGCAGGCACTCCGGACGCCTGCAACGTCGCGGCCACCTCGGCCTTGTCGCGGACGGCGGTCCACGCCGAGATCGCCGCTGGCTCGGCCGAACCGACGAGGCCGGCCACCGCACGACGGTCAGCGGCGGTGCGCAGCGAGACCACACACCACTCGTCGTCGCCGGCACACGGGTGGACGCCGTGCACGCCGTCGTCGTCGTCGACCGGCAGCCCGGCGGCGCGCGCAGCCTGCGCGACGTAGGTGACGGCCAGCTGATTCACCGCTGCCTCCGCCTGCGAGATGTGCACGTGCGCACCGGTTCCGGAGTGGTCGCGGTCGATGAGCGCGGCGAGCGCCCCGATGGCGGTGATCCTGGCCGCGACGTGGTCGGGGAAGATGGTGGTCGCGTCGAAAGGGGTTGCGGTGTCGTCGCTCCAGAGCCGGGTGATGCCCGTGCTCGCACGCACCAGCGGTCCGTAGCCCATGCGCGCACTCCACGGGCCGGTCGCGCCGAACGCGCTGCTCTCGGCGAGCACGATGCGGGGGTTCAGCGCGCGCAGCCGGTCGTAGGAGAACCCCAGCGCGTCGAGGGTTCCCGGCTTGAAATTCGCGAACACGGCGTCGGCCCCGGCCACCAAGCCCGCGAACACGTCGGCGCCCGCGGGGTTCCGCAGATCGACACCGAGGCTGTACTCGTTGCGGTGGGTCAGCGCCCAGGACCGGCTCATCGGCTGACCCGGCGCGGTCTGCCGCAGCCCGTCGGGGTACGCCGCGCTCTCCACCTTGATCACCTCGGCGCCCAGATCCGCGAAGAGCCGGCCCAGCTCGCCGCCGGCGACGATCACCCCGAGGTCGAGGATGCGCAGTCCGTCGAACGGGCGCAGCGGTCGATCGGCCTTCGGTGCGGCCGGTGACCGCGTTGTGCACCAACCGGATTCGGGATCATCGAGGGTGGATGCTGCGCGCCGGTGACCGACGTGCTCCCCGTCGACGACGAAAGGTCCTGCGGGCACATCGAGCGGCCTGCCGGGTACCGGCTCGATGACCGACAGCGCGCCGACCGCGCGGAAATGCTCACACCGCAGCGCCTCGGCGGGCGTGAGCAACGCCGCGATCGGCACGCCGCGGGCCTGGCCCTGCTCGACCAGTTCCGCGACGGACCGCGCCGCGAAGAGTTCGGCGATCGCCGCGTTGAGTGCCTCCGACGCGGCGTAGCGGGCGGCAATGGTCTCGAACGACGGGTCGGCGAACCGTTCGGGTTCGCCGAGCCACCGCCACATCCCGCGCCACTGCCGCGCCGAGAGCAGGCAGATCCGCACGTGGCCGTCGGCGCATCCGAAGATCGGGTAGATCTGCTGGTTGCGGGGCCTGCCCCGCCACAGTTCGGCGGAACGCTTGCGGCCCACCGCGGCCTGGCCCTCCGACCCGAAGGGTGGGTCCAGTGCCTGCACCACCGCCTCGAATCGGGAGAAGTCGATGTGCTCTGCGTGCCCGCCGCGCAATCGGTGGAAGTGGGCGACCAGAGCCGCCCAGGCCGCCTGCACGGCAGCCGTCCCCGATGCCAGGCCCGCGGGTGGCAGCACCGGCGCACCGGTCGTCGGGCCGGACCGCGACAGCGCCGTGGACAGCGCGTAGAGCACCGGATCGGTGGCCCGCCACGATGCGCGGGGGCCCGTCGCGCCGAAGTCGCTGACCGACAGCACGACCAGATGCGGCCAGCGGGCCGCGACCGTCGGGGCAGGCAGCCCGAACGCCTCGAGCCGGCCGCTGTCCACCACGATGTCGGCGCCCGCGAGAAGGTCCGCGAACCGGGTGCGGTCCGCCGCTGACCGCGGGTCCAGCGCGACGCCGCGCTTGCCGGCGTTGTGCACGGTGAACGCGATGCTCGACCCCGCGATCGCCGGCCGCGCCTCCCGGTCGGCGGCGCCGCCGGGGGTTTCCACTTTCACCACGTCGGCCCCGAGATCGGCGTACATCCGGCCGATCCCGTCGGAATCCGCGTCGCCGGCGTCGAGCACCCGCAGCGAGGCCAGCAGTGTCCGCACCGCCACAGGCTAGTGCGTGCGCGGATCCGCTTGAAGATCACGTGTTCGGGTAGACGGTCGGCACCCGAAGTTCACCCGCCGTGACCAGAATGAGCCAGATGACCAGCCAGATGACCGACGAGTCGCTGTCCCCCACCCTCACCGACGACGAACTGGACCTGATCAACGCCTACTGGCGGGCCGCCAACTACCTGTCCGTCGGCCAGATCTACCTGCTGGACAACCCGCTGCTGCGCGAGGACCTCGCCGCCGAACACATCAAGCCCCGGCTACTCGGCCACTGGGGCACCACGCCGGGGCTCAACCTCGTCTACGCCCATCTGAACCGCATCATCCGGGAACGGGACGCCGACGTCATCTACATCACCGGCCCGGGTCACGGTGGACCCGGACTGGTGGCCAACGCCTACCTCGAAGGCACCTACACCGAGGTTTACTCCGGCATCGCCGAAGGTATCGACGGGATGCGAAAGCTGTTCCGGCAGTTCTCCTTTCCCGGCGGGATTCCCAGCCATGTGGCCGCCGAGACGCCGGGCTCGATCCACGAGGGCGGCGAGCTCGGCTACGCGCTCGTGCACGCCTACGGCGCCGCCTTCGACAACCCGGACCTGGTGGTGGCCTGCGTGATCGGCGACGGCGAAGCCGAAACCGGCCCGCTGGCCGCCAGCTGGCACTCCAACAAGTTCCTCGATCCGGTGACCGACGGCGCGGTGCTGCCCATCCTGCACCTCAACGGCTACAAGATCGCGAACCCGACCGTGCTGTCCCGCATTCCGCAGGAGGAACTCGAAGCGCTGTTCTACGGCTACGGCTACCGGCCGATCACCGTCGCGGGCGACGACCCCGCGAACGTGCACCAGCAGTTGGCCACCGCGCTGGACGAGGCATTCGACCAGATCGCCGCGATCCAGCGGGCCGCCCGGCTCGACGGCGAGGCGGGCCGGCCGTTGTGGCCGATGATCGTGTTGCGCACACCGAAGGGCTGGACCGGCCCGGAGAAGGTGGACGGCAAGAAGGTGGAAGGCACCTGGCGGGCGCATCAGGTACCGCTGTCGGAGACGCACTCCAACCCCGAGCACATGGCCCAGCTCGAGGAGTGGCTGCGCAGCTACCGGCCCGAGGAGTTGTTCGACGAGGACGGCCACCTGCGACCCGAACTGCGGGCGCTTGCTCCGGCCGGTGACCGGCGGATGAGCGCGAACCCGCACGCCAACGGCGGGGTGCTGCGGCGTGACCTCGACCTGCCCGACTTCGCCGACTATGCGGTGGACGTGCCCGCGCCCGCGGCGGAGTCCGCTGAAGCGACGAAGGTGCTCGGCACCTTCCTGCGCGACATCATCGTCCGCAACCCGGACCGGTTCCGGCTGATGGGACCCGACGAGACCGCGTCGAACCGGCTCTCGCCGGTGTTCGAGTCGACCGACAAGGCGTGGATGGCGGAGATGGATCCGGACGACGAGAACCTGGCGCCGTCGGGCCGGGTGATGGAGGTGCTCTCCGAGCACCTCTGCCAGGGCTGGCTGGAGGGATATCTGCTGACCGGCAGGCACGGCCTGTTCAACTGCTACGAGGCGTTCGTGCACATCGTCGACTCGATGCTGAATCAGCACGCGAAGTGGCTGTCGAGCAGCGCCCAGCTCGAGTGGCGGCGGCCGATCTCTTCGCTGAACTATCTGCTGACGTCCCACGTGTGGCGCCAGGACCACAACGGCGCGTCACACCAGGACCCGGGATTCATCGACCATGTGGCGAACAAGCGGCCCGAGGTGGTGCGGGTGTACCTGCCGCCGGACGCCAACACGCTGCTCTCGGTGGCCGACCACTGCCTGCGCAGCAAGCACTACATCAACGTGATCGTCGCGGGTAAGCAGCCGGCGCTGAACTACCTGACGATGGACGAGGCGATCGCGCACTGCACCCGCGGCGCCGGGATCTGGGAGTGGGCGGGCAGCCACGGCGGCGGGGAGGAACCCGATGTCGTGCTCGCCTGTGCCGGGGACATTCCCACGCTGGAGACCGTCGCCGCAGCAGATATTCTGCGTAAACGCTTGCCGAAGTTGAAGGTTCGCGTGGTCAACGTCGTCGACATCATGCGGCTGCAACCCGAGTCGGAGCACCCGCACGGCCTGTCGGACCGCGAGTTCAACTCGCTGTTCACCGAGGACAAGCCGATCATCTTCGCCTATCACGGCTACCCGTGGCTGATCCACCGGTTGACCTACCGGCACGCCAACCACGCGCAGTTGCACGTGCGGGGCTTCAAGGAGCGCGGCACCACCACGACGCCGTTCGACATGGTGATGCTCAACGAGCTCGACCGGTTCCATCTGGTGATGGACGTGATCGACCGGGTCGAGGGGCTGGGCACCCGGGCGGCCGAACTGCGCCAGGAAATGGCCGACGCCCGGCTCGCGGCGCGGCGCTACACCCGCGAGCACGGCGAGGACGATCCGGCCATCTCCGGGTGGACCTGGGAACCGGACGACGGTTCGGCCGACTAGGGCACCCGGCCGGCGCCGGTAGAATCACCGCAAATGACTGACCTTGCCGCGGCGCCGGCCGACGCCGACCTCACCGCGCCGCGGCGGCTCCATGTGTACGTGGACATCGCCGTGGTGGTGGCGGTCCTGGTGGTCACCAATCTCGTCGCGCACTTCACCACGCCGTGGGCCAGTATCGCGACGGTCCCCGCCGCGGCGATCGGGCTCATGCTCCTGGTGCGCGCCCGCGGCCTCGGCTGGACCGAACTGGGCCTGGGCCGCGAGCACTTACGCACCGGCGCCGGCTACGCCGCCGCCGCGGTGGGCCTCGTGCTCACGGTGATCGCCATCGGTGCGCTGCTGCCGTGGACGCGGCCGATGTTCATGAACAACAACTACGCGACGATCTCCGGTGCGCTGATCGCCTCGATGGTGGTGATCCCGCTGCAGACGGTCATCCCCGAGGAGCTCGCGTTCCGGGGCGTGCTGCACGGTGCGCTGAACCGTGCATGGGGCTTCCGGGGCGTCGCCGCCGCCGGGTCGCTGCTGTTCGGGCTCTGGCACATCGCCACGTCGTTCGGTCTGACCAGCGAGAACGTCGGCTTCACCAAGTTGTTCGGCGCCGGAGTGTTCGGCATGGTCGCCGGGGTGGTGCTGGCCGTCGTGGCCACCGGGGTGGCCGGATTCATCTTCACCTGGCTGCGCCGTCGCAGCGGCA
Source organism: Mycobacterium sp. NPDC050551 (assembly GCF_040674075.1). Classification (NCBI taxonomy): domain Bacteria; kingdom Bacillati; phylum Actinomycetota; class Actinomycetes; order Mycobacteriales; family Mycobacteriaceae; genus Mycobacterium; species Mycobacterium sp. NPDC050551. Next base: position 196,768 of record NZ_JBFARC010000007.1, on the reverse strand, counting down.
GCCTGCTCGCTCCCATCGCGCTGCACTGGTCGCTGAATGGCCTGGGCGCGCTCGCCGCGGCCCTGGTGTGGCACCTGTCCATGTGATCGTCGCGCGGGCAGGCGGACGCATGTCGCGTGTGCGTCCCGGGCGCTCGCCACTCGCATTCTCGCGCCCTGCGCGCAGAGTCGACGCGATCTGCGGCCCACTCATGCCGAACGGGCGCCGCGGTCGATTGCTCGACGTACGCAGCGCCCGTTCGGGTCAGCTCGTGATCAGGACGGCGGACGCATCTCCGGTGCCGTATTCGGATCGACCGGCACAGCGACGCCCACACCCGGCCGCGGCGGCGGCGCGTTCGGGTCCGGCGGAGGTGCGTTGGGGTCGGGCGGAGGCGGCGGTGCGTCGGCCGGCGGGGGCGGCGGCGGCGACCAGGGCCGGATCGAGTTGGCCAGCGCCACCGCGGCGCCCTTGTCGACGGGATTGTTCGCCGAGCCGAGCCACACCACGAACCAGCGCTCCGGGGTGCGCTGCCCGCGCGGCGTGCCCGCAGGTGTGGGCTGGCCGACCACCCCGGCCCAGATCTGGCCGGTGGGCTTGGCGGCGTCGGTGAACTTCACCTCGTAGTACGACGCGACACCGGGCATCCCCGCGGCATCGAGGGGAACGGTCTCCTGGCCGAGCCGGGTGCCCGGGAACGGCATGAAGAACTCGCCCATGTCGGACGCCAGACGCTGCGCGGCCTTGGTGTTGTCGGCCTCGGCGCCGGCGAACAGCTTGAGGTCCAACCGGCCGAGCAGCACGCTGGTGTCACTCGGCGGCTCCGCGCCCTCGGGCGCGACCCGGTTGAGGAGCGCCTGGCCGTAGGACAGCTGCGTGGCGTCCGAGACCTTCCAGCCCGCGGGAACCACGTAGCTGAATCCGCCTGCGGCGTTGTCGACCCGGCCGGCCTCGGGAGCGGGCGGGGCGTTGGGGTCCGCGGGAGCAGGCGGCGGCGCGTTCGGGTCCGCGGGCGGAGGTGGCGGAGCGTTCGGATCGGCCGCCGGCGGTGGCGGCGCGTTCGGATCGGCCGGCGGCGGAGGCGGAGCGTTCGGGTCCGCGGGCGGCGGAGGCGGCGCGTTCGGGTCCGCGGGCGGCGGAGGCGGCGCGTTCGGCGGCGGCGGCTGCCCCAGGAAGGTGTTCCCCTGCGGCGGCGGGGGTGGCGGCGGCGACGGCTCGGGCTGCGCGTTGGCGATCGCCGGCAGGGTGAGTGCCGCCACGGCGACACTCGTCGATGCCGCGAGCGCCAGCGCCGTCGAGAGACTCTTACGTCGTCGTGCGGAAGTCACGTCCGGCTGCTCCATGGAGAAGAAACTACCGTGTTACCGCCGTGACGCAAGTGTGAGTTGATTAAAAAGTGTTCTAATGGTCGATTGCTGTGTCGGAGTCGGGGCAGCTCAAAGCATTCCTGAAAGATTGCTGACAAGCCGACTCCCCGGGGCGCCGCGCCGGTCCCGGTGGCAGCCCGGACTGGTCGGTCGACGGGCGTTCTGCCCAGTGAATCGCGCCGCCGATCATCGTCGTTACCGACGCGTGTCCGGTTGCTCGCGCGTCGGATTTCCCGCGCTAGCTACCGTCCAGTAACATCGGCGCTTGATCGGCGCGCCACCGCGCGCGGGTCACCGCGACGAGGAGGTCAACCGATGGACGTGCTGGTCACCGGAGGAGACACCGATCTGGGACGCGCGATCGCGGCCGGCTTCCGCACCGAAGGCCACACCGTGGTCATCGCCGGGGCGCGCCGCGACGAGCTCGAGGTCGCCGCGAAGGAACTCGACGTCGACTCGATCCTGTTCGACAACACCGACCCGGCCAGCCTCGAGGACGCGCGCGGGCTGTTCCCGCATCACCTCGATGCCCTGGTCAACGTCCCGGCGCCCGGCTGGCAGCCCGGCGACCCCCGGACGTTCTCGCTCGCCGACACGGCGGCGGCGTGGCGCGCAGCGCTCGACGCCACGGTGCTGTCGGCCGTGCTGACCACCCAGATCGTCGGTGACCACCTGCGCTCCGGTGGCTCGATCGTCAACGTCGTGCCGGAGAGCCCGCGCCCCGGAAGTGCCGATGCCGCGGTCAAGGCCGCCCTCGGCGAGTGGACCGCCGGTCAGGCGACCTACTTCGGCACCCGCGGGATCACCGTCAACGCCGTGGCCTCCGGCCGCAGCGCCGGAGCCGGTTACGACGGCCTCAGCACCACCCCGCCATCGGTCGCCGACGAGTTCGCCCGGCTCGCACTGTTCCTGAGCACGCCCGCGGCGCGGCACATCACCGGACAGACGCTGCACGTCAGCCGGGGTGCGCTGGCGAACTTCGGCTAGCGCGTTAGGGTCGACGGAGTGACGATTCGACTCGGACTCCAGATCCCCAACTTCTCCTACGGCACCGGCGTCGCCGAGATCTTCCCCACCGTCATCGCGCAGGCCCAGGAAGCCGAGGCCGCGGGCTTCGACTCGGTCTTCGTGATGGACCACTTCTACCAACTGCCCGGCCTGGGCACCCCCGACCAGCCGATGCTCGAGGCCTACACCGCCCTCGGCGGTCTGGCCACGGCGACCGAGCGCGTCCAGCTCGGCACACTGGTCACCGGAAATACCTACCGGAACCCCACGCTGCTGGCCAAGGCCATCACCACGCTCGACGTGATCAGCCAGGGCCGGGCGATCCTGGGCATCGGCACCGGCTGGTTCGAGCTCGAGCACGATCAGCTCGGCTACGAGTTCGGCACCTTCACCGACCGGTTCAACAGGCTCGGCGAGGCGCTGCAGATCATCCTGCCGATGCTCGCCGGCGAGCGGCCGACCTTCTCCGGCAAGTACTACCGCACCCAGGAGGCGATGGCCGAGCCGCGCCTGCGTGACCACATCCCGCTGATGATCGGCGGCAGTGGCGAGAAGAAGACGATTCCGTTGGCGGTCAAGCACTTCGACCACCTCAACATCATCGCGGGCTTCGACGAGCTGGCCCGCAAGGTGCAGGTCGTCAAGGAGGCCTGCGAGAAGATCGACCGCGACCCGGCGACGTTGGAGACCAGCATGCTGGTGATGGCGATGATCGACGACAACGTCACGGCCGACATGATTCCCGACGACTTCAAGGACCGCGTGGCCTTCGGCGGCGCCGAGCAGATCGCCGAGCAGGTCAAGACCAAGGTGCTCGACGCGGGGGTCGACGGTGTCATCCTCAGTCCGGTCACGAACATCGACGGATACCACCCCGGGCGCATAACGGATGTCGCCGCCGCGTTGAAGCCGATGCTGGCTGGGTAAACAGTCAGTGCGGTGCGCTATCTCACCGCGCCTGCGGGATGCCCGCCCACTAGCCTAGTGGTTGTACTGAACGAGAAGACGTTCGTCGAGGAGTTGCAGATGAGCCACCCCGGAGCCACCGTGTCCGACCGGCACAAGGTCGTCATCGTCGGGTCGGGGTTCGGCGGATTGACCGCCGCCAAGACCCTGAAGCGTGCCGACGTCGACATCAAACTGATCGCACGCACCACGCACCACCTGTTCCAGCCGCTGCTGTACCAGGTGGCGACCGGGATCATCTCCGAGGGCGAGATCGCGCCCGCGACCCGGGTGGTGCTGCGCAAGCAGCAGAACGCGCAGGTGCTGCTCGGCGACGTCACCCACGTCGACCTCGAGAACAAGCTCGTGCACTCGGAGCTGCTCGGCCACGACTACGCGACGCCGTACGACAGCCTCATCATCGCCGCGGGCGCCGGCCAGTCCTATTTCGGCAACGACCACTTCGCCGAGTGGGCGCCCGGCATGAAGTCGATCGACGACGCGCTCGAGTTGCGTGGGCGCATCCTCGGCGCGTTCGAACAGGCAGAGCGGTCCAGCGACCCGGAGCGGCGCGCGAAGCTGCTGACGTTCGTGGTGGTGGGCGCCGGGCCCACCGGTGTCGAGATGGCCGGTCAGATCGCTGAACTGGCCGACCACACCCTCAAGGGCACGTTCCGCCACATCGACTCCACCCGGGCACGGGTGATCCTGCTCGACGCTGCGCCCGCCGTGCTGCCGCCGATGGGCGAGAAGCTGGGCAACAAGGCGAAGGCCCGGCTGGAGAAGATGGGCGTCGAGATCCAGCTCAACGCAATGGTCACCGACGTCGACCGCAACGGGATCACCGTCAAGGATCCCGACGGCAGCGTCCGGCGCATCGAATCGGCGTGCAAGGTGTGGTCTGCCGGCGTCTCGGCGAGCCCGCTCGGCAAGGACCTCGCCGCGCAGTCGGGTGTCGAACTCGACAGGGCAGGCCGGGTCAAGGTGCAGCCCGACCTGTCGCTGCCCGGCCACCCGAACGTGTTCGTGGTGGGCGACATGGCGGCCGTCGACGGCGTGCCCGGCATGGCCCAGGGCGCGATCCAGGGCGGCAAGTACGCCGCGCGGCTGATCAAGAACGAGATCAAGGGCGCCAACCCGGCGTTCCGCGAGCCGTTCGAGTACTTCGACAAGGGCTCGATGGCCACCGTCTCGCGGTTCAACGCCGTGGCGAAGGTCGGCCCGCTGGAGTTCGGCGGCTTCATCGCCTGGTTGGCGTGGCTGGTGCTGCACCTGGTCTACCTGGTGGGCTTCAAGACCAAGATCGTCACGCTGCTGTCATGGACGGTGACGTTCCTCGGCCGCAACCGCGGCCAGCTGACGATCACCGAACAGCAGGCCTACGCCCGTACCCGCATAGAGGAACTCGAGGAGATCGCGGCGGCGGTGACCGAGACCGAACGGGAGAGGGAGCAGGCGGCTAGCTAGTCAGCCGCTCCCCCTGCCAGGTCGACAGCCAGCCGCCGGCGGCCAGCGCCAGCTCGGTGCCCTTCGCGCTCTCCGCACGGTCGGGGTAGGTCAGTTCGCTCACGCATGCGCGTGGCGCGCCGAGGACGTCGTCGGCGACGGTGTCGTCACCCAGTTCGATGCGGTGCCGCAGCATCGGCGTACCGTCCAGGTCGACGTGCAGGGACCCCGACCAGAAGCCCTGTCGCTCACCGGTTCTGCCGATCTGTATCCGTTCGCGCACGCGGACCCGCCCGACTCCGGTCAACCGCAGCCGCGTCAGCGTGACGTGCCGCGACGCGCCGGCCACGACGGTCGGCTGCGGGTCGACGTCCAGCTCGCCCGCCGATTCGATGTCCCAGTGGGCCACCGATTCCGGCGTTCCTGCTCCGGGCAGCACCAGCGTCGCCGCGGCGGTGCGCACCCGCAGTCGCGCGCCGGGTTCGACGACGACGCGCACGCAGATCAGATCACCGCCCAGCGGTGTGGCGGCCGCGGACACCAGGTGCACGGTGTCGGGACCGGTGCGGCGGGCGGCCAGTCCCCCACTGCACTCGAGGCGCGGCGGACGTCCCGGGCAGGCGATGATGGCGACGTCGGACCTCATGGTGCGGGCGAGGGCACCGGAGCACGCAGTTGCGCGGTGACCCAGGCGAGCACCGGGCCCGCCGTGGGGTCCTCGGTCAGCGAGATCAGCGCCGTGGGACGGTCGCCGCGCACCTTGGCCGCATCCCGGCGCATCACGTCGAGATCGGCGCCGACCATCGGCGCGAGATCGGTCTTGTTGACCACCAGCAGATCGGAGAAGGTGACGCCGGGTCCGCCCTTACGCGGCACCTTGTCCCCACCGGCCACGTCGATGACGAAGATCTGCGCGTCGACCAGTCCGGAGGAGAAGGTGGCGGTGAGGTTGTCGCCGCCGGACTCCACCAGGATGAGGTCGAGGCGGGCGTCGGGCCGATGATGCGCGGCGATCAGGTCGTCGATCGCGTCGAGGTTGGCGGTGATGTCGTCGCGGATCGCGGTGTGCGGGCAGCCGCCGGTCTGCACCGCGGCGATTCGCTCGTCGGGGAGCACGGCGTTGCGGCGCAGGAAGTCGGCGTCCTCGGTGGTGTAGATGTCGTTGGTGAGCACGGCCAGCGACAGCTGGTCGCGTAGCTGGCGGCACAGCGCGGCCACCAGTGCGGTCTTGCCGGAGCCGACGGGTCCGCCGACGCCGATCCGCAGCGGCTCCCCCGGCGTTCGTTCGCGGCGGGGGCGGTCGCGGTGGTCGTGCGGTTGGCCGTCCAGGAAATGCGGTGGCATACAGGGCCTATCGGTAGTCGAATTACGAGGAGAACAACGGTCGTTCGCGCTGGGCGTGCCGTTCGGCGAGCACGTCGAGCATCGGGTCGGAAAGGTCGGCGAGTTCTTTGGCGGCCGCCGCCGCGGTCTGGTCGCACAGTGCCGACAGCGCGAAGGTCAGGGCGGCGACGTCGCCGGGGTCCAACGCCAGCAGTCGCTGCGCGGCGGTCGCCGACCCCGTCATGGTCGTGTACACCACCGAGACCGCGGTGTGCTCGGCGCTCAGGCCGCTCGCCGCGCCCACCGCTCCGGCTGCGACAGCGAGGTGCGGCTTGATCCCGAGCGCCTGCCAGTCGGCGTCCGGCCAGACCCGGCGCGCCAGCCGCACCAGCCCGCGGCCCTGCGCCCGCGACGCCGCGCGGGCAGCCGGAGCCGGTGTGCGGGCATCGGTTTCGTGGTCCGCCTCGATCACCGTGCAAGTGCCGGTGTGCACCGCCGCCGCCAGCGACGCGGTCACCAGGCCGTGGGTCCGGATGCGGCGCACCAGGTATGCGCGCAGCGTGGCCAGGTCGAACACCAGCCCGCCGGTGACGGCCTCCTCGACGCCGCCGGAGTGCACGTGCCCTCCTGTGGGCAGCCGCGAGTCGGCCAGCGTCAGCAGGGTGGTGAGTGCGGTCATGGGCTAGAAGAGGAAATAGCGTTGAGCCATCGGCAGTTCGGCGGCGGGCTGCTCCTGCCAGACGTCACCGTCGATGCGCACCGTGAAGGTGTCCGGGTCGACCTCGATACGGGGCATCGCGTCGTTGAGCGGCATGTCCGTCTTGCCCACACCGCGCACATCGCCCACCGCGACGAGGCGCCGGCTGACCGCCAGCCGGTCGGCCAGCCTGTCCTCGATCGCCTGGGGCGCCACGAAGTGCACCGAGGTGGCGGCTGCGGCACGCGCGTCGGCGCCGAACATCGGGCGCGGCAGAACGGGCTGTGGCGTGGGAATCGACGCGTTCGCGTCACCCATCGCCGCCCACGCGATCATCCCGCCCTTGATCACCGCGTGCGGCCGGACACCGAAGAAGGCGGGTTCCCACAGCACCAGGTCGGCGAGCTTGCCGACCTCGACCGAGCCGATCTCGTGGTCCAGCCCGTGGGCCACGGCCGGGCAGATCGTGTACTTCGCCACGTAGCGGCGCACACGATTGTTGTCCGCCGCACCGTCTCCGGCCAGGGCGCCCCGGCGGCGCTTCATCACGTGGGCGGTCTGCCAGGTGCGCAGCACCACCTCACCGATGCGGCCCATCGCCTGAGCGTCGCTGCCGATCATCGAGATCGCACCGAGGTCGTGCAGCAGGTCCTCGGCGGCGATCGTCGACGGCCGGATCCGGCTCTCGGCGAACGCGAGATCCTCAGGGACGCTGGGGTTGAGGTGATGACACACCATCAGCATGTCCAGGTGCTCGTCGAGCGTGTTGACGGTGTGTGGCCGGGTCGGATTGGTCGAACTCGGCAGCACGTACGGTTCGGCCGCCACGGTGATGATGTCCGGTGCGTGCCCACCGCCCGCGCCCTCGGTGTGGTACGCGTGAATGGACCGGCCGGCGATCGCGCCGACGGTGTCCTCGACGAAGCCGGCCTCGTTCAGGGTGTCGGAGTGCAGCGCCACCTGCACCCCCGACGCGTCGGCCACCCGCAGGCAGGCGTCGATGGCCGCCGGGGTGGAGCCCCAGTCCTCGTGCAACTTGAAACCCGATGCACCGCTGCGCAACTGCTCCCACATCGAGTCCGCGCTGACGGTGTTGCCCTTGCCCAGCAGCGCGATGTTCATCGGCCAGGAGTCGAGCGCCTCGAGCATGCGGGCCAGGTGCCATGCGCCGGGGGTGACCGTGGTGGCCTTGCTGCCCTCGGCCGGGCCGGTGCCGCCGCCGATCAGCGTGGTGATGCCGCCCGCCAGCGCCTCGCCCATGATCTGCGGGCAGATGAAGTGCACGTGACAGTCGATCCCGCCTGCGGTGAGGATGCGGCCGTTGCCTGCGATGATCTCGGTCGACGGCCCGACCACCAGGTCGCGATGGACGCCGTCCATGATGTCGGGGTTGCCGGCCTTGCCGATCGCGACGATGCGGCCGTCGCGAATGCCGATGTCGGCCTTGATGATTCCCCAGTGATCGATGATCACCGCGCCGGTGATCACCGTGTCGGGGGCGCCGTCGGCGCGCGTCGCGCGGCCCTGTCCCATCGACTCGCGCAGCACCTTGCCGCCGCCGAACACGGCCTCGTCACCGGCCAGTCCCGGTCCGCCGCTGCGGTCCTCGGTGATCTCGACGAACAGGTCGGTGTCCGCCAACCGGATCCGGTCGCCGATGGTGGGTCCGAACAGTGCGGCGTACCGGGACCGCGACAGCCCGCTCACGATTCGTCCAGCCGGCCGGGCGGGGTCAGGCTGAGCCCGTGCACCTCGCGGGTCCCCCGCAACGGCACCGCCGACACCGTCTGTGCCACACCCGGTTCGAACCGCACCGCGGTGCCCGCGGGGATGTCGAGCCGATGGCCGTGGGCGGCCTGCCGGTCGAAGTCGAGTGCGGCGTTCGCCTGCGGCAGGTGCACGTGACTGCCCACCTGCACGGGCCGGTCGCCGGTGTTCACGACGTCGAGGGACACCCGCTCGGCGCCCTCGTTGATCTCGATGTCGCCGTCGCCGTGCAGGATCTCCCCCGGAATCATGGTCACGGGATCGGGTGGTGGACGGTGACCAGCTTGGTCCCGTCCGGGAAAGTGGCCTCCACCTGGACGTCCTCGAGCATTTCCGGCACTCCCTCCATCACGTCCTCCCGCGACAGCACGTCGCGTCCACTGACCATCAGTTCCGCGACGGTGCGGCCGTCCCGCGCACCCTCGAGCAGGTGGTCGGTGAGTACGGCGACGGCCTCGGGGTGGTTGAGCCGCAGCCCGCGGGCCTGCCGGCGCCGCGCCAGTTCGGCGGCATAGGAGATGAGCAGCCGCTCCTGCTCATGCGGGGTCAGTCGCATAGTTCGCGATCCTGCCACGGCGCGGCACGCTCAGCAGCGCTCGACGGCTGAGGGTCAGGCGTCGGGGAGATTCTGCAGGCGGACCTGGCCGCGGGCGACCGTCCGGTCGGTCTCGTCGGTGATGGTGATCAGCCACAGCTGCTGGCGGCGGCCGCGGTGGATCGGCGTGGAGACCGCGGTGACCGTGCCCGATCGGAGTGCGCGCAGGAAGTCGGTGTTGTTGTTGACGCCCACCACCGTGCCGCCGCCGTTCTCGGACAGCCACACGTGAGCGGAGACACTGGCCAGGCTCTCTATCACCGCGCAGTAGACGCCCCCGTGCACGATTCCCCAGGGCTGCAACAACTTTTCGTTGATGGTCAGCTGCGCGCGGCCGCCGTCGGGGGTCATCTCCAGGTAGGTCAGGCCCAGTTCGGTGTCGAATCCTTCGCCGAGACCGGCGGGCAGTTCTGTGCTCACCCTTGGATGTCTACACGGCCGGCGCACCAAAAGATTCGGGCGGGTCCCGCACTGTTGCGCGGGACCCGCCCTCGAGGGGACCGGGGGTCTCTGCAGCCCTCAGGACTCCGGCGCGGTCCGTATGCCTCGTGACGAAAGAATAGGCAAGGCTGCCCTAATTAAGCAAGCCCTTCCCCCGGCCGGTCCGCGCGGCGCCGCGCACCGGCAGGCCGAACCCGACGAGCGCGTCCAGCACGGCCTGGCCGCGGCGCATGCTCGTCAGCTCGCTCGAGCCCGCCAGCATGGGTACCTGGGTGGCGGCGCTGACCACGGCGGCGCCGACCATGTGCCACATCGCCGCCTCGGTCATCGCTCCGCCGCTGATCTGCACCAACCGGGTGAACAGCGGTTCGAGAGTGCGATGGCTGCGGTGCGCGATCCAGGTGGTCAGCGCGGCCTCGTTCGGCAGGGCGACGATGCCCTGCCCGGCTCCCCGGCCCAGCCGGCCGCGGCGTGGGCCGAAGTAGGGGTCGTCGGGCAGCGCCCGCAGCGTCGGGTCGACGACGCCCACCCAATCGATCGCGCCCTCGGAGTCCACGTGCACCCAGAGGTTCTCCAGGCCGGTGTCCCACGCCCGTCCCTCGAGCACCACCAGCGGGATCACCCGGCCGATGACCACATGCGCCAGCGTCGCCGCCAATTGCTGGGCGACCGCGCACCGGTTCCCGGTCTCGGTGGCCGCGATGTCGAACATCACCTGAAGCCGCTCGCTGGTGAGCGCCTCGGCCAGCGGCCACCACCGGCGCCGCGAGAGGTCGCCCATCACGGCGACGCCGTAGACGCGGGGACACTCGGGATAGAGCTCGCGCAGCCGGCGGGATGACTCGTGTAACGGCATCGTCCGCCTGATGGTCATGCCTGCGATCAGCGGATCGTCGATCAGTACCGTCACTGCACCTCCCGGGCGTCGTCGTCACGGGTTAGGTTAGCCTTACTATAGCGACCAGGCAACACGGGCTGCCGCCTGTGAGCTGTTTCACAGGGCGGCCGAACGAGGCCGTTGACCTCAACCGGAATGCAACGCGCGAAAGAAGAAGTTGATCTCCAGCGATGTATACGACGCACGGTAGTACGTCCGTAGTACCCTTGATCTACTGCTCAGGGAGAGTGAACGGAACATGGCCAAGTTGACGCGTCTAGGGGAGCTCGAGCGTGAGGTGATGGATCACCTCTGGTCCGCTCCCGAACCCCAAACCGTCCGGCAGGTGCACGAGGCACTGTCGGCGCGGCGTGATCTGGCCTACACCACGATCATGACCGTCCTGCAACGGCTCGCGAAGAAGAATCTCGTGGTGCAGCATCGCGACGACCGGGCACACCGCTACGCCCCCACGCACGGCCGCGACGAGCTGGTCGCGGGCCTGATGGTCGACGCTCTCGACCAGGTCACCGACTCCGGCAGCCGCGAGGCCGCACTGGTGCACTTCGTCGAGCGGGTCGGCGCAGGCGAGGCCGCCGCGCTGCGGCGTGCGCTCGCCGAACTGGAGACCAAGCATCGAATGACGTCGCCGGCTGGCGATTCCGGTACCGGCTGAGGGAGACTGACAGCGTGTCCGCGCTGGCCTTCACCATCGTCGCGCTGGTCCTGATCGGACCGGTGCCGGCAATGCTCGCGCGGGCGTCCTGGCCGATGCGCGCGCCGCGGGCCGCGATCGTGCTCTGGCAGTCGATCGTGCTGGCCGCGGTGCTCTCGGCGTTCAGCGCCGGAATCGCGATCGCCAGCCGGTTGTTCGTCCCCGGCACCGATGGCCGCCCGACGGCCACCATCACCAGTGAGATCGCCATCCTCGGCTGGCCGATGTGGCTGTTGCTCGTCTTCGTGTTCGCACTCACCCTCCTCATCGGGGCCCGCCTGATCGTGTCGGTGCTGCAGGTGGCGATCGCGACCCGCCGCCGGCGCGCCCATCACCGGATGATGGTCGACCTGCTGGACATGCCGCGCACCTCGGTGCTGGACGACGTCTGCAGCACGGCCGACCTGCGCGTCCTCGACGTCGCACAGCCGATGGCCTACTGCCTGCCCGGGATGCGGAGCCGGGTCGTGGTCAGCGACGGCACCCTGACCAGCCTCGCCGGCGACGAGATCGCGGCGATCCTCACCCACGAACGGGCCCATCTGCGCGCCAGGCACGACCTGGTGCTCGAGATGTTCACCGCCGTGCACGCCGCGTTTCCCCGTTTCGTCCGCAGCGGCAGCGCCCTGGACGCCGTGCGGTTGCTGATCGAACTGCTCGCCGACGACGCCGCGGTCCGCGCGGCAGGACCCACTCCCCTGGCCCGCGCCCTGGTCGCGTGCGCGTCGGGGCGCACGCCGTCAGGTGCACTCGCGGCCGGTGGCCCCACGACGGTGATCCGGGTGCGCCGGCTCGCGGGCCGGCCGAACAGCCCGCTGCTGGCCGCCGTCGCCTACCTCGCCGCGGTGGCCGTGCTGGTGGTGCCCACCGTGGCTGTGGCGGTGCCGTGGCTGACCGAACTCCACCGGCTGTTCACCACCTAGATTCAGCGCCGAGGGATGCATCGCGCTCGAAGAAGCGTTCTCTGACCACAACCAACGAAAGGCTGCCGCATGACCAACTCGGGCACCACCGGTACGGCACAGATCGGCGTCACCGGGCTGGCGGTGATGGGATCGAACATCGCCCGCAACTTCGCCCGACACGGCTACACGGTCGCGCTGCACAACCGCTCGGTCGCCAAGACCGACGCGCTGCTCGCCGAGCACGGCTCGGACGGGAACTTCGTCCGCAGTGAGACGATCCGCGAATTCCTCGACGCGCTGGAGAAGCCGCGACGCGTGCTGATCATGGTCAAGGCCGGCGACCCGACCGATGCCGTGATCAACGAGCTGGCCGACGCGATGGAGGAAGGCGACATCATCATCGACGGCGGCAACGCGCTCTACACCGACACCATCCGTCGGGAGAAGGCGATCCGCGAGCGCGGCCTGCACTTCGTCGGCGCGGGCATCTCCGGTGGTGAGGAAGGCGCGCTGAACGGTCCGTCGATCATGCCGGGCGGTCCCAAGGAGTCCTACGAATCGCTGGGTCCGCTGCTCGAGGAGATCTCCGCACACGTCGACGGCGTGCCGTGCTGCACCCACATCGGCCCCGACGGCGCAGGCCATTTCGTGAAGATGGTGCACAACGGCATCGAGTACTCCGACATGCAGCTCATCGGCGAGGCCTACCAGCTGCTGCGCGACGGCCTCGGCAAGAGCGCGGGCGAGATCGCCGACGTGTTCGACGAGTGGAACAAGGGCGACCTGGACAGCTTCCTGGTCGAGATCACGGCGAAGGTGTTGCGGCAGAACGATGCCGAGACGGGCAAGCCGCTGGTGGACGTCATCCTCGACGAGGCCGAGCAGAAGGGCACCGGCCGCTGGACGGTGAAGTCCGCGCTCGATCTCGGTGTGCCCGTCACCGGTATCGCCGAGGCGGTGTTCGCCCGCGCGCTGTCGGGTTCGGTCACCCAGCGCAAGGCCACCACCGGCCTGGCCTCAGGCGATCTCGGCGGAAAGCCCTCCGACGCAGAGCAGTTCACCGAGGACATCCGGCAGGCGCTCTACGCTTCGAAGATCATCGCCTACGCCCAGGGCTTCAACCAGATCCAGGCAGGCAGCGCCGAGTACGACTGGGGCATCACCCCCGGTGACATGGCGACCATCTGGCGCGGCGGGTGCATCATCCGGGCGAAGTTCCTCAACCGGATCAAGGACGCCTTCGACAACGACGCCGACCTGCCCACCCTGATCGTCGACCCGTACTTCCGGGACGCGATCGAAGCCGCGATCGACAGCTGGCGGCGTGTGGTGGTGACCGCGACGCAGCTGGGCATTCCCATCCCCGGCTTCAGCTCGGCGCTCTCCTACTACGACGCGCTGCGCACCGAGCGGCTGCCCGCCGCCCTCACCCAGGGGCTGCGCGATTTCTTCGGCGCGCACACCTACGGGCGCATCGACGCCGACCGCGACAAGCGGTTCCACACGCTGTGGAGCGGCGACCACAGCGAGGTCGAGGCCTGACCCGCCCCCATTAGACTCGGGGGCGTGAAGTTCCTCCACGACCACCGGCCGCCGTACGACCTGACGTACAACGACGTGTTCGTCGTGCCCGGCCGCTCGGAAGTGGCGTCGCGGTTCGACGTCGACCTGTCGACCGTCGACGGGTCGGGCACCACCATCCCCGTGGTCGTCGCCAACATGACCGCGGTGGCCGGACGCCGGATGGCCGAGACGGTGGCCCGCCGCGGCGGCATCGTCGTGCTGCCCCAGGACCTGCCGATCTCGGCGGTGCGGGAGACGGTCGACTTCGTCAAGAGCCGCGATCTGGTGGTCGACACCCCGGTGACCCTCGCGCCGGACGACTCGGTGTCCGACGCCGTCGCGCTGATCCACAAGCGGGCCCATGGCGCCGCGGTCGTGGTGAACGACGGCCGGCCGGTCGGCCTGGTCATCGAGGCCGACTGCGTCGGGGTGGACCGGTTCGCCAGGGTGAGCGACATCGCGGTCACCGACTTCGTCACCGCACCGGTGGGCACCGAGCCCCGCAAGGTGTTCGACCTGCTCGAGAACGCCGCCGTCGGCGTGGCGGTGCTGACCGGGCCCGACGGCACCCTGGCCGGCGTGCTGACCCGCACCGGGGCCATCCGCGCCGGCATCTACACCCCCGCGGTCGACGCCAAGGGCCGGCTGCGCATCGCCGCCGCCGTCGGGATCAACGGCGACGTCGGCGCCAAGGCACGCGCACTGGTCGAGGCCGGCGCCGACGTGCTGGTGATCGACACCGCCCACGGCCACCAGGTCAAGATGCTCGACGCGATCCGTGCGGTGTCGGCACTGGATCTCGGCGTGCCGCTGGCGGCTGGCAACGTGGTGTCCGCCGAAGGCACCCGCGACCTGATCGCCGCCGGTGCCTCGATCGTGAAGGTCGGCGTCGGCCCCGGTGCCATGTGCACCACCAGGATGATGACCGGCGTCGGCCGCCCGCAGTTCTCGGCGGTGGTGGAATGTGCTACTGCAGCAAGGGAACTCGGTGGCCACGTGTGGGCCGACGGCGGGGTGAGGCACCCGCGTGACGTGGCGCTGGCGCTGGCCGCAGGCGCCGCCAACGTGATGATCGGATCCTGGTTCGCCGGCACCTACGAGTCGCCGGGTGACCTGATGCGCGACCGGGACGACCGGCCGTACAAGGAGAGCTACGGCATGGCCTCCAAGCGTGCGGTCGCGGCGCGCACCTCCGCCGACAGTGCGTTCGACCGCGCCCGCAAGGGCCTGTTCGAAGAGGGCATCTCGACCTCGCGGATGGGTCTGGACCCGTCCCGCGGCGGCGTGGAGGATCTCCTGGACCACATCACCTCCGGGGTCCGCAGCACCTGCACGTACGTCGGCGCCGCCACGCTGCCCGAACTGCACGACAAGGTGGTGCTGGGCGTGCAGTCAGCCGCCGGCTTCGCCGAGGGGCATCCGCTGCCGACCGGTTGGTGAGGGGTACGCCAGTACGGCGCCCGTCACGCTCAGGCTGACCGCCTGACCCGTCTCGATGTCGACGTCGCCGATGCGGCGGGCCACCAGCGGCGTACCGTCCGCGAGCGTCACGTGCACCGAACTGTCCGGGCCGTAGAACCGGTGGGCCGTCACCACGGCGGGCGCCCCGTCGTCGGACAGCCGCAGTTGTTCTGGCCGCACCACGACGACCACGTCGCCGTCATCGACCGGTATCCGCACCGGATGGGCACCGAGCGCGGTGCGCACCACCCCGCCGCGGCACACCCCGCCGATCTCGACGGCCGCACCGACGAACCGGGCGGCCGCCAGGGTGCGCGGCCGGTCGTACACGTCGGCCGGGGTGCCGGACTGCACCATCTGCCCGTCCATCAGCAGCGCCACCGAGTCGGCGAGCGACAGTCCCTCGGCCTGATCGTGAGTGACCAGCACGGCGGTGGTGCCGGTGTCGCGCAGGATCGCGGCGATGTCCTCGCGCACCCGCGTCCGCAGCCCGGCGTCGAGCGCCGCGAACGGCTCGTCGAGCAACACCACCCTCGGCCGCGCCGCCAGCGCGCGGGCGAGTGCCACCCGCTGTTGCTGCCCGCCCGACAGCTCGTGCGGCCGGGCGTCACCGCTGCCGTCGAGCCCCACCACGTCGAGCCAGTGCCGCACGGTGTCGGCCGCCGCGCCGCGCCGCCGCTTCGGCAGTCCGAATGCGATGTTCTCCGCGGCGCTGAGGTGCGGGAACAGCGCACCTTCCTGCGGCATCAGGCCGATCCGGCGCCGGTGCGCGGGCACGGCAGCGCCGTCGCCGCACACCACGCCGTCGCCGACGGTCACCGTCCCGGCGTCTGGCGCCTCGAAGCCGGCGACGATGCGCAGCAGTGTCGTCTTGCCACAACCCGACGGTCCGAGCACCGCGCTGATCGTGCCCGCAGGCACGTCGAGGTCGAGACCGGAGAGCACCCGCCGCCCGTCGAACGACTTGCCGAGGCCGCGGATGCGGACACCTGCGGCGGCAGGCAACGTCTGGTCTTCCGCACTCATGTGTCGCGCACCTCCACCACCTGCGCACTCCACAGGCCGAGCGCGGCCGTCGGGAGCGCGGCGAGAATCACCAGCGCGGCCGCATACGGCGCGGCGGACGCATAATCGCTGACCGAACTGTAGGTCCACAGCCGGGTGGCCATCGTGTCGGTCCCGGTCGGGCGAAGCAGCAGCGTGATCGGCAACTCCTTCATGCACGTGAGGAGCACCAGTGCGGCGCCCGCGGCGATCCCGGGCGCGGCGCCCCTGGCGGTGATCGCGGCGAACGCGGCGAACGGGCCGCGGCCCAGCGACCGGGCCACCTCCTCGTGCCGGACCGGCGTCGCCTCGATCGCGGCCCGCACCGACCCGACGGCTACCGGCACCAGCAGCACGGCGTAGGCCAGGATGAGCAACGGCTCCCGCTGGTAGAGCGGGCGCAGCGCCGCCACACCGACCGACACCATGGCGATCGCGATGACGATGCCGGGCAGCCCGTGCGCGACGTAACTGGCCCCCTCGAGCGTCCGCGTCACCGGACTGCGGTACCGCGCGACGAGCACACCGAGTGGTACGGCGGCGATGGTGCACACCACCGCCGCCACCGCCGACAGCCACAGCGTGGCGCCCACCGCGGCCGACCATTGCCCGGCATCCCAGCGCGCGCCCGCGTCGAGCAGCCAGTCGGCCAGCGCGATCACCGGGACCACCAGAGCCGCGGTGATCACGGTCAGCACGGCCGCCGTCGCCACCGGCCACCACGGTCCCAGCGCGGCCACCGGGGCCGGCCGTGCCGAGCCGCCGCCGACCCGGTAGGCCGCCGCCCGGCCGCGCGCCCGGCCCTCGAGGACCACCAGCACCAGCGCGAAGACCATCAGCACCAGCGACAGCACCGCGGCCCGCGACGGGTTGAACCCCGAGCGGTACGCGCCGTAGATGACCCAGGTGAACACCTCATAGCGCATGGCGGCGACGGCGCCGAAATCGCTGATCACGTACAGCGCCACCAGCAGCGCGCCTGCCGCGACGGCCGCCCGGACGCGGCGCAGCGTCACCCGGAACAGCACGGCCACGCCGGACAATCCCAGCGAACGGGCCACCTCCTCGTGCGCGGGGTCCATCCGGTTCAGGGCCGCCGTGGTGGTCAGCAAGACGTACGGGTAGCAGCCGAGGACGAGCACCAGGCACGCGCCCCAGAAGCCGGCCACCGCCGGCTGCACCGACAGCCACAGAAACGCCAGCAGGTAACTCGGGATCGCCAACGGCAGTGCGAGCACCACGCCGAAGAGCCGCCGGAACGGCAGATCGGTGCGGCTGAGCAGCACCGCGAAGCCCACGCCGAGCACCACGCAGCCGGCGGTCACCACGACCACCAGCAGCAGCGACCGGCCCACCAGGGCGATCGTGCGCTGCTGCAGGAGTTCGTCGGCGACGAACGCCCAGCCACGGGCGAGCGCCCGGTCACCGAGGTAGTACAGCGGCAGCAGCGTGGCCGCCGAGACAGCCGCGGCGGCGCCGAGCAGCAGCGCGGGCGGCCGACGGCGAATCCCGTTTCGCCGCAACAGGATCAGTTCGTCAGCAACCCGGTTGCGACCAGCATCTCCTGGGTCGCCTCGAGGTCGTCGAGTTGGGACAGGTCAACCGCGGGTGGCTGCAGGTCGGCCAGTGGCGGCATGCCCTCGGCCGTGGGGACGCCGGCGACCAGCGGGTACTCCTTGGTCTCGCCGGCGAAGTACTCCTGGGCGGCCTGGCTCACCAGATAGGCCGCGAACCGTTGCGCGCCCGCGGGATTCGGTGCCGACTTGAGGATGCCGACGCCGGCGACGTTGACAAGCCCGCCGGGGTCGCCCGGCGCCATGAACTTGTTCTGCGCGGTCACCGCGTCCCTGCCCTTGGCGTCGATCAGTTCGTACAGGTAGTAGTGGTTGACCAGACCGATGGCGACCTCGCCCTTGTCGACCGCATCGCGGACCGCGACGTTGTTCTCATAGGCCTTCGGGTTCTGCGCCTTGAACGCACGCAGCCACTGTTCGGCCCCCGCGTCGCCGCGCACCACCCGCAGGCCCGTGACGAACGACTGCCACGACGCGTTGCTCGGCGCGAACCCGATCTTGTCCTTCCACTCCGGCGCCAGCACGCCGTCGACGGTGTCGGGCGGATTCGGCGCCAGCTTCGGATTGAACACCACCACCCTCGCACGGCCCGACACGCCGACCCAGGTGCCGTCGGCCGCCGAATAGTTGGCCGGCACCGCCTCCAGTGTCGTGGTGTCGATCTGGGCGAACAGTCCGGCCTTGGCGACCGCGCCGAGCGCCCCGGCGTCCTGGGACAGGAACACGTCGGCGGGCGATTTGTCGCCCTCGGTGATCAGCTGGGCGGCCATCTCCCCGGAACTGGCGTAGCGCGCCTCGACGTTGAGCCCCGTTTCGGCCTTGAACTTCTCCAGCAGCGGCCCGACGAGTTCCTCGCTGCGCCCGGAGTACACCACCAGCGACTCACTGGCGTCGACGGAATCCGAGCCGCCGCACGCGCTGAGCGACAGGGCCATCGCGGCAGCACACACCGTGGCCGTGAGGCGTGAGAAGGCGAAGGGCATGAATCGACCCGCTTTCGTCGTGCGCTGTGGGGCCGCTGTGAACCGGCCCGGCCCTGGCAACTTATCACCGAGCTACTGAGGACAGGCTCAGCTCTGTCGACGGGCCGTCGGCTGGTCACCACGAGCGCGCGGGCCGCACGGCGCACCGGTTACCATGGGCTTCTCATTCGCCGAACGAGGAAGGGACTACGTGCCGCAGGCACCCGCCGATGGCCCCGGTACCGAACGGGCCTGCCGGGCCGAGCAGCCGTCCCCGGAGCAGTCCGACGCGGAACCCTCCCCTAGTCGGCCGGGCCTCGTGCCCGGCGCCCCCGCGGGGAGAACGACGTGAGCGTCACCCTGTCCATCCTGTCGGTGCTGGCCATCATCGTGCTGACCGCGGGCACCGCTGTGTTCGTGGCGGCGGAGTTCTCGCTCACCGCACTCGAGCGCAGCACCGTCGAGGCCAACGCCCGTAACGGCGACCGCCGCGACCACATGGTCCGCCGGGCCCACCGCACACTGTCGTTTCAGCTGTCCGGGGCGCAGGTCGGCATCTCCATCACCACGCTGGCCACCGGTTACCTTGCCGAACCCGTCGTCGCGCGACTGCTGCATCCGGGATTGGACGCCGTCGGCCTGCCTGCCAACGTCGCGAGCGGGCTGGCGCTGGTGCTGGCCATCCTGATCGCCACCTCGGTGTCGATGATCTTCGGCGAGCTGGTGCCCAAGAACCTGGCCGTGGCTCGGCCGGTGCCGACCGCGCGGGCGTCGGCGCCGCCGCAACTGCTGTTCTCGATGCTGGCCACCCCGCTCATCCGGATGACCAACGGCACCGCCAACTGGATCCTGCGCCGTCTCGGCATCGAGCCCGCCGAGGAACTCCGCTCGGCCCGCTCCGCGCAGGAACTGATCTCGCTGGTGCGCAACTCCGCGCGCAGCGGGTCACTGGACCCGGTCACGGCGGTCCTGATGGACCGGTCGCTGCAGTTCGGCGAGCGCACCGCCGAAGAGCTGATGACGCCGCGCACCGAGATCGAGGCGATGCAGGCCGACGACACCGTGGCCGACCTGATCGAGGCGGCGATCAGCACCGGCTACTCGCGCTTCCCGATCGTCGAGGGTGATCTCGACTCGACGATCGGCGTGGTGCACGTCAAGCAGGTGTTCGCGATCCCGCACGACGAACGGGCCACCACCCGGCTCGCCACACTCGCACTCCCCGTCGCCACCGTGCCGTCGACGCTCGACGGCGACGCGGTGATGACCCAGATCCGCGCCAACGGCCTGCAGACCGCCCTGGTGGTCGACGAATACGGCGGCACCGCGGGCATGGTCACCGTCGAGGACCTCATCGAGGAGATCGTCGGCGACGTCCGCGACGAACACGACGACGCCACCCCCGACGTGCAGCCTGCGGGCGGCGGCTGGAAGGTCTCGGGGTTGCTGCGCATCGACGAGGTGGCCAGCGAGACCGGATTCCGGGCGCCCGAGGGCGAATACGAGACGATCGGCGGGCTGGTGCTGGAGGAACTCGGCCACATCCCCGAACCCGGGGAGACCGTCGAACTCACCGCCTTCGACCCGGACACCGTCCTCGAGGACCCGGTGCTCTGGCTTGCGACGGTCGTGCAGATGGACGGGCGCCGCATCGACCAGCTCGAGCTGACCGAGCTGGGCCGCCGCGGCGAGACCGACGACGAGGAGCTGAACGACTGATGGGCGGCGACCTCTTCGGCGCGCTGCTGACCGTGCTGCTGCTGGCGGCGAACGCGTTCTTCGTCGGCTCGGAGTTCGCGCTGATCTCCGCCCGCCGCGACCGGCTCGAGGCGCTGGTCGAGCAGGGCAAGCGCAGCGCCGTCACCGTCATCCGGGCCGGCGAGAACCTGTCGCTGATGCTGGCCGGCTCCCAGTTGGGCATCACCGTGTGCTCGATCCTGCTCGGCCGGGTGGGCGAGCCCGCGGTGGCGCACCTGCTGGAGAAGCCCTTCGGGCTGGTCGGCATCCCCGACGCGGTGCTGCACACCGTGTCCTTCGTGGTGGCCCTCGGCGTCGTGGTCACGCTGCACGTGCTGCTCGGCGAGATGGTGCCGAAGAACATCGCGATCGCCGGTCCGGAGTCGACGGCGATGCTCCTGATCCCGGTGTACCTGGTCTACATCCGGGCGGCGCGGCCGTTCATCGCGTTCTACAACTGGTGCGCCAACAGCACACTGCGGGCGTTCGGAGTGGAACCGAAGGACGAGCTGGCCGTGGCGGTGTCCACGGTGGAGCTCTCGGAGATGATCGCCGAGTCGGTGTCCGAGGGGCTGCTCGACACCGAGGAGCACACCCGCCTCACCCGCGCGCTCCAGATCCGCAACCGCGTGGTCCGCGACGTGGCGATGCCGCTCAGCGAGATCCACACCGTGCCCGCCGCCGCCGCCGACAGCGGCCCGACGGTCGGCGCGGTCGAGCGGGCGCTCGCCGAGACCGGCTACTCGCGATTCCCCGTGGCCGGCCCGTCCGGCGAGTACGTCGGCTACCTGCACATCAAGGACGTGCTACCGCTGGTGCACGACCCCGACGCGGTGCTGGACCGCACGCTGGTGCGCCCGCTGCTCACGTTGCCTGCATCGCTGCCGCTGCCCGATGCGCTGACCCGGTTGCGGCGCGACAACAGCCACCTGGCCCTGGTCACCACCGACGGCATGGTGACGGCCATGGTGGCGCTCGAGGACCTGGTCGAAGACCTCGTGGGGACGGTGCGGGACGGCACCCACCGTGTCTGACGTCGCACTCCGCGCGAAGGCGGCTGACGTCGGCGTCGCCGCCCATCTCGACGTCCTCGCCGAATCTGATTGGCAGGCACGCGAATCCGTACATCGCGATCGCGTCGACGCGTTCTGTGCACCGCATCTGGCCCGCCGCCGCGCCGGCGTGGCACATCCGGTGTGGGACTTCCTGTTCACCTATTACAACCTGCGGCCCCGCCTGCTCCGCCGCTGGCACCCGGGCTTCGGAGTGGTGCTGGCGGGCGACTCGGCGGGACGCCACCTGGACATCGCCGGTTATCACCGCACGCCGCACGGTGTCACGGTCAGCCAGGACTACCTGGCCGGCCGGGCCGACACCGTCGGCTTCATCGCCGACCTGCTGACGGCGACGGCAGCAAGAGCGCCGCGGATGAACTGCTTCGGGCTGCACGAGTGGGCGATGGTGTACCGCTCACCCGAGGTCCGGCACGCGCAGGTGCCGCTGCGCCTCGGTGCTGCGGGCACCGACGCGGTGGTGGAGTCGATGCCGTTGCGCTGCAGCCATTTCGACGCTTTCCGATTCTTCACCGATGCTGCCGCGGACCGCAACGCCGAACGGCTCACCCGGGACCGCCAGATCGCCACCGAGCAGCCGGGTTGTGTCCATGCCGCCATGGATTGCTACAAATGGGCCTACAAGCTGGGACCGCTGGTGTCCTCCGAGCTGGTGATGGACTGTCTGGAGCTGGCCGCCGACGCGCGGGCGCTGGACATGCGCGCCAGCCCGTACGACCTCAGCGGGCACGGGTTCGACCCGATCTCCGTCGAGACACCGGCGGGTCGGGCGGAGTACGTGCGCGCCCAGCAGGAGATCGCGGAGCGGGCCGCTCCGCTGCGAGCCACCCTCGCCGGCAGGTGCGACCTGCTGCGTGCGGCGGCGCGCGGCGCAAGGGCCGACGTTACCGGTGGGTAAGGTGGATCAACGCGCGTCGCGTCAGCGGACGTGCCGGTGAGCTAGGAGGAAACGATGACCGATCGCGTCGAGGTGGGAAATCTGCGCGTGGCCCGGGTGCTGTACGACTTCGTCAACGACGAGGCGCTGCCGGGCACCGACATCGACCCGGACAGCTTCTGGTCGGGAGTCGACAAGGTGGTCGCCGACCTCACTCCGCGCAACACCGAACTCCTGGCCCGCCGCGACGAGCTGCAGGCACAGATCGACAAGTGGCACCGCCAGCGTGCGATCGGTCCGCTCGATCCCGACGAGTACCAGCAGTTCCTCACCGACATCGGCTACCTCGCCGGCGATCCCGGCGACGTCACCATCACCACTGAGAACGTGGACGCGGAGATCACCTCGACCGCGGGACCGCAGCTCGTCGTGCCGGTGACCAACGCCCGGTTCGCCCTCAACGCCG
Source organism: Mycobacterium sp. NPDC050551 (assembly GCF_040674075.1). Classification (NCBI taxonomy): domain Bacteria; kingdom Bacillati; phylum Actinomycetota; class Actinomycetes; order Mycobacteriales; family Mycobacteriaceae; genus Mycobacterium; species Mycobacterium sp. NPDC050551. The sequence goes on along the minus strand of NZ_JBFARC010000007.1, from coordinate 173,946 downwards.
CCAACGCCCGCTGGGGCTCGCTGTACGACGCGCTCTACGGCACCGACGTCATCTCCGAGGAGGACGGCGCGGAACAGGGCAGCGGCTACAACCGCGTCCGTGGCGACAAGGTCATCGCCTACGCCCGCCGGTTCCTCGACGAGAGCGTGCCCCTGGCGACCGGGTCGTGGTCCGACCCGACCGGCTTCAAGATCGACGACGGGCGGCTTCTCGTCGAGCTCGGCGACGGCCAGTCCACCGCTCTGGCCGACCCCGAACAGTTCGTCGGCTACACCGGCGACTTCGGGTCGCCGCAGTGGTCGTTCCTGCTGCGCCACCACGGCCTGCACATCGAGGTCCTGATCGATCCCGACTCCCCGATCGGTTCCACCGACACCGCGGGCGTCAAGGACGTCGTGCTGGAATCCGCGGTCACCACGATCATCGACTTCGAGGACGCCGTCGCCGCGGTCGACGCCGATGACAAGACGGCGGCATACCGCAACTGGCTGGGATTGATGAGGGGTGACCTCTCGGCTCCGGTCAGCAAGGACGGCAAGAGCTTCACCCGGGTGCTCAACGAGGACCGCACCTACACCACCCCCGACGGGGAGGGCGAGCTCACCGTGCCCGGCCGCAGCCTGCTGTTCGTGCGCAACGTCGGCCACCTGATGACGAACGACGCGATCGTGGACGCTCAGGGCAACGAGGTCTACGAAGGCGTCCAGGACGCCCTGTTCACCAGCCTCGCCGCGGTCCACGGACTGCGCGCCGGCGGCGCCAACGGCCCGCTGGCCAACAGCCGCACCGGATCGGTCTACATCGTCAAGCCGAAGATGCACGGACCCGACGAGGTGGCCTACACCGTCGAGCTGTTCAGCCGGGTCGAGGACGTGCTCGGCCTGCCGCAGAACACGCTCAAGGTCGGGATCATGGACGAGGAGCGCCGCACCACGGTCAACCTCAAGGCCTGCATCAAGGCCGCCGCCGACCGGGTGGTGTTCATCAACACCGGCTTCCTCGACCGCACCGGCGACGAGATCCACACCTCGATGGAGGCCGGCCCGATGATCCGCAAGGCGTCGATGAAGAGCCAGCCGTGGATCAAGGCCTACGAGGACAACAACGTCGACATCGGGCTGGCAACCGGCTTCGTGGGCCGCGCCCAGATCGGCAAGGGCATGTGGGCGATGACCGATCTGATGGGCGACATGGTCGAGCAGAAGATCGGGCAGCCCAAGGCGGGTGCGACCACCGCCTGGGTGCCCTCGCCCACCGCGGCGACGCTGCACGCGATGCACTACCACCAGGTCGACGTGGCCGCCGTGCAGAAGGACCTGGCGGGCAAGCAGCGCGCCAGCCTGGCCGACCTGTTGACCATCCCGCTCGCCAAGGAGCTGGCGTGGGCGCCCGAGGAGATCCGCGAGGAGGTCGACAACAACTGTCAGTCGATCCTGGGCTACGTGGTGCGCTGGATCGACCAGGGGGTGGGTTCGTCGAAGGTGCCCGACATCCACAACGTGGCGCTGATGGAGGACCGTGCCACGCTGCGGATCTCCAGTCAGCTGCTGTCGAACTGGCTGCGGCACGGCGTGATCACCGAGGACGACGTGAAGACCAGCCTGCGACGGATGGCAGCGGTGGTGGACGAGCAGAACACCGGCGACGAGAAGTACCTGCCGATGGCCACCGACCCGGAGGGCAGTGTGGCGTTCCAGGCGGCCCAGGAGCTCATCCTGTCCGGCACCGCGCAGCCCAACGGCTACACCGAGCCGATCCTGCACCGCCGCAGGCGGGAGTTCAAGGCCGGTTCGGGCGCCCGTAGCTGACCTCACCCGGCACCCCGCTTCATCGGCGTTGACTAGACTTCGGCGTTGCATTGACGGCCGGTCGGAATCGACCGGTCGACGACACGAACACGGGAGCAGGAATGGGCAGGCATAGCATTCCGGATCCCGAGGACTCCGCGGGCGAACCGGAAATCGCGCCGCAGGACGGAACTTCCGCCGAGGATCCGGGGACACCACATCTGCGGCCGGGCCGCGGCCGCGGTGATGCCGGACCGCCCGCGGAGTACCCGCGGCCGGAGTACGGCGACCGCGGCGGGCAGGATCCGGGCTACGGGGATCACAGCGCCGACGACTACCCCGCCGACGATTTCCCGACGACCGCGCACCGCCGCACGGAGTACGCGGACTCCGACTACCGGGATCCCGAGCACGATCAACCCGATCTGTACGACCACGGCTTCGGCGCATCCCGTGACCACCGCCCGGACGAGTACGGCGGCTACCGCGGCGACGACCATCCCGATGACGACGACGAGTACGGGCCCGCGTTCGGCGCGGGCGCCGACGACGGCCCGCCGCCGGCCGGTCCGGCAGGACCTCAGCACAGCGGCGACTGGGACGGCGGCGAATGGACCGGCAGCCACCGTGCCGTCGCGTCCGGGCGGCGTGGTGTCAGCGTCGGCGTGATCGCCGCCCTGGTGACCGTCGTCGTGGTGGTGGCCGCCGTCATCCTGTGGCGCTTCTTCGGTGACGCACTGTCCGACCGCAGCGACGTCGCCGCCGCGCGCTGCGTCGACGGTGAACTCACCGTGGCGGTACTGGCCGATCCGTCGATCGCACCGCAGATCGAGACGCTGGCCAACGGGTACAACGAGACCGCCAGCCCCGTCGGCGACCGCTGTGTGAAGATCGGCGTCAAGCCCGCGGGATCCGATCAGGTGGTCAACGGGTTCACCGGGGACTGGCCGGCCGATCTCGGTGAACGGCCCGCGCTGTGGATCCCCGCCAGCAGTGTCTCCGCGGCCCGCCTCGAGGCGGGCTCCGGACCGCAGACCATCGACGACAGCCGGTCACTGGTCACCTCGCCGGTCCTGCTCGCGGTCCGGCCGCAGATGAGAGCCGCGCTGGGACAGCAGAACTGGTCGACCCTGCCCAGGCTGCAGACCAACCCGACCGGTCTCGACGGGCTCAACCTGCCCGGATGGGGCTCGCTGAAACTGGCGCTGCCGCGCAACGGCGACAGCGACGCGTCCTACCTCGCCGCCGAGGCGGTGGCGGCCGCATCGGCCCCGCCGGGCGCGCCGGCGAGCGACGGGATGTCAGCGGTCAGCACACTGCTGGCCGGCCAACCCGAACTGGCCGACGACACCGCGGGCACGGCGCTCGACGCGCTGGTCAAGGCGTCCGACCCGGCGACGGCTCCGGTGCACGCGGTCGCCGTCACCGAGCAGCAGCTGTTCCAGCGCGGCGCGTCGCTGCCCGAGGCGAAGAACACGCTGGCGTCCTGGCTGCCGCCCGGCCCGACGGCCACCGCCGACTACCCCACCGTCCTGCTGTCCGGCGACTGGCTCACCAAGGAACAGGTCGCGGCGGCCAGTGAGTTCGCCCGCTTCATGCGCAAGCCCGAGGGGCTCGCCGAACTGGCCAAGGCCGGCTTCCGCGCCGACGGCGCCACCCCGCCGGCCAGCGACGTCACCGCTTTCGCCCCGGTGTCGGCTCCGCTGTCCATCGGCGACAACGCGATGCGCGCCAAGATGGCCGACGCGTTGACGGCGCCGGCGAAGGGTTCGGCGGTGACGATCATGCTCGACCAGTCGATGCCTGCGCCAGAGGGCACCAATTCGCGGATGGGCAACGTCGTCAACGCACTGATCCCCCGGATCGACGCGCTGCCGCCGACCTCGGCCGTCGGACTGTGGACCTTCGACGGCGCGGCCGGGTCCTCCCGGGTGCCGATGGGACCGCTGTCGGAACCCGTCGGCGGCACACCCCGGTCGCAGGGCCTGACGACGACACTGGACTCGTTGGCGTCCACATCGGGTGGCGCCGTGTCGTTCACCACGCTGCGTCTGGTGTACAACGAGGCACTCGCGAACTACCGCCCCGGGCAGGCCAATTCCGTGCTCGTCATCACCGAGGGGCCGCACAGCGACCAGTCGCTGGACGGGGCGGGTCTGCAGGCGTTCGTCCGGGACGCCTTCGACCCGGCACGTCCGGTGGCGGTGAACGTGATCGACTTCGGCGCGGACTCCGACCAGTCCACCTGGGAGGCCGTCGCCCAGGCCACCGGCGGCGCCTACCAGAACCTCGGCACGTCCAGCTCTCCCGACCTGACGGGTGCGATCACCCGCTTCGTCGGCTGATCCGGGCGACGCGCACCCAGCGTGTCGTCGGACTCGGGTAGTGCACTACGCGTGCCACAGCGTCCCGGCACGCCGACGCTGAACGCATGAGTGACAAACATTCCGTCAAGGCAGGCGACACCCTGTGGGGCATCGCCGAACAGTTCTACGGTGACGGCCGCCGGCACAGCGTGATCGCGGTGGCCAACGACCTGGCCGACCCCGACGACATCGTCGTCGGCCAGGAGTTGTCGATTCCCTACGTCACGTACCGCTACCAGGTCCGCGCCGGTGACAGGAAGGCCGATCTCGCGCGGCGCTTCTACCACGACGTCGCGATGACCGGCGTGTACGAGATCGCCAGCGGCGCCGCGCAGCGTCCGCTGGAGGTCGGCGAGTGGCTGGTGGTGCCCGACCTCGCCGACGTAGGCCATCACACGATGGTCGAGGGCGAAACCCTGGAGACCCTCGCGGACGGCTGGTACGGCGTGCCGTCCTTCTGGACGATCATCGCCATCGCGAACCGGCTGGACGGACCCGTCCACCCGCCGGGCACCCTGCTCACCCGGCCACGGATGAACCGGCGCCGCACCGTGGTCCGCGGTGACACGCTCTGGCGGCTGGCCACCGACGAGTACGGCGACTACAGCGAGGACCGCACGCTGACCGCCGTGAAACTGACCGCCGCGGCGAATCTCATCACCGATCCCGACCACATCGAGGTCGGCCAGGTGGTGCACTTCCCGTCGATGTGGCCCTGACTCAGGCGAACGCCTCCACCGGAGGGCACGAGCACACCAGGTTGCGGTCACCGTATGCGCCGTCGATGCGGCGCACCGGCGGCCACACCTTCGGCCGGTGGCCCTTGCCGAGCGGGTAGGCCGCCTCCTCGCGGGTGTACGGATGGTCCCAGTCGGCCACCAGCAGGCACTCCGCGGTGTGCGGCGCGCCGCGCAGCGGGTTGTCCTCGACGGACCACTCCCCCGACCCGACGCGGTCGATCTCGGCGCGGATGGCGATCATCGCCGCGATGAAGGCGTCCACCTCGGCCAGACTCTCGCTCTCGGTGGGCTCCACCATCAGGGTGCCCGCCACCGGGAAGCTCATCGTCGGAGCGTGGAAGCCGTAGTCCGCCAACCGTTTCGCGACGTCGTCGACGGTGACGCCGGTCTGCTTGGTGATGGGCCGCAGATCCAGGATGCACTCGTGGGCGACCATGCCGTTCTCGCCGGTGTAGAGCACCGGGTAGTACTCGTCGAGCCGGCGGGCGATGTAATTGGCCGAGGCGATGGCCGTCAGCGACGCCGCTCGCAGGCCCGCCGCTCCCATCATCCGGATGTAGGCCCACGTGATCGGCAGGATCGACGCCGACCCGTAAGGCGCGGCCGACACGGTGTAGTCGTCGCCGAGTTCGTCGGCGAGCGGGTGGCCGGGCAGGTAGGGCGCCAGATGCGAGCGCACCGCCACCGGACCGACGCCGGGGCCGCCGCCGCCGTGCGGGATGCAGAACGTCTTGTGCAGGTTCAGGTGGCTGACGTCGCCACCGAACCGGCCCGGACGCGCCAGGCCCACCAGCGCGTTGAGGTTGGCGCCGTCGACGTACACCTGGCCGCCCGCGTCGTGCACGGCCGCACAGATGTCGGCGACGTCGTGCTCGTACACGCCGTGGGTGGACGGATAGGTGATCATCAGCGCCGCAAGGCGTTCGGCGTGCTCGGCCACCTTGGCCCGCAGGTCGTCGAGGTCGACGTCACCGTTGGGGCGGCAGGCCACCACGGCGACCTTCATCCCCGCCAGCGCCGCCGACGCGGCGTTCGTGCCGTGCGCACTCGACGGGATCAGGCAGATGTTGCGTTCGGCCTCGCCGCGGCTCAGGTGGTAGGCCTGGATCGCGAGCAGTCCGGCGTACTCGCCCTGCGAGCCGGCATTGGGCTGCAGCGAGATCTCGTCGTATCCGGTGATACCGGTGAGCCACTCCTGCAGGTCGGCGATCAGCCTGCGCAGGCCGGGGGTGTCCGAGGCGGGGCCGAACGGATGCTGACGGGAGAACTCCGCCCAGGTGATGGGTTCCATCTCCGCGGCCGCGTTGAGCTTCATGGTGCACGAACCGAGCGGGATCATGCTGCGGTCCAGGGCGATGTCCTTGTCGGCGAGCGACCGCAGATACCGCATCATCTCCGTTTCGGTGCGGTACCGCGAGAATGCCGGGTGGGTCATGAACTCCGATGTGCGCGTGGCGATCTCGGGTCCGGTGAACGGCGCGCCGCCACGGTCGGCACCGAAGGCCGCCAGCACCGTCGCGACGTGGTCGGCGGTGGTGGCCTCGTCGCAGGAGATCGAGACGTGGTCGGCGTCGACCTGCCAGATGTTGACACCGCGCGCCTTGGCCTCGTCGCGGACCTGCGCACCACGACCCGGCACGCGGGCCAGCACGGTGTCGAAGAACGCGTCGTGCACCACGTCCACCCCGGCGTCGGCCAGTCCGGTGGCGACGGCGCGGGCGTGTCCGTGCACCCGTCGCGCGATGGAGGTCAGCCCCTCCGCGCCGTGGTAGCTCGCATACATCGCGGCCATCACCGCCAGCAGCACCTGCGCGGTGCAGATGTTGCTGGTGGCCTTGTCGCGACGGATGTGCTGTTCGCGGGTCTGCAGCGCCAGCCGGTAGGCCGGCGACCCGTCCGCGTCCACCGACACCCCGACCAGCCGGCCGGGAAGCTGCCTGGCGTGCTTGGTGTGCACCGCGAGGTAACCGGCGTGCGGCCCGCCGAAGCCCATCGGCACCCCGAACCGCTGGGTGGTGCCGAACGCCACGTCGGCGCCGAACTCGCCGGGCGGCGTGATCAGCGTCAGCGCGAGCAGGTCCGCGCCGAACGCCACCAGTGCCCCGCGGTCGTGCGCCTCGGTGACCAGCGCCGACCAGTCCACCACCGCGCCGCTCGCACCGGGCAGTTGCGCGACGACGCCGAAGAAGTCGCCGTCGGGCAGGCCCGAGCGCAGATCGGCGGTGACGATCTCGATTCCCAGCGGGGCGGCCCTGGTGGCGAGCACCGCCGCGGTCTGCGGATAGACGTCGACGTCGACGGCCAGCCGGTGCGACTTGCTCCGGCCCGCCCGCTGCATCAGCGTCATCGCCTCGGCGGCGGCCGTGCCCTCGTCGAGCATCGACGCGTTGGACACTTCGAGGCCGGTCAGGTCGCAGACCATGGTCTGGAAGTTGAGCAGGGCCTCCAGCCGGCCCTGGCTGATCTCCGGCTGGTAGGGGGTGTACGCCGTGTACCACGCCGGGTTCTCGAGGACGTTGCGGCGCAGCACCGGCGGTGTCAGCGTGTCGAAATAGCCCTGCCCGATCATCGACACGGCGACGGTGTTGGAGTCGGCTAGTGCGCGTAGTTCAGCGAGGGCATCGTGCTCGGAGGCGGGCGGCGGCAGCTGCTCCAGCCCGGGCGCGACACCGTCGGCGGACAGCGCGTCCAGGATGCGCACGGGCAGCGCCTTCTCGGCGAGCTCCTCGAGGGACGCCACACCGATGGTGTCGAGCATCGTGGCGATGGCATCGGCATCCGGGCCGATGTGCCGGTCGGCGAAACGGGTTGGGTGGGTGTCGACCACTGGTCAGTGCTCCTGACGCGTGAGGGCGGAATCCGCTGCGTACCGCTCGGGTTCCTCTCCCTCTGTCGTCGGTGCCTGAGAGATTCGGCGCGGACGCCTTTCCCCATGGGCGGGTGGACTGCCGCCACGTTCGACGGCTCCACCTCTTTCCAGAGGCATCGGGGTCACTCGCGGTCCTGGGTGCCTGAGAGGTTGACGGAGAGGTGTTGCTCCTTCGGCGCCCGTGGCGTTGCGGCCACGGAACTCTCCCGCGTGTGGGCGATGCGTCGACCAGTCTAGCGCGAGGCGCGTCAGCCGATCTTGCGGTCGCGATGCTTGCGCCGCGACGCGAGCTCGTCCTCGGGAGCGGCGATCGACTCGCCGCCGTCGGCCCGTTCGCCGGGGAAGTCGGCGATCGCCCCGGTCAGTTCCCGCATCGCGCCGGACACCGCGATGCCGAACACGCCCTGGCCGCCCTGCAGCAGGTCGACGACCTCCTCGGCGGAGGTGCACTCGTAGACGGTGGTGCCGTCGGAGAACAGGGTGATGTTGGCCAGGTCGCTGACCCCGCGCTGACGCAGATGCTCGACGGCGACCCGGATGTTGTGCAGCGAGATGCCGGTGTCCAGCAGGCGTTTGACGATCTTGAGGACCAGGATGTCCTTGAACGAGTACAGCCGCTGACTGCCGGATCCGGCGGCGCCGCGGATGGAGGGCACCACCAGAGACGTGCGGGCCCAGTAGTCCAGCTGCCGGTAGGTGATGCCGGCGATCTGGCAGGCGCTCGGCCCGCGGTAGCCGACGAGTTCGTCGGGCACCGAGTCGTCGGGGAAGAGGCCCCCCTGGACGGGCTCGCCCACCGGTGCGGCGGCCGGATCGGCCGCCTTCTCGCCGGAGGACAGATCCAGCTGCTCCTGACGTGGCGTCTCGCCCACTATGGAATCCTCTCGCCGATCGATCCCGCCAGCGGTGAAACTGCGTTGACCTGCACTGCAGTCCACCTGCCACGAGTTCGAATGTGTCCGAGCATACGCTTTCCGACGGCATGTGACTGCTCGTCGCCCCCAAAGTATGGCGGCCTGCCACGCCGCAACCGGGCAGCTGCGCCGCGTGTCGACGCCGGAGTCGCCAGTTGAGACGCATCCGTGACCATCCGCAGTGCGACGGCAGAAATCAGGTGGCCTTGAAGTCGTCGGGCGACACGCTGTCCAGGAATTCCTTGAACTTCTCCACCTCGTCCTCACGGACGGTGCCGGCGGCCTCCTCGTCGTTCTCGTCGGGGATCAGCAGGCCGGCCTCGGCCAGCACCGCCTCCTCGACGTAGATCGGCACGCCGACGCGCAACGCGATCGCCACCGAATCCGACGGCCGGGCCGACACCTTGATGTCGCGGTCGAAGATCAGGTCGGCGTAGAAGGTGCCCTCCTGCAGATCGACGATGCGGACCTCGCGCAGCGAATGGCCCAGCGCGGCGATCAGGTCGCGGATCAGATCGTGGGTGAGCGGCCGGGCCGGTTCGACCCCCTGCTGCTCGAGTGCGATCGCGGCGGCCTCCGACTGGCCGATCCAGATCGGCAGGTACCGGTCACCGTTGGACTCGCGCAGCAGCAACACCGGCTGGTTCTGAGGCTGCTCCACGCGAATGCCGACCACCCGTACCTCAGCCATCAGTGTCTGCCCTCCGCACCCGGTGTGCCGCTATACGTCCGGGGCCCCGCGGGCCCCGGACGCGACGAACAAGCCGTCACGACGAGTCTAATCCTCACCGATCCAGAACGTCGCGTACGGCCGACTTGATCAACGACGTGTGCAAGGTGATCGCCAGGGCCGCCACCTCGCGGGCGAGATCGTCGGCCCGGTCACGGGCGCCGGCCTGACTTCCCTTGCCGACCGGACCCGCGATCTGCGCGATCAGGTCGGACTGGCGGTCCGCCGCCGACCGGAACGCGCGCAGGTGCCGCGGCTCGACGCCGTAGTCGGCGAGCGCCCGGGCACACTGCGCGATCACCACGGAATGCTCGTCGAAGAATCCGCCGGGCCCGGTGGTGATGACGCCGCTCTTGACCAGCGCGGTCAACAGCTCCTCGGGCACACCGGACCGGGTGAGCAGATCCTCGCGGCTGAGCCGCACCTGTGGACTCGCCACACCCGACGCCGCCGCACCGTCGACGTCACCGTCCGCCGGCACCAGCCGCGGCACACCGTAGGGCGACTTGGCTTGTGGGAGCTCGCCGTCCGGCTGCGCGTCCAGCTGAGCCTTGATCACCTTCAGCGGCAGGTACTGGTCCCGCTGGGCGGTCAGCACGAACCGCAGCCGTGCGCAGTCGTATGCCGTGAACCGCCGGTAGCCCGACGCGGTGCGCTCCGGAGTGACCAGACCTTCGGCCTCGAGGAACCGGATCTTGGAGATGGTCACGTCCGGGAAGTCCGGTCGCAGCAGATCGAGGACCGCTCCGATCGACATCCCGGAGAACGCGGGGGTGTCGGGGGCGGTCACGGTCAGCTGCCCGGGCCGCTGTCGTCGTCGGTCTTGGGGCCGGTCAGGAAGACCAGGCGGAATTTGCCGATCTGCACCTCGTCGCCGTTGGCCAGCACCGCGGAGTCGACGGGCTCACGGTTGACGTAGGTGCCGTTGAGGCTGCCGACGTCGACGACCTGGAACTCGCCGGACTCCAGCCGGAACTCGGCGTGGCGGCGGCTGACCGTGACGTCGTCGAGGAAGATGTCGCTGTCGGGGTGACGGCCGGCCGACGTGGTCGGCTGGTCGAGCAGGAAGCGCGATCCGGCGTTGGGGCCGCGCTTGACGACCAGCAACGCCGAGCCGACGGGCAGCCCCTCGACCCCGGAGACGGATCCTTCGGCACTCGCGCTGGCGGGTGCATCGAGTTCGTTGAGGAAGTCGGCGCGGAACACCGAAGTCGTCTCGACAGTGACTTCGTCAGACGTCTGATCTGCTCCGGAACTGCTGTCCTTCTCCGTCACCCGCTGCTCCTTACTGGCTGCTGTGGCGTCACCCGGCCGGTGCTCCGGCCGTCGTCCGTGCTTGGTCGACCGTACCGCGCAGTGCGCCTCGTTGTACCCACCACCGCCGGATCGGCCAGTCGTGGGCCGTCACCGCGTCAGGTCGGTCGAACTTGTCCGCACGACCCTAACAACTGCTACTCGGTCACGGCGGCGCGGTAGCCGTCCGCGTCGAGCAGGCCGTCCAGGCCGCCGTCGTCGGGTCCGGCCTGCACCTGCAGGTCGACCAGCCAGCCCTCGCCGTACGGGTCGGAGTTGACCAGCTGCGGCGTGCCCTCCAGATCACCGTTGACGGCAACCACTTTCGCCGTGACCGGGGCGTACAGGTCGGAGACGGACTTGGTGGACTCCACCTCGCCGAAGGACTCCCCCGCGGCCACCTCCGTGCCGACGTCGGGCAGCTGCACGAACACCACGTCGCCGAGCGCGGCCTGCGCGTAGTCGGTGATGCCCACCCGCACGGTGTCGTCACCGGTGCGCTGAACCCACTCGTGTTCCTCGGTGTACAGCAGGTCGGACGGGATCTCGCTCACGGTGCTCCTCGAGGGCTCGTGCTCGGCTGGCTCACTTGACCGGCTGAGCGTATTGGCGGGGTTTCGGTTGCCGCAAGGCGGTGACGTCGACCCGCTCGGCCTGTTGTACCACCATCGTGCCGCCGACCCGTTCGACGCTGTCCATCGCTCCGCCCGGAATGTTCATCGCCGCGGCGAGAGTCGGTGGATCGCCAATGGCCAGAACAGAATACGGCGGATTGAGGGTGGCGCCGTCGACGTCGATGGCGCCGGGTGTGCCCACCATCCAGGTGTCGACTCCCACCCGCACCGGGACCGGTTGGCCGTCGCGGGTGCCCCGGATCTCCATGGCTTCCGCGCCGGCGTTGCGCAGCTCGTTGATGACGTCGAGCAGTGTCTCGGCGGGCACGCCCGGTGTGGTGTCGGTGATGGTGAGCACCACGCCCGGGCCCGTCGCGGCCACCGTGCCGATCAGAATCGACAGCGCGGCGAGACGCGCCTGGGCGTTCTCGATGGCGGCCGCATCGCTGCTGCCCGATGCCTGGAGTTGCTCCAGCGTCCGCCGCAGATCGTTCACCTCGGTGTTGAGGGCCGCCTCGCGCTGCTGCAGCGAGTCCAGCAGTACCAACAGGTCGGCGGGCCGCGCAGTCTCCAGCGAGTCGCCGGACTCGTTCTGCCGGACCTGGGTCACGATCGCCGCACCGAGCACCACGCACAGCAGGATCGCGAGAGCGCCGAACACGATCTGGCTGCGCCCGCGCCGCAGCACGCCTATCGGGCCGCCGGGCTGCAGATCGCCGATCGGCTGGGGCGCCGCTCCGCGGGGCAGCTCGTGGCGGCCGTGGTGCTCCGCCGGTTCCTCGTGGCGACCGGGCGTGTCGTCCGTGGACTCGGTGCTCATGTTCAGGCGCCGAACAGCCTGCGCCGCAAGGCGGCGGCGTTGCCGAAGATGCGGATGCCGAGCACCACGATGATGGCCGTCGACAGCTGGGTGCCGACGCCCAGCTGGTCGCCGACGTAGACGATGAGCGCGGCGACGAGCACGTTGAACACGAACGACACCACGAACACCTTCGCGTCGAAGATCCGCTCGAGGTAGGCCCGCAGCCCGCCGAACACCGCGTCGAGCGCGGCCACCACGGCGATCGGCAGGTACGGCTCGACGAACTCCGGCACGTCCGGCCGGAACACCAGGCCCAGCACGATGCCGATGACGAGTGCGGCGATCCCGATCATGTGTGTCCGATCATCGGAGTGTGCTCACTGCTGGCCGATCTGCTTGGCGAAGCGGACATCTCGCACCGCGCCGGCAGGCAGCGACAGGTCCTCGCCCGTGCCGACCCCGACGCCGACGCCGTAGGCGGCCTCGAGCAGCCGCAGCCGCTGCAGCCCCGGGGTGCGGTCGAAGATCTCCGCCATGCTCGGCGGCCCGACCGCCAGGATCGCGTACGGGCCGGCGATCGGCTGGTTGTCCACCAGGATGCCACCGCCGGCCTGACGCACCGTGACGTTGGGCCCGATGCGCACCCCACCCACCGAGACCGCCTCGGCGCCGCTCACCCACAGCGAGTTGACGACCAGTTGCAGGTCGCGGTCGAGGATCACCTGCCTGCTGCCCGCCACGCGTTGCTTCGACACGTCGCTGAGGTCCTCGCCGGCGCCGGGATCGGTGATGGTCACCGTCAGTCCCGGACCGGTGACGGCGGTGGCGGCGGCGGCGAAGGTGGCCTCGTCCAGATTGCCCAGCAGCCGCCGGCCCAGTTCGTCGCCCTCGAGGCGGCTGCGCCGGTCGGCGTCCACCTGCTCGGCGAGAGCGTCGCGTTCGGCCGCCAGGCCGTCGTCGGTGGCCTGGGCCGACCGGACGCTGCCCGCCAGCACCTGCTGGGTCTCCCGGGCGGCCGGCGCCGCTGTCTGGGCCTGCGCCGCGGCGATGGCGAACACCGTGGCGACGGCGGTGGCCGCGAGGACCTGCCACGTCCACTCCGGCAGTCGGCCGCGCGGCCCCGCGTCGGCCCGGCGCGCGGCGGCCGCGGCATAACCGGGGTCGAGGTGGTCCGACAGCAGGGACCGCAGCAGCGAAGGCACCGGGATCAGGGTCGGCCGCGCGGTGTCCGGGCCGGCCTCGTGCACGTTGCGGCCGGCCTCGGGGTCGTACCCGCCCAGGGCGCGGCTGCGGTCGGCAGGCTGGTCAGTCACCGGAGTGCACCTTCGGCATCTGGCGCAGCACCATCGTGAATTGGATCAGGTAGAGCACGGCCGACCACAGGTACAGGGCGAGACCCCAGATCAGGAAGGCCCAGCCGATCGCCAGGATCACCCTGCTCCACAACTCATCCCACTGCCCGAGCAGCACGAGTGGGAAGCCCGACATCAACGCGAATGTCGCCGCCTTGCCGAGGTAGGTCACCGGCAGCGCCGTGAGCCCGCGTGGGCGCAGCAGCGGCAGCGTCGCCGCGAGCACGACGTCGCGTCCGATCAGGGTCAGCACCACCCACCACGGCACACAGCCGTCCACCGCCAGTGCGATCGGCACGATGATCATGTAGATGCGGTCGACCAGCGGATCGAGCAGTTCGCCAAGCCGCGACGACTGGTTCGCGACCAGTCGGGCGATCTTGCCGTCCGCCCAGTCGGAGAAACCGCTGAACATCAGCACGCCGACCGCCCACGCGTAGGCATGCACCACCAGCAGCAGCCACAGGAACACCGGAACGAGCAGCAACCGCAACGCCGACAGTGCGTTGGGGATCGTCAGCACCCGGTCACGCGGCGCCGGCTTCGCTGCGCCTCTGCCCGCGTCACCCCCCGATGCCTGGGACATGGGCTAAACCTAGCGGAAAACCCCCGGCAGACTCAGCGCTGCCATCGTGTCGTCGTTCAGCGGGTTGTCATGCACCATGTACGTCCACGTCGACGTCGGCCGCGCCAGCTTGGACAGGTCCACCCCCGGCTCGTCCTCGATGGACTGGGCGGTCTCGAAGGTCTGCTGAGCGGCCTCGATCGCGTCGGCGGCCAGTGAGGCGAAGGCGTCCACCGCCATCCGGTGGAACTCGTCGAGCGGATTCTGCCTGCCGAGCGCGCGCAGGTGGATGCTCTCCCGGATGTCGGCCAGGTAGGCCAGGTGCTCACACCAGCCGCGGTCCAGGTGGTACAGCATGATGAGCCGGCAGATCTCCTCGAGGCGCTCCTCAGAGAGTTGCTCGAGCAGATCCTCATAGCGTTTCGGCGCCAGCTCGGCGAGCTCTTCGCGGGCGGCGGCGGTGCGCAGCAACGTGTCCCGGCGGTCGACGATGATCGCCCGCTGCTGCGCGATCAGCTGGTTGTAGCGCCACGTGTTGGCGTGCACGTCGAGCAGCCTGCCCTCGGCGACGCGCTGGGCGTGGTCGAGCAGACCGGCGGCCCTTGGCGACACGATGCGGCCGTCGTCGTCGGTCTCGGTCGGCAGCTTGCTCTTTTCCAGGTGCGAGAGCACCAGGTCGTCCTCCCAGGAGGAGAAGAACACCGACGTGCCGGGATCGCCCTGGCGGCCTGCGCGGCCGCGGAGCTGATTGTCCAGCCGCTCGGTGTGGTGGCGACCGGTGCCGACGACATGCAGGCCACCGAGTTCGGCCACCTCATCGTGTCCGGCTTCGTCTGAGCCGCCCAGCCGGATGTCGGTGCCGCGACCGGCCATCTGCGTGGACACCGTCACCGCACGCAGCCGGCCCGCCTCGGCGATGACGCGGGCCTCCTCCTCGTCGTTCTTGGCGTTCAGCACCACCGCGGGCACACCGTGCTTGACGAGCTTCTCGTGCAACTCCTCGGACTCGGCGACGTCGTGGGTGCCGACGAGCACCGGCTGCCCCGTGGCGTGCACCTCGGCGATGTGCTCGACGATCGCGTCGGTCTTGGCCGCCGCGGTGATGTACACCCGGTCGGTCTCGTCCTCGCGCACGTTCGGGGTGTTCGGCGGGATCGGCGAGACGCCCAGCTTGTAGAACTGGCGCAACTGCTCACCGGCGGCCAGCGCCGTGCCGGTCATCCCGCACACCGTGGGATAGCGGTTGACCAGCGCCTGCACCGTGATGGTGTCGAGCACCTCACCGGTCTCGGTGGTCTCGATGCCCTCCTTGGCCTCCACTGCGGCCTGCAGGCCGTCGGGCCAGCGCTGCAGCGAGGCGATGCGGCCGCGCGACGCGTTGATCAGGTGCACCGCGTCGTCGCGGACGATGTAGTGCACGTCGCGCTGCAGCAGCACGTGCGCGTGCAGCGCCACGTTCACCTCGGTGAGTGTGGTGCCGACGTGCTCCTCGGAGTACAGGTCGATGCCGCCGAGGCGGGCCTCCAGCCTGCGGGCGCCCTCGTCGGTGAGGTGCACGTTGCGGCTGTCGTCGTCGGTGGAGAAGTACCGCTCGGCGTTGCGGTCGGAGATCAGCTCGCCGACCAGGCGGATGACCTCGACGCGGGGTGTCTCGCGGTGGCTGGTGCCTGCGAGCACCAGCGGCACCAGCGCCTCGTCGACGAGCACCGAGTCGGCCTCGTCGATCAGCGCGACGTCGGGGCGCGGCGAGACGAGGTCGTCGACGGTGGTCACCAGCTGGTCGCGCAGCACGTCGAAGCCGACCTCGTTGATCGAGGCGTAGGTGACGTCGCACTCGTAGGCCGCGCGCCGTTCGGCGGCGGTGGAATCGGCGGTGATCCAGCCGACGGTCAGGCCGAGCGCCTCCAGCAGCGGGCCCATCCACTCGGCGTCACGGCGGGCCAGGTAGTCGTTGATGGTGATGACGTGCACGTTGCGACCGCCGATGGCGTAGCCGGCCGCGGCGATCGCACCCGAGAGCGTCTTGCCCTCACCGGTGGCCATCTCGACGACGTCGCCCGCCAGCATCCGCAGCGCACCGAGGAGCTGGACGTCGAAGGGCCGCAGCCCGGTCGCGCGTTCGGCCGCCTCACGGGCGACGGCGAGGAACTGCGGGATGTCGGCGGACTCGGACAGGTTCTCGAGTTCGAGCAGTTGTGCGGCCTTGCGCAGCTGGTCGTCGTCGAGGTCTGCGGCCTTCTCGTCGAAGTCCGCCGACGTCTTGACCTGGGTCAGGGACCGGCTCTGGTCCTTCTCGGTGGTGGCGCCGAGCAGCTTCCAGAACCTGCCGCTCAGGCGGCCTTGACTGCGGGTGGTCGTCTTGGGCACGTCTTCACGGTACGCGTTCGCTTCCCCCGCGAGTGTGCGTGTCCGCACGTCGACACGCCGCCCGCAGTGGCACTTCACGCACGCTCGCGGCAGGGACTCAGCCCAGGTTGGAGCGGCGGGGATAGGCGACGGCCGGATCGGTGAGCGCATTGACCACCGCGGGCAGGCCGGCCGAGAACGCCCGCTCCAATGCCGGGCGCAGTTGTTCGGGCGCGCTCACCAGTTCCCCGTGCCCACCGAGTACCCGCACCACCTCGTCGTAGCGGGTGCCCGGCCGCAGTTCGGCGACCACCGAGTAGCCGTAGAGCGCCTCCATCGGATGCTTCTCGAGCGCCCACACGCCGTTGTTGCCGATCACCGACACCACGTTCACCCCGTGGCGCACCAGGGTGTCCCATTCCATCCCGGAGAAGCCGAACGCACCGTCGCCCTGCAGCAGCACCACCTGCCGGTCGGGCCGGGCCAGCTTGGCGGCGAGCGCATACCCGGGCCCGGAGCCCAGGCAGCCGAACGGTCCGCTGTCCAGCCACGCCCCCGGCACGTAGCTCTCGATCATCCGGCCCGCGTAGGAGCCGAAGTCGCCCGCGTCGATCACCACGATCGCGTCGCGGTCGAGCAGCGGCGCCAGCTCGGCGTACACCCGCATGGGGTGCAGCGGCGTGCGCATGTCGTCGAGGTCGGCCCGCTCCTGCGCCCGCACCGAGGTCTCGACCTCGCGCAGATCCGCCACCCACGCCTCGTGCTCGCCGCCGCCCGCGCCGGCCAGAGCGGTCAACGTGGCGGTGAGGTCGCCGTAGAGCGCCGCGGCCACGGCACGCGGGTGCGGGCGCGCCGGTTCAGCGCGATCGGCCACGATCACCGCGGTGTCCTCACCGAACACCGCTCCGAAGCCGAGCCGGAAGTCCATCGGCACCCCGATCACCAGCGCGACGTCGGCCTCCCGCAACGCCTTCGACCGCGCCCTGGAGAAGGCGAGCGGATGATCGGCGGGCACCACCCCGCGTGCCATCCCGTTCATCAGCACCGGGATCCGCAGCGCCTCGGCGAGATGCAGCAGTGCCTCTTCGCCGTGTCCCCACCACACGTTGGTGCCCGCCATGACGACCGGCCGCGCCGCACCGGCGAGCACCGCCACCGCCGTGTCGAGCGCGGCACCGTCGGGCGGGACCGGCGCCGGGGCCTGCGTCAGCGCGCCGGCCGCAGCGGTGTCCTCGGCCGTGCCGAAGACATGGTCCATCGGGAAGTCGACGAACGACACCCCCGACGGGGCGCCGACCGCCGCCCGCAGCGCATCGTCGACCAGACCGGCTGCCGCGCCCGCCGACTGCGCGGTCGCCGCGAAACGGCACAGCGGTGCGACGAACGGGACATGGTCGATCTCCTGCAGCGAGCCCTGACCCCATCGCATCGCAGGCGCCCGCCCGCCGAGGATCACCAACGGCGACTGGTTCTGCTGCGCGGCGGCCATCGCGCTCATGCCGTTGGTGATCCCGGGCCCCGCCGTCAGCGCCGCGACGCCCGGCACCCGGGTCACCTTCGACCAGCCCTCGGCCGCGAACGCCGCGGTCTGCTCGTGCCGGGTGTCGATCAGCCGGATTCCTTCGGCGCGGCAGCCGTCGTAGATCGGGAACAGGTGTCCGCCCGACAGCGTGAACATCGTGTCGATGCCGCTGGCGCGCAACCGCCGTGCGATGAGATGCCCGGCGTTCACGCCCTGTTCGGTCGGAGCTTCATTGCCCATGGCCGCAGCATATCGGCGGCATAGTCTCTGTCTGTGCACACAGTGAAAGACACCGAGGTACTGATCGCAGGCGCCGGACCGGTGGGGCTCACCGCGGCCATCGAACTCGCCCGCCGCGGCGTGGCCTGCCGCGTCGTCGACCCGCTTACCGAGCCACCGCAGTACGCGAAAGCCGTTGGCGTGCAACCTCGAACACTCGAGATCTTCGAGACCATGGGGATCCTGCGCGAAGTCCTGAACGCGGGCACCGAGATGCGCGGCCAGATCGTCCACGTCAACGGCGAGAAGGTGACGCAGCTCGATCTGACGCTTCCGGGCGACATCCCGTTCGCCTTCCTGTGCATCCCGCAGTACGCCACCGAGCGCATCCTGGCCGAGGAGGCGCGCAGGCGCGGCGTCGAGGTGCATCGTGGCGTGCGCCTGAGCGCCTTCACCCAGGACGCCGACGGCGTGAGCGCCACGCTCGCGGGGCCGGACGGCGAGATCACGCTCCGCGCCGCTTATCTCGTCGGCGCCGACGGCGCGCACAGCGTGGTGCGCAAAGCACTGGGGCTGACGTTCGAGGGCGCCGCGTTCGACGAGCAGTACATGCTCGGCGACGTCGAGGTCGACTGGTCGCAGCCGCCCGGTTACGCGATCCGGGCGATGCACCAGACCGACGGCACGACCGACGACCTGCTGGTGTGCATTCCGCTGCCGGGCCGCAACCGCTACCGCATCTCGATGCTGGTGCCCGACGAGCTGGCCGCAGCGCCCGCCGACGGAGTGGCACACGGCTTCGAAGGTGGCCGCAGGCCTGAGCTCGGGCACCTGCAGGCAGTCCTCGACCGGTTGGCGCCCGAGCCGACCACGGCCCGCAATCTGCGGTGGTCGTCGGTGTTCCGGATCAGTCACCGCATCGTCGACGCCTACGGCCGCGGGCGGGTGTTCGTCGCGGGCGATGCCGCCCACATCCATCCGCCGACCGGCGCCCAGGGAATGAACACCGGCATCCAGGACGCCCACAATCTGGCGTGGAAGCTGGCGCTGGCCGTCGGCGGGCACGCCGCCGCCGGACTGCTGGACAGTTACGACGCCGAACGCAGGCCCGTCGGCGAGGAGGTCGTCGGCCGCACGGTGCGCAGCGCCCGCGAGGGCATCGGCGCCGACGCGCACGACCCGAACCACGTGGTGCTGCGCGAGGCCCAGTTGCTCATCGACTACGCCGACAGCCCGATCGTCGCCGCCGCGGGCGGGGTGACGTCCTCGGCCGTCGGCGCGGGCCGCCGGGGCCCGGACGCGGCCCGACTGCGCCGCGCGGTGGTGGCGGGCCCGGTGCGGCTGTTCAGCCTCTTCGGCGCCGATCACACCCTGCTCTGCTACGCCGACGGCGACGCGGGCGGCGCCGAAGTGGCCGCATTCGAGGCGGCCGCCGACGCCGCGGTGCGAGCCGCGCACGGCCGGCTGGATGTGTACCTCGTGGCGGCGCCGACCGCCGACGTCGAGACCACCGTGCTGCCGCTGCTGTGGGACGACGACGGCGATTTCGCGCGCAGCTACTCCACGGCGGGCACCTCGATGTTCGTGGTGCGGCCGGACGGCTACCTGGGCTACGCGTGCCACGGCATCGACGCCGCGGCACTCCTGTCACACCTGGGCAACACCTTCGCCTGACGGTGCGTCACCTCCCCGGTACCGGTGCCGGTCTGCGGTAGCTTCGCGCTGACCGGCCTGCGGCCGAGGGAGGTACCGCCGGATGGACACCGCGACGTTCAGCCCGTCGATCGACTGGAGCGTCGAACCCGTCCATTCGGCCCTGTGGGTGCTGGCGGTGTTCGTCATCACCGCGGCGGTGCTGGTCGTGGTGGCCGCGGTGATCGGACGCGCCACCGTGTGGGGCCGCCAGTTCGTCCGCATCACCGGTGACTACTTCACCGGCAGGAAGAGCGTCCCGGCGTGGGCGATGCTGGCCGTGCTGCTCCTGCTGACCATCGTCTCCGTCCGCATCAGCATCCTGCTCACCTACTACGCCAGGGACCTGTTCACCGCACTGCAGGTGGCCTTCCAGACCGGTTCGGCCGCGGGTGCGGGCGCCGCGGGCGTGCAGGGTTTCTGGTCGACCATGGTGGTGTTCGCGGTGCTCGCGGTCTGTTTCGTCATCCGATTGCTCGCGGACCTCTACGTGACGCAGCGGTTCATCATGCGGTGGCGAATCTGGTTGAGCCGTCGGTTCATTCATCGCTGGCTCGACGGATTCGCCTATTTCCGCATGCAGTTCGGGCGCCAGCCGATCGACAATCCGGACCAGCGCATCCAGGCCGACATCGACATCTTCACCACCGGCACCGGCGCCGAACCGAACAATCCCGCCTACACGTCGAGTTACGTGCTGGTGTTCGGCGCGGTGGAGGCGGTGCTGTCGGCGGTGTTCTTCGGCATCATCCTGTGGGAGCTGTCCGGACCGCTGAGCTGGCTGGGCGTCACCGTGCCGAGGGCGCTGTTCTGGATCGTGCTGGCCTACGTGCTGGCGGCGACGGTGATCGCGTTCGTCATCGGCAGGCCGATGATCCGGTACAGCTACGTCAACGAGTTGCGCAACGCCAGCTTCCGGTACGCGCTGGTGCGGTTGCGCGACGCCGGCGCGGCCGTCGGGATGTACCGCGGGGAGCAGGTGGAGCGGCGACTGCTCGACGGCCGGCTGTCGGCGGTGATGGACAACTACCGGCACTGGCTCAACCGGATGATGCTGTTCATCGGGTGGAACACCTCGGCGAGCCAGGCGATCAACCCGCTGCCCTACATCGTGCAGGCGCAGCGGCTGTTCGCCCAGCAGATCACCTTCGGTGAGGTGATCCAGTCGGCGCAGGCGTTCGGCGCCATCCACGACTCGCTGTCGTTCTTCCGCAACGCCTATGACAACTTCGCCAGTTACCGCGCGGCCACCATTCGGCTCGACGGACTGGCCCGGGAGAACCGCAACGCCGCGGCGGGCGGGCGGGTGGAGGTGTGCGACGCCCGCGACGGCTCGTTGGCCGTCGACGACGTCGAGGTGCGCACCCCGGAGGGTGGGGCGCTGATCCGCGACCTGTCGCTGCAGTTGGAACCGGGTGACTCGCTGGTGGTCAGCGGCCCGTCGGGCATCGGCAAGACGGTGCTGCTGCAGAGCCTGGCCGGGATGTGGCCGTTCGCGTCAGGGACCGTCGACCTGCCGGGCGGCAGGGACGGGGCGATGTTCCTGCCCCAGCTGCCCTACCTGCCCCTCGGCGACCTGCGGGCGGTCGCGTCCTACCCGAACGACGCCGACGACCGCGACATCCAATCCGTGCTTGCGCGAGTTGCGCTGTCCCACCTCGTCATTCGGCTCAACGAGGTACGCGACTGGTCGAAAGTGCTCTCTCCGGGAGAACAGCAGCGCGTCGCTTTCGCCCGGGTGCTGCTGACCCGGCCCGGCGTCGTGTTCCTCGACGAGTCGACCGCGGCGATGGACGAGGGTCTGGAACTGATGCTCTACGAGTTGTTGCGCACCGAACTCCCCGACGCGATCCTGGTCAGCGTCAGTCACCGCAGCACGGTGGCGCGGCTGCACCGCCGGAGGCTGGAACTGGTCGGCGACGGCCGCTGGCGCCTCAGCGCCGCCACGCCCGGTTGACGCGTCTAGGACCACTCCCCACAGCCGCTCGCGGTACCTTGCCCGGATGGACGGAATGTTCGTGCCCAGCCTCGACTGGGGCAACGAGTTGTGGGCGTCGCTGGAGTGGGTCGCCAAGGGGTGGCTGTACGCCGCGCTGAGCACCATGGTGATCCTGGTGCTGATCGCCAGACTCACCACGTGGGGCAGGCAGTTCTGGCGCGTCACCAGCGGCTATTTCACCGGTCCGGACAGCGTGGTCGTATGGGCCTGGCTGGCGGGACTGTTGCTCCTGGTCATCGCGAGCGTGCGGCTGTCGGTGCTGTTCTCGTTCCAGGGCAACGACATGATGACGAGCTTCCAGGTGATCGCGGCGGGCGTCGGTGCGGGTGACGACGCGGTCAAGGAGTCCGGTGCGGACGGCTTCTGGATGTCGCTGACCATCTTCGCGATCCTCGCCGTGCTGAACATCGCGTTCATCGTGCTCGACCTGTTCGCCGCGCAGCGGTTCATGCTGCGCTGGCGCACCTGGCTGACCGACCAGCTCACCGGCGACTGGCTGGAGGGCAAGGCGTACTACCGCTCCCGGTTCATCGACGACACCATCGACAACCCGGATCAGCGCATCCAGGCCGACATCGACATCTTCACCACGGGGGTGAACTCCCAGCCGAACACGCCGGGCAACACCTCGACCTCCACCCTGCTGTTCGGCGCCATCTCCGCGATCGCGTCGATGTTCGCGTTCACCAAGATCCTGTGGGATCTCTCCGGGCCCATCACCCTGCCGGTGGTCCAGTACGAGCTGCCGCGGGCGATCTTCTGGATCGGCATCGTCTACATCGTGGTCGCCACCGTCGTCGCCTTCGCGATCGGCAGGCCGATCATCCGGCTTTCGTTCAACAACGAGAAGTTCAACGCCATTTTCCGTTATGCGCTGGTGCGCCTGCGTGATGCGTCGGAGGCGGTGGCGTTCTACCGCGGTGAGCTCGCGGAGCGCAGCGGACTGCGGCGGCGGTTCACGCCGATCGTGGAGAACTACAAGAAGTACGTGAACCGGATGGCCGGCTTCCTCGGCTTCAACTTCGCGATCACCCAGAGCCAGGAGGTCATCCCCTACCTGGTCCAGTTCTCCCGGTTCTACGACGGTGAGCTCACCCTGGGCCAGCTCACCCAGACGGCGGGCGCGTTCCGCGAACTGCTGACCGGGTTGTCCTTCTTCCGCAACGCCTACGACAACTTCGCCGGCTACCGCGCCGCCATCATCCGTCTGCACGGACTGGTGGTCGCGAACGAAGAAGGTCGGGCGCTGCCCGAACTCGACCGGGCGGACAGCGGCGACGGCACCGTGCAACTCGACGACGTGGAGGTCCGCACTCCGGACGGCCGGCAGCTCGTCAACCCGCTGGATCTGCATCTGGAACCCGGCGACACGCTGGTGGTCACCGGCGAGTCCGGCAGCGGTAAGACCACACTGCTGCGCAGCCTCGCCCAGCTGTGGCCGTTCGCGTCGGGATCGATCTCGTGCCCCGACGAGGCGAACGAGACGATGTTCCTCTCGCAGCTGCCCTACGTGCCGCTCGGTGACCTGCGGACCGTCGTCTCCTACCCCGGCGAGGCGGGATCGCTCGACGACGCGCGCCTGGAAGAGGTGCTGGCGCAGGTCGCGCTGCCGCACCTGGCCGAGCGCCTCGACGAGGTGCAGGACTGGGCCAAGGTGCTCTCGCCGGGTGAGCAGCAGCGCATCGCGTTCGCCCGGATCCTGCTGACAGCGCCGAAGGCGGTGTTCCTCGACGAGTCGACGTCAGCACTCGACGAGGGGCTCGAACTGATGCTCTACCAGTTGGTGCGCCGTGAGCTGCCGGACACGATCGTGGTGAGCGTCAGTCATCGCAGCACGGTCGAACAGCACCATGCGAAGCAACTGCAGCTGCTCGGCGAGGGTGAGTGGCGTCTCGGCGACACCGAGAAGGATCCCGCGCCGGTCTAGCGGCGGGCGGCGTGCTCCCCGGCACGACGGCCGAAGAACGAGCCCTCGCCCAGCTGCGTGCCGCTGGAGTAGCCCTTGCCGTCCTGGGCGATGTTCGACGCGCACGCCCCTGCGGCGTAGAGGCCCGCGACCGGCGAGCCGTCCTCGCGCAGCACTTCGCCGTCGAGGGACACCGCGAGCCCGCCCATGGTGAACCCGGAGTACATCGCCCGGCCCAGCGACAGGTCGAACGCCGCCCACGGTCCACTGGTCTGCGGCGCGACATAGTCCGGGTGCTTGTGGAAGTCGGGATCCTCACCGCGCGCAGCGTTCTCGTTGTAGCGCTGCAGCGTCGCGGCGAGGTGGCCGGCCGGGATCTCGAGCGCCTGCTCCATCTCCTCGATGGTCTCCCAGCCGTCGATGAACTTGATAAGCGGCATCGCGGGCATCTCCATGTGGGCCTCGTCGACG
This sequence comes from Mycobacterium sp. NPDC050551, assembly GCF_040674075.1. NCBI lineage: Bacteria > Bacillati > Actinomycetota > Actinomycetes > Mycobacteriales > Mycobacteriaceae > Mycobacterium > Mycobacterium sp. NPDC050551. The sequence continues at coordinate 149,759 of NZ_JBFARC010000007.1, read as the reverse complement.
ACGAGGTAGGCGATCTGCTCGGGCTGCTCGAGGACGTACGCCGACGTGCGGGAGTGATAGGAGTCCTCGGCGACGAACCGCTGGCCGTCCTTGTTGACGATGACGCCGGTGAGCAGGATCTCCGGCGGATAGGCCGCGGCGGTGATGAACAACTGGTCGAGGTTCTCGGCGACTCCCCCGGCGGACACGCCGAGCCGGATGCCGAGGCCGTCGTCATTGGGGTTGCCCAGGATGTAGGGCTCCACCAGTCCGTGGTGCTTGGTCTTGCGCTTGTGGCCCAGCGCCGGAGTGTGCTCGGCGACCATGTCGGGATTCATCGCGAAGCCGCCCGCGGCGATCACCACGGACTTGGCCCTGCTCGCCCCGGTCTCGGTGAAGTGCTTCCACGTTGCGCCGACCACGGCGCCGTCGGCCATGACGAGGTTGGTGGCCCCGGTCTCGTAGCGGATCTCGACGCCGAGTTCGTCCGCCCGCTTGAGCAGCAGGTCGATCACCATCGCGGCGCCGCCGAGCTCACCGGGCACGGGCACCGAGTGGCCCCGCGGGGACGGCACGGCCTTCTCGGTGAACGGCCACACCTTCTCGTTGCCGGTGTAGGACAGGCCCTCGGTGCCGGGCGGGACGACGACCTTGCCGGGGTAGAAGCTGCGTTCGAACTGGAAGCCGAGGTCCTCGAGCCAGGTGAAGTGCTCGACGCTGCCCTCGCAGTAGGCGCGGATCTTGTCGTGATCGGGCTCTCGCGACACCGCGACGAGGTACTTGTACATCTCCTCGGCACTGTCGTCGTGGCCGGTGGCCTGCTGCACCGCGGTGCCGCCGCCGAGGTAGAAGTGACCGCCCGCCATCGACGTGGTGCCGCCGGCCGCGGCGGCGCGCTCGAGCACCAGCACCCTGGCGCCGGCGGCGGCGGCGCTGACCGCCGCGCATCCGCCCGCGATGCCGAAGCCGATCACCAGGACGTCGACGTCGTCGGACCAGTCCGGCATGTCCGCGGCGTCGAGGGTCTCGGGAATCTCGGTTGTCACTGCTGCTCCTGTTTCACTGCTGTTGTTGTCTGACGTAGTCGAAGAACTGGCGGATCTCGTCGGGGATGTGGGCGATCTCGACGTAGGGCACCCCGGCCCGTTCGTCGAAGACGTAGGCGAAGCGCATGCCGCCGGGCATGACGCCCTGCGCGGCGACGGTCGCGCCGCCGTCCGCGGCGGCCGCCACCGCGGCGTCGAACGCGGCGTCATCGGCGACCTCGACGCAGACGTGGTGCAGGCCGGGTCCGGATCGGTCGAGGAATTCGGAGTACACGCTGTCGCCGGTACCGGGGGCGATCAGCTCGAGTTGCAGGTCGCCCGCATAGCTCAGGGCGATGTCCGCGGTGTAGTCCGCCGGCCGCCCGCGGTGCGTGCAGGTGTCCGGACCGAAGTGCACGCCGGGCATCCGCACCCATTTCCGGGCGCCGAGCAATGCCGACAGGCTGCGCTCGGTCGCGTCGAGGTCGCCGGTGACCCATGCGAGCTGGACAGGTGTCTGATTGAGCATCGAGTCGAGAATATCGCCGGTGGCGCCCGGTGGCTAGAACGTGTTCTAGTTTTGTCCGGTCATCTCGTCGACCAGCAGTCCGAACTGCGCGTCGAACAGCAGGGCGGGCCGGGTGAAGGTGTCGGATCCGTACTGACCGAACACCTCGAGGTTGATCGCCCCGACCAGTCCGGCCCACAGGGCGATGCACCGGACCACCAGCGCGTCGGTGCCCTCGAACCCGAACTCCGCGCGGAGTCCGTCGAAGTCGGACGACAGGGATTGTGGGACAACATCTTCCGGCATGCCGATCTCCCCCGCGGCGACACCTTCGGCGACGGTGTCGAACAGCGCCTGCACCACCCTGGTGCCGGGGAGGACGGTGCGTTCGGCCGGGGCGTGGTAGCCGGGCACCGGACTGCCGTAGAGCAGCGCCCACCGCGACGGCTGGTCGACCGCCCACTGCCGCGCTGCGCCACCCATGGCGATCAGGCGGTCGCGGGAGGACGCGACCGGAACGGCGCGTGCCCGATCGACGGCGTCGGCGAGTTCGGAGTAGGCGTCGACCAGGAGAAGGGTCAGCAACTCGTCGCGGCTCGCGACATAGCGGTAGACGGCGGACGACACCATGCCGAGGTCTCGGGCGATCGCGCGCAGCGACAGCCCGCCCGGGCCGTCCGTCTCCAGGTGCTTGCGCCCGAGTGCGACGATCTGCGCCTCGATCCGATCGCGTGACTCCTGGCGTTTGCCCACGCCGTCAGTTTGACACAACCGAGAACAGTGCTCTTGCTTTACGGTGGTTTCGGTGGCATCGTGAGAAAGAGAGCAATGCTCTCGCATCTGACACGAAGGGGTTCCCCACCATGACCGCACGCTATGACCCACCGGACCGCGTCGCCAGGATGGTCAACCAGATCTTCCGCTGGCTGGCCGAGGGCGGTGTCAGCATCGCCGGCACCCGTGCCCTGCGCGTGCGCGGCCGCAAGTCCGGGCAGCTGCGCACCGTGGTGATCAACCTGCTGACCGTCGGTGACCGTGACTACGTCGTGTCACCTCGCGGCAACACCCAGTGGGCCCGCAATGCCCGCGCCGCCGGCGAGGTGGAGACCGGCCCGCGCTGGCGGCGGCGGCGCCTGCGCGTCGTCGAGGTGGCCGACGCCGACAAGGCGGCCCTGCTCGAGCGCTATCTCGAGCGGTGGTACTGGGAGGTCAAGGGTCACGTCGCGGGCCTGACCCCGGACTCGACCGCCGAGCAGGTGCGAGCGGCGGCTCCGTCGATCCCGGTGTTCGAACTCGTCGGTTAGGCCGGCGGGGGCAGCGGCGGCGGCGCGGTGCCGCCGGTGACCGTGAGCACGTCCTCGCGGGCCTGCTGGCTGGCGACCTGCCACGACACCGCGGCCGGGAACTTCCCCCAAGTGCTGTTGAACATCCCGATGATCACCGCCCGGCCGTCGGGGGTCACCGAGTAGACCGGTCCGCCCGAGTCGCCCTTCTGGCTGACCACGCCGTTGGCCATGGTGAACCAACCGTTGTAGACCGCCTCGACGGTGCCGCAGCTCTCACCGGTGATCACCCCGAAGTGGCACACCGGCATACCGGCCTGCGGCACCACGGCGGGATCGGTGACCAGTTGCCGCCCACCGGGCAGGACGTTGTTGACCGGGACGTTGACGGCCAGGCCGATCGCCTCCCAGTCGGAGATCTGGTGGTTGGTGTCGATGGTCGCGCCGTCAGGGGTGTTGTCCCGGTACAGGGCCTGGGTGCCGACGAAGTTGCCCGCGCGGTCGAACACCGGCCCGCTGCCTCGGCAGTGCCCCGCGGTGAACGCGACCCGCAGTTGGGGATCGACGAAGCCCAGGGTGCACACGTTCGCGTCCTGACGGATCTCCATGCCGGGATAGACGAGCACACCGGGCTGGGCGAGGGCGGGCGGGACGGCCGTGGCGACGCCGGCGAGGCCGAGGGCCACCGCGGCAACCACGCGAAACCAGCGTCGGCGCACGGAGGCCTCCGATCGGTCGGGTGTGCTGGCGGTCAAGCGTAACCGGCACAGTGGCCGGTGCGCCGAGAGAGCGAGCAACCTCCCCCGAGGGCGCCCGTGGAGCGGTCAGGGAATGGTCAGCACCTGCCCGGGATGGATGAGATCCGGGTTGGCGATGCCGCTGGCATCGGCGATGCGCTGGTACTTGCTGCCGTCGCCGTAGAACCGCTCCGCGATCGCCCACAGTGTGTCGCCGGGCGCCACAGTGTGGGTCCGCGGTGCAGGCGGCGGAGGTGGAGGTGGCGGTGGCGGGGGTGGCGCCGCGGGCTCCGGCACCGGCGGCGGCGGCGGGGATTCGGGTTCCTGGACCGCGGCGGGCGCGGCTTCGGGCGTGACCGCGGGCTCCGCGGGTGGTGCGGGGACGGGTGGCGCCTCATCGGTCTGGGTGTTCGACGCCCACGCCGGGCCGTCGAAGCCGTAGAGCACCAGGTTGCGGTCGTCCTGCAGCAGCAACCGGACATCCTTGGCGCCCTTGGTGTCGGTGTGCCACACGGGTTTGTCCGGCGTGCACAGGACGAAGTTGCCGTCGGTCTGGACCTCCGCCCGCACGACGTCCTGCCCGTCGGTCGCGGTGGCCCACACCGCGTGCCCGCCCGCCTGCAGCACCAGGTTCCCGTCCTGCTGCAGTGTCAGGGTGTACGCCCCGTTTCGGGACGTCAGCGATTGGCCTACTTCGAGTTTCTCGCCGTTGTGCAGTCTGTCTGACACGTGCCGGTCCCTTCCGCGGTGGACGGCCAGAGCTTATCGATCTTGACAGTCGCCGTGGCCGGTTCGGGCTCAGGAGTCGAATCCCAGTCCCACCCTGTCGAGTCCGCGTAGCAACAGGTTGCGGCGGCCCGCCGCATGGTCGGCCCGGTCCAGAGACCAGCGGGTCGCATGAATTCCGATGGCGGCCAGCGGTTCTGGCGGAAACGGAACGGGACGCCGCGCCACCATCTCGAGTTCCGTGCGCTCGGTGGGGCGACCGTCGAGCAGGTCCAGGCAGGTGTCGGCGGCGAACCGGGCCGCGCCGACGCCCAGTCCGGTGAATCCGTTGACGTAGGCGACACGGCCGTGTCGCGCCAGCCCCCAGTGCGCGCAGAACCGGGTGTTGGTGTCGATGGCGCCGGCCCAGCGGTGACTGAACCGGACGTCGTCGAGTTGCGGGAACGTGATGAAGAAGTGCGCCGCAAGGCGCCGGTAGCTGCCCGGCCGGTCCTCGTACGCGGGATCGACCCGGCGCCCGAAGTGGTAGACCGCGTCGTAGCCGCCCCACACGATGCGGCGGTCTTCGGTGAGCCGGTAGTAGTGGAACTGGTTGGCGGAGTCGCCGATGGCCTGCCGGTTGCGCCAGCCGATCCGGCCCAGCTGCTCGTCGGTGAGCGGCTCGGTGGCCAGCACGTAGTCGTAGACCGGAACGGTGTGAAACCGGTTGCGCCGCAACAGACTCGGGAACACATTGGTGGCGAGTACTGCCTGAGCGGAGGTGACCGTGCCCGCGCCGGCGGACACCCGAAGGCGAGGGCCGCTCGAATCGACCGACGTGGCCGCGGATTCCTCGAAGATCTCGACACCGGCGGCCGTGCAGGCACGAGCCAGCTCGAACGCCAATTTCGCCGGGTGGACGACGGCGCAGTCATCGGCGCTGAACAAGCCGGCGCGGAACGTCGGCGAGTTCACCTCCGCCGTCACCTCGCGACGGCTCAGAAGCCGGCCCGCGCCCTCGGCCGACGCTCGCTCCAGCCAGGCGTCCTGATGCGGCTCGGTGGCCACCAGCAGCATCCCGGTCCGCTCCCACTCGACGTCGAGACCGAGCCGCTCGACGTCGGCCTGCATCCCGTCGAGGTTCTCCATCCCGAGCCGCTCGAGCCGGTCGAACTCCTGCGGCCAGCGCGACTTCCCGTTCTGCGCACCGTGAGTGAGGCTGGCGTCGACGAATCCGCCGTTACGCCCCGAGGCCGCCCAGCCCACCCGGTCGGACTCGACGACCACGACCCGCCGGCCGGGCCTGCGTTCCGCGGCGTGCAGTGCCGCCCACAGCCCGGTGTAACCGGCGCCGACCACCAGCAGGTCGCAGTCCACCGTCCCGGTCAGCCGGGGGTAGCGGGGCCGGGGAATGTCGAGCCACATCGGCGCGAAGGCGCTCGACGCCAGCGCACGGTCGAGCAGAGCCGGGTCGACGTGGCCGTCGAACACTGTCCGCATCCTGCGCAGGCTACGGCTGCTTCGCCCGGTCAGATGGGTACTTCGGCGGATGGGCCGACCGGCACGCGCCGGTGGGCCGGCTGCCAGCCCGGCGGCCCGAAGACGTACCCGAGCCGGTCGCGCCACCGGGTCGCCGACCGCACGTCGGCGGCGATCGCGACGTACTCGCGGGTCTGCAGCTTCCAGATGTTGAAGGTGTCGACCGGCTTGGTGAGGCCGTAGTGCGGGCGGAACAGCTCGGCCTGGAACGTGCCGAACATCCGGTCCCACAGGATGAAGATGCCGCCGTAGTTCTTGTCGAGGTACTCGGCGTCCATCCCGTGGTGCACCCGATGATGCGACGGCGTGTTGAACACGAATTCGAAGGGCCGCCAGAGCTTTCCGATGCGCTCGGTGTGCACCCAGAACTGGTAGATCAGATTCAGCGAGAAACTCGCGAACACCATCCACGGCGGAACGCCCAACAGCGGCAACGGAACCCAGATGAGGATCTCGCCGCTGTTGTTCCACTTCTGCCGCAGTGCGGTGGCGAAGTTGAAGTACTCGCTGGAGTGGTGGGCCTGGTGGGTGGCCCAGATCAGCCGCACCCGGTGTGCGATCCGGTGATAGGCGTAGAACAGCACGTCGACACCGACGATCGCGACGACCCACGTGTACCACTGGGTGGACGGTAGGTGCCATGGCGCGACGTAGGTGTACAGCGCCGCATATCCGAGCAGCGCGGCGAACTTCCACGCGCCGGTGGTGGCGATCGACACCAGGCCCATCGAGATGCTCGCCCAGGCGTCGCGGGAGTGGAACGCCCCGGCGGGGGCGCGCCCGTCGCGGGCATCCTCCAGCTTGCGGGCAGCCGTCCACTCGACGATCAACAGCAGCAGGAAGAACGGGATGGCGAACAACACGGGGTCGCGCATCTGCGGCGGCAGCACGTCCAGCGCCGACCGCACCGCGTCCCAGCTGGCGTTCATCGTCGCACCTCCCGGCCCAGTTTAAGTCACCGGAAGTTGAGCACCTGGTCGCCCCAGGCGGACCTCAGATGCTGGTCGAGGTCGGTGACCAGCTGGTCTTCCTTGTCGATGACGAGGGTGCTGTGGTCACCCTGCCGGTACGGCCGCCACACCGGGCCGCCCGCTGACGGGTCGCCGTGCACCGCGAAATCCAGCCAGCGCCGCCGCACGCGCCGCGACACCTCACGGCCGGCCTTGAGGCCGCCGAGCTTGAAGGTCGGGTCCTTCGAGCCGGCCACCAGATTGCCCCAGACGTAGGGCAATTCGGTGGCGTGCGCGGCGCCCAGCCGCAGCAGCCGCAGCATCGGGGTGGACCAGTCGAAGCGGTACACGAACACCGGCGCCACCGCGCTGTGCCCGTCGGCGAACCACAGCGACGGCATCCGGAATCCGATGTCGCGCGCAACGCCCAGGCCGCGTGCCTTGCCGCGGGCGCGCGGGTACGCGCTGCCGATCTGGGCGTCCGACGGGATCTGCAGACCGGGCTGCTCGGACTCGATCTCGGCGAACATCGCCTTGATGGCCTGCGGGGTGATCGGCATCAGCGGTGAGCGCATCCAGCGGAACAGCGCCGCCTCGTCCCTGTTGGTACCGATGATCAGCGGCACCGGGTGTGCCCGCCCGTCGCGCGCCACGTCGATCGGATGCTCCGGCACCAGGTCACCGTCGACGATCGGGGCGAACGCCAGCGTGCCGGGAGTGCTCACCGGCACTTCGTCGAACAAGCGTTTCGATGCGGCCAGGACGACGTCCAGCGGAAGGTCGGGCAACCGGCCGACCTCACCGGCCTGCAGGCCGAGGTGCCCGAGGAACCGCTCGGCGACGCGGCGGCCGCGGCCGGCGTCATAGACGGAGGTCACCGGCGAACTCTGGGCGATGGCCCGGGCGAACAATCCCTCGGCGGCCGGACTCGTCATCAGGGTGGTGACGATCCCGCCACCGGCCGACTCGCCGAACAGTGTGACCCGGTCGGGGTCGCCGCCGAACGCGGCGATGTTGTCCCGCACCCAATGCAGGGCGAACACCACGTCGCGCAGCCCGCAGTTCGACTCGAAACGGCTGTCCCCGAACGAGGACAGGTCGAGGAAGCCGAAAGCCCCGAGCCGGTAGTTGATCGTCACGACCACGACGTCGCCGTCGGCCGCCAGCGCCCGGCCGTGGTACAGCGGCTGGTTGGCCGAACCCAGCACGTACGCGCCTCCATGCACCCACACCATCACCGGCTTGCCGTCTCCGGCAGCGGTGTCGGACGAGGCCCACACGTTGAGGCGCAGGCTGTCCTCGGCCTGCGGCCCACCGAGGTCGATCGGGATGCGGGCGTCGGTGGCCTGCGGACACACCGGCCCCACCCGGGTGGCGTCGGCGACCTCGCTCCAGCGCTCCGGCGGCCGCGGCGCCTGCCAGCGCAGTTCGCCGGTGGGGGCGGCGGCGTACCGGATTCCCTTCCACACCTTGACTGTTCCGTCGTCCGTGCCGCGCACCGGTCCGTATCCGGTTTCGACGACCGGTCCGGCTTCCGCCGCAGCGGCGACGGGGGTGCGCCGGGGGTTCGGCATGGTGGCTCCTTCGACAGACAACTTCTCCAGGGTACTCAGCAACCCCGGCATGCCCGGGCGGCTCGGTCACGGCCACTAGGTTGGGTGCGTGCGCCCGTTCCCACTGCTGGCCGCGGCCATCGTCAGCGAGGTGGCCGCCACGCTGGCTCTGCGCGCCTCGCAGGATCATTCGGCGTGGCTCACCGTGGTGACCGTGGGCTATCTCGGTGCATTCGTGCTGCTCACGCTGGTGCTGCGAACCGGGATGGCGGTCGGCGTCGCTTACGGCATCTGGGGCGCCTGCGGCACGGCGGCGACGGCGGTGCTCGCGGCGGCGATCTTCGGCGACCCGCTGACGTGGCCCATCGCCGCGGGCATCGGTCTCATCATCGCCGGCGTGCTGCTGGTCGAGTTCGGCTCCCATGAACGCGCGGACGGGCCCGCATCGTGATGTGGCTGACACTGGCGGTCGCGATCGTCACCGAGGTGGTGGCGACCCTGTCGCTGCGCGCGTCGGACGGGTTCCGCAGGCGGGTCTGGATCGTGCCCGTCGTGCTGGGCTACGCGGTGTCGTTCACGCTGTTGTGGGTCACGCTGTCGCTGGGCATGCCCGTCGGCATCGCGTACGGGATCTGGACGGCGTGCGGGGTCGCCGCCGTCGCCGTGATCGCGCGGTTCCTGTTCGGAGAGCCGCTGACCGCCACGATGGCGCTCGGCATCGCGCTGATCGTCGGGGGCGTCCTCATGATCGAGACGGTCGGACTCGCCCACTGAGCGCGCCGGCCAGCACCACGGTCACCACGCCCGCAAGCGGCACGACGAGCAGGCCCACCCGCAGCCCGGCCGCGTCGGCGAGCAGTCCCACCACCGGCGGCGAGGCCAGGAATCCGATCCGCAGCAGCCACGTGACCAGCGCAAGGCCGGTGCCGGGCCGCAGGCCCGGCAGCCGGTCGGCGGCGTGCATGGCCGCCGGGATCAGGGTGGCGATCCCCAGCCCCGCGGCGGCGAAGCCCGCGATGGTCGACGGCACGCTGGGAAACGCCAGCGCAGCGCCCATCCCGGCGGCGACGACGGCTCCGCCGGCGCGTGCGACGGCCGCTTCGCCGAACCGGTCCACCAGCCGGTCGCCGAACAGCCGGCCGACGAACATGCAGGCCACCAGCGCGATGTAGCCGAACGGGGCGACGGCCGCCGCCGCGTCCAGGCTGTCGTGCAGATAGAGCGTCGCCCACGTGCTGCCCGCGTCCTCGACCGCGGCGCCGGCGATGGCAATCGTGGCGAGGGCGCCGATGACGGCGTACACCCGCAGTCCCGCGCGCTGCCCGCCGGCCCACGCCGCCGCCGGGTGGTCGTCGTGGTCGGAGCCGGTCAACATGAAGCGGTAGGCGATCAGCACGGTGGCGCCGAACACCACGGCGGAGCAACTCAGCTGCGCGGCGCGGGGCACCGCGAGGGCGATCGCCGCGGCGCCGAGGAGGCCGCCGGTGATGGCGCCGGACGCCCACACCGCGTGGAACGAATTGATGATCGAGCGGCCGTAGTTGCGCTGTACCCGCAGCGCGTGTGCGTTCTGCGCCACGTCGGTCACCGCGTCTGAGGCGCCTGCGACGAACAGCGCTGCGGCGAACAGCACGCCCGACGGCGCGAGTCCGGCGAGGAGCACGAACGCGGCGATGCCCAGCGTTCCAGCGACGCCGACGCGGGCCGAGGTGAACCGGCGGATCAGCGCGCCGGCCGCGACGCCTGCGACGAACGCGCCGCCAGAGAACGCCGCCACCGCCACACCGAACATCGTGTTGGACAGCGCGAGGTCGGCCTTGATCTCCGGGAAGCGCGGCACCACCGAGGCGAACAGTGCGCCGTTGGTGAAGAAGAGGGCCGCCGTGGCGATCCTGGCCCGCCGGTCGCGTACCGCGGCCGTGTCGAGCCGTGCGGACACCATGGCCGCCCACCCTACCGTGCGCTAAATGGCAAGGGTGAGAAGGCGTTCGCTGGTCTCCCAGAGGTCCCGGGCGCGCTCGGTGTCGTAACTGTCGGCTGACGAGCGGATCGGGCGCCGCCCGGCGAAGTACCGGCCGGTGACGTCGTCGAAGCGGGGGTCGGCGGCGAGCGCCGCCAGGTGACGGCCGGAGGTTCGGGTGCTGTTCACTCCCGGAAGCACGCGAAGGGCGGGAAACACGTAGCGCCACAGCAGTTGCTGCGCCGGCGAGTGGTCGCGCGCCAGTCCGGAGCCGGGCATCAGGCCGGGGTCGAAGGCCGTGACGGTGATGCCGCGGCGACCGCGGTCGAGCCGCCGATCGAGTTCGTAGGCGTGCAGCACGTTGCACAGCTTCGATGTGGTGTAGCGCCGCCGGCCGTCCGCGGCGCTCGACGCCTCGCCGGAGGGATGGGCGAGGTCCTCGGCCGAGGTGTACTGCGGGTCCGGCATGCCGGAGAACTTGGCCGGGTCATGGGTTCCGCTGCTGACGATCACGATGCGAGCGGGTGGCGCGAGTTGGCCGAGCAGTCCGTCGACCAGCGCGAAATGACCGAGGTGGTTGACGCCGAAGGTCAGCTCGACCCCGTCGACGGTGCGTTCCAGACCCGAGACCACCTGCAGCCCGGCGTTGCACACCAGCGCCCGCAACGGCGGTAGCCCGCGCGCTGCAAGGCGGGCGGGGAATTCCCGCACCGAGCGCAGCGAGGCGAGGTCGAGGGGCAGCACCGTGCACCGCGGCGCGCTGCCGAGCCGGTGCACCGCCTCGGCCCCGCGGCGGGTGTCGCGCACCGCCAGCACGATGTGCCAGGACGGGTCGGTCTCCAGCAGCGCCTGCGCGCATTCGAAGCCCAGCCCGCTGTTGGCGCCGGTGATCACGGCGGTCCGGTCGGCGGTCATTGTTCCTCCAGAAGGACGGGGATGAGTGCGCTGATGGCCTGGTGGAGGCGGCGGTACATGCGCTCGACGTCGGTGCGGCCGGCTTCGAGGTGGTCGGCGAGGAAGACGCCGTCGGACTGGGCGACCGCGAATGTGGTCAGCTCGTCGGCGACCCGGGCGGCCACGTCGGGCTCGGTGTCCGGCGGCAGCATCGCACCGATGGCCGTCCGGAAACCCGCGATCGCGGTGTCACGCACCCGGCGTACCACCGCGGCCACGGCGGCATCGTCGTGGCGTTCCAGCGACAGCAGGTAGAACAGCCGCAGGAAGTCCGGATGCTGGGCGAGCAACCGGGCAGTGGCGGCGAGTCGCTGCGGCGGGGTGGCGGCGCCCTCGTCGGGAATCGCGGCGAAGAAGCGCTCGGCGCCGCGTTCCATGACCGCGGCCAGCACTCCCTCCTTGGATCCGAAGTGCCAGTAGATCGAACTCGGCGGGAGCCCGCACGCCCGTTGGATGTCGCTGATCGACGTCGCTGTGTAGCCGCGGGTGGCCATCAGGCGCTCGGTGACGTCCAGGATGTGCGCCCGCGAGTTCTGTCCCTGCTGTTGCTTCTTCGTCAGCACCATCGGGTACCCTTCTGTAGGGATCGCTACAGTCACAACGTACCAGGAGTTGCGCCCGCCGTCCCGGCCCGCGGATTAGGTTCGTGCAGAACGGGAATGCCCGGCCCGTCAGATGCAGCAGGTCCTGAGAGGAGTCTTCGATCCGCGATGCCGACCGACTACGGGCAAGATTGGCTGCCATGACCGAACTGCCCGCGTCGCTCGTCGAACTCGCCGGGCGCTACGGCGTCGCGACCCACTTCGAGGACTGGACCGGCAGGCGGGTGACGGTCGCCGAGTCCACCCTGACCGCCGTGCTCGCCGCGCTGGGGGTGGCCGCGGACACCGAAGACGAGCGCGCCGCCGCCATGGCCGGCCACGAGCGCGAGTACTGGCAGCGTCCCCTTCCGCCGATCGTGCTCGCCCGGTCCGGCGCGCCCTCCTCGTTCTGGGTGCACGTCACGCACGGCGACCCCGTCGAGGTGTCGCTGCGGTTGGAGGACGGCACCGAGCGCACAGGGCTGCGGCAGCTGGAGAACAACCGCGACCCCTACGACGTCGACGGCCGACGGATCGGCGAGGCCAGCTTCGAAGTGCCCGACGACCTGCCGCTGGGCTATCACCGGGTGCTGATGCAGTCGGGCGCCACACACGCCGACGCTCCGCTGGTGGTCTCCCCCTCCACGCTGACACTGCCCGCCCGGCTCGGCGCCCGGCGCAGCTGGGGCCTGGCCACCCAGCTCTACAGCGTCCGGTCGCGGAACTCCTGGGGCATCGGTGACCTCACCGACCTGACCGACCTCGCCGTCTGGGCGGCGGCGCGGCACCAGGCCGGGTTCATCCTGGTCAATCCGCTGCACGCGGCCGCCCCCGCGCCGCCGATGGAGGCGTCGCCGTACCTGCCCACCTCGCGCCGCTACGTCAACCCGGTCTACCTGCGGGTGGAGGCCATTCCCGAGTACGCCTACGTCCGCGGTCGCAACCGGATCCGCAAGGCCCGCGAAGGCGTGCAGGCCAAGGCAGACCGAGCCGACCTGGTCGACCGGGACGCGGTGTGGCGGGCCAAGCGAGCCGCGCTCGCGAAGGTCTACGAGGTGCCGTGGTCGGCCGGCCGCCAATTGGCCTATGCCGCCTACTGCGCCCGCGAAGGCGCCAGCCTCGACGCATTCGCCACCTGGTGCGCGCTGGCGGAGCGGCACGGCAACGACTGGCACGAGTGGCCGGAGGAGTTCCGGCATCCCGAGAGCGCCGCGGTCGCGCAGTTCGCCCGCGACAACGCCGCCACGGTCGACTTCCACCGCTGGCTGCAGTTCGCGCTCGACGAGCAGCTCACCCTGGCCCAGTCGACCGCCCTGCAGGCCGGCATGGACCTCGGCATCATGACCGACCTCGCCGTCGGGGTCGATCCCAACGGCGCCGATGCCTGGGCCCTGCAGGACGTCCTGGCGCTCGGGGTGACCGCGGGCGCACCGCCGGACGAGTTCAACCAGCTCGGCCAGGACTGGTCGCAACCGCCGTGGCGGCCCGACGAACTGGTCGCACAGGCTTACGAGCCGTTCCGTGCGCTGGTCAACGCGGTGCTGCGGCACGCCGGTGGCGTCCGGATCGACCACATCATCGGCCTGTTCCGGCTGTGGTGGATCCCCCGCGGCGCGTCCCCGACCGAGGGCACCTACGTCCGGTACGACCACGAGGCGATGATCGGCATCGTCGCGCTCGAGGCGCACCGCGCCGGGGCCGTCGTCGTCGGTGAGGACCTCGGCACGGTCGAGCCATGGGTCCGCGACTACCTGCGCGAACGGGGCGTGTTCGGCACGTCGATCCTGTGGTTCGAGCTGGACCGCGACGGCACCGGCGGGCAGGAGCGCAGCGACTCGGGGAGTGACAGCGGCGGAGACCGGCCGGGACCGCTGCCGGCCGAACGGTGGCGGGAGTACTGCCTGTCGTCCGTGACCACGCACGACCTGCCGCCGACCGCCGGCTATCTGGCCGGCGAACACGTCCGGCTGCGGGAAGAGCTCGGGTTGCTGACCCGGCCCGCCGAGGAGGAACTGGCCGACGACCGGGCCCAGCAGGCGGCGTGGCGGGCCGAACTGCGCCGCGTCGGGCTCCTCGACGAGGACGCCGACGTCGAGGAGACGGTGCTCGCCCTGCACCGCTACCTCGGACGCACACCGTCGAAGCTGCTGGCGCTGTCACTGGTCGACGCCGTCGGCGACGTCCGCACCCAGAACCAGCCCGGGACTTCCGACGAATACCCGAACTGGCGGATCCCGCTGAGCGGCCCGGACGGTCGTCCGGTGCTGCTCGAGGACGTGTTCACCGACTCGCGGGCCGCCCGGCTGGCCGAGGCGATGGCGCAGCAGGTCAACCCGCCGCTGTAACGCCGGAGGCTTCTGCTCCGGTTTCACAATCGTCACACCTGCGATATGTTCGCACCGCACTCGATCCGACGGAGGCCACGTGAACAAGCTCGTCCTGCTCGGCGCCGGAGTCGCCGCAACCGGCGCGGCCGCCCTGATCACGGCGGGCGCCGCCCTGTCGCAGCCCGCCGACGCCAGCTCGATCAACGTCGTCGGCGAGCCCTACCTGAAGGCGCAACAGATCCTGAAGAGCCAGGGCATCACGGCCACCTTCAGCGGTTCGGTCGGCAGCGCGCTGCCGCAGTCGCAGTGCCTGGTCGGCTCACAGAAGGTCAACTCGGTGGGCAAGATGCTGCTCACGCTGGACTGCTCGGCCAAGGCCGAGGAGCAGCTCAAGGCAATGGGCCCCGCGGGCGGACCGAGGGTCGGCAAGAACGGCGTCACCACGGTGACCCCGACCCCGATGGTGCCGATCGCGGGCGCGCCCGGCGCCGGTGCCGGACCCATCCCGGCGCGCTGAGCCCATCTCTGCTCAGGAGACCTAGGTCTCTGCCATCGCCCTGAGGTTGTCGAGCGTCTGATTCATGGTTCTGCCGACCTGCCGCGCGGCGACCCGGTCGGCGATCAGTCCGAGCAGGCCGCCGGGAGCCTCGTAGGCCAGCCGGAAGTTCACCTTCGTCTTGCCGTCGCCGCAGTCCCGCAGCCGGAACCTGCCACGCATCGTGATCCCGGTGATGCCGATCCAGGCCAGATCCCGCCTGTCGTCGAACTCGACCACCTCGATCACCCCGCCGATCGGCACCGACCCGATCTTCCAGTGCACCGTGTACCGCGAGCCCACCCCTGTCGGACCCTCGGTGACGGTCTCCCACCGCTCCAGGTTCGCCATGAACTCCGGGTAGCAGTCCGAATCGCTCACGTGTTTCCACACCGCGTCGCGATCGGCGTCGACGATGATGCTCCGTTGCAGCCTCATCAGGTCCCTCGTTTCTTCGCGCAAGCGCTCATCAGGTCCCTCGTTTCTTCGCGCAAGCGCTCATCAGGCCCCTCGGTTCTTCGCGCAAGCGCTCATCAGCCGAGCACCGGGAACCGTCGCCGCGCCGCCAGTCGATCCACGCCGTCCTGAAGACTGCTCAGCACCCTGTCGTTGATCGCGTCGTCGTCGCCGACCGCGATGTCGTCGGCGCTGATCGGGTCCTGCACCTCGATGGCGATTTTCGTCGGCAGCGGCAGCCGCGGCACCATGTCGGTGACCACCAGTCCCCACGGCGGGGCCAGGGCGATCGGCACGCTCTTCAGCCGCAGCGTCTTGTCGACCCGCAACAACCGGGCCAGCCACTGACCGCGATCGAGGAACAACGCCGCCTCCTGACCACCGACGCTTGCCACCGGGACTATCGGCACACCGGCCTCACGGGCGAGTTTCACGTAGCCCTTGCGGCCGCCGAAGTCGACGTCGTGGCGTTTCCAGGACGGCCGGAACACCTCGTAGTCGCCGCCCGGGTAGACGAGCAGTGCCGCGCCGGACTCCAGGGCCAGCGTGGCGTTGTCGTGGTTGGCCGCGACGGTCCCGAACTTGCGCAGCGATCCCAGGCCGGGCATCGACACCACGAGGTTGTGCGCCAGTTGGTAGAACGGCCGCTCGACACCGAAGTAGGAGCAGAACGCCAGCGTGAAGACGAAGGTGTCGGGCGGGAGGTTGCCGCCGCTGTGGTTGCCGACCAGCAGCACCGGGCCCTCGGAGGGGATGCGGTCCAGCCCGCTGACGTCGGCGCGGAAGTAGAGCGAGGCCAGCAGCCACAGGCCCGGTAGCTGCTCGCGGATGTAGTCGGCGTCGCGCTGGTCGAGGTCGGCTTTGGGCACGCGATCCGACACCTGATGTTTTGCCCACGCAAACGCGTCGCCGATTCCTGCCATGCCAGATGTTATTGACCTCACACAACTACCTGAAACCTGCGGTCCCCCCTACCGGTCGTAGACTGCGGGTCATCGGCAGAGCGCCCCGGGAGGTCAGCCATGTTGCGTCCGCGCCGTTTCGAACGCGAGATCGACCCCGGGCCGGTGCAGATCCAGGCCCGCAAGGTGCACTTCGACGTCGCCGGCGTCCCGCTGCACTGGATCCCGGGCCACCCCGTCGCCTCCCACATGGTCAGCCTGCTCAACATCGTCCTGCCCGCGGCCGAGCGGTGGTTCGTCGCCACCTACGACGAGGCGCTGCCGCTGGTGACCGACGCGCGGCTGGCCGAGGACATGCGGGGCTTCATCGGCCAGGAGGCCACCCACGCCGACACCCACGACCGCGTGCTGCACGACTTCCTGATCGATCACGGCGTCGACCCCGCGCCGATCCTCGACCAGATCGAGTACGTCTTCGGAAAGGTGTTGGCTCCCAAGCAATTCAGCGGGCCCGACGCGGAGCGGCGGCGGCTCAATCACCTGTGCGACCGGCTGTGGCTGATCGCCGCCATCGAGCACTACACCGCGGTGCTCGGCGACTTCTCGCTGAACTGCTCGTGGGACGACCACGGTGCCGACCCCACCATGGTCGACCTGTTCCGCTGGCACGGCAGCGAGGAGGTCGAGCACCGCAGCGTCGCCCACGACGTCGCGGTGCACTTCCACGACAGCTACCCCGACCGGATCCGCGCGATGATGATCGCCGCCCCGATGATGCTGGCCTTCTTCCAGCGCGGCGTCCGTCACTTGACCACGGTGGATCCCCGGACCGAGTTCGGCTGGTGGCGGCTGCAGCGGCTGCGGATGCGCGACTCCAAGGCGGGTCTGCTGCCGAGGTACCGCAGACTCTTCGGTTCCAACACACTGATGTACTTCCGGCCCGGCTTCACCCCCGAACACATGGGGTCGACCGCGCAGGCGGTGGCCTACCTGGCCAGTTCGCCCGCTGCGCGCAGCGCCCACCCGTGATGGCGGTGTTCAGCAGGTTCCGCGCCGCCCCGCCGAGCGCCTCCGATCCGCAGCGCCCCGACCTGCTGATCGGCCTCGCGGACGCGGCGATCACCGGGCTGTTCGGGTTGTCCGGCGCCATCCGCAGGATCTCGGCCCCCACGGCGCGCGACCGCAGCATCGCGCTGGCCGTCGCTGCCCGCGACGTAGTGGCCCGCGACCAGGACGTGCTCGCCGTGACGTTGACCGCCGCGGACGGCGGCCCGCTGCCGCGCTGGTTCCCCGGCGCGCACCTGGACCTGCACCTGCCCAGCGGACGGGTCCGCCAGTATTCGCTGTGCGGCGACCCGGGCGCCGCCGACCACTACCGGATCGCGGTACGGCGGATCCCCGGCGGTGGCGGCGGCTCCGTCGAGGTGCACGAGGCGCTGCGGGTCGGCGCCACCGTCCGCACGCTGGGGCCGCGCAACGCCTTCCCGCTGACCGTGCCGGGCTACGGGTCACCGGCGCACCGCTTCCGGTTCATCGCGGGCGGCATCGGGATCACCCCGATCCTGCCGATGCTCGAGCAGGCACACCGCCTCGGAGTCGACTGGTCGATGGTCTACACCGGTCGCAGCCGCGACAGCCTGCCGTTCCTCGACGAACTGGTCCACTTCGGCGACCGCATCGCGGTGCGCACCGACGACGTGGACGGACTGCCGAGCGCACGCGACCTGCTCGGCGACGGCCCCGCAGGCGCGTCGGTCTACGCCTGCGGTCCCGCGCCGATGCTCGACGTGATCCGGACCGCCCTGGTGGGGCGCGGCGACGTCGAACTGCACTACGAGCGGTTCGCCGCGCCGCCGGTGGTCGACGGCGCCGAGTTCACCGCCACCGCGGCGGCGTCCGGGGTGACCGTCCGGGTGGCCGCCGACGAGAGCCTGCTCGCCGCGCTGACGCGGGCCGGCGTGCAGGCGCCCTACTCCTGCCGTCAGGGCTTCTGCGGAACCTGCCGCACCCGCGTGCTCGACGGCGCCGTCGACCATCGCGACACGCTGCTCACCGGTCCGGAGCGGGCCGCGGGCATGATGCTCACCTGTGTGTCGCGGGCGCCCGATGGGCACCCGCTCACCCTCGACCTGTAGCGCTCAGAGGTGTTCGGCGAACGGCCACCAGACGCCGTCGCTGCCGCGCACCCCGTTCGGCTGGTCCATCGCTGCGGTGAGCGCGTCGATCTCCTTGCGGTCGAGCGCCACCGGCGCCACCTTGGCGCCGTCGTCGCCGCTGACGTCGTAGCCGAACGTCAGCGGCATGGCCGGGTGCAGCCAGTGACTGGTGGTGACCTCGGCGCCGCCCTCACCCTGTCCCGTCGTGGTCAGGAAGAAGCCCTTCCCGCTGGCGAACCGGGCAGCCACCGCGGCCTGCAGATGAGCCACGAAGTGGTTGGTGAACGTGCCGGGTATCGGCTGTCCGCCAGAATGAACCGTTGCCACTGAGGTCGTCCCTTCGATCGTCGACACTGAACTGTCACCGTCTACTTTCTCTGACTCCGGACGTCGCTGCCGTACTATTCGCCCATGCCGTTGGCCGACGGGGCGACCTTCGCGGGTTACACCATCGTCCGGTTGCTCGGGTGGGGCGGCATGGGTGAGGTGTATCTGGCCCAGCACCCGCGACTGCCGCGCCAGGATGCGCTCAAGGTGTTGCCCGCTACGGTGTCGGCCGACGAGGAGTACCGGGAGCGGTTCCACCGCGAGGCCGACATCGCCGCCACCCTGTGGCATCCCCACATCGTCGGGGTGCACGACCGCGGCGAGTACGACGGCCAGATCTGGATCTCGATGGACTACGTCGAGGGCACCGACGCCGGTCGGTTGATGCGCGACCAACATCCCGACGGCCTGCCCCAGCGCGAGGTGCTCGACATCGTCTCCGCGGTGGCCGACGCGCTCGATTACGCCCATGCGCGCAATCTGCTGCACCGCGACGTGAAACCGGCCAACATCCTGCTCGGCCATCCGGAGTCCGGCGAGCAGCGAATTCTGCTGGCCGACTTCGGCATCGCCAGGTGGACCGATGACATCAGCGGGCTGACGGCCACCAACATGACCGTCGGCACGGTGTCCTACGCCGCTCCCGAGCAGCTGATGGGCGAGCGACTCGACGGACGCGCCGACCAGTATGCGTTGGCCGCCACCGCTTTTCACCTGCTGACCGGCACACCGCCGTTCCAGCACAGCAATCCGGCGGTGGTGATCAGTCAGCACCTGACCTCGACGCCGCCTGCGCTGAGCACCCAGCGACCCGAACTCGCGTCGCTGGATCCTGTGCTGGCCAAGGCGTTGGCCAAGAAACCGGCCGACCGCTACGAGCGGTGCGCCGACTTCGCCCGTGCGCTGGCCCACCAGTTGGGGGTCGGCGCCACCGGCGAGACCCGGCTCTCGACGGCGGTGACACCCGCGCCGGCGCGCAGGCGGGCGCTGCGGCCGGCAGTGGTGGTGCCCGCGGTGCTGGCCGTACTGCTGATCGTCGCGATCGCCGTTGCCGCACTGGAATTCCGCAGGGCCGACGATCGCCCGTCGGATCCGGCGGCGGCGCCCACGTCTTCGACGAGTTCGGTGCCGTCCGTGAGCGCGGCACCCGCCGTCCCGCCGCCCAGTCCCCCGAACACCGTGACCGACACCGTGACCGAGTCGTCCACCCCGTCGGCCACCCCATCGGCGGCACCCGCGGCTGCGGTGGTCGGCGCGGACTGCTCACCGACAGGCAGCACCGCCACCACGGCCGACGGATCCACCGCGTACTGCGAGACGCTGCAGGGCACCGACTCGACGATCTGGTCGCTGACCCAGGGCGACATCCCGAGCCCGACCGTCACCACCGCGCCGACCGACGAGCCGCTGCCCGCGGAGGAGGAGCCGCCGGTGCGGGTGTGCATGCAGCAGACCGACATGACCCGCCGGGAATGCCGCCGGTCCATCCGCGAGAGCAACGGTCTTCCGCCGCTGTGAAATTCGCCGTCGTCGCACCGGTAGCCGCCGGGGTCACCGCCGACCCGCGGTGGATGGCGGCGTTCGCCCGCCACGTGGAGGACTGCGGGTTCGAGTCCGTCGTCGTCGTCGAGCACACCGTGCTGATGACCGAGTACGACAGCGTCTACCCCTACGACGACTCAGGCCGAGTCGAGCTCGCCCCGGACTGCCCGGTGCCCGACCCTCTGGACCTGCTGGCGTTCCTGGCCGGACAGACCGAACGGCTGGTGCTGGCCACCGGTGTGCTGGTGCTGCCCAATCATCACCCCGTCGTGTTGGCCAAACGCGCCGCGACGGTGGACGTCCTCTCGGGTGGGCGGCTGCGGCTCGCGGTGGGCACCGGGTGGTTGAAGGAGGAGGTGGAGGCCTGCGGTGCGCCGTTCCACGCACGTGGCAGGCGCGCCGACGAACAACTCCAGGTGCTGCGCACACTGTGGGACGACCGCCCCGGAGGTGCGGACTTCGCCGGGGAGTTCTTCGCCTTCGCCAATGCGATGAGCTATCCGAAGCCGTTGTCGCGCATCCCCGTTCACATCGGCGGTCACAGCCGCGCGGCGGCCCGGCGGGCCGGCCGGTTCGGCGACGGCTTCCAGCCTCTCGGCGTGGCGGGCGCTCAGCTTGCCGGGCTGCTCACCGAGATGCGGGACAGCGCGCGCGCCGAGGGCCGCGATCCCGCTGCGCTGGAGGTGTCACTGGGACATCTGGTCGACCGGGTGGACGCGGGCCGTGCGGAGAAGCTCGCGGCGCTCGGCGCGGACCGGCTGGTGCTGGCGATGCCCGCCGTGCGCGACATCGACCAGGCACGCGAGCTGCTCTCCGACTGTGCCCGCAGACTGGGGTTGCGGCCGTGACGCTGGACGTGCCCGACCGGCTCGCCGTCGCGGATCTGGTGCACCTGTACGCCGCGGCCGTCGACGATCGCCGGTTCGACGACGTGGTCGCCCTGTTCACCGACGCCGCCGAGCTGTGGCTTCCCGATCCGCCGCGTGCGCTGGAGCCGGTGCGCCGCCATCACGGCCATGACGGTGTGCGGGCCGCAATGGCGGTGGTGGCCGGGCTCGAACGCACCGAGCACGCGGTCGTCGGCGAGGTCTATGCCGAAGGGCCGCACCATGATTACGCCCTCGGCCGGATCGCCTGCGTGGCGCACCACTGGACCGTCGAGGACGGCCGCGTCACCGACGTGGTGTGGCATCTGCGCTACGACGACGAGTATCAGCGCACCGCATCCGGGTGGCGGATCCACGGCCGCGCACTGACCATCAACGCCATCGAGACCCGTCCGGCCCGGGTGGTGCGTCCGCACCCTCCGCGCAGCCGGCCAGATCGGGCTGACGCATCAGGCGGTCCAGCAGCGGCAGCTGGCCCTTCAGCAGCTTCTCCCGGGCCGCCGCCACGGGAAACCAGGCCACCCGGTCGATCTCCGGGAACTCCCTGAGTGTGCCCGACCCCTTCGGCCACTCGATCGTGAACGAGTTGCTCACGCAGCCGTCGAGGTCGAGGTCGCCGCGCACCGCGAAGACGGTCACCACCTTGCCGCCGGGCTGCTTGACCGGGTCGAAGCGGGTCGGCACACCGGCGGGCGGCTCCTTGCCGAGCTCCTCGCCGAACTCCCGCCGGGCGGCGGTCCACGGATCCTCGCCGTCTACGTACTCACCCTTGGGCACCGACCAGGCGCCGTCGTCCCTGCGCGCCCAGAACGGTCCGCCGGGGTGACCGAGCAGCACCTCGACGACCCCGCCGGTGACACGGTAGAGCAGCAGGCCCGCACTGAGTTTCGGCACCGCGCCACCCTACTCACGACACGCGCGCCGCGGTCAGTAGGAGCGGTCGCCCTCGCTGTCGTCGATGAAGTCCCACCGGCCGTCGTCCACCTGGACCTCCATCCGCCAGCCCAGCTCGTTCCCCTCGACCTGGTCGACGAACCAGGCGTGCGCATCGTCGGCACTCTCGATGTCCTTGGTCTCGACGACATCGCCCTTGGGATTCAGCACGCGGTAGGTAGCCATGGTGGTTCTGTTCCCCGTCGGCGGGTTTTGAATCAGTCCGCCTTCGGCATCGGGATGCCCTCGCTGGCCGAGAACTGCGCGTCGTCGGCCGACGACAGCCCGATGGACACCACCGACCGGGCGAAGAACACGTCGGTGAGGTAGGCCAGCGACACCGCCCAGCGGTTCACCAACCGCGGGATCGCGTACAGGTGATAGGCGCGGGTGACCACCTTCGCCGGGAAGCCGGACAGCCGCACGTTGAGCGGGTTGGCCACCGCGTAACGCGGCCCGAGGTCGACGACGAGGCCCATGTTGCGGTGCTTGTACTGCTTGGCGGTGCCGACGCCGAGGCTGGCGGCCACGTTGCGGCCCAGCACCTTGCCCTGCCGGGTGGCGTGCTGCGCGGTGGGCGGGGTGATCTTGCCGGGCTGTGTCAGATCGGGCACCGCCGCGGCGTCGCCGCCGGCGAACACGTCGGGGTGGCCCGGCACCTGCAGGTCGGCCTGCACCTTCAGCCTGCCCTTCTCGGTCGGCAGGCCGAGGTGCTCGATCAGAGGCGCCCCGGTCACACCGGTGACCCACGCGACAGTGTGCGTGTCGATGCGCGAATCATCGGTCAGCACAACGTGATCGGCGTGCACCTCCTTGAGTGAGATGCCCAGCCGCACGTCGATGCCCCGTCCCCGCAGCACCCGCATCGCGGCGGCGCCGAGCTTCTCCCCCACCTCGGGCATCACCTGCTCGGCGAGGTCGAGCAGCACGAATCGGACCGACCGGGGATCGAAACCCATCGAGTCGGCGGCGGCGTCGGCGAGCGCCCGCAGCTGGACCGCGAGCTCGGTGCCCGAGTACGAGGCGCCGACCACGACGACGGTGCGTCGCGCTGCGGCCTTGGCCGGGTCGTCGTCGTTGCCTGCCAGCTCGAGTTGTTCGAGCACGTGGTCGCGCAGGTAGAGCGCCTCGGCGGTGGACTTGAGCCCGCGGGCGTGCTCGGCGAGGCCGGGCACGTCGAACAGCTTGGTCACCGAACCCGGGGTCAGCACCAGGCGGTCGTAGGACATGCTGCGCGAACGCTGCTCGGGATCGGTGAAGGTGACCGTGCGGCCGTCGAAGTCGACGCTGTCGACGCGCCCGCGCACCGCCTTCACCCCGCGCAGGGCGTTGGCGAGGGGAATCGTGACGAAGCGGGCGTCGACCAGTCCGCCGGCGACATCCGGCAGCAGCGGGGTGTAGAGCATGTAGTCGACCGGGGAGATGATCGTGATGTCGACCGACGTTGCGCCCGGTTCATCGCTCGAGGCGTGATGCTTGCGCAGGATCTTGGTCAGCTGGCGGGCGCATTCGAATCCGGTGAATCCGCTGCCCACGATTACGACGGACGTCATCGCGACCATTTTACGGTGCGGCCCCGTGCCGGGCGGTGCCATGCTGGAGCCGTGACGGGTCCACGGTCGGAACAGCGCGCGAGAACGCTGGATCGGTTGGGCTGGCTCTTGTCGACGGCCGCGGTCGCACCGGTCGCCGGCGGCGCGGCGGCGGCGTACCGGACGCTGTTCATGACGCTGCGGCGGATGGTCGTCGGCAGGCGGATGGCGGTGCGGCTGGATGCCGGTGATCTGACGCTGACCGTGACCGAGTTCGACTCCCGCCTCGACATGCGGGCGCTGTCGGTCGGCCAGATCGGCAAGGTGCGCCTGGCCGCCCGCGACATCACTTGGGAGGGAAGCCGATTCAGTGCCGCCGCCGCGGTGTTCCACAACGTCGCGCTGCGGCCGTCGGCGCCGCCGGTGCTGACGGCCGAGCCGGTCGAGCTCACGCTCGACGTGCCCGAGGCAGCACTCGACGACCTGCTGCGCTGGGCCGCGCCGAGGCTGTCGGGCACTGTCGGGGCCGACAGCGTGGCCCGGCTGCAGTTGATCCGCAGACCAGGACTGGGCTGTGTGGAGGTCGACGCCCAGCTCGAGGGCTCCACGCTGTCGCTGCGACCGCGCGGTGTGACCCTGCGGCGCAGGCGGTGGGCGCTGCCCGGTAGGACGCCGGGGTACCGGGTGCAGCTTCCGGAGCTGCCCCACGGGCTGCAGCTCACGGGTGTGAGCTTCGCGCCGGGGGTGGTGCGGCTGTCGGGCACCGTGCCCGAATGGCGGATGGCGATGCCGCGCACCCGTCTGGAGTATCTCCTCGGCCAGCTGAGCGCCGTCGGACGGCCGCTCAACCTGACCCGCATCGTCAAGCTGCGGTAGCGGCTCACGTGTGGGCGGGCGTGTTGGCGAACCGGTCGACGATGGCCTGGCAGAAAGCGGGGAGATCGTCGGGTGAGCGGCTGGTGATGATGTTGCCGTCGATGCACACCTGCTGGTCGACGACGGTGGCGCCGGCGTTGCGCAGGTCGGTGCGGATGCTCGGGTAGGACGTGAGCGTGCGTCCGGCGACGACGCCCGCCTCAACCAGCGTCCACGGTCCATGGCAGATCGCGGCGACGGGTTTCCCCGAATTGACGAACTCGCGAACGAAGTTCACCGCAGCCTCGTCCTTGCGCAGCTTGTCCGGGTTGACGGTGCCGCCGGGCAGTACCAGGCCGTCGAACTCCTCGACGCGCGCATCGGCGACCGCCCGCTGCGCGGTGAGCGTGCCCGCCGGCTCCAGGTCGTGGTTGCGGGCGTCGACGTCGCCGGCCTGCAGGGAGAGCAGTTCGGTCTGCCCGCCCGCGTCGTGCACGGCGTCACGGGGTCGCTCGAACTCGACCATCTCGACGCCGTCGGCGGCCAGGATCGCGATCTTCCTGCCCTCGAGTTCGTTCGGCATGGTGTTCCTCCTCTGCTGTCGCGGCTGTTCCCGCCCGGGCTACCCGGGCATCCGGCGCCTCAACCCGCCGGGGGCACACCGTCGCTAGAGTCTCGGTTCGTGTCCGGATACACCCGCTATGTCGCGCTCGGCGACAGTCAGACAGAAGGACTGTGGGACGGCGACGACGCCGGCGGTCTGACCGGTTTCGCGGATCGACTGGCGATCATGCTCGACTCGCAGCGACCCGGACTCGAGTACGCCAACCTGGCCGTCCGGGGCAGGCGGATCGCCGACGTGAAGGACCACCAGCTGCCGCGGGCGCTCGCGATGCGACCCGACCTCGTCACCCTCTGTATCGGCATGAACGACGTGATCAGGCCCGGCACCGCGTTCGACCGCGCGCTCGGCGACCTCGAGGACGTGTACCTCGCGCTGGCCCGTTCCGGTGCCACGGTGGTCACCACCACCTTTCCCGACATCGCACAGATCCTGCCGGTCGGCCGTGTGCTGGCCGGACGCGTCCGCCGGATCAACTCCGTCATCCGCGAGTCGAGCACACGGCACGGCTTCCGCCTCGTCGACCTGTTCGGCGCGCCGTCGATGCGCGAACCTGACACGTGGAGCATCGACCGGGTGCACGGTTCCACGAAGGGGCACCGGTTGTTCGCGGCCGCGGCGGCCGAGGCGCTCGGCCTGCCGGGCAGCAGCCACGACTGGGCGCACAACGGTGCGGGCGGGACGTGGCCGTCGTGGCGCACCCGGCTGACCTCGCAGGCCCTGTGGACCCGCAACATGCTGATGCCCTATCTGTGGTGGCATCTGCGTGGGCGGGCGGTCGGCGACGACCGCGACGCCCGGCGGCCGGAACTCCGGCGGGTGCAGCCCGCCCCGGCGTGAGGCCCGGCCTAGAAGCCCAGGAGTCCGAGCGGCAGCTGAGGGATCTCGCCGTTGCCGAGGCGGCTCACCATCGCCGGGCAGAACATCGAGATCGCCAGGCCGGTGAACATGGTGGCCGCGCCGAGCGGCATGCCGGCGGTGTCGGCCACCTTGGCGGTGGCATCGGCGGCGCCCTGGCCGGGATCGGCCAGCATCGGACACACCTGCTGGCCGAGTGCCACCGTGTCCGCCGGGTTTCCGGTCGCCAGGCCGGCGTCGGCCAGCGAGCGAAGGAAGGCGTCGTCAGCGGGTTCCGCCTGCGCGGGCGCGGCGAGGACGGTCGACGTCACAACCACCGCGGCGGCCAGGCTCAGGGTCCGAAGGCCCGGTCGTTGTCTGCGCTGCACCGGAGGAATCGTACGCTGTCGGGATGCCGGACATCACCTCATTGCCACCTCAGGATCGCGACGCCGTGACAGACGGCCTGACCCCGCACTTCGAGGATGTCCAGGCGCACTACGACCTGTCCGACGACTTCTTCCGGCTGTTCCTCGATCCGACCCGGACCTACAGCTGCGCCTACTTCGAGCGTGACGACATGACGCTCGAGGAGGGGCAGTACGCGAAGATCGATCTCGCGCTCGGCAAGCTCGGCCTGGAGCCCGGCATGACGCTGCTCGACGTCGGCTGCGGGTGGGGCTCGACGATGCTGCGTGCGATCGAGAAGTACGACGTCAACGTGATCGGCCTGACGCTCTCGGAGAATCAGAAGGCGCACGTCGAGACGCTGTTCGCAGCGTTGGACAGCCCGCGTCGCCGGGAGGTCCGCCTGCAGGGCTGGGAGGAGTTCGACCAGCCGGTCGACCGCATCGTGTCGATCGGCGCGTTCGAGCACTTCGGCTTCGACCGTTACGACGACTACTTCGCGATGGCGTACGACGCGCTGCCCGACGACGGCGTGATGCTCCTGCACACCATCACCGGGTTGCACCCCAAGGAGATGGCCGAGCGCGGCATGCCGCTGTCGTTCCAGTTCGCCCGGTTCGTCAAGTTCATCGTCACCGAGATCTTCCCCGGCGGGCGGCTGCCGTCGATCTCGATGGTAGAGGAGCACGGGACGCGGGCGGGGTTCACGGTGTCGAGGGTGCAGTCGCTGCAACCGCACTACGCCCGCACCCTGGACCTGTGGGCCGCCGCATTGCAGGCCCGCCGCGACGACGCGATCGCGATCCAGTCCGAAGAGGTCTACGACCGCTACATGAAGTACCTGACCGGTTGTGCGGACATGTTCCGCGTCGGCTACATCGACGTCAACCAGTTCACGATGGAGAAGTGACGCCGGGTCAGATGCCCGTCCAGCTCTCGTCGATCATCTCGGCGACGTTGATCACCTGGGCCTGCTGAGACGCCGGACTGTCGATCTCCCCGGCCACGTGGGCCGCGATGAACCGTTTGACCTCCTCGTCGATCCCGCCGACGATGCGGACCACCTCTGCGCGCAGCGTCTTCGAGGTGACGTGGATGGTGATGTCCGACGGCCGAGGCTTCTTGACGTCGAGGATGAGCAGCAGCGGTTCGGCTGCCAGCGCCGAGGCGCGCAACGCGATCTCGCCGTAGACCACGAACCGCGGCTTGTCGATGCGCAGGTCGACCACCATGTCGATCTCCAGCGGGATCTTGATGGCGAACGTGATCATCTCGCCGACGTGCCGTGTCACCTTCGGTTCCTGAACCTGCACCTTTGCGGTGACCTTGGCGATCTTGCCAGGCCCCTGCGCGATCGGACCGATCTCGAAGGCGTCGCCGGCGATCTGGCCGATCGCGCCGCCGACTCGCTCGTCGGTGACCGCGAACTCGTAGAACTTCCGGCCGAATTCCTCGTAGGTCATGTACTCGTGGGCAGCCATGATGTTGCTACGTTCTCACGTCCGCTGCCCCGAGTGAACGCGGCGTGGCCGAACCGCAACCTGAGGGCTCAGCTGTCGCCCTGTTGGCTGCGGGCTTCGGCGCCGCTCACCTCGTCGTCGAGCGCATCGTCGTTGAAGGTCCGGCCCACGTAGGAGCCGTCGCCCTCGTCGCCCTCTTTGCCGGCGCGGGATCCCGCGACCTTGTTGTCGTCGTCGACGTCGGTCTCGCTCTTGTCTTCGTCCTTGGGGCTGGTCACCTAGACGGTCTACCCAGTGCGCCGCCGGCTAACCGCCGGCCTCGTCGTCGGCGAAGTACTGCAGCCCGGTCACCGTGTACCGGGGCGCGGCGAGGCTCGCGATCAGCACGCCGTGCCTGCCGTCGCGCCCGATCGAGGCGACCGCGTGGCGGCCCGCGACGACGAGCTTGTCGGACGCGGCGCCCGCCAGCAGGCTCGACAGTGCGGCCCGCGGGATCGACCCTCGTGCGCCGTCGCGGATCGGCGCCGAACCCGGCAACCGGCGGCGCACGGCGATCTCGTCGCCGGCGTGCGCGTCGGCGAGGAACCGGGCGAAGCTGCGCTTCCCCCGCGCGCCCACGCCGCGGAAACCGGTCAGGAAGCCGACGGTTCCCCGCGCGCCCTGGTTGCGCACCAGGGCACTCGACAGCCGCAGCCCGGCCGGTACGGCGCCCGGGCCCGCGCGCAGGAACTGACCGACCATCGCCGGCAGCTCCCAGTACGCCTGCAGCCGGGTGATCCGCAGGTCCACCGCGTCGAGGTCGTACCGCAGGTAGGCGGGGATCAGCATGGTCACCGACGGGCTCATCACGACCTCGAGGGTGACGTCGCGGATGACGGTGGTGCCCGCGACGATGTCGCGGCGCGGGTGCGCGGTGATTTGCCGTGGCGCGATGAAGGTCTTGTAGAAGCGATCCAACTGGTCGCGGCCGCGATGCGGGCGGGAGCCCACGGGATCCTCGACCAGGGCGGTCGCGGCGAACAGGTCGAGCCAGCCGGCGCGGTCGTGGGCGGCCGCTTTGTGCAGGGACAGTCGCGCCGCAGCGAGCGTGTCGGCATGCGAGAAGGGCATAGGGCGGTTTACCACCCGCCCGGTCCGGAGCGGCGGGCAGACTGGGTGGGTACCGTGGATGTCCAGGCAGCTGCCAGGAGGAGGACGGCGATGAGCAATAACGGTCCCTTCGGATTCGACCCCGACGATCTCGACCGCGTCGCTCGGGAGGCGCTCGAGGGCGTCAGCAGGTTCTTCACCACCTCGGGCGAACGCGCCGGATGGGGTGCCCTGGTCGACGAGCTCGGCCGGTTCTCCCGGCCGCGCACCGAACCGGAGACCACCGGTGAGGCAGGCGACGGGGTCTGGGCCATCTTCACCGTCGATGACGGCGGCGGCGCCCGCATCGAGCAGGTGTACCCGACCGAACTCGACGCGTTGCGGGCCAACAAGAACAACACCGACCCGGCCCGGCGGGTGCGGTTCCTGCCCTACGGCATCGCGGTCAGCGTCCTGGACGCCAATGCCGAAGAGCGCCCCGAGGAGCGAGCCCCGGAGTAACGGGGAAATGTGTCGGCGGCGCCGCGGCAGCCGTTAGGCTTTGCGGCGCGGGGGCGATGGACGAGCGCTGGTCAGAGTGAGGGTGGACATGTTTCGCAGACTTCTCGTGAGCGCGGCGGCGGCCGGCGCGGTGATCGCTCTGGCGCCGGGTGCCGCGGCCGACCCCGGTACGGACTATCCCGACGACCCGGGTCGCTACTCGACCGACGTGCCCGGCATGAGTTACGACGCCCGCCTCAGCGCGCCGTGCTTCAACTGGGAGCGCAACGTGTTCGGGCGTGGTCGCGGCGGTGAGCCGCTGCAGTGCAAGTACATCCCGAATCAGACCCAGCCTCCGGGCAGCGGCGGGTACTGGACCAGTTCGTATGCGCTGTACGGCGTTCAGCAGGTCGGCGCGCCGTGCCCCAGCCCGCAGTCCGCGGCGCAGTCGCCCGACGGCAAGCCGATGCTGTGCCTCGGCGCGCGGGGCTGGCAGCCCGGAGTGAAGACGGGCGCGGGTTTCTTCCCGATGTGATCGCCCGACCATACAGATGATGTCGCGATGTATGGTCCTCCCATGACCAGCGGCGCCGTCGCCTTCGACCTGTCCACCGTCTTCGCGACCGTCGCGCGGGCGATCCCGGAGCAGACCCTCCTGGTCTGGCGCGACCGGCGGCTCAGTTACGGCGAGGTCGAGTCCCGGGCGACCGGGGTGGCGAATCATCTCGCCGGCCGCGGCCTCGGCTGCCATGTCGAACGCCCCGACCTCCGCGGGCACGAGTCCGGACAGGACCATCTCGGCATCTACCTGCGCAACGGCAACGAGTACATCGAGACCATGGTCGGGGCCTACCGCGCGCGGGTCGCGCCGTTCAACGTCAACTACCGCTACGTCGGCGAAGAACTGGTCTACCTGCTGACCGATGCCCGCGCCACGGCGCTCGTCTACGCCGCCGAGTTCGCCCCGCAGGTCGCGGCGATTCGCGACCAGCTGCCGCATCTCGAGGTGCTCATCCAGGTGGCCGACGGTTCCGGCAACGACCTGTTGCCCGGTGCCGTCGACTACGAATCGGTCACGGCGACGCCCGCTCCCGCGGGCGGACTGCCCACACCCTCGGGTGACGACCTCTACGTGCTGTACACCGGCGGCACCACCGGCATGCCGAAGGGCGTGCTGTGGCGCCAGCACGACATCTTCATGTCGTCGATGGGCGGCCGCCCCTTCGGCAGCGACACCTTCCTCGCCTCCTACGCCGAACTCGCCGACCGCGCCACCGCATCGGCCGGGGTGATGTCGATGCTGATGATCCCGCCGTTCATGCACGGCGCCGCGCAGTGGGCCACCTTCACCGGCGTGACGATGGGCGGAAAGATCGTCATCCCCGACCACGTCGACCGACTGCGGCCCGAGGACGCGTTGCGGGTGGCCGAACGTGAACGTGTGCTGAGCATCCCGATGGTCGGCGACGCCGTCGCCCGCCCCCTCGTGGAGGAGATCGAGCGGGGCGACTACGACCTCTCGGGCCTGGTCACCATGACCAACGGTGGTGCG
Source organism: Mycobacterium sp. NPDC050551 (assembly GCF_040674075.1). NCBI lineage: Bacteria > Bacillati > Actinomycetota > Actinomycetes > Mycobacteriales > Mycobacteriaceae > Mycobacterium > Mycobacterium sp. NPDC050551. Next base: position 119,085 of record NZ_JBFARC010000007.1, on the reverse strand, counting down.
CCCCTGTCCCCCACGGTGCGCGATCGCATCCTGGCCGCCGTGCCGCACGTCATGGTGATGGACGCGGTGGGGTCATCGGAGTCCGGCGCACAGATGAGCGCCTACACCGCATCGGGCGCCGCGGCTGCACCGCAGGCGAAGGCCGCTGTGTTCGACCCGCAGGCCGACACCGCCGTGGTGTCCGCCGACCTGACCCGGGTGCTCGGCCCGGGTGAGGGCCAGGGCTGGCTCGCCCGGCGGGACCTCATCCCGCTGGGCTACCTGGGCGACGAAGCCAAGACCGCCAAGACGTTCCCCACGATCGACGGCGTGCGTTGGTCGGTGCCCGGTGACCGGGCCAACGTCCTCGACGACGGCCGGATCGAGCTCCTCGGCCGCGACTCGGTCACCATCAACTCCGGCGGCGAGAAGATCTTCGTCGAGGAGGTCGAGCGGGCCATCGCCGCGCACCCCGCCGTGTATGACGTCGTGGTGGTGGGGCGGCCCTCAGAACGCTGGGGCAGCGAGGTCGTCGCCGTCGTCCAGTTCGCCGACGGCAACTCGGCCACCGACGACGAACTCGCCGATGTGTGCGCGAAAGCCATTGCCCGGTACAAGATCCCGAAGTCGTTCATCAGGACGGAGAAGGTCGTGCGGTCCCCTGCAGGCAAGGCCGACTACCGGTGGGCCAAGGCGCTGGCGACAGACTCGGTGGCGGGCGGCACCTCCTGAGGCAGCCGCGTCTCACGTCGCCGGCGCGGCGCCCAGCACCCGCTGCAGATCGGGTTTCATCATCTGCAGCTGCTGGCCCCAGTAGGCCCAGCTGTGGGTGCCGTCGGGAAAATCGAACACACCGTTGCGGCCGCCCGCCGCGACGTAGCGGTCGCGGAAAGCGAGGTTCGACTTGATCGCGAAGCCTTCGAGGAACCCCAGCCCTGCGACCGGCGCCGTCGACCCGGCGGCGTCCACGCCCGTCGGTGTGCCGTTGCCGCAGTAGATCCACACGCGGGTGTTGTTGGCGACGAGCCGGTCGGCGCTGACCGTGGGATCGTTGCGGGCCCACGCCGGGTCGCCCGGCGGTCCCCACATCGCGTCGGGGTTGAATCCGCCGTTCCACATCATCGCGATGCGGACCTGGCCCGCCCATTCGGGCGCGGACAGGTTGAGGAAACCCGACAGCGAACCGGCGTAGACGAACACCTCCGGGTGGTAGGCGGCGAGTACGAGCGCCGCCGACCCGCCCATCGACAGCCCGACCGCCGCGTTGCCGCTCGGCGCGACATCGCGGTTGGCCGCCAGCCACGCCGGCAGCTCCCGGGTCAGGAACGTCTCCCACTTGTAGGTGTGGGTGCCGCTGTTGCCGACAGCGGGCTGATACCAGTCGCTGTAGAAGCTGGACTTCCCGCCGACCGGCAGCACCATCGACAGCCCCGAGCCGTGGTACCAGTCGAACACCGCCGTGTTGATGTCCCACCCGTTGCGGTCGTCTCCGGCCTCCATGCTGTCGAGGAGGTAGACGGCGTGCGAACCCGAACCGCCGCTGAGGAATTCGACGCGGACCGACCTGCCCATCGCCGCGGACGGCACGTCGAGTTGCTCGACGGGCAGGTCCGGGCTGGAGTAGGCCTCGGCGGTGACCGTTCCCGCGGTGCCCGCGATCAGCACGGGAAGGACCGCGGCGGCGGTCAGCCGTCGTAACCATCGCATGTCAATGAACGTCATCGCTGACCCCCACCTTCGTCCGGTCCTGGCTGGGGCGGACGATACGCGCGAGGCCGGATGAGCGGCCGGTTTTCGACATTCCGCGCGCGGCCAGTGACAGCGCCCGGACGACGCTGTGGCGCGCCAGGTCCACCTGAATGCATTCTCCCCCAGCGGTTGTGCACTGTCTGTCCTGAATTCCGCTGCGGCGGGATACTTTTCGATCGTCCGGACCGTACCTACCCTCCGGATGCTCCCGTCGACGATGTCTTGTCCAGCGGCGAACGGCACCGGAGGTGAGCCGCCGCTCCGGGGGCGAACTACCATCAGCCGGTGGCCGCACAGACAGGGCGATGGCAATCGCTGCACACCCGGCTGCTGCGGCTGGTGGTGCGCCCGACGGCGCCGCCGCTGTGGGTCGGGGTGCTGGTGGCGGTGGGTCTCATCGTCGCCGAGGCGCTGCTGGTGCTGCAGCTCAAGCGGGTGGCCCCGGAGAACGCGTTCGGCGCGGTCTTCCTGCTCGGCGTGCTCGTGGTGTCGGCCGCCTGGGGACTCGGCCTCGCGGTGGCCACCTCGGTGGTGAGCGCGGCGGTCTACATGTACTTCCACCTGGAGGGCACCGACAGTGTGGCTCCGGCGCTGTTCGTCTTCCTGCCGTTGGCGCTGCTGGCGAATCTGCTCGCCGGGCAGGCGAGACTGCGGGCCGCCGAGGCCGAGCAGCGCCGCGTCGAGGCCGACCTCTCCGCCGAACTGGCCCGTTCGACGCTGCGGGCGAGCGACCTGCGCGACGCGCTCGACCGCGCGGGCCGGCGGGTGGCCGAGGTGCTGGGCCTGCCCGGAGCGCACCTCGACCTCGACACCCTGGCCGGCGGCGACGACCAGATCGCGATCGCGCTGGAGGACGACGGCGAGCCGGTCGGCACGCTGCTCGTCCCGGCCGGCCTGCCCAAGGCGGCGCAGCAGCGGGTGCTCCGGATGATCCCCGCGCTGGAGGGCCTGCTGGCCGCCACCCGCGACCGCTGGGCGATCAACGAGGCGCTGGCGGCCAGCCACGCCGAAGTGAGCGCGCTGGCCGCTCAGCAGGCGGCGCTGCGCCGGGTGGCGACGCTGGTGGCGCGTGGCGCCGATCCGGCCGATGTCTATCCGGCAGCGGTGGCCGAACTCGCGGCGGGTCTGCAGGTCCAGCACGTCACGCTGGTGCGGTACGAGGCCGACGACCACTGCGTGGTGCTGGCCACCCAGGACAGCAGGCACACCGCGAAACTGACTGCCGGTGAACGCTTCTCACTGGACGGTGACAGCTTGAGCAGCCAGATCCGCCGGACCGCCGAACCCGACCGCATCGACGACTACGCCCAGACGCACGGCCCGATCGCCGAGCGGATGCGTGCCCTGGGGCTGCGTTCCGGAGTCGGCGCTCCCGTCATCGTCGACGGGCAGGTCCGCGGCGCGCTGCTGGTCGGCTCGAGCCGGCCGCAGCCGATGCCGGCCGAGTGCGAGGCGCGGGTCAGCGATTTCGCCGACCTGGTGGCCACCGCGATCCACAACGCCGAGAACAGGGCGGAGCTCAGGGCGTCCCGGGCGCGCATCATCACCGCCGCCGATCAGGCCCGCCGTGGGATCGAACGCGACCTCCACGACGGCGCCCAGCAGCGGATCGTGGCCCTCGGAATGGACCTGCGCGCAGTGGAGGCCGCGGTGCCCGCCGACCGGCCCGACATCCGTGATCAGCTCAGCCGGGCGGTCACCGGGCTCACCGATCTGCACCGGGACCTCCAGGAGCTCTCCCGGGGCATCCACCCGGCGATCCTGTCGCGGGGCGGTCTCGGCCCGGCGGTGAAGTCCCTGGCGCGGCGCTCGCCGGTGCCGGTCGCCCTGGACGTGGACCTCGATCCGGCGGCAGACCGTGCACTCCCGGAGCAGGTGAAGGTCGCCGCCTACTACGTCGTCGCGGAGTCGCTGACCAACGCCGCCAAACACGCGCACGCCGAGGAGGTCAGCGTCCGGCTGCGTGCCGGGGAGGACGGGCTGAGCCTTTCGGTCACCGACGACGGGGTCGGCGGCGCCAGCACCGGCGGCGGATCGGGGCTGATCGGGCTCAGCGACCGGGTGGCGGCCGTGTCCGGACGGTTGCAGATCAGCAGCCCGCCGGGCGCGGGCACGACCCTGGTCGCGACGATCCCGCTGGACGCCGGCTGAGTGGCAACGGCCGGGTTCCGCCGTGAACGCAGCACCGCGGATGCAAAAATGACGTCGATGGATGTGCGCGCGAGGAACAACGTGCGGGTCGTCGGGAATGCCGACGGACCACCGGTGGTGCTGGCGCACGGGTTCGGCTGCGACCAGAACATGTGGTGGCGGGTCACCGACCTGCTGTCGGCGGAGTTCCAGGTGGTGCTGTTCGACCACGTCGGCTGCGGCGCCTCGGACGCCTCGGCGTGGGATCGGCAACGCTACGGTTCGCTGCAGGCCTACGCCGAGGACATCCTCGAGGTCCTCGACGCACTGGATCTGCGTGACGCGGTCTTCGTCGGCCATTCGGTCGCCGCGATGATGGGGGTACTGGCGGTGGGCGCCGATCCGGGCCGGGTCGCCAAGCTGGTGCTGCTCACCCCCTCACCGCGTTACATCGACGACGACGGCTACCGGGGTGGCTTCGCCCGCAGCGACATCGATGAACTGCTCGAGTCGCTGGAGGACAACTACCTCGGCTGGTCGTACGCGATCGCGCCGACGATCGTCGGCCGGCCGGACCGCCCCGACCTGTCCGACGAGCTGGCCGACAGCTTCTGCCGCACCGATCCGTCGGTCGCGCAGGTGTTCGCCCGCACCACCTTTCTGTCCGACAACCGCTCCGACCTGTCGCGGGTGAGCGTGCCGACGCTGGTGATCGAGTGCGCACAGGACGCGCTCGCACCGCGCGAGGTCGGCGCGTACGTGACGGCCCACATCGCGGGCAGCGAGTTGGTGACCCTCGACACCACCGGCCACTGCCCACAACTGAGCGCGCCGGACATCACCGCCGAGGCGATCGCCGCTTTCGCCCGGGCGACGTGACGTCCCCCGAACCCGCTGCGGCGCAGCCGGACTGGAGCATCAAGGACCTGTACGACAACGCTCCCTGCGGAATCCTGCTCGCCCGGGCGGACCGGCGGATCATCGCGGTCAACGCCACCCTGGCCCACTGGCTCGGCCACTCGCCCGACGGCCTGGTCGGTGTCCCGTTCACCGACCTGTTCACCGCGGGCGGACGGATCCACTTCGAGACGCACTTCGCTCCCCTGCTGCATGCGGCCGGTCATCTCGCCGGGGTCACCCTCGACCTGGTGGCCGCCGACGGCACCCGGCTGCCCATGCTCGTCACCGCCAACGCCGAGATCGGCGCCGACGGCGGTCTTGGCCTGTTGCGCATCGCCGTTCAGGACGCCCACGACCGGCGGAGTTACGAACGCGAACTGCTGGCCGAACGCAGGCGTGCCGAGCAGGAGCGTGTGCGGGCACAGCAGCTGGCGCGGACGCTGCAGCGCTCGTTGCTGCCGCCTGCGTTGATGCCACCGCCGGGATTGGCCGCCGCCGCGTACTACCATCCGGCGTCCGAGGAGGTGAGCGGAGACTTCTATGACCTGTTCCCGCTCAGTCGGGACCGGTGGGCCTTCTTCCTCGGCGATGTCTGCGGCAAGGGCGCCGAAGCGGCGAGCGTCACCTCCCTGACCCGCTACACCCTGCGGGCGGCGGCAGTGATCGACGGCGACCCGGTGGCGGTGCTGCAGAATCTCGACGCCGTCCTGAAACAGGAACGCGAAGGCGGCACGACCCCGTTCTGCACGGTGCTCTTCGGCGTGCTGGAACGCCGCGGCGACGGCTTCGACGTCGACCTCGCCGGCGGTGGTCATCCGCCTGCGGTGCTGATCTCCGCCGACGGTGCGGTGCACGAGGCGGTGTCGGTCGGCGGGATGCCCGCAGGCATCACGGTGAGCGCCCGCTTCGCCTCGACGCGAATGCGTCTGGGCCCCGGGGACACCCTCGTGCTGTACACCGACGGACTGTCCGAGGCCCGCACCGGCGCGGGCGTCGAACGCTACAACGACGACGGAGCCCTGCTGCGGTTCGCCGCCGCGCACGCCCCGACCACCCCCGCCGACTTCATCGCCGCGGTCCGGGAATTGTTGGAGCAGTTCGGTTCCGGGGTGGAGGACGACGCCGCGGTGCTGGCGCTGGGCGTTCCGAGATGACCGCGCGACTGTTGCATCACCTGATCGCGGACACGGCGGAGGTGTCGCCCGAGCGGCCCGCGGTGCTCGCCGAGGACGCGTCGGCCACCTTCGCCGAGTTGGACCGGCAGGTCGCCGCGGTGGCCGGCTGGGTCGCCGACCGGACCGCACCGGGTGACCGCGTCGCGGTGATCGCCGACAACGGCCTGGCCTATGCCCAGCTGTACTACGGCGTCCCTCGCGGCGGTCGGGTGCTCGCCCTGGTCAACCAGCGGCTGTCGGCGCACGAGCAGATCGCCCAACTCGCCACGGCCGCACCGGTGGTGCTCGTCGCGGACCGTGGTCATCTCGCGGCGCTCGGCGACGTCGCCGGTCGGGTGCCATCGATCCGCCACGTCGTCGAACTGGATTCCGCGCAGTGGCGGCAGATCACCGCCGGGGGCGCCGCGGGACCGAGCCCGGCGCGGCCCGACGACCCCGCGTGGCTGCTGTTCACCAGCGGGTCGACCGGGACCCCCAAGGGAGTCCTGCACACCCACCGCTCGGTGCTGGCCGCCGTGCGCGGCACCATCGCGGGGCGGGCGGTGACCCGGGGGGTGTACCTCCTGCCGTTCCCGATGTGCCACATCGCCGGTTACAACATGCTGGTCCATCACGGCGCCGGGTCCAGTGTGGTGCTGCTGGCGAAGTTCTCGCCGACGGCGTTCGCCGACGCCGTGCAGACCCACGGGGTGACGTCCTGCTCGCTGGCGCCGACGATGCTTCACGGCCTGCTCGACCACCTGGACCGCACCGGGACGACGCTGCCGACGCTGCGGTCGGTCGCCTACGGATCGGCCGCGATCCCCGCCGACCTGCTGCGCCGCGCCATCGCCGTGCTGCGGGTGGACTTCCACCAGGGTTACGGGATGACCGAGACGGCGGGCAACGTCACGTTCCTCGGACCCGACGAACACCGCGCCGGTGTGGCCGCGCCGTCGACGCTGGCCACCGCGGGCCGTCCGCACCGCGACGTCGAGGTCGCGATCGTCGACGACGACGGCCGCCCCGTGCCTGCCGGCGGAACCGGTGAGATCGTGGTGCGCGGCGCGCAGGTCACCCCCGGCTACTGGCCGGACGCCACACCGGCCACCGTGGACGGGTGGCTGCGCACCGGCGACATCGGCCGCATCGACGACGCCGGCCGGCTGACGGTGGTCGACCGCCGCAAGGACGTGATCGTCACCGGCGGCGAGAACGTGTCCTCGCGGGAGGTGGAGGACGTGTTGTCCACCCATCCCGACGTCGCCGCCGTCGCGGTGGTGGGCGTTCCGGACGCCTACTGGGGTGAGGCGATCTGCGCGGTGGTGGTGCCACGCGCCGGCAGCCTGCCGGTTGCCGACGAGCTGATCGCCCACGTCCGGGCGCGGCTGGCGCCGTTCAAACGGCCGCGGCACGTCGTGCTGGTCGACGAGCTGCCGCTGACCTCGAATGGCAAGGTCGCCAAAACCGTTCTGCGACAGAACCTCTGCGCGGCCGGTCAGCCGACGGGGTCGAACCGCACCCGGTAGCCGGTGGGCCAGTTCTTCCCGGTCAGCAGGAACTCGCCGCCGCCGAGGTGGGCGATGCCGTTGAGCACCTGCACGGCCGGCTCGCCGTCGCGCAGGACGGAGCCGTCGGCGCTCGCGGCGACGGTCGCCGACGCCAGGTCGATGCGGACGATCTCGTCGGTGGGCCAGACGTTCGCCCAGACCTGACCGTCGACACATTCCAGCTCGTTGAGCCCGGTGGCGGGCTCGCCGCCGGGCCGGGTGATCTGCACCGAGCCGGTCTCGGTGAAATCCCGCGGATCGATGAAGCGCAACCGGTCGCTGCCGTCGCTGAGCACGAGCCGGTCGCCGTCGCGGCACAGGCCCCATCCCTCGCCTGCGAGCGGCACTTCCCGGCGCGGCGTCAGCGTGGCGCGATCCCACTCGATCGCCACTCCGTCGCGGTAGGTGACCTGCCAGATGCGGTCACCGACCACCGTGATGCCCTCCCCGAAGTACCCTCCGGGCAGCGGCGCGGCGCGGCGTACGGCCCCGGTGCCGGGATCGAGTTCGCGCAGTTCGGACCGTCCCGACAGGCCGGTGCTCTCGTAGAGCGCAGGCCCGCCTGCGGCCGGGGCGATCTCGAGGCCTTCGGTGTAGGCCGAGGTGTCGTGCTGGACCTCGCTCGACACCGTGATGCCGAGGTCGGTCGGTTCCGGGACCGCGTGTGCGTCGGCGCAACCGGCGGCCGACGCGACCACGGCCGCGCAGAGCGAGGCGAGGAGGTGGCGTGGTGTGGGCATCACCGCCATGATGCCCGATCCGGGGGGCGTTCGACACCCGGTCAGGAGACCGAGGACGGCGGCGCCATCGTCGAGTGGGGTGCCCGCCAGTCGGTGGACACGAACCGGCTCCGGATGAGCCAGTCACCGTCGCACGGTGCCAGCGTGTCGCGGTAGCGTCCGCAGTGATCGAGCCCGATCTCGGTGATGACGGTGAAATAGGATGACACGAGCGCGCTTTCGGGTGTCAGCTCGACGAATCGGGTGTTCGAGAGGTTGTGCCGGACGATACGTCGGACGTCGGGCGGCAATTCGGGGTGCGCCGTGGTGACGCCGCCGAGGAAGGCGGCGATCTCGCCGCGACCGGACATCGTCGCGACGCCCCGCACCTCGAGGGTGCCGTGCGGACAGAAGGTGCGGGTCAGCTCGTCGATCCGGCCGGCGTCACCGGCCCAGTGGTAGCGAGCAAGGGTGTCGCGAATTCGTTCGCGCGCCAAGAGCTCCCAGGCATCCACTACAGATCAGACAGCCATCACCACTTCGTAGGACACGGCGTAGCGGCAGACGCCCTGCTGCGGCCGGAACAAGCACCCGCCGTTCTGCGACCACGCCACGATGCGGCGCAGCTTCTTGTGGGAGGGCAGGCGTTTGGTGATCGTGTCGGCGAGTGCGGCACGAAGTTGTTCGTAGTGGCGGGATTCCAGGTCGCGTGAGACCAGAACGTCCCAGGCGGTTTCCTCTACGGGCATCGTCTCAGTGTGGGGTTCCGGCGGTGAGGTCCGGGCATTTGACCGCCGTGTCGGCTGTTGTTATCGAACTGTGTCCTGGTCATTCGCCGCTCGACGCGCACTCCATGCCGCCAGCAGGTGCAGGACGGCGCCGACGGCGAGCAGGATTGCGGCATACAGCCACACCTGCGCGCTCTGCTGCGTCAAGAGCAGCAGGCACGACGCCACACCGAGCACGGGCACCGCGGTCCATACCCGGAAGTGGTTGTGTTCCACAGTGTCCCGGCGCAACACCAGAACCGAGACGTTCGTGGAGATGAAGACGAAGAGCAGCAGCAGCACCACGGTCTCGGCCAGCGTCTGCAGCTCGCCGATCAGCGTGAGCAGCATGGCCACCAGCGTGGTCGCCACGATCGCGGCCCACGGCGTGCGCCGGTTCGGGAGCACCTTGGCCAGCGCACCGGGCAACAGACCTTCCTGCGCCATGCCGTAGGTCAGCCTGCTGGCCATGATCATCGTGAGCAGTGCGCCGTTCGCGACCGCGACGAGCGCGATGGCGCTGAACAGCCAGTCCGGAACACCCACGCCGGTGGCGGACACCACCGCGAGCAGCGGGCCCGACGACTGCGCCAACTCGCTGTCCGGCAGTGCGATGGCACTCGCGACACCGACGAGGGCGTAGACGACGCCCGCGGCCACCAGTGCGCCGAACAACGCCCGCGGATACACCCGGCTCGGGTCGCGGATCTCCTCGACGACGTTGGCCGACGTCTCGAAACCGACGAACGAGTAGTAGGCGATGATGGCGCCGCCGAGGATGGCCAGCGCCGGATTGGCGCCCTCGGGGAACTGACCGACGCGTGACACGTCGCCACCGCCGCGGCCGAGCATGACGGCCACCGCCACGACGACGATCACCAGACCGCTCACCTCGATGCACGTCATCACGACGTTGCTCTTCAGTGATTCGCTGATCCCTCGCGCATTGAGGCAGGCGATCAGCACGAGGAACACCAGGGCGGCGGGTACCGCGGGCACCGGTACGAATGTCGTCAGGTAGTCGCCGGAGAAGGCCAGCGCCAGACCCGCGGCACTCGTCACCCCCGCCGCGAGCATGCTGAACCCCACCAGGAACGACACCAAGGGCTGTTTGAACGCCCGTTCCGCGAACACCGCCGCGCCGCCCGCCTTCGGGTACTTCGTCACCAGCTCGGCGTAGGAACCGGCGGTCAGCAGGGCGAGCAGCAGCGCCAGCACCAGCGGCGCCCACAGCACCCCGCCGACTTCGCCGGACAGCTTGCCCATCAGGGCGTAGATCCCGGCGCCGAGCACGTCGCCGAGGATGAACATGAACAGAAGCGGCCCGGTGATCCGGCGTTTGAGCGCAGGCGGCTGGTCGGTCTGCTGCGGTGCTTCGGCTGTCATCGGTGCTCCCCCTCGCGGCGTATGGCCGTGGGGGGTATTGCCCTCAGAGCGGCGAAGTATGCCTGCCCAGCAGCCACGCGTGCCCGTCGGCTTCGCCGGCGGCGACGATCTCGAGCTCGCCGAACGCGTCGGTCAGCTCGCCGGGAGCCGCGCGGAACGGTCCCGGCGACGCACCGACCTCGCTGAGCGCGGTGACGGCCAGCAGGCCACCGGCCGCCAGCCGGGCGAGGATCGGTCGGTCGAGGCGGCGGTCGCGGAAGTTGTGGCAGACGATGACGTCAGCGGGCGGCCCGGGCGGCAGCCCGTCGTCGAGATCGGCGACGTCGAAGCGGGTGCGGTGCTCGACGCCGCATCGCAGTGCCAGGTCTCGGGCCTGGGTGATCGCCACCGCCGAGACGTCGAGGCCCAGGACGTCCATTCCGCGGTGGGCCAGCCACACCGCGATCCGGCCCTGCCCGCAAGCCAGGTCGAGGGCCCGTCCGGTGTCGGGGAAGGCCGATTCGTGTGCCGTGAACTCGTCGGGTGGGGCCACCGCGTCGACGGGTGCCGGTACCCGGGCGGCGTAGCGCTCGTCCCAGCGGAGCCGGTCGCGTGCGGTCACCCCGGCCAACCTACCGAGCGGGGGCTGTCGCAACTTATTACCGGCCGGTAAGGTTGGGTGGCGCCGCGACCGACCGAGGAGGTCCAAGGTGGAGCTCGAGTTCATGGAACTGCACGGCGAGCGGGTCGCCTACCGCGACGCCGGCGAAGGCGAGACCCTGCTGCTGATCCACGGGATGGCGGGCAGCTCGCAGACCTGGCGCGAGGTGATGCCCCGGCTGTCGCGTCACTACCGGGTCATCGCGCCCGACATGCTCGGCCACGGACAGAGCGGCAAGCCCCGCACCGACTACTCCCTCGGCGCGTTCGCGGTCTGGCTGCGCGATTTCCTCGACGAACTGGGCGTGCAGAGCGTCACCATCGTCGGGCACTCGCTGGGTGGCGGGATCGCCATGCAGTTCCTCTATCAGCATCCCGAGTACTGCAACCGGTTGGTGCTGATCAGCAGTGGCGGCCTCGGGCAGGACGTCGGCTGGATCCTGCGGCTGTTGTCCGCCCCGGGCGCCGAGCTGGTGATGCCCGTGATCGCACCGTCGCCGGTGCTGGCCGCGGGGAACAAGGTGCGGTCCTGGCTGAGCTCGGCCGGGCTGCGGTCACCGCGCGGCGCCGAGATCTGGAACGCCTACTCATCCTTCGCCGACCGCCAGACCAGGGACGCCTTCCTCAAGACGCTGCGCTCGGTGGTCGACTACCGCGGACAGGCAGTGAGCGCCTTGAGCCGGCTGCAGTTGCGCACCGAACTGCCGTCGCTGGCCATCTGGGGTGAGCGCGACGAGATCATTCCCGTGCAGCACGCGCACGACGCACAGGCCGTGCGGCCGGGCAACCGCCTCGAGGTGCTGCCCGACGTCGGGCACTTCGCGCACGTGGAGGCGCCTAATCAGGTCATCGACCTGATCGAGGACTTCATCGCCACGACCACTCCGGCGTTGCCGACCGCAGGCCGCTGAGTCCTACCAGCGGTTGACCTGGCCGGGATTGACGGGCCAGTGTCCCGGCGGGCCATGGAACGGCCACGGCCCGTCCTTGAGATGACCCGGCGGCGGCAGACACCCGGGGCCCGGCGGGTCGACCCAGGGCACGGGGCAGCCGGGGGGGTCCGCTCCTGCGGCGACCGGATTCGCCACTGCTCCGGCGGTGAACAGCCCGGCCAGCATGGCGCCGGCGGCGATTTTCTTGATCATGAGACATCCTCCTCGGGCACACGCCCACTGAGTAGGAACCCGATGTCGGTGATTACCCATTCCCGTGCGTTGCCACGCCGGTACGGCAGCGCAGATAAGTCCTCTTACAACTGCCGATTCCCCATCCGGCCCGGACCCCGGGCTGATACTCGGGGTGGCGGCGAGTGGTCTGACTGATCCGAGAGCCCGACGTTGCGACTCCCTAGACCGGCCACGGCCAATTGCGGCTCAGACCGGCCGCGCCAGGTGCGGCCGGCGTTCGCAGGAAGGGAGTCGGGAGATGTCGGAAGAGACCGAACGCAACATCGAGGTGATCAAGAGGGGCTACGAGGCCTTCGCGGCCGGTGACGTCGACACGGTGATGAGCCTGTTCGACGACGATCTCGAGTGGATCCAGCCAGGCAACAGCGCGGTCAGCGGGACCTACCACGGAAAGGCCGAACTCGGGCAACTGCTCGGACGGATGGCGGAGAAGCAGACCACGGTGAAGGTGAACCGCCTGCTCGGTGACGGGGACACGGTGGTCGCGCTCACCGATGTCACCTCCGACGGTCAGCTGAGCCACGATGCGGACGTGTTCACGATGCGCGACGGGAAGACGGTGCGGGCCGAGATCTATGCCGACACCGCGATGATGGAGCGCGTCTACGGCACAAAGGAGGTGTCGACGACCGGGTGACCGCCCGCGGGGGCCGCGCTAGCCCCGGGCACCCGTGCCGGTGGTAGAAGCCGGCCGGCTGCTCGCGGGGACTCGACGCGCGGCCCCCCACAGCCCCACCCCGATGCCGACGACCGCACCGCCGAGCCCGATGATCTGCTGGCCCCGCTTGAGGTCGTCGTGCACACTCATGCCGCCGAGCAGGTCGGCGGCGTCGGCACCGCCGGAGGCGAGGAACCAGCCCCGGGTGTCGCGGCCTCGCAGGCCTGCGGCGAGGAGGAGCCCGCCGATCAGGGCGTCGCGATACCCCATGGAGCGCAACAGGAGTCGCGCCGAGGGGCCCGGATCGTCGGGTTCTCCCCAGAGCCGGTTGGCGCGCAGCGGGTCGGCGAGGAAAGACACGCCGGACGCCAGCCGGATGCTGCCGGCGACGACTGCGGCTCGGTCCATGGTCATGTCGGGCAGCCTAGGACCATCGACCCGCCGCGGTGCTCAGAATGCGGTCACCCGCCGAAGCCCGCGTCGCGCAGCGCCTGCGCCATCGAGCCGGCGGGCCGGGCCGGTTCCCGGCGACCGGAATCCTTGCCGCGGCTCGGGTTCCGGCGCTCCTGACCACTCCGGCTGCCGGCGTCACGGCGCGGCGCCGGGGTGTTCGCGCGGGGGCCGCGCCCACCCCGTCCCTGCTCTGGCGCGTCCTTCAGCCGCATCGTCAGTGCGATGCGCTGGCGGTCGAGATCGACGTCGGTCACCTTCACCCGCACCACCTGCCCCGACCGGACCACCTCGTGCGGGTCGGACACGAAGCGGTCGGCCAGCGCGGACACGTGCACCAGGCCGTCCTGATGCACGCCCACGTCGACGAAGGCGCCGAACGCCGCGACGTTGGTCACCACACCTTCGAGCACCATGCCGGGCTTCAGGTCGGCCACCTTCTCCACACCTGCGGCGAAGGTGGCGGTGGTGAAGGCGGGCCGGGGATCGCGGCCCGGCTTCTCCAGCTCGGCGAGGATGTCGGTGACCGTGGGCACGCCGAACCGGTCGTCGGCGAAATCGGCGGGTGAGAGCGAGCGCAGGGTGCGTGCGTCGCCGATCAGCTCGGCGAGCGTGACCTTGGAGCGGTCCAGGATCCTGCGCACCACCGGATAGGACTCGGGGTGCACACCCGAGGCGTCGAGCGGGTCGTCGCCGCCGGTGATCCGCAGGAAGCCCGCGCACTGCTCGAACGCCTTGGGCCCCAGCCGCGGCACGTCGAGCAGGGCCTTGCGGTGCGGGAACGGACCGGTCTTCTCGCGGTGGGTGACGATGGCCTCGGCGAGTGACTCGGTGACTCCGGAGACCCGAGCGAGCAGCGGCACCGACGCCGTGTTCAGGTCGACGCCGACCGCGTTCACCGCGTCCTCGACCACGGCGTCGAGGCTGCGGGCGAGCGTGCCGGGCGTGATGTCGTGCTGGTACTGCCCCACCCCGATGGACTTCGGTTCGATCTTGACCAGCTCGGCCAGCGGATCCTGCAGCCGCCGCGCGATCGACACCGCGCCGCGCAGCGTCACGTCGAGGGCAGGCAGTTCGCGCGCGGCGTACGCCGAGGCCGAGTACACCGACGCACCGGCCTCGCTGACCATCGCCTTGATCGGCGCATCGGCACCCGACGCGCGGATGTCGGCGATGAGTTCGGTTGCCAGGGCATCGGTTTCGCGGGACGCGGTGCCGTTGCCGACCGCGATCAGGGTCACCTTGTGGCGTGCGACCAGCGCGGCCAGGGTGGCCTTGGCGGTGTCCCACTGCTTCTGCGGCTGGTGCGGATAGATCGCACAGGTGTCGAGCACCTTGCCGGTGCCGTCCACCACCGCGACTTTCACACCGGTGCGGAAACCGGGGTCGAGGCCGAGCGTGGTGCGTGCTCCGGCAGGCGCGGTGAGCAGCAGGTCCTTGAGGTTGCGCGCGAAGACCGCGGCCGCGTCCTCCTCGGCGCGCTGCCGCAGTCTGATGCGGGCGTCCACCGAGGCGGAGAACATCAGCCGGGTGCGCCAGGCCGCCTTCACGGTGGTGGCCAGCCACGGTGTCGCGGGGGCCGCCGCGGTCATGTCGACTCCGAGCGTGCGGGCGATCATCGCCTGGTAGGCGTCGTCCTCGCCGCCGTCGAAGGTCAGCGACAGCGCTTCCTCCTTCTCCCCCCGCAGCACGGCGAGCACCCGGTGCGAGGGCATCTTCTCCAGCGGTTCGGCGAAGTCGAAGTAGTCGCGGAACTTTTGTGCCGCCGGCGTTTTCGCCGCCTCGTCCGACCACGGCCGGGTGCGCAGTGAACCGTCGGCCCAGAACTTGGCGCGAATCGCGCCGACCAGTTCGGCGTCCTCGGCGGCGCGTTCGACGAGGATGTGCCGGGCGCCGTCGAGGGCGGCCGCCGCGTCGGGCACCCCGTCGCCCAGGTGGTCGGCGGCCAGTGTCTCCGGCAGCTGCCCGGGGTCGGCCAGCAGCCGGTCGGCCAGCGGTTCGAGTCCTGCTTCGCGGGCGATCTGCGCCTTGGTGCGTCGCTTGGGTTTGTAGGGCAGGTAGATGTCCTCGACCCGCGCCTTGGTGTCCGCCGCCAGCAGTGCCGCCCGCAGGTCGTCGTTCAGCTTGCCCTGCTCCTCGATGGACGCGAGCACGGCGGCGCGCCGCTGGTCGAGCTCACGCAGGTAGCCGAGCCGCTCCTCGAGCGTCCGCAGCTGGGTGTCGTCGAGGCTGCCGGTGACCTCCTTGCGGTACCGGGCGATGAACGGGACGGTCGCGCCCTCGTCGAGCAGGCGGACGGCGGCCGCCACCTGGGCTTCCCGCACGGCGAGTTCCTCAGCGAGACGGGCAATTACCGATTCGACGGCGGGGCTCGAAGTCACGCCGAGACCCTACCGAACCCCGCCGACATGTCGCGGCGGGCGGCCGGGGCGTGTCGCCGTCGGCGGTTATCGTCGGGCGATGCCCCTGCAGAACCGGGTCACGCCGGACGGAGACATCATCGCCACCGGGGCGAGGGGCACGCTGATGGGCAACCGGGGCGTCCTGCACGACGCGAACCGCCGCATCGTCCGCAGGTCGCGCAACAGGATGTGGTTGATCTGCCTGCTCGAGTTCCGCGACCGCAGGCGACGGGTGATGACACCGGGCAGCTACACCGAGCTCTTCTTCCTCGACGAGGCCGTCGCGCTGGCCGCGGGCCACCGGCCGTGCGGAGAGTGCCGCCGCGACCGGTACCGGGCCTTTCTCGACGCCGCGGGTGCGGGTGCCGGTCGGGCGGTCACCGGTGCGAAGGATCTCGACGCCCTGCTGGCCGCCTCGCGGCGGGCGCCACGCAGCACCGCTTCGGTCGCCCAACTGCCCGACGGGGTGTTCGTCGACCTCGGCGGCCGAGAGGGCGACCGTGATCTCCGGCTGATCTGGAGCGGCGCGGCCCACCGGTGGACACCGGCGGGCTACGTCGATCCGGTGCCGGTCGCGGCGATGGTCGGCGAGGTGGCGGTGGTGACGCCACCGTTGTCGGTTGCGGCGCTGCGGCAGGGCTACCGGGTGCAGGTCCATCACTCGGTGCAGCGGGCCGGCTAGACCACTGGCCGGCCCGCGCTGAGGCGTGCGGCCATGGTCGCGACCAGGAACCCGCCGAGGGTGAGCCAGCCGGCGGCGCCGGTGAGCCCGTTCTTGGCCAGCAGCACCAGCACGATGCCCGCGAGGCACACCAGCACGCCCGCCGCCGTCGACCGGGCGCCGACGGGGCGCACCGGGGCGTCCCACCACGGCAGGGGCCGGTGTTCCAGCGGCGACAGCAACCGGAAGGCAACAGCCATCACCACCGCGAAGACGACTGCCCGCAGGGCCAGCAGTGCCCAGAAGTGCGGTGCGTGCACGTCGTAGGCGTCCAGACCGAGGGCGTGCAGGGAGAATGCGGCCACTGCGATGGCCGGGATGTGCCAGAGGTAGAGCGTCATCGCACCGCCGTTGCCCACCGCGACGGCGTGCCACACCCGGGGGCGGGCGGCCCACCGCCGGACGGGGCCGGCCGCGGCGACGAACGCACAGGACATCCAGGTGCACTGCAGGGCGAGCAGCAGCGTCGGCGGCGACACGTTGGACATGTGCTCGACGCCGGTCACCACCAGCGACACCTCGTAGACACCGGCTACGGCGAGCGCGATCTGGAGGGCGAGGGCGGCCACAGCGGTGGCCAGCGCGGCGCGCACACAGACCAGGCCCCGCGCGTAGGCCACGCCCAGCACGATCGGGATCAGCCACACGAGCAGGAAGTTGGCGACGCCCGCCACGGGGGTGCCTGCCGTCACCCGGAACCCGTCCACCGCCGCCGCGGCGACGAGCAGCGATGCGACCAGCGCCGCGGCCGAGCGGCCCGACCTCAGCCGGGTCAGCACCGGGACGAAGGCGAGCGTGACGAGATAGACCCCGAGAAACCACAGCAGCGCGACGGACTCGCGTCCGAGCCGGTCGGCCGATTCGCCGCCGAGGGTGACGCGGACGACCAGCAGTCCGAGCGACCACATGGCGAGATACCAGAACACCGGCCGGCACAGCCGTTGAGCCCTGGCGAACAGCCAGCCGCCCCACGCTCCGCCGGAACGCCAGCCGTAGGCGCCCGCGGCGCCGCCCGCAAAGAAGAACAGCGGCATGACCTGGACCACCCAGGTGACCGGCTGGATGTCGGGCAGCGTGCCCAGCAGATTGCCGATGCGCACACCGCCGCTGTCGATCGTGGCGAGCAGCAGGGCGCAGTGGCCGAACATCACGACAACGAGAGCGGCGAGACGGGCGACGTCGACCGCGCGGTCGCGGCCGGGTTTGGTGACGTCGCCGGCGAGCGCGTCGGCCGTGGGCTGGATGAGCGACATGTCCATCAGCATGCCCGGTTGCCCGCGGTCCGGGGATGAGTAGAGCTACGCAACTCGCCCACCCGAGTTGCGCGAGCGTGCACGTCTGCTCGCGACACGCCGTGGCGTACCGGCATTTTGCGCACGCTCGCGAGCCACCACCGGACAGATGTCGAGTAGTGCACTACTCACGACCTACCCCACGCTACGGGCAGACACTCGACGCAGCACATCCCCGGGGGTCGGGGTGTGAAACACGAGAGAAAGGTGTCGCCATGGCCGAGGAGAATGCACGCCACTTCTGCATGGTGCCCATACCGGGGCAGTTCCAGGGCAAGACGAAGGCCGCCATCCTGAACGAGTTCAGATGGGAGCCCGGCACGCAGATCACGGTGGCCTTCTTGGAGGGCGATCCGGATCTGCGGCGGCGCGTCGCCGAGGTGGCCAAGACGTGGACAGGCCCGCAGATGGCCAACCTGGACCTGAAGTTCGTCGACGGCGACGACGCCGACGTCCGGGTGGCGTTCAAGCAGGGCGACGGGTCGTGGTCCTACCTGGGCACCATGTCCAAGGACATTCCCCCGTCGCAGCCGACGATGAACTTCGGTTGGCTCACCCCCGACTCGGACGACTCCGAATTACGGGTGGTGCTGCACGAATTCGGCCATGCGCTCGGCCTGATCCACGAGCACCAGAATCCGATCGGGTCGATCAACTGGGACCGCGCCGCGGTGATCGCCGACCTGTCCGGCCCGCCCAACGAGTGGGACGAAGCGACCATCGAGCACAACATCTTCAAGAAGTACGACCCGGCGGAGGTGGACGCCACCGACGTGGACAACCGCTCGATCATGATGTACCCGATTCCGGCGGCGTGGACCACCGACGGGTTCTCCGCGGGCCTCAACCGCACCCTGTCCGAGACGGACAAGGCGTTCATCCACGACGCGTACCCGTGGTGAGCGACCGCGACAGGTGACGAGGGCACCCGGGTTCCGTGCGCGGAACCCGGGTCTTGCCTCGGCAGAGACGGGCCTCGACGGAACGGGAGACAGTCATGAGAGACCTCGCTGTGGTGGTGGGCATCTCGCGGTATCCACAACTGGCGGCCGACGGCGCCGCTCCCGATCTCGACGGGCCGCACAACGACGCGCTCGCCGTGAAGAACTGGCTGGTCGACCCGGACGGGGGCGCTCTGGCGGAGGACGACGTGCGGCTGATCCGCTCGGACGATCCCGTCGACGCGCACGATCCCGAGCCGGCGACGGCACAGGTCGAACGGGCCCTCAAGTGGGTCGAGGAGCAGACCTGCGAATCGTCGGGACGCAGGCTGTACCTGTACTTCTCGGGGCACGGCTTCGCCCCGCGGCTCGAGGAGGGCGCGCTGTTCACTGCGAACGCATCCCAGATGAGCCCGGAGCACGTGTTCGCCCACGGCTGGATGCAGTGGTTTCGCACGGCGCAGCGATTCCGGGAGGTGGTGTTGTGGATGGACTGTTGCATGAACTTCTCTCAGTCCATCCCGGTCAACGAAGTGCCGCTGCGCACCCGGATCGGCACCGGTTCGGCCGTCCCCGCCTTCCTCGGCCTGGCCGCTCAGACGAAGAGCGCGCTGGAGCACCGCATGGACGACGGGCAGGTCCACGGCGTTTTCACCTGGACGCTGCTGCGAGGTCTGCAGGGAGGTGCCGCCGACGAGCGCGGCCGTGTCACCGGACACAGCCTGCGCAACTTCCTGCTGACGGTGATGCCCGAATTCCTTCCGGATTCTGCGCGCAACTCCACGGCGGTCGACCTCTACCCGTTCGTCCGCGCCGATGACGGGCTGGTGTTCCATCGGCTGCCGGCGCGGCTCAAATATCCTGTGCAGCTGACATTCCCGGCGGAAGCCGAGGGCGAGCCGCTACACATCTGGACGGGTCGCCCCCTGGTGGAGGCCGTGTCGGCAACGGTGCGCAATGGGTCGTGGAGCGGCGAGCTGCTGCGTGGGTTGTACGTGGCCGAGGTGCCGGGAGCCGGACTGCGGCACGGCTTCCAGGTCAGCGGCGCCGGACGGGTACCCGAGACCGTCAG
This sequence comes from Mycobacterium sp. NPDC050551, assembly GCF_040674075.1. NCBI lineage: Bacteria > Bacillati > Actinomycetota > Actinomycetes > Mycobacteriales > Mycobacteriaceae > Mycobacterium > Mycobacterium sp. NPDC050551. The sequence goes on along the minus strand of NZ_JBFARC010000007.1, from coordinate 99,389 downwards.
CGACACCGGTCCCGCGGTCGGGCAGTCCGACGGAACGGAGCTCTTCTCGCTCGACGTGGTCGCGGACAACCCGTCGGCGGCGATCAGCGTGATGGACAACGGGTTCGAGCGTGTCTTCGACGGCACCGGGGAGGTGCACGAGGTCGACAGCCCCGGCGTCTACAAGGTGCGGGTGGAGTTCGGCCGTGACATCACCATGGTGTGCGACCAGGTCGTGCTGTTGGACCGCCACGGCGTGCCGGGCCGGGTGAAGTCGCCCCAACTCGCGTCCGCGGCGCCCATCCCGGGAACCGCGTCGACCCTCGGCACGCACGAGTCGCCGTTCGCGGACGCGGCCGAAGGCCGAAGCCGTCACACCCCGTTCGTGCACGGCGGCTCCGGCATCTCGCTGCTGGCACGGCATTGGAGCGACCCCGGCCAGTCCGCGATCGCAGTCCCCCACCCGATGGCCGGCCTCGAACTCGTCGACGCCGCAGGAGTACCGCTGGGCGACCTCGTCGCCGGGTGTGACGTCGACGGACAGCCGGGCGTCGACGCGGTGGCCGTCTGGGAACGCCCGCTCGACCCCGGCGTCTACTTCCTGAGGCAGAGCCGGGACGACGGCCGACGCCACGAGGGATGCCTCGTCGTCTCACCGGGCTGGATCACCCAGGTCGCCGTCAAGCGCGCCGCACACGAAACGCCGTCGGCCGAACACCCCGACGGACTCGCCGGCGTGGCCCTGTTCATGCGCAGGCACGGCGTGCCGCGATCCGCCGACGAGGATGCCGCCGTCGAGGGCGCCCGCGTGGCGCTGGCGCTGAACCGCAACATCCTCGCCGAGGGGCACGGCGAACAGCTCGTCGACATGCTGGTCACGAATGTCACCAGCCCGATCGCCGGCATCATCGGCGGACACCTGCTGCTGCTCGCCATGAAGCAGGCGGCGGCGCCGAATCCCCAGCAGGAGAAGCAGTTCGACACACTGGTGCGGCGGCTGCGGGAACTCGTCGGCGATGCCCACCCCGATGTCGAGGCGCTGTCACTGCGATGCACCGACCCGACGCTGCGCACCACGGCGACTTTCATCGCACCACCCATGCTGCGGTACGGCTGGCAGCTGGTCACCGACGCCAGTTACGACCATCCGGAGCTGATCTCGGCCGCGCTGTGGGAACGGGTGCATGCCACCGTGGCGCTGCGGGCCTACCTGACGTGGGCCATCGACGGGCAGACCCAGCAGGCGCACGCCGATCAACTCAGCGCGTGGATGGGTGCATTCACCTCGGCGTCGCGACCGGCACCGGCCCCCGGGAACGGCCACATCGGGGCGATGGCCGCCCGGCTGCCCGTGCTTCCGCCCGCCGAGTCGTTGCCGTCCGCCGCGAGGGACGCCGCGCGCCGGCTGCAGGTGCCGGCCGTGGCCGCCGAAGCGCTGTGGCGCAGCGCCCGACGGACGGCGGCTAGCTCTTCTCCGTCACCGGCTCCTCGGTGACGCTTTCCAGCACGGTGTTGAGCGTCTTGCTCGGCCGCATCACCGCGGTGGTCTTCTCGCGGTCCGGGTAGTAGTAGCCGCCGATGTCGACCGCATCGCCCTGCACCTCGGCGAGTTCGGACACGATCGCGTCCTCCTTCTCCTCCAGGGTCTTGGCCAGGGTGGCGAAGTGCTCGGCCAGTTCCTTGTCGTCGGTCTGCTCGGCGAGTTCCTGCGCCCAGTACATCGCGAGGTAGAACTGGCTGCCCCGGTTGTCGAGCTCACCGGCCTTGCGGGACGGGTTCTTGTTGTTGTTCAACAGTTTCCCGATGGCCGAGTCCAGCGTCTTGCCCAGCAGCACCGACCGCTTGTTGTCGGTCTTGCGGCCGAGGTCCTCGAAACAGGCGCCCAGGGCCAGGAATTCGCCGAGCGAATCCCACCGCAGGTGATTCTCCTCGACCAGCTGGTGGACGTGCTTGGGCGCCGATCCGCCCGCACCGGTCTCGTACATGCCGCCGCCCGCCATCAGCGGCACGATCGACAGCATCTTGGCGCTGGTGCCGAGTTCCAGGATCGGGAACAGGTCGGTCAGGTAGTCGCGCAGGATGTTTCCGGTGACGGCGATGGTGTCCTCGCCGCGGATCACCCGCTCCAGCGTGTACCTCATGGCCCACACCTGCGGCATGATCTGGATGTGCAGGCCCTCGGTGTCGTGGTCCTTCAGGTAGGCCTTGACCTTCTTGCGCAGTTCGGCCTCGTGGGGACGCTCGGTGTCCAGCCAGAACAACGCCGTCATGCCCGACTCGCGCGCGCGAGTCACCGCGAGTTTCACCCAGTCCCGGATCGCGGCGTCCTTGACGATCGGCATACGCCAGATGTCGCCGGTCTCGACGTTCTGGCTCAGCAGTACCTCGCCGGTGTCGATGTCGACGATGTCGGCCACCCCGTCCTCGGGGATCTCGAAGGTCTTGTCGTGGCTGCCGTACTCCTCGGCCTTCTGCGCCATCAGGCCGACGTTGGGCACGGTGCCCATGGTGGTCGGGTCGAACTGTCCGTGGGTCTTACAGAAGTTGATCATCTCCTGGTAGATCCGGGAGAACGTCGACTCCGGGTTGACCGCCTTGGTGTCCTTGGTGCGCCCGTCGGCGCCGTACATCTTGCCGCCGAGCCGGATCATCGCGGGCATCGACGCGTCGACGATCACGTCGCTGGGCGAGTGGAAGTTCGTGATGCCGCGGGCCGAATCGACCATCGCCAGCTCGGGCCGGTGCTCGTGGCAGGCGTGGAGGTCGTTGACGATCTCCTCGCGCTGAGAGGCCGGCAGCTTCTCGATCTTGTCGTAGAGGTCGGACATGCCGTTGTTGACGTTGACGCCGAGCTCGTCGAACAGCTTCTGGTGCTTGGCGAATGCGTCCTTGTAGAAGACCTTGACCGCATGCCCGAACACGATCGGGTGCGACACCTTCATCATCGTCGCCTTGACGTGCAGCGAGAACATCACGCCGGTCTCGTAGGCGTCCTGCATCTCGTGCTCGTAGAAATCGCACAGCGCCTTCTTGCTCATGAACATGCTGTCGATGACGTCGCCGGCGTCGAGGGCGACCTCGGGCTTGAGCACGATGGTCTCGCCGCTCTTGGTCTCGAGCACCATCTTGACCTTGCGGTCTTGCTCGATCGTCATCGACTTCTCGCCGGCGTAGAAGTCGCCGCCGCGCATGGTGGCCACGTGCGTGCGCGACGCCTGCGACCACTGGCCCATGCTGTGCGGGTGTTTGCGGGCGTACTCCTTGACCGCCTTGGGAGCGCGACGGTCCGAGTTGCCTTGTCGCAGAACGGGGTTGACCGCACTGCCGAGGATCTTGGCGTAGCGATCCTTGATCGCCTTCTCCTCGTCGTTCTTCGGCTCCCCCACCCAGTCGGGCAGGTCGTAGCCCTTGGCCTTGAGTTCCTTGATGGCGGCCAGCAGCTGCGGCACCGAGGCGCTGATGTTCGGCAGCTTGATGATGTTGGTATCCGGCGAGTGGGTGAGCTCACCGAGCGTGGCCAGGTTGTCGGGCACCCTCTGTTCCTCGGTCAACCGGTCGGAGAACTCGGCCAGGATGCGCGCCGCCACCGAGATGTCGCTGGTCTCGACGTTGATGCCCGCCGGTTCGGTGAACGTCCGAATGATGGGCAGAAAGGCGTAGGTCGCCAGCATCGGCGCCTCGTCGGTCAGCGTGTAGATGATGGTCGGCTTCTCGGCGCTCATTGGTCTGTTCTCCCGGCGTCAGTTCGGTCAGTGGCGAAGCGGTCCGCTTGTGGCGGCGGTTACCAGTATTGCCTCGCACACACCTCCCGTGTGATGTGCCCTGCACGACGACCCCGCACCGGCCGTCCGGCGCTGCGCCATGCGGCGCTGCGAGACTTTGCTGCCATCGCCGGCTCCGGCGCGACACGCAGCACCATTCGCGGCGACACCCATGGTGCAGTTCGCCGCAGCCGGCTCGGTCCGGTCGCCCGTCGGGTGGTCGCGGCCCGCCGGTACGGTCACAGTGGGCGCGTGGTCGCAGCCGCGTGCCGGGCGCGATTTCGCAGCCGACACGCTGGAGGAGCACTTCATGAGCACCGTCGCCGAAACCGAGCGGGTCGCCGAACTCGCCCGCACCGTGGTCGCCGAACACGATCCGAAGTCCGTGCCCATCCCTGAATTCCTGGGTGCCTGCTACGACGCCGGCCTGTCCTGGGTGCACTTCCCCGACGGGCTCGGCGGCCTCGGACTCTCCCGCGGGCTGCAGGCCGTCGCCGACGGCATCCTGCAGGGCGCGGGCGGGCCGGTGCCGCTCGGGCTGAATCCGATGGGCTACGGCATGGCGGCGCCGACGGTGCGCGAACATGCCCGCGGCGACGACCTCAAGCGGGAGTGGCTGCGGCCGCTGGCCACGACGGAGCACATCTGGTGTCAGCTGTTCTCCGAGCCCGGTGCCGGTTCCGACCTCGCGGGGCTGTCCACCTCGGCGGTGCCCGATGGTGACGAGTGGGTGGTCAACGGCCAGAAGGTGTGGACCAGCCTGGCCCACCGCGCGCGGTGGGGGCTGCTGCTCGCGCGCACCAATCCCGACGTGCCCAAGCACAAGGGCCTGACCTATTTCGTGATCGACATGCACGCCCCGGGCGTCGAGACGCGGCCGCTGCGCCAGCTGACCGGCCACGCCGAATTCAACGAGGTCTACTTCAACGACGCCCGGATTCCCGACGCCCACCGCCTCGGCGACATCGGGAACGGCTGGGCGGTCGCGATGACCACACTGATGAACGAGCGCAGCGCGCTCGGCGGCAGCGGCAGCCGCCGCGGCGCGGGCACCATCGCCGACGCGGTGGCGCTGTGGGCGTCGCGGCCCGAGCGGCAGACACCGGTGCTGAGGGACCGGCTGACCCAGCTGTGGTTGCGTTCGGAGGCCCAGCGGCTGACGTCGGAGCGCTCGCGGGCCTCGGCGACCGTCGGCGGCCCCGGCCCCGAGGCCTCGATCGGCAAGCTCGTCGGCGCCGAACTCAATCAGCACATCTATCAGTGGTGCATGGATTTCCTCGGCCCGGAGGGACTGCTCTACCACGGCTACGGCATGCAGGACGGCGGCCGGGCCGCCGAAGAGACCGACTGGCGCGGCCCGATCCAGCAGCGGTTCCTGCGCAGCCGCGCCAACACCATCGAGGGCGGCACGTCCGAGGTGATGCGCAACATCCTGGGTGAGCGGGTGCTCGGCCTGCCAGGCGACCTGCGTGCCGATGCGGGCATGCCGTGGAAGGAGATCCCCCGTGGCTGAGAAGTTCAGGTTCACCGACGAACAGCAGCAGTTGCGGGCCGCGGTGCGAAAGTTCTGTGCCGAGCACTTCGACGAGCAGGCGGTACGGGCGTTGATGGAGTCCGACCCGCCGTTCGATGCGAAGCTGTGGTCACGGCTCGGCGCCGAACTCGGCGTGTTGGGACTGTCGGTGCCCGAATCCGACGGCGGCGCGGGCGGCAACCTGGTGGACCAGGCGGTGGCTGTCGAGGAGTTCGGCGCCGCGCTGGCGTGCGGGCCGCTGTTCGGGACGGTGTACCTCGCTGTTCCCGCACTGGTCGCCGCGTCGGCGGGGCCGGCACGTGACGCCCTGCTGGCCGATCTCGTCGAGGGCGCCCGGACCGCGGCGTTCGCGGTGGGTGAGCGCGCCGGCGTCTTCGATCCGGGCGCGGTGACGGTCACCGTCGAGGGTGAGGCATTGACGGGTTCACTGCCGCAGGTCGTCGACGCAGGCGCAGCCGACGTGCTGCTGGTGGCCGCCACCGGAGTCGGCGGCGTGGGGTTGTACGCGGTCGACACCACGGGCGACGGGGTGACGCGGTCGCCGCTGGTGACACTCGACCTGACCCGCCCGCAGGCGGCGGTCGAACTGGCCGGCGCAACGGCCACGCTGATCGCCGGCCCGGACGAGGCGCCGCGGGTGATCCAGCACGCACTGCACGTGGGTGCGGGACTGCTGGCCGTCGAACAGGTCGGCGCCGCACAGCATCTGCTCGATCTGGCCGTCGACTACGCGAAGTCCCGGCTGCAGTTCGGCAGGCCGATCGGGTCGTTCCAGGCGGTCAAGCACCGGTTGGCGGACATGCTCGTCGAGGCCGAGCATGCCCGGTCGACGGCGTATCACGCGGTGTGGGCGCTGACCGACGGGTCCGATGACGCCGCCCTGGCCACCGCCATCGCGCAGGCCACCACCTCGGCCGCGCTGAGCCGCATCGCCGCCGACACCATCCAGGTGCTCGGCGGCATCGGTTTCACCTGGGAGCACCAGGCGCATCTGTATTTCAAGCGCGCCACCACCGATGCGGCGCTGCTGGGCAGCGCCGAGGACCACCGCACGCGCATCGCCGAGCTCGTGCTGGATCCGGCGGTGCCCGACCGGGTGGTCCGGGTCGCCGCAGGCTGAGCCGAATCGGGTTCAGCGCTCCGCGGTGTCGGTGGGGACGGTCTCCTCGGCCGGCGGTCCGCCCACCTCGGCCGCCACCACCGCGGACGGGCGACCGAGGAGCAGGAACAGCGCTCCCCCGACGAATGCCGCGGCGCCTGCGAAGGTCAGGAAGCCGTTGAAGCTGGGGCCGGCCTGCAGGCTGCGGCTCAGGATCAAGGCGCCGAGTGCCGAGGAGACGCCGATGGCGGCCGACAGCACACTGAGCACGGTGCTGTAGATCGTCAGGTGGAAGCGACGCGCCACCAGGTAGGCGATGACGTCGCCCTCGGCGCCCCAGGCAGCCCCGAGGCAGCACACCGCCACCACGACGACGACGAAGCTGTCCCATGGTGACGCGATCAGCAGGCAGCCGAGGCCGGGCAGTCCCATCGCCACGGCCGCGACGATCTGGGGCGGCAGCCGGTCGAGGGCGATGCCGCAGGCGAACCGGCCGACGATCACGGCCACGGCGAATACGGACACCAGCAGGGCGACCGCCTGGCCTGCCGGCACCGAGTCACCCAGCATCACGCCGAGCTGGGTGGTGGTCACCGAGTGGTACAGGTTGCACAGCAGCACACCGGCCAGCAGGATCCAGAACACCCGGCTCCGCCCGATCGCACGGTAGTCGTTGCGGGTGTTTGCTTCTCGGGCGGCGCGACGCAGCGTCCGGTCTTCGGTGGGGATGAGGGCTAGGGCCAGCACGCCGATTGCCGCGATGACGACCGCGATCGCCAGGCAGCCCACCCGCCAGCCGTAGGCGCCGTTGACCGCCTCCAGGGCGGGGACTCCGATCGCGCCGAGCAGAGGCGGTCCGGAGATGGCGATCGCCAGGGCGAGACCGCGCGCCTCCTGGAATCGGGTCGCGACGAGGCGGCTGTACACCGATGGGGTCGTCGTCACGCCCAACGCGATCAGCACGACGTTGATCGCGAAGTACTGCCAGATCGGCCCGGACATCAGCGAATAGGCGATCCAGCAGGCGGGCAGACCGGTGACGCCGAGGATCGCGATTCGGCGCACGCCGAAGAGGTCGGTGAGGCGCCCGTAGACGGGCAGGAAGACGAAGGTGAGCAGGGTGATGACACCGGTCAGTGCGAAATCGGCCCGGCTCCAGCCGAACTCGGCCAGAAACTGCGGCCCCATCGCAGCATTGGTGTAGGCGCTCAGGCTGAGTCCGGCACTGAGGCCGGCGGTCGCCGCGGCCAGTGGCTGCCAGTTGGTCCGCAGTTCGCGGAAGTAACTCATCAAGGGATCGACGGTACCGGTTTGGGTCTCGCGCGGACGGCGAGGAGGCCGCCACCGATGACGAGCACCATCCCGGCGTAGGTGACCGGTGTCGGCGCGTGATGCCAGACCACCCAGTCGATCAGGGCGGTGAAGACGATCACGGAATAGATGAAGGGCCCCACCTTCTCCGCCGAGGCGTAGCGGTAGGCCAGCACGATGAGGACCTGTGAGCCCATCTGCGCGCAGCCCAGGGCGGCCAGCCACACCCAGGCCTGCGCGGGGATCGGTTGCCAGTCGAGGACGGCGACGGGGACGGACAGCAGCGTGGAGAGCAGGAAGTAGTAGAACAGGATCCTCATGACCGGCTCGGTGGATCCGAGCCAGCGCACCGACATCATCGCCACGGCCAAGAACACTGCGCCTGCCAGTGCGGACAGTTCGCCGGTGTCGAACCGGTGGCCCTGGGGCTGCAGCACCAGCAGCACGCCTGCGAAGCCGAGCCCGGCGCCCGCCCATGTCAGCCCGGAGATGCGTGCCCGGGTGACACACCAGGCGACCAGCGGCATCCACAGCGGTGCGGTGTAGGTCAGCAGGGTGGCGTTGGCCAGCGGGATCTGGGTGATCGCGAAGAACAGCGCGTACCAGCAGGCGGTCCCCATTGTCGCCCGCAGGATGTGCATGCCGATCCGGTCGGTCCGCAGTGCCGCCCGTCCGCCCCGCAGCGCCGCAGGGGCGATGAACAGAAAGCAGATCAGGTTTTGGGCGAGCAACAGGACGCCGGTCGAGGTGTACTGGCCCGACACCTTGGCCAGCGCACCCACCAGTGCGACACAGAAGAAGGCGGCGGTGGTGAGAGCCGCTGCCAGCACGAGGTTTTCGGGACGGTACCCGGTTCTGGCGGTCGCCGGCGGCATCATCACCCCCGAGACGCCGGAATGCCGTCCGCGGAAGCGGTTTCGGCGGTGCGGGCATTCATCCGGTTGGTCTCGCGCGCGAGCAGGTGATTGAGTGCGCGTGGCGCGACGACGTCGAGAGCCCGCAGGGCAAGGGCCTTTCGGGGCGCGATGCGGACGGGCCGGTGGCGCGCAGCGGTCACCATCCACTCCGCCGCCTCGTCCGGGGTGAGCGCGGGCAGCCCGGCGTAGGCGCGCGTCGGCGCGATCATCGCGGTCGCCACCAGCGGGTAGTACACGGTGGTCGAGTGCACGCCCGCGTGGCCCCACTCGGTGTCGATGACGCGGCTGACCGCGCTGAGTGCCGCCTTCGACGCGTTGTACACGGCGAACAGCGGCGAGGATTCGGGCAGCACCCGCCAGGTGGCGATGTTGATGATGTGGCCGTCGCCGCGTGCGCACATGCCGGGCGCCAGGCCCCGCATGAGTCGCAGTGGCGCGTAGTAGTTGAGCGCCATGACGCGTTCCACGTCGTGCCAACGGTCGAGCGAGTCGGCCAGCGGCCGGCGAATCGACCTGGCGGCGTTGTTGATCAGGATGTCGACCGGCCCGGCCTCCGCCACGAGGTGGTCGACCTGGTCGAGGTCGGCGAGATCGGCGGTCATGGCGACGGCCTGGCCGCCGTGTGCGGTGATGCGATCGACCAGCTCGGCCAGGAGTTGTTCGCGGCGGGCGACCGCGATGATCGAGGCGCCGCGTGCGGCGAGCTTCTCGGCAGCAACGGCACCGATGCCGGCTGATGCGCCTGTCAGCAGGATCCGCTTGCCTGCCAGATCGACCGGCCGACGCGAAGGCAGATGTGGCAGCGGACGCATCCCCGCCAGCCGCATCGCTCTTCTGATGTCGGGCTTGGCCACCGTTGATCTCCTGTCCGGCCGGCACGAGGCGGCCGGGTCTGTCCACAATCTATGGCCCGCAAGCTGACTCGGCAGCAAATTGACTCAAAGGTCAGAAGCTGACGACGTCGTCATTCCTGCGTGGGTCGGGTCGACTCTCGTGCGGCCCGCGCCAGCACCTGCGGACCCGTCGTGAAGGCTTTTCGCCACGGCGCGACGCCGTCGACCTCCACCTCGATGGTGATGCTCAGCACCGTCCGGATCAGAACGATCATCCCCAGCACCGCCGCATCGGTCAGCGACGGTGTCGAGGTGACGGTCTTGACGATGTCCGCGGCCACGAGCAACTCCAGGCCGAGCAGTATCGCCCCACCGAGTGAGTTGCGCAGCGACTTGAAGGCGCGGCCGCCGTCGCGGGTTCGCCCCCAAGTCACCGCGGCGAGGGCGAAGGCGAACACGAAGCCCACCACCATCGACAGCACACCGGACACCTCGAACACCTGGGTGGCCCGCTCGAAGAACGTCTGCACTCGCACTCAGATCACCCCTGCCTTCACATCGACCAGTCGGCCGCCTGCTCGTTGAGCAGGCCCCATCGCACCGACGTCACCCCGGCTTGCCCGCTCAGCGCACGGATGGCGTCCTCGGCGGACTGGTCGTCGCGGACGGCGGTCGCGTAGTCGGCTCGGAGTTCGGTCTGATCGGCGGTGTGCGCCGGTAGCGACTGCACCGCCCGCAATTGGAAGTGCGGCGCCGGCAGGGCTTGCGTCAACAGTGTTTTGACCGCCGCCTCGACGCGGGCGCCGCACACGACACTGAGCCGGTACTCGGCCGACGTCACGTCGCGCCCGCCCTTGGTGGTCATCCGGTCCAGCCGGGTTCCCAGCGGCTGGAGGAACCAGTTCCCCGCGACGACGATGACGGCGCCGGCAACGGCTTCGCGCCACATCCACGCACCGGCGAGCGCGCCGACGGCGGCCGTCGCCCACAGCGTGGCTGCTGTGTTGAGCCCGGTGACGGACAGCCCGTGCTTCATGATGACGCCGGCACCGAGAAAACCCACGCCGGAGACGATCTGCGCCGCGACGCGAAGCCGGTCGCCTTCCTGGTCGAAGCTGTAGGCGCTGAGGATGAGGAACAGCGCGGAGCCCATGCTGACCAACGCCATCGTCTGCAGCCCCGCCATCCGGGACCGCCACTGGCGTTCGAAGCCGATGGCGATGCCCAGGGCCGTGGCCAGGCCGACGCGCGTCAGCAGTTCGAGGGCCAGCATGCCTGCGATCTTCCCCTCGTCGCCGGCTTTCGTCCGCCCGACACGCTCGGGGAATGCGGCCGGCCCGCCACCTGGTGGTGGCGGGCCGGGTGGGCGGCTCGGATGTCAGGGTTGTGCGGCGACGAGCGGCGGGTTCTGGGCGACCGGACCCGGCTGCTTGGGCGGCTTGGGCGACTGCTCGACGACGGCGAGGCCGGGGTCGACGATCTGGGGCCGGATGTTGCCTGCGCCGCGCTTGGGCGCGGTGGTGACGACGATGGTCCCGCCGCGGCAAGAGACGATCTTGCCGTCGACGAAGACGTCCTGGCCGTCGTCGATCGGGATGTTGTAGCCGTCGGCGTCGGTGTAGTTGCAACTGCCGGCGGGGCCGGGCTCGTTGTCGGTGGCGTGCGCGGTGGCTGGGGCCAGGGCGAAGATGGCGAGCGCGCCGAGCATCGTGGCTGCGTAGCGGAAGCGGGTCAGCTTGTGGGTGTTCGAAGTGGTCATGGTGGGTTCCTCTCGGGCGGGGCTGGTGCCTGGGTGCTGAGAAGAATGTTGCTCGCCGCAGGGGGGTGTCCGTAATCGCCCGCGAGCCAGAGTTCCGCTGTGGCAGGCAAGGTTTCCCTAGTCGTCCGGCAAGGCCGCCGTTGTGGCGCAGTGCTGGTCAGCGACCCGCTTCGCCGAGCGCGGCCCTGACGTCCGCCTGGGTTTCCGCCAGGAAGGTCTGGAACTCCTGACCGGTCATGAAGGTGGTGGTGAAATGGTTTTGTTCGGAAATCTGTTGCCAAGCAGGCGATTTCACCATCTCGCCGAGCGCCTTCTGCCAGAACGCGACGGCGACCTCCGGCATGGCCGGTGGTCCGTAGAGGCCGCGCCAGTTCGACAGCGTGACGTCGAGTCCCTGTTCCCGTGCGGTGGGGGCGTCGAGGCCGGGCAGCCGGTTCTCGGCGAGCACACCGAGCGCCTCGAGCTCCCGTGACTTCAGCTGGCCGACGAACTCGCTGACGCCGCCGATCGCCACGCCGATCGAGCCGTCACGTAGCGCGGTGATCTGGTCGCCACCTCCCTCATGGGTGATGTACCTGATGGTCGACGGGTCGCCGCCGGCCGCCTTGACCAGGAGGTCGAAGGGAGCCTGGTCGTCGTTGGCCGCGCCGACGGCGACACGTCCGGGATCCGCCTTGATCGCGGTCATGAGGTCACCGAGATTCCTGAACGGGGAGTTCGCAGCGGTGACGACGACGTAGTACTCGGTCATCAGACGGGCGATCATGGTGACGTCGCCGTACCCGTACTTCGACACGCCGCGCAGCTCGTTCATCATGATCGACAGCGACGTGACGGACACCTGGTCGTCCCTGCCCTTGTCCTGCTCGACCATGGTGGCCAGGAAGTCCGCGCCGCTCGCGCCCGGCCGGTTCTGAATCGGGAGCGGCACGTCGATGATGCCCTCCTTCTGCAGCGCGTCGACGACCGAGCGGATCGTGAGGTCGAATCCGCTGCCCGGGTTGGCCCCGGCCGTCATCGTGACGGGTCCCGACGGGTATGCCGGTGGGGCCGGCGCCGATTCGGCGTCCTGACAACCGGTCAGCACCAGCGTCGAGGCCACCACGGCGGCGATGGCGTGCATGATCTTCACAAGGGATGCGCTCCTAGGTCGTGTGTCGCGGCCGGCAGCCAGCGCGTTCGGTCGCTGAGAGCTGAGCCCACCCAGAAGCTGTACACGAAACCGCTGCTTCGCGGTCACCGCCTCGATGGATCCTCACACCCAGTTGAAGAATCTGGCCGAGCTGTCCGAGGGGGCGTGGACTTTGCGGATCGACCGCCCAGCGGGATGGCCATCTGTTGCTCAAGATCAACGCAGAGCAGGCCAGCCAGCCCGCTGAGCAGGCACTTCTCTGGACCCGCACCGGTGTGGCCCGTGGGGTTGATTGCGTTGACAAGCACTCGATGCCGTGGTTGCTGTCTCGCGTGGTGGACGGACGGTGATCGCCGCTAGGGTCATCGCGTGCGCACACACTCGACCTTCATGGCATCGGCCGTCGCGGCCGGCGCCGCCGCCTTCCTGCTTGCGGCGCCGATCGCCGATGCCGATCCGCCACCGCCCTGCGCTCCGGAGGATCAGCAGTGCCAAGAGCAGCAGAAGAACCCGGGCGCGGGAATCGCAAACGAGGTCATCGACAACGTCCAGCAGGGCGTCGATCAGGCGAACGAGGCGCTGAACCCGAAACCCAGTGCCTACCCGGGCATCATGGTGCTCAAGAACGGGGTGCCGTGGTGCATGGCTCTGGGCCAGCCCATCCCGCCCGGCGCGGTGATCTCGAACATCCACCCGAGCGGGATGACGTCCTACTGCTGAAACCGCGGGCCACCGTCAGACCGTGACGGCCGCGAGCGCCTCGGCGAGATGGGCATTGAGCTCCTCGACGCTGCCGCTCAAACGGGCCTTGACGTCCTTGGAGTCCTCGTCGGCGAGCACCTCGAAGGCTCCGGCGGCGACACCGTCGTATGCCTGCCCCACCACGCTCGCCGGACTGCTCTTCGGGACCTCGAAGCGGGTGACCATCGCGGTGTCGATCAGCCCGACGATCAGCCCGGTCACGCTGGTCTGCTGCGCCGCCAGTTCGGCGCGCAGAGCATTGGTGGCCGACCACATCGCGGCCTTGGACGCCGCATACGCCGTCGGCATCGGAATCCAGGCGGCCAGCGACAGCACGTTGAGCAGGGCGCCGCCGCCGTTGGCTGCCAGCACCGGTGCGAACGCCTTGGCGACGCGCAGATTGCCGAAGTAGTCGGTCTCGAAGATCCGGCGCGCGACGTCCTCGTCGCCGGTCAGGACGGAGAAGTCCTCCTCGGGTGCGACGGCTGCGTTGTTGACCACGAGATCCACGTCGGTCGCGGTCGCCGCGGCACGGGCGACCGACGCCGCGTCGGTCAGGTCGAGCGGTAAGGGCACCACGCGGTCGTCGTTCCAATCCCGCGGCGCCCGGGCGGTCGCGTAGACGCGTCGCGCACCGCGCGCGAGGGCCTGTCGCACGAATTCACCGCCGAGACCGCCGTTCGCTCCGGTGATCAGCACCGTCCGACCCTCGAGTTGCTCCGTCATCGTGACTCCCGCCGTAGTGTGTGTAAGTGGGGTACGTCCCCACCTACACAAGCGGGGAGACTCCCCGGTTATTCCGAAGCGGAGGTCGATCGGTGGTCACGGTGCCGCGCCCGCTGCGCGCTGACGCACGGCGCAACCGCGAGGCGATCCTGCGCGCTGCCCGAGCGGCCTTCGACACCGAGGGGATCTTCGCTCCCATCGACGGCATCGCCACCGCCGCCGGCGTCGGCAACGCCACCCTCTACCGCAACTTCGCCACCCGAGATGACCTGCTGGCCGCGGTGATCGAGGACAGCGTGGCAGAACTGGTGGCCGAGGCCGACGGCTTCGATAGCGGGTCGGCCGATGATGCGCTGCGCGAGTGGCTCTTTCGGCTCGCATGGGCGCTCCGCATCTGGCACGACCTGCCGACATGCATCGCCGGTGCAGTGGACGACGCCGACTCACCGGTCAAGGACGTGAACACGCGGCTGACCGACCGCACCCGCGATTTCCTGGAGCGGGCCCGCGACCACGGATCGGCGTCCGGTTCCGTCACCGCCGAGGAGTTGTTCGAACTCGTCCTGGCGGTGTCCTGGGCCATCGACCGCTTCGGTGACAAGCCGAAGCGCGCGCGGCGCCGGGTGGCGCTGGCGACGGCCGGGGTGTTCACAGCGAAGTAGATCTCGTCCGTTGACGTTTCGCTGGTGGTTCAGCTCCCCCGGTCCACGGTGTCGAAGATCGTCAACGCGTCTGCGAACGGCGCCGGCGTGACGCCCAGGTCGCGGCCGAACGGCCGGTCGAGCCAGAACACGATGAAGAGCAGAAGCCCGAGTAGTACCGCCACAGAACCGGACAGCAGCAGGTGGACTCGCCGGTTTTCCAGTCGCGAGAAGGTCATCAGGGCGATGAGCAGCACGCCGCCGAACAGGAGACCGACCCAGAGCAAACCGGGTATTCGCGGCCGAGCGTCGAGGAACCGGGCGTTGCGGTCCGAGGCGAGCACAGCCAATTGCTTGAGGAATTCGCCGTCGAGTGGCCGCGACGCCTCGTCGGCCGGCTGATTACCCAATATTCGGTACATATCGGTGATCGCCTTGGGCGCCGCCTCATTGCCGTCGCCCTCGTATTGGCTGTCCCACTCGGCGTCGACAGCGATGGTGTAGTTGCGCAATGCGTCGCGGAGTTGACCTTGTTTCGGGCCTGACATACCGACGGTCTGCCGATACATGGTCGCCAGGGTGGAGGCCTCGTTGCTCACCGTGGCCTCGGCCGAGGAGAACTGCTCCCACGCCACCACGACGGTGAAGCCCAAGAGCGCGCCGTAGACCAGAGCGACGGTGGTGATGAAGGGAGAGAGCGAGTTGTCCGTGTCGCCACCATCTCGGGCGCGTGCCGTGCGGTTGGCCAGCCAGATGCCGAAGACGGCCAAAGCGATCGAACCCGCGACCACCGCGAGCAAGAACAGCCACAGACCGGGAAGACCCATTCCCGCCATCGGCCACCTCCCCACGCCTGGCGAACGTTACTCCAGGAGACGGGGTCGCTTGTGAAATCGTGATGCCGAATGACCGTGCCAAGCGGCCGACGACGGGGTCAGGCGCGAACCAATCAGCGTCCGTCGAAGGTTGCGTGGCCGGGTCCGGCTTCGAGGAAGCTCGCCACCGCACCTTGCAGATCCTCGGTGGCGAACAGGGCGCCGGACACCTCGGGGGTGACTGCATCGGCATGGCGAACACCGCCCGATCGCCACGCCGCGATGATCTCCTTGGTCGCCGCATTCGCTTTGGTCGGTCCGTCCGCCAGGCGGTCGGTGAGTGCGCGGGCAGCCGCGTCGACGTCGTCGTGAACGGCGTTCACCACGCCCCAGTCGGCCATGGTCGCGGCATCGTAGAGATCACCCGTCATGACGAGCTCCCGCGCGCGGCCGGAGCCGGCACGTTCCGCGAGCCGCTGCGGTCCGCCCATCGACGGCGTCAACCCCACCACGATCTCGACCAGTCCGAACTTCGCCTTCGGCGCCGCCAGAATGATGTCGCAGCCGAGCGCGATCTCGAACGCCGCCGTCAGCGTGAGGCCGTGCGCCGCGTACACCACCGGGCACGGCAGCTGCTCGAGGGGATGGATCACCTCGGCGAACAGCCGACGCCACAGGTCCGCGCCCTGCTCCGCGGTCAACCCCTCGAAGACATGGACGTCGACGCCCGCCGAGTTGACCTTGCCCTCGGCTCGGAGCAGTAACGCGCGGGGCGGGTTCGCGGTCACTTCCGCGATGCGGGCGACCAGAGAGTCGAAGGTCTCCTGGTCGAACAGGTTCAGCGGGCCGTTGTCGAAGGTCAGCGTCACCACGTCGGCGCCCGCGGGCGTGGTGGTCGTTTCGAGCACGATCGGATTAGTCGACACGGCCCTCACAGTGCCACACCGGGTTACAGCCGTTGCGTCGATGCCCTGACGGACGTCATGACCTACTTGTCCGAGTCGTCCTTCGAATCGTCATCCGACTTGCCGTCCGACTTGTCTTCCGACTTGTCGTTCGAGTCGTCCTTCGAGTCGTCTTCCGACTTGTCGCTCTTGTCGTCCTTCGAGTCGTCTTCCGACTTGTCGTCAGAATCGTCCTTCTTCTCTTTCTCGTTCTTCTTCTTCTCCGCCTTGTTCCTGGCGGCCTTGACCAACGCGAGCGCCTCGTCGTCGGTGCATTCGGTGCCGGCATCCTTGAACTGCTGTTTGACGGCCTTCACCGCCTCGTCGTCGCTCACATTGAGTGGCACCTCGACGTCTTCGGGCAATTCCGCGTCATCCTCGTCTGCCCGCTTGTTCAGGTCGTCGATCACGTCCGGGTCTACTTCGTCTTCCGCCATACCGCTACCTTAGGAAGTCGGCCGGCAATCCGTGGTCGCTTCGGCTCCATGCTCCAGATACGTACCTCGATAGGCACTCTGATCGGAGAAGTCGGGCATGAACTCCTCGAAGAGCATCGACGGCGCTGACCGCCCGCAGCCGCGGTGGCTGGCCATGGGCAGCTTGTCCGCTGTCGGTGGATTGCTCGTCGGACTGAACGCACTCTTCATGCTGTTGGTCGCCTTCGGGAACATCACCGATTTCGCGACGAATCAGGCGTTCGTTCAACACGTTCTCTCGATGGACACGGCGAACTTCGGTTCGCCGGCCGGCCAGAACCTCGACCCGTCGGTGATGTGGCACGCGATCGAGTCCCGTCCACTTCAGACTGCCGCGTACATCGGCGTCATCGCGTGGGAACTCCTTGCCGGTGTGGCACTGGCGGTGGCGACGGTCTGGTGGTTTGCGCGTCCGGCGCATAACAGGGTGCGGGCGCGGGCCCTGTCGACCATCGGCCTGACGATGATTGTCGTGCTGTTCTTCGGGGGTTTCCTCGCCGTCGGCGGCGAATGGTTTCAGATGTGGCGTTCGTCCGATTGGAACGGGTCCGATGCCGCGTTCCGCAACGCCGTCATGGCGCTCTTCGCGCTGCTCGTCATCCACCTGCCTGCTGCACCGGATGTCAGCGCTCTGCCGTCGACTCCCCGTTGAGGGCAGCGCTCAGACGACGATGGTGTCGGTCAGTATCACCGTGGTCCAGTCGCCGGCGGCGACATCGGAGTAGACCACGCCCGGCGGCGGTGCTGGGACGTTGGTCTGCCCGAGATCGTTGCGGCCGAAGGCGATCACGGTGCCGTCCGAGCGCAGCAGTACCGTGTGATCGAAGCCGGCGGCGATGTCGGTGTAGATCATTCCCTCCGGCAGCTCCGGGATGGCGGTCTGCCCGTAACCGGGCCAGCCGATCGCGACCACGGTGCCATCCGAGCGCAGCAACACCGTCTTGGAGTTGCCCACGGCGGCGTCGGTGTAGAAGATTCCCTCCGGCAGCTCCGGGATGGCGGTCTGCCCGTAGTCGTTGTTGCCGAAGGCGACGGCGGTGCCGTCCGAGCGCAGCAGCACCGTGTGGTTCGCGCCGGCGGCGATACCGGTGTACTTCATCCCCGGTGGCAACGCCGGGACATTGGTCTGCCCGGATGCGTTGTCGCCGAGGGCGACCACGGTGCCGTCCGAGCGCAGCAGCACCGTCTGGAAGCCGCCGGCGGCGACATCGGTGTAGGTCACGTTCGGGGGAAGCTCCGGGATGGCGGTCTGCCCGTAAGCGTTGTCGCCGACGGCGACCGCGGTGCCATCCGAGCGCAGCAGCACCGTGTGGAGATAGCCGGCGGCGACGTCCGTGTAGGTCACGTCCGGCGGCAGCTCCGGGATAGTGCCCTGCCCGTAAGCGTTGTTGCCGACGGAGACTGCGGTGCCATCTGAGCGCAGCAGCACCGTGTGGTAATACCCGCCCTCGACCTCGGTATAGGTCAACCCCGTCGGCGGCGGCGGGATGTCGGTCTGCCCATTGGTGTTCCATCCGACTGCGACGACGGGACCGTCGTGGATCGGGGCGTCCTCGATCGGGGTGACGGTCAGGGTGACCGTGGCGGTGTCGGCGCTGAGGCTGTTCGCGGAATCGGCGACGGTGTAGGTGAATTCGGCGGAGCCGTTGTAGTCCGCGGTAGGGGTGTAGGTGACCGTGCCGTCGGAATTGAGCACCACGGTGCCATGGGTGTTGGCGGTGCTGTTGACCGTCGCGATGTGCAAGACGTCGCCGGTGTCGGGATCGGTGTCGTTGCCGATCAATTCGGCGGCGGTGAGTGTTCGCGAGCCGTCCTCGTCGAGGGTGAAGGGTCCGTCGTTCACAGCGGTGGGCGCATCGTTGATGGCGGTGACGTTGATGGTGACGGTGACAGTGTTGCTGTCCGACGCGCCGTCGTTCACCTTGTAGGTGAAGGAGTCTTGGCCGGTGAAATCGGCGGTCGGAGTGTATGTGAACGTGCGGTCGGGGTTCAGGACGAAGGTCTGTGCGTTGCTGGGGCCGGAGACCAGGACGGCGGTGAGGGCGTCACCGTCGGGGTCGGAGGAATCGGCGGCCAAGTTGACCGTGGTGATGGAGTCCTCGGGCACGGTGATGGTGTGACCCGTGGCCACCGGGGCGTCGTTGACCGGGGTGACCGTCACCGCGACGGTGCGGACACCGGTGAGCGATCCATCGGACACGGTGTATTCGAATGACGCCGACCCGGAGTAGTTGGCCGCTGGGGTGAACGTCACGGTCCCGTTGCTCAGGGCGACGGTGCCACCCTGGGCGTTGCCCACACCGGTGACCGTCAACGGGTCGCCGTCGACGTCGGTGTCGTTGGCGGCCAGATCGGCGGCCGACACGCTGAACACGGTGTCCTCGGCAATAGTGAACGGTCCATCGCCGACGGTCACCGGGGCGTCGTTGACGGGGGTCACCGTCACCGCGACGGAGCCGACATCGGTGAGCGATCCGTCGGACACGGTGTATTCGAATGACGCCGAACCCGCGTAGTTGGCCGCTGGGGTGAACGTCACGGTCCCGTTGCTCAGGGCGACGGTGCCACCCTGGGCGTTGCCCACACCGGTGACCGTCAACGGGCCGCCGTCGACGTCGACGTCGTTGGCGACCAAATCGGCCGCCGACACGCTGAACGCGGTGTCCTCGGCAACAGTGAACGGCCCCTCGTCGACGGCCACCGGGGCGTCGTTGACGGGAGTCACCGTCACCGACACCGTGGTCGTGGACGCGTGCCCGCCGCCGGAGAACAGCCCCGCGAAACCGTGCACATGCCAGGGGCTGGCCTCATCCGAGACGGTGTAGCTGAAACTGTCGTCGCCGGCGAAGTCCGCGTCCGGGGTGTAGGTGAACGTCCCGTCGGAATTCAACGCCACCGCGCCGTGGGCGGGTTGGGTGTAGTCGGTCACCGTCAAGGTGTCACCGGGGAAGGGGCCGGGCGTGGTGTTCACATCGCTGTCGATGTCGTTCACCAGCACCGGAAAGGTCGTCGGCATGCCCTCGGCGGTGCTGACCACATCTGCCACCGCGGTCGGCGACTGATTGAAGAACGTGCGCTGCAGTTCGCGCTGCACCCACCCCAACATCACGAACAACATCACCGGCGGCGCGGGGGTCGTCGGACCGGGCGTGAAGACCGACGACAGGAATGCGTTCACCGCGGTGATGGCGATGTTGACCAACACCGCCGGGGCAGCCACCGCCGCTTCCCAGACGTTGTCGGGCTGATCGATCAATGGCGCCGGCGATGGCGTCCCCGGCGCCGCGGCAGCGGCCAGCAGTTGATCCTCGCCCGGGGCGGTATCGGTCACCGCGAACGCGCGGGCCGTCAACTCGCCGGTACTCACCGACGGTTTCACCGGGGTCTGCGGGGCGCGCAGGGCGGCCGCCATGTCCGATGCCCCATCCGGTGCAGTGACTTCCGACGACCTCGGTGCGCTCGACACAGCCTCGCTCACGGCTGGCGCCACGTACACCGGCGGCGGGTCCACAACGGGCGAAGGTGCGGCCGGCGGCACGTACGCCGGCGGCGGGTCCACGACGGGCGAAGGTGCCGCCGGCGGCACGACCACCGGCTGCGACACCCCGACATCCGCTGTCAGGCCGTCGTTGTCGCTCAGACTCTGCTGCTCGGCCCCGTCCGTGGCACCGACGACCTCCGACGGGCCGAGAGCGCCGGCCCCCTCGACATCGCCGTCGTCGTCATCGCCGTCGTCATCATCGTCATCATCGCCGTCGTCATCAGCGTCATCGGCGTCATCATCGTCATCATCGGCGGCGGCGTTGTCATCGTCGTCGTCATTGGGGGTGGAACTGGATTCAGGATCGCCATCACCGCCCTTGGCGGACGGACGATCCGACGCCGCACCATCCGTCGTCTTTGCCGAGTCCGGTGCAGCGTGCGCCACTCCAGGAGTGGTCGCGACCGCTACACCCACGCCCAGCGCCACGGCCAACGCCCCGACCCGGCCCACATAACGCGAACAACCCACAACGACGCCTCTCCGAGATACCGGTACAACGACAGCTTCCGTCAAGCCTGGCTGAGCGGTGATGTAGCGAACCAGGAGAAACCCGAAAGATCTTGTTTTCCAGCCGGGATTCGCACCATTGTTCCGGTTGAGCGAACAAGCGCGGTCAGACTCAGTCAGAGTAGCGCAGCCGTCGGGACAAACACCGGACAACGGTCCCAGGAAATTGACGGGTCCGATACCAATCTCCGGTGAACGGGATCTCCCGGCCGGACGCGTTCCCTACTTGAACGGGTTGAAGGTGCGGCCCATCACGTACTGAATGCGTTGCGGAATGGGCCGTATCGCCGCGGCGGTGAGCTTGTTGACCGTGCCCGGCACGCACACCGGGTTGCCCTTGGTGACGGCGGCCCAACCTGCGCTGACGACGGCATCGGGCTCTTGCCACAGGAATCCGGGCAGCCGATCCGCCGCGTCACGAGTGCCCATGACGTCGTGGAACTCGCTGTGGGTGAAGCCGGGGCAGAGTGCGGTGACGTGGATGCCGTGCGGCTTGAGCTCCATGTCGAGGGACTGTGACATGTCGAGTACGTAGGCCTTGATCCCGGTGTACAGCAGACCCTCCCCGGGCGGAGCCATCGCGGCCAGTGAGGACAGATTGACGATGCGCCCCCAGCGGCGTTGCTTCATGCCCGGGATCACCCGGTGGGCCAGCTCGGTCGTCGCGGTCACCATGAGCTGGACCTCGGCGGCCACTGCTTCCCACGGAGTCTCGGAGAACTTCGTGGGGGATGACAGGCCGGCGTTGTTGATGAGCACGTCGATGGGCATGCCGATCTTCTCGGCGTGACCGACGATTGCCGCGGGGGCACCGGGGTCGGTCAGGTCGGAGGTGAAGACCTCTCCGCGCACGCCGTGCGCCTGACGCAGCTCGGCTGCCAGTTCTTCGAGACGCTCGGCGCGACGGGCGACGAGCAGCACGTCGAAACCCTGGGCGGCGAGATGGCGGGCGAAGGCTGCGCCGATACCGGCGGAGGCTCCGGTGATGAGGGCGGCTTGTCGATGGGTCGTCATAGGAATTCCTTTCGTGCGCGAGATGCGCGGATTGGTCAGGCCGCGGTTCGCGGTGCTCCGACGTAGCGGTCCAGGAAGGCGATCTGATCAGTCACGATCTGCTCGAAGTGCGGGTCCAGGTAGGGCTCGAAGTGCGTGCAGTCATACGACCGCACCTCACCCTTCGGAATGCGCGCGGCGATCTTCTGCGCCTTCGCGAAAGGAGTGACGTCGTCCTTCGTGGCCAGCTGCACCAGCGTCGGGGCGGTGATCTTGGCGGCGTGACGGCCCGGAGAGTAGAACGGCACCCCCAGGGCGATACGCGCGGCGACGTCGTTCTCGGCGAGCAGTTCCTCGCGGCGGTCCCCGGCCATCCGTTCCACCAGTTCCGCCGCCCCCGGGGAGGTCATCATCGCAACGTCGCCCGGTCGTCCAATGGCGGCGACCCGGTAGGGCGGACGTCCCAGCCAGTCACCCACCCGGTCGCGCAGACCCGCGAGAATCAACCGCGACACCAGCTTCGGGGATTGGGCGAACGCCGACGCTGGGCCGGTGACGTGCGGCACCTGCACGATTGCCGCCGCGAGGTCGTGGTCGTGGCTGGCCAGTACCAGGACGTGCCCGCCGCCGAAGGAGGAACCCCAGCCCACGACCCGGGTGTTGTCGACACCGTCGAGGTGGCGGGCGTAAGCGATGGCAGCCGACCAGTCCGCTTGCTGAGCCTTGATGTCCAAGACTCGGCGGGGCTCCCCGCCGGATGCGCCCCAGAACCGGTAGTCGAACACCAGCGCGGCGTAACCGGCCTGGGCGAACCGTTCGGCGTAGGCGTCCAGGCGCAGCTCCCGGAACGCGGCGAAACCGTGCGCCATCACGACGATCGGCGGATTGGCGACGCCGTCGGGCCGGTACAGCCACGCTGCGCAGGGTGTGCCGTCGGAGGTGAAGGTGACGTCGTGTCGAACGTAGGTGCGTGGGTCAGGCACGGTGGTATCCCTCGTCGAGTATCTTGAATGGTATTCAACAAAACATAGCAGTCTCTTGAACGCCATTCAACAAATGTGATTCACCCGGTCCACGGAAGGACGCCATGGCGCGCAACAAGCGTCCCCAAGCCGCCGACGAGAAGCGGGCTGAGATCGTGGCCGCGGCACGGCAGCTGTTCATCGACGCCGGCTACGACGCCACATCGATGAGCCGACTCGCGAAGGAAGCCGGGGTGGCTCCGAACACGATCTATTGGTACTTCGGCGATAAGGACGACGTATTGATCGCGGTCCTGACTGCCGTGATGGCCGACGTGTGGCCGCAATATCAGGAGGTTGCGGGCGACCCGATCGCAGCCCGGCTGCTCTGGGTGGTCGGGAAGCTCACGGAGATGAGTCGCCTCGTGACGACGGTGCACGCCCGTGTCGAGCACTCACCGGCCGTCGCCGAATGGCATCGGAACTTCCACGCGATCACCGGCAGCATGTTCCGCTTCGAACTCGAGAACGCGGGAGTCTCCACCCAGACGGTGGACGCCGAAGTGATGATCGGCATCTTCACCGTCGAAGGGCTTCTCATGCACCACCTGGATGAGAGTGAGCAGCGCGCCATCTGCGACGCCCTGGCATCGCGATGGACTCCCACTCCGTCGCACCAGAACTGAGGACCGATGCGATGATCCGACGCCGATCGTTGTTGTTCCTCACCGGTGCTCTCGGCGCGGGGGCGGTGTTCGGGGCGTGCGCCAAACCCTCGCGACCACCCGGCGCCAGTGCGACACCGCCGGTGCCCGTGTACGCGGCAGCCCTCAACGAGCAGCTCCCACCCATTCTGAAAGAAAACGGGATCCCCGGTGCGATCGTGTTGATCCGCAGCCCCGACAAGGGCGATTGGAGCGCGACATTCGGTGTGGCCGGCATCGGAAGCGACGCGCCGCCCTCGATCGACGACCACGTCCGCATAGCGAGCATCTCCAAGTCGATGACCGCCACCGTCATTCTGCAGTTGCAACAAGAGGGCGCGCTGGCGATCACCGATCCGATATCGCGGTATGTACCTGGGGTTCCCAACGGGGACGGCATCACCATCCAACAGCTGGCAGAGATGCGTAGCGGGTTGTACAGCTACGCCGATGATCCCGAGTTCGCCGCCACCCTGGAGAAGCATCCCGACACCGTCTGGACCCCGCAGCAGCTTCTCGGGATCGCGTTCGCTCATCCGCAGAACTTTCCGCCGGGCAGCCGGTACGAGTACAGCAACACCAACTACGTGCTGCTCGGCTTGGTCATCGAGAAGGTCACGGGCATGACGGCGGCGGCTGCGCTGCAGGCCCGGATCTTCGATGCGATCGGCCTGCGCAACACGATATTGCCGGCCCCCGCCGATGCTGCGCTGCCCGATCCGCATCCTCGCGGATACATGTGGGGCCCCAATGAGGCGTTCGACGGACCACTGCCCGACGCTCAGCTCGAGGCGGCGCTGGCCGGCGATCTCCAGCCCGCCGATCACACGAACGACAACCCATCGTGGGCATGGACGGCCGGTGGGGTGATCTCTCGGGCAGGCGACGTCGCCGACTTCGTCGAGGCGATGGTGGCCGGACCGCTGCTCGACGCCGCGACCCGGCAGTGGCGGCTGGAGAACATGAAGCCGACGGACCCGTCCGATCCGGGTGGCGCGTCCAAGCTCGGGTTCGGAACCTACGGATTCGGATTGGAGGGCGCAGGCCCGATGTACGGCCATCCCGGGAACATCGTCGGCTTCTCCGGACTCGCCGCACACGACCCGAAGGCCGGCACCACGGTGGTCATCCTGACGACGGTGTATCTCACCCCGCAGGGCGATTCGCCGCAGAATGCACTCTTCGCTCCGATCCTCAGTCAGCTGTATCCAGATGTGGCGGCACAGCTTTCCGGTGGTTCCCCGGCCGCCACACCCGCCCCGTCGACTTCGGCCGGACCCGACAGCTCGACGTCCGCGCCGCCCGCGAGCTCGACGGGACCGGGCCGTTGATGCCGGCGACGATCCGAAGGACCAGCGGACGTCTACGAACCCTATGGCGTCGGGGTATGAGATGGATCGAGGCACCTTCCGAGCCTCCGGAAAGTGCCTCTGACCTGTGTCGGGCTGACAGGATTTGAACCTGCGACCACTTGACCTCAGATCTGCGAACTGGGTATGCGGGGGTTCGTCAGCTTCCGGGTGTTGCAGGTCAGAGCGTTTCGCGAACATCGGCGAATAGCCCCGAACACCCCCGTTCTTGCTGGTTGGCGCGCGTAAAAGATTTACCCGATGATCCGCCTCCCGGATTCGCGCAGTTGCGTCCGAACCGTGTCCACAACCTTCGCGGGCATTTCAACTGTCTTCTTCGGCCCGCGCCAACTGCCACAGGTGGCGGGCCAAGCCTCGTCGAGATCTCCCCGAACATGTCGCATTGCGCTTGCACAATGACGTGACGGACCAGAACGCTACGCGCAGTCGTTGTGTCGCAGTCCAACAACACCCGAGCCAGAAACACGAAATGGGCCGGCGAACCAGCAGTATCGGCACGCCTGACAGGCGTAGCAGCCCCCATCGTCGACGATCTGCAACGCTGGTCGTGCGAATGAGTGTCTTGATGGTGCACCCATATCCAACTTCATCGGCCTAAGGCGACGACGCCTTCCATGTCCAGCCGGGCAAGTGTTGGAGTCGGCTTTGTCGGGCGGCGTCGAGGGTGCCTCTGGCGCGAGCGACCCGTTGCACTGAGACCCACTGACCGAGCGGGTAGCCATCGGACATCTTGTACTTCGCCCGGATCGTGGCGTCGCCATCCGCTTCAATGTGCTGCAGGAGTCTGCTGAAACCCTCTTCCCAACGGGTAGCGAGGACGTTCCACGCCCAACCGCGATCGGTCAATTCCTCCAGTCGACGCACGCGATCGGATTCAAGAGTGCCCTTGCTGTAGAAGTTGCGCTGGTGACTCGCCCACTTACCAAGCGGATACCCATCGAAGGTGTCCTGCGCCCGAAGACGGGCGTGACCGTGTTGTTCGATATAGCGCAGCAGGTGGTCGAAACCTTCTTCCCAGCTATCAGGCCGCGCGTCCCACTTCCAACCGCGATCAATGAGTCCCTCTAGTCGACGCACGCGATCGGATTCGAGAGCACCTTTGGCGTATCTGCGGCGTTGCACTGCTGCCCACGTACCGAGCGGGAAACCATTGAATGTGTCGCTTTTCTTAATGCGGGCGTGATCATTTAGCTTGACATATTCAAGTAAGAGGTCGAAATTCAACTCCCACTGATCGGCCTTGGGAGCCCATGACCAACCCTGGACGGATAATTCATCGAGACGACGCTGGTAATCGGCATCCAGACGACCGCTCTTGCGAGATCTTCGCTGTTTTTGCACCCACGCACCGAGGGCGTAGCCATCAACAACGTAATCATCCGGAACGCGGGCATTCCTGTTTAGCTCGATGTATTCGAGCAATCTGCGGAAGTTCGCCTCCCACTGAGCGGCGATCACATTCCACACCCAACCGCGGTCGCCCAATTCCTCCAGTCGACGCACGCGATCGGGCTCAAGGAGGTTTCTGGCGTATCTTGTGCGTTGCTCAGCGACCCAGCCATCGAGCTTGTGGTTCTGCGGAATACGGACGTCACCATGTTCTTTGAGGTAGTCCATAAGGAGCGCGAAGTTCGCCTCCCACTTCGCGACCCTGGCGTTCCACTCCCACCCGGTCATGTTCTGGAGTCGCTGCTCGCGATCGAGCGGAAGGATGGCCTCGGTGCGGTCGCTACGTTGCTGAGTGACCCACCGGCCCAGCCGGTGGCCGTCGACCTCGTAGGGCGACGGAACGAGGGCATTACCGTGTTCTTTGACGTAGTTCGAAAGTAAGCCGAACCAGAACTCCCAGGAGGCGGTGGTCTGCTCGACAAGGCGCACATTAAAAGCGCGAGCGAAATCGACGCTGACCCGTGCGGGCACATCGAAGATGATTTTTTCTGGGAGCGTTGGCTTTCCGCCGGGCAAACCGAGTTGGCGTCGGAGCGCGTCAAGGTGCTCGCCAAGCTCATCATCGTGGGAGCGCAGCGCCTTGATCACGTCCCACACCGGCTTGAATGCCGAGCCGTCGAGCGCGGTCTCAGGATCTTCGTTGGTGTCGATGAACACCGGTATGACGACTGTGCCGACGGTCTTGTCCGGGGCGAGTCGGATGGCGCGGCCAACGGCCTGCACGATGTCGACCTCAGAGCGGCGTGGGTCGATGAAGGCCACGCCGTCGAGGGTGGGCACGTCGACCCCCTCGGCCAAGCAGCGCGCGTTGGCCAGCAGCCCACGCTCGCCGTCACGAAGCTTGGCGAGGCGTTGCAGCCGCACGTTTCGTTCTCCGGCGGACATCTCGCCGGATGCGTAGTCCGACCACAGGTGGCCGGTGGGCCGCTGACGAGCGGGCATCCAGGCGGTCACCTCGGGCAGGTCGCGGGCGAACTCGCGGGCACTCTTGACCCGGGAGTGAAAGGTGATGATTCGGTGCAGGTCGTAGCGGCGCATCGCCTTGGCCAGCCCGATCTGTCCCGCGAGGGTGCGGGCGTCAGTCACTTCGGTGCCGTCGAGGGTGACGAACCGGCCCCGCTGCGCCCAGTCGCGGTAGGTGGCGTCGTCGACACCGACGACGGCCACCTGGTAGTCGGTGAGCAGGTTTCGCTCGATCGCCTCACCGAACGCGAGCCGGTGGAACACCGGGCCGAACGTGGCGTCGTTGTCCATAGACGCGACCTCGAAGATGGCCTCCTTAGCCTCCCGCATTACGCGACCGGTGAAGTAGCGCGGTGTGGCCGTCATGAACAACCGCCGTCGCGCCCTGATCATCTCACTGTCGAGGACGGTGCCGAATTCGGAGGAGACCCGCCCGGCGCACCGATGTGCCTCGTCGGCGATGACCAGGTCGAAGGCGGGCACCCGGCCGAGCCGGAACGCCTCGGCGATCCGCAGCGACGACTGGTAGGTCGCAAACACCACAAGCTCGCGGGAGCGCCGGCGCAGGAACTCAGCGATCCGCCAGGGATCGGTGGTGACCGGGAGGCCCAGGTCGCTTGTGTGTCCTACGACCGCGTCGCGATCGGTGACGGTCTCGTCAGAGCAGACCGGCAGGAAGTCGAACTCCAGCTGTTTGTTGGCCCTCCACTCACAAAGCGTCTGGGCCAGCAGCGACAGCGACGGCATCAGCACCAGCGTGCGTGGTGCGGCCAGTTTCTCCTTGATGAACAGTGCGGTCAGGGTCTTGCCGGTCCCGCAGGCCATGATCATCTGGCCCCGGTCGGACTGCTCGAACCCCTCCACCACCTTGTCGATCGCTTCGCGCTGATGGTCGCGGGGTTGCTTCGGCGGCGGTTGCGAGGCACGTAGATCCGACGCCGAGTCGGGCCAGTTGACCTGGGCGGCTTCCAATCCCGCGAGGCCGAGGAAGCTCGCTTTCTTCTCCTGCGCGTCGAGCGTGCGCTTGGCGTTATGCCCGATCCGGTCGGTGGTTGCGATCAGCAAACGGAACGAAATCTGCGGCCTCCCCGCTTCGGACAGGAAGGTGTCCACGTCGCGCTTGGTGACCGAATAGGCGGGGTCGTACGCCTTGGCTTGGATCGCCCACAGGCGCCCTTCGTGGTCTTCGGCGATTAGGTCAATACCGGTGTCAGCGCCCCACCGCCCGGGCCACTCTTCCCACAGCCACACCTGGTGAAGATGTGTGTAGCGCGGATCGTGAGTCAGGAACCACTTGCAGATGCGCTCAAACTGCTTGCCTCGCCGGCCTGGGGCGGGATCAAGTTGACTCAACAGCTCCTGCAGTGCCCCCATAGTCCAGAGATTATCTAGCTGCCGCGAAGGTCGTCCAAAACCTTGATTCGCCGGGAGAATCCTCCGAAACTTTTTTGAGCCTAGGACAGCACCTCTCCGCGCCATAGAGCCTTGCGGTCGGCGGGGGTTGTCCCCCGAGCCCAGAAATGCGAGACCGCAGTACGAAGACGAGTCTTGGCGTGAGGTCATGCGCGGACGGGTAAATCACCGCTTGTTGAGGCGGAATCTTTCTTGCAGACTGCCGATGCCGCCTGCCGTCGTGGCGATGCTGCGCAAGCACCGGACGGAGCAGGAGGCCGAGCGGTTGCGCACCGGTAATCAATGGACCGACTCAAGTCTGGTACTCACCACGGAGTTCGGCGGTCCGGTCGACCCTGGGTCGAGGCATCTTCCGAACCTGCGAAAATGCCTCTGACCTGCTAGAACTCTGGTCGGGCTGACACGATTTGAACCTGCGACCGCTTGACCCCGGATAGTCGAACGGCGTTTGCCGGTTCCCGAGTGCCGTCTGCGCAGGTCAAGGCAATTCGGCTATAGCGGCGGACACACGCGGATCGGCCCGGAACTGACGTGGTTGGCGTAAGCGTTGGCGTACGGCGCGGCTGGAGCCATGGGCCCGCGAGCGTCCACGTCACCCCAAACGTGGGAGTTTCGCAGAGGTGTCGCGGATCGCATGCGTCGCCGACTCAGACTGCGCCAAGTTATGGCGGGGAGTCGTCCAGCTGCTGCTCTAACTCTTCGAGGTGACACTGCTCGTCGCTTGGACCGCTGAAGTTCAGGTCGATCTCCGGATTCTGTCGTTTGATCTCGATCACTCGTCCCTGCTGCTCCGCGCAATTCGTGACTGCCGCTGGCGGTGGAGGCGGCTTGATTGAGCTCGCGTAGGTAAAAGAGCCCCCGATCGCGGTGCTGAAGACAAGAAATAGGCCGCCAATTTTGGCGACGCGCAGATCGCGAGATATCTGCCGATCGGTCTTGGCGTCATCCGTTTCAGCCGCCGATTGCCGCGCCACGACAGCCTGCTGTCTGGCCACCTCGAGCTGCACGGACTTGCGAATCTGTTTGCGCACTTCATCCGCTACTGACCATACTTCATCGTCGCCATCGTAATCGCGCGTTCGTTGCGACAAGGCATGCCACCTAGTTGGACTGGCCGTAGGACCGAATGATACTCTCCGCATTCTTGTGCGTTTCTAGAACTCGATCGTATTTGGCTAGCTCGAACCGCAAATCAACCCCGATCTCGGCAGACTTACGCGCAGTGAAAATTGTTAAAAGTAGCGCACCGATTATTGTCACTATGAAGCAGATCAAGGCGAATGCTGGAATCGTGTAAAGCGTGTCCCATCGTTCAATTATTACCGAAGCGGCAATCGCACCGCAGCCGACAGCGACGAAGTTAAGCACGTACAGGGTGACGACCGCTCGCCGTCGCTTCTTAGCTAACACATCCCGAAGCAGTTGAAGCCGGGCTGGGGCGATGTTCATCAATTCTGGCTCTTGGACCATATCCTTAGCGTACGGCGCGCATCAGTTGGTCTGCCGCCCATTCGGTGCCTCGGTCGCGTCTTCAGCGGGGTTACGGTTCACGGATGCGAGACCTCGAAAGCATCGAGTCCGAACTCCGCTTGATCGCCGTGTTCCGCGGCGCACTCCGCGACATCGGTGCCCCGACACCGTCCTGCGCGCCGATGGACCGGTTGCTTGATGAACGTTAGGTCGAGCAGTCGACGTTTGAGCTGGTGCCGACCGGCATGTCGCGAGACGCCCGTGCGCGGTCACAGATAGCGTCGATGTCTATGGCGGATCCCGAACGGAACCCGACTTATCTTCGCGAACTAACAGGCCATGTCGCGGAGTTTCGGGACGCTTTCACGTCCTTCGTGGAGCTACACACACCCACCTATCGCGGCCCAGGTATAGGGATGTTTCCAGCCATTTCCCCGCTCGAAGGCGTCGATCTAGCGGATTTGCAAGCACGCCGGGAACGCGTGTCGATTGCAGCTGGACGTGCGCGGAACGCGCCGAGACTCACCGGGTGCGTGTTCGGCGTCGTCGACCATCAAGGCGCACAAAACGTTGTTGACCCGATCGCGGCTTGGAACACCGTCACTCAGCCCAAACCGATGCTCGAACCGGCAAATGTCGTCGACGCCTGCAACCAGATGATTGGCTCACTTGAAGATCTCGCGGCCTGCGCCGAGGCCGAACATCCACCGACGGTCAACGTCGCGGAGATGCACCCTGCAGTATGGGGCCAGTCAGCGCGGCTTTGGCGAGACGGTCATTACCGGCAAGCAGTGGCGGCCGCCGCGGACGGTGTTGTCCAACTGGTGAAGTCGCGCACCGCACGCACCGATATCGACGACACGCCCCTGTGGCAGCAGGCATTTTCAAACTACGATCCCGAGCCGGGGAAGCCACGCCTACGGTGGCCGGGCGACCAAACCGACAGGACCGTGGTGTCGATGAACAACGGCCTCCGCCAGTTTGCGCCCGGCGCGCAGATGACGATCCGCAACCCCGCTGCGCACGGACTCGGCGAACTCACCCAGCAGGAGGCCATCGAGCGACTTTCGGTCTTAAGCCTGCTGGCGCGGTGGGTCGACCAATGCGACCTCATCGAAGCACCCGACGACCCGACGACGACGGGCACGCCATGACCGTCGCCGCGTTCGTCCTCGGCCTCATCGGTACGGTGCTCGCCGCCGTATCGCTTGGGTGGCAGATGTGGTCGTTCCGGCAGCAAGGTCCGCGACCTAAACTCACGCCCGTCGTCGGCATGATGACGCCGGGCGGCATGGTCACCAACGACGCCACCCGCGATGTCCGCGAGTCGTTGCGATCGGCTGCCGAGCAACTACCTTCCGGCCCGCTAATTATTGGTGTCAAGGTCGTGAACGACGGCCGTGCACCGTTTCACGTCACCGGTTGGGCTGTCCGCGCTGACCCGAGCGCCGTATCCTTCGTGCCCCTAGGAAATCAGATCGGCGGCCCAGCGGTCCCGTGCAACATCGCGCCGGGTGCCGAGGAGGTCTTCGTCACCGAGCTGGCCAGTGGCCGGGCGTTAGCCGCCGCCGGTGAAGCAGTGGACGGCAAGCCGCAGCGGATCTCGCTCACCGTGTCGAGCGGGAGTCGGGGGTTTACCACCAAGCCCGTTGTGCCCGCGTTGCTCGCCGAGCGGCTTTAGCCGAACATCTGCCCGCCTGTTCCAATCCGGCGACCGACCGGTAACGACCCAATCCGGCGTCAGTGGCACGCGAACCGGACGCCGGGCATCCGGCGATCCGCCTCAATTGGCTGCATCGCAACCGCGAGTGGCCGCCAACACCCGGCGGCCACCCGCTAGGGACTCGCCTCATTCGCTGGGCGGCGTGATTTTCTCGGTCGCGCAAAAACAATGGAAGCTACCGCGGCGGAGTCACGCGCGGGGGTGCCTCAATAATTTTCTGGGGGCATGCCCCTGGCACGCTGACTGCCGCGTTCGGGCCACCATCGACACTTCACTCCGCGCCGCGCGTGGCGGAAGTGTGTAACAAAGCTATAACGCTCGGCTTTCTCGGTTACGGATGGCCGAGAATAGAAGCTGCCCCACATCGCGGGAACGATGTAGGGCAGCCGTTACGTCCCTCGTCTTCCGAACTTAGGACATTCGTGAGCATAGACCGCCCTGGTGAACCACAGAACCCCAAATCCGCAAGAGGGGGCGGTCTCAATCCCTTCCTCGCCTTCGCGCTGGCGTGTCTGGGCGGAGTCGTTGCCGCCGACGTCACGGATTGGGACACGGCGATAACCGTGTTCGTTGCCGTCGTAAACCTGTTCACTCCGACAATCGAGAAGCGCCGCGACGACGGCAGTTGAGAACTACGTCCCGGTGCGTAATCGATCCGCAGCGGCGACCGCTCGTGGGCTCGATGAGGGTGAGGCATTGGCGTTGTCGTGGAATGCCGTCGACCTCGACGCCCGGGACGCTACATGAGCCGGAAACGACGCGATCCCGGCGCACAGTGCCACTCAACCCGGTGGTGGTCGCGATGCTGCGTCGACCGTCGGGGACCTCGATCCGGTATCTCTCTGGGACGGTCTTCTCGACTAGGAGTAGGAGGCTCCGCCAAGCCCCTCCTTCGCTGCGGTTTGCGGGGTTGGCGTATGCGTTAACGCGTCTAGGGAAAAAGGCACCTTCCGAACCTCCGGAAAGTGCCTCTGACCTGTCATTTCTGTGTCGGGCTGACAGGATTTGAACCTGCGACCACTTGACCCCCAGGCATCGCAGGTAGTTCCGCGTATGTCCGCTGAAGCCGGCAGTTCGGTTGCGCAGCAGGGTTATAAGCCGTCGGCGGAGGTGTGCGGACATCGGCGCAAACGGGCGGGTTTCAAGGCTGGTTTGGGTACGGGTTTGGGTACAAGAACTCCCTCTGAAGGCAGATGAACAAACCATGCATGCTTGGCGGAATCGTGGTCTAGTCTCCGACCAAGCCATGGGAGGGTTGCCGAATTATGTGAAGTTCGGGACTCAGGAGGTGGGTTCTTTGTTCCGGTCAATATCGGTGGCCGTGGTGCTAGGTTTCCTAGCCTGCACCCACGCCCCGCTTGCGCGGGCCGAATCCGCGACCGTGCACGTGCACGTCACTCTTTACGACTTCCGGTATTACGAAGACCTGGGATCATGCCATGGGGGCCTAGAAGGATACAAGAACGAGGGCTTCGATCCTACCGTGGCGGTCGCGCTCGAAGGCGTCAACACCAGAGAACTAAGCCTCGGCACGGCGTCGGACAAATCTGAATACAACGTCTATCCGGATCTCGGACAGAAATCGTGCTACCTCGACGCGTACGTAACGGTAGACAACCCCGATACCGAGTACAGGCTCAAATGGGGTAGCCGACCGTGGGAACGCGAGACGTTTACAGCGGTACCGTCAGTTGCTGGCTCGGAAGTGAACGACTACATACTCGTGCAGATATAACCAGCCTGAGGTCGCATAATTCCTGGTAGGCGCATCGAAGTCATCCCCCTTTGGCGCTAGCTCGCAGCTTGGCGGCGGCGTGAATCGCCTCTAAGAAGGGCTGGTCCTCGGCCTGGACGTCTGGCTCGAGTTGGTCGAACGGCACCAGTGACTCGTGGCTAGCAGACGTGAGAAGCTTCCACGCCGTCCAGGCATCATGAACATCGGCAAGCCGAACCGCTTCACCTTTCGCCCGCATGAGCACGGCATAGAGCACAAACAAGTAATCGGCGTCTTGCGGCACCTCCACATCCGAGGGCAACGCCGATTTGATCAGCGAGGCGTCGCTATCCAGGTATGTCAATGCCAGAACCTCCCGATAAGTAGAAGCA
Source organism: Mycobacterium sp. NPDC050551 (assembly GCF_040674075.1). Taxonomy (NCBI): domain Bacteria; kingdom Bacillati; phylum Actinomycetota; class Actinomycetes; order Mycobacteriales; family Mycobacteriaceae; genus Mycobacterium; species Mycobacterium sp. NPDC050551. Next base: position 65,517 of record NZ_JBFARC010000007.1, on the reverse strand, counting down.
GATAAAGCGCCGCGAAGATACATGGCAAGGTTCGTTCGGTGAGACCAAGCTCGGCGTATCGGCCTCTCCAGCAACTTACTGGATCGGTCTTGAGCGAGTTCCATTCGTCCGTGAATATTTTCTTGGGTAGCTCTTTCTCCATCTCAAGAATCACGTCGAATTTGGCCCTATTGAGATCGCGGTAACTGCGGAGTTGCAACCACCAAGCTATGGAAAGAGCTAGTCCAGCGGCTGCGATCGCAGCCGTCGACCACCATGGTCGATCCTTTAGCGCTGGCAATGCAAATCCTGCGATGGTTATGAAAGCCGTGTGAACAGTCAGAAAGAAGGAGTTTGACGTGGCACGACGCGCAGATATTCTGTCGGCCATCTCGACCGCTAGCTTATAAAGTTCGAATGCAAGAGCGTCGCCCTGCGGCGCATTCATCTACCACCGCCCACCAGGATCTTCAAGTTGTCCCACGTCCAGGGATACATGCCATCGCTTGAGTACGCTGACGTAGGCTTGTAGCAAGTCACGTCCTTATAACCTTTGAGAAGAAAATACGAAATCGATTCTTCTTGTGCTATCTCCACTTCGGCGGCAACGCCGGCTGCCGTATGGGTATGTTGCCCGCATATCACAGCGACTGTGTCGCTCGACTTGATGCGATTTCGTGCCACTTGCCTCCAATTCGGTGTGGCGACCGTGATTGACGTATCGGAAATCTGAAAGGGCGAATCTGGAAGTTTCGATTGCCCGATAAGAAATTCTTTCAAGACCGAATCGTGGTCATAATCGAAACTGATGAACACGCGCGTCGGCATTTCTGTCCCCTCCTACGTTATGAACTACCCCACTGGCAGAGTAGCGGTAGGAGGTGACACTGACGTCAACGCACGCATCGGACCGTGATTGCTAAGCCGCCGCCCAGACCTTGCGATATGCCGAGATGGATGCCAGGACGTCGGGGTCCAGATCTTGCGTTACCGCGGTGGTGGCCCAGCGTTGGCAGAGACTCGAAAGCTGGTTTGGGTACAGCGTTTGGGTACGAGCACGAAAAAGGCGGCTCCCGGTGACCGGAAACCGCCTCTGACCTGTGTCGGGCTGACAGGATTTGAACCTGCGACCACTTGACCCCCAGTGTTGTTCCTCATGTCCGGTCTCGTCCGCCGGCATCCTGTCTGCGCACTTCGACTTCGGTGTCCGGATGCAGGCGGACGCTGCCGAACACAACGGGATTGAACCGCGTTGCTATCCAGGTTGCTATCCGGGGATTGCATTTTCGCTACGGATCAAGCCGTCCGAGACTGACGGCGTCCGAGTCCACGCGTCGATGGGCCTTGAGGAAGTCGTCCACGATGTGTTCGCAGTGGTGCTGGCTCATGGCGTGGAGTCCGGTCATGCGTGCGAACGCGAGCGGTCCAACGAGTTGGCACATGGCGAGCTCGACGTCGAAGTCGTCGAGCTCGTCGCGCGCATGGGGACTCTGCAGGATGGCGTCGAACGGCTGCCGGTACTGGTCGACCACCTTCGTTCGCAGTGTGGTCGTGTGGCCGGCGTCGTCGCCACTCGTCGATGTGGGTCCCAGTGAGAGCCAGGCCAGGGTGGTCAGGTGCAGCGGCGCGTCGGCGAATAGGGATGCCTGGCGCGTGAGCAGTTCGATCAGTTGCTCTCGCAGGGGAACTGAGCTCGGCGGCGGTGGGGTGACTTGGGGCAGGAGTCGCTCGAAAGTGGCGGCGAGAAGGTGCGAGGAACTGTTGAAATGGCGGTAGAGGGTCGTCCTCGCGACCTTCGAGGCCTTGGTGACCGCCTCGATGGTGACCGCCTCGACTCCGCCCGTGCTGAGCAGATGAGCGGCGGCGTCGAGTAGTCGGGTCCGCGACCGCGCGCGACGCGGGTCGGCGTCATCGTCGTCGAGCGACGCGTATTCGCTCACCGCCACACCCGCCGACCGCATTGTCTGGTGATTCCGATATCCATCACGTTATGGTACCGACAGTAGCGTAACGATACCGTGTGTCCCCCTAATTAAAGTTGGGGTGGAGTGCACCGCTGCGACTGGCCCGCCCCTCGAAAGGCGTAGATCGCGATGACGACAACCGGATCGATCCAAGAGGGTCGCCATGCCGAGGCGATCCGTAAGCGCGAGACCATCCTCGACTGCACCGCGATGATCGCCTCGAGCGGCGGATACGACGCGGTGAAGATGCGCACGGTTGCCGACGGCGCCGGTATCGCGGTCGGCACCCTGTATCGCCTCTTCCCGTCGAAACCGCATGTGCTCGTCGCCGTCCTGGCGCGTGAATTCGAACGCCTTGGCGCGGAGCGGGATTGGACGGCCACATCGGAATCACCGCGGATTCGGTTAAGACAGTTGAATACCCGCCTGTGTCAGGAATGGCAGTCCAGGCCTGCGCTGACCGAGGCCGTGACACGCGCGTTCGTCTTCGCCGATGGCAGCGCGACCGCCGAAGTGGACCGCGCGGCGGGGGTCATCGAGAACCTGATCGGGTTGGCGATCGCCGGCGGGGAACCGAACCCGCGACATCACCAACTCGCTGCCATTATCAGCGACATCTGGTTGACCAGCCTGATCGCGTGGGCCCGGCACGGCATGTCCGCCGAGGATGTCGCAGTCCGGCTTGAGCGCAGTATCGCGTTGATCCTCAGCGACGAGGGGTAGCCTCCACCAAACGCTACTATCGGTAGCGCAGCGATACTGGTAGTCTCACTTTGACTCGGATCGACGGAGAGGGGCGGTCTCATGATCACCCAGTGGATCGAAAACTGCGAGGTGCAGCGCGTCAGCCTGGACGGCGGTCTGGTGCTCAACCTGGAGGATTACAACGAGTTGGTCGTCACAAGACGACTGCTGTTGTCGCTGCCCCCGTTCAAGGAACATCCAGCCGAAGACGTGATCATCGACCCGAACAAGGTGCCGGATCACCAGCGTCCGTTGCTGAACTTCGCCGGTAGCGTCTGCACGCACGCCAGCTGCGATGACGACGGCACCCTGCGTATCGAATTCTCCAACGGCTACCACTTCACGGTGGCCGCCGATGAGCACTTCACGGCATGGGAGTTGTACGGCAAGCGCCACGGCTACATGGCCTGCCTACCCCGTGGCCAAGTCCGCGTCGTCCGTCACGACCTGCCCGAGGACGACCTGGTCTCCGAGCGCCCCGCGGTTCGCCCTTGAGCACTGACGGCAACGAACCGGACGCGCACGACGCCGCCGCCAGTCGGGTGCGTGAACGCGCGGTATCGGCTGCGAAGACCTCCGGCGAGTACAGCGAGCGCCTCGGTGCCCTATCCCGATTCACTGTGCGGCATAAGGCGTTGGTGACCGGCGCCTGGGTTGGACTGGCAGTGATCCTGGCTCTGCTGTTCCCTCAACTGGAAACGGTGGTCCAGAAACAGTCGGTTCAGCTGATCCCGCGCGACGTCGGGTCCTTCCAGACCATCGACCGGATGAGCGAAGCCTTCGGCGAGCAGGGCTCCAAGACCATGGTGTTCGTGGCGATGGAAGACCCGGCGGGCATGACACCGCTGGCGCGGCAACGCTATACCGACCTGGTGTCGCGGCTGCGCGCCGACACCGGCCACGTACTTCTCGTTCAGGACCTGCTGGCCGATCCGGTCACTGCCGCTCAGGCGCTCAGCCAGGACGGCAAGGCCTGGTATCTGCCGGTCGGAGTCGCCGGCACGCTCGGTGACCCCGCTGCCGCCGAGTCGGTCACTGCGGTCCGCGCCATCGTCGCGCAGGCCTTCGACGGCTCGTCGACGACGGCAAAGGTGACCGGTCCGCCGTCGACGTTCAGCGACCAGATCGCCGAGGCCGAACACGATCTGCTGTTCATCTCCATCGCCACCGCGGGACTGATCGCCATGATCTTGCTCATCGTGTACCGGTCGGTGTTCACCGCGCTGCTGCCCTTGCTGGTGATCGGCATCAGTCTGGCTGTGGGGCGGGGGGTGCTCTCCGCACTGGGTGAGCTGGGGATGCCGGTGTCGCAGTTCACCGTGGCCTTCATGACGGCGATCCTGCTGGGCGCTGGCACCGACTACACCGTATTTCTGATCAGCCGCTACCACGAACAGCGTCGCGCGCAGGTCGCCCCGGATCAGGCGGTGGAGCACGCCACCGCCAGCATCGGACGCGTCATCCTGGCCTCGGCGGCCACGGTCGCGTTGGCGTTTGCCGCTATGGTGTTCGCCAACTTGAGCGTGTTCGCCGGGATGGGACCGGCCTGCGCGGTGGCTGTCCTGGTCGGGTTCGCGGCGACCGTGACACTGCTTCCACCGGTACTGTCACTGGCCGCGAAACGCGGTATCGGCGAACCCAAGTCCGACCGCACCCGGCGCTATTGGAACTCGGTGGCCGTGGCGGTGGTGCGCAAGCCCGTGCCGCTGCTGCTCGTCAGCCTGGTCATCCTGCTGTCACTCTCGGCGGTCGCCACGACGATGACGTTGAGCTACGACGACCGGAAGGGGCAGCCCGACACCACCGCCAGCAACGAGGGCTATCAGCTGTTGGACCGGCACTTCCGCAAGGATGTCGTCATCTCCGAATTCCTCGTCGTGGAGTCCCCGACCGACATGCGCACCGGCAAGGGCCTGGCCGACCTCGACGAGATGGCATCGCGCATCGCGCAGATCCCCGGCGTGACGAAGGTCTCCGGGGTCACCCGCCCCGCCGGAGCACGCCTGGATCAGGCCCAATTGGGATGGCAGAACGGACAAATCGGCGACAAGATGGCCGGCGCGGTGGCCGAAGGCAACGCCCGCAAGGACGATCTGGCCAAGCTCACCGGCGGCGCGGACCAACTCGCCGGCGGTCTCGCCCAACTCGACGCCACCCTGCGGACCGCGCTGACCCCACTGACGGGAATCCTCGACCAGGCCCAGACCGCCGGACAACAGGTGGAGCAGTTCCGGCCCCTGTTGAAGCAACTCTCGGCCACCGCACCTGCGGTCGACCAGGCGCTGCGTTCTGGCCCTGGACTGCGCCCACTCGCCGAGCAGGCCGACGGTGCCATCGCCACCATCGACCCCCTGGTGGGCGCCCTGAACACCTCGCCGTGGTGCGCGACCACACCGCAGTGCGCACAAATCCGTGACCAAGTGCAAGTCCTCACGACGCTGCGCAACGCCGGGTTCTTCACCCAGGTCGCCGGGCTCGGGGACACCGTCGGCCAGAACGCATCCGTGGCCGACACCCTGACCGACGTCCAAACCGCCGTCACCTCGCTGGACAACGCGTTCGGGTCGCTCGGTGACCCCGCCGACCTGGCCGGTAACGTCCGCCGACTCCAAGACGGCATCCGCCAACTCGCCTCCGGCGCCCAAGCACTGGCCACCGGTGTGCACACCCTGGCCGACAGCAATATCGAAATGCTCAGCGGGATGAGCCAGATCGCCACCCAACTGCAAAACTCGGCGCGCGCCAGCACCGGCTCCGACTCCGCCAGCGGCTTTTTCCTGCCTCCAAGCGCCTTCGAGAATCGACAGTTCGGTGACGTCGCCAAACAATTCCTCTCCCGCGACGGCAAGACCGCCCGGTTCCTCATTGATTCCAGCAACGACCCCTACAGCGCAGCCGCCATGGACTTGTCCCACCAGATCGTCGCCGTAGCAGAGGCCGCCCGGCCCAACACCTCGCTGGCGCAGGCTCGCATTTCGGTCGCCGGATTCCCGGCGGTCAACTCCGACATTCAGCGCCTCCTGACGGCCGACTTCATGCGACTGGCCGCCGCCACCCTCCTCATTGTGGGTCTGATCCTGGTATTGCTGCTGCGCGCCCTGCTCGCTCCGCTCTACCTGCTGGGCACGGTGGTGCTCAACTACGCCGCATCGCTGGGCATCGGGGTACTAGTGTTCCAATGGGGCCTTGGCTATGAAATCGCCTGGCCAGTACCACTACTGGCGTTTATCATCCTGGTCGCCGTGGGCGCGGACTACAACATGCTCCTGGTATCCCGGCTCAAGGAGGAATCCACCCGCAACATCCGCGTCGGGGTCCTTCGCACCGTGGCCAGCACCGGCTCGGTGATCACTTCGGCGGGCATCATCTTCGCGGTCAGCATGTTCGGGCTGATGGTCGGCTCCATCGCCATCATGATCCAGGCCGGCTTCATCATCGGTTGCGGTCTGCTACTCGACACCTTCGTCGTGCGCACACTCACCGTCCCCGCGATCGCCGTCCTGCTCCGCGAGGCCAGCTGGTGGCCGCAACGCCCCGCTACCACACGATCCAACTAGTGCCTATGGTCGGCTGACTGGCCCTGACGATGATGCGCACTCACGCCCTCGTCGTGTCCGCCCTCATAGCTGGTGAACGGACCTTAAGGACACCTTGGGTCAACCCACCGCCGACCGACCGTGAGCGTGGAGGCGTGGTTGCAACCCCGATGACGAGGTGCCGATGGCGGACGACTGAACATTTTGCTTCGTACGAAGCAATCTCAACTGGCGCTGTATGGCGACGCGAATGGGAAGTTGCCGGTCTGAGCGTCGAACACCCGCATCTCTTCCTCGGTAAGAACCCGACGCGGTTGCGAATGGAGACACGTGATCGGCACGAACTCCGTTGGAGCGCACGACTCGATTTCGGGCGCGACTACTCGTGCAGATCCTTGACGGCACAACGTCGATGCTCCAGTTGAACCTCTACTTGCCCGACGTCGTACCAGGAAAGAAACTATCCGACAACGGGTCATCGTCCAAGATCGAACAGATTTGAAGGGTGGGCTCACGCTAGGGGCAGTAAGACCTGGTGGTGACACGAAACTGTGCAATTCAAGTAACTCATGCACACGAAGGCTGGCGACGATCCCGGCGCGTCTACGGATTCTGGACCGAAACTACTACCAGCACATCTCCCCTACTCTGGAGCGCGGGAACCTCACGCTGCGCCGGGAACTGTGTTGCCCCGCCAGGCCGGCACGTTCGAGTAGTACTAAACGTCGACGCCCGGCTCTAGCAGCCGAATTGCGGTACCCAGGCCTCCGAAACCCGCAGACGACTATCAAGGCGGTCGTGGTGTCGTTCATCTAGCCACCGGTTCGTAGGTCAGCTCCTCGGTCCACGATGGCGCCTTACCTAGCATCGCGGTGGGGAAGTGGTCGATCACGACCCCCAGCCGCTGCGAGATGTAATGCAATGGCTGAGAACGCTTGATGCTTGCCGACATATGCGCCTTCAGGATGTGGTAACCGGGAACGCGGCGCGTGTACTCACTACGGTCCCCTACGTTCTCGTACCGCATCACCGCGTTGTTCAGCTTCTCCTCCGAGAGTCCCATGGCGTTGAGATTTGTCAGCATCCTAGTAAGCAGTGGCACGTAGAGGACGCCGCCGATAAGGACTCTGGGGTCGACGAGCGCCCCTATTGTCTGAATTGCATGGATGCGCAGAGGACTGGCGCCGAGGTCGTTCAGGACTTGGAACCCGACTGCTAGGTGTCGAGATTCGTCATTGTTGACCTTATTGAAGACCTCGGCGCACAGCGGATCCTCCACCTCGTCGAGCAGGAACTTGAGCAGTGCTCCGTCAAGCGCAGTCTCCAAGGCGGGAATCGCCGCTCCGATCACCGTCAGCGGGAGGGCCTCGGCGTATCTGTCGAGCCACTCGATGACGAGCCGAATGTTCTTATTCGGCTGGGGAATTTCGCCATCGTCGAGCATTCCCCAACGTTTCATGAGGGCGAGCTCCGCGTTAGCGTGCCGCTGCTCCTCCGCGTGAAAGTACCTGTAAATGTCACCAAGGGCATCGAACGGCGCCTTCGGCGCCATGGCGGCGAAAGCACGTGCTCCGACGTGTTCTATCCACACCACGTCAGACATGAACTGCTTCAGGGTGGGCCGCTGCTCGTTGGTGATCATGTCGGCGCCCGGCGCATCCCAATCGATGTCGACCAGCGCCCACTGCCGATTCTTGATCGTCTCGAGCATGTCGCTGTACTCGAATGCCATCTGACTGCCTCCTTGGCCCTCATGGAAATCCCTGGCTGGCGATAGGCTTGCCCCGACCGCGTGCGCGGTACAACTCGCAGGCACCCGCGCGTCTGAAGAGCCACGGGATCTGAGCGCCGATCGGGAAACGACGCGCAATTGGTTGCGTGCAAGAGATCTGGTGACACGCGGCCGGCCGGAGTTGACGGCCAGAACGGGTCATCATGGTGTCCGCAGCGAGATTCTTGCAGCCGATTGATGGTCTACGTACCAGCCCCTGCGGCCTCTTTCTGAGCACCGTCTGCGCCGAACAGTTCCCTGGTCCAGCGTTCGAGAATTTCGGTGCTATCCCAGTCGTCTGGGTGAAATCCGGCGCGAGTGTAAGAACGAAAACGTTCAATTGCGGTCGCGCTGAACAGTGGAGAACGACGGAACGCTCGAAGGCTGGTGAGCACGCGTCTCGGGTTGTACGTGGCCTGGTCGCCCATCAAGGAGCGAGTCGTCTGGGCGACCAGCTCGGCGAACAAGATCACGGTGGCGAGCCGCATGCCCCAGACCCTGGTGCGTTCGCTCCCTCCGATGGCCGCGTAGACATCGAAAGCGACTGCCTTGTGCTCGCATTCTTCGAACGCATGCCAGAGCAGAATCGGCCGAACCTCCGTGTTGCCGATCAACTCCTGCGCCTCGTCGCTGGTGAGAATGATTTCGGCGAAGGTCGCGGTGTAGTGCTCCAGGGCCGCCGTCACGCTTAGGCGCATCTGAGGAGAGAACCGCTTCTCGAGTCGGCGAACCAACTTGCTGGTGTGCCGGTCGATCCCGTCTGTCGGGTAGCCCATCGCTTGGAGTCGATCATTGAGGAGTCGATGCTGATGCCGGTGGGTCGCCTCCTGCGCGATGAATCCCTTCACCGCTTCACGTAGATCGGCGTCGCTTAGTTTGTCGCGGAACTCGCGGACTGACCGGATGAAGAAATCCTCTCCCTCTGGGAATGTCGCCGACAAGGTTGATACGAAATGGCTCATCACCAAGTCGCCGTCGACGAAATGCTGACGTTTGGTCCCTGTGGGCATCGCGAAACGGACGCGGCGAGGCTTCGGTAGCACCCGCGCCGACGGTCGTGCATTCGGCTCACTGCTCATTGGGTAACTCCCGTCGTCGTGAACATCCAGACCATGTGACTTTATGCCTAGTCAGATTGAGATGGCAAGCTTTGACACATGCGTTCAGAGCGGGTGTACAGCGGGATGTCTGCTGACGAGCGTCGACAGGACAGGCGGGGACGTCTCGTCGACGCGGCTGTTGAGTTGGTCGGCACACAAGGTGTCGCAGCCACCACCGTCACTGCCATCTGTGCGAAGTCGGGAGTTACTTCCCGTTACTTCTATCAACACTTCTCCGGCCGGAACGCGGTGTTGCGGGCGGTCTATCAGCAGGTCTACGGCACCTTCTACGACGTCATTGTGCAAGCAATTCCCGACTCCGACGTCGAACCCGCGGTGCTGGCATACGGTCCGATTCGTGCCTTGGTTCGCATGATCGACGATGACCCTCGGCTTGCCCGGATACTGTTCGTTGAATCTGCGACCGAGCCACTGCTCAGGGAGTTGCGAAGTGAGATGTTGGCCGGATTCACCGACCTCGTGTTGCGCGAGGCCAGAATGCACCTCGATATTGCCGACTCGGCGGTGGGCGTCGCCCACTTGGCGGCCACGCTGGGGGTCGGCGGGCTCTTCGAAATTCTGCGGCGCCGCCTCGACGGTGAGCTGAGTTTCACTACTCACGAACTCGTCGAGCACTGTGCAGGATTTCTGGGCAGCCTCGGGGGTTACGTGTTGTTGCAAAGTGCAAGGGAGACGACCGTCGCCAGTGCTGTAGGTCCAAACGAAGTTCGCGGCTGACGACTTCCAACAAGTACCACCTGACCGCTGCGTGCACGATTGATCGAAATCGTTGCCCTTCCGCGCGACTCGGGCGTGCGGGTTCATAGTGGCGGGATCGTGACATCCCCGGGCGGCAGAAGCATGGTCCACTTTCGAAGTTGCGGGTCGACTCCGCCGGACTAAAGCATCGCAACAGTCGATCAAGTCTTCACAGGGTGTTGCGATCGAGGAATTCGGTGACGGCGGCGGTGAAGGCATCATTGTCGTCGCCGGCGATCATGTGTCCAGTGCCGGACACATCGACGGTCTTGGCGTGCGGAACCAGTTGAGTGAACTCGTCCACGGTGGCCTGGGAGACCACGTCGGACAGCAGGCCGCGGACGAGCAGTGTTGGGGCGGTGACGCGTCGGGCGCCGTCGATCAGCAGATTGCTGATCGCGTCGAACTGCTCGCTTCCCTCGGTCGCCCCGTCGCGGAGGAAGTCGAAATTGGAATAGATGAACGCCGGGTCCCACCGCCAAACCCAGCGGCCGTCGGGACGCTGCCGAAGTACTTTGCGCAGGCCTTCGACGCTGTCGGGCCGCGCGCGATGCGGGTTGTAGGCAGCGATCACCTCGGCGGCCTCGTTGAGGGTGCCGAAGCCATCGGGGTGGGCGGCCATGAACGATACGACGCGACGAGCCCCCAGGAATTCCAACCGCGGCGTGACGTCCACCAAGACCACCGCTCCCCACAAGTACGCGGGGGCAAGCAGGTGCGCGCCCAGGACCGTCATACCCCCCAGAGACGCGCCTACGACGGCGGGCGGGGCACCGGCGCTGAAGTGGTCCCGGACGGCGATCAGGTCGGTCGCGAGCCGATCGATGTCGTACCGGCCGGCCGGATCCCAGCCACTGTCACCATGACCGCGGGTGTCGTAGGTGACCACCGAGTATCCGCACGAATGGAGCCGACGCGCTGACGTGCTCCACGCGTGCCGGTTCTGTCCGCCGCCGTGCAGAAGCAGCACGACGGGACGACGGCCGTCATGGCCGTAGTAATCGGCGGTAAGGGTGATGCCGTCTCCGGTCCGGACCCGATGCTGCACGACCGAGGTCACGACGCGTCCCCGGCCACGTCGGAGCTCACTGTCCGTTCCCCGCGGTGCTCACGATCGTGACGGTGCCCTGCGCGGCGCAGACGGCCCTGTCCCCGTTGGTGATGTCGATCCGCGCCACGCCGCTGCGCTTGCCCAGCGACACGATGTCGGTGACGGCGACGCACACCCCGGTGGACACGGGTCTGAGGAGGTTCAGCTTGAACTCGGTGGTGGCGACCCATGATCCCGCCGATATGACGGGATAGAACACCACACCGAGGCAGTGGTCGACCATCGCGGACAGACATCCGCCGTGCAGATTGCCGAACGGTGTCAGTAGGTCCTCGCGGGTGTCCATCTCCGCCACCAGCCGGCCAGCGGTGAGTTCGGTGTGTCGAAAGTTCAGGAACGTCGACAGTCCGCCCGCCGTGTTCGCCGCCTCGAGCAACTGATCGGCGATCTGCTGGTCGAAGTGCTCGAATTTCACGGTCACCATCGCCTGTCAGTCCCCGCCTTCTCTGTCATCGGTTGACGGTCGTGCTCGAGCGAAACGGTCGAGCATGTCGCCGAATGCGCCGAGGTCGCCGTGCGCGGCGAAGTGCCCGGCATCCACGGCGACGAACATCGCCGTGGCGGTGAAGCGCACGATGCCGTCGTGCCCGGTCCCGGTCGCACTGACGTGCAGCGCCCGACCCTCCCGGCCGTCGACCCGCGCGGCGATGCGGTGGGATTGATGGAGCGGCACCGGTTGGAGGTAGCCGATCGTCAGATTGCGGGTGACCGCCGGGGTGCCGACGATCCACAGGGTGAAGCCGAGCAGGTCGTCGCACGCCGCGGCGATCGCACCTCCGTGCGCGAGCCCCGGTGCCCCTCCGTGCCTCTCGTCGAAGACCAGGTCGGTGTACACCTGCTGTCCGGATCGGAACACCGTCATCTGCAGGCCGTTGGGGTTGTCGGGACCGCACCCCATACAGGTGGCGGTGTGCGGCGGCAACTGCTCCGACTCAACGCTCGCCGCCTCGCTCACGGGGTGCTCGATTCTGCAGAGGTGTCGATCTGTGATCCGGCGGTGGTCGCGGTCGACGGGCCGCGCCGTGCGGTCGCAGGAGGGCGACCGGGTGCCCAGATCCCGAGGATGACGGCGCTGATGGTCGTGATTGCCGAAAGTGCCAGGGCGGCTTGGCTGTTGCCGTGCGCGAACGCGTCTCTGGCGATGTCGGCGAGGTGCTGAGCGGACGGACCGGACTGCTGGGCGACCTGCAGTGCTGCGGCCAGCGAGTCCGAGATCGGCTCGCGCACGGCCGGTGGCACCGTGGGAAGCGCGGGTTGGATGCGATTGGTGTATCCGGCGGCCAGCACGCTGCCGGCGATGGCCACGCCGATGGCGGCACCGATCTCGCGGCTGGCGTCGTTGACTGCGGCTGCCACGCCGTGTTTCTCCACCGGCGTCGCGGCGACGATGGCTGTGGTCGCCGGTGCGGTGACCAGGCCCAGGCCTGAGCCCATGGCCAGTAGGGGCCAGAGGAAGTCGGGGTAGGTGGCGTCGACGCCGAGGCGGCTGACGAAGTAGAGGCCGACGGCGATGAGCAGCATGCCGGGAGCGGTGACCACGCGCAGGCCGTATCGCTCGGCGAGCCGCGGTGCGATCAACGAGATGATGACGATCGGGACGATCAGCGGGGTGAGAGCCAGCGCCGATTGGAATGGCGCGTAGCCGACCACGAGTTGGAGGTACTGCACCAGCAGGAAGAAGCCGCCGAACATGACCAGGAATTGCAGGACGAGTGAGAGTGCGCCGCTGCCGAAGCCTCGGTCGGCGAAGAGCCGGAGGTCCAGCAGCGGGTGCTCGTGCCGGAGCTCGACGAGCACGAAGACCGCCGACCCGAAGATACCGGCGGCGAACAGCGCCAGAACCCACCCGTCAGTCCAGCCGCGTATGGGTGCTTCGGTGACGGCGATGACGATGAACCCGATGGCCGCCGCGATGCACAGCGACCCGGTGTAGTCCAGGGGTGGATGGGTCTCCTGGGTTTCCTTCGGAAGAGTGAGCGCGGCGATCATCAGCGCTAGGCCGGCGACAGCGAGACCGACGAAGATCGACTTCCACGTCCACACCTCCAGCAGTGCCCCGGAGCACAGGACGCCGACGACGGCACCCGATGCGGCGACACCGGCCCAGATGCCGACAGCGCGGCCGCGTTGACGCACGGGGAACCCGGCGGTCAACAGCGACAGCGTCGACGGCATCACGAATGCAGCGCCCAGTCCGGCGATGGCTCGCGCCGAGATCAGCCACCACGGGTCCGCGACGATCAGCGGAATGACCGACGCCGCGGAGAAGACGAGCAGTCCGAGAATCAGGACCAGTCGGCGACCGTACCGGTCACCGACGGCTCCGGCTGGGAGGACCAGGCCCGCCAGGACCAGGGTGTAGCCGTCGACGACCCACGTCAGTTGACTTTGTGTCGCACCGGTTTGCGCCGCGATGTCGGGCAGCGAGGTGTACAGCGCCGCCATCGACCCGATGACCAGTGCCACCGACAGGCACGACACCACCAACGTCCATTTCTCGCCTCTAGTGAGGTGACGGGCAGTTTCCGTGGGATCTGACGAACTGCCGAGCGCGTCGAAGACCGGCACGGGCTAGACCGGTGTCGTCCAGGTGATGGGCAGCGACGTGTAGCCGCGGATCGGCCCGGACCTCAGCCGACGCGCAGACTCCAAGTCGACGTCCCAGTCGGGCACCTTGTCCAGCAACGCATTCAAAGCGATCCGCGCCTCCATCCGTGCCAGTGCCGCACCCAGGCAGAAGTGGATGCCGCGGCCGAAGGCCACCTGGTGCTCGCTGGTGCGCTCAATGTCGAACACGTCCGGGTCGGGGAAGGCACGCTCGTCGCGGTTGGCCGAGCCGAACAGCAGCAGCGCCTTCTCGCCTTGGCGCATCGTCGTGTCGTGAAGAACGACATCACGGGTCAGGGTTCGCGAAAGTCCCTGCGCCGGTGAGTCGTAACGCAACAACTCCTCCACCGCCGGTCCCACCAGTGTGCGATCGGCGGCCAGCCGTCGACGTGTCTGCCGATGCTGGGCCAGCACGACAGCGGAGTTCCCCAGCAGGTTGGTGGTGGTCTCGTAGCCCGCGACCAGCAGCAGCGCGCAGAAGCCTAGGACCTCCTCGTCGGTGAGCCCGACACCGTCGACCGTGGCGTTCGCCAACGCCGACATCAAGTCCTCGCGGGGATTCTGGCGGCGATCGGCGAGGAACTCGGTGAAGTAGGCGTAAATCGCCGCCGCGGCGGCCAGCGCGTCGGCGGTCTGTCCATGAGTGACGTCGACCTGCACCAGTTGGCTCGACCACGATCGGAACTGATCACGGTCCCCGGCGGGAACGCCCAGCAGATCGGCGATCACCGCGGCAGGCAGGATGGCGGCGAAGTCGGTCACGAAGTCCGCCGACCCCGACCCCTCGTCGAGGCGCTCGAACAACTCCGCCGCCATCCGCGTAATGGCGTCCTGCAGACCGGCCACCCTGCGAGGGGTGAACGCCCGGCTCACCAGGGCGCGCAATTGGTCGTGTCGCGGGGGGTCCATCACGATCATCATCGGCAGGAACGAACCGATGAAGTCCGACCCCGGCGGGGTGGGGAAGATCCCGTCCACCGAGGAGTACGTGCCGTGATCCAGTGCTGCGGCCTGGACGTCCGCATGCCGGCTCAACACCCAGGTGTGCGACTCCACGGCGCGGTACACCGGGGCGGAGTCCCGTAACAGTCGGTACGTCGGATACGGGTCGTTGAGGATCGAGGCGTCAAACGGGTCGTAACGGATCTGCACGGTGACTATGAAGACCTCCTACCACGATGACTAACGGCGGTTTAGACTCGGAGTCTAAACTCGGCGAGCGAGATAGGGCAATGCGCAAAATTCCACGTCAGATCTCTGATCGGCTTCACGCCGCGGCGGACCTGTTCGCCGAAAAGGGGCTCAACGACTCCAAGATCGAGGACGTCGCCGCGGTGACCGGCGTTCCGAAGGCGACGCTGTACTACTACTTCGCCGGCAAGGAGGACATCCTCGCGTTCCTGCTCGAAGACCTCCTCAAGGACATCTCCGATGCCGTGACCGCGATCGTGCACGCGGACGGCACCGGCGCCGAGCGTCTCGAACTTGTCATCCGGGCGCAACTGAGGGCGATGGCGCAGCGCCCGGCGGTCTGCCGTGCACTCATCGGTGAACTCGGACGAGCGGCCCGGATGCCAGTCGTCGCCGAGATGATCAACACCGCCTATCAACAGCCCGTCGAGGCTCTGCTGGTCGCGGGGGCTCGCGACGGGTCCCTCGTCGCGCAGACCGATCCGCGATCCACGTCCATCGCGCTGTTCGGTGCCGTCACCATCAACGCGCTGATGTACCTGGTCACCGACCATCATCTCGACGAGACGGTGGTCGCCGGCACCGTCTACGCCGTCATGTTCGACGGCCTTCGCCCGCGTTCAGGAGATTCGATATGAGCACCTACGGCCTGTCGGTTCTCGGCGCGGACCTGAAGTCGCTGGCCCGGACCGCCCAGGCTGCCGATGCCGCCGGGTGGCCAATATCCTCCGGCGAGTTGAGCAAGAGTTCTGACCACCCGAGGTAAACCGGGTGCGATCGCTTAGCGGGGTAAACCGCGCTGCCGATGGGACTCGCCAACCCGACGGGGGTGGGCATCGGGGTCATCAGCCCCGCGGCGGTGCGGCGTTCAGCGCTCGTGGTACGTGTATGCCACGCCCGCCATGAGGTAGGTGTCTGGGCCATGCAAGCGGTAACTGATGATCGCGCCGGCCACCCGTTTCCGGAGGGCCGATCTCCAATGTCTAGCCGTCAACGACCTCGCGACAGCCCCTCGACGCGCCGTCGTTCGCAGAGCTCGTCTACACGCTGCTGTTCGCGCAGCCGCACATCACGCTGCCGCTCGTCGACGGCTGCGCCGAGATGCCGGAACTTGAGCCAGGTCCGGTGGACCTCCGTCGCGCGCCCCATCGGGATGTAGGGGTACTGCTGGCGATAGTGCGCGAGCACCTCCGAGTCGGTCATGTTCGATCTTGGCTCGTTCACCGCCATGGCTCCTCCATCGAGAACATTTAGTCGAGATTGTCGTCCCCTGCACTGACAGCGGAACCTAGCGAACTATCCGCCGCGGAGGGCGTCCTCGACTCGGCGTTGGCGCGCAAATAGCATTTAAGTACTGACCTCCGTCCGCCGTCGCGAGCTTGAATTCCGTGCTCAGGCGTGTCCGGCCCCTTCCGCGTCCGACCGCCCCGACGCGCAAGACGCGGTACTTGGGTTGCAACTACTTGGTCTGCTCTACAGGGGCGCCGTAGGGTCGATCGCACGGAGCAGCTAACACCGCCGCCGACAACTGTGTGAGTACAGGCCATGGCGGCGCTCACCGCGCTATCGACGTGGCGAAACTCGTCCTTCGAAATGAAGCGACCAATATTTGTCGGTCACCTTCAGTAATCTCCAGTGCGTCTCGTTGTAAAGCTGTTGTGGGGGGAACATGACGGTCGCTACAGGCTGGTATGCCGACCCATGGGGTCAGGCACAACTTCGTTGGTGGGATGGCGTTCGGTGGACGGGTTGGACGCACACCTCGGAGACGCAAATCACCGAGACCGTTTCGACGAGACCCCACCCGGCAGAGCAGCCGACTGGGCACAGATGGGGCGGGCTTGCATCACTGTTGGGCGCCGCTGACCGGATCGCCGTCGTCGACGTCGAGACGACTGGTCTGTTCAGCGCAGACCGAGTGGTGGAGATCGCCGTCGTCACTGTGGATCGCGAAGGCGTCATCGTTGACGAGTTCGAGTGCTTGACCAACCCACTGCGAGACCCCGGCCCCACCTGGCTGCACGGACTCACGCCGTCGGTTCTGCGAGACGCCCCATTGTTTGAGGACATCGCTACACATGTCGCTGCACTACTCGACGGCGCGGTGGTCGCGGCGCACAACCTGCGCTTCGACCGCCGGCTGCTGAGCTACGAGTTCGACCGTGCAGGCATCAACATTGACTGGGGCAACGGCCTAGATACCCTCCACGCCGCGGGCGGCTGCAAGCTAGGCGCGGCTTGCGCCGACTACGGCATCGACTTACGCGGAGCTCACTGCGCCTTGAACGACGCCCGCGCGACCGCCCACCTTCTACTTCAAGTTGCTGACGCTTTCAAGAGCTGCCGCCCCGCAGCCGCATATCCCCTGTCCGGCGATGTCCCGAAGGTGCTCACCCGTGCCGGGTTCAGCACTTCCACCGATGGGCGTCCCTATCTTCTGCAGCTGGCCCGGGCTCTTCATAGCCCCGTCGACGTCGCTCCGTATGTCACCCTGCTGGACTATGCCGTAGCCGACCTCAAGTTCGACGTCGCTGAGCGCCGCGAGCTGGAACTGCTCGCTCAAGACCTGGGCCTCGACGAACGCAACCGTGCGCGGGCGCACAAAGGCTTTCTCGACGGGCTCATTGATGCCGCCATTGACGACGGGGTGGTGACAGATGACGAGTTCGAACAGCTCTGCCGCACGGCAGCTCTGTTGGAGCTCGACGACACGGTTGTCTGTACCCGAACCAACCCGTATCGCGTCAAGACCGAGACCATCGACCTTCGGGACGGCATACGGGTCTGCTTCACCGGCGCCGCGCAATGGCCGCATGGCGGTCCCATCGAACGCGATGAGCTCGTAGCTCTTGCCCATCAACACAACCTTCAACCGGTAGCAGACGTTACGAAGGCTGGGTGCCAACTGCTGGTGGCGGCGGACCCTGCCTCGCTGTCTGGCAAGGCGAACGACGCCCGAAGATTCGGCATTCCGATTGCATCAGTAGCGGACTATCTCACGGCTCTGAACACTCGGGCCCCTCTGCCGGTCATCCAGCTTCCGGCCAAGGGTGTTGCGCTGGTATGCGCGATGTGCGGCCACTCGTGGATCGCATCCCGCCGCAGCAGTAAGCCAGTCTGTGACGACTGCCACAGAGAAGCCAAACCTCCGCCGGGCCCGAACGACGGCAGAAACGCCGCCAACAACTCCGTTCGCGCACAGCGGCTGGAACGCTGCCGTCAGGCCGTCGATCTGCAGCGCAACGGCGCCAGTCGAAGGGACATCCGTGAGAAGCTTGGTGTGAGCGAAGATGGAGCGAAGGCGCTGCTGCGCGACGGAAAGTTCTACGCCGATCCGGAGGGAGACCCCGAGCGGCTAGAACTAGCGAAGCGGGCTGCGGCAGCGCGAGCCGCCGGTTCAACCCGTGGAGCATTTGGTCTCCAGACCGGACTATCCAGAGGCAAAGCCGACGAGTCGTGGAAGGACGCCGACGTCCTCTTCGGCGAGCCCCGTGCGGTACCCGCGAAGACGAAGGAGGGCCCCCAATGGGTTCCCACGACATGAAAGCCGTCGCTGTAGTGAACGGCGACGCCGACACAATCGCCATCTGGCATGTCGCTGCCGAGCCGGTCACGCAGACCGCCCGCTTGTGTGGCGCTTGGGTCACCAACGATCGCGGCGTTCAGCAGAACGTGATCGCCTCACGGAAGGTCGTACTACTTGCTCACGAGTCAAACGAGCCCTGGAAGGCACTGCTCGCTCACGCATACGGCGTCATAGACCTCAAGGCGACTACGGGCGCCGTCGCCCACTACACCGACAACCTCGACGAGAAACATCGCTCTAGCCTGACTCCAAAGGGCACCTCACGTGCACCGATCGCATGGCCGGCGGTGCCACAGGTACCCAACTGGAGTTCGACGCCTCCGGTGCCCGTGGGTGTTGTGGAGGACACACTGATCCGCTCAACCATCGCGGTTGCTCGCTGGTTCGCCAGCCTCGCCGACACCTGGTCGGCCATCGAGACGATTCGGGCGTCTAGGCCGCACTTGTCTACAAGCAACTCCGCTCCGCTGCCGCTGCCGCTTGTCGTAGCGAAGGACTGAAGGTAAAGGAAGGGTCCGGAGTAGGTGCGCTCCAATTCGCCCTTTCGAGGTAGCCGCCCGCCTTTGTTCCACTTTGGTCTCCCCGAAGTCACACTGGAATGAACTGGGCTCAGGGTCGACTGGCGGCGCCAGCGGCGGCGACGCAATCCGCCCTTACTCACCCTCATACCTCCTCAGCCGCTCCATGAGCCCGGCGGCATCGGCGGCACCTTCGTCGTCTTGAGGTGCATCTTCAGGAAGTCGTGGAGCTATGTAGGACACCGTCCCGCGGCGAAACTCGTTTGGAGCGCCATCCCCAACCATGAACCGGTTGTGTTCCCACGAGTCATCCGAAGACTCCCGGGGTTCGACGCGCACCTGTGTAACTACTTGCCGTCCGTCGCTGTAGGTGTTGGCGGTCTCGTCCCAGGTCCAGTCCGGGGTGCTTTCGTCGCGAACTGCGCACTGGGTACCCGAGTACAACTGCTCCCAGATCAGGACCAGCGATGTCTGCAAGCTCATCGACGCTTCCGCGTCGAGCCGACCAGTCCCTGCAAGCTCCGCGAGCCGATCTTGGGCCTCAGCCAGAAGTTCAGTACCGACGGCGTAGGCATGTTTCGCACGATCAGCGATGTCATGCGCGTCCGGGTTGACGGGTGGACACTGCTGCGCCGCGGTGCCGTGCTCGCACACACCTCGACTGCCGGTCCACGTCACCCACCACGGCTCCTCGGCCCCGCGGAAGCACGCCATGTCGCCGATCACCAGGGTGACGGGATAAGCGGCGAACAGCGTTGCGACGACGGCGACGTACTCACTACTCGTCGGGCCGAGGAGTGTCGTGCCTGGCCCGATATGTGGCTGACGTAGGTGCTCGCCGAGGAGTTCCTCTTCCCCCTGATGCACTTCGACCCCGCGCAAGTGCAGAAAGTCGTTCATCTCGCGAAAGGGGACGCGTGCCGCCTCGGCCACCAGGTCGGCGAGTGCTTGAGCATGCGCCCTTACATCGGACAAGTCGTCGAGATCCATCGCGACGCCTCCCCGCCCAGACCCGCGCGCGGTACGCGCTGTCTCCGCGGAAGCACCGAATTAATCTCAGCCTGTCGGCACCCACGGCGCCCGGCGGCCCATGAGGTGCCCTGGAACCTGGCAGCACCGATTTGGTGAGCGGTGATTGACCGGCTCGTACTCCTAGTGGTCACAGCGATTTCCTTTCGTAGATGTGCGGCGGGTAACGGGTACTCCCCCGCCGGAACATCGGACCCGGCTAACGCTGTCGGGGCCCCGACACTCCCCCGACGTGCTGGCTGCCAGCGCTACCTGCGGTTTTGATGTCAGGGCCAGCTGTCGGGGGCCCCGACAGTTACTGCGGCCCGAGGGCATACAGGGCGGCATTGGCATCTCCAAGGATGACCAAACGGCCTTCGTCGAGGGCCTCGTCGAACACGGCGGAGAAGTCGGACGCGATCGTGGAGTCGCAGGCCCTCTGCAGGTCGCGACGCGAGGCGGTACCCGTCCTGAGCAGCTTGCGTTGGATCGTGTCCCATACGCGGGTGGAGTTGTCGCGGACCTGTCGCTCGACGATGATCTTCTGCCGGTCAGCCTGATCAATGGCCTTGACCACGTTCGCGTGTCTGCGTCGGTCCGCCACGAGGTCGCGCAACTTTGTCCGCTCGTGGTTGGAGACTTCGACCAACCGTCCCGCGAGGTCCCAGTCCTCCATGGTGATCTGACGGCGCCCGTCTAGTAGGGCGAGGCCGAAGCCGACCTTGAGCCGCGTCAACATCAGGTGCCCGTCCAGTGGGTCGATGTGGTCGACGCCCCGCAAGATCTGGTGGCGGTGCCACCTGATGCTGGCACGCACTTGGGCTGGCACCTGTATGTGGTGCGGTGTACCTGGAACGACCACGGGGAAAGACGTCGGAATCAGGACCCTCTCAGGCCGCACTGGATCGCTGTGCTCTTCTGCCGGCGCCGGAGCGTGCGGGTCGGTGGTGGGAAGCCACAGGAAACGCTGCGGCAGACCATCGCCCTCGCGACTCATGAATACATTGGCATTCTCAGGCTGCGCTCCGACACCCAGACACATTCTGTATGAATGCGCCGATACGAACGAGGTGGTGTCCTTGCGCGCGTTCGTGAAGCCCAACGCCTGCCCCATGTACGCCTTCAACAACTCCCCGACCACGGTTGCGCCCTTGCGATCAGCAAGCGCGCCGAGCGTACTGATCTCGGGCACCTCCAGATTGACGTGAGTCGCGGTGGCGCTTTCATCATCAGAAGGTCGCAACGCTTTGGCGAGGCCTTCACCAGATCCAACACCCACTGCGGCAGGCGGGTCCTCGACGACCTCGTCGTCCGCGTCGACGAAAACGATCGCGGCGCGGGCGACGCCGTTGGCAGCATCCTTACCCTGCCCTGACCTGCCGACGCTCACCGTGTAGAGATTGACCGACGCCGCGTCGCCGACGATCGGCGGCAGCTGCACGGACGGCGGCACCAAAGCGATGGCACGCCGCAGAACCGCACCGAGAACTGCGTACGGCGCCACTCCCCGGCTGCGCGCAAAAGCCCGGACATGGGCCAGTACTTCGCGCTGAGTCCAGAACTCGTTCTCGGCTTCCTCAGATCCGGCGGTCGGGGTGGCTGCGATGAGAACGGCGGCCCCCTCGGTGAATCGTAGAAACTCGCGCTCGGCCACGGAGGTGGGTCGCGTGTCGGCGACGGCGTCGACGTAGTGCTTGTAGAGATTGTCAAGCGCGCTCGGCACCCCGATGTGCCCCTTCGCCCGCAGACGCATCAGTGCGAGTACGTGGTCGCGTGTCGTGTCGTACCGACTGCCAGTACCGTCGTTCAGCCCTGCGATTGCCCGGTCTCGACGCCGGGCAACTTCTATGTCGGGCGGCCCGTCGTCCTGCTGCGCGATCAGACGGTGGTACATCTCCTCGTTGACCCGTTCCCGCCGAGCCGCGCCCCGTGCCGGGGTTGACTCGTCGAACACCGCTTCGCGCACCGCGTCTCGGCTCAGCGCGTCGACCCACTCCTGGGGGAGCGCCGGGACATCCGCGACGCGAGGGACGAGGCCGTCGGGCATCAAAGACCCGTCGCCGTCGTACCACCGGTACTGCTGCGAAATCTTCGGATTGATCGACGGCCATGCGACGACAAACCGATGGTGGGGTTGCACGATCTCGACGTCTCCGAGACCGAGGTCGACGAACTTGATCATGCCGCGGAACAGCACGCCTTCCGGCACCCTGAACACTCGAATCCCGCTGACAACATCCTCACCGCGAGCGCTGCTGCGGTAGGTACGGGGAAGCTGCCCCCAGCGCCGCTCAGCCTCGGCCAGCGTCTGTGCGCCAGTCTTAGAGTCGTAGGCATCCACATCGATGCCGATCAACCCGTAGTTGACGCGCAGCATGAGATTGGCGTTGACAGGCTTCTCCGCCATCCACCGGGCGATCTGCTCTTCGTTGGGCCACGCGCCGTCGTGGCCGGTGAAGCCCTTCACCGGCGGGTGCTTCTGTCCCGGCGGCAGAGGTATCACTCCGAGCCACCCGGCTTCCCGGTAGAGCGGTGCGCCCGAGCAGTAGACACCAGTGGAGGTATCGTTGACCTCGGCCTTTGGATCGGGCTTCTTGGTCGCCTCGGCGTTGGCCGCGCCGAGGCGGTCGTCATTTCCGCTCATGCTGGCAGCGACTCCTCATGGTGCTGGGCGTCCCCGCCCGCACCGGCGTAGAGATGGACGTCGGGAAGACCGAGGTCTTCGATCAAGTCCCGGTCGAGCTGGCTTGTGTTGGGGTGCATGACGTTCACGCAGCATCACCTCGGGGGCCGCTGGGCGTGCTCAGTCGATCCATGTATGCGCCAAGAGATTCAGACGTGATGAAGCCCCGGCGACCGATGTTCACCTTGACGATCTCGCCGCGCTTGACCAACTCGTACACCGTGGTCTGGCCGATCCCTCCGAGAAGCTCTCGCGTCTCGGGGATGGGGATCAGCCGCCTAGTTGCAGTGTCCATCTTCCTACCTCTGCTCTCTTCGTGTGCCTCCGCCAGCGATCTGGCGGACATTGACAGGGTGCAGAGTATGGCGCAGAGTTGACAAGTTCCCACATCGCCCAGTGCTGGAGGTTCGCAAATGGTGGAGCACCGACTTGGCAACGTCATCTTGCAGATGCGATACCGGGGTCAACTCGTCGACTGGCAGTTCTCTCAGGAGACGGTGGTGATGGATGGAGTCGACGTCCCGAGTTGGGTGCAGGAACGACGACACGGTGTCGGCGGCCCCGACGTGGTGGTCAAGGTCGCTGTGCGCGACGGCTCACCTGAGATCGTTCAACTGAGCTTTGAAGCCCAACCGGGCCAAGGCGAA
Source organism: Mycobacterium sp. NPDC050551 (assembly GCF_040674075.1). Classification (NCBI taxonomy): domain Bacteria; kingdom Bacillati; phylum Actinomycetota; class Actinomycetes; order Mycobacteriales; family Mycobacteriaceae; genus Mycobacterium; species Mycobacterium sp. NPDC050551. Next base: position 42,313 of record NZ_JBFARC010000007.1, on the reverse strand, counting down.
GTTCGTGAAAAGCACCTCCGAGCAGTGGATGTCGATCGGCTTGCCGCTGACCTGTACGCCACGTTCGTCGCCGAGTTCAGCGAGAACCCGTCTCGCGACGACGAGGCGCGGGCAATGCGTGTCGCGGAGAGGTTTGTCGAGCGCCAGCGGCTTCCTCGCGACTACCGGGTACTGAACGATGAGGTTCTACGGCAGGTGGCTGACGTCTACCGGGCAAATGTCAGCCACGCGCCGACGAAGGCAGTGGCCAAGCACTTCTCCGTCAAGGACCGCATGGCGTCCACTTACGTCGACAGGGCACGCAAGGCGGGCTACCTCCCGCCGACCAAGCAGGGACAGAAGAAGGCGTAGGCGACGAATATGGCGAACGCGAACGGTGAGGGCAGCGTCTACAAGCGCATGCGCGACGGCAAGCAGGCTGGTTACATCGGTGCCGTCAGCTACACCGACGATGCGGGGGTGGCCAAACGCCACATGGTATATGGCAAGACGCGCCGTGAAGTGGTCGACAAGATGAAGGCCGTTCGCACGCGACTCGACAATGGTGCGGCGGTCAAGGACTCTCGCCGCACTGTGGGCGACTGGCTCGCGCACTGGCGAGCCACCACGCTGGCCGCGTCCGACCGCAAGGCCTCGACACGTGAGTTGTACGGCAACCTCAGCCGTCGACACTTGGAGACGGGTGCCTTCGGCGGGATTCGGCTCGATCGGCTCAAGCCGTCCGACGTCGAGGCCCTGGTGCTGACCATGCGTGCCAAGACCAAGCCCGCGAGCGGCGCCGACCCGGTACGTGCACTGTCAGACGCGACGATCAGGCAGGTCTACACCGTGCTCCGGGCCGGACTCGACGGTGCGGTCCGCGACGGCCTGCTGGCGAAGAACCCGGCGGCGGCAGTAAAGCGCCCCGCTGTGGCCCGCAAGGAGGCGCGCCACGTCAACACGGTCGACGTCGCCAAGCTCCTCCTGTGCGCCGAGGGCCTGCGCTACCGCAACGTGCTGGTGCTCGTCGCGGGCACCGGTATGCGCCGAGGCGAGGCCCTGGCGCTGCACTGGTCCGATGTCGACCTTGACGGCGGCCTGCTGGTGGTGCGCGGCACGCTCGGCAGGGTCGAGGGCAAGCTGGTCATCTCAGCGCCGAAGACAGCCCGGTCTCGTCGATCGGTGCCGATCGCCGCGCCGTTGGCGGCCATGCTGCGGGAGCACCGCATGACCCAGCAAACCGAGAAGCAGGCCGCACGCGACCAATGGACCGACGAGGGCTTGGTGTTCGCGACCGAGTTCGGCACGGCCGTTGACCCGCGCAACGTACTGCGAACAATCGAGATTGCCGCGCAGAAGGCGGGCATGGCCGACGTCGGAGTGCACACTCTGCGCCACAGTGCCGCTGTCGCCTGGCTGGAGGCGGGCGTGCACATCAAGGCCGTGGCTGACCTCCTCGGCCACTCGTCGATCGCCGTCACCGGTGACGTATACGGGCATACCTCGGACTCGACGGCGAGGTCGGCGGTCGACGCCTTGGTAAATCAACTCGGACTGCAACACTTCTGACGCCGTTGCTATCCGCGTTGCTATCCAAAGCCCTTAGATGCAATCAAAGGCGGTCCCCGGATCTCTCCGAAACCGCCTCTGAACTGCCTAAACTCTAGTCGGGCTGACAGGATTTGAACCTGCGACCACTTGACCCCCAGTCAAGTGCGCTACCAAGCTGCGCCACAGCCCGCGGTGCCGCCGGGATCGCCGGCAGCGATCGAGAGCCTACCGCAGGCCCGCCCGGAGATCCCAACCGCTATCCGTCTGTCTCGCGGTAGCGCGGCGGCTTCGGATACCGCTCCGACCAGCCGCCCGGATACCGCGGGCGCCAGTCGCACGTCTCGTAGTGGTCGTACATCGCGGCATAGGCCGCCGGATAGTTCGCGTACACCTCGAACGCCGGCAACGGCAGCTCGATCTTCGTCCCATACGGCTCGGCCTGCACCAGGCAGAACTCCGTGCCCTTGCTGAACAGCGTCACCCGATTACACCGCGCGCATCGGGCGATGGCCAGCAGGTGCCTGCCGTGCAGCGCGTGCCCGGCCGGGATCACCCAGGCCGCCCGCTGCCCTGCCGCGGCCGCGTCCTCCGCCGTCAACCGGGTGAACTGTGGCGGTAGCTCGCCGAACTCCGGGCCGTCGGCCGTCAGCCCGTCCTGCAGCCGGTTCACCAGATACGGCAGCGCGACGTGTCCGGACCACCACTCCCGCGCCGGCCCGATCCCCGGCCGGACGAGGTCGATGTCCTCGGCGGACACGGCGGTCCCCAGCCCGACCGGGAACGCACGAACATAGCCTCTGAACAGATCGCACATCCCCGCGTCGTCCTCGACCACCATCGGCCTGACCTCGCCCCGGTCCCGACGCTCCCCCACCCACGTCCCAGTCTCGTTGCGGCGCAGCGTGAAACCGGGATCGCCGTCGCCCCAGAAGATGGTGTCGCCTCGGATCGTCGCACCGAGCAGGCCCACCGCGTTCAGCGTCGTCACCAGGCCGTGCGGCGTCCATGGCGCCGGGAACCGGGCCAGCAGGGCGACGCTTAGCACCGTGCGGCACGGGTACTCCGTGTCGCATGCCCGGCACTCGATCGACCTGTATTTCGGTCCGTGGTGCTCCAGCGCCTGCGCCAGCAGGTACTGGTGCAGCCCGACCGGCTCGCCGGGTCGCTTCAGCTCCCGCAGGAACACCATCAGCAGGAAGTAGAAGTCCTTCGCCGCCGCGAGCGACCCGAACGGCGGTGCCGTCAATGTCCGCATCAGCGCATCGTAAGGACCGGCGGCCACCCCGGTGAGCACCAAAGTGCGCGACGACACCCCGCTGTGGTTGTTCGCCGACCAGCTCGGCCCGGCGATGTACGGCGGCGAACACGCCCACCGCGAAGTCCTGCTCATCGAGTCGACCGCCGCACTGCGCAAGCGCCGCTACCACCGCCAAAAGCTCCATCTGGTCGTCTCCGCGCTCCGCCACGCCGATCGCGACCTCGGTGACCGGGCCACCCTGATGCGGACCGACGACTACACCGATGCGCTCGAACGCTTCGACCGGCCGGTGCTCGTGTTCCAGCCGACCTCCTTCGCCGCCGAACGCTTCGTCAACCGTCTGCACGAGCAGGGCCTGGTTGCCGATGTCCTGCCCACCCCGATGTTCGCGCTCCCCCGCGCCGACTTCGAGCAGTGGGCGGGCAACCGCACCCGGTTCCGGATGGAGGACTTCTACCGCGACCAGCGCCGCCGCTTCGACGTCCTGATGCAGGGACCCGACCCGGTGGGCAACCGGTGGAATTACGACGAGGAGAACCGGGAACCGCCACCGAAGAAGCAGGACCGGCTCGACGTGCCTGCGCCGTACCGGCCACGCGAGGACGACATCGATGAGCAGGTGCGGCGCGATCTCGACGCGATGGACCTCGACACCGTCGGCGTGGACGGCCCCCGCCTGTTCGCCGTCACCCCCGCCGAGGCGCAACGGGCGTTGAAGCGGTTCATCGACCACCGGCTGCCGATGTTCGGCCGCTATGAGGACGCGATGATGGGCGACGACTGGGCGATGTCGCACTCCCTGCTGTCGGTGCCGCTCAACCTCGGCGTGCTGCATCCCCTCGACGCGGTGCATGCCGCGGAGCAGGCCTACCGCCGCGACGGCGCCCCGCTCGCCGCGGTCGAAGGCTTCATCCGGCAGATCCTCGGCTGGCGAGAGTACATGTGGCATCTGTACTGGCATTTCGGCCCGGGCTACACCCGCAACAACGCGCTGGCCGCCGAGACGCCCCTGCCCGACTGGTGGCGCGACCTCGATTCCGACGCCGTCACCGCCGAATGCCTACGGCACGCGCTGATGGGCGTGCGCGACCGTGGCTGGACACACCACATCCAGCGGCTCATGGTGCTCGGCAACCACGCGCTGCAGCGCGGCTACCGTCCCGCCGAACTCACCGAGTGGTTCGCGACCGCCTACGTCGACGGCTTCCGGTGGGTGATGCCCACCAATGTGGTCGGCATGAGCCAGCACGCCGACGGCGGCAGGCTGGCCACCAAGCCCTACGCCGCGGGTGGCGCCTACATCAACAAGATGAGCGACCACTGCGGCGACTGCGTCTACGACCCGAAGAAGCGGGTCGGCGACGATGCCTGTCCGTTCACCGCCGGCTACTGGACGTTCGTCGACCGCCACCGCGACCGGCTGGCCCGCAACAACCGCACCCGCAGGGCGGTGTCGTCGATGGACCGTCTCAAGGATCTGTCGGCGGTGTTGGAGCAGGAAGCGGCACGGAAGACATTCTAGCTCAAGCGGTTTCGCGGAGCCGCGCCAGGACGTCGTCGGAATCGACGTTCGCGCCGCGGTTGTAGGGCAGCTTGGACAACGCGGTCGCCATCGCGCAGGTGTTGCTCACCGCGGCGAAGGTCAAGCCGCCCCCGATCGCAGCGGCCACCCACTTCAGCTGCGGGACGGCGACACTGCCCACCACAGCGGACAGCACCACCGAGCCCGCGACGAGGCGAACCTGCCGTTCGAGTGCCCACTTCTGCGTTCCGCGGTCGACGTCGAAACTCTTGCTCTCCCACTCGCTGATGCCGTTCGCGAGCACCCGTCCCCCGGTCAGGCCGGCGTCGCGCAGAATCGACTGGGCCTTCGTCGCGCGCTCCCCGGACTGGCATACCAGGACGACATCTTGATCTTCGGCGAGCAGCTCGGCGACCTGAACGTCGTGCTTGTCGAGCACATCGAGAGGCACGTTATGCGAACCGGCGATGTGCGCGGTCTCGAACTCGGCAGGCGTACGCACATCGAGGATCCGCGGCGGGGCGGCGGACTGGAAGCGGTCGCGCAATTCCGACGACGTGATCGTGGCGGGGGCCGGTGCGTTCATGGTGTCTTCCCTTCTTCAGCTGCGGTCTACCGCAGGCGTACCCCAGGGCGCCGTGCCGTCAGACATTTCCCGTCACGGCGATTCTGAATCGGTCGACGTCGTGAGGCCCAGCCGCTCCGCGCTGCCGTACGCGTCGTCGATCAGGACGACCCGTCGGTCGTCACGGTCGAGCAAGGCGGCCGCCACCGAGGCGCGGTAACCGCTCGCGCAGTGGATCCACACTTCCCGGTCGGCCGGGATATCCCCCGCGCGCTCGGTGAGTTCGTGCAGGGCGACGTTGATGGCGCCGCGCACATGGCCCTCGTCGAACTCGCCGCGCTGCCGGACGTCGACGACGGTGACGCCGTCGTCGCCGAGCACCTCGGCCAGGTCGGCGAACCCGGCCACCCGGTAGCTGCGCAGCGGCGCACCGGCGGCGAGCGCCTCGATGTCGCCTGTCGCCTGACCGGTGAGGCGGTCGACACCGATTCGCGCGAGTTCCCGCTGCGCCTCGGCGATCTGGTCGGTGTCCTCGCCGATCAGTGTCAGCGCCGCACCCCAGGCGTAGAGCCAGCCGAGGTAGCTGACGAACGAACCCGAGAATTCGAAGCCGAAGGTGCCGGCCAGGTGCCCGGCCGCGAACGCGGTTCGGCTGCGCAGGTCGACGACCCATTCTCCGGCGTCGATCCGGCGGCGCAGCTCTGCGGGGTCCACCGGGGCGGGCGGCGTGAGATCCGCCGCCGCGGGACCCGCCCTGTTGATCACTCCCATGTGTGCGTAATAGGCGGGGTATGCGTCCAGATCGGCGAGCAGGCCGCCGACGAATTCCTCCTCAGCCTGGGTGAGTGCGGGATTGGTGTCGCGCTGTTCGCCGATGGTGGATGCGTCGGTGTCCGCCGGGGCGGCCGAGCAGAAGCTGCCGAATCCGTGTGTGGGGTAGATCGGGGTGGCTGCGGGCAGCTGGTCCGCGAGGCGCCGCACCGAATGGTACTGCTGGCGCGTCAGCTCGGCGGTGTCCTGCTCGCTCACCAGGTCGGTTCGGCCGGTGCTGCCCAGAAGCAGTGAGCCGCCGGTGAAGACACCCGCCACGCTGCCGGACGCGTCGCGCAGCACGTAACTGACGTGGTGGTGGGTGTGTCCGGGGGTGAGTAGCACGTCGAGGTGGATTCCGCCGGTGTCGACGCTGTCCCCCTCGCCGACAGCGCGCCGTTCGAACTCGACGTCTTCGCCTGCAGGCAGGACATATTCGGCGCCGGTGGCCTTCGCGAGCGCCAGCCCGCCGGTCACGTAGTCGTTGTGCACGTGGGTCTCGAGCACGTGGGTGATCCTGACGTCGGCGGCGGCCGCCAGCACGCGGTCGATATCGCGTTGCGGGTCGATGACCACCGCGACGTCGCCGTCGCTCACCAGGTAACTCCGGTCACCGAGACCGGAGGTTTCGATGATCGACACGTCCAAATTTGTCATCTCACACTTCCTCGGTTGCGGGTCATGCCTGCCGCCCGTAGACCGCGACGACGACGGAGCGGTCCAGGCTGTTCTCCGACCAGACGCCGATTGCGGTGTAGCCGCAGTCTCGCATCACGGCCAGGTCGGTGGGGTCGGAGTACCACTGGTTCACGATGTCCAGCCCGTTGATCGCCAGCGCCGGGTTGATCGCCACGGTCTGCGCCACGTCGCCGGGGAATCCCGCTGCCCTGGCGCGGGTTTGCGCCGTCGATCCGTCGGACCCGATGTCGCCGTCGAGGTTCCGGTTGGCCAGGACGTCACGGGTGTGCCATTCGGCGGCGAGTCGCAGCTGCGGGTTGATCTTGACGTCGTTGCCGCAGCCCGCGAGGTAGTGGGTGCGGTACACGTTCGCCACCACACTGTCGTTGAGGCGGGCGTTGTCGGCCCCTGCGAGGGGCGTCGCCGTGACACCCGAAACGGCCAGGACGACAGGGATCGCCAGCGCCGCAGCGCGCCTGAGCAACGGCCGGGTCACGGTTGCGGAGGGCGGTAGTGGGCGGCGGAGTTGCGGAGCTGCCAGATCTGCGCCGGGCACAGCTCACCGGCGGCCTGGTTCACCAGGTAGGCGGCCTGGTAGTCGTCCGTGGTGCGGAAGTCGGCGCGGATGTCGGCGATGATCTGCGTATAGGGGCGGTGGGCGGCGATCTCGTCGCAGATCCCGTGTCCGTAGGCGAGCGCGGCGTCGGCGTTCGGGAAGTTGTAGCCGGGCCGCACCGTGACGTTGACGAGGTAGCCGATCGCGTCCGCGTCGGCGGGCGCGGGCGCCGTCACCCCGACACCCAGCACCGCCGTCGCCGCGACCACGGTGGTGACGATGCGCATCACACCGGCTCGAACTGCGAGATGAGCCAACGGTCGCCGACCTTGTCGAGGCTCACCCGCACGCTGGAGGCGGACGTGGTGGGCGGTGCGGCGCCGATCGAGGTGGCCTGGTCGACCAGCACAAGGACCACCGCGTGCTCCGAGGTGGCCGACACCGACGCGGCCGCCGGTATGGTCGCCGTCGCCGAGATCTGTTGCTGCTTGGCGCCTGGCGCGACCACATCGGTGACGAGCCGGGTGTATTCGTCGCGGAAGTCGCCGGTGAGCCGGTCGACCGCCGCGGTCAGCTCGGTGTCGACGGTGTCGGGGCGGTAGGACAGGATCGCGACTGTGCTGTCCTTGGCCGCTTGCACGGACTGCTCGGCTGCGGTGCGCTCTGAGCGCGTCGAATCATGTTGCCACTTGACGTAACCCAGGCCCAGTGCGGCGATCAGCGCGAGGCCGGGCAGCGCGCCGAACGCAAGCAGCCGGACCCACGGGATCGAGCGGCGGTGGCGGCGTGGCGCCGCGGTCGGCTCGGCATCGGCGGTCTCGTCGGTGGTCCCGGGCTCCTCGACATCGACATCGGCAAGGGCATCGTCGGTCGCGGTCTGGGTGTCGACTGTCATCCTGAGCAGCCTCCTGTCGTTGATCGGCGGGTCACGGCACGAACGCCACGTTCGAGATCTTCGCGCCGTCGTCGGTCTGGCGGACCGAGATCCGCATCCGCCAGCCGCGCGGCTCCGTCTGCGGGGCAGTCGCACTCGTCGTCGTCATCGACACGGTGACGAGCACGTCGGCTTGGTCTGCGGTGCCGGACTCCAGGCCGGCCTCGGTGACCGTGCCCTCCGATGTCGACTGCATCTGCCTCACGGCATTCATGAACGGTTGGTAGCGCTGCTGGAACTCGTCGTGGAAGTCGCCGGTCGACTGCTCGAGGATGCGCTGCATCGCGGCATCGATGTCCGTGTGACTGACGGTGGTGATGTTCACCGCCGCCTGACGGGCGACCTGGACGAAGGTGTCGCGTCGGCTCTGCGCTTCACGCTGCTGGTGGTTCTCGTAGCCGAACCAGCCGAGCAGACCGCCCAGGGCGGCCAGGACGAGCAGTCCGGCGATGACGGCCGCGCGTGTGTTCGACGGGCGAACGGCTACCCGCTCGACGGCGTCAGCATGTCCTGCCATGTCTTCCCCTCTGGACTCTGCGTCAGGTCGGAATTGGTGTGCACCTGGCCGTCCGGACCCACATAGGTGCCGGTCGCCGGGTCGTACGGCGCGAAGGCGACGGGCGGCGTCGGTGGTGGCGGCGCGTCGGGCGGCGGTGGCTGGTCGACCCCCGGCCACGGCACACCCGGCTCGTACTGGGGCACGCCCTGCCCGGTGACGGTGGCGTTCGGGTCGCCCTTCCAGTTGAATCCGTCGTTGAGCGGCACGTACTGCTCGCTGCTCTCGCACATCTCGACGGTCGGGGCACGCTTGGCGGGGTCGTTCTCGCACGGGATGTTGCGCACACCGCGCACGTTGAGACTCGAATCCTGCGGCACCCGGCAGTACAGCTCGCCCGCGGGCCGTTCCGGCGCGTCGACGTCGGAAGCCGACCGCTGCTGCTGAACCGGCAGGAAGCCGGTGTTGCAGGGCGGCGGCAGGTTGAGGTTGAGGTTGAAGTCGAGATAGATGCCCCGGTAGTCCTGCTTGGTCCCGGCGTTGGCCAGCGCGATCGCCGACATCACGGCGGTGCCCTGCGGGAACAGCACCAGCAGCTGCTCGATGTCGGCCCGGTAGGTCACCGCGATCTCGCCGAGGCTGACCATGTTGGCCAGCAGGACGGGCAGCGCGGGTGACACCCTGTCGAAGAACGCCCTGCCCTCGGCCAGCGCCGGTCCGCCCTGGACGAGCAGGTCGGCGAACGCGCGGTCCTGTGCCGCGAGCTGGCCGGTGATCGATCGCATACGGGCCGCCCAGGTGGCGATCGAATCGGCCGTCCGTACCTGCGAGTCGAACACCGGTGGGGACTGGTCGATCAGCTGGGTGAGCGGGTCGATGGTCCGGCCGGCCTCGATCGCCAGCGAGGTCGAGCCGTCGACGATGCGGGCCAGTTCGGGGCCGAGCCCGGCCACCGCGGTGGCTGCCTCGTCGACGACGGTGCGCAGGTTGTCCTGCGGGATCGCCTGAAGCGCGGTGTTGGTGGCGTCCAACAGGTTTCCGATGTCCGGCGGGATCTGCGTCCGGCCGGCCGGGATGACGTCGCCGTCGCGCAGCGTGCGCTGCGGTTCGTCCGGCGTGCCGGGTTCGGGGGTGAGTTCGACGAACTGTTCGCCGATGGCCGACCGGCTGTGCACCGCGGCGGTCACTTGGGCGGGAACGGGTATGTCCGAGTCGAGCTTCAGCGCGGCGCGCACACCATCGCGGGTGACGTCGATGGAGGTGACGCGGCCGATCTCGGTGCCGCGGTAGGTGACCACCGACGTCGGGTACAGCCCACCCGAGGCGGGTAGGTCCAGCGTCACCTCGTACCGGCCCACCCCCAGCAGCGCGGGGACCTTGACGAAGCCGAACGCCATGACGCTGCATGCCACGACCGTGATCGTGGCCAGGATCGCCAGCTGGGTCCATACCGTGCGGGACAGGCGCAGCATGGTCAGTACCCGCCGAAGTGGTAGGGCGCGATCAGCGGGTTGGCCGCGGTGTACGGGCTGGGCATCTGCCCGATCGTGCGGCCCCACTGCAATTCGAGTTCGGTGAGGTCGCCTTCCCACCTGGTCCCGGTGAACAGGCTGCTGTCCAGTCGGCTCAGCGTCAGATCGATGACGAGGCTGATGTTCGCGAAGTCGCCGCGGAACCAGTTCGGCAGCGTGCTCTTGACCCACGGATAGGTGGACAGAAAGTCCAGGCCCTTGGTCAGCGCCGGACCGGCGTCGGCCAGTTCGCGAAAGACCGGGGCGATGCTGCGCAGGTTCGCCACCAGGGCCTCGCGGGTCTGGTCGATCGTCGAGGTGGCGATCGCGCTGAACTTGCCGAGCGAGTCGATGGCCTCGACCAGGTTCGCCCGCTGTTCCGCCAGTACGGACAGTGCCTTCGGGATGGTGGTCAGCGCCCTGTCGACGGTGGTGTCGTTCTCCGCGACCTGACCGGCCAGCGCATTCAATCGTTCAGTGGCCGTGATGATGTCGTTCGTCTGCGCGTTGAGCTGGCCGATGAAGACGTCGAGCTGGGTGAGCAGGCTGCGCATGACGTCCTCGCGGCCCGCGAGCGCCGTCGCGAACGCCTTGTTGATCTCCTGCAGCTCACCGAGCCCGCCGCCGTTGAGCAACACCGACACCGACGCCAGGGTCTGTTCGGTGGTCGGGTAGGTGGCGGCCGACGACAGCGGGATCACCGAGCCGTCGTGCAGCCTGCCTTGCGGCGGGGCGTCGGTGGGCGGGGCGAGTTCGATGTGCATGGATCCGAGCAGGCTGGTCTGACCGACCTTGGCGGTGGCGTTGGCCGGCAGTGCGACGTCGCCGTCGATCCGCATGGTGACCAGCGCGTGCCAGTCCTGCACCTCGATCTTGGTGACGTTGCCGATGTTGACGTCGGCCACCCGGACCCGGGTGTTCTGCTGGATCACCACCACGTCGGGCAGCTGCGCCTGGATTGTGTACGACCCGTCGCCCGAGCCCTCGGTGCCGGGCAGGGACAGCGAATTGAGCCCCCGCCATTGGCATCCGGTGACGGCGGACAGCACGACGACGGCAAGCGCCGCCGCGGCCGCGCCCCTCACGGTGTCCCTCCCGGCGCGGGCGGCGGCGCAGGCGCGGGCGCTCCGCCCGGCGGCAGCATCAGTCCGGCCAGCCCGAGGCCGGGATCGACGACCGGCCCGGGCCCGGCCTGCCCCGCGGGTGGAGCCGCCTCGGCGGGCAACGGCCCGGGGGCGCCGGCGATCGGCGGCGGGACGTCCAGCGGCACCGGCGGTGGCAGGTTGGGGTTCAGCCGGTTCTCGCTGTAGGTGATCTCATTGGGCCGCGCCGACGCGCCGACGAACGGGTTGACCCCCAGCGGTGGGAAGTTGTACTGGCGGTTCTTGATGATCGGCGCCAGATACTGAACGCACAGCTTCGAGGACTGCTCCCAGCCCTTGCGCGATGCGGCCTGCACGGCGCTGCAGATGAACTGCACCGTGTTGGCGAAGTTCACCGGAGCGAGGATGCCGGTCACCGCGCTCTGAGCGGGCTGGTAAATGTTCATGAAGTTCTGGAACACCGTCGGCGTGATGTGCAGGACCTGCTTCACGTCGGCGCGGCTGTCGTTGAGCGCCGTGGTGACTGACGCGAGCCGATCGACGGTGACGCCGAGACCCTCGCGGTTCTCGGCGACGAAACCGCGCAGGTCGTTCACCGCGCCGTCGAGGGCGCGGGTGGCGTCGGCGAACTCGTCGGGCGAGTTGTCCAGCAGCGTGGTCACCTCGGCGAGGTTGGTGTTGAACGCGGCGAGCAGATCGCTGCTCGACGTCAGGGCCGAGACCAGCAGCTGCAGATTGCGCACGGTGCTGAAGATGTCGGTGCTGTGGTCACCGAGGGCGGAGATCGCCTGCGACAGTTTGATCACCGTCTGGCGGGCGGTGTCACCTTCCCCCCGCAGGTTGTCCGCAGCGGTGTTGACGAACTCCCCCACCGCACTCGGGCCTCCCGGCGTGACGGGCTGCAGCGACTCGGTCAACTTCTCGAGCTGCCTGCGGAAATCGTCCCACTCGACGGGCACCGCGGTGCGGCTCTGCGGGATGACGCCGCCCGCTTCGAGTTTCGGCCCCCCGGCGTACGCGGGGACGAGCTGGATCGCCCTGGCACTGACCAGCGACGGCGACAGGATCGCGGCCTTGGCCTCGGCGGGCACCGGGTATTCGGAGTCGACGGAGAACGTGACCTTGGTGTTGTCCGGCTGCGGGTCGATCTCGTCCACGGTGCCCACGGCGACACCGAGGATGCGGACCTCGTCACCGGTGTACAGGCCATTGGCGTTGGCGAAGTACGCGGTGAACGTGTCCCTGCTGACGCGGTCCCACCACGGTGTGGCCACCACGGTGGTCGCGACCGCGAGGATGAGAATCAGCGTTGCTGCCAACCCGATTCGCGCATGACGGACATCGATGTGCATGATCACGGCCCCCCGTCGGGCGCCGGCGGCGGGATGGTCGGCGGCGGTGTGGGTCCGGATTCGGCGGGCGGCCCCGGCGGCGGGATGGTCGGCGGCGGTGTAGGTCCGGATTCGGCGGGCGGCCCCGGCGGCGGACCACCCGGCGGTGGAGCGGGCAGCGGCTCGCGGTAGGGATAGCGCGGATCGCCGGGGTTGCCCGTGATCGCGTCGGGCAGGGTGAGGTGCGGCTCGCCACCCTGGCCGGTTCGCGGGAACGGCATAGGCATCGGCGGGGTTCCGGGCTGGCCGACTCCGGGGTCGACGAGTTCGGAGGGCAACAGCACGTTGGGGTCGAGTCCGAGGTCGGAGAACGCCGCGTCGATGAACGGCTGGGAGAACTGGCCCGGCGCGAGATTCACCAGGGACGCCTTGAAGAAGGGGCCCGATCCGAGCACCTCACCGAACGACATCGCGTAGCGCCGCAGCAGGTACAGGGTCCGCTGCAACTCCTGTTTCCGGTTGTCGAGGATCTCCAGGACACCGTTGAGCTTGTCGACGGCGGGTTTGAGCTCGGTGCGGTTGTCCGCGACCAGCCCGGAGATCTGCTCCGCCGCCGCCCTGAGGTTGACCAGCAACGCGTCCACCGAATCTCGTTGTGACAGCAGTTCGGCGAGCAGGGCGTTGGTGTTGGCCACCAGGCCGGCGATCTGGTCGCTGCGCTTGGCGAGCACCCCGGTGACCTCGTCGGCGTTGGCCAACAGGTTGCGCAGCTGCGCATCCCGCTCGTTGAGGGTGTCGGAGAACCGGGACACCCCCTCGAGCGCCATCTTCAGCTCGGGCGGCGTGTCGGCGAACGTGTCCGCCAGCGTGCTCAGCGAGGTGGACAGCTGGGCGGTGTCCAGGCCGCTGATGGTGGTGGTCAGGTCACCGAGCGCGTCCGGCAGGTCGTAGGGGGACGTGGTGCGTTCCAAGGGGATCGGCCCGTCCAGCTCGCCCTCTCCGCGGGGAGTGACCTCCAGCATCTTGGTGCCGAGCACGGTCTCGGTCTTGATCGCGGCCTCTGTCCTGTCCCCCAGGTCGACACCCTTGCGGACCGTGAACTCCACCAGCACCTGGGTGCCTGCCAGGGTGACGTCGTCGACCGTGCCGACCTCGAGCCCGGACACCCGGACCTCGCTGCCCGGCTTGATGCCGCCGGCTTCGGCGAAGTACGCCGAGTAGTCGGCGGTGCGCTTGATCAGTGGCAGCTTGTCGTAGGAGAACGCGGCGGCGACGAGCGCGACCAGGATCAGCGTTCCGACCGCCCCGACAGCGGGTCGGCTGCGCTGGGCCAGCGGCGTGATCGATGGCCGCTTCCACTTCAGCTTCGGTCGTCTCATTTCGGCGTGCACCGTCCCGAATCCTGGCCCGCGAGTTTGATGTACGTGGGATCCCCGCCCTTGCCGTTGAGTTTGAGGATCGCGTCGCACAGATAGAAGCCGAAGTAGTCGCCGTAGAGCCCCTGTCGCGCCAGCACCTGATAGGCGTCGGGCAGCGTCTTGACCAGATCGTCGACGTAGTCCCGGTCGGCCATGATCTGGCCGGCGAAGCGGTCCGTCTGGGTGACGGCCTCTTCGACGGTGGGACGGATCTCCTGGAACAGGTCGGCGACGGTGCCTGCCGCTGCGTTGATGTAGGCGGTGCCGTTGGTGATGTCGGTTCTGCGGTCCGCCAGCGCCTGGGCCAGTTGCGACAGGGAGTCCAGGCCGTCGGCGAACTGGTCGTCGCGCGCGGCGAATGTCGCCAGCACGGTGTTCAGATTGGTGATCACCTCACCGATCAGTTCGTCGCGGCCCGCCAGAGTCGACGTCAGCGCCGAGGTCTGCGACAGCACCGAGGCGATGGTGCCGCCCTGGCCCTGGAACACTTTGAGCAGTTCGCCGGACAGCGCGTTCACCTGGTCGGGGTCGAGGGCGCGGAACAGCGGCCGGAAGCCGCCGATCAGTGCGTCGACGTCGAGCGCCGGCGACGTCCGGGCGAGCGGAATGGTCTGTCCCGGTTGCAGTTTCCGCACCGCTCCCGGCCCGTCCTCGAGCGCGAGGTACCGGTCGCCGATCAGGTTCTCGTAGCGCACCACGGCGCGGGTGCCTTCGGTCAGCGTCAGCCCGTTGTCGACGTCGAAGTCGACGGACACGGTGCCGTCCTTGTGCAGCGTCAGTTCCTTGACCTTGCCGACCTCGACGCCCGCGATGCGGACGAAGTTGCCGCCCTTGAGCCCGGACACGTTGGCGAACACCGCGGTGTAGACGCTGCGCGAGTCGAAGCGGAACTGCCCGAACACCGTGACCAGAGCGAACATGAAGACCAGGCACATCACGCTGAACAGCACCACCCGGGTGAGGGCCCGCGGGGTTCTCCCACTCATGGTGCGTCCTGTTCGGTCGGTGTTGGTGTCGGTGGCGTCAACGGAGCCGGCAACGGTGGCGGCGGAGGCGGAGCCCCGGGCGGCGGCGGGTACAGCGGGGTGCCGTCGGGCGCGTACAGCGCGGCGCCGTACGGGGGCGCCCCGGGGTAGGCCGGCAACGGCCCGGGCGCGGGACCGCCGGGGTACCGGATACGCGGCGGTTCCGGGATGGCCTTGGTCACCGGGAAGTAGTTCGCGAAACCCGGGAAGCCGATGCCCGGGTTGGGCCGCACGTCCAGGCCGGTGCCGAAGCCGGTGTCGGTGACCAGGTACTTGACCGGGAAGTTCTTGCTGACGTCGGGCAGCGATCCGCAACTGGGCCGCCCGCCGGGTCCGCCCTTCGCGTTCACCCGGGGCAGGTGGTCCGGGTACCGGTAGGAGTCGTCGCCGAACAGCAGCGCGGCGTCCATGATGACCGATTTGCCGTTGCCGCCCAACGCGTCCCGGCCACCGTTGTCGAGGAACCACTGGGCGCCCTGGAACAGGCAGGTGTAGGTGGGCGAGTATGTCTCCAACAACTCGGTGGTCGGCATCAGCAGGTCGAGCGAGCGCACCAGGGCGGGTTGATTGCCGCCGATGACATTGATGCCGGACTGCGCGAATCCGACCGACGACAGCAGCAGATCGTCGAGGGCGCGGGCGTTCGTGTCGATCGTCGTGCTGGTGGTGGAGAAGGAGTCCAGCACCGACAGGATGTCCTGGGCTGCTTTCGAATAGGCGTCGGCCGTCTGGCCGAAGAGCTGCCAGTCCCGCTGGACGGTGGGCATCCGCGGGTTCACGGCGAGCAGCACGTTGTTGGAGTCGGTGATGGCCTGACCGATGACGTCGCCCTTGCCGCGCACCGCCTGCGCCACCGCGGAGAGCACCGAGTTGAGTTTCGCCGGGTCGACGGACTGCACCACCGACTGCAGATTCTGGAACACCGTGTTGACCTCGACGGTGACGTTGCGCGACTTCAGCACGGCGCCCGGCTCGAGTGGCTGCGGGGAGCCGCCGTCCTCGGGCACCACGAGGTCGACGTACTTGGCGCCGAAGGCGGTGCTGGCCTTGATCTCTGCTTCGACGTTGCGCGGCAGGAACTGGAACTGGTCCGGGTAGATCTTCAGCGTCAGCTTCGAGTTCTCGGATCCTTCCGCCGCGGCCTCGGTGCCGATGCCGTCGACCTCGCCGATCTGCACGCCGCGCAACTTCACCTTGGCGCCGTCCTCCATCACCAGGCCGGAGCGATCGGACACCAGGGTGACCGGCACGAAACTCTTCGCCGCGCCGGTGAACAGCACGGCAGTCAGCGCCACCAGAACGATGACCACAACGAAGAGCACCGGCGCCCACCAGATCGGGTCGACGCCGGAGCGCCGCGGTGAGTTGGTCGGCTGGCTGGTCACGCTCACCCCGACAGATGGAAGTTGCCGGACTGTCCGTACACGGACAGCGTGATGGTCAGCAGGATGAACACCCCGGCGGTGATCGAGGTGCGCACCGCACGCCCGACCGCCTCGCCGACACCTGCGGGGCCGCCGGTGGCGGTGAACCCGTAGTAGGTGTGCACCGCCATCACCGCGGCGGCCATCGCCAGCGCCTCGGTGAACGACCAGAACAGGTCCGTCGGGTGCAGGAAGGTGGTGAAGTAGTGGTCGTAGACGCCGCGGGACTGGCCGTAGATGACGGTGGTGCCGAACCGGGTGGCGAGGAACGACATCAGCACCGCGACGGTGTAGATCGGGATCACCGCGATGATGCCCGCCACGATCCGCGTCGACGCCAGATAGGTGACCGCGCGGATGCCCATCACCTCGAGGGCGTCGATCTCCTCGTTGATGCGCATGGCGCCCAACTGCGCGGTCGCACCGGCGCCGATCGTCGCGGCCAGCGCGACGCCCGCGGTAGCGGGTGCGATGAAGCGGACGTTGAGGAACGCGCCGAGGAAGCCGGTGAGCGCCTCGATACCGACATTGGACAGGGTGTTGTAGCCCTGCACGGCGATCAGCGCGCCGGTGGACAGGGTGAGGAAGCCGACGATCACCACCGTGCCACCGATCACCGCCAGCGCGCCGGTGCCCAGGCCCATGGTGGCGACCAGCCGCAACACCTCACCGGGATAGCGGCGCACCGCGTCGGTGGTGGCGGCCAGCGCCTGTCCGTAGAAGGCGGTCTGCTCTCCCAGCTTGCGGGTCGTGCCGATAACCCGGTCCAACGTCGACGGTTCGCTCGCGAGCTCGCTCACGGCGCCACCTTCACGCCCAGCGCGGTGGCGAGGATGTTGATCAGGAACAGCGCCATGAACGCGAAGACCACCGTCTCGTTCACGGCGTTGCCGACCGCGGTGGGTCCGCCTCCGACGGAAAGGCCCTTGTAGCAGGCGATCAGGCCGGCCGACAGCCCGAACAGCAGTGCCTTGACCAGCGAGACGATCACCTGCGGCAGACCGGTCAGCAGCGTCAGGCCGAAGACGAAGGCGCCGGGGGTGACGTCCTGAACGAACACCACGAAGAAGTAGCTTCCGGTCAGGCCGACGACGGCCACCACCGAATACAGCATCAGCGCAACGAAAGTCGCGGCGATCACCCGCGGCACCACCAGCGCCTGGATGGGGTTGACGCCGATCACTTTCATGGCGTCGATCTCTTCGCGGATCGTCCGGGCGCCCAGGTCGGCGCACATGGCGGTGGCGCCGGCGCCGGAGACGACGATCGCCGTGACGACGGGCCCGACCTGGGTGACCGACGCCAGGGCCGCCCCGGCTCCGGAGAGGTCACCCGCTCCGACCTCGATCAGGACGATGTTGAGCGTGAAGACGATGAGCACCGTGTACGGGATCGACAGCACCACCGTCGGCACGATCGACACCCGTGCGACGAACCAGATCTGGTCGATCAGCTCACTGAAGGCGAACGGGCGCCGGAACATCGCGGCGAACGTCTCACCGGCGAGGACGAAGAAATCGCCCATGGCCACCGCGGGTTTGGCGAAGGCGGTCCGGGTCACACGCCCCCCTCGAGATGCTGCATCGGTCGTTGCATTGTCCAGCCGGGGCCGGTGCCGGCTCGACGAGGAGCGATGTCATGTCACCGCTCGGATTTCGTTGAGCTCGGAGGCAGACGCTAGGAAGGCGCTGATTTGCTGTCAACCGATGCGGCGACGCAAACTCGCACGTGAAATAGTGGAAATCGCTGGTTGGCGAACGCAACCGGTCCGCCGGGCACGGATTGAATCGGGTCGAGTTAAAAGACGCCGGATCGCTGAGGCCGGGGCCTCCGTCATGCCGATTCTGCCGCCCGGGCACCCGACGGGGTCAACCGGTAGCCGACGCCACGCACCGTGGTCACCATTCCCGCGCGGTCGCCGAGCTTGGACCGCAACCGCCGGACATGCGAATCCACCGTCCGCTCGGAGATTCCGGCCCGCGCCTCCCACACCTCGGTCAGCAATTCGGTGCGGGACACGGTGCGCCCGTTCGCACGATCGAGGTAGACGAGCAACTCGTACTCCCGGTGGGCCAACCGAATTCGCCGGCCATCGACGGCGACGGTGCGCCGGACCGGGTCGACGGCAACCCCGGTGACAGGCCTGTCCATCGACGGCGACACCCCGGAAGTGGCGGTGCGGACGACAGCGCCGGGGATCGTGGCGGCGATGAGCGCGCCGTACTGACCGACGAGGTCGAGGGCGTGCCCGATCATATCCGCGGGTTCACGGGGCACGTCGACGTGCAGCACGATCCGCACGGTGCCGGCGTCACAGCCGGCCGGCTGACCACCCTGGTACACGAGTTCACTATCACTACAGCGGGCCGCCGCGCCACCGGTTTGCCTCGCCGTGAGCGCAACTCAGAATGCGGCGATGACCTGGCCCCGATAGGCGGCGCCGATGAAGGCGCGCGTCGAAGCACAATTGAGCGCGGCGCCGAGCAGGCGGACGTCGGCGTCGTCACAGTTGTCGGGGCGGGCCACCAGGTATTCGGCGTAGGCGGGATTGCCGTGGTCGAACACCAGGGCGGCACCGGTGGTCACGCCGCGGCCCATCGCCTGGTTGCCGAACAGGAACGCGGCGTCGAAGTCGGCCAGCACGTCGGCGAGCAGCCAGCTGCTCAGTTCCTTGAGCACCAACTCGCGCGGGTTGTGTGTGACGTCGGCGATCGTCGCGGGCACCGCACCGGGCGGTTTCACCTCGATCATGTCCTCCCCGGCGAGCATCTCCAGCGCCCGGCCGATGTTCACCGGATCCGACGGCAGCGCGATCTCCGCGAATCTGGGGACGTCGGCCAGATTCGGCCAGACCTCCGAGTACAGGCCGAATGGCTCGATGTGCACGGGCGTGATCGGCACCAGTCCCGCGCCGGTCCGCCGGTTGAACTCCGCGAGGAACGGCAGGTACTGGAAGTAGTTGGCGTCGAGCCGGTGCGCGGCCACCAGATCGTTGGGCTCGTCGAACGACTCGAACGTCTCGATCCGCAGGTCGACACCGTGACCGGCCAGCATCGGCTGCACATGCTCGAGGATCTCCGCATGTGGGACGGGTGAGGCAGCGACGCGCAGCGGCCGCATGCCGACACCGGCGATCGATCGCACGGTTCGGCTCACGGAGCCCGCCTCGTCACAGCCGCCGACCCTACCCCGCTTCGGACACGTGCGGGTGTGACGGCGAATGTGCCCGATTGTGACGCCGTACGACTCATCGTGAACCGAACCATGGGGGTCCCGACGGTCTGTCCCTACCGTGCGAATACCGAAACACCGAAGGGGTCACCGCATGTCAGAAACCATCGCTCCCGTTCACGGTGTGGGCGATCCGCCCGACGCCCCTGCCCGCAGGCTGTCCGGAAATCTCGGTGTCGCCTCGATCGTGTTCATGGTGGTTGCGGCCGCCGCGCCGCTCGGGGTGATCGGTGGCGTCGTGCCGCTGGGGATCGCCGGGGGCAACGGCGCCGGATTCCCCGCGACGTTCATCGTGGCGACGATCATCCTGCTGCTCTTCTCCGTCGGCTTCACCGCGATGACGCCCTACGTCCAGGAGGCAGGCGCCTTCTTCTCGTATGTTCGTGCTGCTCTTGGGTTTCCGGTCGGAATCGGTGTCGCGTTCGTCGCGGTGGTGAGCTACCTGGCGATCGAGGCCGGTGTCTACGGTCTGCTCGGACCGGCCGGGGCCACCGTCGTCGAACTGTTCGGCGGGCCCACACTGCCCTGGTGGCTGTTCGCCGCGCTGGCCTTCGCCGTCACCACCTATCTCGGCTACCGCAACATCGCACTCTCCAGCAGGGTCCTGGCGGTTCTGCTGACCGCGGAGATCGCGATCGTCGCGGTGCTCGACGCCGTCATCGTGGTCCGCGGCGGCGACGACGGGCTGTCCACCGGCATCGTCGACCCCGACGCGATCCTGTCCGGATCGCTGGGGATCGGACTGCTGTTCGCCATCATCAGCTACGTCGGCTTCGAGGCGACCGCGATCTTCCGCGACGAGGCGCGCACCCCGGAGCGCACCATCCCGCGCGCAACCTACGTCTCGCTGCTCCTGATCGGGGTGTTCTACGCGCTCACCAGCTGGGCGCTGATCTCCGGCTGGGGCGATGTGCAAGCACTCTCACAGGCGCAGAACAACGGCGGGACGTTCCTGGCCGACACCGCGGCGCGCTACATCGGCGCGTTCGGCACCGACGTGATCACGGTGCTGTACTTCACCAGCCTGTTCGCCTGCATCCTGGCCTTCCACAACGTGGTCTCACGGTATGTGTTCACGCTGGCCCAGCGCGGCGTGCTCCCCGCGGGTCTCGGTGACCCGCACACGAAACACGGATCCCCGCATCGGGCTTCGCTGTGGATCTCCGGGGCGGTCGCCGTGAGCGTGTTGCTCGCCGTGGTCTTCGGCCTCGACCCGGCCGCACAGTTCTACACCTGGTTCGCGGGTGCGACGACCGTCGGCATCGTCGTGCTGCTCATCGCCACGAGCATCGCCGTGCTGGTGCACTTCGGTCGCGACCGGCGTGGACACTCGCTGTGGCGGGTCCGGATCGCCCCGGCGCTGGGTCTCGTCGGACTGATCGGGGCACTCGCTCTGATCCTGGCCAACCTCGACGATCTCGTGGGCGGCTCGAGCGTGCTCGCCGTCATCATCGTCGGGCTGCTGGTGGTGGCCTTCGTCGCGGGCGTCGTCGTCGGCACCCGGGTCGGTGACCGCACGGTGCGGGCGGTGTCATGACCACCACCGCCGGCCCCGTTCTGGACAGCGCCGACGACGCCGCGGCACAGCTGATCTCGGCGCTGGCCGAGGGCAGCGTGACCGAGGTGGAGATCGCGTGGAGCGACGCCTTCGGGCATGCCGCGGGCAAGCGGATCCCGGCCGACCGGTTCCTCGACCGGGCCAGGGGCATCGGATTCTCCTTCTGCGAGGCCGCACTCGGCTGGAACGCCGAGGGCACCGTCATCGACTCACTGCAGCTGACGAACTGGAGCGGCGGTTACCCCGACGTCTACGCCGTACCGGACCTGTCCACGTTCCGCCGGCTGCCGTGGCGTCCGTCGACTGGACACGTGTTGTGCGACATCGTCTCCCACGACCGATCGCCGTCGAAGCTGGACCCGCGGGCGGTGCTGCACCGGGTCCTGGACCGGCTGGCCGGCCACGGGTACACCGCCAAGGTGGGCGTGGAACTCGAGTTCTACCTGCTCGACCCCGACGGATCTCCGTTCCAGCGAGACATCCACGCCTACTCACTCGAGAACGCCAACGCCCTCGATCCCCTGCTGGGCGAGCTGCACGACACCCTGACGCGGTTCGTGCCGCTGGAAGGCGTGCAGACCGAGTACGGGCCCGGCCAGGTCGAGACCAACCTGGTCTACGCCGACGCACTGCAGGCCGCCGACGACAGCGCACGCCTCAAATACGCCGCCAAGGAGGTGGCCCGCAGGCACGGCAAGGTCGCGAGTTTCATGCCGAAGCCGTTCGCTGACCAGTCCGGAAGTTCGGCGCATCTGCACATCTCGCTGTGGCGGGACGGCAGGCCCGCATTCGGGGCGAGCGACGGACACGAGAACGACACCGCACAGCACGCCATCGCCGGGCTGCTCAACCACCTGCCGGCGATCACGTTGTTCGGGGCGCACTCGGTGAACGCCTACCGGCGGTTCGAGCCGGACTCGTTCGCTCCGGCGACCGTCACCTGGAGCCGGGACAACCGCAGCGCCGCCGTGCGGTCCCTGGTGTCCGGACCGGCCGACGAGAGCCGCATCGAATTGCGCACCGGCGCATCGGATGCCAATCCCTACTGGCTGGTCGCCTCGGCGCTCGCCGCGATCGTGGCCGGGCTCGAAGCCGGCGACCGGCCACCGGACCGCGGGGACGGCAACCTCTACGAGCGTGGCGCGCCGCTTCCCGAGTCGCTCGGCGCGGCGCTGGCCGAGACGCTGCGCGACGACGTCATCCGTGACATCCTCGGCGCCGACTCGGTGCTCGACTTCACCCTGATCGCCCGCAGCGAGTGGGTGGAGTACTCCCGGCAGGTCACCGACTGGGAGCGGCGACGCTACCTGGCGACGTCGTGACCGGTCCCCGCTTCGGGGTGTGGGCGCCGGTGTACGGAAATCACGGCGCCCGCAGGCATCCGGACGACGCCCCCGACGCCGGCTATCACCGCAACCGGGATCTGGTGCTCCGCGCCGAACGGGCCGGATACGACGCAACACTGTTGGCGCAGCACGTCATGCACCCGAGCGACGTCGAGGAGGATGTGCTCGAGACGTGGTCGACACTCGCGGCGATCGCCGAGGCGACGTCGACCATCGAGCTCATCGGTGCGGTGAAGCCGCTGCTGTTCAACCCGCTGGTGTTCGCGAAGCTCGCCGCCAACGTCGACGCCATCTCCGGCGGCAGGTTGAGCGTCAACGTGGTCTCCGGCTGGTTCCTGCCCGAACTCGCCGCCCTGGGGATCGAGGTCCCCGGTCACGACGACCGCTACGCCCACACCCGGCGCTGGCTGCAGCAGGTCGTCGAACTCTGGCAGGGCAAGGAGGTCGCCCTCGGTGCGCCCGACGGTCCACCGGCGCTGGTCCGGCGCGTCCCCGAACGTGTTCCCACCGTCTACGTCGGCGGTGAGTCCGCACCCGGAAGGGCGCTGGCCGCCGACCACGCCGACGTGTACTTCCTCAACGGCCGTCCGCTCGAGCAGACCGTCGACGTGGTCACCGACCTGCGGGCCCGCCGCGGCGACCGGCCCGGTCTTCGGTTCGGCCTCTCGGCGTTCGTGATCGCCCGCGACACCGAGGCCGAGGCGCTCGCCGAGCTGCAGCACCTGCAGGCTCTGGTGGACGCGGAGTCCCGCCCGGAGATCTCGTCGGGCGCCGACCCTGCGACCGCGATGTACCAGGTGCTCTCGGGCACCAGCAGGGTCGGTTCGAACGGCGGAACACTGGCCGGCCTCGTCGGTAGCCATGCCCAGGTGATCGACCGCATCGCCGCGTTCCACGAGGCCGGAATCGAACTCTTCATGCTCCAGTTCCAGCCGCTGGAGGCCGAACTGGACCGTTTCGCCGCCGAGATCATCCCCCGTCTCCGCTGACCGGAAGGCCCTCACATGACAGTCGCGCAGAGAACGCTGCACACCGCCGGTGATCCGGGCTCGGTGGCGGCTCGGCTGGCGCGGCTACCCGGCATCGTCGCCGCCCTGCGCGCAAACGACGCCACCGCCGACCGCGAACGCATCCTGCAGTACGAGGCGGTCACCGCACTGCGGGACACCGGTGTGCTGGCGCTTCGCGTGCCCACCCGCTACGGCGGGCCGGGTGGCAGCGTCCGCGACGTGCTCACCGCGGTGATCACCATCGCCGGCGGTAGTTCGAACGTCGCGCAGGCGCTGCGGGCGCACTTCGGCTACAGCGAGCGCCTGTTGTCGAACCGCGCCACCGAAACCGAACGGGCGGAATGGTTTCCCCGCATACACGCGGGATTGGTGTTCGGCAACGCCGTCACCGACGCCCGCGGCGCCACGCCGGGCGGAGCCGACACGACGCTGCTCGCCGACCACGACGGTGTGCTGCGACTCAACGGGCACAAGTTCTACTCCACGGGCACGCTGTATGCCGACGTGGTCGCGGTGTCCGCGGTCGACCACGCCGGGCGCGACCTGCAGGCCGTCGTGCCGGTGGACCGCGACGGCGTCGAACTGTTCGACGACTGGGACGGATTCGGGCAACGCGTGACGGCCAGCGGTGGCACCCGGTTCACGAACGTGGCCGTCGAACCGGTCGAGGTCACCACCGTCACCGACGGCGCCCATCTCGGCCACAGCACGACATTTCAGCAGCTGTACCTCGCCGCCGTGACCGCAGGCATCGGCCACGGTGTGCTCGACGACGCGGTGTCCTACGTGCAGACCAGGGCCCGTCCCGCGTCCCACGCACTGTCGACGACTGCGGCGAAGGATCCGTTCATCGTCGAGGCGGTGGGCGACATCGCGGCAGCGGCGTGGTCGGCCAAGACGCTGGTGCTCTCGGCGGCCGACGAGATCGACCGCCTGGTCGATCGTGGTCTGCAGGACGACATCGGCGCACTCGGCGCCGTCGCCGTGACGGTGGCCAAGGCGCAGCTGGTGTCCGAGCGTCTCGTGCTCGCCGCCGCCGAGCGACTGTTCGACACCGGCGGCGCCTCGGCGACCGCGCGCACCCTCAACCTCGACCGGCATTGGCGCAATGCCCGCACGATCGCGAGTCACAGCCCGCTGGCCTACAAGGCCTACGTGGCGGGCGACCATCACCTCAACGATGCGCCGCCACCCACCAACGGCTACTTCTGAATCACGCCGTCGCGAGCAGCCGCCACAGTCCGATCAGGCCGACCACGACGATCACCGCGCGCAGCGCTCCCGGTGACAACCGGCGGCCGTAGTGCGCTCCGAGAAAGCCGCCGGCCAGCGATCCGACAGCGATCAGACCCGCTGCCGCGAAACTGATCCGGTCGAACGCGACCAGCGTGTACGCCGCTGCGGCGACGACGTTGACGATCAGTGACAACAGGTTCTTCGCGGCGTTCATCCGCTGCATGGACTCGGGCAGCAGCGCACCCATCGCGGCGATGAGCAGGATGCCCTGCGCGGCGGTGAAGTACCCGCCGTAGATCCCGACCACGAAGGTGGCGATCACCAGGGCGGCCATCCGGCCCCGGCTGATGTCGTCGACCGACCGGCCGCTGTCCTCGGCGCGGCGCCGCGCCCAGGCCTGGATGCGGGGACCCACCAGCACCAGCAGGAGTGCGGCGATCAGCAGTACCGGCACCACCTGGACGAAGACCTTCTCGGGCAGGTGCAGCAGCAGCCACGCGCCGGCCAGCGCGCCGAACAGCGACCCCGGGATCTGCCACCGCAGCCGGCTCCACTGGCCGCGCAGTTCCCGGCGGTAGCCCCAAGTGCCCGAGACACCGCCGGCGACCAGTCCGACCGCGTTCGACATCGTCGCGGTCACCGGCGGATAGCCCAGCGCGACGAGGGTCGGGAAGGTGATCAGCGTGCCGGAGCCGACCACCGCGTTGATCGCGCCCGCTCCGACGCCGGCCAGCGCAATGAGGATCATGTCGAGGACGGGCACCGGACCACCCTAATCGGCACCGACCGGTGTCCTCCGTCACGCTCAGCGCAACGGGCGGCGCCCGGAGATCACCGTCTCTGGCCGCGCTTCTCGCGCACCCGCACGTTGACCCGGATCGGGCTGCCCTCGAACCCGAACGCCTCCCGCAGCCGGCGCTCCAGGAACCGTCGGTAGCCCGCCTCGAGGAATCCGCTGGTGAACAGCACGAAGGTGGGTGGACGTGTCGCGGCCTGGGTCGCGAACAGTATTCGCGGTTGCTTGCCGCCGCGCACCGGCGGCGGGTTGCCCGCGACGACCTCTTTGAGGAAGGTGTTCAGCCGGCCGGTGGAGATGCGCGCATCCCAGGACGCGAGTGCCTGCTCGAGGGCGGGCACCAGCTTCTGCACCGCCCGGCCGGTCATCGCGGAGATGTTCACCCGCGATGCCCACTGCACCTGGGCGAGCTCGCGGTCGATCTCGCGGTCGAGCTGATAGCGGCGGTCCTCGTCGACGAGGTCCCACTTGTTGAATGCCAGCACCAGGGCTCGGCCGGCCTCGATCACCATCGACAGCACCCGCTGATCCTGTTCGGTCAGCGGCTGTGAGGCGTCGATCAGCACCAGCACCACCTCGGCGGCGTCGATGGCGCCGTGCGTGCGCACCGATGCGTAGAACTCGTGGCCGCTGGCCTGGCCGACCTTACGGCGCAGCCCGGCGGTATCGATGAAACGCCATGTCTTGCCGCCCAATTCGATGAGCGAGTCCACCGGGTCGACGGTGGTGCCCGCGACGTCGTGCACCACCGAACGCTGATCGCCCGCCAGCCGGTTCAGCAGCGAGCTCTTGCCGACGTTCGGCTTGCCGACCAGCGCCACGCGGCGTGGTCCGCCACCGGTCGCCGAGAACTCCGACACCGTGGGCAGGCTCTCCATCACCCTGTCGAGCAGGTCGGCGACACCGCGTCCGTGGATCGCGCTGACCGGGTGCGGCTCACCGACACCCATGGACCACAACGCCGCCGCGTCGGCCTCACCGCGTTCGGTGTCGACCTTGTTGGCCGCCAGGAACACCGGCTTGCCGGATTTCCGCAGCATCCGTGCGGCGGCCTCGTCGGCGGTGGTCGCGCCCACCACCGCGTCGATCACCAGGATGATCGCGTCGGCCGTACGCATCGCCACCGACGCCTGCTCGGCCACCAGCTGCTGCAACCCCTTGGCGTCGGGCTCCCATCCGCCGGTGTCCTGGACGACGAACCGCCGGCCGGCCCACGTCGCGTCGTAGGAGACCCGGTCACGGGTGACGCCGGGCACGTCCTGCACCACCGCTTCCCGTCGGCCCAGGATGCGGTTCACCAGCGTGGACTTGCCGACGTTGGGCCGTCCGACCACAGCGACGACCGGCGGCGGGGAGGACGCCTCCTCGATCGCCTCGGCGACATCCTCGGCGCCGATCTCCCATTCGCTCTCGTCGGCCCACGTGCCGTCGTCGGTCATTGCCGCACTCCCGTGCGCCGGGCCACCAGGTCGGTCAACGCCGCCACCACCTCGGGTTCGGTCATCGCGCTCGTGTCCACCTGCACCGCGTCGTCGGCCGCACGCAGCGGCGACACCGCCCGCGTCGAGTCGAGATGGTCGCGGCGCCGGACATCGGCGAGCACGGTCTCGTAGTCGTCGGGCAGCCCGTTGGCCACGTTCTGGTCGTTGCGCCTGCGGGCGCGTTCCTCGGCCGACGCGGTCAGGAAGATCTTCAGGTCGGCGTCCGGCAGGACGACGGTGCCGATGTCGCGGCCCTCGACCACCACGCTGCCGGGACCCGCGGCCAGCTCGCGCTGCAGCCCCACCAGGCGGGCGCGCACCGCGGGCACCGCCGACACCGCGGAGACCGCTCTGGTCACCGCGTCGCCACGGATCTCACCGGACACGTCCTCGCCGTCGAGGTAGGCACGGTCCTCGTCGGGGTCGTAGCCCACCGACAACGGCACCGCGGCGGCGGCCCGCTCGATGGCGGGCGTGTCGGCCAGGTCGACCCCGGCCCGCAGCACGGCCAGCGTGACGATGCGGTACATCGCCCCCGTGTCGAGATACCGCGCGCCCAGCGCCCTCGCCAGACCACGGGACACCGAGGACTTCCCGGTGCCTGCCGGACCGTCCACCGCGATCGTCACGGCCTCGAGCACCGACCCGGTCACATCCCCACCGCCTTGTACAGCTCGCCGATTTCCTTGCTGGTCAACACGCGGATGCTGCCGGGCCGCTGGTCTCCCAGAGTGACGGCACCCAGTTCGGTGCGGACCAGTTCCTGCACCGGATAGCCGACCTCTGCCAGCATCCGGCGGACGATACGTTTGCGGCCCTCGTGCAGTGTCAGCCGCACCAGGGTCTTGCCCGGCACCGCGTCGACCACCGCGAAGTCGTCGACACGCGCAGGTCCGTCGTCGAGTTCGACACCGTCGCGCAGCTTCTTGCCCACTCCGCGCGGCATGGTGCCGAGCACCGTCGCCAGGTAGGTCTTCTGAATCTCGTACGAGGGGTGCATGAGCCGGTGTGCGAGTTCGCCGTCGTTGGTCAGCAGCAGCAGCCCCTCGGTGTCGGCGTCCAACCGGCCGACGTGGAACAGCTTCTTGTTGCCCCGCACCCGGTGTTCGACGAGATCGCCGACGCAGGGCCTGCCCCGGTCGTCGGACATCGTGGAGTGCATCCCTCGCGGTTTGTTGATCGCCAGGTGCACCAGCGTGTCGTCGAACCTGACCCGCACCCCGTCGACCCGGATCTCCGACACGTCGGGATCGACCCGGGTGCCCTGTTCGGTCACGATCCGCCCGTCGACCTCGATCCGGCCGTCGCGGATCATCCGCTCCGCGACCCGCCGCGAAGCCACCCCGGCCTGCGACAGCACCTTCTGCAGCCGAATCCCCTCGGCGTCCGACTCGGCCATGTCAGTCCCGGTCCACGTCGAAGGACAGCGGCTGATCGGGCGTGCGCCCGCCGCTGAGCTTGATGAAGCGCGGCTCGTCACCGAGTGATTCGCTGAGGTCGTCGATGACGTCGACGTCGGGCAGCAGCGGTGCGATGTCCGGCAGGTCGGTCAGTGACGACAACCCGAGGCGCTCCAGGAACAACTCGGTGGTCGCGAAGGTGGTGGCACCCGAATCGGGGTCGGTGCCCGCCTCGGTGATCAGCCCGCGGGCCACCAGCGTGCGCACCACCGCGTCGACGTTGACGCCACGGACCGCGCTGACCCGGGCGCGGGTCACCGGCTGCCGGTAGGCGACGACGGCGAGGGTCTCGAGCGCCGCGCGGGTCAACTTCGACCGCGCGCCGTCGAGGACCAGCCGCTCCACGTACGGGGCGAAGCGTGCGCGGGTGTACATCCGCCAGCCGCCGCCCGCCTCCCTGAGGTCGATGCCGCTGCCGCGCTCGCTCAGCTCGGCGGCCATCTGTGCCAGCTTCGCGGCGATGCGGTACGCCGGCTGCTCGGTGGCCGTCGCCAGCGCGTCCACCGTCACCGGGGTGTCCACCACCAGCAGCAGCGCCTCGAGCACCGCTTCGAGTTCGGCGTCCTCGAGCTCCGGCACGGTCGCGACGTCGATGCCGAGGTCGGTGTCTTCCCTATCGGTGTGATTCACGTCGGCGCGGCTCAGGTCGTCGTGCACGGCGATGTCGTCGGTCATGGTTCTCGCTCTTCCACCGCGTCCGCGGTTGCCAGGTGTTCGCTGGTCGGCCGATCCCCGGTCCACGAAATCTGGAGCACACCAAGCGGTTCTGATTGCTCGAATGCTACCGCCCGCGCCCGGTACAGTTCGAGCAGCGCCAGGAACCTGCCGACGATCTCGATCGGACCCTCGCATTCCGCGACCAGTTCGGCGAACGTCGCCCACTCGCCGAGTCCCCGGATCTCCAGCAGCGACAACAGCCGCCTGGCCTGTTCGGGCACCGAGACCGCGGACTCGTGCATGTGTTCCATGGCCACCGTCGGCACCGGCCGCGGGGTGAAGACGGTCGCGGCGATCTGGGCGAACCGATCGGCGTCGACGCCGAGCATCACCTCCGGCAGCAGCTCGGCGTAGCGGTCCTCCAGAGACACCGCGCGGGGGTAGCTGCGCAGCGCCGCCGCCTCGAGTTCGGCGAACATCACCGCGACGTGTTTGTACGCCCGGTACTGCAGGAGTCGCGCGAACAGCAGGTCGCGCACCTCGAGCAGCGCGAGGTCCTCGTCGTCGTGCACCTCGCCCGACGGCAGCAGCCGCGCCGCCTTGAGGTCCAGCAGCGTGGCTGCGACCACCAGGAACGCGGTGGTCTCGTCGAGCTCCAGCAGCGGACCGATGTCGCGGGTGTAGGCGATGAAGTCGTCGGTCACCTGGTGCAGCGCCACCTCGGTGACGTCGAGCCGGTGGGCGAAGATCAGCTGCAGCAGCAGGTCGAACGGGCCCTCGAAGTTGTCCAGACGCACCCGGAATCCGGTCTGACCGCCGGCGTCCGGCTCGCCGTTTCCATCGGCTGCGGCGTCGGTGCTCACCCGCCGAACCGGTGGATGACTTCCCGCGCCAGCGCCCGATATGCCTCGGCGCCACCGGATTTCGGCGCCCAGGTGGTGATCGGCTCGCCCGCCACGCTGGTCTCGGGGAAGCGGACGGTACGGGTGATGACGGTGTCGAACACCAGATCGCCGAAGCGCTCGAGCACCCGTGCCATCACCTCGCGGGAGTTGACGGTGCGGGGGTCGTAGCGGGTGATCAGGATGCCGCTGATGGACAGCCGCGGATTCAGCCGGTCGTGCACCTTGTCCACGGTGTCGGTCAGCAGTGCCAGGCCGCGCAGCGAGAAGTACTCGCACTCGGTCGGGATGATCACGCCGTCGCTGCACGCCAGCCCGTTGACGGTGAGCAGACCCAGCGACGGCTGACAGTCGATGAGCACGTAGTCGTAGCGGTCCAGCACCGGGTACAGCGCCCGGCCGAGCGTCTGTTCGCGACCGACCTCGTTGACCAACTGGATCTCCGCCGCCGACAGGTCGATGTTGCTGGGCACCAGGTCCAGCCCCTTGACCCGGGTGTTGATCAGCACGTCGTCGATCGACACCCGCGGTTCGACCAGCAGGTTGTGGATCGTGTGATCGAGCTCGTAGTGCGGCACCCCCAGGCCGGCCGACAGCGCGCCCTGCGGGTCGAGGTCCACCAGCAGGACCCGGCGACCGTACTCGGCGAGGCTGGCGCCGAGGTTGATCGTCGAGGTGGTCTTGCCGACGCCGCCCTTCTGGTTGCACATGGCGATGACCTTGGCCGGGCCGTGCGTCGTGCGTGGCGCGGGTTCGGGAACGGTGCGCACCGCCCGGCCGGTGAGGCCGGCCTGCGCCGGTGGGTCGGCGCCGCCGCCGTCCTCACTCATATCTCGGCCATGGCGAACATCCGGGCAAGTTTAACGGCGCGACGCTGCGGAAACAGGCAGACCCGCGGGCGACATGGGCTGTGGACGTCGTGTACCGACCTTCACGGAGGGCCGAATGGCCGGGATCGCGGCGCGGCGGACGGTCCCCTGGTCGATCCCGGGTCAACGCGCGCGCGGGTGCGCGCCCGCCCACACCTCACGCAGCGCGTGCACCGTGACCATCGTGTAGATCTGCGTGGTGGTCACCGAGGCGTGGCCGAGCAGTTCCTGGACGACGCGGACGTCGGCGCCGCCGTCGAGCAGATGGGTCGCGAAGGAATGCCGCAGCGTGTGCGGTGACACCGCCGCCGTGATCCCGGCGCGCTCCGCCGCGTCCTGCAGCACCTGCCAGGCGCTCTGCCGAGACAGCCGCCCGCCCCGGACGTTGAGGAAGATCGCCGGCGTGCCGCGGCCGCGCCGCGCCAGATCGGGCCTGCCCCGCACCAGGTAGGCGTCCAGCGCGCTGACGGCGGGCCTGCCGATCGGCACCAGCCGCTGCTTGCCGCCCTTCCCGCGCAGCAGCACCGACCGCGCATGGGTGTCGACGTCGTCGACGTCCAGGCCGACGGCCTCGGAGATGCGGGCGCCGGTGGAGTACAGCAGTTCCAGCATCGCGCGGTTGCGCAGCGTCAGGGGGCCGTCGGCGTCGCTGTCCCCGCCTGCGCCGTCGAGCAGCGCGAGCACCTCGTCGACAGTCAGGCTCTTGGGCAGCCGGCGTGAGGGGGTGGGCGGCTTGACCGCGCGCGCCACGTCGAGGTCTGTCAGGCCTTCCGACGCCGCGAACCGGTGCAGGCCGCGCACCGCGATCAGCGCACGGGCCGCGGAGACGGCCGACAGCGCGGCGGAGCCCGCCGCCGGGTCGCCGCGGCGCAGGGCCATCAGGAAGTCGCTGACATCGGTCTCGGCGACCGCGCCGAGGTCGTCGATCCCGCGGGCGTGCAGATGGTCGGCATAGCGGCGGAGGTCACGCCGGTAGGAGCTGAGCGTGTTGGCGGCGACACCGCGTTCGATGGCGAGATGGTCGAGGTAGCCCTGCAACTGACCGTCGAGCACCGACCCCAGGCCCGGCGGCGAGCCGCCCGCACCCAGCGCCGGTGTGACCATCAGTTCCCTTTCCGGCGCGCGAACGCCGTCGGCCGGTCGATCCACTGCGCGCCGACCGGGCGGAGCCCGTCGCGGTCCCCGACGGTGTTGGCCGCCAGGATCCCCGCCACGGCGATCGAGTTGACGATCTCTCCGCGGAGCACCATACGGACGGCTTCCGACAGCGGGACGCGCTCGACGGTGAGGTCGGCCTCCTCGTCGTGGGCGTCCGGCCGTCCGACGTCGGACAACCCCGTCGCCAGGTACACCCGCACGCTCTCGTCGCTGAAACCAGGCGCGGAGTCCAGATCGACGAGCACCGACCAGGCGTCGGCGGTCAGGCCGGCCTCCTCCTCGAGTTCCCGGGCGGCGCTGATGTGCGGCGCCTCGTCGCCGGCGTCCAGCAGGCCGGCGGGCAACTCCCACAGCCTGCGGCCGAAGGGATGGCGGTACTGAAACACCAGCACGACGTTGTCGGCGTCGTCGAGTGCCACCACCGCGACGGCGCCATAGTGCTCGACCACCTCGCGACGTGCCGTCGTGCCGCCCGGCATCCGCACCTCGTCGGCTCGCAGCGCGAAGATCTTGCCGACGTAGACGGTCTCGCTCTCGACGGTCTCGAAGTCGTGCTCAGCCACGGGCGGCATGCTCTTGCAGGAACTCGGCCTGATCGCCGGCCGCCTCGGCGCCGTTGGAGCGCTCGGGGATCTCGACGGGCAGTCGCTCGGCGGCCTTGTACTCCAACGCCGCGCCGATGAACGCGGCGAACAGCGGGTGCGGGCGGGTGGGCCTGCTCTTCAGCTCGGGATGGGCCTGCGTGCCCACCAGGAACGGGTGCACCTCGGGGCCGTACTCGACGAACTCGACCAGATGGCCGTCGGGCGACGTGCCGGAGAAACGCAGACCGCTGGCCGCGATGCGGTCGCGGTACTCGTTGTTCACCTCGTAGCGGTGCCGATGCCGCTCGGACACCTCGGTGGCCTGGTAGGCCTGCGCGACGATCGAATCCGGTTCCAGCACAGCCGGATACGCGCCGAGCCGCATGGTGCCGCCCAGGTCCGCCTCGCCGGCCACCGCATCGCGCTGGTCGGCCATCGTGGAGATCACCGGGTCCGCGGTCGCCGGGTCGAACTCCGCGGAGTTGGCGTCGGCCAACCCCACCGAGCGCGCCGCCTCGATGACGATGCACTGCAGGCCCAGGCACAGCCCGAGTACCGGAAGGCCGCGCTTGCGGGCGTAGCTGATGGCGCCGATCTTGCCCTCGATGCCGCGGATGCCGAATCCGCCGGGGATGAGCACCCCGTCCACATCGCCCAGTGCCAGGGCGGCTCCGTCGGCCTCGCAGTCATCGGAGGCGACCCACCGCATCTCCACCTTCGCGTGGTGCTTGAAGCCGCCTGCGCGTAGCGCCTCGGCCACCGACAGGTACGCGTCGGAGAGGTCGATGTACTTGCCCACCAGTGCGATCCGCACCGTCTCCTGCGGTTCGTGCACCCGCCGCAACAGGTCGTTCCACTGCGTCCAGTCGACGTCGCGGAACGGCAGGTTGAGCCGGCGCACCACGTAGGCGTCGAGTTCCTCGCGGTGCAGCACCTTCGGGATGTCGTAGATGGACGGCGCGTCCGGCGTGGAGATGCAGCCGTCGATGTCGACGTCGCACATCAGCGCGATCTTGTTCTTCAGCGGTTCCGGTACGTCGCGGTCGCAGCGCAGGATCAGCGCGTCGGGCGTGATGCCGATGCTGCGCAGGGCCGCCACCGAATGCTGGGTCGGCTTGGTCTTCAACTCCCCCGACGGCGCCATGTAGGGCACCAGCGAGCAGTGCAGGAAGAAGCAGTTCTCCCGGCCCACCTCGTGGCGGACCTGGCGGGCGGCCTCCAGGAACGGCAGCGACTCGATGTCGCCGACCGTGCCGCCGACCTCGGTGATGATCACGTCGGGCCGGTTGCCGTCGGCGTCCGGAATGGCCATCGCGAGGATCCGGCTCTTGATCTCGTCGGTGATGTGAGGGATCACCTGCACGGTGTCGCCCAGGTACTCGCCGCGCCGCTCCTTGGCGATCACGGTCGAATACACCTGACCGGTGGTCACATTCGCCGAGCCGGACAGGTTGCGGTCCAGGAACCGTTCGTAGTGCCCGACGTCGAGGTCGGTCTCGGCGCCGTCCTCGGTGACGAACACCTCACCGTGCTGGAACGGGTTCATGGTGCCGGGGTCGACGTTGAGGTACGGGTCGAGCTTCTGCATCGTCACCTGCAACCCGCGCGCGGTGAGCAGCTGGCCCAGGCTGGAGGCCGTCAGCCCCTTACCCAGAGAGGACACCACGCCGCCGGTGACGAAGAGATGCTTGGTGGCCGTTTGCGGGTGCTTGCGTAACGATGGCAAGAGCGACCTCCGTGATGACCGGCGCAGGACGATGCAAGGACTGCTGGGGCCTGCCGACCCACGGAACCCCACCCTAACAGCGAGTCCGACATGACGTCACTGACGCGCCGTAGCTGCGACCGACAGGGTCGGCCTATTGGGGAACGGTGACCGAGGTGGCGCCCTGCCCGATGCCGTACTGCCCGGGCCGTCCGCCGTTGACGAGGTCCTGCACCGCAAGCACCGCGGTGAGCCGCCCGGACTCCGCGTCGACGTCGTCGACCGTGCTCACCGCCGCCGACAGCGCCGCATCGCTCCTGGTGACCGCCACCGATCCGGTGCCCGACGCCGACCCGTCCCGGCCGACCAGCACGGTGCCCGACCCGTGTTGCGCCAGGCCCGACGCGAACCTCGCGACGGTCGCGCCCCGATTGCCCGCATCGTCGGCCAGCCCGGCGCCGGTGACGACCACCGCGGCGTTGGCGGCGCCGATGCGCTGGTCGCCGTAGGTGAGGAAGCCGGTGTCGCGAAGCGCGGCCAGCACCGTGTCGCGGGACATGTCGTCGACCGCAGGCGCGTCCGGCTTGCCCGTGGTCAGCAGGGCGATGCCCAGCAGGTCCCCGGCCTGGGAACCCTGGTCCACCGACGTCGTCTTGAGCTGGGTGCCGGCGGGCACGATCGGCGAGTTCACCACCGAGAGCAACTTCTCGGCGGAGTTGGCCTCGACGAACTCCTCGGTGAGCGACACGGTGCCGGTGACCGAACCGCCACCCTGGCCGATCAGCCGCGACAGCGCCTCCACGTCGTCGTCGGCGGCGTCGGGTGTGCGGAACAGCACCACCGACTTGCCGCCCAGTGCGTCACGCAGGATCCGCTGCGACATCTGCGCGTCGAATTCGGCAGCGGCGCTGAGCCTCTCGTTCAGCCCGTTCTTCTCGCCGGTCAGCGTGTCGATCTGGTGCTGCAGATCCTGTTTGTCGTCACGAAGTCCGGACAGCACCGTGCTCGACAGCAGGCCGGAGCCCAGCGCAACCCCGATCGCCAGCGCGAGGAAGACCGCGGCCAGTGAGATCGCATGCGCGCGAAGCGAGATCATCGATACCCCTCAGGTGATCAGACTCTGGATCCACAGCGTGAACCGGTTCCAGTACTCAACGACCCAGTCGATGACGGCGGCGTCGGCCCGCGACACCCACAGCGCTGCGATCACCGCGACCAGCATCGCCATGATCAGCAGCGCGATGGCGCCGCCGGAGACCCTGCTGCGGTACAGCGTGGCGACGGCCTTGGCGTCGACGAGCTTCTCGCCGACCTTGAGGCGGGTCAGGAACGTCGAGGGATTGCTGTGCTGGCGGGACCGGTCGAAGAACTCCTCGATGCTCGCGGAGTGGCCGACCGTGACGATCAGCGACGCGCCGTGGTGGTGGCTCAGCAGCAGCGCCAGATCGGCCGCCGACCCGGCCGCGGGGAAGGTCATCGCGCCGACACCGAGGTCCTGGATCCGCTCCAGCCCGGCGGCGTGGCCGTCGGCGTCGGCGGGCAGGATCACCTGGGCTCCGCCGCGCAGCGTCTCGGCGCTGATCCGGTCGGGATCGCCCACGATCAGCGCCGGCCGGTAACCCGCCTTGCGCAGCACGTCGGCGCCGGTGCCGACACCGACCAGCACGGGCTGATACTCCTTGAGGAACGGCTTGAGGGCCTTGAGGTCCTCGGCCGCGTCGGGTTCCTCGGCGACGATCACCACGTGGCGCCGATTGATGTCGACGTCGATGTCGGGGATGCCGATGCCGTCGATGAGCAGCGGGCTCTCCGAGCGGATGAACTCGATGGTGTTGCCGGCGAAGGCTTCCAGATGTGCGACGAGGCCGCTCTTGGCCTCGTGCATCAGCTCGTTGATCTCCTGGTCGGTGCGCTCGGTGCCCAGCGCCAGGCGGCGGTCACCGGAGTACACGCCGCCGTTGTGCAGGCGCACCCGGGCGCCGTCCTTGACCTTCTTGAAGACGTCCGGACCGGTCTCGTCGATGAGCAGCACACCGTTGGCCACCAGCACCTCGGGCCCGAGATTGGGATAGCGGCCGGAGATCGAGGGCGACGCGTTGACCACGCCCGCGACGTTGGCCTCGACGAGCGCGTCGGCGGTGATGCGGTCCAGGTCGAGCGCGTCGAGCACGACGATGTCGCCGGGTCCCACACGACGGAGGAGCCGGTCGATGTCGCGGTCGACTCGTGCGGTTCCGGTGAGGCCCGGGCGCGTGCCGGCATTTCGGGTTAGCAGCGCTGACATCTTCATGCGGCGATTCTGTCGGGCAACCCTCAAGTAGAGGTGGAGGCGCGCCGTAACATCTGCCTCAGAAGTACCGTTCTGTCACAGCTGTCACATCAGTGGGCGGCGGTGCGCTCCTGCTGTGCGGCATCGAGGAGTTCGCGCGCGTGTGCACGTCCGCTGTCGGATTCGCCGAGCCCTGCCAGCATCCGCGCCAGTTCGGCGACCCGGTCGTCGTCGTCGATGCGGCGCACACCGCTGGCCTTAACGCGGCCGCCGCCGTCGACCACCAGGTGCGCGTCGGCGTACGCGGCGACCTGCGGCAGGTGGGTGACCACGATGACCTGGTGGGTGCGCGCCAACCGAGCCAGCCGGCGCCCGATCTGGACGGCCGCCCGGCCGCCGACACCCGCATCGACCTCGTCGAACACCATCGTGGTGCCCGCGTCGGACGCGGCGAGGACGACCTCGAGCGCGAGCATCACCCGCGACAGCTCGCCGCCCGACGCACTCTTGGACAACGGGAGGACGTCGGTGCCGCGGTGGGCGGCGAAACCGAACTCGACGGCGTCGACACCGTCGTGTCCGGCATGTACGACCGTGCCGTCGGCCAGTGTCAGCGGCGCGGAATCGTCGGCTCGCACTGGAAGCGGCGCCACGGTGAGGGTGAAGTCGGCACCGGTCATCGCCAGTCCTGACAGTTCGGCGGTGACCGCCTTCGCCAGGCCTTTAGCCGCCTTGGCACGCACTCTGGTCACCTCCGCCGCCGCCGCGACGACCTCGGTCTGCAGTTCGCGCACCCGCTGGTCGAGGCCGGCGAGTGCCTCCTCGGACACATCGAGCTGGTCGAGGCGGTCCCGCGATTCGCGGGCCCACGCCAGCACTCCGTCGATGTCGGCGGCGTACTTGCGGGTCAGCGTCCGCAACTCGGCCTGGCGTGCCAGCTTGGTCTCCAGGGTGCTGGCGTCGCTGGGCAGTTCGGCCAGGAAGTCGCCCAGTTCGCCTGCCACGTCGTTGATCACCGCGAGCGTCTCTGCCAGCCTGCCGCCGAGGGCGCGCAGCGCGGCGTCGTCGGTGCTCTCGAGCGCGGCCCGGGCGTGACCCAACCCGTCGACGGCCGACGACTCCCCCGGCGCGGCGGCGTCGTCGAACACCCCGGCGAGGGCGGTGCGTGCGGTCCGGGCGGCTTCGCGCAGCGCATCGAGCTCCGACAGACGGCGGATGTCCTCGACGAGCGTCTCGTCCTCGCCGGGTTGCGGGTCCACCGCGTCGATCTCGTCGAGGCCGAACTTCAGCCGGTCGGCCTCCAGGGTGAGCTCACGCGCCCGCTCACGGCGGTCAGCGAGGTCGCGGCGGGCGGTCAGCCACGCCTCGCGCGCCGCGCGGTACTTCTGCAGCGGCTTGTCCACGCCGGCGAACCGGTCGAGCGCCGCGCGCTGCTCCTCGGGCCGCATCAGCCGCAGTTGGTCGTTCTGGCCGTGCAGTGTCAACAGCTCAGTGGTGAAGGTGCTCAGCGACTTCGCAGGCACACTGCGGCCGCCGAGATAGGCGCGGGACGGGCCGTCGCGGCTGACCGAACGCGCCGCGATGACGCTGCCGTCGTCGTCGCGCTCGGCGCCGCAGGAGTCCAGGATGCCGTCGACACGGCCTGCGGTTCCGTCGCCGAGGTCGGTGGTGGTGAATCGCCCCTCGACCACGGCTCGGCCCGCACCCGACCGCACCCTCGTGGCGTCGGCACGGGCGCCGCCGAGCAGGTGCAGGCCGGTCACCACCATCGTCTTGCCCGCGCCGGTCTCGCCGGTGAGCACGGTCAGCCCCCGGTCGAACTCGGCGGTGGCGGCGCTGATGGCGCCCAGCGACTCGATTCGGATTTCAGCCAGCACCGGTGACTACTGCCCCCGCCAGCCGGTCACGGGCAGCCGGAACTTGCGCACCAGGCGGTCGGTGAACGGCGCGCTGTCCAGGCGCACCCATTTCAACGGCGTGCCGCAGCGGGTCACCTCAAGCCGGCCGCCCGCCGGCAGCACCATCTCGCGACGGCCGTCGCAGAACACCGTCGCGTCGTGGCCGTCGCCCTCGATCTCGATGGCGATCGCCGCGTCCGGGCTGGTGACCATCGGCCGGGCGAACAGCGCATGCGCATTGTTCGGCACCACCAGGATCGCCTCGAGATCCGGCCACAGCACCGGGCCACCGGCCGAGAACGCGTAGGCGGTGGACCCCGTCGGCGTGGCCACCAGGACGCCGTCGCAGCCGAACGCCGACACCGGCCTGCCGTCGACCTCCAGCACGGCGCCGAGCACGCCGAGACGCGGTCCCTTCTCCAGGCTCGCCTCGTTGAGCGCCCACCCCCGGTGCAGGATCTCGCCCCCCGCGCGGACCACCACGTCGAGCGTCATCCGCTCCTCGATGCGGTAGTTGCGGTTGATGACGTGGTCGAGGACGCTGTCGAGCGCCTCCAGCTCGGCCTCGGCGAGGAAGCCGATCCGGCCGAGATTGACGCCGAGCACCGGGATCTCGACGTTCCGGGCGAGTTCCGCGGCGCGCAGGAAGGTGCCGTCACCGCCGAGGCCGAGCACCAGCTCGCAACCCTCGGCGGCCCGCTCTTCGGCGTCGACGACCTCGAACCCCGTACCGAGGGCGCCCATCTCCTCGGGCGCCAGGTGCAGCGGGGCCTTGTCGACGGCCTGCGCGGCGAGTACCCGGAGCCCGACTCCGTTGTTGCTCAACACCTTCTGCACCCGCCGGACGACGTCGATGGCGTCGGGGCGCCCGGTGTGCACCACCATCAGCATGGTTCGTTCGACCGTCATTGCGGCCCTTCCGTCACCGCACGCGTCACCGCGTGCTCGAGGTCGCCCGCGGCCAAGGCGTCGTTCGCGCCGCTGCGTAGCCAGAGGAAGTACTCCACGTTGCCCGACGGGCCGGGCAGCGGGCTCGCCGTGACGCCGGCGGCGTGCCAGCCCAGTCCGGCGGCGCGCTGTGCGACCTGCAGGACCGCCTCGGCCCTCAGGCCCGGGTCGGAGACCACTCCGCCTGCGCCGACCCGGCCCTTGCCGACCTCGAATTGCGGCTTCACCATGGGAACGATATCGGCGTCGGGTGACGCGCAGGCGGTCAGCGCAGGCAGCACGGTGCCCAGCGAGATGAACGAGAGGTCTGCCACCACGAGGTCGACCGGACCGCCGATCGTCTCCGCGGTGATCTCACGCACGTTCGTCCGCTCGAGCACGGTCACCCGCTCGTCGGACCGCAACGACCAGGCCAGCTGTCCGTATCCGACGTCCACGGCGACCACCTCGCGGGCGCCGCTGTCGAGCAGCACCTCGGTGAACCCGCCGGTCGACGCACCCGCATCCAGGCAGCGCCTGCCGTCTGCGGAGAGGCCGAACGCCGACAGCGCGCCGATCAGCTTGTGTGCGCCGCGGGAGACCCAGGTCCGCTCGGCGGCGGTCACGGTGAGGTTCGCGTCCACGGCGATCGCCGTCGCCGCCTTCGCCGCCGGCATCCCGTCGATGGACACGCGGCCCGCGCCGATCAGTTCGGCCGCCTGCTGGCGCGACCGCGCCAGTCCGCGCCGCACCAGTTCCGCGTCAACACGAGCGCGCCGTGCCACGTGCGCTCACCTCTCGAAGCCCGAAGCGGCCGCGGGACCCCGGTCCACCGCCTCGAGCGCATGCACCAGCAGATCGTGGGCCTGCTCCAGCTGCGCGGCGATCGCGTCGACCTCCGCGTCGGCCAGTTCGGCCGAATCGGGGCCGACGTCGGGCAACTCGGCGAGCCGAGCCGCGATCTCGGAGCGGATCTGATCGGGGTCGGTAATCATGTCGACGTTCACGCTAGTCGATCGGCCATCACAGCAGCGACAGGTGCTGCAGCGCCTCCCGGGCGGTGTCGTCACCGGCGTCGACGGTGAGTGATTCCCCCGCTATGCCCGCCGACCACACCGCGTCGGCCAGGGCCCGCAGCACCGACAGGCTGTCGCCGTGATCGTGACCGGTCGCGCGGACGGTGACCGCGGTGGTGTCGACGTCGACCTCCCACCCGGGTTGCGGTCCCACACGCAGCTCGTCGGCGGGCCGGGTGAGTGAGCGCAGGTCGGCGCCGATGAAACCGGGACGCAGGTCGGCGGGTGCGCGCACGGTGTCGTCAGCGGTGCTGACGCCGCTGAGCACGAGAAGGCTGGGCAGGCCTGCTGCGTTGGCGCCGGCGATGTCGGTGTCGAGACGGTCGCCGACAGTGAGGGGGTTGGCATAGCTGCCCCGGCTGAGCGCGTCGGAAAACAGCGTGGGCTGCGGCTTGCCCGCCACCTGCGGCTCCTGGTTGGTGGCCGCCCGCAGCGCCGCGACCATCGAACCGTTGCCCGGCAGCAGGCCGCGCTCGGACGGCAGTGTCAGGTCGACGTTGGCCGCGACCCACAGGGCGCCGGACCGGATGGCGAGCGCCGCCTCGGCGAGATCTGACCAACCGGTCTGCGGGTTGTGGCCCTGGACGACGGCGACCGGGTCGTCGTCCGCCGAGCGGACCGGCCGCAGT
Organism: Mycobacterium sp. NPDC050551; assembly: GCF_040674075.1. NCBI lineage: Bacteria > Bacillati > Actinomycetota > Actinomycetes > Mycobacteriales > Mycobacteriaceae > Mycobacterium > Mycobacterium sp. NPDC050551. The sequence goes on along the minus strand of NZ_JBFARC010000007.1, from coordinate 1,360 downwards.
CCGCGGCCTGCGACCTCGTCGGCCAGCGCCTCGGTGCCGACGATCAGCACCTTGGACTCGGGTGGAAGCTGGTCGGCCAACAGGCTGGCCGCGCTCTGGGCGCTGGTGACGACATCGTCGGCGTGGGCTCGGAATCCCAGCTCGGTCAGGTGTGCGGCGACGTCACCGGGTGCTCGGGAGGCGTTGTTGGTGACGTAGAGGACCCGTGCCTCGACCGCCGCAAGGGTGTCGACGGCGCCGGTCGTCGGCTCGTGCCCGCGGAAGACGGTGCCGTCGAGATCGAGCAGCAGACAGTCGTGTTGCGCTGCAATGCTTGTCACGACCGTCTCAGCTCAGCTCGGTGATGCGGTCTTCGGCGTCGGTAGCGCCCTCGAGGTCGGCGGCGGCGGCATTGATGAACCACTGCAGTGCCTCGTCGCGACGGTCGAGCGCGAGCAGCGTCTCGGCGTAGACGTAGAAGAGCCGGGCCGCGGTCTGACCGGTCCGGGTCCGGTCGAGCGGAGGGGAGGAGAGAATCGCCAGCGCCTGCTCGACCTGACCGAGGTCGGACCGGGCACCCGCGACGACGATCCGCAGTTCGTCGGCGTCGTCGCCGGCCAGCTGCCCGGCTTCCGGGCTCCGTGCCAGTTCGATCGCGCGCTCGGGCCGGCCGATGCCGCGTTCACAGTCGGCGATCAACGCAAGGAGCGGCGACTTGCTGCCCATCCGGCGTGCCGCGCGCAGTTCAGCAAGCGCCTGATTCCAGTCACCGCAGTGATACGCCGCGATGCCGACGGCCTCGCGCACCGCCGCGAGCCGGCTCGACCGGGCACGGGCCGCCCGCGCATGCTCCAGTGCGGCCTCGGGGTCCTCGTCGAGCAGTGTGCCTGCGGCCACCAGATGGCGGGCGACGAAGTCGGCGGTGGACTTGTCGAGCGTGGTGAGTTCGCGGCGGACCTCCGGATTCAGCTGTTTGGCCTCGATGTCCCGAGGAATGGGGGGTCCCGCCTGGTCGGTACCCGCGGGCTGTGCGCTGCGGGCCCTTCCGGGTCCCGACGACCGCGGCGCCGAACGCTGGTTGCGCGGCCGGCCGCCGTCGGAGGTCCGTCCTGGTCGCTGGTCGCCGCGTCCGCTCTGCCTGTCGTCGCCCACGTGTGCCTTCCGCTGGTTGCCCCGACCGAAGTTTACGGCCACGGCGTATTCGGCGACAATTTGGCTTTCGGCAAATGGCGCCGAATAGAAAGAGAATCACCCCCCACGTGAACGTGGGGGGTGATCCTTAAATGGTGTTCGGCGGTGTCCTACTTTTCCACCCGTATGGGTAGTATCATCGGCGCTGGCTGGCTTAGCTTCCGGGTTCGGGATGGGTCCGGGCGTTTCC
>NZ_JBFARC010000006.1:0-454289 GCF_040674075.1 Mycobacterium sp. NPDC050551 | reverse complement strand
GACAACCGCCGAGCCGGATCACCAGTCATCGACACCAACACCCGCACCAACCGCCCAACAAGCGCCTCCACACCGGCACCATCGAACACATCAGTGCGGTACTCGACTCGCAGGCTCAGTCCCTCCCGCGGAATCACCTGCACCGCAAGGGGATAATGATTGCACTCGCGACTACTGAACTCGGCGACGGCCAACCCGTCGCCCAACGCCATTCCGGTGTCCAGCGGGTAGTTCTCATAGACGAACATCGTGTCGAACAGCCGGTCGTGGCCGAGGAGGCGGTGGATCTCGGGCAGGGCCAGGTGGCGATGATCCAAGGTGTTGTTGTGAGCGCACTGCAGCTGTTCCATCAGCTCGGCGGCAGTGGTGGTCGCCGTGATGTCGGCCCGCACGGGAACCGTGTTGATCATCAGGCCGATCATCGATTCCGACCCGGGCAGCTCGTCCGGGCGACCGGAGACCGTGGTGCCGAACACCACGTCCTGCTGGCCGGTCAGCGAGGCCAGCGACACCGCCCACGCCGCGTGCAGCACCGTGTTGACCGTGGTCTGCTGTGAGCGTGCCAGCTCCCCCACCGCCCGACTGATGTGCGGGGGCACCTCGAACGTGGCCACGCCACGCGGACCCATCGCCGACCGGTTCGGCGGGGCCACCAGGGTGGGGGTTTCGAAACCGCTCAGCAGATCGGCCCAGGCCGCCCTGGCGGCCACGAGGTCACGGTCGGCCAGCCAGGACACGAACCGGCGATACGGCACCGCCGCGGGCAGCCGCCGCCCCTGGTACACGCCGAAGATCTCCTGCAACAGGAGCGGTAGCGACCAGCCGTCGACCACGAGGTGGTGGATGGTCAGCACGAGCCGGTGCCGTTCCGGCGTGATGCGCACGAGCGCGGCCCGCAAGACCGGCCCGCGACCGAGATCGCAGACCGCTGCCCGCTCGTCGGCGCACAGTCGCTCTACCTGGTCATCGGATTCGAAGTCGACGTCCTGCCATTCCAGCCCGGGGTCGGAGAGGATGACCTGTACCGGCTCGTCGAATTCCTGACAGAACCGGGCCATCAGGTGTGGATGACGGCAGACCACCGCGTGCGTCGCGTCACGGAGCCGGTCGGCGTCGAGCGGGCCCGTCACCGCGAAATCCAGCTGCATCGCGTACAGGTCGCTGCTCGCATCCTCGGCCCCGACGTGGAAGAGCAGGCCGTGCTGCAGTGGGGTCAACGGCAGAACATCGGAGACTCGGTGGCGGCTGTTCAGGCAGTCGATCTGGTCCTGGCTCAACCGCACCGGAGCGATGTCCGAGGGCGTCAAACCACCGCCACCGCAACGCACATGGGCGCAGATCCCGGCCAGCGCATCGAACCACAACTGACTCAGCCGCTCGACCTGAATGTCGTCCAGCGCCGACACCGCCCATGTCCAGTTGGCGCGCAGTTGCGGCCCCGCAGCGGTGTCCACCGTGGCGGCGTTGAGCTCCACCGTGTGGGTCAAGGGGGTCGGCACCCCCATGGCGGCGGCCGTGAGTGTCCCGGCATCCGGGTCGATCCGCCACATCTCACCGGAGAGGTCACCGGCCGCGCCGAGGCGGCCCAGATAGTTGAATCCCACGCACGGCTCCGGCACGTCCAGATCGACGGTCGAATTCAGGTAGCGCAGCAGGCCGTAGGTCACCCCGTCGGGCAGGGCATGCAACTGCTCCTTGGCTATTTTGACGAACCTGCCCAGGGCGGCGCCACCGGAGACCACCTGAGCCCAGGACAGTTCACCGCTCGGCAGCGCGACCGGGTACTTGGTGGTGAACCACCCGACGGTGCGCGACAGGTCGGCGTCGGCGGCCAGTTCCTCCTGCCTGCCATGGCCTTCCACGTCGATGCCGATCCGTCGCCCGCGGCGACCGCCGACGAATTCGGCCAGCGCCAGGCCGAACGCGATCAACAACACGTCCTGCACCCCGGTGTGGAACGCCGCAGGCACCTCACCGAGCAGCATCCGCGTCGTCCCGGTGTCCAGCGACGCCGATGAGTATCCGGCCGTGGCATAGGTGTCCGACTCGGGCCGGGGTGCGGGCAGTGCCGAGGGGATCTCGACCACCTGCCGCCAGGCGTCGGCCAGTGCTGCTACCTCGTCGGAGTGTGCGTGCTGTGCCAGCAGGGTCGACCACCGCGCGAACGACATCCCCCCGACGGGCAGTTCGACCGGACGCCCGCCGCGGTGCTGGGCCCAGGCGATGTTGAGGCTCTCCAGCAGGATTCGCCACGAGACCCCGTCGACCGCGAGGTGGTGCACCACCAGCGCCAGCTGACTGGTTTCAGTGGCCCACACCGCGCTGAGCATCGCCCCGGCGGCCGGGTTCAGCCGCGACCGCGCCTCGACCATCGCGTCCGCAGTGAGCACCTCCACCGACATCAGACGGCCCGCCGCGACGACGGAACCCGGCTCGGGGACCACCGGCGCCCAGGTCCCGTGCTCGTCGACAGCCACCCGCAGCCGTAGCATGGCGTGCCGATCCAGCAGCGCCTGCAGCAGGACCACGACGGCGGCAGCACCGACGCCGGGCGGGGCCTGCACGACCACCGACTGGTTGAACTCACCGACCGGGCCGTCCACACTTCGCAACCAGCCGATGATCGGTGTCACCGCCACCGGTCCGGTTCCCTCGTCGACCACACCGCGGACCTCGGCCACCCCGACCACGCGGGCCAGCCGGGCCACCGTCTGCTCGACGAACACATCACGCGGCCGACAGCTCAGACCCGCCGCACGGGCCCGCGACACCACCTGCATCGACAGGATGCTGTCCCCGCCCAGCTCGAAGAACGAGTCGTCGACCCCGACCCGATCCATCCCGAGAACCTCGGCATAGATCGCGGCCAGTATCTCCTCGACCGCGTCGGCCGGGGCACGATACCGGTCGGCATTCTGGTAATCGGGTGCAGGAAGAGCCCGCCTGTCCAGCTTGCCGTTCACGGTCAGCGGCAGGACGTCGACAACGACCACCGCGGCGGGAACCATGTACGCGGGGAGCCGTGCGGCCAGCGCAGCACGCAACGCCGCGGGATCCGCTGTGCCGGTGATGTAGGCGACCAGCCGCCTGTCGCCGGCGCGATCCTCGCGGGCGATCACCGCAGCCTGGCCCACACCGTCCGCCTGGCTCAGCACGGCCTCGATCTCGCCCAGTTCGATGCGGTAACCGCGTATCTTGACCTGCTCATCGGCGCGGCCCAAGTACTCCAACTGCCCGTCGGCACCCCACCGCACCAGATCCCCGGTGCGATACATCCTCAGTCCGGAACCCCCGAACGGGCACGCCACGAACCGCGACCCGGTCAACCCCGACCGGCCCACATAGCCGACTGCGACACCGCGACCCGCCACATACAGCTCACCGACCACCCCGGCGGGCACCGGCCGCAGCCAAGAATCCAGCACGAACAACGCCGCGCCCGCCACCGGCGCACCGATCGGGACCGTCGTCAGCCCCGGGGTGAGCGGCGCACTCATCGACGCGTACACGGTGGCCTCAGTCGGGCCGTACGCGTTGATCAGCACCCTGCCCGGAGCCGCCCACCGGTGCACCACCTCGGCCGGGCACGCCTCACCGGCGACCACCAGCGCCAGCGATTCCAGCCCTGCGGGCGACAGCATTCCCACCGCCGACGGAGTCTGACTCAACACATCGACCCGCTCGCTGACCAGCAGGGCGTGGAATTCGTCCGGTGACGCCGCCACATCCTCGGGCACCACCAGCACCCGCCCACCCCCGAGCAGCGGCGCCCAGATGTCCCACACCGAGACGTCGAAAGCGTAGGAATGCCATTGGCTCCACACCCCTGCGCGAGGTAGGTCCGCAGTCACCGAGCCCACCAGCTGGGTGACGTTGCCGTGCGTGACCGCGACGCCCTTCGGCACACCGGTCGTCCCCGACGTATAGATGAGGTAGGCGATGTCGTCGGGTGCCGGGAACGGCACCGCGGTGCTCGGCTGGGCCTCCACACGCGGATCGTCGACATCGACGACCGCCATCTCATGACCGTCCAGTCGCCGACGCAGCGCTGGGGTGGTGACGACTGCCACGGCTGCGGCATCCGCCAGCACGAAGCCGATCCGCGCATCGGGATGACCCGGGTCGATCGGCACGTAGGCCGCACCGGTCTTCAGTACCGCGACAATCGCCGTGATCGCTTCGGCGGACCGGTCGAACAGCAGCGCCACGGATGTACCCGGGTGAGCACCGAGGCCGATGAGCAGTCGCGCCAGCCGGTTCGACGCCGCATCGAGTTCTCGGTAAGACGATGAACGGCCCCGGCAGGTCAGCGCCGAAGCGTCAGGTGTCCGGGCCACCTGCGCGGCGAACAACTCCGGGACCGACACCGGAACATCCGTCTGCCGATTCAACACCGCCCGGTTGCCCCACTCGCCGGCCCGGGCTTCCTCGGCAGGGTCGAGCACACTGACGGACGACACCGACTGACCGGGATCGGCAACCATCTCCGCCAGGATTCTCGACAACCGCCGGGCCGTGTCCTCGGCGCCGAGGCCCGGTAGCCCTGCGCCCTCCGTGCTGAGGAAGATCTCGTCGCCCGCTGTGGCGAAGACCAGCCCGAAGCTTCCCACCGGGCCGGTGTTGGTGAAGGACGCCGTTGCCGGCGCACCACCGAAGGACAGCTTCGACAAGACCGGCAGGAAGTTGACGCCGACCCGTGCAGGCGGCCGCCCCGTGCCGCCCGGGCGAGATTCACGCTCGAGCGCGTGTACCGGAAACCGTTGATGCCGTAGCACTTCGCGGATTCGCGCATCCACGGACGCGCAAAACTCGGCGACGGACGAATTGGGGGGGACGTTCAAGACCAACGGTATGACACCGGCGAGCATGCCGGGGAGCGTCTTGGACTCGGGGCGTACCCGCCTGGTGACCGGGAGATTCAGCGCGACCTGTGAGCTCTGCGCGCTCCACTCGCGCACCAAGAGCGCGCTCGCCGCCGTCAGTATCGAGGATCGAGGCGTGTTCCACAGTGCGGCCAGTTCGTCGACGCGAACGACCAGGGCAGGATCCAGTTGTACGGGCATCGACGGCGCAGGTGGTTCGTCTCGGACATCCGCGGTGTGCAGATCCCCGAGGGACGGCTCACCGTCCGGGGGGAGATTGTTCGCCCAGAACTCCTGATCGACCGAATACGTCTCAGACGATTCGTATTCCGCTTCGCAGGCGACCAGTTCCTCCAACGATCCGAACAAGGCCGGCGAAATGGGCGCGCCGCAGACGACGGCAGAATAGATGGACGCGATCCGCTGCCCGGCCAACCCCAGGGCGAAACCGTCGATCACCATGTGGTGGCAGCAGGCGAAGAGAACGAATTCGTCGATGCGCGTCTGGAACAGCGTGAACGAGAACAGCGGACCGAACAGCGGCATCGGCGTGCACCGGATCGACGACGCGATGCGGTGCACCTCGTCCATCGCATGGGCGGACTCGGTCAGGTCGTGGAATGCCGGCTCGACGTTCGGGTCATCGATCACCCTTTGCAGCACCTGGCCGTCTACCTCTACGAAGGCGGCCCGTATGGGTTCGGCCTCGCGCACCACGCGGCGGATGGACCACTCCAGGGCGTCGCGGTCGACGGCGCCCTCGATCCGTACGAACAGCCCGAGCTGCCAGTCGGTGGCGGACTCCCCCGACTCCTGCGCGAGCCATATGTCGAGCTGCCCCCGCGTGAGCGGAAGTGTGCGCTGTCCTCGCTCCATTCGACCCCCAGGAACTCCCTGACCTGGTGCTGACTGACGCGTCAGCCGCGATCCGCGGCCAACCGATCGCGCAAACTCATGGAACGAACGTCCGCATCACCGTTCACCGTTTGCCGGCTGGTCGGCACGTCGGGAAAGCAGGCCACAGCCTGTGTCGGTCCGCATTGTTGACCAGCAAGAAGAAGCTGCCGTCCATATATTCAACCGGTTCGATATCCACCGGGCCCCCCAGGTCGTTTGCCAAGATCACTGGAAGATCCGACCTTACGACAGTTCAGCAAGGTCACACCGGCATTTTCCGAAGTTATGGCGAACTTCCACCGTTGCTACTGACCATCGAAAATAAATCACCGCCCGGTCTGCGCGGCTCCATCTCGCTTGAACAGGCATTTACCTGCGCAAATGGGAGTCATTCGGCGACGAGCCTGGCGCGGGGCAGCGCCAGACTCACGAGGTTTGTCACCACCCGGAAGGGATCTGGTCTGCGAGGGCAAACCGAGCGGCTCGATGATCAACCAGCAAAGGTTCGCCTCAGCAACCGCAGCATTGACGGAGGGCGATGAACTTCGGGGCGCGCGGTCGGCGGTAGAGCTCCAGAGCAATGTCCGGGGCGAGTGCCCGCCGACCGCCGGCGGTCAGCCGCCGTTGCCCTCGAGCTTCGACCGCACGCCCTCCTCGACCTTCTTGCCCAGTTCGGCGTCGACGTTGCGCCAGTACTCGAACACCCGTGACAGCACCGGTTCCCGCACGCCGTCGGTCACGTGTCCGATGATGTTGTGCGCCAGCCGGTCCCGCTGATCGTCGTCGAGCACCTCGCGAACCATGGTGCCGGCCTGACTCCAGTCGTCGTCCTCGGCGCGCAGCGTGTAGGCCGCCCGGACCATGTCGCCGTCGGACATCCAGTGCGCCTCGGTGCCGCGGGCCGGGTCGGCGTGCGCGCCGCCCATCGAGTTCGGCACGTACACCGGATCGCTGGTCAGTCGCATCCGCATCGCCCCGTCCTTGGAGTAGCTGCGGACCTCGACCTTGGGTTCGTTGACCGGGATCTGCTTGTAGTTCACCCCGAGGCGGTGACGGTGCGCGTCCGCGTAGGAGAACCCGCGGGCCAGCAGCATCTTGTCCGGGGACAGGCCGGTGCCGGGCACGATGTTGTTCGGCTCGAAGGCCGCCTGCTCGATCTGGGCGTGGTAGTCGGTGACGTTGCGGTTCAGCGTCATCCGCCCGACGTCGATCAGCGGGTAGTCGCTGTGCGGCCACACCTTGGTCAGGTCGAACGGGTTGATGCGATAGGTCTTGGCGTCCTCGAACGGCATGATCTGCATCTTCAGCGTCCAGCTCGGGAAGTCCCCGTCCTCGATCGAGTCGTAGAGGTCGCGCTGGTGATAATCGGCGTCCTCGCCTGCCAGCCGGTCGGCGTCTTCCTGGGTCAGGAAGTCGACGCCCTGGTCGGTCTTGAAGTGGTACTTCACCCAGAACATCTCGTCGTCGGCGTTGACCCAGCTGTAGGTGTGGCTGGAGTAGCCGTTCATGTGCCGCCAGGTCTTGGGGATGCCACGGTCACCCATCAGCCACGTCACCTGGTGCGCCGACTCGGGCACGAGTGTCCAGAAGTCCCACTGCATGTGGTGGTCGCGCAGGTTGTTGGCCTGCATCCGCTTCTGGCTGCGGATGAAGTTCTGGAACTTCATCGGGTCGCGGACGAAGAACACCGGGGTGTTGTTGCCCACCATGTCGAAGTTGCCCTCGGAGGTGTAGAACTTCAGCGCGAAGCCGCGAGGGTCGCGCCAGGTGTCCGGGCTGCCCCGCTCCCCCGCGACGGTGGAGAACCGCGCGACCATCTCCGTCTTCGCGCCGGGTTGGAACACCGCCGCCTTGGTGAACCGGCTCACGTCGTTGGTCACCTCGAAGACCCCGAATGCGCCGCCGCCCTTGGCGTGGGGCTGACGCTCCGGGATGCGCTCCCGGTTGAAGTTCGCCATCTGCTCGATCAGGTAGTGGTCCTGAAGCAGGATCGGGCCGTCAGGTCCGACGGACAGCGAGTACTCGTCGCTGGGTACCGGGTTTCCGGCGTCGTTGGTGGTGAAGTTGTTCTCGGTGGCGGTCATCGTGGTCGTTCATCTCCTCGGGGAACAGGCGGCCGTGGGGGCTGGACCGCGGACGCGCGGACGCGTCACCTCCGGGGTGTACCCGAAACCGCGATCTTGGATGCACGAAAACGACGAGACGCCCCGGCGCGGGGGCGACGGGGCGTCTCGAAGGGCTGCAGAGAAACGTCTAGGCGGACATGTCGGCCGGTCCGGTGTCGCGGCAGTCGGCGCACACGCCCCAGAACACCACCTCGGCACGGTCGACGACGAAGCCGTCGGTGTCGGCCGGCGCGAGACACGGCGCCGCGCCGACCACGCACTCCACGTCGGCGATGCGCCCACACGACCGGCAGACCAGGTGGTGATGGTTGTCGCCGGTGCGTGTCTCGTAGCGGGCCGAGGGGCCGGCCGGTTCGATCCGACGCACCAGCCCGGCCTCGGTGCACGCCCGCAGCACGTCGTAGACGGCCTGGGTGGACACCGAGCCGAGCCGGCGCCGGACCTCTCCGGCGACCTCGTCGGCGGTCGAGTGCGGTGCGGCGACCAGCGCGTCCAGCACCGCGATCCGCGGGGCCGTGACACGCATACCGGCGGCCCGCAGCAAGGCGCGGGAGTCGGCGTCGTGGATCGCGGTCACACCATCGAGTATGCCCTCAATCTGGATCCAGTCAAGATAAGGTGCGTCACGGCCGGGCCGGGGCGGTGGTGGTCGGCGCATCGGGCGCAGCGGGCCGCTGCGGGCCGAAACCGGGTCCGCCGGGTCCGCCCGGTCCTCCGGGACCGAACGGGCCGCCCCGCTCCGCTCCGCCGGGGCCCATCATCGGCGGCGGTCCGCCGTGGTGCATCATCACGCGGTCGCCGTGGCCGGGCCCACCGCCGCGGTGTCCGCTGTCGGAGGCCTTGCCGAGGATGAAGCCGGAGAAGAAGACCACCGCGACGACGAACACGACGCCTGCGACGATGCCGACCCACGCGGCGGCGGTGGTGACGCGGCTGCCGCGCCGCGGTTCACGCTCGACCACGGGCGCGGTGGATTCGGTGACGACGGGACGCGTCGCCGGTTCGGGGGATGAAGGTGTTTCGGTCATGACTCACAGCCTGCAAGCGGTGTTCAAGCGCTGATCCTGAATCAGCTATGAATCCGCTGTGAGCCATGGTGGAGATCACCAGGGCTTGAACGGGTTCACCGCGAACTGGATCACCCGGTACGGCGTCCCGCCGCGCGGCGTGGTGTTCCACTGGCTGACGAACACCCGCACCTCGTCGAGCGTGGAGCCCGGCGAGATGTACCCGCCGTACGGTTGCGCCAGCCGGTTGACCTCCGGAGGCGGCAGAACCTCGGCCGGCTCCGGCCAGTCGGTGGCCACCACCACGGTCGTCACCGGCGCCGTGCCGAGGCCCGTCGGGGCGTCGGCGACCCGGACCTCCATGTTGCCGTTGCCGGCGTTGAAGTACGACAGCACGGTCTTGCCGTCGATCTGGCGGACGCTCATCTCCCCCACCCGGTCGCCCCACAGCGCCGTGGCCGGCTTGCCCCAGCCGCCGTCCGGACCGGGCAGACCTGACCAGCCCTCCCAGGTCGACCGGTCGGTGAAGGTGTCGGGCCTCGCGCGGTAGAGCACCACCGGTGCGGTGCGGTCGAAGTTGTTGGCCACGATGTACACCCAGCCACCGGGTGAGTCCGCGGTGGGGATCGGGTCGTAGTAGCCGCTGATCTGGGACTGCCTTCCGCCGTCGTAGCCGGCGTCCCGCTCCGAACCCTCGATCGTCGGCCAATCACCCTCGGCGGCTGATGCTTTCACCAATCTCGACGACTGCGGCCGCAGGTCACGGGTGGTGGTGATCAGCATCCAGTTCTCCCGGTTGACCTGCACCACCCCGGCCGGCAGCTGCGAGGACCCCGGCGGCGCGGGGTCGGCGAGCAGCGGCGTGTCGACTCCCGAAACCCCGTCGTAGCGCACGCCGTTCGGATCACCGACGGACTCCGGGTCGACGTGCAAGGCGATCGGCGAGTACCACCCGCCGTACCCGACGCCCTGGCCGGCGAAGCTGTCGCCGCACACCTGCAGGATGCCGCTGGGGAACTCCATGAACTCGCACAGGTCGGTCGCGCCGATGCCGTAGTCGCGTGTCGCGGTTCCGGTTCCGGCGGTCGGCCCGAGGCGGAGCACCTGCCCGGGCGCCAGCGGTGGCAGCACCGGGCCCGGTGCGGGCGAGGGCGGTTCGGCCAGCGCGGACGGCGCCGCGGGCAGCAGCATCAGGACGCCGAGCAGCGCCCCGACGGCCCGCCGGGTCACAACCGAGCGGCCAGCAACTCGGCGATCTGAATGGTGTTCAGCGCCGCACCTTTTCGCAGATTGTCACCGGAGACGAACAGCGCAAGCCCACGGCCGTCGGGCACGCCCGGATCCTGCCGGATGCGGCCGACGAGCGACTCGTCCGCGCCCGCGGCGGCCAGCGGCGTCGGCACCTCCGACAGCGTGACACCGGGCGCCGCGGCCAGGATCTCCGTGGCCCGCTCGACCGAGAGTGGCTGGGAGAACTCGACGTTGATCGACAACGAGTGGCCGGTGTACACCGGCACCCGCACGCAGGTGCCGCTGACCAGGAGGTCGGGGATGCCGAGGATCTTGCGGCTCTCGTTGCGCAGCTTCTGGTCCTCGTCGGTCTCCCCCGAGCCGTCGTCGACGTAGGAGCCCGCCAGCGGCACCACGTTGAACGCGATCGGCGCGACGTACTTGTTCGGCGCCGGGAAGTCCAGGGCTGAGCCGTCGTGCACGAGGTCGCGGCTGCCGGAGACGACGGCCGTTGCCTGGCCGTACAATTCGTCCACCCCGGCCAGCCCGCTGCCCGACACGGCCTGATACGTCGAGGCGATCATCCGCACCAGACCCGCCTCGTCGTGCAGCGGTTTGAGCACCGGCATGGCGGCCATGGTGGTGCAGTTGGGATTGGCGATGATGCCCTTGGGTCGATTGCCGGCGTCGCGGTCGAAGTTCACCTCGGAGACCACCAGCGGCACCTCGGGGTCCTTGCGCCACGCCGAGGAGTTGTCGATCACCACGGCGCCCGCGGCGGCGAACCGCGGCGCCTGCACCCGCGACATGGTCGCGCCCGCGGAGAACAGCGCGATGTCGATGCCGGACGGATCGGCGGTCTCGGCGTCCTCGACCTCGATCTCCTGGCCGCGGAACGGCAGCTTCTTGCCCTGCGAACGCGCCGACGCGAAGAACCGCACGCTGGTGGCCGGGAAGTCCCGTTCCTCCAGCAGCGTGCGCATCACCTGGCCGACCTGTCCAGTCGCGCCCACAACTCCGATACTGACCATTCGTTCTACCGTCCCGTTCCCGCGTACACGACGGCTTCCTCGTCGCCGCCCAGTCCGAACGCCTCGTGCAACGCTGCAACGGCCTTGTCCAGTTCCGTGTCCTTCACCAGGACCGAGATCCGGATCTCCGACGTGGAGATCAAGTCGATGTTCACGCCGACCTCGGCGAGCGCCTCGCAGAAGGTGGCGGTGACGCCGGGGTGGCTGCGCATGCCCGCGCCGATCAGCGACACCTTGCCGATGTGGTCGTCGTACAGCACCCGGGTGAACCCGATCTCGTGCTGCAGCGACGTCAGCTTCTCGACCGCGCCGGGCCCGTTGTCCCGTGCGCAGGTGAAGGTGATGTCGGTCTTCCCGTCCTCGATCTTCGAGATGTTCTGCAACACCATGTCGATGTTCACGTCGGCGTCGGCGACCGCGCGGAACACCCTCGCGGCGTAACCCGGGACGTCGGGCACGCCGACGACGGTGACCTTGGCCTCGCTGCGGTCGTGGGCGACCCCGGTGAGAATGGCGTCTTCCATGGCGATGTCCTCGATCGATCCCTTGACGATGGTGCCCGGCTTGTCGGAGTACGACGACCGGACATGGATGGGCAGGTCGTAGCGGCGGGCGTACTCGACGCACCGCAGCATCAGCACCTTCGCGCCGCACGCCGCCATCTCGAGCATCTCCTCGAAGCTGACGGTGTCGAGCTTGTGCGCGTTCGGCACGATGCGCGGGTCGGCGGTGTACACACCGTCGACGTCGGTGTAGATCTCGCAGACGTCGGCGTTCAGCGCGGCCGCCACCGCGACGGCGGTGGTGTCCGAGCCACCGCGGCCCAGCGTGGTGACGTCCTTGGTGTCCTGGCTGACGCCCTGGAAGCCGGCGACCAGGACGATCTGCCCCTCGTCGAGCGCCGACCGCAGCCGGGTCGGGGTGACGTCGATGATCTTGGCGTTGCCGTGGGTGCCGGTGGTGACGACGCCGGCCTGCGAGCCGGTGAACGACCGGGCGTGCGCGCCGAGGGACTCGATGGCCATCGCGACCAGCGCGTTCGAGATCCGCTCACCCGCGGTCAGCAGCATGTCCAGTTCGCGCGCCGGCGGCGCCGGGCACACCTGCTTGGCCAGATCGAGCAGGTCGTCGGTGGTGTCACCCATGGCCGAGACCACCACGACGACGTCGTTGCCCGCCTTCTTGGTCTCGACGATGCGCTCGGCGACGCGCCGGATGCGCTCGGCGTCGGACACCGAGGATCCGCCGTATTTCTGCACGACGAGCGCCACTGTCAGCCCTTTCAGGGTGCGGATTGGTCGCACACAAGGATAAGGGGTCGGAGCACCCGGTTTTTCCCTCCGGCGGGCAGGCCGTGCAGCACAGGCTCGGTAGCGTCGAGACGTGGCCGACCCGCCGACCGATCGCACCGCCCAGACCCGGGTGCCCATCCATCCCGACCTAGCCGCGAGGTGGAGTCCGCGCGCCTTCGATCCGGCCGCGGCGATCACCGACGAGGAGGTCACCGCGCTGCTCGAGGCGGCCCGCTGGGCGGCGACGTGGGGGGCGCGCCAGCCGGTGCGGTTCGTCGTGGGACGGCGCGGCGATCCCACCTTCACGGCCCTGGCCGCCACGCTGAAGAGGGGAAACAGCTACGCCCACGCCGCGGGCGCGCTGATCCTGGTGTGCGCCGACGAGGGCGAGGACGAGCGGACGGCACGCTATGCGGCGCTGGACGCAGGCGCGGCGATCGCCAATCTGACCGTCGAGGCGGTGTCCCGGCGGCTGATCGCCCACCCGATGGCCGGCTTCGACGCCGACGCGGCCCGACGCGAGTTCGGCATTCCCGAGGGTGTCCGGCCGTACGCCGTGGTGGCCGTCGGATCGCTCGGTGACTACGCCGACGCCGACGAGAAGACCGTCGAGCGCGACTCACTGCCCCGCCGGCGGCTCCCGCTGGAGGAGATCGCCTTCGCCGAGCGCTGGGGCAAGCCGGCGGACTATTAACGCGCCCGCAACACCGCGACACTGTCCGTGTAACAGAAACGACGGTTACTGCCAGTGAACGGACCCGACTGAGCGGTCCGCATCACTTCCAGGAGTAACTAACCAATGGACGTAGTGGACACTGGCACCACGGCATTCATGCTGTGTTGCATCATCGGGCTGACCCTCATGATCCCGGGCCTCGCGCTGTTCTACGGCGGCATGGTCTCGGTCAAGAGCTCGACCAACATGATGATGATGACCTTCGGTGCGGTCGCGGTCGTCGGCGTGCTGTGGGTGCTCTTCGGCTTCTCGATGGTCTTCGGCACCTCGTACGGCGGCTTCGTCGGAAGCTTCACCGAATTCGACGGCATGACCGACCTACTGGAGTCCCAGACCACCATCTCGGGTCTGCCGGTGAGCCTGTTCGCGATCTTCCAGGCGCTGTTCGCCGGGATCACCGTCGCGCTGATCTCCGGCGCGGTGGCCGACCGGATGAAGTTCGGCGCGTGGATGCTGTTCGCCACGGTGTGGGCCGTGCTGGTGTACTTCCCCGTCGCGCACTGGGTGTTCGCGTTCGACGGAGTGGTCACCGAGAACTCGGTCGGCGGCTGGATCGCCAACAGCCTCAAGGCCATCGACTTCGCCGGTGGTACCGCGGTGCACATCAACGCAGGCGCCGCCGCGCTCGCCGTGGCGATCGTGCTCGGCAAGTCCGCGATGTTCGGTCAGCTGCGCAAGCCGCACAACGTCCCACTGACCCTGCTCGGCGCCGGCCTGCTGTGGGCCGGCTGGTATGCCTTCAACGGTGGTTCGGCGCTGGCCGCGGGTAATTCGGCGGCGATCGTCATGGTCACCACCTTCGTCGCGACCTGCGCCGCCACGCTGGCCTGGCTCGCCGTCGAGAAGATCAAGGACGGCCACGTCACGGGCGTCGGCGCGGCTTCGGGCGCCATCACCGGCCTGGTCGCCATCACCCCCGCGTGTGGTTCGGTCACCCCGGTCGGCGCGATCTTCGTCGGCGCCATCGCCGGCGCCATCTGCGTGTACGCCGTCGGCCTGAAGTCGAAGTTCGGCTACGACGACTCGCTCGACGTCGTCGGCGTCCACCTCGTCGGCGGGCTGATCGGCACGCTGCTGATCGGCTTCTTCGCCAGCGAGGGCATGCCCAACGCCACCAACGGCCTGTTCTACGGCGGCGGTGTGGACCAGCTGTGGAAGCAGGCGGTCGCCGCCTTCGCGGTGATGGGGTACTCCTTCGTCGTCGCGTTCGCGATCGCCTTCGCGCTCAAGAAGACGATGGGCATCCGCATCTCGCCCGAGGAGGAAGAGCAGGGCATCGACGCGAAGTTCCACCGCGAGTCGTCCTACGACATGGCACCTGTGTGATCTGACGCCGGCCGGCGCGGGCTCATCCCCGCACCGGCCGGCTTTCGCATGCCCGCCGAGTTTCCTATCGTGATACTTTGATTCTCAGCAAGAGACAGGACCGGTATGACCCCCGACCTCGCCACCCTCACTGAGGAGTCCGGCACGAAGTTCGTGCTCGCGCTGTTCGTCGACCTGCGCGGAAAGCCGTGCGCCAAGCTGGTGCCGGTCGAGGCAATAGACCTGCTCGCCACCGAAGGCGTCGGATTCGCGGGCTACGCCGTCGGCGCCATCGGTCAGGAGCCCAAAGATCCCGACCTGATGGCGATCCCGGACCCGGCGTCGTTCACCCCCATCCCGTTCATCAAGGACGGGCTGGCCATCGTGCACTGCGATCCGCACGTCGAGGGCAAGCCGTGGCCCTACGCACCACGCGTCATCCTCAAGGCACTGATCCAGCAGGCCGCAGACGCCGGATTCGAGCCATGGGTGGGCGCGGAGGTCGAATACTTCCTGCTGCACCGCAATCCCGACGGCAGCCTGTCCACCGCCGACGCCGCCGACACCGCCGCCCAGCCCTGCTACGACGCCCGCGGCGTCACGCGGATGTACGACCACCTCACCGCCATCTCCACGGCGATGAATGCGCTGGGCTGGTCGAACTACGCCAACGACCACGAGGACGGCAACGGCCAGTTCGAGCAGAACTTCCAGTTCGCCGAGGCGCTCACCACCGCCGACCGGGTGGTGACGCTGCGCTACCTCCTGTCGATGATCGCCGCCGAACGCGGCATGGTGGCCACCTTCATGCCCAAGCCGTTCGCCGACCGGACGGGCAGCGGCCTGCACCTGCACCTGTCGCTCACCAGCGGCGGCAACCCGGTGTTCCCGGCCGCCGAGGACCACCGCGGTCTCGGCCTGTCCGACACCGCATACGGCTTCATCGGCGGAATCCTCGACCACGCCTGCGCACTACAGGCCGTCATCGCGCCGACGGTCAACTCCTACAAGCGAACCGGTGCGACCTCGACGGCGTCCGGCGCGTCGTGGGCCCCGCGGCGCGCCACCTACGGCGGCAACGACCGCACGCACTACATCCGGGTGCCCGACTCCCAGCGCATCGAACTGCGCGGCGGCGACGGGTCGGCCAACCCCTATCTCGCGATGGCCGCCGCGCTGGGCGCGGGCCTGGACGGGATCAAGCGCAGCACCGATCCCGGCGCGGTCGGCGCTGCCGGTGACGGCCGCGCGACCCTGCCGCCGACGCTGCTGCACGCCGTCGACGAACTGCAGTCCGACCCCGTGGTCTCCGGTGTGCTCAACGCCGCGGGCGACGGGGTGGCGGGCTACTTCGCCGACGTCAAACGCGAGGAGTTCTTCGCCTACCACGGCTCCGTGACGCCGTGGGAGATCGACCAGTACCTGACCGCCTTCTGATTCGCGACTGACCCACGACTGACCCACGACGAGGAGAACGAGACAGCGATGTGCGGAATCGTCGGGTTGCATCTGCGCAACCCTTCGCTGTACCCGCGGTTGGGCGAACTGCTCACCGGGATGCTGTGCGAGATGGCCGATCGCGGAAGCGATTCGGCCGGCGTGGCGGTGTACGGCGACCCGACCTGGACGCCGCCCGGCCGGTCGTGCGTCTCGCTGCTCGGCGTCGACGCCTCGGCCGACTCCGTGCGCTCGGCACTGGGCCCCCAGGTGACGGTCACCGTGCTCGACGACACGTATCTGGTATCCGGTGAGGCCGACGCGACCACCCTGCTCACCACGGTGCGGGCGGCACTGCCCGACGCACTGGTCGCGGGCTTCGGGGACGACCTCGCCGTGCTCAAGGGCGTCGGCCACCCGCGCACCCTCGCCGAGTCGTGGGGGCTGGCGGCGGCGCAGGGCTGGCAGGGCGTCGGGCACACCAGGATGGCCACCGAGTCGGCCGTCACGCCGTCGGGTGCGCACCCCTACGCCGTCGGCCCCGACCAATGCCTGGTGCACAACGGCTCCTTCGCCAACCACGCCACCATCAGACGCGAACTCCGTGCCGCCGGAATCGAATTCGACAGCGAGAACGACACCGAGGTGGGCGCCCGGTTCGTGGCGGCGCAGCTGGCCGCGGGCCGCGACATCGAGACCGCCCTGAAGGAACTGTGCGCCCGCTTCGACGGGTTCTACACGCTTCTGGTGTCCAACTCGGACTCGTTCGCCGTGGTGCGCGACGCCATCGCCTGCAAACCGGCCGTCATCGCCGAGACCTCCGACTGGGTCGCGATGGCCAGCGAGTACCGCGCGCTGTCCGGCCTGCCCGGCGTCGGGCATGCCGCGATCTGGGAGCCCGAACCGGAGGTCGTCTACGCATGGCAGCGCTGATGAACTGGGACCTGCGGGAGACCCCGCTGCGGGAGGTCAACGCCGCCCTGCACGCTCCCGGTCTGGCCGGCGAGTTCGTCATCGACCACCCGGCGGGCGCGCACAACGTGGCCGTCGGCCTCGACTCGCCGGTTCGCGTGACGGTCAACGGCCACGTCGGCTACTACGCGGCCGGGATGAACCAGCGCGCCGACGTCGTCATCGACGGCAACGCCGGCACGGGCGTCGCGGAGAACATGATGAGCGGCACCGTGTGGGTCAAGGGTGACGCGTCGCAGTCGGCGGGCGCGACCGCGCACGGCGGACTGCTCGTCATCGAGGGCAATGCCGCTGCACGGTGCGGTATCTCGATGAAGGGAGTGAACATCGTGGTGGGCGGCGACATCGGCCACATGAGCGCATTCATGGCCCAGGCCGGCCGACTGGTGGTGCGCGGCAACGCAGGCGAGGCACTCGGCGACTCCATCTACGAGGCCCGCCTCTACGTCCGCGGCGACGTCGCCTCACTGGGCGCGGACTGTGTCGCCAAGGAGATGCGCGCCGAGCACCACGAGGAACTCGGCGCGCTGCTGAAGGCGGCCGGATTCGAGGACGACGACACCTCCTCGTACACCCGCTACGGGTCCGCCCGCACCCTGTACCACTTCCACGTCGACAACGCAGCGAGCTACTGAACATGACCATTGACCCGGCACAGCGAGGCCTGCGCGAGTCGGCCACCTTCGACCGCGCCACCATCGCCGCGATCCAGCGGGCCGCCGAGACCGGCGTCTACGACATCCGCGGCTGGGGCGCCAAACGCCCGCTCCCGCACTTCGACGACCTGCTGTTCCTCGGCGCGTCGATGTCGCGCTACCCGCTCGAGGGCTACCGCGAGCGATGCGACACCGATGTCGTGCTCGGCGACCGGCACGCCAAACACCCTCTGCACCTCAGCATCCCGGTGACCATCGCCGGCATGTCGTTCGGTGCACTCTCGGGTCCGGCCAAGGAGGCGCTGGGCCGCGGCGCCAGCGAGGCCGGGACGTCGACGACCACCGGCGATGGCGGCATGACGCCCGAGGAGCGCGGGCAGAGCAAGCACCTGGTGTATCAGTACCTGCCGTCTCGCTACGGCATGAACCCCGACGACCTGCGCCGCGCGGACGCGATCGAGGTGGTGCTCGGCCAGGGCGCCAAACCGGGCGGTGGCGGAATGCTGCTGGGACAGAAGATCTCCGAGCGCGTCGCAGGCATGCGCACGCTGCCGCAGGGCATCGACCAGCGGTCGGCATGCAGGCACCCGGACTGGACCGGACCCGACGACCTGACCATCAAGATCAACGAGCTGCGCGAGCTCACCGACTGGGAGAAGCCGATCTACGTCAAGGTCGGCGCCACCCGCACCTACTACGACGTCAAGCTCGCGGTGCACGCCGGCGCCGACGTGGTGGTGGTCGACGGCATGCAGGGCGGCACCGCCGCCACCCAGGAGGTGTTCATCGAGCACGTCGGCGTGCCGACCCTGGCCGCGCTCCCGCAAGCCGTGCAGGCGTTGCAGGAGTTGGGCGTCCACAGGAAGGTGCAGCTCATCGTCTCCGGTGGCATCCGCACCGGCGCCGACGTGGCGAAGGCACTGGCGCTCGGCGCCGACGCGGTGGCGATCGGCACCGCCGCCCTGATCGCGCTCGGGGACAACCATCCGCGCTACGCCGCGGAATACGAGAAGCTGGGCAGCGCAGCGGGTTTCTTCGACGACTACCAGGACGGCACCGACCCGGCGGGCATCAGCACGCAGGACCCGGAGCTGGCGGCACGGTTCGATCCCGTCGAGGGCGGCCGGCGATTGGCCAACTACCTGCGCGTGCTGACCATGGAGGCCCAGACGATCGCGCGGGCCTGCGGCAAAGCTCACGTGTGCCACCTGGAACCCGAGGATCTCGTGGCCGTCACCATCGAGGCCGCAGCGATGGCGAGGGTCCCGCTGGCCGGCACCAGCTGGATTCCCGGCACATGACGGACACCGCTGACGTCGTCATCGTCGGCGGCGGCATCGAAGGCGCCGCCGCGGCCTGGGCGCTGGCGCAGCGCGGCGTCACCGATGTCGTTGTCGCCGAACGCAATACCGTCGGCTCGGGAATGACCGGGAAGTCCAGCGGCATCGTGCGGTGCCACTACGGCGTCAGCTCGCTGGCCGCGATGGCCACCGTCGGACTCGAGGTGTTCGAGAAGCCGCAGCAGTTCCTCGGCGACCACGCGGGCGACATCGGGTTCCGGCAGAGCGGCTACGTCGTCGGCGTCGGTGAACAGAACGTCGACGCGATGCGCGCCAGCCTGGCCGCCCAGCGTGCCGTCGGGGTGCAGACCGAAGAGATCGACACCGCCGAGGTCGCCCGCATGTGGCCGTACGCCGACCTGACGCCGTTCGCCGCGTTCGGCTGGGAGCCGCGCGGCGGGTACGGCGACGCCTATCAGACCGCGCAGGCGCTCGCCGTCTCCGCGCGTGCCGCCGGGGTCCGGATCCGACAGGGCACACCCGTGGTGGACCTGCTCGTCGACGGCGACCGGATCACCGGCGTCCGCACCGCCGACGGCACCGAGATCCACGCCCCGTCGGTGGTGGTCGCCACCGGCGCGTGGACGCGCCCGTTCCTGGCGCCGTACGGGATCGACGTGCCGATCCGCGTGGTGCGCGAGCAGATCGTGCTGATCTCGCCGGGCGTGCCGACGGCAGGCCTGCCCGTGTTCTCCGACCTGGTGTCGCTGCAGTACATCCGCCCCGAGACCGGTGGCGACGTGCTGTTCGGCAACAGTGACCTCGCGGACGTGGCGGAGGCCGATCCCGACCGGTATCTCAACCGGGCCACCGACGACTTCGTCGACGTCACGGTCGAGAAGGTCGGGACCCGCTTTCCCGGCTTCACCGCAGCGGCGATCACCGGCAGCTATGCCGGCTGCTACGACGTCACGCCGGACTGGAACCCGGTGATCTCCGCGACCGGGGTGCCCGGACTGTTCGTCGCCGCGGGCTTCAGCGGGCACGGCTTCAAGATCGCACCGGCGGTGGGCCGCCTGGTCGCGGACCTGGTGATCGACGGACGCAGCGCCGACGCGCGTATCCCCGAGTCGGACTTCCGGTTGTCCCGGTTCGAGGAGGGCGACCTGCTCAAGACGCCGTACCCGTACGTCGGCGCCGGCGAGATGCGCTAGACAGAAACCCGTGAGCCCCGCTGACGACGACGTTCCGCTGCTGCGGAACAAGGCAGGCACCGCGCGCGACCGCAACCCCCAGGACTCGGTCGAAGAGGTCGAGTTCGAGGCGGCGATCGGGCGCAATGTGCGCCAGCTGCGGTTGCAGCACGGCCTCACCGTCGCCGACATGGCGGCCCGGGTCGGCATCTCCAAGGCGATGCTGAGCAAGATCGAGAACGCCCAGACCTCCTGCAGCCTGTCGACGCTGGCACTGCTGGCCAAGGGCTTCGACGTGCCGGTCACCAGCCTGTTCCGCGGCGCCGACGTGGAACGGCCCGCGGCCTTCGTCAGGGCGGGCACCGGCGCGCACATCGTGCGCAACGGCACCAAGGAGGGCCACGACTACGAGCTGCTCGGGTCGTTGCGCGGTGAGCACAAACGGCTGGAATGTCTGCACGTGACGCTGTCGGAGAAGAGCCGGACCTACCCGCTGTTCCAGCATCCGGGCACCGAGTTCATCTACATGCTCGAAGGCGTCATGGACTACAGCCACAGCAGGTCGGTGTACCGGATGCAGCCGGGAGACTCGCTGCAGATCGACGGCGAGGGGGCGCACGGCCCCGTCGACCTGGTCGAGCTGCCGATCCGCTTCCTGTCGGTCATCGCGTTCCCCGACTCTCAGGTGTAGCCCTGCGGGAAGGGCGATGTTTGGCCGTCCGGCACCGCGGGAGTAATGTGGCCTCCGTGCAGCGGGTGCTCCTTCTCGGACGCCGCGACGGGGTCTGACCAGACCGGCTTCCTGTCGCGGGTGTTTCGCGATGCGCCGGTCGAGTCCCCTTTCACACTCCCGGAGCCGATCACATGACCACCCCAGATTCCGCCGACGCATTCGCCTCGGTACGCACCATCCGCACCCCCGCCGGTGAGCCACATCCCGGCCAACCCGCCTGGAACACCCAGCGCGGGTCATCGATGCCGGTCACCCGGTACCGCAGCTTCGCCGACGAGGTGGAACCCGTCACGGTGCCCGACCGCACCTGGCCCGACAAGGTCGTCACCACCGCACCCATGTGGTGCGCGGTCGACCTGCGCGACGGCAATCAGGCGCTGATCGACCCGATGAGCCCGGCCCGCAAACGCCGCATGTTCGAGCTGCTGGTGCGGATGGGCTACAAGGAGATCGAGGTCGGCTTCCCGTCGGCCAGCCAGACCGACTTCGACTTCGTCCGCGAGATCATCGAGCAGGGCGCGGTGCCCGACGACGTCACCATCCAGGTGCTGACGCAGTGCAGGCCCGAGCTGATCGCGCGCACGTTCGAGGCCTGCGCAGGCGCACCGCGGGCGATCGTGCACTTCTACAACTCGACGTCGATCCTGCAGCGCCGCGTGGTGTTCCGGGCCGACCGCGAAGCCGTCAAGAAGATCGCCACTGACGGCGCGCGGATGTGCGTCGAGGAGGCCGCGAAGTACCCCGGCACGCAGTGGCGGTTCGAGTACAGCCCGGAGTCCTACACCGGCACCGAACTCGAGTACGCCAAGGACGTGTGTGACGCCGTCGCCGACATCATCGCGCCCACGCCCGAGGCGCCGCTGATCGTCAACCTGCCCGCCACCGTCGAGATGGCCACCCCCAACGTGTACGCCGATTCGATCGAGTGGATGAGCCGCAACCTGGCCCGCCGCGACTCGATCATCCTGAGCCTGCACCCGCACAACGACCGCGGAACAGCCGTCGCCGCAGCCGAACTGGGCTATCAGGCCGGCGCCGACCGCATCGAGGGCTGCCTGTTCGGCAACGGTGAGCGGACCGGCAACGTGTGCCTGGTGACGCTGGGGCTCAACCTGTTCAGTCGCGGTGTCGACCCGCAGATCGACTTCTCCAACATCGACGAGGTCCGGCGCACCGTCGAGTACTGCAACCAGCTGCCGGTCCACGAACGCCACCCCTACGGCGGCGATCTGGTCTACACCGCGTTCTCCGGCAGCCATCAGGACGCGATCAACAAGGGCCTGGACGCGATGAAGGTCTCGGCGGACGAGCAGGACGCCGACGTCGACGACATCCTCTGGCAGGTGCCGTATCTGCCGATCGACCCCAAGGACGTCGGCCGCACCTACGAGGCCGTGATCCGGGTGAACTCGCAGTCCGGCAAGGGCGGCGTCGCCTACATCATGAAGGCCGACCGCGGCCTGGTGCTGCCGCGCCGGCTGCAGATCGAGTTCAGCCAGGCGATCCAGAAGATCACCGACGGCGAGGGCGGCGAGGTGTCGCCCAAGGACATGTGGGACGTCTTCTCCGAGGAGTACCTGGCACCGATCCGGCCGCTGGAGCGCATCCGCCAGCGGGTGGACGCGTCCGAGGTCGACGGCGGCACCGACACCATCGTCGCGGTGGTGAAGGTCGACGGCGAGGAGCGCGAGATCGTCGGCGCGGGCAACGGTCCGCTCGCCGCGTTCGTCGACGCGCTGGGCGCCATCGGCTTCGACGTGTCCGTGCTGGACTACTCCGAGCACGCCCTGTCGGCGGGCGAGGAGGCCCAGGCCGCCGCATACGTCGAGGCGTCGGTGGGCGGCAGGACCGTGTGGGGCGTCGGGATCGCGACCTCGATCACCACCGCGTCGCTGCGCGCCGTGGTGTCGGCCGTCAACCGGGCGGCACGCTAGCCGAGGACCGCGCGCAGGATCCGGTCGATCAGTCCGCCCGGATCCTGGGCGCCGGGCTGCTCGGCGGTGAAGGTCGTGTGGCTGAACGCGAGGCCGTTGAGCAGACGCGCCAGTTCTCCCACCTGTTCGGCGGACGGATGCTGTCCCGCCGCCTCGAGGATGAGGCCCGCGGATTGCAGCGCGGCGGCCTGGATGTCGGCGAGCGCCCGCTGCAGTTCCGGGCGACGGGTGCCCTCGAGGAACAGCTCGAACCGGGCGACGTTCACCCGCCGGGCGTGCTCGTCGGGGTCGGTGACCATCCGGGTGAGCAGTGCCGGGACGCCGCCGGGACTCTCCTGCCGGCCGACCAGCGCCTGCAGCATGGCCACCCGCTGCCAGTGCGCGTCGGCCACGTGCGCCGTCACCGCCTCGAGCAGTGCCAGCCTGGTCCGGAAGTAGTTCGAGGTGGTGCCCGCCGGGACGCCGCTGCGGGAGTCGACCTGCCGATGCGTCAGACCCCCGACGCCCGTGTCGGCCAGGATGGCGATCGCGGCGTCGAGGATCTGAGTCCTTCGCTCGGGGTTGGCGGGCATCAGTTCCTGACGCGCAGACGCCAGAACATGGTCAGCATCGCGGCGTAGAAGGGGAACAGCAGGTAGCTGAACCACACCGGGAAGAACGCCAGGTAGAAGCCGACGTCGTTCCTGACGGCACCGACGTAGACGTGCAGCGGCACGCTCAGCACGATATAGACCAGCGCCCAGGTGAAGAACACTTTGTGCGCCCGGTTGGCGAAATCGACCCGGCGCCACACCAGGATGCCCGTCACCGCGGCGCAGGTCATCGGGATGAGCAGCGCCATGTCGGTCGTTCTGGTCAGGACGTACTGCAGCGTCGGCTCGTCGCCGAACACCACCCGGAACAGGTGCAGTACGACGCCCATCCCGATGGTCAGCATCGCCGCCTCCCGGTAGAAGTAGCCGTGCCTGCGGAAGGCGTCGAGAAGCGTCGGTCCGTGTACTACATGTGTAGTGGTCATGCCGTGAGGCTACCACTACACATGTAGTGCTGCAAGCGGGTCAGACCTGGGGACGGGTGGCGCGATACCGGGTCACCTGCCCGAACAATCGGAGCCGATGGGTCCCCACTTCATCGACGTCGAAGCCGGCTGCGCTCAGCAGGTCGGCGATGGTCTCGCCGTGGCCGTGCGCGTGGCCGTGGGTGTGGCCGTCGATGTCGACGACGTGGAGGCTGCCGCCGGGCCGCAGCACGCGGAACGCCTCGGCGGCAGCCTGCACCTTGGTGCCCTCGTCGAGATGGTGCAGCATCATCGACGACAGCACCCGGTCGAAGCTGCCGTCGGGGTACGGCAGCCGCTGCGCGTACGCCCGTTCGAAGCGAATTCCGGTCAGGCTCTTGATCTTTCGTCGGGCCCGCTCCAGGGCACGGGGGTCGGGATCCGATCCGGTGAACTGCGCGCCGGGATGTGAGCGCTTCGCGCTGACGGTCACGTTGCCGGTGCCACAGCCGATCTCGAGGACCTGCTGGCCGTTGGCGAGCCCGGCCTGCTCGATCAGCGCGCGGTAGGCCGGCCGCATGCCGAGCACCCGGGTGAGCAGGTCGTACCCTGGGAGGAATGCGTCGCGTCCGGCGGCCGGCAGGTAGTCGATTGACCGATCTTTCGTCATGTGACCATCGTGATCTACGCGCGCTCAGCGGTGTTGCTCGATCATTGCCGAAACTTGGATTATCTTCGTCTTCATGCCGTCGCGCCTGATTCGTCACCGTGACGGCGTGCCCGTGTACGCCTACGCGGCGGCCGACAGCACTCCGCCGCTGTCGGTGGTCCGCATCACCGACGACGACATCGTCGAACGCGGCAGGCACATCCACGACTTCCCGGTGCTCTGGTACGTCTCTGCCACCGGCGCCCTCTACGTCGTGGCGGCCGGCGCCGCCATCGATCCGCTGCAGGTGCACCGCGACGGCGACGGCGTCGGCATATTCTTCGACGCATCGGCGCTCGGTGAGGACGCCGGCTCGCCCTGGCCGACCTGGCGGTCACATCCGCTGCTGTTCCCCTTCCTGCACGGCCAGCGCGGCGGCATCATGCGGTTGCACGTCCCCGCCGCTCGCAGGCCGCGCTGGGACGCCGCCATCGCATCGATCGAATCCGAGCTGGACGTCCGGCAGCCCGGATACCGGCAGGCGGCGCTGGCCGAGTTGACCCTGCTGCTGATCGACGTCGCCCGCCTGGCCGACGACGTGGTCGGCGACCTGCGGCGCAGCGGCGAGCCACTGCTGGCCGACGTGTTCGCGGTGATCGAGCGGCACATCGGCGAGCCGCTGTCGCTGCGTGACGTGGCGCGCGAGGTGAACCTGACCGCCGGCCACCTCACCACGGTCGTGCGCCGCCGCACCGGGCGCACGGTGCAGGACTGGATTCTCGACCGCCGGATGACCGAGGCGCGCACGCTGCTCGCGAGCACGGAGCTGCCGGTGCAGGAGGTCGGCCGCAGGGTCGGGATGGCGGACGCGGCCTATTTCAGCAGGGCGTTCCGCCGGGTGCACGGGACCTCGCCACGGGAATGGCGCAGCCGCAACGCCGCGGCGTGATCAGAACAGGGCGAACTGCTCGCCGGTCGGCGTGGCGGCGGCGAACTCCTCGATGCCGGTGCCACCGACCACCGCGTCGAGGCAGCGCATGAACTCGGTGTCGGTGACGAGTGGGACACCGAGGTCGCGGGCGTGGTAACCCTTGCCCTGTTCGGGTTCGGCCTCGTTGCAGATCACCAGGGAGGTCTCCAGGTCGACGGCCTCGGAATAGGACAGGCCGGCGTGCACGATCCGTTCGATCAGTTCCTCGTGGGTGCGCTTCACCTCGGCCGACAGTCCGACCCGCATGCCCTGCACCAGCGGCCGGCCGGCGACGAATCGGCCCGGGTTGGCGTACGGGCACGGCAGCCGCGACGCGAGCATCTTCAGCGGCCGCAGCTCGTCGTGGGTGACCTGGCCGTTGGGCCAGCGCCGCCGGGTGGCCGGGCGCACCGGCAGCCATGCCCGCCGCTCGCGGGCCCGCGCCAGGGTCGGCTTGAGGATCTGAGCCAGCACCTGCGCGTCGTCGAGGGCGTCATGCGGCCTCAGCTGCGGCACACCCCAGTGCGCGGCCAGCGTCTCCAGGCGCAGGTTCTCGGTGCCGAGTTCGAGCCGGCGGGCCAGCTCGACGGTGCACATCACGGTGTCCACCGGCAGCTCGGCGCCGACGAGTTCGGCCTCCGCGGACAGGAACGAATAGTCGAAGGCGACGTTGTGCGCGACCAGCGTGCGGCCCGCGAGGACGGCGCGCACGTCGTCGACCACGTCACCGAAGCGGGGCTGCCCCTCGAGCATCTCGGCGGTGAGACCGTGCACGTGCGTGGGGCCGGGGTCGACGCCCGGGTTCAGCAGCGTCGCGACGCTGCGCTCGACGTTGCCGTCGTCCCCGACCGCGAGGGCGGCGATGCTGACGATGCGGGCCTGCCCAGGCTGGAATCCCGAGGTCTCCACGTCGACGACGGCCCAGCCCGATCCGTCGTCCACCGCGGGCCGGCCCCAGGAGCCGCCCGGCCGGCGACATTCGGCAGGCATTTGACTCACCTGGTCAGGATGGCATGGGGGTCGGACATCCCTCGCCCGGCGGCTCAGCGTGTCGGACACCTAAAATGCCGGGGATGGTCACCACTCGCGGACGGATGGCGCTCGGCGCGGGATCGGCGGCGCGCTGGGCGTCGCGGGTCACCGGTCGCGGCGCGGGGGCGATGATCGGCGGCCTGGTCGCGATGACGCTGGACCGCTCGATCCTGCGCCAGCTCGGGCAGGCCAGGCGCAGCGTCGTCATCACCGGCACCAACGGCAAGTCGACCACCACCCGGATGACCGCCGCCGCCCTCGGCACGCTCGGCCCGGTGGCGACCAACGCCGAGGGCGCCAACATGGACGCCGGACTGGTGGCGGCGCTGGCTGCGACCCGGGACGCCACGCTTGCCGCGCTCGAGGTCGACGAGATGCACGTGCCGCACGTGGCCGACGCGGTGGATCCGGCGGTGATCGTGCTGCTGAACCTGTCGCGCGACCAGCTGGACCGGGTCGGCGAGATCAACCACATCGAGCGGACGCTGCGCGCGGGGCTGGCCCGGCACCCGTCGACCGTGGTGGTGGCCAACTGCGACGACGTGCTGATGACCTCGGCGGCCTACGACTGCCCGAACGTGGTGTGGGTGGCCGCGGGCGGCAGCTGGACGAACGACTCGGTGTCGTGCCCGCGCTCCGGCGAGGTCATCGTCCGCGACGGCGCCCACTGGTACTCGACCGGCGCTGATTTCAAGCGCCCGGAGCCGCAGTGGTGGTTCGACGACACCCACATCCACGGCCCCGACGGGCTCACGCTGCCGATGTCGCTGGCCCTGCCGGGAATGGTCAACCGCGGCAACGCCGTCCACGCGGTAGCTGCGACGGTCGCACTGGGCGCCGATCCTGCGGCGGCGGTGGCGGCGGCGTCGCAGGTCGACGAGGTGGCGGGCCGCTATCGCACGGTGCGCCTGGGCGAGCACACCGCACGCGTGCTGCTGGCCAAGAACCCGGCCGGTTGGCAGGAGGCGCTGTCGATGGTCGACAAACACGGTGCGGGCGTGGTGATCTCGGTCAACGGCCAGGTGCCCGACGGCGAGGACCTGTCGTGGCTGTGGGACGTGCGCTTCGAACACTTCGACGACACCCAGGTGGTCGCCGCCGGTGAACGCGGCACCGACCTGGCGGTGCGGCTGGGCTATGCGGGCGTCGGACACACACTGGTGCACGACACCGTCAAGGCGATCGCCTCGTGCCCGCCGGGGCACGTCGAGGTGATCGCGAACTACACGGCGTTCCTGCAACTCAACCGCGTGCTGGCGCGCCTGCCCGAGGATGCCCGTGCCTGAGTCGACCGTGCGGATCGGGCTGGTGCTGCCCGACGTGATGGGCACCTACGGCGACGGCGGCAACGCCGTGGTGCTGCGGGAACGCCTGCGGCGCAGGGGTATCGAGGCAGAGGTCGTCGAGGTCACCCTGGCCGACCCGGTGCCCGCACAGCTGGACCTCTACACGCTCGGCGGCGCCGAGGACTACGCGCAGCGGTTGGCCACCCGGCACCTGATCCGCCATCCCGGCCTGCAGCAGGCGGCGGCACGCGGGGCGCCGGTGCTGGCGATCTGCGCGGCCATCCAGGTGCTCGGCCACTGGTACGAGACCTCGTCGGGCGAGCGGGTGGACGGCGTCGGCATGCTCGACGTCACCACCTCGCCGCAGCAGGCCCGCACGATCGGCGAGGTGGTGTCCCAGCCGCTGCTGACCGGCTTGTCCCAGCGGTTGACGGGATTCGAGAACCACCGCGGCGGAACGGTTCTCGGCGCCGAGGCGCAGCCGCTGGCCCGCGTCGAGAAGGGTGCGGGCAATCGCGACGGCGACGGCTTCGACGGGGCGGTGCAGGGCAGCGTGGTCGCCACCTACCTGCACGGGCCCTGCCTGGCGCGCAATCCCGAACTCGCCGACCTGTTGCTGTCCCGCGTGGTCGGTGACCTGCCACCGCTGCCGCTCGACGAGGTCGAACAGTTGCGACGCGAACGGCTGGCCGCGCCGCGACGCGCCTAGGCCGCGTGGGTCTCGACGAAGAAGCCGCGCCGCGCCAGCGCATCCTCGACGGCCGCCAACCAGTCGACCGGCCTGTTCTCGTTCGCGACCGGCACCACGGCCCAGCCCAGCGCGTGCAGCATCCGCAGCGTCGCGACGTCGGCGCCGCAGTCCACCGCGACCTTGCACTCGGGCCAGCCCATGTCGAGGAACGCCATCGGTTCGCCGTTCTCCACCACGGCGATCTGCGTCTCCGGCGGGGGGAAGCCCGCGTCGATCAGCCACAGCCGGACCCTGCTCTCGCGCGGCGTCGCCGCGCCACCGTCGACGAGCGGGAGCAGTGCGCGCAGCCGCCGCACCCCCTGCGCCCGGGGGTACCGGCCGGCCAGCGCGTCGACCTCCGCGACGGGATACGGCTCGCTCCACATCAGCGCATCGAGCCGGGCGAGCGCCTCACGGCGGTCGATGTGCCGCCCGATGTCGAACGCCGTGCGCACCCGGGTGGTGACCGGTAACCCGGCGATCATGGTCACCTCGTCGTCGGCGTAGCGCTCGGCGAGCGGCACCAGCCCCGGCTGCGCCTGACACGTCGCGCCGAGCAGTTCGATCGGCGCGTCGGCGTCCAGCCATGCGGCGCCGTGCAACGCGGCGGCGGCCGTGCCCGCCACCACGCCTTTGCGACGGGAGGCCAGCCAGGCCGCGACCGCACGGTCACGCAGCGTCAGCGTCGCGTCCCGCGACACGTACACGCCGCGGTGGACGGCGCGATAGCGGGTGCGCAGCGACTGCCGGGTGGCGTGGCCGGCGGCCAGCGCCTCGCCGCCGAGAAAGATCTCCGTCATGGCGCCCATGGTGCCCGGAGGCACCGACAAGTCAGGCCGTGGCGATCGGTTATACGATCGCCGCATTGTGCTGTCGGGGGTGGCATGGACGAGCTGGTGTTCTACGTCAAGCGGGCCAACGGGATCGTGGGCGTCGTCGCTACGACTCCCTTCATCCTCGCGGGTTCGGCGATGGTCGTCGCGGGGTTCGTCATCGCGGCCGGCGCCCCCGGGAACGTCGACGACGGGTACACCTTCGCGATCATCGGCGTGCTGGGGATGGCGCCCTTCTGCTTCTTCTTCGTCCAGTCCGTGCGCACCATCCGATCGCCGGGACGGCTGCGCCTGACGGACCAGGGATTCGACGTCTACAAGCACTCGTTCTCGTGGACCGACGTCGAGGATTTTCACACTGCACGTACCGGCGGTGACAGCCCAACCGATTACGTGAAGGTGGTCTGGGCACCGGGTGTAGAGCAGCATCCGGCCGTCAGGCGCAGCGCCAGGCTGGAGAAGCTCGGCCAGAAAGCCGCTCCCACCTACATCCAATTCGGTCAATTCGACACAGGCGGTGTCCCCCTCCAGGAAATCCTGCGTCGGTGGAGGACGGGTGACCGAGCCGCCGGACGACCAATCGAGCCCCGCTGACAAGTCAGGCCATCGCGCGGCGGCCGGTCAGCGCCCGGCCCAGGGTCAGCTCGTCGGCGAACTCGAGGTCGCCGCCCATCGGCAGCCCGGACGCGATGCGGGTGACCGTCAGCCCGGGGATGTCCCGCAGCATCCGCACCAGGTAGGTGGCGGTCGCCTCGCCCTCGGTGTTCGGGTCGGTGGCGATGATCACCTCGGCGACGTCGACGCCGTCGACCCGCTCGCCGATGCGGTTGAGCAGTTCGCGGATCCGCAGTTGCTCGGGCCCGACGCCCGACAGTGGGTCGAGCGCGCCGCCCAGCACGTGATAGCGGCCGCGGAACTCACGGGTGCGTTCGACGGCCTGGACGTCCTTGGGTTCCTCGACGACGCACACCAGCGACGCGTCGCGGCGCGGGTCGTTGCAGATGCGGCACCGGTCGTCGTCGGAGACGTTGCCGCACACCGCGCAGAACTTCACGCCGTCGCGCACCCGGTTCAGCACCGCGGTCAGCCGGTCGATGTCCGGCGGTTCGACCGACAGCAGGTGGAAGGCGATCCGCTGCGCACTCTTCGGCCCGATACCGGGCAGCTTGCCCAGCTCGTCGATCAGATCCTGGACCGGGCCCTCAAACAAGCTAGAGCCCCGGGATCCCCAGGTTGCCCATCCCGCCCGCGAGCGGCCCGAGCCGGTCGTGGGCAAGGATGGTGACCTGCTTGGCGGCGTCGCCGATGGCACCCACGACAAGGTCTTGCAGCGTCTCGACATCGTCGGGATCGACGACCTTGGGGTCGATCGCGACCGAGATCACCTCGCCGCTGCCCTTCATGGTGACCTGCACGAGGCCGCCGCCGGCCTGGCCCTGCACCTCGGCGTTGGCCAGCGCCTCCTGGGCCTCCATCAGCTGCTGCTGAACCTGCTGCGCCTGCGCGAGTAGCGCCGACATGTCGGGCTGGCCACCGGGTTGCATCTCTGGTCCCCTCTTCTGAGTCGGGTGCGTCGGCTTGATCGCGGGCAGGTCTCGACTTGGTTGCTCTCGCCCGGAAGAGGCGGTTTGGACTTCAAGCCTAGTCGGCATGGCGGCTACGGTGGCGCCCGTGCCTGCCACCCTGCGTGTCGGCCTTCGGACGGGCCCGAGATCGGGCGCCGCCCTCGCCGTCACCCTGCTGATCGCCGCGTCCGTCCTCGCCGCACCAGCCTCCGCCGTGCCCGCCAACATCGCCGGCATGATCGTCTTCCTCGATCCCGGCCACAACGGCTCCAACGACGGCTCGATCAGCCGTCAGGTCCCGACCGGACGCGGCGGCACCAAGGACTGCCAGGCCAGCGGCACGTCGACCGAAGACGGCTACGCCGAGCACTCGTTCACCTGGGAGGTCACCCTGCGGGTCCGCCAGGCGCTCAGCGCGCTGGGCGTGCGGACGGCGATGTCACGCGGCGACGACACCGGCCTCGGCCCGTGCGTCGACGAGCGCGCCGCGATGGCCAACGCGCTCAAGCCGAACGCGATCGTGTCGATCCACGCCGACGGCGGGCCGCCCACCGGGCGCGGCTTCCACGTGCTGTACTCGTCGCCGCCGCTTAACGCGGCGCAGTCCGGGCCGGCCGTGCAGTTCGCCCAGGTGATGCGCGACCAGTTGGCCGGTTCGGGCATTCCGCCGTCCACCTACATCGGCAGCGGCGGACTGAACCCGCGCTCCGACATCGCCGGGCTCAACCTGGCGCAGTACCCGTCCATCCTGGTCGAGCTGGGCAACATGAAGAACCCGGCCGACTCCGCGCTGATGAAGAGCCCGGAGGGCCGGCAGAAGTACGCCGACGCCGTGGTGCGGGGTGTCGCCGGCTTCCTGGGCGCCCAGCGGGTCGCCTAGGCGCGCTCAGACGCCCGTCTCGACCTGCTTCTTCAGGTTCTCCAGCACCTCGGCCTGGATTTTCTTCAGCCCGAGCGGTGCGAACGTCTTCTCGAAGAATCCCTTGACACCGCCTGCGCCGGTCCACGAGGTCTTGACCGTGACCGACGATCCGGGGCCCGCGGGGGCGACGGTCCAGTTGGTCACCAACGTCGAGTTGGCGTCCTTCTCGATGACGGTGTGACCGGCCACGTCGACGGCGGCCTTGACCTCGCGCACCCGCGACTTGGTGGCCTGCAACTTCCAGGTCACGACGGTGCCCGCGCCCTGCCCGCCCTCCAGCACCCGGTAGGCGCTGTAGTGGTCGGAGAGGATTTTGGGGCGCACGTTCTGGTAGTCGGCGACCGCACGAAGCACTGCCGCCTGGTCGGCGTTGATCAAGATCGTGCTCGACGCGCTGACCTGTCCCATCGGTGAAATCTCCTCGTCGTGTGAAAGAACGGCGGGTCGCCCCGGCCCGGCGCGGTCGCATCGGCTGCGGCCGCGGTCTAGCGTATATGCGTGTCTGTTGCCCCAAACGACGCACAGGCCGCCCACGCTGCCGGTGTAGAGCGTCTTCTCGCCAGTTACCGAGCCATCCCGCCGTCGGCCACCGTCCGGCTGGCCAAGCCCACGTCGAACCTCTTCCGCAAGCGCGCCGAGAGCACCGCCAAGGGCCTCGACACGTCGGGCCTCACCGGTGTCATCGCCGTCGACCCCGACCGCCGCACCGCGGACGTCGCAGGCATGTGCACGTACGAGAACCTGGTCGCCGCCACGCTGCCGTACGGGCTGTCGCCGCTGGTGGTGCCGCAACTCAAGACCATCACCCTCGGTGGCGCGGTGACGGGGCTCGGCATCGAGTCGGCGTCGTTCCGCAACGGCCTTCCGCACGAGTCGGTGCTCGAGATGGACATCCTGACCGGCACCGGCGAGGTGCTGACCGCGACTCCCGATCAGCACGGCGACCTGTTCCGGACGTTCCCCAACTCCTACGGCACGCTGGGTTACACGGTCCGGCTGAAGATCGAGCTCGAACCGGTCAAGCCGTTCGTCGCACTGCGCCATCTGCGCTTCGACTCACTCGACGACCTCGTCGCCGCGATGGACCGCATCGTCGAGACCGGTGCCCTGGACGGCGACCCCGTCGACTACCTCGACGGCGTGGTGTTCAGCGCCGACGAGGGTTATCTGTGCGTCGGCGTGCGGACCGGCACCCCCGGACCGGTCAGTGACTACACCGGCCAGGACATCTACTACCGCTCGATCCAGCACCCGGCCGGTGAGAAGCACGACCGGCTGACCATTCACGACTACCTGTGGCGGTGGGACACCGACTGGTTCTGGTGTTCGCGCGCATTCGGCGCGCAGAATCCGCGTGTCCGCAGGCTGTGGCCGCGACGGTTCCGGCGCAGCAGCTTCTACTGGAAGCTGATCGGCTACGATCAGCGCTTCGACATCGCCGACCGCATCGAGAAGCGCAACGGCAGGCCGCCCCGCGAGCGGGTGGTGCAGGACATCGAGGTGCCGATCGGTCGCACCGCCGAGTTCCTGCGGTGGTTCCTCGACAACGTCCCGATCGAGCCGTTGTGGCTGTGCCCGCTGCGGTTGCGTGACGAGGGAGGATGGCCGCTCTATCCGATCCAGGCGCACCACACCTACGTAAATGTCGGTTTCTGGTCCTCGGTGCCCGTCGGGCCCGAGGATGGGTACACCAACAGACTCATCGAACGGAAAGTGAGCGAACTCGACGGGCACAAGTCCCTGTACTCCGACGCCTATTACACGCCTGAGGAGTTCGACGACCTCTACGGCGGCGAAACGTACAAAACGGTCAAGAAGACCTACGACCCGGATTCACGTCTACTGGATCTGTATGCGAAGGCGGTGGAAAGACGATGACCACATTCAAGAATCAGGCACCCGAGCGGAAGCTCACGCTGGCCGAGGTGCTGGAGATCTTCGCGGCGGGACACCTGCCGCTGAAGTTCAGCGCCTACGACGGCAGTGTGGCCGGACCGTCGGACGCCGCGCTCGGGCTGGATCTCAAAACACCGCGCGGCACGACGTACCTGGCGACGGCGCCGGGAGATCTGGGCCTCGCCCGCGCCTACATCGCCGGCGACCTCGACATGCTCGGTGTGCATCCGGGTGACCCGTACGACCTGCTCAAGGCGCTGGCCGAGAAGATGGACTTCAAGCGGCCCCCCGCGCGGGTGCTGGCCCAGATCGTCCGCTCGATCGGCATCGAACACCTCAAGCCGATCTCCCCGCCGCCGCAGGAGGCGCTGCCGCGCTGGCGGCGGATCGCGGAGGGGCTGCGGCACAGCAAGCACCGCGACGCCGAGGCCATCCACCACCACTACGACGTCTCCAACACCTTCTACGAGTGGGTGCTCGGGCCGTCGATGACCTACACGTGCGCCTGCTACACCGACGCCGACACGTCGCTGGAGGAGGCACAGGACAACAAGTACCGGCTGGTGTTCGAGAAGCTGGGGCTGCGCGAGGGCGACCGGCTGCTCGACGTCGGCTGCGGCTGGGGCGGCATGGTGCGCTACGCGGCCCGGCACGGCGTGAAGACCATCGGGGTGACGCTGTCCAAGGAACAGGCCACCTGGGCGCAGAAGGCGATCGCCGAAGAGGGCCTGACCGACCTGGCCGAGGTCCGGCACGGGGACTACCGCGACGTCCGGGAGAGCGGCTTCGACGCGGTGTCGTCGATCGGGCTGACCGAGCACATCGGGGTGCAGAACTACCCGGCATACTTCCGCTTCCTGCAGACGAAGTTGCGGACCGGGGGCCTGCTGCTCAACCACTGCATCACCCGGCCCGACAACCGCAGCGGCGCGACCGCGGGCGGGTTCATCGACCGCTACGTGTTCCCCGACGGCGAGCTCACCGGCTCGGGCCGGATCATCACCGAGGCCCAGGACGTCGGGCTGGAGGTGGTGCACGAGGAGAACCTGCGCCACCACTACGCGCTCACCCTGCGCGACTGGTGCCGCAACCTGGTGGAGCACTGGGACGAGGCGGTCGCGGAGGTCGGACTCGGGACGGCCAAGGTGTGGGGGCTGTACATGGCCGGCTCACGGCTGGGCTTCGAGACCAATGTCGTTCAGCTGCACCAGGTGCTCGCGGTGAAGCTCGACAACGCCGGTGGCGACGGCGGGCTGCCGCTGCGCCCGTGGTGGAGCGCGTAGCGGCTCGGCTTCACGCCCCGTCGATGCGGCGGGCGCCCAACTCGCTCTGCAGGAGTTCCAGGGCGGCCTCTTCGGGGTCGCGACGCGGTCCGGCTTCTTCGTGCACCGCCTCGGACAGCATGTCGTCCTCTTCGCGCTGCGCCGCCTTGACCGGATCGGTCGCGGCGATCTGACCCGACGCTGACGCGGCCGCGGGAGCCTCCGACGGCGCTCCCACCTCGCACCGGATCTTCCAGTCCACCCCGAGCGCATCCTTGAGCGCGTCGCGAATGACGTCGGAGTTGCGTTGCTCGACAAGCCGTTTCGCCAGCGGCGCCGACTCGTGGGTGAGCACCAGGGTGTCCTTCTCGATGGTCCGCACGATGGCGCCGGCCAGCATCACGTCGATGGTGCGGCTGCGCTGGCGGACCTTCTCCCGGACGGTCGGCCACATCGACCGGACCGCGGCGGCGTTCGGCTCACCGGGCACCGCCACCGGCGGCGCCTCGACCACCGGGTCGGCGGGCGGCCGCAGCGGCTGGGGTGACGCGGGCGGAGCCTCCGGCGGGGGCTTGGGCAACGACACCGGCTCGGGCGTGGGCTCCGGCTCGGGCACGGGTGCCGGCGTGGGCACGGGGGTCGGCGTCGGCGTGGGCGCGGGTGTGGCCGCCGGCGGCGCCGCACTCCTGCGGGCGAACTGTCGCGACGGCGCCGCGGCCGCGGCACTCGCCGCGGCAGGTGCCGCCTCCCCCGCCGGGATCGACATGTCCAGCCGCATCTCGATGCGCTCCACCCGCTGCAGCAGCGCCGACTCGGTGTCGCTCGCCGACGGCAGCAGCAGCCGCGCACACACCACCTCGAGCAGCAGCCGGGGCGCCGTCGCACCGCGCATCTCACCGAGGCCGGCGTGCACCACCTCGGCGAACCGGGTCAGCGTCGCGGTGCCCAGCCGTTCGGCCTGCTCACGCATGCGCTCCAGCACGTCGCCGGGCGCGTCGACCACCCCGCGGGCGGCGGCGTCGGGCACCGCCTGCAGCACGATCAGGTCGCGAAAACGTTCGAGCAGGTCGGTGGCGAACCGGCGCGGGTCGTGGCCGGCGTCGATCACGGCCTCGACGGCGCCGAACAGCGCGGCGGCGTCACCGGCGGCCAGCGCGTCGACGGCGTCGTCGATGAGCGCGACGTCGGTGGCGCCGAGCAGCGCGAGCGCCCGGGCGTACTGCACGTGGTTGCCCTCGGCCCCGGCGAGCAACTGGTCGAGCACCGACAGCGTGTCCCGCGGTGAACCGCCGCCGGCGCGGATGACCAGCGGATAGACCACGTCGTCGACCTGCACGCCCTCCTGGCCGCAGATCCGTTCGAGCAGCGTCCGCATCGTCTTCGGGGCGAGCAGCCGGAAGGGATAGTGGTGCGTCCGCGAGCGGATGGTGGGCAGCACCTTCTCCGGTTCGGTGGTCGCGAACACGAAGATCAGGTGGTCCGGTGGCTCCTCGACGATCTTGAGCAGCGCGTTGAAGCCCGCGGTGGTGACCATGTGCGCTTCGTCGACGATGAAGATGCGGTACCGGGAGTGCGCCGGCGCGTAGAAGGCACGGTCACGCAGTTCGCGGGTGTCGTCCACGCCGCCGTGGCTGGCCGCGTCGAGCTCCACCACGTCGACGCTGCCGGGTCCGTTGGGCGCCAGCGCCACACACGAGTCGCACACCCCGCACGGGGTGGGCGTCGGCCCCTGCACGCAGTTCAGCGAGCGGGCCAGGATGCGCGCCGACGACGTCTTGCCGCAGCCGCGCGGACCCGAGAACAGGTAGGCGTGGTTGATGCGGCCCGCCGACAGCGCGGTCGACAGGGGTTCGGTGACGTGCTCCTGACCCACCACCTCCGCGAAGGTCGCCGGTCGGTACTTGCGGTAGAGCGCCACGCTCAGCAGGCTACCGACGCGGTGTGACGACTGTGCACGCTAGGTTGCGAGCATCGACTCGGTCGCCGCGAGCAGCGCACAGGTGGCCAGGCCGTCGATCGCCTCACGCAGATCCGGCAGCGCCGGAAACGTCGGCGCGATGCGAATGTTCCTGTCGTCGGGATCTTTTCGGTACGGGAACGACGCGCCCGCCTCGGTGACGGCGATGCCCGCGTCCTTGGCGAGCGCGACCGTGCGCCGTGCGGTGCCCGGCCAGACGTCGAGGCTGACGAAGTAGCCGCCCTTGGGATCGGTCCAGGACGCGATCTTCGATTCGCCGAGGCGATCCTCGAGGATCTCGGCGACCAGGGCGAACTTCGGCGCCAGCAGCTCCTGGTGGCGCTGCATCTGCAGCCGGACGCCGTCGGCGTCGCCGAAGAACCGCAGGTGCCGCAGCTGGTTGACCTTGTCGGGACCGATCGACTTCTTGCCCGCGTACTGCAGGTACCAGGCGATGTTGCCCAGCGAGCCGCCGAAGAAGCTGACCCCGGCGCCGGCGAAGGTGATCTTCGACGTCGAGGCGAACACCAGCGGCCGGTTCTGGTTGCCCGCCGCGGCGGCCAGCCCCAGCACGTCGACCTGCCGCAGGAAGTCGCGGGTGAGCGTGTGCACCGCGTAGGCGTTGTCCCAGAACAACCGGAAATCGCTTGCCGCCGTGCGCATCTGAACGAGCCGACGGACGGTCTCCCAGGAGTATGTGACACCGGTGGGGTTGGCGAACACCGGCACGCACCACATGCCCTTGATCGCCGGGTCGGCGGCGACGAGCTCCTCGATGAGGTCGACGTCGGGGCCGTCCTCACGCATCGGCACGGTGATCATCTCGATGCCGAGGCTCTCGGTGATCGCGAAGTGCCGGTCGTAGCCCGGCGCGGGGCACAGGAATTTGACCTGCGGCTCGTCCTTCCAGGGACGCGGCGAGTCGACGGTGCCGTGCAGCAGCGAGAACACCACCGCGTCGTGCATGAACTCCAGGCTGGCGTTGTTGCCTGCGATCAGGTTCGGCACCGGGATGCCCAGCAGTTCGCCGAAGATGGCGCGCAGCTCGGGCAACCCGTGCAGGCCGCCGTAGTTGCGGGTGTCGGTGCCGTCCCCGTCGCGGTAGTCCCCGGCGGGCAGGCTCAACAACTCGTTGGACAGGTCGAGCTGGGCCGGAGACGGCTTGCCGCGGGTGAGGTCCAGTTGCAGCTTCTTGGCCTGCAGCTCGGCGTAATTGCGCTGCTGCAGGTCGTGCTGGGCGGCCAGTTCGTCGCGGCCGAGGGACTGGAACGACACCGCGAGCCTTTCACCGACATGATCGAGAACCAAGGGGACCCCGCGCACCCGCCAGAGCCCGTTGACCCTTGCTGCCTTCCGGCCCTGGGGGAGTTCACAGGATGGACGCCGCGCGGGGTCCGACCTGAGTGTAATACCCGCGCCGGAACCGGAGCACCAGCCCGGTCGGCTACCATGGCCCGCGGAGGATTCGCCTAGTGGCCTATGGCGCTCGCCTGGAACGCGGGTTGGGTTAACAGCCCTCAGGGGTTCAAATCCCCTATCCTCCGCACTCGGTCCCGGGGTGTGACCGGCACAAACGAACCGGTCACACCCCGTGACCAGAGAACTCGAGGAGGAGTATGCGGCGCTCGGTCGCGGTGACGTGGCATGCATCGTTCTCAGTGATCGCTGCGATCCTCTACTTCTTCTTCGTTCTTCCCCGCTGGTACGAGCTGATGGGCGAGACGTCCCACACGCTGGGCACTGTGGTGCGCATCGTGGCGGGCGCGCTCATCGGCCTCGCCGCGCTCCCGGTGGTGTTCACCCTGCAGCGCACCCGCCGCCCGGAGTTCCAGACGCCGCAGCTGGCGCTGAGCCTGCGCACCTGGTCGACCGTGCTGCACCTGCTGGCCGGCCTGCTCATCATCGGCGCGGCCGTCAGCGAGATCTGGCTGGACCTCGACTCCGCCGGGACGTGGCTGTTCGGGATCTACGGCGCGGCCGCCGCCATCGCCGTGCTCGGCGTCCTCACCTTCCACCTGGCCTTCGTCGCCGAGCTGCCCCCGCCGCCGCCGAAACCGCTGAAGCCGAAGAAGACCTCGGTCAACAGGCGCGGCCGCAAGAAGGCCGACGCCGAGGACACTGACGCCGAGGACACTGACGCCGAGGCCGTTGAGACCGAGGACACAGAAGACACCGTGGACGCCGACGACACCGTCGCCGACGAGACGGCCGAGGAACCCGCGGCCGACCAGCCGGCCGAGGTCACAGCCGAGGAACTCGCGGAGTCCGACGCCGAGGAGAAAACCCTCGAAGGCGCCGCTGACCAGGCATCCGACCAGCCGGCCGGCGACCAGGACGCCGGTGCCGGCGGCCGGTTGCGCAACCGGCGGCCGTCGGGAACCCGTCGGCGTCGGCTGCGCGGCGGCGTCGCGGTCGAGGACTGACCGAAGTCTGACGACCCCGTGTCCGCGCCGTGGGCGAGGTTGGTTCTTCGACAGCCTGGGTATTTGACCGCCACTATGGACCACATGGCCGTTCCCCCGCTGCGTCGACGACCGCTGACGATCCTGACCGTGCTGGCCGCCGTCCTGGCGCTGGTCGCACCGGCGTTCGCCGGTACGTCGATGGCCGCCCCTGCCGATCCGGTGGCGGCGTCGGCACAGGTGGAGCCCGCCGTGGTGCGGCTGAACACGGAGATCGACTACCAGAACGTCTTCGGAACCGGGACGGGCATCATCCTCGACCCGGGCGGTCAGGTGCTGACCAACTACCACGTGGTCCAGGGTGCCGACCGGATCAGTGCCGACGTGGCGGGCCGTTCCTACCCGG
Source organism: Mycobacterium sp. NPDC050551 (assembly GCF_040674075.1). Taxonomy (NCBI): domain Bacteria; kingdom Bacillati; phylum Actinomycetota; class Actinomycetes; order Mycobacteriales; family Mycobacteriaceae; genus Mycobacterium; species Mycobacterium sp. NPDC050551. Next base: position 414,691 of record NZ_JBFARC010000006.1, on the reverse strand, counting down.
CCCAGCTGGTCGGGTACAACCGCGGCCAGGACATCGCCGTCCTTCAGCTCCTCGGCGCAGGCGGGCTACCCGCGGCGCCGATCGGCGACTCGTCGGCCCTGGTGCCGGGCGAACCGGTGGTGGCGCTCGGCAACGCCGACGGCAGCGACGCACCCCTGACCCGCGAGGTCGGAACGGTCACCGCATTCGGCCGCACGGTCGAGGCCGAGGACGCACTGACCGGCAGCTCGGACGAGCTGAACGGGCTGATCGAGTTCGCGGCGCCGGTGCGTGCCGGCGACTCCGGTGGGCCGGTGGTCAACGGCGCGGGGCAGGTCGTGGGCATCACCACCGCAGCGTCGGTGAACTATCAGCTCGGACCCGGCGGAAAGGGGTTCGCGATCCCGATCAACGACGCGCTCGGCATCGCCAACCGGATCCGCACCCTGGCGCCCGCCGAGGACATCCACATCGGCCCGCCGTCACTGCTGGGCGTCGGTGTGCGCACCGCCCCGCGCAGCGGCCCCGGCGTGATCATCCAGGAGGTGCTGCGCGGCGGCCCGGCCGAACAGGCCGGCTTGCTCGACGGTGACGTGCTCACCACGATCGACGGCACCCCGATCGGCACCGCGACCGAGCTGACCTTCGTCCTCGACCGGCACTACCCGGGCGACGTGGTCGATCTGACCTGGATCGACGCCGGCGGTCAGGAACGCACCGGCAAGGCGGCCCTCACCGCGGGCTGACCCCTCCCAGCAGCCGCTCGAGTCCGGCGATCGCCAGGTCGAGTTCGAACCCGAACTGGCCGTCGTCGGATGCCGACGCCGAGGCCAGCACCCTGCGCAGTGCCGGGTAGTCCGTGTCCGCTGCGCGTAGCAGCGCCGCGCGGGTCTGCGCCTCATGCCGGTCGTGCACCGACGTCTGGGTGGCCTCCTGCGCGGCCGCCTGGGCGATGTTGGCCACGGCGGTGACGCCCCGGCGCGCGTCGTCGACGCCGAACCCGGCGGTCAGCATCGCGTCGAGCACACGTTCGGCCAGCGCGAGCACGGCGGTGGCACCGACGCCGTAGAACGGCGAATGGTCGACCGCGCTGCTCATCTGGACGCCGACCTGAATCAAGCCGTCCCGGAACGCGAACGCATACGACCGCAGCACCACGCGCCAGTCGCCGTCCTCGGGCAGCTCCACACGGCGCAGCTCCGACTCGAACCGGTCGAGCACCACCAGGGTCAGCAGGCCCTGCCGGTCGCCGACGTAGTAGTGCAGCGCCTTGCGGCTCACGCCGAGCGCGTCGGCCACCCCCTGCATGGTCAGCCCGCGGCCCGCCGCCCGCGCGGCCGCGACGATCTGCTCGCGGTCGAGGCGGGCCGGGCGGCCCCGCGGCCGGGGCGCGTCCGCCGGGTCGACGTCGCTGCTCACACCGGCAGCCTACGTAGTATTTTTCGCCGGTCGGTAAAAAACGCCGCAGAACGCGGCTGTGCGCCCTAATCTGAGCGAGTGCCCAACACCTATCGCGTCGTCCAGTGGACGACTGGAAACGTCGGGAAAAGCTCGGTCGCCGCGATCGCACGCAACCCGCACCTCGAACTCGTCGGCTGCTACGCCTGGTCGGCCGACAAGGCGGGCCGCGACGTCGGCGAGCTCTGCGGGATCGAACCGCTCGGCGTCACCGCAACCAACGACGTCGGGGAACTGCTCGCGCTCAAGCCCGACGTCGTGGTGTACAACCCGATGTGGATCGACGTCGACGAGCTCGCAGGCATCCTCGAGGCCGGTGTCAACGTGGTGGCCTCCGCGTCGTTCATCACCGGACGCAATCTCGGCGACGGCCGCGACAAGCTCGAAGCAGCCTGCCAGAAGGGCGGTTCGACGCTGTTCGGTTCCGGCGTCAGCCCCGGCTTCGCCGAACTGCTCGCGATCGTGGCGGCCACCGCCTGCGACCGGGTCGACAAGATCATCATCGCCGAGTCCGCCGACACCACGCTCTACGACTCCCCGGACACAGAGCGCCCCACCGGCTTCGGCACCGCGATCGACGATCCGAACCTGCAGCCGATGGCCGCCGCCGGCACGGCGGTGTTCGCCGAGGCGGTGCAACTGGTCGCCGACGCGATCGGCGTCGAGCTGGACGAGATCACGTGCGTGCCCGAATATGCCCAGACCACTGAGGATCTGGTGATGGCATCATGGACCATCCCGGCCGGTCACGTGGCGGGTGTCGCCGCCAGCTGGCAGGGCATCGCCGGCGGCAGGACCGTCGTGGACATCAACGTCCGGTGGAAAAAGGGTCAGACCCTCGAGCCTGACTGGCAGCTCGATGCGGACGGCTGGAAGATCACCATCGAGGGCAGGCCCACGGTCAACATGCAGGTGGGATTCATGCCGCCGCAGGACATGATCGAGAACGCGAAGTCGATCGAGGACTTCTTCGTGCTCGGCCACATCATGACCGCGATGCCGCCGATCCACGCGATCGCGGCCGTCGTGTCCGCGGCGCCGGGCATCGCCACCTACAACGACCTGCCGCTGAATCTGCCGCGCGGGGTGGTGCCGACGGCCTGACCGGTCTCAGCCCGGCCCGGCCAGCTCGATTCCGGTCGCCGCCCGCAGCGCAGCACCGCGGGCGGTGCCCGACTGGTCGGCCTTCTTGAGCTGGGCCGGGAAGCTGACGCCGCCGAGTTCGCGCTCGAGGCTCTTCACCGGGACCATCAGCTCGCGCCACACGTCCGGGATCGCCAGTTCGAGTGGCACATCCGACAGGTCCTGCTCGAGGAGGAAGGCGTACGCGGTCAGCTTCCCGTCGGTGGCCGCGGCGACCACCTTCCAGTACCGCACCGGGATCTGCACGCGCACCGGACCGTTCGGGCCTTCCCCGAGGAAGACCGGGTCGTCGGCGGCGAGCACCGGACCGGCGAACACCGATACCCGGCCGGCGCCCGCCTGCTTGGCGATCAGGTTCTCCAGTGCGCCCCAGTTCTTCGCCCTGGCCTGGTTGAACCCCGCGACCTGCGGTGTGCAGTTGGTGATGTGGAAGGTGTCGCCGTTGGCGTCGCGCACCCCCTGGTAGCTCGACCCCCATGCGGCGTCCTCGCGCCGCACCACGTGCCCGCGGTCGAAGGCACCGCGGTCCTTGGTGAAGAACCGGTCCGTGAGCTGGAATTCGGCCGGCACCCGCGGGTCGACGAACCACAACTCGATGTCGTTGCGGCCCAGCCCCGAGAGCCCCTTGCGGGAGTAGTCCCCCGGCTCGGGTTCCTTGGCGGCAGGCGAGAAGTCGGCGTTGCACGCGGTGAATGCGGCCAGCCTGCGGCGCTTGTCCATCACGATCGAGAAGTGGTGGTAGGGAATGTAGGGCGTGCCGTCCTGCATGGTGACGACCGTCGTGGGGTCGGTGGCTGCGGGCGGCGGCAGCTCGAGACCGTCGAGAAACGCACTGTCGTAACCGGTCCGGTTGCTGTAGTCGGTGTCGTGGTGTGGTGCCACCATCGCCTCGGTGGCGACCGGGTCGGCGGGCACTGGTGCGGACACGGCCACCGGCGCGCCGGCGATCCGCACCGTGACCTCGATGGGGATGTCGTAGCGGACGGTCAACTGTTCGGGCACGGCGGTCGGCGCCGGTGCGGGCGCCTCGGCGCCGGTCTGCTGCCACCAGGTGTCCCACTCACCGGCCGACGGCGCGGGCCGGCCTGCGAAGGACACCCCGCTGTCCACCACCCGCCGGTCATCGGCGAGGTCGCAGGCCGGCACCGCGTAGTTCTCCTTGAGGTAGACGCCGGCGAAATGCAGTGCCAGCACGTGTCCGGTGCGCACGTCGATGACCGCCGAACCGGAGTTGCCGCCGAGCGTCGAGCTGTCGTGGGTGCCGACGTCGACACGCTTGCCGAAGCTGGTGGTCGGCGCGCGGCCCCTGATCTTCCCCGGCTGCAGTCGCTTGACGTTGTAGACACCGCGGAACACCTTGTGCTGCACCGCTGCGTCGTTGCGCGGGTCGAACGCCGGATAGCCGACGCAGGCGATCTCCCGGTCGACGAGGTCGGCCGGGTCGTCGAGTGACAGCTGCAGCACCGGATGCCGCGCGGCCAGCCCGTCGACCCGCAGCAGCGCCATGTCCCAGTAGGGGTGGATCATCGCGACGCCGAGGATGTCGAGGACGATCGAGGCGTCGCTGCCCGCCTCGTGAGCGAAGTCGACGTCCGGGCTCATGCCGGGCAGGAAGCGCAGGTCGCGGATTCCGAGGCCGGACGTGAACAGCTCGGCCACATGGCGATTCGTCATCAGTAGGCCTTCGCCCGCGACGAAGGCGGTGCCGCCGTAGGGCAGCGACGGGTGGCCGGGCAGGTCGACCCGCCCGATCGACGACAGGGTCGACCTGATCGCCGCGTGCAGCGCAGGATCGGTGTCGAGGTGCTGCCAGAGCGGGTCCTCGATGGTGAAGTCCCCGTCGACGACGTCGATGGCCGGCCGTAGTTCGGGCAGCACGATCGCCTCGAGGGCGAACTCGCCGTCGGGCCCCAGATCCTGGCGGTGCGCCAGCCGGTCGACGGCGTCCGCGCCCCTCGGATCGCTCAGTGTGCCGGCGAGATTCGGCGTGACGCCCTCATGGAACGTCTCCGGTGTGTCATCGGGGGCCAGCTGCCCGATGACCGTGCGCAACCTGTCCAGTTTGTCCACGATGTGAGCCTGTGCGCACCGGGCGGAAGCGAACAGGGTAGTGCGCTACCTCACCCCTGATGTCGGCTGAGAGCCGACGGTGGGTCCGTACACCGGGCTCTTCACCACCTCGAGGACGGCGGCCGTCAGCGTCGCCCCGGCCGGTCCGGCCACCGTGACGTCCTTCATGTACCGCGCCTCGCGGCCCTGCACGGTGAAGGTGCCGTCCTGGGGTTCGCGCCCACCGCTCACCCGGTAGTGCACCTGCAGCTCCTGCTCGGGCAGCGGTCGCACGCCGACGTACTTCGGCTCGATCGTGTAGGTGTAGACGCACTCGTCGGGCCGCGCGCAATTCCGCCCGGTCACCGTGACGCCGACGGTGAACTCATTGGCCGCGGGCACCGGCGGGGCGACCGATGCCATCGTGGTCCGCGGCGCGGCGGGGGCGTCGGCCAGGTCGTCGGAGGCGAACAGGAGGTAGGTTCCGACCCCGACGCCGCCCACCACGATGGCGACCAGCGCGGCGCCCGCCGCGCCCCTGCGGATGGTGTCGGCCCAGGCGCTCATTCCCATCGGCGGGCCGTCACTCGGTCACCCGGTTGCCGTGCTCGTCCCAGTTCGCGGCGACCTTCTTGCTCGGCTGCACCCGTGGCGGTTCGCCCGGCATCTTCGGGTAGCTCGGCGGGTAGGGCAGGTCACCGAGGCCGCGGTCCTCGTCGGCGGCCACCATGTCGAGGAGCTTCTGCAGTGAGTGCGCCGTGTCGTCGATGCCCGCCCACGGGTCGGGCCTGCCCGCCACGAAGTCGGGCACCGTGGCGATCGTGTAGTCGTCGGGATCGGCGTCGGCCAGTTCGTCCCAGGTCAACGGCGTCGAGACGGTGGCGATGGGGGTCTTGCGCGCCGAGTACGCCGAGGCGAACGTCCGGTCGCGCGCGTTCTGGTTGTAGTCGATGAACACCCGCTCGCCGCGGTCCTCCTTCCACCAGGACGTGGTGACGTCGTCGGGTGCGCGTCGTTCCACCTCGCGCGCCAGCGCGATGCCTGCGCGGCGGACGGCGACGAAGTCCCAGTTGTTCTCGATGCGCAGGAAGATGTGCACGCCGCGGCCGCCGGACGTCTTGGGGTAGGCGGTGAGGCCGAGTTCGTCGAGCAGCGGTTTCAGGACGCCGACGGCGATCGCGCCGGCCTCCTTGAAGCCGGTGCCCGGCTGTGGGTCGAGGTCGATGCGCAGTTCGTCGGGGTGCTCGGTGTCCGGGCAGCGCACCTGCCACGGGTGCAGGGTGACGGTGCCCATCTGCGCGGCCCAGGCGATGGCCGACGGGTGGGTGACCTTCAGCGCGTCTGCCGTGCGGCCCGACGGGAAGGTGACGGTGCACGTCTCGAGATAGTCGGGATGCTTCTGCGGCACCCGCTTCTGGTAGATCTCCTCGCCGTCGATGCCGTCGGGAAATCTCTGCAGATGGGTCGGCCGGTCCCGCAGGACGGCGACCATCGGACCGGCGACCGCACGGTAATAGTCGAACAGCGTGCCCTTGGTGCCCTTAGATCCGAGCTTCGGGAAGTACGGCTTGTCGCGGTTGGTCAGCCGGACCTTGACGCCGTCGACGTCGACTTCCTCTGCGGGAGTGGGCATCAGGACTCCAGTACGTCGTAGAGGTCGTAGGTGAGCGGCGCGTCGAGCTGGTCGAAGGTGCAGCTGCGCGGGTCGCGGTCGGGCCGCCAGCGGACGAACTTCACCGCGTGCCGGAAGCGTTGGCCGGCCTCGCCGTTGCCTTCCATCTGGTCGTAGTGCACCTCGCACACCCGCTCCGGCCGGACCGGGATCCAGCGCTTGTCGGCGGCGGAGTTCCACCGGCTCGGATCGCCCTCGCGCACGTCGTCGCCTTCCCGCAGTGGTTCCAGCTCGGCCAGCATCCGGATGCGGTCCTTGGTGCTGAACGACGCTGCGCCGCCGACCATCTGCAGTTCGCCGTCGTCACGGTACAGGCCCAGCAGCACCGATCCGACGCCTTCGCCACTCTTGTGGATGCGGTATCCCATTGCGACACAGTCTGCGTCACGGGCGTGTTTGACCTTGACCATCTCCCGCTTGCCGGGCAGGTACTGACCGTCGAGCCGTTTGGCGATCACGCCGTCGAGTCCGGCGCCCTCGAAGGTGTCGAGCCACTGCTCGCCGGTCTGCGGGTCCTCGGTGGTGCGGGTGACGTGGCACCACTGCTTCTCGTGCACCGCGTCGGCCAGCGCCTGTCTGCGAACGCGGAAGGGCTCCTTGGTGAGCAGTGTGTCGCCGACGGCGAGGGCGTCGAATCCGATGAAGTGCGCCGGGGTCTGCTCGGCCAGCAGCTTCACCCGTGACGCCGCCGGATGGATGCGCTGCGACAGCGATTCCCAATCCAGCCGGATCCGGCCTGCGATCTCGCGGGGCACCACGATCTCGCCGTCGAGCACGCACCGCTCGGCTACTTCGTCGCGCAGCGCCACCGCCAATTCGGGGAAGTACCGGCCGAGGTCCTTGCCCGTGCGCGACTGCAGGAGGATCTCGTCACCGTCGCGGAACACGACGGCGCGGAAGCCGTCCCACTTCGGCTCGTAGGACCACACGCCCGCGTCGGCCGGCACCTTGGCCTGCGCCTTGGCCAGCATCGGCTCGATGGGGGGCTGAACGGGTAGCTGCACGGTTCCCATAGTCGTGCAGACCGCATGCGCCGGGCAATGTCATCGACACGACGGGGCGGGATCAGCGGCGTGGGGTGATCCGGATCGGCAGCGAGTCGATGCCGATACCCACGTTGTGGACCGGGCCGCCGCCGGACCACACCCCAGGACCGGCGAGCTCGACGTCATAGCCGGCCGCGATGGCCGCGAACACCACCTGCACCTCCTTGCGGGCGAGGTTGGCGCCGAGGCAGTAGTGCACACCGCCCCCGCCGAAGGACACGTGCGGGTTGGGGAAGCGGTGCACGTCGAACCGGAAGGGGTCGTCGAAGACGGACTCGTCCCGGTTGCCCGACGGGTACCAGAGCAGCACGCGGTCGCCCGCCCGCACGTCCTGGCCACCGACGGTCACGTCCACGGTGGCGGTGCGCCCGAAGAAGATCACCGGGCTGGACCAGCGGATGGCTTCGTCGGCGGCGGTGGCGCAGAGGTCGGGGTTCGCCCGCAGCTCGGCGAGCTGCGCGGGATCGTCGAGCAGCTCCATGAGCCCCTGCGCCAGCGCGTTGCGGGTGGTCTCGCTGCCGGCGATGGCCAGGATGAGGAAGAACATCTCGAGTTCGAAACCGTCGAGCTGTCCGGCCAGCTTTGTCCAGACGTCATCGGTCGGGTTGGCCCGCTTGTCGGCGGTGAGCCGCTGCGCGTACTCGAAGAGCTCGACCTGGAATCCGAGCCGTTCCTCGTCGGTGTAGCCGTTGTAGGGGTTGCCCGACTTGAGCAGGTGGTCGACCCGCTCGAACACCCACGGCCGGTCGGTCTCGGGGATGCCCACAATGTCGGCGATGAGGTGCATCGGCACTTGGTAGGCGATGTCGCGGACGAAGTCGCAGGTGCCGCCCGCCGCTGCGGCGAGGATGTCCGCGGTCCGGGTGGCGATGCGCTGCTCGAGCCTGCCGATCATGCGCGGGGTGAACTCCGAGGTGATGATCCGGCGCATCTCGGCCTGGTCGGGCGGATCCATCGACACCAGGGTCCGGCCCGCGGACAGCAGCGGGTCGGCCGCCATCATCGGGCCGCCGGCGGCCTCGAAGGTCTTCCAGTCGCGGTTGACCTGCTGGATCTCGTGGTGGGTGACGATCGACCAGAACGGGATCGACGGGATCGCGGGGCGGCCCTCGACGGCGAGGTGGCGGTGCACCGGGCCGCGTCGGCGCAGTTCGGTGAAGACGTCGTGCGGGAAGCCCGCCGTGTACAGCTGCGGGTCGGTGAGGTCGATCTCGGTGATCTCGGTCATGACACGACCTGCCGGATGAGTGCGCGGACCGCCGCTTCGTCGGCCGCCTCCCCGAGCAGGAGGCGCCGGTACACGAGGCCGCCGGCGAGCATGTCGACGAGTGCGTCGGCGTCGGTCGCATCCGGTACGTCGCCGCGCCGGCGTGCCCGCTCGACCGCGTCGAGCACCGGCTGGCGGCATCGGCCGGCGAAGGTGCGCACGATCGATCGGATCGACTCGTCGTTGGTGGCTTCCGCGAGCAGCGCAGGCAGCAGCGCGGCGAGTTCGGGCTGGGTGAGCATGTCGGCGATCGGCAGCATGGCGGCGAACAGGTCGTCGACGAAGGATCCGGTGTCCACCGAATCCGATGGCGCCGTGATGGACACCGCGACGAATTGGACGAGCTCGTTCTTGCTGCGCCAGCGGCGGTAGATCGAGCCGCGGCCGACGCCCGCGCGGGTGGCGATTCCCTCGATGGTCGCGCCGCCCCAGCCCTTGGCCGCGACCTCGGCGACGGTCGCGTCCACGATCAGCGCGTCCAATCGGTCGTCTCGGGGGCGCCCTCGACGTGCTCTGCGCTCGGTCGGCGGGCTCATCGTCGCGGTTCCCGGCATCCCGTAATACTGAACCGGTGAGTTCCGGAAATCAAGCGTCTCGTAAATGTTGTGCGACCGCGACTCGGCGACGGCGAGAATGGTCGGATGCAGCTGCCCGTCCTGCCGCCGGTGCGGCCGATGCTCGCGAAGTCGGTGCCGGCGATCCCGCCCGATGCGATGTACGAGCCCAAGTGGGACGGCTTCCGGTCGATCTGTTTCCGCGACGGCGACGCCGTCGAGTTCGGCAGCCGCAACGAACGGCCGATGACGCGGTACTTCCCCGAACTCGTCGCGGCGGCCACGGCCGAACTGCCGCAGCGGTGCGTGATCGACGGTGAGATCGTCATCGCCACCGGCGCGGGCCTCGACTTCGAGGCGCTGCAGCTGCGCGTGCACCCCGCCGCGTCGCGGGTGCGGATGCTCGCCGACACCACGCCGGCGTCGTTCATCGCCTTCGACCTGCTCGCGCTCGGCGACACCGACTACACCGGGCGGCCGTTCCGTGAGCGCCGTGCCGCGCTCGTCGACGCCCTCGCCGGATCGGGCCCGTCGATCCACGTCACGCCGGTCACCACCGACCTCTCGACGGCGCAGCGGTGGTTCGACGACTTCGAGGGCGCCGGCCTGGACGGGGTGATCGCCAAACCGCCGGACGGGACGTATCAGCCCGACAAGCGGGTGATGTTCAAGATCAAGCATCAGCGCACCGCGGACTGTGTGGTGGCGGGATACCGGCTGCACAAGTCGGGCGACGACGCGATCGGGTCCCTGATGCTCGGGCTCTACGACGACGCCGGTGTCCTCGCGTCCGTCGGCGTCATCGGCGCCTTCCCCATGGCCACCCGAAGGACACTGTTCACCGAAATGCAGTCCCTGGTAACGAGTTTCGACGGCCATCCGTGGAACTGGGCCGCCCACATGGAGGCCGGCCCACAGCGCAACGCCGGCTCACGCTGGAACTCGGGCAAGGATCTGTCGTTCGTGCCGCTGCGCCCCGAGCGCGTGGTCGAAGTCCGCTACGACCACATGGAGGGCCGGCGTTTTCGGCACACCGCGCAGTTCAACCGCTGGCGCCCGGACCGGGAGCCGCGATCGTGTACCTATGACCAGCTGGAGCGGCCGGTCACGTTCGACGTGGGCGATATCGTCCCGGGTCTGGGTGCAGTCGGTTCTTCAGTAGCGCCGCGCCGCAGGTGATCCGCTGGTGCGGGTGCTTGACCAGGATGTCGAGTTTCCCCGGCGCCGAGGGTGCGGTGGAGCGGTAGCGGCCCCCGCTGGGGGTGACGAAATCGGCGGTGTGCACGCCGTCGACCTCGCCGGTGCTGACCTGCCAGCCCGGGGCCTCCTTGTCGTAGTTGCACCGCGCACAGTCCCCCAGGGCGTTGACCGCGCTCGTCGCCCCACCCCGGTGATGCGGGTGGGCGTGGTCGTGGTGGCGGATCGGGGCATCGCAATACGGGGTGCGGCACCGCTGATCACGCAGATCGATGAACCTCGCCAGGGCTTTCGGGAAACACCGCGACCGCGACTCCATCGCCACCAACGCCCCCGACGCCGGCCGCGCATAGAGCCGGCGCAACGCCGCCACACCCGCACCCGCGGCATCAGCCACCATCTGCCGCGCGATCTGCGCCGGGACCGGCCCATACCCCTGCAGATGCGCCGGCTCGCCATCCCCACCCAGCAGCGCCCGATCCGACATCACCAGATCCACGGTCACCGGCACCGGTGTCGCTGCGCTGCGACCGGTCACCCGCTCATAGAGGGTGTCAGCCATCACCTGCCCGCGGCTGCGGTCATCGAAGGTGGTGTCGGCCGCATTCTTGAGCGCGGCGTACACCGCAACCCCCTGGGCCATCGGCAGCAGCGCACTCACGTACGCCATCACATCGGGGGCGGGCCGAACCGTCACGGTCCGCTCGGTGACCGCCTTCGCGGCGCGGTCGACCACCGCCTGCGCATCCAACCGGTAGGCGATCTTCTTCGCCTCGGCCTCGATCCGGCCGTCTCCCAGGCCCTCCAATGCAGCCATCTCGCCGCACATCTCGGCGTCCAACTGCTTGCGGTGCTCGACCGACAGGCACGCCGACTCCCGCACGATCAGCGTCGCCCGCCACTCGGTGAGCACCCCACACTCCAACGCCGCCAACGTGCACGGCATCTCATTGACCAACGCCCGGGCGAAACCCAGATGCCGCCCACCCTGATTCGGCGACGCCCGTCGGGCCAACGCGATCTCCCCGGCCAACCCCCGACCCCGCTTCGACGCCGGCACCCCCTGGGCGGCTTCGCGCGCGCGGCGCATCGCATCGAGTTCAGCGGCGACCCGGGCCTGCCCGGCGGCGCAGGCAGCCTTGGCCGTCTCCAACTCCGCCAACCGGGCATGCAGCCGGGCTTCGTCAGCCCCGAACGGCACCGCCGACAACTCCTCGAACATGTGTGCGATCATACCGGCGCCCACCGACACGCCGGTTCCGGCTAGATTGCGGTCGTGACCCGCACCCCCGCGGGCCGGTTCGCGCCGAGCCCGTCGGCCGATCTGCACATCGGCAACCTGCGCACCGCAGTGCTCGCTTGGCTGTTCGCCCGCTCCACCGGCAGGCGCTTCCTGATGCGGGTGGAGGACCTCGACGACCGCACCCGATCCGACGTGGCGCAGCGGCAACTCGCCGACCTCGCGGCGATCGGGCTCACCTGGGACGGCCCCGCGGAGTGGCAGTCGGAGCACCGCGACCGATACGACGCCGTGGTCGACCGGCTGACCGACGCCGACCGCATCTACGAATGCTATTGCAGCAGAAGAGACATCGCGCAGGCCCCAAGGGCACCTCACGCGCCGGAGGGCGCCTATCCGGGCACCTGCCGGGAGTTGACAGCCGCGCAACGCAGCCGCCGCCGCGAAGAGACCGGCCGGCCGCCCGCGCTGCGGCTGCGCACCGACGTGCACACCTACACCGTCACCGACCTGCTGCACGGCGAATACACCGGCGTCGTCGACGACTTCGTGGTCCGGCGCGGCGACGGCGTGCCCGCCTACAACCTCGCGGTGGTCGTCGACGACGCCGCCCAGGACGTCGACCAGATCGTCCGCGGCGACGACCTGCTGGCGTCCTCGCCCCGGCAGGCTTACCTCGCCCGGCTCCTCGGCCATCCCGAACCCACGTACGCCCACGTGCCGCTCGTCCTCAACGCCGACGGCGCCAGGCTGGCGAAACGCGACGGCGCGGTCACCCTCTCCGAGATCGGTGTCGATCGGGCGGTCGCCCAGATCGCCGACTCCCTCGGCCGGCCGGCAGCCACACTCAGCGAGCTGGCGAGCCGGTTCGATCCGGCGGCGCTGCCCCGCGAGCCGTGGATCTACCTGCCCGGGTAGCGGATCCGCTCAGCGGCCGGTCAGCTCGGCGAGGAACGCCTCCAGCGCGGCGACGGCGACGGCGCTGATCTCGCGGTCGGCCTCGGCGTCGGTCACCACCTGCGCGTCCACCCCCGCGGCGGTGGCCGTCTCCTCCGGAGTGAGCTCGGCCTCGCGGCGGGCGGCGTACAGCCGCACGCTCAGCGGCGCCTCGGGCGCACCTGCGGCGCGCGAGACCAGCTCGTTGTAGGTGCGCCGCACGGCGCTGAGGACCAGCACCAGCGCCGACGTCTCCTTGGTGCCGCGGATGGTGGCGCCGACGGACGCCTCGAGCCTGCGCAGGTCAGCCAGCAGTGCCGCGTCGTCGTCGAACGTCGCCGACGAGACGAGCGACAGAGCCGCCGCCCTGGCCTTGATCGCACTCAGCGTCAGCTCGTAGGAGTCGACGAGCACCGCGATTCGCACACTCTCGGTGATGAATTCGGTTGTCTCGTCGGGTTCGTCCGGAACGGTTCCCCCCGAGTGGACCCGGTCGAGGGTGCCCACCGGCCACTTCAGCGCCTTCTCGATCCTGGCCCGCGCACCCTCGGCGGGCCACACGGCGCCGCGTTCGAACTCGGCGAGGTCGGTCCTGGCGATCACACCGTCGTCCTCGAGGTCCTGACGGGAGAAGCCGAGTTCTTCGCGCCGGGCCCTGACCGCTGCGCCCGCGACGGCGGTGCGCGGATCGATCTCGTCGGTGTCGTTCTCCCGCTCGCCGTGCCGGTTCTGCGGCGACGTCGGCGGTTTGTGCCCGGCTCCGCCGGACTCCGCGAGTGTGAACGTGACGGCGATGCCGTCGGGATGGCCGATCCGCACTGTGAGGCCGTCGGTCACGGCGACCCGGCCGTCGATCCGTTCGCCGTCGAGGAAGGTGCCGTTGGTGCTGTGGGCGTCGGTGACTGTCCAGGCTCCGCCGGCGGGCTCGATGAGGAGGTGCGTGCGTGACACCCGCTGGTCGACGATGCGGATGTGGGCGGGCAGATCGCGGCCGACGGTGATGGCGCCCGCGCTGGCGCGGATGGTGTGCGGAGCGTGGTCGGCGCACAGGATGGTGAGCTCAGGAGGCTCGCGCCCGGGTTCGCTGGCGACCGGAGGGTCGATGCCTGCGTAGGCCATTTCCTCCCGCTTCTTCTCGCCGCTGTCTGTGCCGATGGTGATCGATCACCGATATCAGTGATTATGCACGGGAATTGCTGGGCGCCGCGTCGAGTCGCGCCCATCGTCCTCCCCCGTGGCGGCAGCATTCGGGTAGCTGACTACTCGCGCCACACCGCCGACCCGACCATAGCGTCAAGACGTCCCGATCAGGCGGCGTCAGTGGGGAGTCCGGCCATGTCAGCACATGTGCACTACACGCAGGCGGCGGTGGTGGTCGTCGGAGCGGTGTTGTCGGTGGCCGCGGTGGCGTGCTCGCAAGAAGATCCGCCGCCACCGCCGACAACGACGACGACGGGCGCGTCAACCTCGACCACCACATGGTCTCGAACGGGCGAACCGCGTCCTCCGACTGCGTCGGTCTCAACGGTAACTACCACCACGACTGCGACGATTCTTCCGACGCTGACTCAAACATCGGAGACGACGTCGGCGCCTACTACAAGCAATCCAACGGTCACGGTTCCGACTCCCACTCCGGCCGATGAACCCTGAAGCGCCTCCTCGGCGCAACCCAGCTGTTCCGGGCGTTGTACTTACGCCCGCCGTTGTGACGGTGTTCTCGATGGTCGCTTCTCAGGCCGCGCTCATTGCCGCACTCCTCTACTACTTCGGCCGGGTGCGTACAGCCGCGCTGTGCGGTTGGTTCGGCATTGATGCCGGCACACTCGGCTTGTCCACGACCGACTACGTTGTCAGCAGCCTCAGTACGGCGATCCCGCCTGTGGTCCTGTGCGCATTGACGGTGCTCGTCCTACTCACCGGAGCACGCCATGTTGACGCAGCGATCGACCGCATCCGCGATCGTCCCGAGTGGTACCGCGCCACGGCAATAGGCACGACGTTTGTGATTGCCGCGGCCGCGGCCGTCGTACTTAACGGAATCTCATGGCTCTCCACGGCGCATTACTCACGGGGATATCCCCTGCCTGTAGCGATTCTGGTGCTGACGGCTGCGGTGCTGGTGGCCCGCCGCCTGTTCAGGCAGGGCGACTCTGCCCCGAGCATTACTGACCGCCTGTGGTCCCTGACGCTGGGTGCGTTCGTGCTCGCCGGAGTGTTGTGGCTGACGAGCCTCTACGCGGCGCACGACGGAGAACGAGCGGCGAATGAAAAGGCAGACACCCTGCGCTCGCCGACAAGCACCGACTTCATACTCCTGAGCGAGAAGCGCTTGACGATCACCGGCCCGGAAATTCAGTTCGACGAACTGGCCTCAGAAGGCCGCTACCGCTACCAGTACTCAGGACTCCGACTGCTGTTCCGCACGAGCCGCGATTACGCGATCGTTTCCGCTTACTGGAAAAAAGGCCGCGATCCTGTGACAGTCATCCCCATCGACGGCACGATCCGCTTCGATCTCGTGCCGCACTGATCGATGACGACGTGAGCAGAACTCTTCTTATGGTGCCGCCGGCTTGCTAGCGTCCGCCGGTGCACTCCCTACGAAGAGCCCTCCTTCCGGTGCTCCTGCTCGCCGCGCTGGTGCTGTCGGCGTGCGGGTCCTCGGAGAACCAGAGCGACGAACCGATCGCCGCCGAGGGGGTCCTGCGGGTCGGCACCGAGGGCATCTACCCGCCCTACTCGTTCCACGATCCCGCACAGGGCGGCCAGCTCGCCGGTTACGACGTGGACGTCGCGCGCGCCGTCGGCGACAAGCTGGGGGTGCGCGTCGAGTTCGTCGAGACGTCGTGGGACTCCATCTTCGCCGCCCTGGAAGCCGACCGCTTCGACATCGTCGCCAACGAGGTGACCATCACGCCGGAGCGGGAGGCCAAATACGATCTCTCCGAACCGTATTCGACCGCCGAGGGCGTGATCGTCACCCGCGCCGACGATAACTCCATCACGTCGCTGGCCGATCTGAAGGGCAAGCGGACCGCGCAGAGCCCGACCAGCAACTGGGCCGACGTGGCACGGCAGGCGGGCGCGCAGATCGTCTCCGTCGACGGGTTCGCCCAGGCGATGGCCGTGCTCAACGACGGCCGGGTGGACGCCGTCGTCAACGACACCCTCAGCGTGCAGGCCTACCTGTCCGAACGTCCCGACGCTCCGATCAAGGTCGCCGGAAACACGGGCGAGACGAGTGAGCAGGCCTTCGCCGCCCGCAAGAACAGCGGCCTGCTGCCCGAACTGAACCGTGCCCTCAACGAACTGCGCGCCGAGGGCAAGCTCTCGGAGCTGTCGCAGAAGTACCTCACCATCGACCTGTCCAAGCCGCCGCCACAGAGCACGTGGCGGTTGATCGCCGACAACCTCTGGCCGCTGGCCAAGGCCGCGCTCACCATGACGATCCCGTTGACGATCATCAGCTTCGCCATCGGTCTCGTCATCGCCCTTGTCGTGGCGCTGGGCCGGCTGTCGTCGAACTGGCTGCTGGCAGGGGTGTCGCGGTTCTACATCTCGATCATCCGCGGCACGCCGCTGCTGGTGCAGCTGTTCATCGTGTTCTTCGCGCTGCCGCAGATCGGCGTGAAGATCGACCCGTTCCCCGCGGCGGTGATCGCCTTCAGCCTCAACGTCGGCGGCTACGCGGCGGAGATCATCCGCGCGGCCATCCAGAGCATCCCCAAGGGCCAGTGGGAGGCCGCCGAGACCATCGGCTTCAACTACACCGGCGCGCTTCGGCGGATCATCCTTCCGCAGGCCACCCGAGTCGCCGTTCCGCCGCTGTCCAACACCCTGATCTCGCTGGTGAAGGACACGTCGCTGGCGTCGGTGATCACGGTGACCGAACTCTTCCGGACCGCGCAGAACGTTGCGGCGCCGACCTTCGAGTTCTTCGCCCTGTACGGCACCGCGGCGCTGTACTACTGGGTGATCTGCCTGGCGCTGTCGTTCGCCCAGAACCGCTACGAACGCCGACTGGAAAGGTTCATCGCACGATGACCGAATCCGAGATTGACTACCGCGTCGTCGCCAAGGGTGTGTACAAGGCCTTCGGCGAGAACAATGTCCTCAACGGTGTCTCGTTCACCGTCGAGCGGGGCACGGCGACCGCGATCATCGGCCCGTCGGGGTCGGGCAAGACCACGCTGTTGCGCACGCTCAACGCGCTCGATCGAGCCGATGCCGGGGTGATCCGGGTCGACGACGTCGAGATCGACTTCTCCACCCCGGTGCCCAAACCCGAGGTGCGCCGGTTCCAGTCGCGCAGCGGCTTCGTGTTCCAGAGTCACAACCTGTTTCCGCACAAGACGGTGTTGCAGAACGTCACCGAGGGTCCGCTGATCGTCCAGAAGCGGCCGCGGGACGAGGTCGAGGCCGAGGCGGTCGAGCTGCTCGGCCAGGTGGGTCTCGCCGACAAACGCGATCAGTACCCCTTCCAGCTCTCGGGTGGCCAGCAGCAGCGCGTCGGCATCGCCAGGGCGCTGGCGCTCAAGCCGAAACTGGTGCTGTTCGACGAACCGACCTCCGCGCTCGATCCGGAGCTCGTCGGTGAGGTGCTTTCGGTGATCAAGGATTTGGCCGTCGAGGGCTGGACTCTGGTGATCGTCACGCACGAGATCCAGTTCGCCCGGCAGGTTTCCCAGCAGGTGCTCTTCACCGACCAGGGCATCATCCTCGAGCAGGGCACGCCCGACGAGGTGATCGGCAATCCGAAAGAGGAGCGCACCCGCCAGTTCCTGGACCGGATCCTCAACCCTCTGTAGAGAGCACCAGGTCGACGGCGCGCGCCGCGCTCTGCACCGCACTCTCCATGGTCGCCGACCAGTCGGTGGCGGTCCAGTCACCGGCGAGCGCGAGCGAGGGCACCGAGGTGCGCTGCGGCGGGCGGAGCGCGTCGGTGCCGACCACCTGTGAGAACGTCGCCTTCGGCATCTTGACCACCTGCGCCTGAACGACTTTCGCATCCGTGGCCGCAGGGTAGTAGCGACGCAGCAGTGCCAGTTGCTCCTCGACGATCTCGTCGTTGCTCTTGTGGATCTGCTCGTAGGCGCCGCTGGTGGTCAGGCAGTACAGCCACGCCCGGTCGGTGCGCCTGCCGTGCATGATCTGCCGGTCGAACACCTCGTCGACGACCCCGGTGCCGCCGATCAGCCCCTCGAACGCGGATTCGGTGCCCAGCGGGCGGTCGAGGTAGAGATTGGTGCTGACGATCGGGGTGTACCCCAGTTTGTCTGCGGCCGCGTAGATCTCGGGGTGCTCGGGCAGGTCGTCGAGCAGGCCGCCGATCGCCGAGTTGGGCACCGCGCAGATCACCGCGTCGGCCGCGACGGTGGTGCCGTCCGCCAGCAGCACGCCGGTGACGGCGCCGTCCTCGATGACGACGCGCCTGGCGACGGTGCGGTAGCGCACCGCGACGCCACGCTCCTCGAACAGCTTGACGGCGCCCGAGATGTAGAGGGTGCCCAGGTCGACTGTGGGATAGCCGATGGTGACCGGCACGCGGTGCCGGATGCCGAGGCGGATGCCGGTGGCCAGGACGTTGGCGAACACCCGGGCCGACTCCCGCGACACCGGTTCGGCCGCGATGCCGAGAGCGAGCCAGTCCCACAGCGCTTCTCGTGCAGTGGCAGGCATGCCGACCCGCTCGAACCACTGCTCGGTGGTGAGGTCGGCGAGGTCCGCGGGTTGGCGCAGCGCCTGGATGCCGAGGCGGACGGTGGCACGGGCGGCACGCAGCCGGTCGAGCACACCGGCGTCGGGGTGCACACCGAACAGTGTTCGCAGCGCGCCGATTCCGCTGGTCTGCACCGTGGTCTTGCGGCCGTCGGGCCAACGCAGGGTCGAGCGCTTCGGGAACTCGATGTACTGACGGGTGCCGACGCTGGTGAGGTAGCGCCACAGATTCTGGTACCCGCTCGCGACGACGTGCTGACCGTTGTCCGGCACGTCGTCGACCAGGTCGGCGCGCATGGCGTGCGTGCGCCCACCGAGTTGGCCGCGGCGTTCGAGCAGGGTGACGTCCCTGCCCGCCTCGGCCAGCCACACCGCGGAGGCCAGGCCGGCGAGGCCGCCCCCGATGACGACGAAGCGGCGCGCGTCGTCAGGCACTCGTACCCTCCGTCGCCGCCAGCAGCTCGTCGCGGAACCGCGGGTGGGCGATCGCCGCCAGGGCCTGGCCGCGCTCCTTGACGGTCAAGCCCTCCAGTTCCGCGGCGCCGTACTCGGTGATGATCACGTCGACCTGGTGGCGCGGTGTGGTGATGACCGCTCCGGCGTCGAAGCTCGGCACGATGCGCGACTGGATCTCGCCGTCCTTCTCGTATGTCGCGGGCAGGCAGATCAGCGAGCGGTCCGAGACTTCGAGGCCTGCGCCCGCGACGAAGTCCTCGGCGCCGCCGATGCCGCTGAACTGGCCACCGTTGATGGTGTCGGCGACCACCTGGCCGTGCAGGTCGATGGCCAATGCGCCGTTGATGGAGATCATGCGCTGGTTGCCGGCGATCACCTCCGGTGAGTTGACGATCTCGACCGGCAGGAATGCGACGTCGGTGTTGCCGTCGAGCCACTCGTAGAGGTCGGGCGAGCCGAACGCGAACGTCGTGACACTCACGCCGTCGTACTGCCCCTTGCGCGCGTTGCTGATCTTGCCCGCCTGGTGCAGCCGCATACAGCCGTCGGTGAACATCTCGCTGTGCAGTCCGTAGTCCTCGCCGTCGCCTTCGGCGAGGACCGTCGCGATCTGATTGGGGATGGAGCCGATCCCCACCTGCAGGGTCGCCCCCGCCTCGATGTAGGCGACCGCGTGGCGCGCGATCTCCTTGTCCGCCTCGGACGGCGGCGCGTCGCCTCCGGGCAGCGCGAGCGGTGCATCGGTCGAGGTCACCAGGATGTCGATCTCATCGACGTGCAGTGCGTGGCGGTACTTCTCACCCAGCCCGAAAGTCCGGGGGTACGCCTCCGATGCCTCGACGACGAGCAGCCGGTCGGGATCGGCGCCCGCGCGCCGCAGCTCGTCGATCGTCCCGCCCGCGTGCAGCGAGAGCGAGCACCAGCCGTCGCCGTCCGGTGGCGCCGCGACCGTCGTCATCACCCTCGGGCACTGACGCTCGAGCAGCGGCCCGAAGCGGCGGAAGTCCGCGGGCGCGAACTCCACGCGGGCGCCCATGCCGAGCAGGGCCCGTTCCAGCGGACCGTAGAACCCCGACCGGTACACCACGCCCGGCCGAGAGAAGAGGTCGGTCATCACAGCGAGCAACGCGCCGAACACGCGCAGATCCGTCCAGTCCTCGCGCTCTCCCAGCGCGCGCAGGAACGCCGGCGGCTGGCCGGGACCGAGCGGGATCCCCAAGGTGTCGGCGGGAGTCAGTCGGGCGGCGGCCTGCTCGGCGGTGAGCTCTTGGGGCATGCGCCGAAACTACAGCTCCTTGACACCCCAGGGTGAGCCGTAATCGTTGAGCAGATCGAGGAACGGCTGCGCGTCGAACGCCTCCGGCCCGAGCACGCCGCGCCCGCTCCAGGCGCCGCTGGCCAGGAGTTCCAGTGCGACAACGGGATTGATGGCGGTCTGCCACACCACGCACTGATGGCCATACTCGGCCATCGTCCACTCGTTGTCCACCACGTGGTACAGGTACGTCGAGCGCGGTTTGCCGTCCTTACCGGTGCCCGTCACCCACAGCCCCGCGCAGGTCTTGCCCTTCATCTTCGGGCCGAGGGTCGCCGGGTTGGGCAGGCAGGCGGCGACGACGTCGCGCGGGCTGACCTCGACGGGGCCGTTCGCACTGCCCACCGACACCGTCTCGGTGCGGTCGAGGCCCAGCTTGTGCAGCGCCTTGAGCATGTCGATGAACTCGGTGCCGAGGCCGTACTTGAACGTGGCGCGCTTGCACTTGACCCAGCGCGGCATCAGCAGCACCTCTTCGTGCTCGACGTTGACGCACTCGACGGGTCCGATGCCGTCCGGGAAGTCGAACACCTCGGGCTCGCTGAACGGTTCGGTGACGAACCAGCCGCGATCGGCCTCCCAGATCACCGGCGGGTTGAGGCACTCCTCGATCGTGGTCCAGATGGAGAACGACGGGGCGAACTCGTAGCCCTCGACGGTCAGGTTGGCGCCGTCGCGGGTGCCGAGTTCGTCGATCTCGGAGAACAGGTGGTCGGAGGCGTAGCGCGCGAAGACGTCGGAGAGCCCGGGCTCGACACCGATGCCCACCAGCGCCAGCCGGCCTGCCGCCGCCCAGTCCTGCTCCACGGCGAACTGCTCGTCGCCCAGCTTGACGCCGGTGAGCTGGTAGGGCTGATCGGGGTGCCGCTGGGACAGGCTCATCGCCATGTCGAGGTAGTCGGCGCCGCCGGCGAGGGCGCCGGTGAAGATCGGCATCACGAACCGCGGGTCGACCGCATTCATCACGTGGGTGATGCGGTGCTCGCGAACCAGTTCGGCGACCGCGTCGGCCGAGGTGGCGTCGACCCGGGCGGCGGTGAACCGAGGATCGCCGACGGCCGCGACGGCGCGCTGCGCACTGGCCTCGTTGTAGTCGCAGACGACGATCTGCTCGAAGAAGTCCCGCCGCACGGCGATCGAACAGAACGCCGCACCGACACCGCCGGCACCGACAAGAAGAATCCGCATGGGCACGACCGTACCCAACGGGTGCGGATTTCGGCGAGCTTAGCGTCTTCCGACGATGGATCCGTCGCCCTATCGCAGAACGGCGACGGATTACGTCGCGGGTCGTCTCAGCGCGAGTAGTACCTCCCGAGCACGTGCTCGCGCAGTTCGTCGTACTCACCGGCGATGATCGCCGCGCGGATCCGGTCGACCAGGCGGACGATGAAGCGTTCGTTGTGGATCGTGCACAGCGTCGCCGACAGCATCTCCTTGGCCTTGAACAGGTGATGCACGTACGCCCGGGTGTAGTGCGCGCAGGTGTAGCAGTCGCACTCGTCGTCCAGTGGCGTGAAGTCGCGGCGGTAGCGCGACCCCGTGACGTTGTACCGGCCGCCCTCCGAGTACACCGCGGCGTTGCGGGCCACCCGTGACGGCGACACGCAGTCGAACGTGTCGGCGCCGGCGGCGACCGCGGCGAACAGGTCGTCGGGCTCGCTGATGCCGAGCAGGTGCCGCGGCTTGTCGGCGGGCAGCTCACTGCTGACCCAGCCGACGATGGTCGCGAGGTTCTGCTTCTCCAGCGCGCCACCGATCCCGTAGCCGTCGAAGCTCAGGCCTTCGGCGGGGCCGGAGCCCCTGCCGATCTCGGCCAGCCCGCGCGCCGCCCGCCGCCGCAGGTCCTCGTACTGTGCGCCCTGCACCACGCCGAACAGCGCCTGGCGAGGGCGCTGCGGATCGGCCGCGGCGAGCCGGTGGTGCTCGGCGAGGCAGCGCACCGCCCACGCGTGTGTGCGCTCCACGGACTGTTCCTGATAGGCCCGGGTGTTCACCAGGGTCGTCAGCTCGTCGAAGGCGAAGATGATGTCGGCGCCCAGCTTCTGCTGGATGCCGATGGACACCTCCGGGGTGAACCGGTGGATGGACCCGTTGAGGTGCGACCGGAACGTCACACCGTCGTCGTCCACGTGCGCCAACCGCTGCTTGCCATCGGCGATGACGTCGTCGGCCTGCACCCGGCTGGCGTCCATCGCCAGCACCTTCTTGAATCCGACGCCCAGCGACATCACCTGAAACCCGCCACTGTCGGTGAAGGTCGGTCCCGGCCAGTTCATGAACGCGCCGAGCCCGCCCGCCGCATCGACGACGTCGGGCCCGGGCTGCAGGTACAGGTGGTAGGCGTTGGCGAGCACGGCTTGTGCGCCAAGCTGTTTCATCGACTCCGGCAGCACCGACTTGACGGTGGCCTGGGTGCCCACCGCGATGAAGGCCGGCGTCCGGATCTCGCCGTGCGGGGTGTGGATGACACCGGCACGGCCGAACTGCCCCGGCAGTTCCGCCTCGACCGTGAAGAGCCGCTCGTCCACGTCAGGTATTCAACACCGGCGGCGGCCTGCAGATTTACGGCGGGACCCCACCGGCCCCCATACTCGGTGCTCGTGAACACCCGACTCGCTCTCATCGCCTGCTGCGCGGCCCTGGCCGCCGGACTGGCCGGCTGCTCGTCCCAGGACCCGACCGGTCAGGGCACGGTGGTGATGGGCGGGAACGACGTCGGCGCGGTCACCGGCGTGCAGTGCACGGTCGACGGCGCGCGCGCGACGATCACCCTCGACGGCGAGAAGAAGACGACCGTCGTGGTGGACGGAGGCGTGGTGGAGTCGGTGAACATCGGCGAGGTGGGATCCGGCGGCGCGGCCCTGGCGTACCTGCAGGGCGTGGCGGCGACGCCCGCCGAGGTCACCCGCGACGACGGCACCGGCTACACCGTGACGGGCACCGGCATGGGCACCGATCCGGCGAATCCGGACGTCCCGGTGGACATGCCGTTCGAGGTCACGGCGACCTGCCCCTAGCCGGTCCCGAGGAACCGGACGATCGCCTCGGCCAGTTCCTCACCGGCGTCCTCCTGCAGGAAGTGGCCTGCGTCGCGGATGGTGGGGTGGTCGACCCCCTGGGCGCCGCGCATCTGCTCCCGCAGGATCGGGCCCATCGCGCCGGTGATCGGGTCGCTGTCACTGAACGCCACCAGCATCGGGGTCTCGCTGTCGCGCAGGGTGTTCCACGCCGCCCGGTTGGCCTCCGACGCGGGATCGTCGGGGGTGGTCGGCACCAGTGCGGGCATGGCACGCGGTCCCGCGCAATAGGAGTCGTCCGGGAACGGTGCGTCGTAGGCGAGCCGTACGGCGTCGTCCATCGGCCGCACACATCCGGACTGGACGAATCGCCCGACGTCGATGGTGTCCAGGCCCTGGATCGCCTCGCGGAAGCGCCACCAGATGTCGGGCATCGGGACATCGCCGGTGGGCAACCCGGTGTTGGCGACGACGATGTGCCCGAAGCGATCCGGGTGTTCGGCGGCCAGCCGCAGGCCGATGAGCCCGCCCCAGTCCTGGCCGACGAGCGTCACGCGCCGCAGGTCGAGCTCGTCGAAGGCGACCGCACGCATCCACTCGACGTGGCGGGCGTAGCTGTGGTCCTCGATGCGGGTGGGCTTGTCGGAGCGGCCGAATCCGACCAGATCCGGGCAGACGACCCGATGCCCGGCCGCCACCAGGATCGGGATCATCCGCCGGTACAGAAAGGACCACGACGGTTCGCCGTGCAGCAGGAGCACCGGATCGGCCTGTGCCGGACCGTCTTCGATCCAGGCCACCCGCAGCCGTCCGCCCTCGGCGTCGTCGACCTCGCAATACCGTGGCGGATAACCGAATTCCGGCAGCTCGGTGAACCGCTCGTCGGGCGTACGCAAGGTCTGCATGACGGCGAAGTTACCGGCAACCGTCGCGGGCACGGCGAATTTGGAACAAACACGCACCACAGCGGTGGGTCAGGGCAATACTGCTGTGGATGGTCCGGCGTCGACGGGCCGCACAACAAAAGGAGATCGTTGTGAATCGCGGTTTTGTGATCGCTGTGGGAGGCGCGGCGTTGGTCATCGCCGGCCTGTCGGGCTGTTCGTCGGATTCCAAGGACAGCTCCGCCACGCAGTCGGCATCGAGCTCGTCGGGCACCGGTGAGACGAAGCTGACGGTCGACGGCCAGGAGCAGCAACTGCAGGGCACGGTCGCCTGCACCTCGATGGGCGGCAACCTGAACATCGGCTTCGGCCAGGCCACCGGCGGCATCGGCGCGGTGATCAGCGAGGGCGACGACCCCGTCGTCAAGTCGGTCGGCCTCGGCAACGTCAACGGCGTGACGCTGGCCTATCAGGAGGGCACCGGCCAGGGCAATGCCGAGGTCGAGAAGGACGACAAGACCTACACGATCAAGGGCAACGCGACCGGCGTCGACATGGCCAACCCGATGGCGGGCCAGATCACCAAGCCGTTCGAGTTGAGCGTCACCTGCCCGTAGATCCCAGCCACGGCGAAGCGGCGGCGTCCCCGATCGGGGCGCCGCCGTTTGCGTCCGTCGAGACCGGCAGAACCCGTCGAATGGCACGACCCGAGGGCCTAGTCTGATGCGCATGAAGATTCTGGCCGCGCTGGCATTGGCCGGCGGACTGATCGCCGTGCCCGCTGCGACCGCCGTCGCGGCGCCGCCGAGCACCACCTGTGACGGCGCCGGCTGCGTCTCCTACGTCAACCGCGGCGTCGAACTCGGCGGCCCGTGCAACGGCGGCACCCGCTGGGTCTACGGCCTCGACGCCTCGGGCAACACGCTGAGGTGCGGCACCCCGAACACCTGGCGGGCGTCCGGGCCGCTGGTCGGCGTCCGCACCAACAGCTCGTCGTGCGAGGGCGAGAACGGCGTCGCGCAGTCCCCCGACGGCCTCCCGCTGAGCTGCATCGACGGCCGCTGGCGCCACGACTTCAACCCCTCGTTCTACTGAGCTAGGCGACCGAGTCGGAGCGCTGCAGCGCCGGAATCCCCGGTAGGGGGCGCTCGCACACCTCTCGCGCCTGCTCGTCCGTCATCCCGAACAGCCGCAGCACGTCGCGGGTGACGATGTCGGTGGCCGCGGCGTCGTCGCGGTCGGGTTGAGCCCGCAGTAGATTCCCGAGCCCCAGCAATGCACCACCGGCGACGGCCAGCGCCAATTCGGGATCCTCGACCCGGAACCGGCCTGCCGCGACCCCGGCACGGATGTCGCGCAACGCCCGCGGGGCCAGTCCGCGCTCCGAACTGAGCAACGACATCCCGTTGGCGAGCAGGACCTGACTCTCCTGCGGCGACGCCCGGAACAGCCGGCCCGTCAGCCGGAAACACGCCGCGAACGTCTCCGCGGGATCGTCGATCGACGCGGTGTACTCGTCGAGCAGGGCGCCGTGCGCGTCGAGCACCTCGGTGACGGCGGCCTCGAACAGCTGTTCCTTGCTGTCGAAGTGGTTGTAGAACGAGCCCATCCCGACGTCGGCGGCCTGGGTGATCTCCAGTACCGGCGCGTTCAGCCTGCCGGCGGCGATGAAGGCCTGTGCGGCGGCAACGAGTGCGGCGCGGGTGCGCTGTTTGCGGCGCTCTGAACGGCTCACCGGGGTCTCGGACTGACTCGACATGAACCCTCCGCCCTCCTGCGACCGCCTCACCATAGCAGCCTCAGTCAGACTTGATGATTTCGTCAATCAGCCTTGACTGAGTGTTACGTCGTATGTGACGATTTCGTCACTAGATGAGGAGGTCGCATGGCGCTGAAGCTCAATCGCCCGGCTGACGTGCACAAAGAGCTGCACAGCGAGGACGGCGCACGACGCGGCGAGCACTCCGGCCGCGCCCGCAATCCGGTCATCAAGGTGGCCGACATCGCGTGGCTCGAGTTCGAGAAGCCCGACCTCACCCGGGCCGAGGCGTTCGCCCGCGTGTTCGGATTCCAGACGGCTCTGCGCGACCCCGACCGGTTAGAGCTGCGTGGCACCGACCCCGGTGCACCGTGTGTGCTGATCCGCCACGGCGAACGCACCCGGTTCGCCGGCCTCGCGCTGCGGGCCGCCGACGAGGTCGACGTGCTCCGGCTCGCCGACGCGGCCGGGAGCCCCGTCCGGCCGCTCCCCGAGTCGGTCGGCGGCATCGCCGTCGAGCTCGTCGACCCCAGCGGCATGCCGGTCAAGGTCGTCGCAGGCATGCACGAGCTGCCCACCCTGCCGACGCAGCCGCCACTGGCCCTCAACGTCGGCCGGGACGTGCACCGGGTGAACGCGACGCAACGCCCGCCGCGGGTGCCCGCCCGGGTTCAGAGACTGGGGCATGTGGTGCTGCAGTCGACGCGCTACCTGCAGACGCTGAACTGGTACCTCGACAACCTCGGGATGATCGTCAGCGACTTCCTGTTCTTCCCCGGCCAGCGTGACCGCGGGCCGACGATGAGCTTCATCCGCTGTGACCGCGGCGCGACACCGGCCGACCACCACACCCTGGCGCTCGCGCTGGGACCGGCGAACCGGTACGTGCACTCCGCCTTCCAGGTCAGTGACCTCGACGCGCTCGCCGCGGGCGGCGAATACCTCAGCGAGCGCGGCTATGTCCGGTCCTGGGGCATCGGCCGCCACATCCAGGGCAGTCAATTGTTCGACTACTGGCGCGATCCCGACGGCTTCCTCGTCGAGCACTTCGCCGACGGCGACATGTTCGACGACACCCTCGAACCCGGCTGGGCCCCGTTCACCGCATCCGGGCTGTCCCAGTGGGGCCCGCCGGTGAGTCGCGACTTCCTCGGCACCACCCCGAGATCCGCGCGGCACGAAGCCACGTCGATGATCACCGCCCTGCGCGACCGCAACGAGTTCGACATCCACCGCCTGATCGGCCTACTGAAAGTTGCCACCTCATGACCACTTCCGTGCTGCGCACCGCTGACGCCTGGTGGGTGAAGACCGCATCCGGCGCCGCGCGCATCGACACCACCGCCGGGTCGACGGCCGAACTGCTCGCCGACCGGGCCGCCGTCGACGCCGCTGCCGCGGGTGATTCCGTCCCGCTCACCGACCTCGAGCTGGTCTCCCCTGTCACCGCGCCGTGCCGGGTGGTGGCACAGATGACCAACTTCGAATCCCACGTCAAGGACTCGGGCATGGATCCGAAGACGGTGCCGCTCACCTTCTTCCGCAAATCGTCGGCCTCGATCAGCGGCCCCTTCGCCGACATCGTGAGGCCGTCGCATGTCCGCTTCCTGGACTACGAGGTGGAGATCGGCCTCGTGATCGGACGCGACATCCCCGTCGGCACCCGGCTGACCGAGGCCGACCTGCCCGGCGCCATCGCCGGACTGGTGATCACCAACGACGTCTCCGCCCGCGACATCCAGCTGCCACAGACCCAGTTCTACGAGGCCAAGTCCTACCCGACGTTCACCCCCGTCGGCCCCGAACTCGTCCTCGTCGACGCCGACGAACTGAAGCGCTTCGGCGATCTGCGGCTACGGCTGTCGGTCAACGGCGAGGAGCGGCAGAACGCGCTCGTCGAGGGGGACATGCTCTTCCGCCCGCTGCAGGCGCTGCAGTCACTCACCCGCTTCCAGGACCTGGCCGCCGGTGACCTCGTCCTGACCGGCACTCCGGCAGGCACCGCGTTGAGCGCTCCGCCGAAGCCGATCGAGATCATCGGCAACCTGCTGCCGCCCGCGGTCAAGTGGAAGGCCTTCTTCAAACGCCAGGCCGCCAACCCGAAGTACCTGCGCGACGGCGACGTCGTCGAGGCCTCGGTCGCCACCGATGACGGCGCCGTCGACCTCTCCACGCAGCGGATGCGGGTGAGATTCGCGTGACGCACGTCCCGGTCGCGGTGGTCGGCGCCGGCCCCACCGGCGTCGCCGCGGCCACGCTGCTGGCGCAGTACGGCATCGAGGTGCTGGTGCTGGACAGGTGGGCCGGCGTCTACCCGCAGCCCCGCGCCGTCCACCTCGACGACGAGGTGTGCCGGATCATCGCCCGGCTCGGTGTCGCCGACGAATTCATGTCCGTCTCCCGGCCCGGTCTCGGGCTGCGGCTGCTCGACCGCGATCTCACCGTGCTCGCCGAGTTCCGGCGCGACCCGGGCCACAGCCCCAACGGCTTTCCGCAGGCGAACATGTTCGACCAGCCCGAGCTGGAGGCACTATTGCGGGCCAACCTGGCGCGCCAACCCCGCGCGCGGCTGCTGGGCGGCGTCGAGGTCGTCGAGGTCGTCGCCGGGACGGTCGGACCCGCCCGCATCACCGCGGTCGACTGCGCCGACGGACGCAGGCACGTGATCACCGCCGACTACGTGCTGGGCTGCGACGGCGCGAACAGCCTGGTGCGCACGGCGATCGGCTCCGCGATGCGGGACCTGAAGTTCGAGCAACGCTGGCTGGTGGTCGACGTCGCCACTGCGGCGGACCTGCGGCAGTGGGAGGGCGTGCACCAGGTGTGCGACCCACATCGCGCCGCCACCTACATGCGGATCGGCGACACCCGCTACCGCTGGGAGTTCCGCTTGCGCACAGGCGAATCCGCGGCCGACTACCAGTCACTCACCGCGCTGCGCCCGCTGATCGAGCCCTGGACCGCGGGCGTGCCCGACCACGAACTCGACGTCCTGCGCGTCACCGAGTACACGTTCCGGGCCCAGATCGCCGACCGGTGGCGTCGCGGCAACGCGTTCCTGCTCGGCGACGCCGCCCACCTGACGCCGCCCTTCGTCGGCCAGGGTCTCGGAGCGGGCCTGCGTGATGCGATGAACCTGGCGTGGAAGCTGGCCGGCGTGCTGTCCGACGGGTTGCCGCCGGGCGTGCTCGACACCTACGAGAAGGAGCGTAAACCCCACGCCCGGCACATGATCGGTTTGGCGCTCAACGTCGGCCGCGCGATGACCGCGGGCGGCGAACTGGGCAGCCTGGTGCGCCGGGCCGTGGTGCCACGGTTGCATCTCATTCCGGCGTTCGGAGCCAGGCTGCTCGACTCGCGGACCCCGCGGCTGCGCCGGTCGCCGCTGGTGCGCCGCAACGTCGGCGGTCTCGCGGGCCGGCTGTGCCCGAATCCCGTTGTCGCGGGCGCTCACCGGCTCGACACTGTGCTCGGGACCGGCTTCGCCGTCGTCTGCGCGACACCGCTGGACGGGGCCACCGTCACCCTCGCCGAACGGTCCGGTGCCGTCGTGCACGTCGCCGAACCGCGCGGCGAGCTCGCCGAGTGGCTGCGCCGCGGCCACGCCACGGTCGCCCTCGTCCGACCGGACCGCACCGTGATGCGCGCCGGGCGCGACGCCGCGGCGCTGTGCCGAACACTGCCCGCCCTTCGCGCCACGGCGGGACGACCCCGATGAGCCGAACTGCCGTCTACCGGCCCAGCCTCTACACCAGGAGCGCGATCGTCGACCCGTACCCGCACTACCGGCGGATGCGCGCGCTGGGCCCTGTGGTCTGGTCGGCCCGCCACCGGGTGTACGCGCTGCCCCGGTACGCGGAGTGCAAGGCGACGCTGCGCGACGACGGCCTGTTCGTATCCGACCGCGCGGTGGCGCTCAACCCGCTGAGCAATCGGCTGTCGAAGGGCACCACGCTGGCCAGCGACGGCGAGGAGCACGCTCGGCGGCGAAAATTGGTCGCACACCGGTTGATGCCTCGGGCGCTGCGCGACATCGGCGACCAGGTGGACCGGCAGGCCGAGGCTGTGGTGGACCGCGCGGTGGCCCGCGGCTCGGTAGACGCCGTCGAGCTGGCGTCGACGCTGCCGTTGGCGGTGGTCCCCGACCTCGTGGGCTGGCCGCGTGATCAGCGGGCGCACCTCATCGCCTGGGGCGGCGCGACCTTCGACGTGCTGGGTCCCGTCAATTGGCAGGCGTGCAGGGCGGTTCCGCGCACGGTGCAGATGCTGCGGTTCGCCCGGCGGGTGGTGCGCCACCGCACGGTTCTCGACGGCAGCATGGCCGACGAGCTGCTGCGCGCCGCCGACGAGGGCCTGCTGTCCCACGCCGAGTGCCCGGCGCTGCTGGTCGACTACATCGCGCCGTCGCTGGACACCACGATCAGCGCGATCTCCAACGCGCTGTACCTGCTGGCCACCCACCCCGAACAGTGGCGGCTGCTCAAGGCGGACCCGTCGCTGATCCCCGGGGCCGTCAACGAGGTGGTGCGCTACGAGTCGCCGCTGCGCGCGTTCGCCCGGCGGGTGCAGGTCGACACCGAGATCGCGGGGACCGCGATCCCCGCGGGTGCGCGGGTGCTGGTGATGTACGCGTCGGCCAACCGCGACGAGCAGGAGTGGGACGCTCCGGACGCATTCGACATCCGCCGCGACGCCGGTCGGCACGTCGGCTTCGGCAACGGCGCCCACGCCTGCGCGGGCCAGGGCCTGGCCCGACTGGAGACCACCGCCATGCTGCGCGCGCTGCTGCAGCGGGTGGACCGCATCCAGGTCACCGGCGAACCCGTGTGGGCGGTGAACAACATCATCCGGCGCCACGAGCGGCTACCGATCAGGCTGATCCCGGTGTAGTCGGCACGCGTCACCGGTGCTTACCGGGGAGACAGGAGAACCTGTCGTTCCGTCGGAGAAACCCACCCTGCCGGCGATTACGCGCCCACTGCGGGAACAGGATCATTTGTCGGATGATCCTCCACCTCACGACATCCATACGGGCAGGCACGATCGTCGCCGCGACCCTCGTGGCCGTTGCCGCACTGGGACCGACGACACCGGCCACGGCCGCACCGGCCGCGGGCGCCGAGGACGACGCGGCACACCACTCCGATGGCACGAGCAGCGCACGGATGACCGTCAGGCGCCGCGCGGCCGAATACGAGTACGAGTACGGCTTCATGCCCACCAACCAGCCGCCACCTCCCCCGCCACCGCCACCGCCACCGCCGAAATAGGCGGCGAGAACCGGTCCCGTCAGAGGGTCGCCGACGCCTGCAGGACCGTGGCATCGGCGCCGGCCCGCCGGGCGAAGAAGGTCGCGTAGAACGCGATGCCGAATCCCACGAGGGCCCCGATGACGAGTGGTCCGAACAGCATCGGATAGCGCGCCATCTCCTCGGCGAAGTAGCGGCAGCACACCAACAGCACCGCCAGGAACGCCGCCCCGGACGCGACCAACTGCACACGCATCCGTGGCCGGTCCGGAACCGGTTCGCGCAACGCCGACTCGACGGTCAGGCACAACACCGCGCCCGCGACGAGGTCGACGCCGTAGTGGTAGCCGAAGCCGAGCGTCGCCGAGACGGTGCACACCAGCCAGAACGTGCCGCCCCACCGCAGCCACCGCGGTCCGCCACGGGAGTGGATGAAGACCGCCAGCGCCCATGCCGTGTGCATCGACGGCATGCAGTTGCGCGGAGTGGAGCCGTCGAACGCGAACGCCTCCGGCGTGAGGACTGGCGGCAGCGCGTGCGGCCAGTAGTCGCCGAGCTGGAAGCCGTTACCCGAGCTGCCGAACGCGAACTCCGGTCCCACGATGGGGAACAGCACGTAGATGGCCGGCCCGATCAGGCCGAGCACCAGGAAGGTCCGGATCATGAAGTGCCGCGGCCACACGCCGGTGCGGACGTTGCGCAGCTGATAGAGCGCGACGATCATCGCCGCGAAGGGCAACTCGATGTACACCCAGTGCAGTACCGCGGTGAGGACCGGGCCGCCCGCCTCGACGACCTGGCCCATCAGCCACGACGGTTGACCGAGTGCGTGATCGGCCATCAGGGCGTACTCGTCGAGCACCGCCGGCCGGAGCGCCGCCGTGATGCTCAACCAGGCGTCGCCGGCTTTCGTGGCCAGAACGAGCAGGGCGCCGAAGGCGATACCGCGCAAAG
The DNA here is from genome assembly GCF_040674075.1 of Mycobacterium sp. NPDC050551. Classification (NCBI taxonomy): domain Bacteria; kingdom Bacillati; phylum Actinomycetota; class Actinomycetes; order Mycobacteriales; family Mycobacteriaceae; genus Mycobacterium; species Mycobacterium sp. NPDC050551. Next base: position 382,792 of record NZ_JBFARC010000006.1, on the reverse strand, counting down.
CGTTGTCGCGTTCGACGCCGCGGAAACTCCGCAGCGCCACCACGGCCAGCCCGGTGAGCACGATGATCGGTCCGTTGCCCACCGTGAGCACACCGCCGCGCAGCACCCGTTCCAGCGCGAACACCACGTCGAGCGCCGCGGCCAGCGACAGCACCAGGATCCGGTTGCGGTTTGACAACCCGACGATCGCCACACCGATGGCGACCCAGCCCACCGTGACGGACTTCGGGGTGGCGACATAGTCGCTGATCAAGCTGTGCAGCGGACCCTGGAATCCGACGGCCACCGCGGCGACCTGCAACCCGATCAGCAACAGCGCGACCGCCGCGACGGCGATGAACGCCCAGGTGCGCGCCGACTGCACCGGCAACCGCAGTCGTCGCGCGTCGCCGATGAACACCCGATGAATATTAAGTGTCAGGTCGGCGGCACGGTGCGCGGACCCGAAGAAACCTCCGGATCGGATGCCTTACCCGACGGCTAGGAAAGCCTTCCCGTCGAGGACGGAACTCTGGCTTTCGCGCGATTACGCACGCGGCGCCGCGCGAAGACCATTGACCTCACGCCCACGCAGACGACCTGAGGAGTCCGAGATGACCACGAACCGCCGCCCGATCCTGCACTGGCTCACCGCTCGCCTCGCGTCCTATCTGGAGGTGCCGGCAACCACCATCAGCCCGATGGTTCCGCTCGCCGAGATGGGCGTCGACTCGGTGCATGCGATCAGCCTGGTCGGGGACGTCGAGCTGCATTTCGACATCGACGTGGACCCGACGATGATCTTCGACTACCCCACCCTGTCCCACATCGCCGACTTCATCGGCAGCGCCGTCGCCGAGCAGCAGCAGGCAGTGGCGTAGACACGCCGCACCGCGCGGTCGTTGACAACGGCAAGACATTTGCCGAAATTGACCCGCCCGCAAGCGCCTTCGCCCGTATCAGCCCAGCAATCGAGGGTTGTGGAACGGTGCGCCGAGGACGATCATCGTCACTGCACTGGTTTGCTGATTTTGGCTCACCCCGCAGGAGCCTCATGAGGACGTCGCACACCACGGATCTCGTCTCGCACCTGCGCTCGCAGTTCGAGGCCCACGCCGACGACCGCTGCTTCACCTTCCTCGACGAATCCGGTCGTCACCTCGTCCCCCAGGTGACGACCTTCGCCGGCCTGGACCGTGATGCGCGCGGACTCGCCGCCTGGCTGGGTTCACAACCGGAGGCCGAGCGGCCGGTGCTGCTGCTGTTCGAGCCGGGCATCGATTTCTGGCGGGCGTTCCTCGGCTGCCTCTATGCGGGGGTGATCGCGGTACCCACGCCGCTGCCCGTCGATCAGCGCAGCATGAAGCGGGTCGCGGGGATCCTCCGCGATGCGGACAGCGGCCTGGCGTTGACGACGGAAAAGCTGCGTGGGCTGCTCGCCGCCGGGATCGAAGGACTCGGCCTGGCCGGACCACTGCGCTGCGTGGCCACCGATGACCTGCGACTCGCCAGTGCGGACGCGTGGACGATGCCGGACCTCACCGCCGACACCGTGGTGTTCCTCCAGTACACGTCCGGTTCGACCGGGGACCCGAAGGGCGTCGCCGTCACCCACGGCAACGTGGTGCACAACGAGACCGCGATGTCCGAGGCCGTGCGAGCGCACGCGGCGTCGGTGATGGTCGGCTGGATCCCGCACTGGCACGACATGGGCCTGATGGGTCAGATGCTGGCGTTCTTCAACGGCGCGGACCTGGTGACGATGTCGCCGCTGGCGTTCCTCAAGCAACCCGTCCGGCTGCTCACGGCGATCAGCGATCACCGCGGAACGATGACCGCCGCACCCAATTTCGCCTACGACCTGATCGCGCGCCGGGTGACACCAGAGCAGCTCATCGGCCTCGATCTGTCGTGCTGGGAGGTCGCGCTCAACGGTGCCGAGCCCGTTCGCCGCCGCACCATCGAGCGCGTCACCGACCTGCTCGCCCCGGCCGGGTTCGCGCATGCGGCGATGTGCCCCGCGTACGGGATGGCGGAGGTGACGTTGATGGCGACGTTCAGCAGCGACGGTCCGCGTCACCTCGACGCGGACGTCGATGCCCTCGAACAGCACCGGTACGTGCCCGCGACGGGCCGTGCGGTCGCCCTGGTGAGCTCCGGCCCGCCTGCGCCGGGCGTCGAGGTGCGGATCGTCGATCCCGAGACCGCGACGCCGCTGCCCGAGGACGCCGTCGGTGAGATCTGGCTGCGCAGCCCGAGCGTGGCCAGCGGTTACCACGGCCGTCCGGTGCAGACCGCCGAGCAGTTCCGCGCGGAGACCGCCGACGGCGAGGGGCCGTATCTGCGTACCGGCGACCTCGGGCTGCTGCACGACGGCGAGCTCTTCGTCACCGGGCGCCTCAAGGACCTGCTGATCGCCAACGGCCGCAACCTGTACCCGCAGGACATCGAGGAATTCGTCCAGGACGTCCACCCGGCGGTCGCCGGGTCCCGCGGTTGCGCGGTGTCGATCGACGCCGACGACGCCGAACGCCTGGTGCTGATCCAGGCCGTCAAGACCGAGCTGCTCGGTGACACCACGTGCGGCGAACTCGCCGCCGCCGTCCGCACCGCCGTGGCCCGCGGCTTCGATATCCCCGCGCCCAGCGTGGTGTTCGTCGAACGCGCCGGCATCCACCTCACCACCAGCGGGAAGGTGCAGCGCGCGTCCATGCGGGCGGCGTTCATGAAGGGCGAACTCACCGACGTCCTCCACGAAGAGCATCCGCGATGACCGACATCGCCGTCGTCGGCCTCGACTGCCGCTTCCCCGGGGCGGAGGACCCTGCTGCACTGTGGCGGCTGCTGCTCGACGGCGCGGACGGCATCGACGAGATCCCGGCCGAACGGTGGGACGCGGCCGGGCTGCTCGACGACGGCGCCGTCAACCACCGTGCCGGCGGCCTGATCGACGATGCCGACGCCTTCGACAACGACTTCTTCGGCATCGCGCCGCGCGAGGCCGAGGCGATGGACCCGCAACAACGGCTGCTCCTGCAGACGGCGTGGCGCGCCCTGGAATCCGCCACCCTCGACCCCCGGGCGCAGGCCGGATCCGACACCGGTGTCTTCGTCGGCGTGATGGCCAACGAATGGGCCCACCTGCACATGAGCGACTATCGCACCATCAGTGCGCAGGACGGCTCGGGCAACGGCTACTTCATGACCGCGAACCGGCTCTCCTATCAGCTCGACCTCAGGGGCCCGAGCCTCGCCGTGGACACGGCGTGTTCGTCGTCGCTGGTCGCCGCACACCTGGCCGTACAGGCACTGCGCAGCGGCGAATGCGACCAGGCGGTCGCCGGCGGTGTGAACCTCACGCTCACCCCCGCCCTGAACGTCTTCTACACCAAGGCCGGCCTCGCCGCGCCTGACGGCCGCTGTAAACCGTTCAGCGGCAAGGCCGACGGGATCGGCCGGGGCGAGGGCGTCGCCGTCGTGGTCCTGCGGCGGTTGTCCGATGCGCTCGCCGCGGGGTTGCCGGTCTACGCCGTCATCAAGGGCAGCGCGGTCAACAGCGACGGCCGCAGCAACGGGATCACCGCGCCGAACCGCTGGGCGCAGCAGCAGGTCGCCGCCACGGCCTACCGCGCCGCGGGCATCGAACCCGCGCAGATCGACTTCATCGAGGCGCACGGCACCGGGACCCTGCTCGGCGACATGATCGAGGCGAAAGCGCTTGCGCACGCGCACCGTTCGCGCCGTGACAGGCCGGTCGCCATCGGGTCGATCAAGGGCAACCTCGGCCACACCGAGGGCGCAGCCGGCATCGCGGGCCTGCTCAAGGTCGTGCTCAGCCTGCACCACCGGGTGGTGCCGCCGTCCCGCTTCGCGGATTCCGAGAACGCACAGCTGCGGCTCGGCGACGGCGGGCTGCGGATGCTCACCGAGCCGATGGAGCTGCCGTCGGAGACCACGATCGCCGGTGTCTCCAGCTTCGGTATCGGCGGCACGAACTGTCACATGGTGCTCGCCACCGCGCCGCGGGCCGAGCCCACGCCGACCGCCACCGGGACGGGAGTCCTCACCCTCTCGGCGGGGTCACCAGAGGATCTGCGCCGCAACGCATCTCTGCTCGCCCGCGACATCGAGAACAGCGCCGCTCCGCTGGTGCAGCTGTGCTGGTCGACCAACCGCATCAAGGCCTCTGGCAGGACGCGACTGGCGATCGTCGCCGCCGATCGCGAGGAGGCCGTCGCGGCACTGCGCGGGGATTACGCGACGGGCACCGCGACCGCCGTGTCGGCGGGCTGGCTGTTCAGCGGCCAGGGCACCCAGTACCCCGGCATGGCGACCGCCCTCTACGACACCAGCTCGGTATTCCGCGACGCGTTCGACGAGGTCGATGCCGCGATGACCCCGCACCTCGGAACACCCCTGCGCGACGTCATGACCGACGCGGGCGTCGATCGCACCGAGTACGCCCAGCCCGCGATCTTCGCGCTGCAGTATGCGCAGGCGCATGTGCTGCTGCGGCTCGGCGCCGAACCCGCCTGGCTCCTCGGGCACAGCATCGGCGAGTACACCGCCGCCGCGGTCGCCGGGGTGTTCAGCCTCGACGACGCGTGCCGCCTGATCGTCGCACGCGGCCGTCTGATGCAGCAGCTGCCTGCGGGTGGCGGCATGCTGGCGGTCCGTGCCGGCACGGCTGACGTGTCCCACTTCCCCCTCGACCTTGCCGCGGTGAACGGGACCGCCGAGGTCGTGCTCTCCGGTGCGACGGAGGCGATCGACGACGCCGCGACCACCCTGGACCACGCGGGGATCACGGTGCGCCGGCTCAACGTGTCGCACGCGTTCCACTCGCGGCTGATGGACCCGATGACCGCCGAGTTCGCCAAGGTCGCCGCAGCGTGCTCCTACGATCTGCCCGCCATCCCGGTCTTCTCCACGCTGCACGGCCGGCTGCTCGGCGACGACCAACCGATGGATGCGGCCTACTGGACCGCCCACATCCGGGCCACCGTCCGGTTCGCCGACGCGGCCGCCGAGGCGATGCAAGCCGAACCCACACACCTCGTCGAGTTCGGCGCCAGGCGAACGCTCGGCCCGATGATCACCCGATCACACGAGGGGTCTCCGCCCGCCCTGGCCGTCGGGACCGACCTCACCGGGGCCGTCGCCGCGCTCTACCGGGACGGCCTGGATCCCGACTGGAAGCTGTTGTACCCCAGCGACGCGCAGGTGACTCACCGGCTCAGCGGCTACTCGTTCAGCACCGCCCATCGGTTCTGGATCAGGGAACGGACCGCCGGAGACGTCGAATCGGCGCACGCGACGACGAAGGGTTCGACGATGGACGATCTCATCGCACTGTTCCGCGAGCAGGCCGCCGTGCTCGCCGCATACGGACAGGGCGCGACGCCTGGTCCACCTGCGGCAATGGCTGTCTCGCAGGTCGATCCGACTGCCGACACGACGGCAATAGTCCGATCGGAGATCGCGCGCGTCAGCGGATTCCCTGAGCAGAATCTGCGCAGCACCCAGACCATCGTCGGGGACCTCGGCTTCGACTCGATCATGGTGGCCGACGTCTTCAGTGGGCTGGCCCGAAAGCTTCCCGGCGTGGCGATCGACCCGGCCGGGTTCAGCCCGGCCACCACCCTCGCCGACGTGATCGGCATGGCCGGCGGGCAGGAGGCCCACTCGCAGGCTGCGACCGGCCCGGTAGCGCCGGCCGTCCGCCCGCAGTTCCGGATCGCCGAGTTCGACGAGGTGAAGGCGCTGGCCGAGCGGTTCGCGTTCGGCGCGGCCATCGGCGTCGACAACCCCTACTTCAGGGTCAATGACGGCGTCACCCGCGACACCTCGATCATCGGCGGCGCGGAGGTGATCAACTTCTCCAGCTACAACTATCTGGGGATGTCCGGCCACCCCGCGGTGGCCGAGGCGGTGTCGGACGCGGTGCGCCGGTGGGGCAGCTCGTGCTCGGCGTCCCGGCCGATCTCGGGTGAGAAGCCCGTCCACCGCGAACTGGAACTCGAGCTGGCGGAGCTGCTCGGCACCGAGGACGCGATCGCTCTCGTCAGCGGCCACGCCACCAACGTCACCGTGATCGGGCACCTGCTCGGGCAGGGCGACCTGGTGATCCACGACAGCCTCGCGCACGACAGCATCATGCAGGGCTGCATCCTCTCGGGAGCCACGCGCCGGCCGTTCCCACACAACGACCACGCCGCGCTCGACGAGCTCCTCGCCGGCATTCGTCACCAGTACCGCCGGGTGCTCGTCATCATCGAGGGCGTCTACAGCCAGGACGGCGACATCCCCGACCTGCCCGCCTTCATCGACGTCAAGCGCAGACACCAGGCGCTGCTGATGATCGACGAGGCGCACAGCATCGGCGTGCTCGGTGAGACCGGTGGCGGCATCGGCGAACACTTCGGCGTCGACCGCACCGACGTCGAACTGTGGTCCGGCACCATGTCGAAGTCGCTGGCCGGCTGCGGCGGCTACGTCGGCGGCAGCCGCGAACTGGTCGAATTCCTCAAGTACACGACGCCGGGCTTCGTCTACAGCGTCGGCATGCCCCCGCCGACCGCGGCGGCCTCCCTGGCCGCGATCCGCACGATCCGTAGCGAACCCGAGCATCTGCGGCGGCTGCGTGAACTGTCCACGCTGTTCCTCACGCTCGCCCGGGAGGCCGGCCTCGACACCGGTGACAGCGCGGGCACACCCGTCATCCCGTGCATCGTCGGCAGCTCGGCCACGGCGCTGAAGCTGTCCAACGCGCTGCTGGGCCGCGGCATCAACGCCAACCCGATCATCTATCCGGCGGTGCCGGAAGACAAAGCGCGACTGCGCTTCTTCGTCACCAGCTGCCATTCCGACGAGCAGATCCGCTACACGGTCAAGGCACTCGCCGAGGAACTCGCGTTCCTGACGGAAGCTCCATGAGGGCGGGTGACACCATGCGGCTGTTCTGTTTTCATCACGCCGGTGGCGCCGGCGCGATGTTCGACGGCTGGAACAAGGCGCTCGGCCCGGCGGTCGACGTCGTCGCGGTGGAGGTCCACAACCGAGAGCGATTCGCCACCCTGAATCAACTGGTCGACCACATCGACCAGCAGTTGCGGCCGGCACTCGACGGTCCCCACGCGTTCTTCGGCCACAGTTTCGGCGCGTTGGTGGCGTACCGGTTGGCCTGCATGCGCACCGGATCGGGTGCACCGGCGCCGCGCGCGCTCGTGGTGTCCGCCTTTCCTCCGCCGCACCTGCCGGCACCGATCCCCCACCATCTCGACGACCACCAGATGACGGCGCTGCTCTCCGATCTGGGCGGCATCCCGCCCGAGGTCGCCGAGTGGCCCGCGCTGCGCGACGGCGCCGTGCGGGCGGCCCGAAACGACCTGCGGCTGTGCAGCACCGACGACGGGACCCGGCCCGTGGTGCTCACGTGTCCCATCCACGCCTTCGGCGGCAGCGACGACCCGCTGGTCACGGAATCCGATCTGCACGAGTGGAGTTCGCACACCACGGGTGCCTGCTCCGTGCACATGCTCCGCGGCGGCCACTTCTATCTCGATGACGGACCGCCGCTGTTCACCGCCCTGCTGCCCGTGCTGGCCAGGCTCCCGGCCGTGAGCGGGACATGCTGACCCGGCTGGCTGTTCTCACGGTGCGACGGCCGAAGCTCATCCTGCTCGCCGTGCTCGCGCTGCTCGGCGTCAGCCTCGTCTTCGGCGCCACGGTGTCCCAAAAGCTCGGCGTCGGCGGATTCGTCGACCCGGCCGCGGAGTCGTCACAGGTCGCCGAGTTCCTCGACCAGAACTTCCCCACGACGCCGAATCTGGTGCTCGAGGTGGTCGCCCGTGACGGCGCCGTGGACGGTCCAGACGTCGTGACGGCCACCGACCGGGTGCGCCAGGTCGTCGAGGCCGAACCGGCGGCGAAGGTGGTCGGCTCGCTGAGCCGGCCGTCCGCCGTCCTGGTCCACGTCGGCGGCACCACCGACGAGGCCACCAAGACGGCGATCCGGATCATCGACGAGCTGGCCACAGACGACGCAGCGGGCGACGTGCGTGCGGGCGGCCCGCTCGGTGTGTCGGTGGAGATCGAGGACCGGGTCAGCAAGGACCTCGTGGTCAGCGAGAGCATCGCGCTGCCCGTCCTGCTCGCCGTGCTGGTGATCGTCTTCGGCGGGCTCGTCGCCGCTTTCCTCCCGCTGGCCATCGGCATCACATCGATCGTGATGACGCTGCTGGTGTTGGCGATCATGGTGGCCGTCACCGACGTGTCGGTGCACGCGCTCACCGTCGCAACGGCATTCGGGCTCGGGTTGTCCATTGACTTCGGCCTGCTGATGGTGTCGCGGTTCCGTGAGGAGCGCGCACTGGGCAGGGACCACGAGGCGGCCATCGTCGCCACGGTCACGACGGCGGGCCGGACGATCATCTTCAGCGCCGCGACCGTCACCCTGGCGATGTCGGGACTGTTGGTGTTCCCGCTCTACTTCCTGCGGTCCACCGCACTCACCGCGAGTGCGGTCGTGATCCTGTCGGCGCTCAGCGCGATCGTCGTGTTGCCCGCGCTGCTGGCCCTGTTCGGGAGGCGCATCGATTCGCTCGCGGTCATCCGGCGGAGAGCCCCGCTCTCGGCGGAGTCGGCGTTCTGGCGACGATGCGCCGAGGCGGTGACGAAAAGACCGCTGCAGTGCGCACTCCCGGTGATCGCGGTTCTGCTGGTGTTCGGCATCCCCTTCCTCGGCGTACAACTCGCGATGCCAGACGAACGAGCGCTGCCTGCCGATTCCGATGCCCGGCTGGTGGCCGAATCGCTGCAGGAGGACTTCGCCGCGGACAGCTCACAGGCGGTGACACTGCTGGCCCGCAACGATGTTCGTGCCCTCGACGGGGTGGCCGTCTCGGCGTCGGGGATGGACGACGTGGTTCGGGTGGTCGCGCCCGGCGGCACGTACGAGAGGGGCGAGCGCATCGCCGGTCCGACGCCGGGCTTCGAAAACGACGGCGCCGCATACGGACTGGTCTATCTGTCGGTGGACGCCCAGTCCGACGCGGCTCAGCAGGTCGTGCACGCGATCCGGTCGGACGCCGCCGAGCGCCAGGTACAGGTGGGCGGACCGACCGCCACGCTGATCGACACCAGCGCGGCGGTCGGGGACCGTCTTCCGACGGCGATCCTGCTGATCGCGTTGGCCACGTTCGTGCTGCTGTTCCTGTTCACCGGCAGCATCGTCGTGCCGCTGAAGGCGCTCGTCCTGAACTTGCTGATGTTGAGCGCGGTGCTCGGCACGATGGTCTGGATCTTCCAGGACGGGCATCTGACCTCGCTGCTCGGGGTCACGCCCGCGCCGCTGAACCTGTCGATGGTCGTGCTGCTGTGCTGCATCGCGTTCAGCCTGTCCGTCGACTACGAGATCTTCCTGCTCAGCCGGATCAAGGAGGCTCGCGACGCGGGGCTGTCGAACAACGACGCCATCGTCGTCGGCCTGGCACGGGTGGGCCGGATCATCAGCAGCGCAGCACTTCTGCTCACCATCACGCTGTTGTCGTTCGCCAACGGGCTGTCGTTCATGAAGATGTTCGGCATCGGCACCGCACTGGCGATCGTCATCGACGCCACCGTGATCCGCGGTGTGGTGGTGCCCGCGTTCCTGCGCGTCGCGGGCGACCTGAACTGGTGGGCGCCGGGACCGCTGAAGCGGTTGCATGCCCGCATCGGCTTCAGCGAGGCCCCGGCACCTGTGCGGGAGGACGACACGCAGCGACTTCCACCGGTGCGCGCACCCGAGCCCGAGACGGTGCGGCTTCCGGCGCCGCCACGCGACGAGGACACCGTGCGGCTACCGCCGAAGCGCGCACCGGAACCCGACACCGTCCGGCAGCGGGCGCCGGTGATCCGGCGCGACGAGGACACCGTGCGACTCCCGCCGGCGGGTGGGCCGGAATCCGACACGGTGCGGCACCGAGCGCCGAGGGTGCCCCGGCCGCCTCGATGAGCGGACATGAAACAGCCCCTCGCCTGAATAATCAGGTTCGGGGCTGTGGCGGTGGCGGAGGGATTTGAACCCTTTCCTCAATCCCTCGTGGCGTCGCTTTTCTTCCCTGAAATGCGGAAATAGGCCCTGGCTGATCACGTGTGATTACAGCCGATCATGGCCAACTGGGGGCAGAAAGTGGGCAGTGCTCCCGGCAGCGCATCACGTGCAGACCGCAATTCACGTGGCCGCTCCTGCGGCCGGCCACGCGTCAAGTTCACCGAGCGCGCCGAGATGGTCGCAATCGCCACCAAGCACTGACTGCGTGCGGCGCCCTCAGGAAGCGAACGCCGCGAGCAGCGCCTCGCACTGCCGGTCGAAGAACGTACGCGACACCTCGGCGGTGCGGGCCACGATGTCGAACCCGTGAAACGCGCCGGTGACGACATAGGTGGTACAGGCAACGCCGGCCTCTTCGAGACGACGGCCGTACTCGACGTCTTCGTCGTGGAGTGGGTCGAGGGTACCGACTCCGATCCAGGCCGGCGGTAGACCAGAAAGATCGTCATGGCGCGCGGGCACCGCGGCCTTTACGTCGGCGTCGCGCAAGTAGGCGGCCCATCCCAACCGGTTGGTCTTGGCATTCCACATCCGATGGTGCCGAGAGTCGATACCGGGCCGATCGCTGGAGCGGTCGTCGAGCATGGGGTACACCAGCAGCTGGAAGAGTGGCGCAAGCTCACCGAGGTCGCGTGCCCACAGTGCCAGCGCCGCGGCCAGGCCTCCGCCGGCGCTCGCCCCGCCGATCGCGATCCGCGTGGGGTCGACGCCGGGAAGCTGCGTCAACCACACCAACGCGTCGTAGCAGTCCTTCAGCGCCGCGGGATGCGGGTGTTTTGGCGCCAAGCGGTAGTCCACCGCGGCGACGGGCACTCCGAGCCGGTCGGCAAAACGTTGACACAGCCGGTCATCCTGGGCCGCCGACCCGATGACGTAACCACCACCATGAACCCACAACAGCGCACCACTCCCTTCCCCGCCATGGGAGGGACGGTGCAGCCGAATGGTCGCTCCGCTCGACAGGACCGCCGCAGCGGCATCCCGTGGAGCCAGCCGCGCCTGCAGTCGACTGAGCGGTCGAATAATCGGCAACGTGTAACGGTTGAAGGCACCCCGCGGCAGCACACGCGCACGCGCACGCAGGTCGGGGTGGAATGGTTCACTCACCGGTATCAGACCGGGAACGTGACGCCAGTGAGTTGCTCTGCAACAGCCCATAGTCGCTTGTGTACAGTCAAATCATGCGATCTCGCACTGGATTTCACCAACGTCGGGTACCCCCTGAGCTCGAACGGTCCATCCGGCCCCCAGTACTGGCCACCGCGCACCTGCGGGCCGGTCGCCGCGAGCAGCTGCGGTAACGCTCCCATCGCAGGACTCTGGCCCACCCACGGCCCGGCCCACCTCATCAACGGAGCGACCGGCTTCCACACGTGACGTATCAACTCCGAATCGGTGAACCCAGGGTGCGCGGCAACAGCGATCGTGGCCGAACCGGCGGCGGCCAGGCGTGCCTGTAGCTCATAGCAGAACATCAAGTTCGCAAGCTTCGACTGCGCGTAAGCGGCGCCACGCTTGTAGCTGCGCTCCCACTGCAGGTCGTCGAAATGAATCGCACCGCCCATCTTGTGGGCGTTACTGCTGACGACCACGACCCGCGACCCGTCGACCGACATCAGGCGGTCGAGCAGCAGCCCGGTCAACGCGAAGTGACCGAGATAGTTTGTGCCGAACTGCAACTCGAAGCCATCGACGGTGACCTCCTTGGGCGGGATCATCACGCCGGCATTGTTGACCATCAGGTCGATACGTGGACAGGCCGCCAAGAGGGTCGCCGCCGCGTCCCGGACCGACTGCAACGAGCCCAGGTCGAGAGCCGCGACCATGACCTCGGCGCCGGGCGCGGTGGTCAAAATCCGATCCCGGGCGGCAGCGCCCTTGTCGGTATTGCGCACTGCGAGCACCACTTTGGCGCCGCGCTCGGCCAAAACGCGCGCCGTGTCATAGCCCAGACCGGTGTTGGCCCCAGTGACAACGGCTACTCGACCGGTTTGGTCGGGTACGTCCGCCTCGACCCACTTCTTCTTCCTCGACATAGACATGCCCCGCTTCGTGAACGCTTGAACTTGGGTTTCTGCGCACTTCGGGCCCTCCGCTCGTATGCAGCAGTGGATCGATGCCTCTCAGCGGGTGTGGAGGGTAACTGGCAACAGGGTAGGTCCCCGCAGGGAGCTGTTGGTCGACCACGTCGTGGGTCCGTCGGCCGAGATGCGGGTGACGCGAGCGACGAGCTCGCGCAGGACAGCATGGGCTTCCATTCGCGCCAACGGGGCGCCGACGCACATGTGCGCGCCGTAGCCGAACGCGATATGCATGCGGGGGTTACGGTCCACCCGGTATATGTGCGGGTCGTCGAAAACGAGCGGATCCCTGTTCGCGGCACCGAACGACATCAGGATTCGAGAACCCGAGGGGATCGTCACATCACCGACTTCGTAGGGAGCCCGGGTGTAGCGATACAGGTTCTGGATTGGGCTGCTGTAGCGGAGTTGTTCTTCTATGGCCATGGGGATCAGGTCGGGATTGGCGCGGATCGCGTCGTATTGCTCGGGGTCCCGCGCCAGGGTGTCGATCATGCTACCGAGGAGGTTGGTGGTGGTTTCGTTTCCAGCGATCAATAGCAGGATCGCGATGTAGAAAAGCTGGTCGTCGGTCAGACTGCCGTCGTCGCTGTGCTCGAGCAGCCGGCCCAGAACCGTGGTGGATCCCTTCATCTCGCCGGCAGCAAGGTGATCGAGGAAGTATCGGCGCAGTGCCATGGCGGCGCGTAACGCGCGAGTGGTGTTGACGACACCTTTGAGGGTGGGCGAGAAGTCGATGAGGCGCACGCTTTCCTCCGACCAACGCCTGAAGTCGGCGATGTCGGTACCCGGGACGCCCAGGATGGCGGCGATCGCGCGCAGCGGCATCGGGACAGCCATCGTCTGCACCGCGTCGCCGCCAGGATCGGCGATCATGGCGTCGACGAGCTCCACAGCGAGGTCATCGACGGTGGCATTCCAACTGTCCAACGCTCGCTTGGTAAAAGCCGGCTGGACTTGCTTGCGGAGACGGCTGTGTTCAGCACCGTCGGTAACCACGACGAGATCTGCGGCCATCCGGATCCTGGTGACTCCCTGGCTACTGGTTACTCGATCGGTGTCACGCAGGGCGGCGCGCACATCGTCGAGCCGATGCAATATCCAGGTTTGCCGTCGAGGGTTGTAGTGCACCCGTCCGCCTCGATGCAGCGCCTCGTAGGCAGCAAACGGGTGCGCGGCCGTGTTGGGATCCAGCGGATCATAGGCGGTGTTGACGGCGCCGGTCCATCCACGATATCCCAGCCGGCGAATACGGATCGCTGCCGAGACGTTCAGCCGCACTGCCGACGTCAGCGGCTTGAGCATGGACGCGGCGCCTTGGGCGGGGTTGGTCGCGGTCATCTCGGGTGGCCTTTCACGAAGAGTGGCAGACGTCGGGTTGGAGGGCGAGAGGTGGGAGCGTCACGCGTCGCGCGGGTGTTGTGAATGCTGGGAGAGTATTCGGCGAAACAATTGTCTGTGCGACTGCAATTTTTGGTACGACAGTGCCGAACCCGCGAAAGGCGCCCGCGCCGGAACTAAGGCCGCCGATGCCGATACGGGCCCTCGCGCGCAAGTCAGGGTGATAGTCGTCGGACGACATCGTGGAGTTCAACGCGACCTGGTCCCGCCACGTCTCAGACTGCCGGGCCACCACGGTCGTGGCGCGCCCGATCGGGGCGGGCGGAGGTTCGGCGTCATGGGTTCAGGCTGCGAGCCAGCGTCTGAGCCGTCAATATCCATCGCCGAATGTGAGAACGGGCGAGGGTGGGGGCATACCCATCTGTGTCGCGTCGTGGCCTGCGGAACTCGCACTATCGTGCAAACCGGCCGCAGAAACTTCTCATCGTGATAATGCTGATTGTCGAGACATCGTCGTAAATGAGGGAGGTGCGATGGCGCGAACGGACTGGCTGGTGGGAGCCGACCGCCGCACCGAGGCGGTCGAACGCATCTATTCCGCCGCCGCGGAGCTGGTCTCCCAACAAGGATTCGAAGCGTTCACGATCGGCGCGCTGGCCGAGAAGGTGCACTGCTCGCAGGCCACCATCTATCGCAACGTCGGCGGCAAGGCGGCGATCCTGGAAGGCGTTGTGCACCAAATGTCGATGCGCATCGTTGCCCAGGTCAGAGACGCGATCGCTGACCTCGACGGCGCCGAACGCGTCGTGACGGCCATCCTCGTCGCTTTGGACCACATCCGCGCCGAGCCGCTGGGGCCGTTGATGATGGGCACGATCCGCCCAGACCACGACAGCGGATGGCTTACCGCCTCTCCGGTGGTGACAGGCCTCGCGGGACAGATGATCGGCCGCAGCGACCCGTTGGCCGCCCAGTGGCTCATCCGCGCGACGCTGGCGTTGTGGTACTGGCCGGTCAAAGACCGGGCCACCGAGCGCGAGATCGCCGCACGATTCATCGGCCCATGCTTCGACGACCGCCGCTGACCTTCCCTCGCGACGCCCGACCGCAAGGAATTCGCCTGCTGCGACCAAGTCGGTGATCGGCGAAACCCGTTTTCGCGGAGTGAGAGAAATGGCGGACAAATTCTCACTCTTCTTCGCTGGTCGGAACGGCGCCGTCCACTTCAAACGGCTGCGTGTTCCGGCAACCGGTTGTCATCTTCCTCGCGGCGCGTTGACTCCCTCGGCTCGAGAAATTCAAGCTGGGCCGGTGGTGACCACGGTGCGACAAACCGGTGCTCAAGGCTCGGCCTGAACTGTGTCCGCGCATAAGTCGTCTCGCAGGTCAGCGCTGGTTTCGCCGGCGGCGGTGAAACCTCTGGCAGGGTTGATCACCACGGTGTGTCTGGCCGCGATCGTCACGCTGTGTGTGGCGATGTTCCGTGGGGACTTCATCGCCTCCGAGCCCGTCACGGTGCTGTCCTCGCGCGCAGGATTGGTGATGGATCCCGATGCCAAGGTCAAGCTGCTCGGCGTCGAGGTGGGTCGGGTCACCTCGATCGAATCGCGCCCCGACGGCCAAGCGGCGCTGCACCTGGCTATAGACCCCGGGCAGTTGAAGCTGATCCCGGAGAACGTGGTCGTCGACATCGCCTCCACGACGGTGTTCGGCGCCAAGTACGTCCAGCTGGTGTTGCCGCCTGACCCGTCGACTCGTTCGCTGCGCAGCGGGCAGGTGCTAGCGGCTCAGCAAGTGACCGTCGAAATCAACACGCTGTTCGAAAAGTTGACCTTGTTGCTGTCCTCGATCGAGCCGGGCGAACTCAACGCGACCCTCGAGGCGATCTCCACGGCTCTTTCCGGGCGAGGACAGAAAATCGGTCAGGCGTTCGCCGACCTCGACGCCTTCCTGGCCCGACTGGAACCAAGCCTACCCACCCTCGAACACGACATCGCCACAGCTGCTCCCGTATTCGGCGCACTCGCCGACGCCGCCCCGGATCTACTGACCACAGTCGCCAATACCACCCGATTGAGTTCCACTCTCGTCGAGCGCCAACAGGACCTGGACGCGGTGCTGATGTCGACGATCGGATTGGCGGATGTGGGAACCGACGTGCTGGGTGCTAATCGTCAGCCGCTGACCGACGTGCTCGATCTGTTGGTGCCGACAACCGATCTGACCAGCCGCTACCACGAGGGGATCTATTGTGCGTTAGCAGGTTTCATTCCAATTACCGAAAGCCCGCCCTCCCCGGCTCCCGGTGTGGTGGCCAGCTTGGGCTTCTCGTTCGGCATGGACCGTTACCGGTATCCGTCGAACCTGCCCAAGGTCGCTGCGACCGGCGGTCCTCACTGCGGCGACATCGGCCTACCGGATATGCCATCGGGGTTCAAGCCCAAGTTCGTTTTGGCCGATATCGGTGCCGACCCTACGCAATACGGCAACGAAGGTATCGTGCTCAATTCCGACGGGCTCAAACAGCTGCTCTTCGGCCCCATTGACGGTCCACCCCGTAACACCGCCCAGATCGGGCAACCCGGATGAACCGATCCGGATGGACCATGGTCAAGGTCGGCGCGTTCGCCGTGGTGATGGTGGTGCTCACTGCCGCGCTGTTTCTCACGTTCAGCCAGTTCCGCAGCGGCTCCACCAACAGCTATTCGGCGGTGTTCACCGACGTATCGAGTTTGAAAACAGGTGACAGCGTGCGTGTTTCGGGCATCCGTATGGGCACCGTGTCGAAAATTGCGTTGCAGTCAGACAAGACCGTGGTTGTCAACTTTGACGCCGATCGTAAGGTGGTGCTGACTAGCGGCACCAAGGTGGCCGTGCGCTACCTCAACCTCGTCGGTGACCGCTACCTCGAATTGGTCGACGCTCCAGGGGCCAGCCAGCTGCTGGCTGCCGGGGCGCAGATTCCGCGCGAGCGGACCGAGCCTGCTCTGGATCTCGATGTGCTGCTGGGTGGGCTCAAGCCGGTCATCCGCGGACTGAACCCCCAAGACGTCAATGCATTGACTTCGTCGCTCATCCAGATCTTTCAGGGCCAAGGCGGCACCTTGGAGTCCATTTTGTCGAAGACCTCGTCGTTCTCCACCGCGATCGCCGATCGCCACGAAGCCGTCGAGCGGCTCATCGACAACCTCAACACCGTCGCCGCGACGCTAGCCGATGACGGTCCTCGCTTCTCGGAGAGCATCGACCGACTGCACAAGCTCGTCGAAAGTCTGTCCGCTGACCGCGATCCGATCGGTACCGCCATCGAGGCCCTCGAAACCGGTACGGCGTCGGTGGCTGATCTGCTCACCCAGGCCCGTCCTCCGCTCAAGGGCACCGTTGATGAGCTCAACCGGCTCGCGCCGCTGCTTGATGAGGACAAAGAACTCCTCGACACCGCTCTGCAGAAGGCGCCCAACAACTACCGCAAATTGGTGCGGCTGGGTGCCTACGGCAGCTTCATCAACTACTACATCTGCGCAGTCAGCTTCCGCGCCAGTGATCTTCAAGGACGCACTGTGGTGTTCCCGTGGATCAAGCAGGACACGGGAAGGTGCGCAGAACCCTGATGTTGAAATACCGGGGCACACGTCTCATCCGTGCAGGATTCATCGGCGTCACGTTGATCATCATGGTGATCGCGGTCGGGCTCAACCCCGAACGCATCATCACCTGGGCTACCAGCGTGCGCTATCAGGCGATGTTCGCACACGTCGGCGGACTGGTCATCGGCAACGACGTCAAAGTATCGGGAGTCAAGGTCGGAACGGTATCCGACGTTGTGCTGCAGGCAGGCAAAGCGATGGTGACGTTCACCGTGGACAGCACAGTTGCACTGGGATCGGCAACCACCGCCCACATCCGCACCGGCTCCCTACTGGGGCAACGCGTCCTGACACTGGAGTCCTCCGGCTCCACCACGATGCGGCCCAACGCGGTGATCCCGTTGTCACGCACCGGATCGCCGTACTCGTTGACCGACGCCGTGGGTGAGCTCACCACCAACGCCGCCGGCACCGACACCGCCGCGCTCAACCAGTCCCTGGACACCCTCAGCGCCACCCTCGACCAGATCGCACCCCAGATCGGGCCGGCTTTCGATGCGGTGTCGCGGTTGTCCCGCTCGATCAACAGCCGCGATGAGACCCTGGCCGAATTGCTGCGCCACACCAGCACCGTCACCGATGTGCTCGCCAAACGCAGCGGTCAACTCAACGCGCTGATCCTCAACGCCAACTATCTCATCGAGGTGCTCGCCGAACGCCGTCAGGCCATTGTCGACCTGCTGGCCAACACCTCCGTGGTCGCCCAACAAGTGTCCGGACTGGTCGCCGACAACGAAGAGCAGCTGGCACCCGCCCTGGAAAAGCTCAACTCAGTGACGGCCATGCTGGAAGAGAACCGCGACAACATCGCCAAAGCACTACCCGGACTGGCGAAATACCAAGTGACGCAAGGAGAGACGGTCGCCAACGGATACTACTACAACGCCTACATCCCCAACCTGGCGCTACCGGAAGTCCTGCAGCCCTTCCTCGACTACGCGTTCGGTTTCCGCCGCGGCACCAACAACGGCCAACCCCCCGACAACGCCGGACCACGCGCTGAAATCCCGTTCCCCTATAACGGGATTCCCCAGCCCGGAGATCTGCCGCCACGATGACCAGACGCCGACTTGTCACCATCGCAGCCCTCACGCTGGCGGTCGCTCTCGCCGGCGGGGTCACGCTGTTGGTTCGCCAAACGTTCTTGGGGCCCACCACCATCACCGCGTACTTCACCAAGGCCATCGCGATCTATCCCGGTGACACCGTCCAGATCGCCGGGGTAACAGTCGGGCGTATCGACGCGATCGACTCCGAAGGCACCCGCGCCAGGATGACGCTGAAGCTGGACCGGGGCGTTCCTGTGCCCGCTGATGCCAAGGCGGTCATCGTGTCACAGAACCTGGTCGCGGCCCGCTACGTCGAACTGACCCCGGCCTACGAGCCCGGCGATGGTCCGCTCATGGCTGATGGCGCCCAGATCCCGCTGCAACGCACCGCCGTACCCGTGGAGTGGGATCAAGTCAAAGACCAATTGATGCGACTGGCCACCGACCTCGGACCCCGCGCTGATGCGCCGCCGTCCATTTCGCGGTTCATCGACAGTGCCGCGGCCGCACTGGACGGTAACGGCGGCAGGCTTCGCGACGTCATCGCCCAGCTCTCCGGTGTGGCGCGGGTACTGGCCGACGGTAGCGGCGACATCGTCGACATCATCACCAATCTGCAGACCTTCGTCACCGCACTGCGCGACAGCAACACCCAAATCGTGCAATTCCAGGACCGATTCGCCACCTTGACCAGTGTGCTCGACGAGAGCCGCTCCGATCTCGACGCCGCGGTGACCCACCTGTCCTCGGCGATCACCGATGTGCAGAGGTTCATCGCCGGGAGCCGCAACCAGACCTCCGAACAAATCCAACGCCTCGCGAACGTCACCCAGAACCTTGTCGATCACCGCACCGATCTGGAGAACGTACTGCACATCGCCCCCAACGCGGTCGCCAACGCCTACAACATCTGGAACCCCGACTCCGGAGATGTCAACGGCTCCTTCGTACTGACCAATTTCTCCAACCCCGTCCAGTTCATCTGCGGGGCCATCGGTGCCGTGGAGAACATCACCGCCCCCGAGACCGCCAAGCTATGCGCCCAATACCTCGGGCCCGGCCTGGACCTGCTCAACTTCAACGGGCTGCCATTCCCGATCAACCCGTTCCTGGCTCCCGCCTACAGCCGCGACAACATCATTTACACCGATCCCAAACTCGCCCCGGGCGGATCAGGACCCGCCCCCACCGCACCTAGGCAGCCACCCGCACTGTCGGCCTACCCCGCACCGGCGGCGCCGCCGCTGCCAACCTTGCTGTTGCCCAGCACAACACCCGAGCCCGCGCAGGGCGCCACGCCGCCGCTGCTTCCCGCAGAAATCCCCTCCCCGCAAACTCCGGCGGCCGTCCCCGAGCCACACTCATGACCCTCATCCGCAGTTCACGTCGCCTCCTGTGCCTTTTCGCGGCCATTACGCTCGCCGCCTCCGGCTGCGCCTTCCAGGGAGTCAATTCCCTGCCGCTGCCCGGCGCCGTCGGCCGCGGTCATGACGCCGCCGTCTTTCACATTCAGATCAAGAACGTGGGAACCCTCGAACCCAACGCTCCCGTGCTCATCGCCGATGTCATCGTCGGCAGCATCGCATCGATGACAGTTGATAACTGGCACGCCAACGTCGACGTCTCACTGCAACCCGACGTCATCGTCCCCGCCAACGCCGTCGCCACGGTGGGTCAAACCAGCCTTCTCGGCTCGATGCACCTCGCACTGGACCCCCCCGCCGGCCAAACACCCACCGGACGGCTGGCGCCTGGCTCCACGCTCGGACTCAACCGCGCGTCGACCTACCCTTCGACCGAACAAACCTTTTCTACGCTGTCAGTGCTGATCAACTCCGGCGGTGTCGGCCAGATCGGCGACATCATCAGTAATACCAATGCCATCCTGCAGGGCCGCGAGGAGCAGATCCGTGGCGCGCTGACCCGACTCGACACCTTCATCGGCGCCATGGACAGTCAGCGCGACAACCTCGCCGCCACCATCGACAACCTCGACCGCCTCGCCGGCATCCTGGCCGGACAAACCAACACCCTCACCGACGCGTTGCGCGACATCCCACCCGCACTCGAGGTGCTCGACCGCGAACGGCCCAAACTGACCGAGGCGCTGACCAAACTCGGCAAGTTCAGCGACATCACCACCCGGTTGATCAACGACAGCCAAGCCGACCTCTTGGCGAATCTGCGCAATCTGCAACCCACCCTCAAGGCGCTCGCCGACGTCGGCCCCAAGCTCGACGCCGCGCTAGCCCTGGCACCGACATTCCCCTTCCCCCAGAACGTGATCGACCGAGGAGTGCGTGGCGACTACCTGAACCTCTACGCCGTCGTCGATCTGACCTACCCGAGGCTGAAGCGCACCATCTTCCGCGGCACCCGGTTCGAAGATATCGACGCCGACTTGATTCCGGCTCCCGGTGACCCGTACTACCTTCAATACACCTACGACCCGCTCAACGCCCCCCTGACCAAGACCGTGCCGACGGCGCCGCCAGGCACACCGGCCCCCGCCGGACCTCCGTCGGCCGGCTCGCCGACGGCGCCAGAGACCGGGCCGCCCTCGCTGCCGGCCGAAGCGCCGACGCCGCCGCTACCGACTGGGGGCGGGAACTGATGCTTCCGCGCTTCGTCCGCATCCAGCTCGTGATCTTCACCATCGCCTCTGTCGTCGGCGTCTCGGTGATGCTGGTCAACTATCTGCAACTGCCGACCATGCTGGGCATCGGCCGGATGAGCGTCACCGTCGAACTGCCCAACAGCGGCGGACTGTACCGCTTCGCCAACGTCACCTACCGCGGGGTGCAAGTCGGCAAGGTCAGCGCCGTCCTCCTTGATCCCGGACCCCCCACCCACACCAAAGCCCAACTGACGCTGAACACCTCGGTCGAGATCCCCGCCGCCCTCACCGCCGAAGTGCACAGCATCTCCGCGATCGGAGAACAATACGTCGACCTGGTACCCCACACCGACGCGCCGCCCTACCTTCGCGAAGGCTCGGTCGTCGCCATGACCGACACCACTGTGCCCCAACAAGTCGGGCCCCTGCTCGACCAAACCAGCGCCCTACTCAGCAGCATCCCGAAAGAAAAACTCAAAGCCCTCCTCGACGAGACATTCACCGGCCTCAACGGCGCCGGTTTCGACCTCGGTTCACTGGCCGACTCGACATCGCGACTGACCGGCGACCTCAACACAGTCGCCGACCGCACCCAGGCGCTCATCGATGACAGCGCTCCGCTGCTGGACGCACAGGACGCCAGCTCCGACGCACTGCGCACCTGGAGCCGCAGCCTGGCCGGCGTCACCACTCAGTTGGTCGACAACGACCCGCACATTCGCGCCCTGCTCAGCCAGGGACCGGCGGCCGCCGACGAAATCTCAGCACTGCTGAGCCAGATCAAACCCACCCTGCCAGTCCTGCTGGCCAACCTCACCACCATCGGGCAGATCGCGGTCACCTACAACCCCTCTCTGGAGCAGGTCCTGGTGCTGCTACCGCCGTTTGTGTCCACTGTCCAAGCCGCGATGCCCCGCAACAACGCCACCGGAATACCCACCGGCGGTGAATTCGCGATCACCGCAGGCGACCCCAATCCGTGCACCGTCGGCTTCCTGCCGCCCTCTCAATGGCGCTCCCCGGCCGACCTCAGCGACATCGACACCCCCGACGGGCTGTACTGCAAGCTGCCCCAGGACTCCCCGACCACGGTTCGCGGCGCCCGCAACTACCCGTGCATCGCCCACCCCGGCAAACGCGCGCCGACCGTGCAGCTGTGCAACGACCCCAACGGCTTCCAACCACTGTCCGCGCGCCCCCACATCCTAGGTCCCTACCCGTTCGACCCCAACCTCATCGCCCAGGGCATACCGCCCGACTCACGAGTCTCCAGAGACGACAACATTTTCGGCCCCACCACCGGCACGCCGCCGCCACCAGGAGGCGTTCCCGCCGACACTCCGGCGGGAGTTCCGCCGCCGCCGCAGCTGCCGCCGCTCCCTGAGGTAGCACCGGGCACAGCCCCCACGGTCGCGCCCAGCGCCTACCAACCAGGGCAACAACCACCCGGTTTCGCTGTTGCGCAGTACAACCCGCGCACAGGCAACTATCTGGGCGCTGACGGCGCTTTGTACACCCAAGCCGATCTCGGTGGCACACCAACCCCATCAACGTGGACCGATCTGCTGCCGCATTGACTCGCGCCGAGCGGCCACAGCCCACCCCCTCACATCCAGGAACCGCCATGAAGACAGCCATCACGACGTGCGTCGTGGCCGCCGCCACCTTCGTTGCCATCAGCTCGCCGGCGACCGCCGATACCTCGGAACTGGAAGGGGCCCTCAACGGCACATTCCGCGCTCAGTCCAACGGCGACTGGGCAAAGGGCAACGAAATGTACTACGCCCAAGAAACAGTGACAGCGACCTGGATCATCACCAGCACCTGCACCAACCCGACCGATTGCACCGGACAGGTCAGCAGCGATCAAGGCTGGAGCGCAGTGATATACAAGACGTCGGGTCTGTGGAACATCAGGCACACCGTGCCGCGGTGGCTACCCTGCCCCGACGGAACGGCCGCCGATGGGCTACAGCACTACCGCTTCTACCCTGTCTCTGGCGAAACCGGACAGGTCGACAACAGTCAATACGACCTCTTCGCCGGCCTCGACGAAACCACCGGCCCCAGCGGCGCGTGCGGAATCAACAGACCCGTGCTGATTTCCTTACCGTTCAAGCTGACCCGGATCAGCTGACTGATCATGCATCCCCCGCAGACTTCGACCTCGCGCTCTCCGACGCCGGTTGCGAAGAGGCGACCCTCCCGAAGCTTGTCGAGTACATAACGCCCATCCAGATCAACCACTCCCAGCAGCTCTTCGACTCGGACATCGTCAATCGGCTGAGGGCCAGAGGGGCGAACGGGCTTTGTGGCCAAGGTGACCCTGGACACCTACGCGAACCTCTACGACGACGATGTGGATGCTGTCGGAGCTGCTTTTCACGCCCGGTAGTCACCGGAAGATGTGAGCAAGCTGTGGGCAAGCAGCGATGCACACCATCGACCCGACCGGGGCATAGCCGCTCCACCTGCATGATCAGGAGGAGGGCTTGTGGCGGTGGCGGAGGGATTTGAACCCTCGGACGGGGGTTACCCGTCACACGCTTTCGAGGCGTGCTCCTTAGGCCGCTCGGACACGCCACCGTGTGGCAGCTTACCGAAGCTCACCGGACGGCCCTAATCGCGCTACCGCTGTTTCGCGAAGAACGCCTCCAGCGGCGCCGCGCACTCGTCGGCGAGCACGCCGCCGCGCACCTGCGGCCGGTGATTGAGCCTGCGATCGCGCACCACGTCCCACAGCGACCCCACCGCGCCGGTCTTGGGCTCCCACGCCCCGAACACCAGCCGCCCCACCCGCGCCAGCACCAGCGCGCCCGCGCACATCGTGCACGGCTCGACGGTCACCGCCAGCGTGGCGCCCTCGAGCCGCCAGCCGTCGGCGCCGCGGGCCGCCGCCGCCCGAAGGGCCAGGATCTCCGCGTGCGCGGTCGGATCGCCGAGCTCCTCACGGGCGTTGGCGGCGCGGGCCAGCTCGGTGCCGTCGGCGGCCACCACCACCGCACCGATCGGCACGTCGCGCGGCCCCGCCATGGCTGCCGCGGAGAGGGCCGCGCGGATCAGCTGCTCGTCGGAGCTCACCGATCGAGACGGTCGAGCACGGCCGACAGCTCGTCGGCGAACCCCATCTCCCGGGCGATGCGGCCGAGCTGCTCGTCGGCATAGAGATCGGTCTCGTCGAGGATCACGCCGAGCACCGCGCCGGCCAGGCCGACGTCGGACAGCAGCCCGACGTCGCCTTCGGAGAACGGGTCGGCGTCGTCGAGGTCCTCGGCACTGATGTCGGCGTCCAGCTCCTCGAGCACCTCGGCCGCGATGTCGTAGTCGAGCGCGGCCGTGGCGTCGGACAACAGCAGGCGGGTACCCGCAGGCGCAGGCCGGACGATCACGAAGAACTCGTCGTCGACGTCGAGCAGCCCGAACACCGCACCCGCGCTGCGCAACTCGCGCAGCTCCGTCTCGGCCGCCGACAGGCTGCGCAGCGCCGCCCGCCGCATCGCCGTGCAGCGCCACTTGCCGTCTTCGCGGACGACGGCCACCCCGAAGCCGTCGGGCGCGTCGACAGCCTGGTTCTGCGCCGGTGCCCGCTGTGCTCCCATGTCGGCCTACGCTAGTCGCCGACCAGGGACTTTGACCAGAAACGCCCGGCCGAGCCCGCCCCTGCCCGCCCCGCGCGGTATGCCAACCTGGAACGGTGACAACTGTCCCCGTGTGCGTGCTGGGTCTCGGCCTGATCGGCGGTTCGGTGATGCGTGCCGTCGCCGCCGCCGGAGGCGAGGTGTTCGGCTACAACCGGTCGGTGGAGTCCGTCGCGGCCGCGCGGTTCGACGGTTTCGACGCCGGCGAGGACCTCGACGGGGTGCTGGCCCGGGCAGCAGCCAGCGGCGCGCTGATCGTGCTGGCGGTGCCGATGCCCGCGCTGCCGATCATGCTCGGCCACATCCGCGACGTCGCCCCGGACTGCCCGCTGACCGACGTCATCAGCGTCAAGGGCGCGGTGCTGCGGGAGGTCGACGGATTCGGGTTGACCGCGAAGTTCGTCGGGGGCCATCCGATGACCGGCACCGCGCACTCCGGCTGGACCGCGGGCGACGCCCGGCTCTTCGTCGGCGCCCCGTGGGTGATCAGCGTGGACGACCACGTCGACCCCGACGTCTGGGCGCTGGTGATGGACCTCGCGCTGGCCTGCCACGCGGTGATCGTGCCCGCCCGCTCCGACGAGCACGACGCCGCCGCGGCGGCCATCTCCCACCTGCCGCATCTGTTGGCCGAGGCGCTGGCCGTCACTGCGGGCGAGGTGCCGCTGGCCTTCGCGCTGGCCGCCGGATCGTTCCGGGACGGCACCCGGGTGGCGGCCACCGCGCCGGACCTGGTGCGGGCGATGTGCGAGGCCAACGCCGACCAGCTGCTGCCCGCTCTGGACCGCACCATCGACCAGCTCACGGCTGCCCGCGATGCCCTGGCGTCGCACGCGTCGACGGCGGAACTGGTGGAGGCGGGGCACGCGGCCCGGATGCGCTACGACAGCTTCAGCCGGCCGGAGATCGTCGCCACCACGATCGGCGGGGACGACTGGCGCGAGGAGTTGGCCGCCGCCGGACGTGCCGGCGGGGTGATCAGATCCGCTCTGCGAGTCCGGGATAGTCGAGGATGAAGCCCTCGGAGTCGACGCTCACCGTCGTCTCGGCGGCCGGCGAGTGCAGCTTGATGTCGCCCGGGCCGTCGCTGCTGTAGCTGATCGACGCCGACTCCACCGACAGCTCGGGCAGCCGCACATAGACCACGGGCACCACGATCGAGTCGGCGCCCTGGTGCAGGCCGGTGCGCCGGATCGGCAACGCGTTGAAGAACGGGCTGAAGATCACGTCGACGTCGAGCGCGCCGTCGTAGGCAGCCCGCTTCGTCTGGTTCTGGTGGTCCTGGATCAGCCACATGTTCTCTTCGTCGCGCGCGATCGACAGCTGCCGATCCCGCTCGGCGAGGGTGACCGTCAGCGACAGCCGCTTGGTACCGCCCCGGTCGTCGGTGACCAGGTCGTAGGACGCGGAGAACGCCGGATGGGAATCCGTGGCGGCAGCGACGATCCGGCCGTAGGCCTTGATGCGGTTACCCGAGAGCTGCACGCGGACGGACTCCATCCGCGGGACGTCGTGTGCTCGCCACGTCAGCACGGCAGGCCAGGCGTTCGCCGTCTGCTCAGAGCGGTCTGCTTCACTCACCTCTCTACCGTAGGCGAAGGGCGTGCCCCTGCGTAACCGGACGGCCGCGACTCCAGATCGATCTCGTCGCCGAGGAACGGCTGGGGCATCCGGCGCCGGCCACTCCCGAGCCGCCCGCTGCCCGGAACCGACGCCCACACCGCGAACGCCAGCAGGGCGTCGAGGATCAGCGCCAGCGCCGTCACCATCAGCGCGCCGACCAGTGCCAGGTAGAACTCGCGCACCTTGATGCCGTCGATCAGGTAGCGGCCGAGGCCGCCGAGGCTGGCATAGGCCGCCACCGTCGCGGTCGCCACGATCTGCAGCGTCGCGGTGCGCAGCCCGCCCAGGATCAGCGGCAGCGCATTCGGGGTCTCCACGCGCAGCAGCACCTGCCGCTCGGTCATCCCCATCGACCGCGCCGCGTCCACCACCGTGCGATCGACGTTCGCGATGCCGGAGTAGGTGCCCGCCAGCAGCGGCGGGATGCCCAGCAGCATCAGCGCGACCGTCGGCGGCACCAGGCCCAGCCCCCACAGCAGCACGCCGAGCAGCAGCACACCGAGTGTGGGCAGCGCGCGCAGCGCGTTGACGCCGGAGACCACCAGGAAGGTGCCGCGGCCGGTGTGGCCGATCAGCATGCCCACCGGAACGGCGATCAGTGCGGAGAACACCACCGCGACCGCGGTGTACTCGAGGTGCTCGACGATCCGTGCGGTCAGGCCGTCGGCGCCCGACCAGTTCGCGGCGGTGAAGATGAAGGCGAGCGCCTCCTGCAGGAAATTCATGCCGCCGCACCCGTCGCCGGCCGCGCCACGCGCGGTGCCCGGTTCGCCCTCGTCCACGGCGTGAGCGCGCGGCCCGCGAGCATGATCAGGGTGTCGACGACGAGCGCCAGCACGAAGATCGCGATGATGCCCGCGATGATCTGGTCACTCTTGTTGGCCTGATAGCCCTCCGTGAACCAGGTGCCGAGTCCGCCGATGCCGATCACCGATCCGACCGAGACCATCGAGATGTTCGTCACCGCCACCACCCGCAGGCTCGCGACGAGCACCGGGACCGCGAGCGGCAGCTCGACCTTGAGCATCCGGCTCAGCGGCTTGTAACCGACGGCGGTGGCGGCGTCGAGCACCGCGGGCGACACGGCGTCCAGCGCCTCGGGCACCGCGCGCACCAGCAGCGCGACGGTGTACAGCGTCAGCGCCACGATCACGTTGGCCTCGTCGAGGATCCGCGTCGGGATGAGCAGCGGCAGCACCACGAACAGCGCCAGCGACGGGATGGTGAAGATGATGCTGGCCGTGACGGTCGTCAGCCGGCGCAGCGCCGTCGTGCGCTGCACCACCGCCCCCAGCGGCACCGCGATCACCAGGCCCAGCACGATCGGGATCAGCGAGAGCCGCAGGTGAATGATCGTCAGGGCCCACAGGTCGTCGAGGTGGGTGATCAGGTAGCGCACGCGTCAGCCCAGCTCCGGGACGCGCCGCTGTTCCCTCAGCGCCGCCAGCACGTCGTCGGCGCGGACGCCGCCCAGCAGCTGGCCGTCCGCGTCGACCGCCACGCCGAGCCCCGACGGCGACGACAGCGCCGCGTCCAGCGCGAGCCGCAGCGTGCCGTCCGGGCGGTAGAAGGAACCGCCGCCGATCGTGCAGTCGTAGAGGTCGTTGCCCTTGCGGTGCAGTTCGACGCCCTCGGCGTTCATCCAGGCATACGGTTTGCCGTCGGCGTGGGTGACGAGCACCCACTCGTCCCGGCCGAGGTCCAGGCCGTCGATCTCGGCCTCGGCGACGTGCCTTATGTCGTGCAGCGGCAGCCCGCTGGACTGGAAGAACTGCAGGCCGCGGTAGCCGCGGTCGGCGCCGACGAACCCGGACACCAACTCGTTGGCCGGGTTGGACAGCACGAAGGAGGGGTCGGCGTACTGCTGAAGCACGCCGCCGCGGCCGAACACCGCCACCTTGTCGCCGAGCTTGACCGCCTCGTCGATGTCGTGGGTGACGAACACGATGGTCTTGCGCAGTTCGCTCTGCAGCCGCAGGATCTCGGCCTGCAGATCCTCGCGCACCACCGGATCGACCGCCGAGAACGGCTCGTCCATCAACAGGATCGGCGGGTCGGCCGCCAGCGCGCGGGCCACGCCGACGCGCTGCTGCTGACCGCCGGAGAGCTGCGCCGGGTACCGGTCCGCCAGCTTGGGGTCCAGCCCGACGCGTTCCATCACGCCCAGCGCCGCCTTGCGGGCGCTGCGCCGCGACTCGCCGCGCAGCACCGGCACCGTGGCGATGTTGTCGACGACGCGCAGGTGCGGCATCAGGCCCGCGCTCTGGATGACGTAACCGATGCCCAGCCGCAGCTTGACCGCGTCGACCTTGGTGACGTCCTCG
This sequence comes from Mycobacterium sp. NPDC050551, assembly GCF_040674075.1. NCBI lineage: Bacteria > Bacillati > Actinomycetota > Actinomycetes > Mycobacteriales > Mycobacteriaceae > Mycobacterium > Mycobacterium sp. NPDC050551. Next base: position 354,397 of record NZ_JBFARC010000006.1, on the reverse strand, counting down.
CCGTCCACGGTCAACGTGCCCGAGGTGGGATCGATCATCCGGTTGATCATCCGCATCGACGTCGTCTTGCCGCAGCCGGACGGCCCGACGAAGACGGTGAGCGTGCCCGCCGGCACCTCCAGCGTCAGGTCGTCGACCGCGACCGTGCCGTCGGGGTAGCGCTTGGTGACGTTCGTGAAGGTGATCATTCGCCTACTTCCCGATCGGCTGGTCGAAGCCGTTGTCGCTCAACCACTTCTCGGCCGCCTCGTCGGGATCGACCCCCCGGTTGCCCTCCACCGAGCCGTTGAGTTCGATGAGCCCCTTCGTGGTGAGCTTGGCGCTGACCGCGTCCAGCACGGTCTTGAGGTCGTTGGACATCTTCTGCGAGGCCACCAGCGGCACCACGTTGGCGGCCAGGAAGTTGTTCTTCGGATCCTCGAGCACGACGAGGTTGTTCTGCTCGATCGCCGGCGAGGTGCTGAAGATGTTGGCGGCGGTGACGGTCCCGTCGGTCAGCGCGCGCACGGTCGCCGGGCCGCCGCCGTCGTTGATCGACAAGAAGTTGCCGGGCGCGATCTTCAGCCCGTACTTCGCGTCGAGGCCGGGCAGCCCCTCCTTGCGGGTCTGCCACTCAGACGGGCCGCCCATCTTCACCTCCGGTGAATGCGTGGCCAGGTCGGCGATCGTCTTGAGATTCCACCGCTGGGCGGTGGCCTCGGAGACCGCGACGGTGTCCTTGTCCTCGGCGGGCGCCGGGTTGAGGATCGACAGGTCGCCGGGCAGCGCCCGCAGCAGGCCGAGCACCACCGCGTCGGGTGTGGTGACCTCGGCCTCCTTGTCGAAGTACTGCAGCAGATTGCCGGTGTACTCGGGAATCAGGTCGATCGAATGATCTTGCACCGCAGGGATGTAGACCTCGCGGCTGCCGATGCCCATCTGTTTGCGCACCGTGAAGCCGTTGGTCTCCAGCACCTGCGCGTAGATCTCGGCGAGGATCTTGCTCTCGGTGAAGTCGGCGGAGCCCACCGCGATCGTCTTCAGGTCGCCCGACACCGCGCCGCCGCCGAGCGGGTTCGAACTGCCGCATGCGGTGAGCACGACCGCGAGCACCACCACGGCCGCGCGGCCTGCGGCCACCGCCAGCCGGCTACGCGTTCTCGACATGGCGAACGTCCTCTCCGGAGCCTTGGGGGCCTGCGCTCGTCAGGACCCTAGCGGCATGCGGGCGGTGCTGCCGGGCTTTGGTGCACCGTGAGCAGGACCCCGCGGCCGGCGCCATGCCCGGCGAACAGCGCCGATGACGCGACGATTACGGCAGGTGCCGATGGTTTCGCAAACCCAGCGAAGGGGCAATGATGAGCCTATGAGCACCGATCCCTACGGGGCGCCGACGGGGTCGACACCCGCACCTCTCGGCCCGCCGAACCCCGGTCCCCCGAGCCCGGGTGACCTCCAACCGCTGCCACACCAGCCCGCGGCGGACGCGGACGTGAAGGAAGTGAAGTTCACTCGCGCGGCCGCGCTGTGGTCGGCGGTGATCATCGGCCTGCTGATCCTGATCGTGCTGCTGATCTTCATCGCGCAGAACACCGAGTCGGCGCAGTTCGCGTTCCTCGGCTGGAGCTGGAGCCTGCCACTGGGCGTCGCGATCCTCGGCGCCGCGGTGTGCGGTGGGCTGCTGACCGTCGCCGTCGGCACGGTGCGCCTCTTCCAGCTGCGCAAGGCGGCCAAACGCAATCTCAAGGCCGCCCGGCGCTGATCACCAGCCCTCGGTGGTCAGCGCCTCGAGACCGGCGGTGATCAGCGGGGCGACCGCCTCGCCGACGTTGTCGGGGCCCGCCGCGCCCATTCGGGAGCGGTAGTCGATGCCCGCGGCGATGATCGCCAGCTTGAAGTACGCCAGCCCCATGTAGAAGCTCCAGTTCGCCAGCGGCTGACCCGAGATCGTCGCGTACCGCTCGGCCATCTCGTCGGCCGTCGGCAGCAGTGGCGACGCCCACGCCGCCTCGTTGTGCACGTAGTTGAACGTCGGGTGGCGGTAGACGCACATCAGCGCGGCGTCGCTGAGCGGATCGCCCAGGGTGGACATCTCCCAGTCCAGCACCGCGCACACGGTGGTGGCATCGGTGGCGTCGAGAATCGTGTTGTCGATCCGGAAGTCGCCGTGCACGATCGACACCCGGCTCTGTGCCGGCACCGCCGCGCCGAGCGCCTGATGCAGCCGGGCGACGTCGGCGTCACGGGGATCGTCGTCGTGGCGGACCAGCTCCCACTGCGAACCCCACCGCCGGACCTGGCGTTCGAGGTAGCCGTCGGGCTTGCCGAAGTCGGACAGCCCGACCGCCGCGGGGTCGACCGCGTGCAGGTCGGCCAGCGCCTGGATCAGCGCCGTGACACACCAGTCCAGCATCTCCCGGTCGCCGAGCGCCTCGAGTTCGGCGGCGGTGCGCACCACGCGGCCCTCGACGTGCTCGACCATCTGGAACGGCGCGCCCAGCACGGAGTCGTCGTTGCGCATGGTGACGGCGCGGGCCACCGGCACCGGGGTGTCGGCGAGCGCGGCGACCACCCGGTACTCGCGGGCCATGTCGTGCGCCGACGGGGTGAGGCCGTGCAGCGGCGGGCGGCGCAGCACCCACTTGGAGGCGTCGTCGAAGACCAGGAAGGTCAGGTTCGACCGGCCGCCTGCGATGAGCTCGCCCCGCAGCTCACCGGTGCGGGCGATGCCTTCGCTTCGCAGATGGCGGTCCAGCGCGTCGAGGTCGAGACCTTCGAGTGGGCCGGCACCCTCAGGGGAAACATCCGTTGTCACGGCACTTGTCTACCACCGAAGATTCCTCGGGAGCAGATCCCATACGTGTTCGGTCCCGTTCACCGACGCCACCCCGAGCTTTCCCTCCCGCGACGACAACAGCCGGGTGATTCCCGCGTAGTCGACCTGCACGCAGAGCAGTCGCCGGGTCTCCATGAGGCTGTGCACCAACGCGTTGATGACGCCGCCGTGGCTGAACAGCGCGACGGTGTCCTCGTGGTTCGCCGCCGCGACGATGTCGGCGACGCCGTCGAGCACCCGGGCGATGAACGCCTCCTCGTCCACGCCACCGGGCAGGTGGCCGTCGATGAGCCGCTGCACGTCCTCCTGCGAGGCTTCCTCGATCGGCGTGTAGTGCGACAGGTCGCGGTCGTACTCGGCCAGCCGGTCGTCGATGTCGATGGGAAGCCCGAGTGCGTCGGCGACGGGCTGGGCGGTCTGCACGGCGCGGCGCTGCGGGCTGCTCACCAGCCGGGTGATGGGGAAGCGCTCGAGCGCATCGGGCAGCCGCGCGGCCTGCTCGACGCCCGCCTCGGACAGTTCGGGGTCGGCTCCCTGGCCGGGTTCGCTGCGATGCGGTAGCGCATGTCGGATCACAAGCAGTTGCACCGTGACACCATAGGGGGCCATGGGTTACGCCGACGAACTGTTCGATCTCACGGGCCGGGTGGTGCTCGTCACCGGCGGCAGCCGGGGCCTCGGCCGCGAGATCGCGTTCGGCGCGGCCCGGTGCGGCGCCGACGTGGTGATCGCCAGTCGCGACCTGGAGTCGTGTGCGGCGACGGCCGAGGAGATCGCGGCGGCGACCGGTCGCGGGGTGCTGGCCTATCAGGTGCACGTCGGCCGCTGGGAAGAACTCGACGGCCTCGTCGACGCCGTCTACAGCCGGTTCGGCAGGCTCGACGTGCTGGTGAACAACGCGGGCATGTCACCCCTCTACGACTCGTTGGTGTCGGTCACCGAGAAGCTCTACGACGCGGTGTTCAACCTCAACGTCAAGGGCCCGTTCCGGCTCTCGGCGCTGGTCGGTGAGCGGATGGTCGCCGACGGCGGCGGGGTGATCGTCAACGTCAGCTCCTCGGGGTCGCTGCGCCCGGACCCGCACATGCTGCCCTACGCGGCGGCCAAGGCCGGCCTGAACACCCTGACCGAGGGACTCGCCAAGGCCTTCGGCCCGACCGTTCGGGTCAACACGCTGATGGCCGGGCCGTTCCTGACCGACGTCAGCAAGGCGTGGGGCCTCGACGACCTCGACCAGGAGGCTCAGCCGTTCGGCCACCTGGCCCTGCAGCGGGCCGGCGAGCCGGCCGAGATCGTCGGCGCGGCACTGTTTCTGATGTCGGACGCGTCCAGCTTCACCACCGGGTCGATCCTGCGGGCCGACGGCGGGCTGCCCTGACTACGGCGTGACGATGTCAAAGCCGGGGTCGGGCCGGTCCAGCACACTCACCAGCTGCTGCAGCACGGCCGCATCACCGCCGATGTCGAGTCCGGGCGACGCGAAGTCGCCGGAGGCGAGCGCCAGGAACCGGCCCTTGGTCTGCGCGGTCAGCGTGACCGCGGCGGTGGCCGGATCGGCGGCGACCCTGCGGTGCACCAGCACCCCGTTGCGCAGCGTCAACCGGTAGTCGGCGTCGAGGTCGGCGAACGTGATGTCGAGGGTCAGGTCGAGGTCCCAGGCGCGCGGCCCGTTGATGTTGATGGCCAGGCTGTCGAAGATCTGCTCGGGTGTCAGCTGGGCCAGCAGGGTCGGCGCGTCCGTCGCGGTCGGCGTGCCGAAGTTGCCGTCGCTGAGCTCCGTCGCGCCGGCCAGGAAGAAGTTGCGCCATGGGCCGTTCTCCGAGCCGTACGCCAACTGCTGCAGGGTGTCGACGTAGAGGGCGCGCGCTCCTGCGTGAGTCTGGTCGGTGAACATGGCGTGATCGAGCAATGTTGCCGCCCAACGGTAGTCGCCGTCGTCGAACGCCTGCGCAGCGATCTCGACGAGCCGGTCGAGACCGCCGATCGCATCGACATAGCGGGGCCCCGCCGCCTCGGGCGGATGCTGCCACAGCCGACCCGGGTTCCCGCCGAACCAGCCCATGTAGCGCTGGTAGACGGCCTTGACGTTGTGGCTCACCGAACCGTAATAGCCGTGCGCGTGCCAGGCCCGGTGCAGCGCGGGCGGCATCTCGAAGGTCTCGGCGATCTCGATGCCGGTGTGTCCCTGGTTGAGCTGCCGCAGCGTCTGGTCGTGCAGGTAGGCGTACAGATCGCGTTGCAGCGAGAGGTATTCGACGATGCGCTCGCGGCCCCACGTCGGCCAGTGGTGCGAGGCGAACACCACGTCGGCGCGGTCGACGAAGGTGTCGATGGCCTCGGTCAGGTAGCCGGCCCAACCGTGCGGGTCGCGCACCAGCGCACCGCGCAGCGTCAGCAGGTTGTGCAGGTTGTGGGTGGCGTTCTCGGCCATGCAGAGCGCCCGGTATCTCGGGAAATAGAAGTGCATCTCGGCGGGCGCCTCGGTGCCGGGCGCCATCTGGAACTCGATCTCGACACCGTCGACGGTGTGCGACTCCCCCGTCGTCTTGATGTCGATGGTCGGCACGATGATGCCCACCTCACCGGTCGAGGGCGTCTGACCCAGGCCGCAGCCGACCTGCCCGCGCGGTCCGCGGTCGAGTGCCGCGCCGTACATGTACCCCGCCCGCCGCGCCATCGCCGTTCCCGCGTAGACGTTCTCCTGCACAGCGTGTTCGGTGAAGTGCTCGGGTGCGATCACGGCGACCCGGCCTGCGTCGACGTCGGCCTGCGTGGTCACGCCGAGCACACCACCGAAGTGGTCGACGTGGCTGTGCGTATAGATCACTGCCTTGACCGCACGATCTCCCCGGTGCGCGCGATACAGCGCCAGCGCCGCGGCGGCGGTCTCGGTGGACACCAGTGGGTCGATCACGATGATGCCGGTGTCGCCCTCGATGAAGCTGATGTTGGACAGGTCGAGGCCGCGCACCTGGTAAACGCCTTCGACGACCTCGTAGAGGCCCTGCTTGGCGACCAGTTGGCTCTGCCGCCACAGGCTCGGATGCACCGACGGCGGGGCGTCCCCGGTGAGGAACGAGTAGCTGTCGTTGTCCCAGACCACCCGGCCATCGGCTGCGGTGACCACGCAGGGTTGCAACGCGGCGACGAAGCCCCGGTCGGCATCCTCGAAATCTCTTGTGTCGTCGAAGGGCAGCGACGTCAGGTGCTGCGCGTGGGCGGACTCGATGACTGCTGTCGGCGGCTTCTGCTCCATGGCGACGACCCTGCCACCGAAACGCCTGCCGCGGGCCCGGATCAGCCCGTCACATAGGCACCGACCCGGCTGATCTCGTCGCCGCCGTACCCGTCGGCGACCGCCGCGTCGGCGTGGCGCCGCAACGCCTCCAGCGCCGCGGTGTCGACACCCGCGTCGCGCGACGCCGAGATCAGATGTGCCAGCGACGCGACGAGTGAAGACACCGGGGCGGTGACGTCGCCGTGCCGGTCGTCCTCGACGCGTCCGGCGAGTTCGTCGACGATCGGCGACAGGATGGCGACGATGCCCTTCGCATGTGGCAGCAGTTCCCGCGGCGTGATCCCGTTGGCACCGGCCACCGAGAAGGCATGCAGCACACCGCCGATCGATGTCCAGAAGAAGTCGAGCAGCGCCATGTCGTAGGCGGCGGCGCGGCCGACCTCGGCGCCCACCCACGACGTGGTGCCGAGCGCCTCCAACACGTCGCGGTGGGCGTCGTACTCGGGCCGCGGTCCGGCGAAGAGGATGCTCGCGTCGCGGGTGCCGATGGTGTCGGTCGGCGTCATGATCGAGCCGTCGAGATAGCGGCCGCCCAGCTTGTCCACCACCGTCGCGGTGGCGCGGGCCGCCGCGGGGGTGTCGGAGCTCAACCCGACGACGGTGTGGCCGGCGACGGCGTCCCCGGCGATGTCGAGCACCGCATCGGTGGCGCCGTGGTCGACGACGTTGACCAGCGTGAGATCGCTCGCGGCGACCGCGAGTGCGGGGGTGCCCGCCCACATCGCACCGCGGGCCAGCACGCCGTCGGCCTTCGAGGCGGTGCGGTTCCACACGGTGACGCGGTGACCGGCGTCGAGCAGGGCGCCGGTCAGCGCCTGCCCCATCGGCCCGAGCCCGAGAACGGTGACGCTGCTCATGCGGCGGGCCGCCGGATGCTCTCGATGACGCGGGCGAAACCCTCGGTGCCGTGGCCGGCGTCGATCTGCCGGTGGATGAGTCGCTGCACCACGTCCACCACCTCGGTGCTGATGCCTGCGCCGCGGCTGGCGTCGATGATCTCGGTGATGTCGGAGAAGTCCAGGCTCTGCTGGCCCGGCACGGAGTAGTCACCGCCGTCGATGACCTCGGCGAACTCACCGAGCGCGGGCAGCACGGTCTGCAGCCACCCGATCGCCCGCCCGGCGAACTCCTTGGCGGGCATGCCTGCGGTGCCCGCCATCGCGGCGCCGTGGAAGAAGCCCGCGAACATCACGTACATGGTGGACAGCAGCGCGAGGTCGTGCAGGGACGCCGACCCTGCGTCGTCACCGAAATACTCTGCCGCGCCCCAGGTCTGCAGCAACGGACGGACGTCGTCGAACAGTGCGCGCGATCCGCTGTAGTAGATCAGCGAGCCGGGCGCGCCGATCATCTCGGGCACGGCCATGATGCCGCCGTCGAGGTAGTCGACGTGGTGCCCGGCCGCCCAGTCCGCGAGTTCGCGTGCGCCCTGCGGTGACGTCGTGGTCAGGTTCACCAGGCGCAGGCCGGTCAGCCGGTCGGCCACCGGATCCAGCACCGTACGCACCGACGCCACGTCGAACAGGCACGCCACGATCACCTCGGTGCCGTCGACCGCCTCCGCCACTGTCGCCGCCACCTGTGCCCCGTCGCCGGCGAGTGCCTCGGCACGGTCGGGAGTGCGGTTCCACACGGTGACGCGGTGACCCGCGCCGAGTGCCGCGCGGACCAGCGCGGAACCCATCGCGCCGGTGCCCAGAACTGTGATTGCCATGGCACCATCGTCGAAGAGCCACATACTTTTCGACAAGTACCCACAAAAAAGTGCGATACTCACCAAAAAGTAAGTAATGGCGCTGAGGAGCGACGATGGCCCGGATGGGACAGTTCACCTGCGGGCTGGACGCGGCGATGGCGGTGGTGGACGGCAAGTGGAAGCCGCTGATCCTGTGGGAGCTGCAGGACGGGCCCAAGCGGTTCAACGTGCTGCACCGCAGCCTGGTCGGGATCTCGCAGAATATGCTGACGCAGCACCTCAAGGAACTGCAGCGGCACGGCGTGGTGCACCGCGAGAGCTACCACGAGGTGCCCCCGCGGGTGGAGTACTCGATGACCCCGGCGGGGGTGGAACTCCTCGCCGCGCTCGAACCGCTCGGCAGTTGGGCCGAGCGGCACATCGACCTGATCAGTTGCCCCGAAACGGGTTAGGTGCCGTTCTTCTTCTCGCGCCAGGCCCGCTCGAACGGCAACCGCCACGCGTTCGGCGCGACCAACTGGTGAATCGCATTGGGACCCCAGGTGCCCGGCTGGTACAGCTTCACCGCGGGCGGGTCCTCCAGCAGTGGCGTCGAGCGGTCCCACAGCGACTCGATGCCCTCGGCGGTGGTGAACAACGTGTGGTCGCCGCGCATCGCGTCGAGGATCAGCCGCTCGTAGGCCTCGAGCACGTCGGCCTCGTATTCGGTTTCCTGCGTGGAGAACTGCATCGACAGCTTCTCGAGTTTCATGCCGGGTCCCGGACGCTTGCCGTAGAACGACAGCGAAACCTTCGAGTTGTCGGCGAGGTCGAACGTCAGGTGGTCCGGCCCCTGCGAGCCGACGCCCGAACCCGTCGGGAACATGGTGCGCGGCGCCTCCTTGAACGCGATCGAGATGATGCGCTGCCCCTCGGCCATCTTCTTTCCGGTGCGCAGGTAGATCGGCACCCCGGCCCACCGCCAGTTGTCGATGCCGACCTCGAGCGCGATGAACGTCTCGGTCTCCGAATCCCTGGCCACGCCGTCCTCGTTGCGGTAGCCGGCGTACTGGCCGCGCACCACCTGCGAGGGGTCGATGGGCAGCATCGACCGGAAGACCTTGTTCTTCTCCTCGCTGATCGCCCGCGGCTCCAGCGCGGTCGGCGGTTCCATCACCACGAACGCCATCACCTGGAACAGGTGGGTGACCACCATGTCCTTGAAGGCGCCGGTGCTCTCGTAGAAGTTGGCCCGCTGGTCCAGGCCGAGTTTCTCGGGGATGTCGATCTGGATGTGGTCGATGAAGTTGCGGTTCCAGATCGGCTCGAACAGCCCGTTGGCGAACCGGAAGGCCAGGATGTTCTGCGCCGCCTCCTTGCCGAGGAAGTGGTCGATGCGAAAGATCTGCATCTCGGCGAACGTCTGGTGGACGAAGTCGTTGAGCTCGATCGCGCTTTCCAGGTCGGTGCCGAACGGCTTCTCCATCACCACCCGGGACCGCTCGACGAGGTCGGCGTCCTTGAGCATGGTGATGACGGCCTTGGCGGCCTTGGGCGGCACCGAAAGGTAGTGCAGCCGACGGGTGTCCTCGCCCAGTTCGGCCTCGGCCTCGCCGACCGCGGCCGCCAACGCGTCCGGACCCGCGCCCTGGGGCACGTAGGTGATGCGGCTCGCGAAGCCCTCCCACTGCTCGTCGGTCATCGCGTGGTCGCCGAAGTCGTCGACGGCCTCCCTGGTCAGCTGACGGAACTCGTCCTCGGACAGGTCCTCGAGCGAGGTGCCGACCACCCGGATCTTCGGCGCGAGCTTCGACAGCACCAGGTAGGCCATGCCGGGCAGCAGCTTGCGCTTCGCGAGGTCGCCGGTGGCGCCGAACAGCACGATGACGTGCGGATCGATCTTCTCGCCGTCACGACGGTGCGGGCGCGAGCCGGGCGCCGGGTAAGCGATCGACTGGGGCTTGGACTGCGGATTCGTCGTCTCGGTGGCCACGCCTGCCGATGATGTCACCCTGCGGGCGTCGACGCAGGGCGTTGCGTCAGTCGCCCCGTTCGGCCAACCAGCGTTCACCACGGCGTTTGGAGGCCCGCGACAGCCAGGCGTCCTGGATGAGCTCGGTCAGTTCGGCCCGCCCGATCCGGCCGATCTCGCTGCCGCGCACCAGCACCGAGAGGTGGCCGTCGAAGCGCTCGGTGGTGAAGAACGGCGAGTCGGGATCCTGGATCAGCGACAACTTGTCCATCTCCGACTCCACCCAGATCATGATGACGTCGGGGTAGCGCTGACCGGTGTCCGGGTCGGCGGCGTCCGGCTGCGGCGTACGGAAGAACACGAAGGACTTTCCGCCCACCTGGTAGACGGCGTTGCCCTTCGGCCCGTCGACCCTCGTGGTGTGCGGCATGCCCGAGGCGATGTCGTGGACGTCGCTCACCCGGGCCGGGCGGTCACGCACGGCGCTCGAGACGGTGCAGCGTGACATCGGACAGCGTTCCGTCGGCGACGGTCGCGGTCATGTACGTGCAGTGCGGCTGGCGGCGGCGGTCGGTCGGCGAGCCCGGATTGAGCAGTCGCAGTCCGGTTTCGGCCGTCGTGTCCCACGGAATGTGACTGTGGCCGAACACCAGCACGTCGGTGTCGGGGTACTCGCGCGCCATTCGCGCGTCGCGGCCGCCCGACGCGCCCGTCTCGTGCACGACGGTGAACCTGACGCCGCCGAGCGTGACGTCCGCGCGTTCGGGCAGCCGGGCCCGCAGGTCGTCGCCGTCGTTGTTGCCCCAGCAGGCGACGAGCCGTTTCGAGCGCTCCTCCAGTGCGTCGAGCAGTGCCACCTGCACCCAGTCCCCTGCGTGGATCACCACGTCGGCGCGCTCGACCTCGTCCCACACCTGCTGCGGCAGGTCGCGCGCCCGCTTCGGGACGTGCGTGTCAGCGATCAGCAGCAGCCTGGTCACTGGCCGAGCAATTCGGCCATCTTCGGGATCACCGCCTGCAGCGCTTTGAACGGCCGCAGCATGACCTTGAACTCGGTGATCAGCCCGGCGTCGTTCCAGGTGATCATGTCGATGCCGTTGACGTGGGTGCCGTCGATGTCGGCGACGAACTCCAGCACCGCGGAGCTTTCGCCGAACCACTGGCCGACGTAGCGGAAGTCCTTACCGCCGAACAACTTCGCCGCAGCCCGCAGATACATGGCGGTCTTGTCGCGGCCCTCCTGCGCGGTGAACACGGCGGGCGAGTAGAACACGGCGTCGTCGGCGAGCAGATCGTCGATCCTGGCGTCGCCGTCGCCTTCGACGGTGTCGATCCAGCGCTGGATCACCGGGGGTGTCATGCAGCGAGGTTAGCGCGGGCCTTCAGGCGTCGAGCGCCGTGCGGGGAGATGTGTGCGCCCGAAGGGATTCGAACCCCCAACCTTCTGATCCGTAGTCAGATGCTCTATCCGTTGAGCTACGGGCGCCTGCTGTTCAGTTATGTGTGGCTGACGGGTGGTCAACCGCGGCGGAGGCGAGAGGATTTGAACCTCCGGTCCCCTTTAAGGGGGACAACTCATTAGCAGTGAGTCCCATTCGGCCGCTCTGGCACGCCTCCCGACGAATAACCGCCGAGGGCACAGAGTACACACCGCCCACCGGTCGAAGCAAAGTCACTTCCCGGGCCGAAACCCGCCGCCCCTATGCTGGTCAGGTGACCGCCCGCCTCCGTCCCGTGCTGGCCGACATCCCGGCCTACACAGCGGGCAAGACGGTGCCCGGAGCCATCAAGATCGCCAGCAACGAGACCGTGCACGGGCCGCTGCCCAGCGTGCGCGCCGCGATCGAGCAGGCCGCCGGCCACGTCAACCGCTACCCCGACAACGGCAACGTCGAGCTCCGTGAACACCTCGCCAAATACACCGGCTTCGCGCCCGAGAACATCTCGGTGGGCTGCGGCTCGGTCAGCCTGTGCCAGCAGCTGGTGCAGATCACCTCCTCGGTCGGTGACGAGGTGATGTTCGGCTGGCGCAGCTTCGAGATCTACCCGCTGCAGGTCCGCACGGCAGGCGCCACCCCCGTGCAGGTGCCGCTGCGCGACCACACCCACGACCTCGACGCGATGCTGGCCGCGATCACCGACCGCACCCGGCTGATCTTCGTCTGCAATCCGAACAACCCGACCAGCACCGTCGTCGACCCCGAGGCGCTGGCCCGCTTCGTCGCCGCGGTGCCGCCGCACATCCTGGTCGCCATCGACGAGGCCTACGTCGAGTTCATCCGCGACGGTCTGCTGCCCGACAGCTTCGGTCTCGTCCGCACGCACCGCAATGTGGTGGTGCTGCGCACCTTTTCGAAGGCCTACGGCCTGGCCGGCCTGCGCGTGGGCTACGCGGTGGCCGACCCGGACGTCGCCACCGCGCTCGCCAAGGTCTACGTCCCGTTCAGCGCAGGCAGCATCTCGCAGGCCGCGGCCATCGCCTCCCTGGATGCCGCCGACGAGCTGCTGGCCCGCACCGACGACATCGTCGCCGAACGCGCCCGGGTGAGCGCCGCGTTGCGCGACGCCGGGTACGACCTGCCGCCGTCGCAGGCCAACTTCGTGTGGCTGCCGCTGGCCGGCCGCACGCTGGACTTCGTGGCGCAGGCCGCCGACCACCGGCTGGTGGTGCGTCCCTACGGTGAGGACGGCGTCCGGGTCACCGTCGCCTCGCCTGCAGAGAACGACGCCTTCCTCGAATTCGCGACCGCATGGATCGGAGACCGATGACCGACACCACCACCGCCCGCCAGCAGTTCGTCGAGTTGACCTCGCGCACCGGCGAGATCGCCGACACGGAGCTCGACGAGTTCTGGGCGACGCTGGAGCCCGTGACCATCGACTTCCTGATCGGCGAGTGGAAGGGCGGCGAGTTCCAGACCGGTCACAAGGCCAACGGCTTCATGAAGCGGCTGAACTGGTTCGGCAAGACGTTCCACTCGGCCGCCGACGCCAAGCCCCTGGTGTGCCTGGACGCCGACGGCAACAGGTTCTCCAACACCGAGGCGATGAAGGGCGAAGCCAGCCTCTGGATGGAGGAGTTCCGCGGCGAGGTGACCGCGTCGATGGTCTACGACGGCAGGCCCGTGCACGACCACTTCAAGAAGGTCGACGACGACACACTGCTCGGCATCATGAACGGCAAGGGCGCCCTCGACGGCACCCGGTACCTGTACTTCTGGCTCGAACGGGTCTAGACCCTGCGGCCGGTGAAGGCCAGCAGGCGCTTCAACGGGGCGGCGTCTTCGGGCACCTCGACGGGATCGTCGAACCCGACGGCCTTGCGGCCCTCGGGCGTGATGATCTTGCGGGTCAGGTCGTAGACGTAGTCGGTCAGCGAGTCGGGGGCGTCGAACGGGCGGCCGGTCGCCTGGGCGTAATCCCAGCCGTGCACCAGGAACTCGATCGACAGGATCCCCGCGAGCACCGTCGCGGGCGTATCCCGGGAACCCACGGACGCCGTGCCGTCCAGCCCGCGCCTGCGCCAGGCGTCCAGCGCAGGCCGCGCGGCGGCGATCACCTGCCGTTCCACCGAGTCGTCCCGGTTGCGCTCGGGCAACTCCGCGCCCGCGGCGCCACCGAGGGCGGTGATCGAACCGAGCAGATGGTCGGTGAGGCTCGCGACGTCGTACTCGTGGCACGGCGTCTGCTTCGTCAGGTCGTCATCGGCGATCCCGTGCACGACCTGCTGCAACACCACGAGCGATCGCTCGGCGGCATCGAGTTCGTCGAGTGGCGGGGAATCCGGTCCGGGACGCAAGTCAGGGGCCATGCCTCCTACGCTACGACGCCCGACCGCCTATCGTTGCCCAGATGAAGACCCGTATGCGGGTAGCGGCGACAACGCTGATCGCCGCAGGCGTCCTGGCCGGCTGCTCGAACACCACCACCGGCACCGTCGCGCAGACCACCGAGCCCGGCCCGCCGCTGTCGTCGCCCGCGTCACCGGACTCACCCACCGCGATGCCCGGCATCCCCGGGCTGCCGCAGATCCCTGGCATGCCGGACTTCAAGATCCCCGGCCTTCCGGGTTCGACGCCGGTGCCTGAGGTGCCCGCCCCGCCGAACGCCACCACGATGACGTGTTCGGAGTATCAGGGCCTCGACGAAGCCACCCGGCTCGCGGTGATCAAGGCGATCCTCTCCGAGCAGGCGGGCGGCGGGATCGACGAGCCGTGGGTCGCCCAGATCATGGCCGACGCGATGTGCCAGATCCTGCCGAGCTCCCCGGTGCGCGACGCCGTGATGGGACCAGCCGGATAGCCGGGCGATAGCCTGCACGGCATGGGTGAAACACACGAGTCGGTCACCGTCGACGTCGACGGCCACGTCGCACGGGTGACGCTGGTCGGTCCCGGCAAGGGCAACGCGATGGGACCGGCCTTCTGGGCCGAGCTCCCCGAGGTGTTCGCCGCCCTGGACGCCGACCCCGACGTGCGGGCCATCGTGCTGACGGGTTCGGGCAGGAACTTCAGCTACGGCCTCGACCTGGCCGCCATGGGCGACACCCTGACCCCGATGCTCGCCGACGGTGCACTGGCCCGGGCCCGCACCGACTTCCACACCCGACTCAAGAAGATGCAGCAGTCCATCACCGCGGTCGCCGACTGCCGCACCCCCACCATCGCCTCGGTGCACGGCTGGTGCATCGGCGGCGGCGTCGACCTCATCAGCGCCGTCGACATCCGCTACGCCAGCGCCGACGCGAAGTTCTCGGTGCGTGAGGTCAAGCTGGCCATCGTCGCCGACGTGGGCAGCCTGGCCCGGCTGCCGCTGATCCTGTCCGACGGGCACCTGCGCGAACTGGCGCTGACGGGTAAGGACATCGATGCGGCGCGGGCGGAGAAGATCGGATTGGTCAACGACGTGTTCGACGACGCAGACGCCGCCCTGGCCGCCGCGCACGCCACCGCCGCGGAGATCGCGGCCAACCCGCCGCTGGTGGTGCAGGGCGTGAAGGACGTGCTCGACGAGCAGCGCACCGCCCAGGTGGCGGCGAGCCTGCGCTACGTGGCGGCGTGGAATGCGGCGTTCCTGCCGAGCAAGGACCTCACCGAGGGCATCACGGCGATGTTCGGCAAGCGGCCGCCGAACTTCACCGGGGAATAGGCGCGAAGCCGAGTTCGGCCCTGGCCTTCGCGTTGGACAGCGGCAGCCAGGTGTCGCCGAACGCCGTCGCCGGGTAGGACGACACCAGTCCGACGACTTTCGACGAGATCGGCCACGGCTTGGGCCTGCCCAGTTTCGCGTTGAGTTCGCGGATGTAGTCGCCGAAGGACTGCGGCCGGTCGTCGACGACGTTGTAGATCTGCCCGGGCCTGCCCCTCTCCACCGCATCGGCGGTCGCGCGGGCGACGTCGTCGATGTGCACCCACGACAGGATCCCGCCGCCCGTCAGCGCGGGCACGGCCCAGAACCTGGCGAGCTTCCGGAACAGGTCGTCGTGGGTGACGCCGGGACCGTAGAAGACGCCGTAGCGCAACACGATTCCGTCGGCCGCCAGTACCGACTGCTCCATCGCGCGCAGCGCGCCGAGGAAGCCCGCCCCGCGCGGTGGCGGCGGGCCGGGATACGGGTCGGACTCGTCCATCAGCGGAGGCCCGGTCGGCGGATAGCCGTAGGCGAAGATCACCGACTCGGCCACCACCCGGCGCACGCCTGCCCGCTTCGCGGCGGCCACCAGGTTCGGGGCGCCGATGCTCCACAGCTTCGTCGCGGGCTCGAAGTCCTTGGCCCGCAACGGTCCGTACTTCGGCAGCGTGGTGAGCAGGCTGACCACCGCATCGGGTGCGACGTCGGCGAGCACCGATTCGACCTCCGCGGTGTCGAAGACGTCGGCCACCACGGCGTCGGCGCCCGTGGCGGAGATCTGCGCCGTCCTGGCGGCCGACCGGGTCATGCCGACCACGTCGTGGCCGCGGGCGCGCAGTTCGCGCAGCAGCGGAAGCCCGGGCACACTCGTCGCGCCGGCGACCAGAACTTTCATGACCGCCGCTGCGCTGTGATGGTGTGCCGCAACGCAATTGCGAGGATCGCCGTGGTGGCCACCAGGCCTGCGGCCTCGATCCAGCCGACGACGTCGCCGGCGCCGTGGTGCGGGTCGACGAGGTGACTGACCGCGTGCAGTGCCCAGTGCAGCGTGGCGAACGCCAGCGCGGGCACCCGCCAGGACGGCCACCGCGCGGCGGCCAGCATCAGCAGTCCGAGCGGCAGTTCGAAGGAGGCGTTGTCGAAGATGTAGTGGTCGTTGCGCACGCCGAAGTTGCCGAGGGTGTCGAAGAAGACTCCGGGCGCCACCAGCATGAACACGCCGATGAGCACCGAGTACAGCCCGAACACGATCAGCACCACCTCGGCGTAGCGCGACGGGGCACGGGTGGTCGCGGTGGTCATGCCGATCACGCTATCCCGCAGGTGGCTCCGTACTAGGCTCCACTTCCATGCCGGTTTCGGGTACCACTTCGGGGCCGGAGCTGCTGGTGCAGCTGGACCGTGGCAGGCCCGAACCCCTGCACCGCCAGCTCGCCGACGGGCTGCGCGCCGCCATCCGCACCGGACGGCTGGCCGAGGGCACCCGGCTCCCGTCGAGCCGGGTGCTCGCCGCCGACCTCGGCGTGTCCCGGCGGCTGGTGGTGGAGGCCTACGATCAGCTCACGGCGGAGGGCTTCCTGCACAGCAGGCAGGGATCGGGCACCCGGGTGGCGGCTGTCGACGGCGTCCGGACGCCCGCCGAGCGGCACCCCGCCGGGCCGCCCCGGTATGACGTCGACTTCCGGCCCGGCTCACCGGATCTCGGCAGCTTCCCGCGGGACGCCTGGCTGCGCGCGCTGCGCCTCGGCCTCGCCCGCACCCCGTCCGAGGCGCTCGGATACGTCGCCCCGCAGGGTGTGCCCGCCACCAGGGCGGCACTGGCCGACTACCTGCGGCGCGCCCGCGGCGTGCAGGCCGATCCCCAGCACATCGTGCTGACGTCCGGCGTCACGCAGGCCGTCGCGCTGCTGGCCCGGGTGCTCGCGGGCCGCTCCTTCGCGACGGAGGACCCCGGATTCTGGCTGCACCGGATGGTGTTGCAGCACAACGGCATCGATCCGATAGCTGCTGCGGTCGACGAGCACGGCCTCGACGTGGCCGCCCTGTCCGCGGGCGGCGCGTCGGTGGTGCTGGCCACCCCGGCGCACCACTCACCGACCGGAGTGGTGCTCAGCGCGGCGCGGCGTTCCGCGCTGCTGGACTGGGCGCGGTCGGGACACCTGGTGGTCGAGGACGACTACGACGCCGAATACCGTTACGACCGTGCGCCCGTCGGCGCACTGCAGGGCATGGCGCCCGATCGGGTGGTGTACGTCGGGTCCACGAGCAAGACGCTGGCGCCGGGGCTGCGGATCGGCTGGATGGTGCTGCCCACCGACCTCGTCGGCCCCGTCACCGTCGCCAAGGGCCTGGCGGACACCGGCAGTCCGGTGATGGACCAGATCGCGCTGGCCGAGCTGCTGACCTCCGGCGGCTACGACCGGCACCTGCGCCAGATGCGCCGGCGCTACGTGTCACGGCGAAACGCCCTGCTGCGCGCGCTCGATCGCGAGCTGCCCGAGGCCACCGTGCTCGGCGCCGCGGCCGGGCTTCACCTCACGGTGCTGCTGCCTGCAGGTGTCCCGATCGACGAGGTGGTGCGGCGTGCGGGCGCGATGCGGGTGCGGGTCGAGGCGCTCGCCCCCTGCTATCACGATGCGGCCACCGCGCCGCCCGGCCTGATCCTGGGTTACGCCAACCTCACCGAGACGCAGATCGGCGCGGGCGTCGAGATGCTGGCGCGAGCGGTGCGCTGACCCGCCGTGGCGGTGGCGGAGGGATTTGAACCCCCGGACGGTGTTAGCCGTCTCTCGCTTTCAAGGCGAGTGCATTAGGCCGCTCTGCCACGCCACCGCGCAACAGAATACGGGCTCTACGCCCGGCCGAACTTCGCGGGCGGTGCGCTGGTCTGCAGCCCCACACTGATGCGGCGACAGTTCTCGCCCATCGCCGCGACCTGCGCACGCGACAGCCGGCCCAGGAAATGAGCACGGACGTCGTCGCCGTAGGTGACCATCGCCTTGCGGACGTGATGGCGACCCTCATCGGTGATGGCCGCCAGCACCCCACGACCGTCGTCCGGACTCGCCCGGCGCTGCACCAGCCCCGCCGTCTCCAGTCGCCGGATCTGCCGGGTGACCCGGCTCGGCAGCGACATCAGCCCGTCGGCCAGATCCCCCATCCGAGCGGACCCGGTCGACGATTTGTCCAGAATGTCCAGCAGCCTGACGTCGTTCAGCGTCAGGTGATGGGCCTCGACAAGCGACCGGTTCAGCGTCGCATACATCCGCAGCGCGGAATCCAAAAAATTTTGCCAGGATCGCTGTTCACCGATGTCAAGCCCCGGCATGTCACTTGCTGTTCGCCCCGCAATCATCCCCTCCATGGCGTCATGGTAGGACTTCGCCGCGACGATCGGAGCGGAACTGCACGCGTAGTAGGGTTGCTTTGATGCGTGCCATTGTCGCTTCCGCGCCTGACCGCTTGACCTGGGACGATGTCCCCGATGTCACCCCCGGACCCGGAGAGATCACCATCCGGATCGCCGCCGCCGGGGTCAACCGGGCCGACCTGCTGCAGGCCGCGGGCAAGTATCCGCCGCCCCCCGGCGCGAGCGAGATCATCGGTCTCGAGGTCTCCGGTACCGTGCACGCGCTCGGCGACGGCGTCACCGAATGGACGCCTGGACAGCCGGTCTGCGCGTTGCTGGCAGGGGGCGGCTACGCGGAGTTCGTCGCGGTGCCCGCGGCGCAGGTGCTCCCGGTGCCCGACGCGGTCGAACTCCATCTCGCCGCGGCACTGCCGGAGGTGGCGTGCACGGTGTGGTCGAACCTGGTGATGACGGCCGGACTGCAGCCCGGCCAGGTGATGCTCGTCCACGGCGGCGCCAGCGGCATCGGCACCCACGCGATCCAGGTGGCGCTCGCGCTGGGCTGCCGGGTCGCGGTGACCGCCGGATCGGCCAACAAGCTGGACCTGTGCCAGGAACTCGGCGCCGACATCCTGATCAACTACCGCGAACAGGACTTCGTCGAGCGGCTGCGCGAGGAGACCGACGGCGCGGGCGCCGACGTGATCCTCGACATCATGGGTGCGTCCTACCTCGAGCGCAACGTCGACGCGCTCGCCGTCGGCGGCCGCGTGGTGATCATCGGCATGCAGGGCGGCCTGAAGGGCGAACTCAACGTCGGCAAGCTGATCGGTAAGCGGGCCGGTGTGATCGGCACGGCGCTGCGGGCCCGACCGGTCGACGGGCCGGGCGGCAAGGGTGAGATCGTGGCGGCCGTCCGCACCGAGGTGTGGCCGATGATCGCCGACGGCCGGGTGCGCCCGATCGTCGGCGCGGAATTCCCGGTGCAGGAGGCGCAGGCCGCGCACGAACTGCTCGACTCCGGCGATGTGTCCGGGAAAGTGCTGCTGCGCGTTACGGATTGAGCGCGTGGCTCAGCCGAGCGAGGCCAGCGCGCGCACCAGCTGATCGACCTCGGCGGTGGTGCTGTAGTGCGCCAGCCCGATCGTCACGGCGCCGCCGATGTCGTTGACGCCGATGACGTCGAGCACCCGCGAGTTGGCGTTCGCGATGGCGAGCACGCCGTTGTCGGCCAGCCGCTGCACCACCCGCTCGGCGGGCACGTCGCGTACCGCGAAGCTGAGCACCGGGATGCGCACCTCGGGACGGCCGATGACCATCACCAGGGGCAGTGACCGCAGCGAGACGAGCAGGTAGTCGAACAGCCGGTTCAGGTACGACGTCGCCGATTGCATGGACAGCGAGAGTCTTTCGCGGCGGGAACCGCTGGCCGACTCGTCGAGCGACGCCAGGTACTCGACGCTGGCCACCACCCCGGCGAGCATGCCGAACTGGTGCGTGCCCATCTCCAGCCGCGCGGCGCCGGTGGCATAGGGATTCAGCGACACCGAACTGAACGAGTCGATCGTCGACGGGTCGCGGAACACCAGCGCGCCGATCGGCGGTCCGCCCCACGCCAGGGCGTTCACCGCCACCACGTCGGCCTCGATCTCCTCGATGTCGATCAGCCGGTACGGCGCGGCGGCCGAATGATCCACCACGACGAGCCCGCCGACCTCGTGCACGAGCTTGGTGACCGCACGCAGATCGGTGACGGTGCCCAGGGTCGACGACCCGGACGCGATCGCGACCAGCCGGGTGGGCCTGCTGATCAGCCCCTCCCACTGCCACGCGGGCAGCTCCCCGGTCTCGATGTCGACCTCGGCCCACTTCACCTTGGCGCCGTAGCGGTTGGCCGCACGCAACCACGGCGCGATGTTGGCCTCGTCGTCGAGCCGGGTGACCACGACTTCGTATCCGAGGCCGACCCGTGCCGACGACGCGTCGGCCAGTGAGGACAGCAGCAGCGCGCGGTCGGCGCCGAGCACCACCCCGCGCGGGTCGGCGTTCACGAGGTCGGCGATGGCCTGCCGGGCCGCGTCCAGAACGGCGGCGCTGCGGCGGGCGGACGGATGCGGACCGACGGTGGTGGAGATCGAGCCGCGGAAGGCCGTGGACACCGTCGTTGCCACCGAGTCCGGCAGCAGCATCCCGTGCTGGGCGTCGAAATGCACCCAGCCGTCGCCCAGCGACGGGTGCAGACCACGCACCCGGGCGACGTCGTATGCCATGCCAGCCACCTTAAAGGGTCCGTGAATCCCGACAACCGGCTCGAAGCCGGTGGGCGCACGGCCGTCGCCTGCCGATGCCTGACGACATCCCCGAGGCGCGCCTGGGCCGGACGCCTGGGCAGCAATAGTAATGCAGGAAGCTTGCGCTTCGGGGTGCTAATCGCTCGGTCGTTGCTGGTGGCCCATGGCGCGCAGGTCGCAGCGGGCCGTCCCGGACATCGGGGCGGCGTGGACGCGGACTACTGTCGCAGGCGACGACCAGAGTCAGCGTGAGACAGGGAATGCAGGGAACCTCAGGGACATGACTATGAGCTCCGACGACGACAACATCGAGATCATCGGTGGTCCGGACGGCGACTCCGGCGACAACGACAGGTCACTGACGGACCTGGTGGAGCAGCCGGCGAAGGTGATGCGCATCGGCACGATGATCAAGCAGCTGCTCGAGGAGGTGCGCGCGGCGCCGCTCGACGACGCCAGCCGCAACCGGCTGCGCGACATCCACCAGACCAGCATCCGCGAACTCGAGGAGGGCCTGGCGCCGGAGCTGCGCGACGAACTCGACCGGCTCACGCTGCCGTTCCAGGAGGGCACGCCGTCGGACGCCGAGCTGCGCATCGCGCAGGCACAGCTGGTGGGCTGGCTGGAGGGGCTGTTCCACGGCATCCAGACCGCGCTGTTCGCCCAGCAGATGGCCGCCCGTCAGCAGCTCGAGCAGATGCGTCAGGGTGCGCTGCCGCCGGGTATCGCGGTGCCGGGACAGCGCGGCGGGCCGACGCAGCCCGGGACCGGGCAGTACCTCTAGGCCGTGACCGGTTTCTCCGAGCCGCGCATCGAGACGCGTAACGCGTGGGTGGAGTTCCCCATCTTCGACGCGAAGTCGCGCTCGCTGAAGAAGGCGTTCCTGGGCAAGGCCGGCGGGACGATCGGCCGGAACTCGTCGAACGTCGTGGTGATCGAGGCGCTGCGGGACATCACCATGTCACTGGAGCACGGCGACCGCGTCGGCCTGGTCGGCCACAACGGGGCGGGCAAGTCGACGTTGTTGCGGCTGCTGTCGGGCATCTACGAACCCACCCGCGGCTCGACCACCGTCACCGGCCGGGTGGCGCCGGTGTTCGACCTCGGCGTCGGCATGGACCCGGAGATCTCCGGATACGAGAACATCATCATCCGCGGCCTGTTCCTCGGCCAGACACGCAAGCAGATGATGGCCAAGGTCGACGAGATCGCCGAGTTCACCGAGCTCGGCGAGTACCTGTCGATGCCGCTGCGCACCTACTCCACCGGCATGCGGGTGCGGCTCGCGATGGGCGTCGTCACCAGCATCGACCCCGAGATCCTGCTGCTCGACGAGGGCATCGGCGCGGTGGACGCCGATTTCCTGCGCAAGGCGCAGACCAGGTTGGCGGCCCTGGTGGAGCGGTCGGGAATCCTGGTGTTCGCCAGCCACTCCAACGAGTTCCTGGCCCGGCTGTGCAAGACCGCGATGTGGGTGGACCACGGCACGATCAAGATGACCGGCGGCATCGAGGACGTGGTGCGCGCCTACGAGGGTGAGGACGCCGCGCGGCACGTGCGCGAGGTGCTCGAGGAGGAGCGCGCGCGAGAGGACGCACGTGACTGAACTAGTGGTCGCGGTGGTGGTCACCCACCGGCGCCCCGATCCGCTGGCCCGGTCGCTCAAGGCGCTGGCCTCCCAGAGCCGCCCGCCGGACCACCTGATCGTCGTCGACAATGACTTCTCCGATTCGGACACCCACGTACGCGATCTGGTGACCGGTCAGCCGGTGCCGTCGACCTATCTGGGCTCACGCCGAAACCTCGGCGGTGCAGGGGGATTCGCGCTCGGCATGCTGCATGCACTGGCACTGGGCGCCGACTGGGTGTGGCTGGCCGACGACGACGGCCGGCCTGCGGACGCCGACGTGCTGGCCACCCTGATGGCCTGCGCCGCCCGGCATTCGCTCGGCGAGGTGTCGCCGATGGTGTGCGACATCGACGACCCGTCGCGACTGGCCTTCCCGCTGCGCCGCGGGCTGGTGTGGCGGCGGCGGGTGGACGAACTGCGCGTCGACGGCAGCGGCGACCTGCTCGAGGGCATCGCGTCGCTGTTCAACGGGGCGCTGCTGTCCGCGGCCACCGTGGAGGCGGTCGGGGTTCCGGACCTGCGGCTGTTCGTCCGGGGCGACGAGGTGGAGGTGCACCGCAGGCTGGTTCGCTCCGGCATCCGGTTCGGTACCTGCCTGGACACCAGCTATCTGCACCCGTGTGGCAGCGACGAGTTCAAACCCATCCTCGGCGGGCGCATGCACACCCAGTACCCCGACGACGACACCAAGCGGTTCTTCACCTACCGCAACCGCGGCTACCTGCTGTCGCAACCCGGCCTGCGCAAGCTGCAGGCGCAGGAGTGGGTGCGGTTCGGCTGGTTCTTCCTGGTGTCGAAGCGGGATCCGGCGGGCCTGCGCGAATGGGTGCGGCTGCGCCGGTTGGGCCGACGCGAAAGGTTTTCTCGATGACGTTCACCGACGCGGCGGCCCAGTCGCGGACCTTCGGCAGGGCGTGGGGCGATCTGGCCGGCGGCTTCGGCAAGCGCGAGCTGTGGCTGCAGCTCGGCTGGCAGGACATCAAGCAGCGGTACCGCCGGTCGGTGCTGGGCCCGTTCTGGATCACGATCGCCACGGGCGCCACCGCCGTCGCGATGGGGCTGCTGTACTCCAAGCTGTTCAAGCTCGAACTGGCCGAACACCTGCCCTACGTGACGATGGGGCTGATCGTCTGGAACCTGATCAACGCCGCGATCCTCGAGGGATCCGAGGTCTTCATCGCCAATGAAGGTCTGATCAAACAGCTTCCGACGCCGCTCTCGGTGCACGTGTATCGGCTGGTGTGGCGGCAGCTCATCCTGTTCGGCCACAACATGATCATCTTCGTGATCATCGCGATGATCTATCCGAAGCCGTGGCACTGGACGGACCTCGCGGTCATCCCGGCGCTGTTCCTGATCGTGCTCAACTGCATCTGGGTGTCGCTGTGCTTCGGCATCCTGGCCACCCGCTACCGCGACATCGGGCCGCTGCTCGCCTCGCTGGTGCAGCTGCTGTTCTTCATGACGCCGATCATCTGGAACGAGGCGACGCTGCAGCAGCAGGGTGCGGGCAATTACGCCCGCCTCGTCGAGCTGAACCCGCTGCTGCACTACCTCGACATCGTGCGCGCGCCGCTGCTCGGCGCCGATCAGGAGTTGCGGCACTGGCTGGTGGTGATCGTGCTGACCGTCATCGGCTGGATCATGGCGGCGTTGGCCATGCGGCAGTACCGCGCGCGGGTGCCGTACTGGGTCTGAGGTCGACTACCGCTCGTCGTGAGTCCATCACTTTCGGCAAATCGCTGTCAGCCCAGGTTCGGTCCGCCCTAGCGTGAGGCCATGTCGACTCCTGATCATGCCGACCAAGCATCATCGATCTCGTCGCTCCCGTCGTCTCGCAAGATGCTCTGTGTCGTCTACGCCGTCATCGCTGTCGCCGCGCTCATCGCGACGGGGAGCCAGAATCTGGCGTACTTCGATGAGCCGGCTCGCTACCTGCACGACTTCACGAACGACCTGAAGGTCACACCGGCATCGCGCTTGTTCACGGCGGACGTACTACTTCTGGGCCTCGCTGCCTCGATTCTGATGGTGGTCGAGGCCAGGAAGCACGATGTCAGGTTCGTTTGGCTCTATATCGTGGGGGGACTCGCGATAGCGATCAGCGTTACCTTTCCCCTCTTCCTGATCGCCCGCGAATTGCGTATGGGCCCATCGGAAGCGCCACGCGTTCACACAACAGACAAGATCCTGCTCGCGGTTGTCGCCGCGTTGATCGTGGGCCTGACCATCTGGGTAGACGTGGGGTGAGAACCCGAGTCATTGCCCGCCCGTCGCGGCCAGAATGGTGTGGGCCACCAGTTCGGGATTGTCGATCATGGGGACATGCCCGACCCCGGGCAGCGTCGTGAATGACGCCTGCGGAATCCGTTCGCGAGCGATTGCGTCGCACGCCGGCACCCGAAGCACTGCATCGTCGCCACACCATGCGATGGTGATCGGGCATGGCACCGGATTGAGCGGCGCAAGATGTTCGCCGGACCCGAGAAGGTCATCGACGTCGACGGTGCAGCCAATGATGTCCTCGATAGCCGCAACGCTCTGCGCCGCGGTGATCCGGTCTGCATGACGAGCTGCGTTGCGCAAGCCGAGTCGGCGCACAGTCGCCGACTTCATCGCGAGCGCCGCGACGGGACGGACGGGACGGGCAAGGCGCCCCATCGTCACGAATCCGTGAATCTGCTTCTTCGTGTGGGCTTGTGCTTCGTCCCCCGGCGACCAAAAGCCTGCCGGGGCCAACGCACATACCGTTGCCGCGCGGCCGCGCCGAGCCAACTCGATGGCCATCCAACCGCCCAGCGAGAGACCCACAAGATGTGGTCGTTCGAGACCGCGCTCGTCCAGGTAACGCTCGAGGGCGTCGACCAACTCGCTGACCGTGGCCGGGGAGCGCGCTAAGGCCGGCCCGCCGTGGTGACCGGCAGTGGTCGGTGTGTACACCTGGTGGCGGTCGGACAACAGCGGCACCACGTCTTGCCAAGCGTTCCCTGACATGAGAATGCCGTGCATCAGCACCAGGGCTGAGCTGCCGTCCGCCATGAGCCGAGTTTGACAGCGAACTGGTAGCGACGGTTGAGCTTCACCGATTCACGATTTCCCGTCCGCTCCCCGAGAGCGGAACGTCAGCTGAACGCTGCCATTCCGGCGTACAGGCACTTCTCAGGCTTCCCCGCCGTTGTCGACATATGAGCATTCCGCCATATGAACCGCCGCCGTCCGCGTCGTCGCCCGGTGCCGGCACCCCGCTGCTGTGCCCGAAGTGCGCAGGGGTCATGAAGACCTACGAGCGCAACGGCATTCACCTGGAGCAGTGCGACACCTGCCGGGGCATCTTCCTCGACTTCGGCGAGCTCGAGTCGCTGACCCAACTGGAGAACCGGTTCGCCGCGCCGCCGCCACCGCCCCAGCAGCAGGGCTACGGCCAGAGCTACCCGCAGGGCTACGGCCAAAGCTACGGCCAGGGCCACGGACACGGCTACGACCAGGGGCCGGGCTGGGGCCACCGCGGCAACAAGCGCTACCGCAAGCAGGGCTTCGGCGGGCTGTTCTTCTCGAGCTAGCGCGTCACCATCCGGGCGCAGGCCGCCAGCAGCAGGTCGTCGTCGGGCCGGTTGGCGGCGGCATGCACGACGGCCGCGCGGGCGAACGGTTCGAGCACCGGCCACGGATCTGCGGGCGCCGCGGGGAGCGCGACGCCGCCGGCGTCCCGGTAGGCGTCGAGGAACGCCGCCCAGTCCGCATCCGGGATCAGCCCCGCCGCCCAGAACCCGGCCGGCCGGGCGAGGTCCCATGCGGGGTCGCCGACCCCGAGGTCGTCGATGTCGATCAGCAGCCACGGCGAGTCCGGCGTGCGGCGGCCGAGCTGGCCGAGGTGCCAGTCGCCGTGCACCAGCACCGCGGGCCGGTCGGCGCTGCCTGCCCGCCACGCCGCGTCGGGCAGCGCAGCCGCCGCCGCGTACACGACACCCCCGCCGAGCCGGCGCGCCCGGCCCACCGATCGGCGCAACCGGGCGGGCCAGCCGTGCGGCAGCCGGCGCTCCGGCCCGAGCGGCGGCTCGGCGTGCAGTGTCGCCAACAGCCGGGCGGCGGCCACCCACGGCAATCGGTCCGGTTCCTGCGCAACGGTTTCCACCCGCGGCCAGCGTGTGCGCCAGCGGTCCCCCACCGGGTCCGGATGGTCGCGCAGCGGCGCGAGCAGACAGCCCGGCCCCGGCCCGGCGAGCCGGGTTGCCGCGCGCAGGCGGACGGTCAACGCCCTCGGGTCCGTCCCGGCCCGGTGCAGCTTGTGCACGACGTCGCCGACGACGTCGATCTGCGCACCGGACCGGGTCAGCACCCGTCCACCGTAATCAGCGTCGCGGCAGCGGGTTCGGCGCGGCGAGGTTGATCCGGTTCCACGCGTTGATGGTCACCGCCATCGCGATCACCTGCGCCAGTTCACGCTCGGTGAACACCTCGGCCGCATGGTCGTAGACCTCGTCGGGCACCTGCCCGTGATGGGCCACCTCGGTGACCGCCTCGGCCAGCGCCAGAGCGGCCCGCTCGCGGTCGTCGAACAGGTCGCCCGCCTCCTCCCAGGCGGCGATCAGGGCCAATCGCTGCTCGGTCTCGCCGAGCTTGCGGGCGTCGTGGACGTGCATGTCCAGGCAGAAGGCGCACCGGTTGATCTGCGAGGCACGGATCTTCACGAGTTCGCCGATGATCGGTTCGACGTCCTTGGCCGAAGCGTTCGACAGCTGCATCATCGCTTCGTAGATCTCGGGTGCGGCCTTGAACATCTTGATGCGGTTCGGCTTGTGGTCGATGGTGGCGGTGTCGAGTGTCTGTGTCATGCCGCCAACGCTAATGCGGAAAAGCCCATCTTCATGGTTCAATCCGACGGTGACTTCGTGGGCCAATTATGGGGCGCGCGACCTACACCTGGACCTGCGTGCGGTGCGCCCCGGCTCCCGCGGCGTGCGCGACCAGCTGATCGGCGCGCTGCGCGATGCCGTGCGTTCCGGGCGGCTGGCTGCCGGCACGATGCTGCCGCCGTCGCGCACACTGGCCGGCGACCTCGGACTGGCCCGCAACACCGTGGCGGAGGCGTATGCAGAGCTGACCGCGGAGGGCTGGCTCGCCTCCCGGCAGGGCGCAGGCACCTGGGTGGTCACCACGAACGCGCGCCGCCTGCCCACCCGGCCGCGCGGGACACCCGGTGTGCCCCGGCACAACCTGCTGCCCGGCTCGCCCGACGTCGCCCAGTTCCCGCGGTCGGCCTGGCTGGCGTCCGCGCGCCGGGCGCTGACCGCCGCGCCCAACGAGGCGTTGCGGATGGGCGACGCCCGCGGCAGGCCCGAACTGCGCGAGGCACTCGCCGACTACCTGGCCCGCGTGCGCGGGGTCCGCGCCTCTGCCGAGACGATCGTCATCACCGCGGGCGCGCGGCACGGCGTCGAACTGCTCACCCGGGTGTTCTCCCGCGCATCGCCGGGCAGGCCGATCGCCGTCGAGGCCTACGGCCTGTTCATCTTCCGCGACGCCATCGAGGCGCTCGGCGTCCCCACCGTCCCGATCGGCCTCGACGCCGACGGCGCCCGGGTCGGCGAGCTCGACGGCGTCGACACCCCCGCGGTGCTGCTCACCCCGGCGCACCACAATCCGCACGGCATGTCGCTGCACCCGGCGCGGCGCACCGCCGTCGTCGACTGGGCTCAGCGCACCGGCGGCTACCTGATCGAGGACGACTACGACGGGGAGTTCCGCTACGACCGCCAGCCCGTCGGCGCCGTGCACAGCCTCGGCCCCGACCGCGTCGTCTACGTCGGCTCGGCCAGCAAGAGCCTGTCCCCGGCGCTGCGGCTGGGCTGGATGGCGCTGCCCGACGACCTCGTCGAGCCGGTGCTCGACGCCGCGGGCGGCGAACAGTTCTACGTCGACGCCATCGCGCAGCTCACCATGGCCGACTTCATCACCAGCGGCCAGTACGACCGGCACATCCGCCGGATGCGGCTGCGCTACCGCCACCGCCGCGACGCGCTGGTGGAGCGGCTCGCCCCGTTCGATGTCGGCGTCCGCGGGATGTCGGCCGGGATCAACCTGCTGCTCACCCTGCCCGACGGCACCGAACACGAGGTGCTGCGCCGGGCCGGCGAAGCGGGCGTCGGCGTATCGGGCCTGACCCGGATGCGGCATCCGCTGGCCGGACCCGACGTGCCGGAACCGGACGGCGTCATCGTCGGCTTCGGCACGCCTGCCGACCACGCGTTCCCGGCCGCGGTGGACGCGCTGTGCGGCGTCCTCACCGAGACGCTGCGGCGGTAGCCACCCCGTAAGCTGCCCGGGTGGCCGAACCCCCGATGCCGCCAGGCATGTCGCTGCGCACCCAGGTCTGGCGCTTCCTCGTCACCGGCGGGCTGTCGGCGGTCGTGGACTTCGGCCTCTACGTGCTGCTGCTGGAGTTCGGTCTGCACGTCAACGTCGCCAAGACGCTGAGCTTCATCGCGGGCACCACCACCGCCTACCTGATCAACCGCCGCTGGACGTTCCAGGCGCCGCCGAGCCGGGCGAGGTTCCTCGCGGTGTGCGCGCTGTACGCCACCACCTACGTCGCGCAGGTCGGCATCAACTACGCGTTCTTCACGCTCCTGGAAGACAAGGCGTGGCGGGTGCCGGTCGCCTTCGTGATCGCCCAGGGCACGGCGACGGTGATCAACTTCGTGGTGCAGCGGACGGTCATTTTCCGGCTGCGCTAGTCGGTGCCGCCGACGGTGCTGTCCAGAGCTTCCCCACCCTCGTGGTCCTGCTGGTTGTAGACGTCCGCCGCCGCGCGCAGCTTGTCACCGAGTCCGGTGAGGTCGGTGCGCAGCCGCTCGGCCTGCGCCTCGAGGATGCCGACGAACTTCGAGAAGCCCGGCGTGCCCGCCTGTTTCCACGCCGCCGTCTGACCGGAGATGCTGTCGGCCACGCCGGAGCGACTCGACGCCGCCTCCTGCGCCACGACGCTCATCTGGTCGGCCGAGCGGCGCACCTCGGCGGTGTCGACCTCGATCTCACTCACCGGATGCCCTCGGGGGCCGGGCGGCGGCACGCGACGTAACCCTTGATCAACGACGCCTCCTTGGACCCCAGGCGCAGGGTGCGGCCGTCGTCGCTGCTGATCCGGACGTCGTGGTTGAACGACGAGTCCACCATCGGCGAGACGTTGGTCAATCCCTCCGCAGCCACCACCCGCTGCACCGCGGGGAACACCAGGCCCCACTGCGCGTCGTCGAAGGAGATGTCGGAGATCATGTTCTGGGTGCTGACCGACAGCCCCTTCTGCCCGGTGGCCTCCTGCGTGCAGTCGGCCCAGTTCTCGTCGCGGTTCCACCGCCACGGCGCGCTCTCGGGAACCAGCCGGATCACCTCGTCGCGGACCCGCTCGATCAGGTCGACCATCTGCAGCCGGGCCTGCTCGGCGTCCGGAAGGTCGGCGAGTGCGGTCACGGGCACCTCCTCTGTCGCGCCCGGCGAGTCGCCATCGGCGCCGTCTCCCCCGCAGCCCGCCGCCACGAGCACGGTGAGCAGCAGGGCCAGGAATGTCTTGGTCATCGCACCAGCCTGCTCTCCCCGTCCTTGAGCGGAACGTCCGCCAGCCCACCACCGATGATCGCAAGGTTGTAGGCCGGTGTGCGCAGCTGGTCCTCGTCGTATCCCGGGACCTCGACCGGGCGGGGGTAGTCCGAGTGGGCGACCGCGCCGGGGCGGGGCACGCCGTCGTGGGTGACGGCAGCCTCCGACGACAGCTGTTCGAGCGGCAGCGTGAGCGGATTGGGTCCGAATGCGCCCAGGTCGCCCGCCGACGGATAGGGAATGCCCCATTTCGACGGGTCACCGGAGATCGGGTCGCCGGGCGCCGACATCACGTAGGCGTGGCCGTTGGCGAGAAAGAGGTCCGACTCGTCACTGATCGGCACGTGCGTCTGGTACGGCACGTTGCCGTGGTACTCGGTGGTGGTCTCGTCGGTGAAGCCGAGGCCCGGCGACCCGTAGAACGCCGCGTTGTCGACCACACCGGTCTCGCCGAGTTCGTTGAGCGCCTGCGCCGTGGTCAGCGAGCCGTAGGAGTGGCCGAAGGCCGACAGGTTCACGTCCGCACCGTGCTCGTTGGTCGCGTTGATGCCGCGGTAGAACTCGGCGAGATCCGGTGCGGCCTCGTTGGCCCTGCGGTCGGAGCCCGCCTCCAGGATCGAGATGTCGTCGGCCTGCGGCGGCTCGTACCCCAGCCAGGCGATGGTGGCGACCTCTTCGCCCTGCACGCCCGCGAGGTCCAGTTGGGTGGCTATCTCGGTGCGCAGAGCGCCGGCCTCGGTGACCATGCCGGGCACGCTGTCGAGCGTCGTCCCCACCCCGGGTGCGGTCACCGTGACGTGCTCGGCCGTGTCGGGGTTGCCCACCGCGACGGCGGCCCGCGGCTCGCGGCCCTCCGGGAACTCCAGCAGCATCAGGTACTTGGGCGGGTCCTTGTCGCTTCTCTGCGCCAGCGAGTCCTTCAGCCCCTGCAGCTCGGCCAGTCTGCCCTCACGGTCGGCCTTCATCCGGTTGTACTCCTGGACGGCACCCGCCGCGCCCCGGTCGGGCTTGATGCCCTGCTGTTGCAGATACTCCTGCAGGGTCGGCGGTAAAGCATCGACGTCGCGCTGCGCCTCGGCGAGCTCCCGGTCCAGTTCGGCCCTGTTCACCTCGTCACGCGCGGGCACCGGAACGCCGTCGCGGTCGCCGATCCACTCCGGGTGCTCCGCCTTGACCCTGTTCTGCTCGTCCGCGGACAGCCCCTCCCACCACGCTCTGACGTGTTCCGGCGTCACCCCCTCGCCCTCGGGCGGGGAGGGCGCCGACAGCCCGGAGTGGTCGCGGCCCATCTGCTGAGCAGCCGCGAAGTCCGTGGCCCCGTTGGCGGTGACGTCGCCCTCGGACAGGTTGGTGAACACCTCCGCACAGTCGGCGTCGACGTCCTCGGCCTGGTGGATCAATGCCTTGGCCCGGATCTCGAGGTTCTCGGCGATGTTCTTGAGCTCTTCGCGGGTCTCCGGAGAACCGTGGACGGTGACGTCGCCGTTGTCCGCCAGGGTGAGCATCCCTCCCTGCGCCGCGACCTCGGCGCGGATCCTGCCCAGCTCCGACTGGAGCTCAGTCACCGCCTTGCCGGTCTCCTCGGCCAGCTGCGCCACCGCACCGATCACCGCGGCGTCGTCGAGGACCTTGCCCTTGCTCTCGCCGATCTTGCCGCGGGCGGCCTCGGCGGCGGGGGAATCCCAGCCCGGCAGCCGGGAGATCAGGTCGAGGTCCGATGCGACGCCCTCGACGGTCTTGAGTTCGTCGTTGAGCTCGAAGGCAATGGACTGCAGGGCACCGACGTTCCACGAGTCGATGTCGCTCAGCTGCATGCCCGGGCTCCCCACCTCGGTCATCGAGATTACCGGCGGTGCCGCGGGGGTCGGCGCACCAATTCGGTGCCCGCGCCGCGGGCGGTACCCTCGTCTCGATGTCTGGGACAACGGGTGTGACGAGCAGGAAGCTGATGGGCTGGGCCCGAACGGCGCCCAGCGTGGCCCGCGTGCTGTCGACCCCGGAGCCCGACGAGATCGCCAAGGCGGTGGTCGAGGCCGGTGAGCGCGGCGTGATCGCCCGCGGACTCGGCCGCTCCTACGGCGACAACGCGCAGAACGGCGGCGGCCTCGTCGTCGACATGAATGCGCTGAACCGCATCCACTCGATGGATTCGGACACCCACGTCGTCGATGTGGACGGCGGGGTGAACCTCGACCAGCTCATGCGTGCCGCGCTGCCCCTCGGGCTGTGGGTGCCGGTGCTGCCCGGCACCCGGCAGGTCACCATCGGCGGTGCGATCGCCTGCGACATCCACGGCAAGAACCACCACAGCGCGGGCAGCTTCGGCAACCACGTCCGCTCGATGGACCTGCTGCTGGCCAACGGCGAGATCCGCACCATCACCCCGGACGGCGCGGACGCCGACCTGTTCTGGGCGACCGTCGGCGGGAACGGGCTGACCGGCATCATCCTGCGCGCGAGGATCGCGATGACGCCCACCGAGACGGCCTACTTCATCGCCGACGGTGACGTCACCAGCAGCCTCGACGAGACCATCGCCTTCCACAGCGACGGCAGCGAGAACAACTACACCTACTCGAGCGCCTGGTTCGACGCGATCAGCCCGCCGCCGAAGCTGGGCCGCGCGGCCATCTCCCGCGGCTCGCTGGCACGCCTCGACCAGCTGCCGGAGAAACTCCAGAAGAATCCGCTGAAATTCGATGCGCCGCAACTGCTCACGTTCCCCGACGTCTTTCCCAACGGGCTGGCCAACAAGTGGACGTTCGGGCCGATCGGCGAGCTGTGGTACCGCAAGTCGGGCACCTACCGCGCCAAGGTGCAGAACCTGACGCAGTTCTATCACCCGCTGGACATGTTCGGCGAGTGGAACCGGGCCTACGGCTCAGCGGGTTTCGGTCAGTATCAGTTCGTGGTGCCCACCGAGGCCGTCGACGAGTTCAAGGCGATCATCGTCGACATCCAGCGCTCCGGGCACTACTCGTTCCTCAACGTGTTCAAGCTGTTCGGTCCGGGCAACCAGGCGCCGCTGAGCTTCCCGATCCCCGGCTGGAACGTCTGCGTCGACTTCCCGATCAAGGCCGGGCTCAACGAGTTCCTCAACGGCCTCGACAAGCGGGTGCTCGAATTCGGCGGCCGGCTCTACACGGCCAAGGACAACCGCACCACCGCGGAGATGTTCCATGCCATGTACCCGCGGATCGACGAGTGGATCGCGGTGCGCCGCAGGGCGGATCCCGACGGCGTGTTCGTCTCGGACATGGCGCGCCGGCTCGAACTGCTGTAGCTCGGTTGCATCGGCGGCCGACTGGCAGGGACAGAAAATCGGGACCCGAAAGGCGGCACGGTACCCTCTTGACTGATTCGATCCGCCGATGACACACCCGACGCTGGGAGCTGTACTGCATGGTGCTCGACGCCGTAGGTAATCCGCAGACCATCCTGCTGCTCGGAGGTACGTCGGAGATCGGCCTGGCCATCTGCGAGCGCTACCTGCGCAACGCCCGCGCCCGCATCGTGCTGGCCGACCTGCCCGACCACCCCGGCAAGGACAGGGCGATCGAGTCCATGCGTGCCGCCGGTGCCCGGTCCGTCGAGTGGATCGACTTCGACGGGGTCGACACCGCAAGCCATCCCGGCGTGATCGACGCAGCCTTCGAGGGCGGCGACGTCGACGTCGCGATCGTGGCGTTCGGCCTGCTCGGCGACGCCGAGGAACTGTGGCAGAACCAGCGCAAGGCGGTGCAGATCGCCCAGATCAACTACACCGCAGCGGTGTCGGTCGGTGTCCTGCTCGGGGAGAGGATGCGCGCGCAGGGCTCCGGCCGGATCATCGCGATGAGCTCGGCGGCGGGCGAGCGGGTGCGGCGGTCGAACTTCGTATACGGATCCACCAAGGCCGGCCTGGACGGCTTCTACCTCGGCCTCGGAGAGGCGTTGCGCGAGTACGGTGTTCGGGTGCTGGTGATCCGACCCGGCCAGGTGCGGACGACGACGACCATCCGGCACTGGGAGGCCACCGGGGCCAAGGAGGCGCCGTTCACCGTCGACAAGGAGGACGTCGCCGAGCTGGCCGTCACGGCGTCGACCAAGGGCAAGGACCTCGTGTGGGCACCGGGGTTGTTCCGCTACGTGATGATGGTGCTGCGGCACATCCCGCGGCCGATCTTCCGCAAACTGCCGATCTGACGGTGGGCGGGAGCGGCGCGACCGGGGTGTCGGCAGTGCGCAGCGCGCTGGCCGTACTCGGTCAGATGGCGGTCGCCGCAGCGATCGCCGTGCTGGTGTCGGTGGTGTCGCTCGTCGCGATCGCACGCGTCGAATGGCCCGCCTACAACTCGTCCAATCAGCTGCACGCACTGACGACGGTCGGCCAGTTCGGTGCGCTGGCAGGGTTGTTCGCCGCCATCTGGCTGTGGCGGCGTGGCCGCAGGTTGATCGCCCGGCTGGCGGCGCAGGTGTTCCTTGCCGCATTCGCGGTGGTGACGCTGGCGATGCCGCTCGGCGCGACGAAGCTCTACCTGTTCGGCGTCTCCGTCGACCAGCAGTTCCGCACCGAGTACCTGACCCGCCTCACCGACACCGCGGGCCCGCACGACATGACCTACATCGGGCTGCCGCCGTACTACCCGTCGGGCTGGTTCTGGATCGGCGGCAGGCTGGCGGCGCTGACCGGCACCCCGGCCTGGGAGATGTTCAAGCCGTGGGCCATCACGTCGATCGCGATCGCGGTGGCGATCGCGCTGGCGCTGTGGGCGGCGATGATCCGCTTCGAGTACGCGGTGCTCGTCACCGCCGCGACCGCCGCGGTGATGCTCGCCTACTCGCCGGCCGAACCGTACGCCGCGGTGATCGCCGTGCTGCTGCCGCCGGTGTTCGTGCTGGGGTGGTCCGGGCTGCGGGGGCGAGAACGGGGCTGGGCGGCGGTGGTCGGCGTCGGGGTGTTCCTC
The DNA here is from genome assembly GCF_040674075.1 of Mycobacterium sp. NPDC050551. Classification (NCBI taxonomy): domain Bacteria; kingdom Bacillati; phylum Actinomycetota; class Actinomycetes; order Mycobacteriales; family Mycobacteriaceae; genus Mycobacterium; species Mycobacterium sp. NPDC050551. The sequence continues at coordinate 319,698 of NZ_JBFARC010000006.1, read as the reverse complement.
GGCGTGGCCGCACTGTTCTACACACTGCTGTTCGGATTCGCCGCGTTCACGCTGGCGATCATGGGTGCGGCGCTCGCCGTGCACCGGCGCAGCTGGCGGCCGGTGCTGCGATTGGCCGTGATCGCCGTGCTGTCCGGCCTGATCGCGCTGATCCACTGGGGCCCGTACGTCATCGCCGCGGTGAAGGGGTCGCCTGCCGGCTCGGGGACCGCGCAGCACTACCTGCCCGCCGACGGCGCCCAGCTGTCGTTCCCGATGCTGAGCTTCACGATGCTCGGCGCGCTGTGCATGGTGGGCACCATCTGGCTGATCGTGCGGGCCCGCGTGTCGGTGCGGGCCGGTGCGCTGGCCGCCGCGGTGCTGGCGGTCTATGCCTGGTCGCTGCTGTCGATGCTGACCACACTCGCCGGCACCACGCTGCTGTCCTTCCGGCTGCAGCCGACACTGGTGGTGCTGCTGGCGGCGGCGGGCACGTTCGGCTTCATCGAGGGCGCCCGCGGACTCGCCGACAGCTTCTCCAGCAGGAGGCTGCTGGCCACGGCGACGGCGCTGGGTGCGATCGGCGCGTTGACGTTCACCCAGGACATCCCCGACGTGCTGCGGCCCGACATCACGGTGGCCTACACCGACACCGGCGGCGACGGCCAGCGCGCCGACCGCCGCCCGCCCGGAGCGGAGAAGCACTACCGCGAGATCGACGAGACCATCCTCGCGACCACCGGGCGGCCCCGCGACCAGACCGTGGTGCTGACCGCCGACTACAGCTTCCTGTCCTTCTACCCCTACTACGGCTTCCAGGGCCTGACGTCGCACTACGCCAACCCGCTCGCGCAGTTCGACAAACGCGCCGACGCCATCGAGAGCTGGGTGTCGCTGAGCAGCGCCGACCAGTTCGTCGAGGCCCTCGACGCGCTGCCGTGGGATCCGCCGACGGTTTTCCTGATGCGCCACGGCGGGCCGGGCGGGTCCTCGGACAGTTACACGCTGCGGCTGGCCTCCGACGTCTACCCCAACCAGCCCAACGTCCGCCGCTACCAGGTGGCGCTCGACGCGGCGCTGTTCGACGACCCGCGCTTCGAGGTCAGCGAGATCGGGCCGTTCGTCCTGGCGATCCGGAAACCGGTCGATGGCTGACACGGAATCCAGGCCACTAACATCAAGCCCCGTGGTCGGCAAGGCGGTGCGCAACGGTAACCACCGCACCGCGCGCATCATCGCGATCGTGGCCGGCCTGCTCGGCGCGGCGATGGCGATGGCCACCCCGCTGCTGCCGGTGGAGCAGACCACCGCGACACTCAACTGGCCGCAGAACGGCGTGCTGGAGAGCGTCAACGCCCCGCTGATCGGCTACGTCGCCACCGACCTCACCATCACCGTGCCCTGCCAGGCCGCCGCGGGACTGGTCGGTCCGCAGAACGCAGGTCGAACCGTGCTGGTGTCGACGGTGCCCAAGCAGGCGCCCAAGGCCATCGACCGCGGACTGCTCATCGAGCGGGTGGACAACAACCTGCTGGTGATCGTGCGCAACACGCCGGTGGTCAGCGCCCCGCTGTCGCAGGTGCTCGGGCCGGACTGCCGCGAACTCACCTTCACCGCGCACGCCGACAAGATCACCGGGGAGTTCGTCGGGCTAACCCGTGGACCGAACGCCACCGAACCCGGCGAAACCCCCGGTGCGCCATTGCGCGGCGAACGCGGCGGCTACGACTTCCGTCCCCAGATCGTCGGGGTGTTCACCGACCTGTCCGGCCGGGCGCCGCCGGGCCTGGAGTTCTCCGCGACCGTCGACTCCCGCTACAGCACCACGCCGACGCTGCTGAAGTCGCTGACGATGGTGCTCGGCGTGGTGCTGACGCTGGTCGCCCTCGGCGCCCTGCACGTCCTCGACACCGCCGACGGGATGCGGCACCGGCGCCTGCTGCCCGCCCGCTGGTGGCGGGTGAAGCCGCTGGACGGCCTGGTCACCGCGGTGCTGGTGTGGTGGCACTTCGTCGGCGCCAACACCGCCGACGACGGCTACATCCTCACCATGGCCCGGGTGTCCGAGCACGCCGGCTACATGGCGAACTACTACCGCTGGTTCGGCACCCCCGAGGCGCCGTTCGGCTGGTACTACGACCTGCTCGCGCTGTGGGCCCAGGTGAGCACCACCAGCGCCTGGGTGCGGCTGCCCACCCTGGTGATGGGGCTGCTGTGCTGGGCGCTGATCAGCCGTGAGGTGATCCCGCGGCTCGGCCACACGGTCAAGACCAGTCAGGCGGCGGCGTGGACGGCGGCCGGGCTGTTCCTGGCCTTCTGGCTGCCGCTGAACAACGGGCTGCGGCCGGAGCCGATCATCGCCCTCGGCATCCTGCTGACCTGGTGCTCGGTCGAGCGTGGCGTGGCCACCAGCAGGCTGCTCCCGGTTGCGATCGCCATCATCATCGGCGCGCTCACCCTGTTCTCCGGGCCCACCGGAATCGCCGCCGTCGGCGCCCTGCTCGTCGCGGTGGGCCCACTGAAAACCATTGTGGCGCGCCATGTCTCGCAATTCGGCTACCTGGCGCTGCTGGCGCCGATCCTGGCCGCGGCGACCGTCACCGTCATCCTGGTCTTCCGCGACCAGACGCTGGCCGCGGAGATCCAGGCCAGCTCCTTCAAGTCCGCGATCGGACCCAGCCTGAGCTGGTTCGACGAACACATCCGCTACGAGCGGCTGTTCACCCTCAGCCCCGACGGCTCGGTGGCACGCCGGTTCGCCGTGCTGACACTGCTGCTCGCCCTGGCGGTGTCGGTGGCGATGACGTTGCGCAAGGGCAGGATCCCCGGCACCGCGGCCGGGCCGAGCCGGCGCATCGTCGGCATCACGATCATCTCGTTCCTGGTGATGATGTTCACGCCGACCAAATGGACGCACCACTTCGGGGTGTTCGCCGGACTTGCCGGATCGCTCGGCGCGCTGGCGGCGGTCGCGGTGACGGCGGCGGCGATGCGTTCGCGGCGCAACCGGTCGATGTTCGCCGCGGCGGTGCTGTTCGTGATGGCGCTGTCGTTCGCCACCGTCAACGGCTGGTGGTACGTCTCGAACTTCGGCGTGCCGTGGTCGAACGCGTTCCCCGAGTGGAAGTTCGGATTCAGCACCATCCTGCTCGGGCTGGCGGTGCTCGCCCTGCTGGCGGCGGCCTGGTACCACTTCTCCGGCCGCGACACCTCACCCGATGCGGCCGGCCGGTTGCGTTGGCGACGAATCATGCAGTCGCCGTTGGCGATCGCCACCTGGCTGCTGGTGATGTTCGAGGTGGTCTCGCTGACGCTGGCGATGACCGACCAGTACCCGGCGTGGAGCAACGGCCGGTCCAACCTCGAGGCGCTGACCGGCAAGACGTGCGGGCTGGCCGACGACGTGATGGTGGAGCAGGACATCAACGCCGGGCTGCTGCAGCCGGTGGACGTTCCGGTGGGCGACGCCCTCGGTGCAGTCACCGACCAGGGCTTCGGCCCCAACGGCATCCCGACCGACGTGTCCGCCGACCCGGTGATGGACCAGCCCGGCTCGGCCAACTTCGCCGACACCCCCGAGGACAGCGGCCTGGAGACCGACGGCGAGGCCGGCACCGAGGGCGGCACCACGGCCAGGGCGGGCGTCAACGGTTCGCGGGCCCGGCTGCCCTACGGCCTCGATCCCGCCCGCACCCCGGTGCTCGGCAGCTGGCGCAGCGGCACCCAGCAGACGGCCGCTCTGCGCTCGGCGTGGTACCGGCTGCCGTCGCGCGACAGCGAGAAGGAGCCACCGCTGCTGGCCGTGGCGGCCGCGGGCCGCTTCGATCCCGGCGAGGTCGTCGTGCAGTGGGCCACCGACGCGGGCGCGGCCGCCGACGAGCCGGGCGGCGCCGTCGGGTTCGCCGACGTGGGCGCCTCCCCCGCCTGGCGCAATCTGCGGGCCCCGCTGGCGGCCATCCCACGGGAGGCCACCGTGATCCGCCTGGTCGCCACCGACGACGACCTCTCGCCGCAGCACTGGATCGCGCTGACCCCGCCCCGCATCCCGGAACTGCGCACCCTGCAGGACGTCGTCGGGTCGACCGACCCGGTGATGCTGGACTGGCTGGTCGGCATGGCGTTCCCGTGCCAGCGGCCGTTCTTCCACCGCAACGGCGTCACCGAGGTGCCGAAGTGGCGCATCCTGCCCGACCGGTTCGGCGCCGAGGCCAACTCGCCGGTGATGGACTACCTGGGCGGCGGACCGCTCGGCATCACCGAACTGCTGCTGCGTCCCGGCACCGTGCCCACCTATCTGCGCGACGACTGGTTCCGCGACTGGGGCGCCCTGCAGCGGCTCACGCCGTACTCCCCGAACGCACCGCAGGCCCGGCTGGACCTCGGCTCGGCGACCCGAAGCGGGTTGTGGAGCCCGGCACCGCTGCGCCTCTCCTGACCGCCAAGGACCGTCGCATACCATCGTCCCTCGTGCCCGCCGATGCCGAAGACGCCGCCGTCCGCGGTCCCCGCATCGCCCGGTTGATCGCCGTCGTCGCCGGCCTGGCCGGTGTCGTGCTGTGCGCGCTGGTCCCCCTGCTGCCGGTGAAGCAGACCACCGCCACCATCCTGTGGCCGCAGGCCCCGACCCCCGCAGGCACCGTCGGGCAGCTGACCGCGCCGCTGGTGTCCGGCGCGCCGCTCGCGCTCGACGTGTCGATCCCGTGCCGGGCCATCGCGAGCCTGCCGCCCGAGGGCGGCACGGTGTTCTCCACCATCCCCGAGGGCGGCATCGCCTCCGGCCGCAACGGCTTGTTCGTCCGCGCCACCACCGACGCCGTGCTCGTGGCGTTCCGTGACACGGTGGCCGCCGTCGCTCCCCGCGCCGCGGTGGCGGGCGGCGGCTGCAGCTCCCTGCACGTGTGGGCCGACGCCGGCGGCGCGGGAGCCGACTTCATCGGCATCCCCGGCGCGACGGGCGTGCTGCCGGCCGACAAGAAGCCGCAGGTCGCAGGCGTCTTCACCGACCTCGACGTGGCGGCGCAACCGGGCCTGACGGCGCGTATCGACGTCGACACCCGGTTCGCCACCACCCCGACGCCGCTCAAGCTCGCGGTGATGGTGCTGGGCGTCGCGTGCGTGATCGCCTCGATCGTCGCGCTGGCCGTGCTGGACCGCCGCGGCAGACGGCGGATCGCCCTGGCGTGGCGCGGCGTGTGGCGTGCCGGTCCCGCGACCTGGCTGGCCGACGCGGGCGTGGTCGGCGGCCTGCTGGTGTGGCACGTCGTCGGCCCGCAGTCCTCGGACGACGGCTACAACCTCACCATCGCGCGCATCGCCGGCGAGGCCGGTTACGCCACCAACTACTACCGCTACTTCGGCGCCAGCGAGGCGCCGTTCGACTGGTACCAGTCGGTGCTCACGCACCTGGCGTCCGTCAGCACCGCGGGCACGTGGATGCGGCTGCCCGCCACCGCGGCCGCGATTGCCACCTGGCTGATCGTCAGCCGGTGCGCGCTGCCGCGGCTGGGCAGGCGGCTGGCCGCCAACCGCGTCGCCGTGCTCACCGCGGGTGTGGTGTTCCTGGCGGCGTGGCTGCCGTTCAACAACGGCCTGCGCCCGGAGCCGCTGATCGCGTTCGGCGTGGTCGCGGTGTGGATGCTGGTCGAGAGCACCATCGGAACGCGGCGGCTGTGGCCGGCGGCGGCGGCGATCGTCATCGCGATGTTCTCGGTGACGCTCGCACCGCAGGGGCTCATCGCCCTGGCGCCGCTGCTCGTCGGGGCGCGCCCCATCGCGCGCATCGTCGCCGCCCGCAGGACGTCTCACGGACTGGCCGCAGCGCTGGCGCCGCTGGCCGCCGCCGCGTCGCTGGTCTTCGTGATCGCGTTCCGCGACCAGACGCTGGCCACCGTCGCCGAGTCGGTCCGCATCAAGTACGTCGTCGGCCCGACGATCCCGTGGTACCAGGAGTTCCTGCGGTACTACTTCCTGACCGTCGAGGACAGCGTCGACGGCTCGCTGACCCGGCGCTTCTCGGTGCTGATCCTGCTGCTGTGCGTGTTCGGCCTGCTCATGGTGCTGCTGCGGCGGGGCCGGGTGCCCGGCGCGTTCAGCGCACCGGTGTGGCGTCTCACCGGGACCACCGCGGTGGGGCTGCTGCTGCTGACGCTCACCCCGACCAAGTGGGCGGTGCAGTTCGGCGCATTCGCCGGGCTGGCCGGTGCGCTCGGCGCCGTCACCGCGTTCGCGTTCGCCCGCGTGGGCCTGCACAGCCGACGAAATCTCGCGCTGTACGTGACGGCACTGCTGTTCGTGCTGGCGTGGGCCACCTCGGGCCTCAACGGCTGGTTCTACGTGGGCAACTACGGCGTGCCGTGGTTCGACAAGCAGCCGGTGATCGTCGGCTACCCGGTGACCACGATCTTCCTGGTGCTCGCCATCGCCGGCGGCCTGCTCACCGGCTGGCTGCACTTTCGGATCGACTACGCCGGGCACACCCAGGTCGCCGACACCGGCCGCAACCGGGCGCTGGCGTCCACCCCGCTGCTCGTCGTGGCGACCATCATGGTGGTGCTCGAGCTGGGGTCCATGGTCAAGGCCACCGCGAGCCGCTACCCCGTCTACACCACCGGGGCGGCCAACCTCTCGGCGCTGCGGTCGGGATTCTCCGGCGACAGCTGCGCGATGGCCGACGCCGTGCTCGTCGAGGCCGACACCAACGCCGGCATGCTGCAACCCGTCCCGGGACAGCGCTTCGGCGAGTACGGCCCGCTGGGCGGCGAGGACCCGGTGGGCTTCACCCCCAACGGCGTCAACGACACCCTCGAGCCCGCCGAACCGGTGGCGGCCAACCCCGGCACCCCCAACGCCGACGGTCCGGTGGACAAGCCCAACATCGGCATCGGCTACGCGGCGGGCACCGGTGGTGGCTACGGCCCAGAGGGCGTCAACGGCTCGCGGGTGTTCCTGCCGTTCGGGCTCGACCCCGACCGCACGCCGGTGATGGGCAGCTTCGCCGAGCCCGGCTCGGATGAGGCAGGGATCGCGGCGACGGCCACCTCGGCGTGGTACCAGCTGCCGCCCCGCACCGCCGACCGGCCGCTGGTGACCGTCGCCGCCGCCGGCGCCATCTGGTACTACGAGGAGGACGGCTCGTTCAACTACGGCCAGTCGCTCAAGCTGCAGTGGGGCGTGCACCGGCCCGACGGCAGCTACCAGGAGCTCGGCGAGGTGCAGCCGATCGACATCTTCCAGCAGAAGGCATGGCGCAACCTGCGTTTCCCGCTGGCGTGGGCGCCGCCGGAGGCGAACGTGGCGCGCATCGTGGCCGACGACCCGAACCTGTCGGAGGACCAGTGGTTCGGATTCACGCCGCCACGGGTGCCGGTGCTGCAGACCGCCCAGGACTTCCTCGGTGACCGGACGCCGGTACTGATGGACATCGCCACCGCCGCGAACTTCCCGTGCCAGCGCCCGTTCTCCGAACATCTGGGGGTGGCAGAACTGCCCGAGTACCGGGTGCTGCCCAACCTGAAGCAGGTGGTCACCTCGTCGAACCAGTGGCAGTCGGCCGAGGACGGCGGGCCGTTCCTGTTCATCCAGGCGCTGCTGCGCACCGAGTCGATCCCGACGTACCTGCGTGACGACTGGTACCGGGACTGGGGCTCCATCGAGCGCTACAGCCGGGTGGTGCCCCGGGACGACGCACCCGACGCGGTGATCGAGGAGGGTTCCAAGCGGGTGTTCGGCTGGAGCCGCGGCGGACCGATCAGGGCCCTCCCGTGAACGCGGTGAAGGACCAGAGCCGGGACGTGCGGGTGGCGCGCTGGGTCGCGACGATCGCCGGCCTGCTCGGGTTCGTGATGTCGGTCGCCACACCGCTGCTGCCGGTCACCCAGACCACGGCGACGCTGAACTGGCCGCAGCAGGGCCAGTACGCCAATGTGACGGCGCCGCTGATCACCCAGGCACCGGTCAGCCTCACCGCGACCATCCCGTGCGACGTGGTCCGTGGCATGCCCCGCGACGGCGGACTCGTGCTCGGCACCGCACCCGCCGAGGGCCGCGACGCCGCACTGAACGCGATGCTGGTCAACGTCACGGCCTCGCGCGTCGACGTGATCGTCCGCAACGTCGTGGTGGCCAGCGTGGAACGCGGCCGCGTCGCCGGGCCCGGCTGCGACCGCATCGACATCACCTCGTCGATCGACGGCACCTACGCCGAATTCGTCGGCCTGAAGAAGCGCGACGGTTCCCCGCAGCGCAGCGGATTCGCCGACCCCAACCTGCGGCCGGCGATCGTCGGCGTGTTCACCGACCTGACCGGTCCCGCCCCTCCCGGGCTGCAGTTCTCCGCGGCGATCGACACCCGCTTCACCACCCATCCGACGGCACTCAAACTCCTCGCGATCGTCCTCGGCATCGTGTGCACGGTCGTTGCGCTGGTCGCGCTGTGGCGGCTGGACCGGGCCGACGGCCGCCGCATGCGCCGGCTGATCCCCACCCGGTGGCGGACCTTCACCGCCGTGGACGTGTTCGTGGTGGGCGTGTTCGCGCTCTGGTACATCATCGGCACCAACTCCTCCGATGACGGCTACCAGATGCAGATGGCCCGCACGGCCGAGCACTCCGGCTACATGGCCAACTACTTCCGCTGGTTCGGTGTGCCCGAGGACCCCTTCGGCTGGTACTACAACGTGCTGGCGCTGATGTCCCAGGTGAGCACCGCCGGCATCTGGATGCGCCTGCCCGATCTCATCTGCTCGCTGATCTGCTGGCTGCTGCTGAGCCGCGAGGTGCTGCCCCGACTTGGGCCCGCCGTGATCGCCAGCCGCCCCGCGCTGTGGGCGGCCGGCCTGGTGCTGATCGGCGCGTGGATGCCGTTCAACAACGGCCTGCGCCCGGAGGGGCAGATCGCCACCGGCGCTTTGATCACCTACGTGCTGATCGAGCGCGCCGTCAGTTCGGGCCGGTTGACCCCGGCCGCGCTGGCCATCTTCTCGGCGGCGTTCACGCTGGGCATCCAGCCCACCGGCTTGATCGCGGTTGCGGCGCTGGTCGCAGGCGGACGACCGATCCTGCGCATCGTGATGCGCCGCAGGCAGACCGTCGGCACGTGGCCACTGATCGCGCCGATGCTCGCGGCGGGCACCGTGATCCTGTGCGTGGTGTTCATCGACCAGACCTTCGCGACGGTGTTGGAGGCCACCCGGATCCGCACCGCGATCGGCCCCAGCCAGGAGTGGTGGACCGAGAACCTGCGCTACTACTACCTGGTGCTGCCGACGGTGGACGCGGCGATCTCGCGCCGGTTCGCCTTCCTGTTCACCGCACTGTGCCTGTTCCCCGCGCTTTTCATGATGTTGCGCCGCAAGAGGATCGCCGGCATCGCCCGCGGTCCGGCGTGGCGGCTGATGGGCATCATCTTCGCGACGATCTTCTTCCTGATGTTCACCCCCACCAAGTGGATCCACCACTTCGGGCTGTTCGCCGCCGTGGGCGGCGCCATGGCCGCGCTCACCACCGTGCTGATGTCACGGACCGTGCTGCGCTCGGCGCGCAACAGGATGGCGTTCCTTGCGCTGGTGTTCTTCGTGCTGGCGCTGTGCTTCGCTTCGGTCAACGGCTGGTGGTACGTCTCCAATTACGGTGTGCCGTTCAACAACTCGGTGCCCCAGCTGGGTGGCGTCACCGTGTCGGCGGTCTTCTTCGCCCTGTTCGCGATCGCCGCGCTGTGGGCCTTCTGGCTACACGTGTCCGGGCGGCGCGAGTCACGGGTGGTGGACCGGTTGACCGCCGCACCGGTCCCCCTGGCCGCCGGGTTCATGGTCGTGGTGTTCGTCGCGTCGATGGCGGTCGGCGTGGTCCGCCAGTATCCGACCTACTCCAACGGCTGGGCGAACGTACGGGCGTTCGTCGGCGGCTGCGGCATGGCCGACGACGTGCTGGTCGAACCCGACTCCAACGCCGGCTTCCTGCGCGCCGCGCCCGGCCGCTACGGCCCGCTCGGCCCACTCGGCGGCACCGACCCGGTCGGCTTCTCCCCCAACGGCATTCCCGACCGCATCATCGCCGAGGCAATCAGGCTCAACAACCCGCAGCCCGGCACCGACGCCGACTGGAACGGCCCGCGGCGGCTGCCACGCCCCGGGGTGAACGGGTCGACGGTGCCGCTGCCCTACGGACTGGACCCGGCGCGGGTACCGGTGGCGGGCACCTACTCCACCACCGCCCAGCAGGAGAGCACGCTCGCGTCGGCCTGGTACGAGCTGCCCGCCGCCGACGAGGCGCACCCGCTGGTGGTGATCACCGCAGCCGGCACTGTCGCAGGAAACAGTGTGGCCGACGGGGTTTCGTCGGGACAGACGGTGGCGCTCGAGTACGGCCGGCGCGGACCCGACGGCGCCGTCGCACCCGCCGGACGCGTCGACCCGTACGACGTCGGACCGACGCCGTCGTGGCGCAACCTGCGCTACCCGCGCTCGCAGATCCCGGACGACGCCGTCGCCGTGCGGGTGATCGCCGAGGACCTCAACCTCGGTCAGGGCGACTGGATCGCCGTGACGCCGCCACGGGTTCCCGAGGTGAAGTCGCTGCAGGAGTACGTCGGGTCCGAGCAGCCGGTGCTGATGGACTGGGCGGTCGGAATGGCCTTTCCGTGCCAGCAGCCGATGCTGCACGCCAACGGCGTCACCGAGGTGCCCAAGTACCGCATCTCGCCGGACTACTTCGCGAAGCTGCAGAGCACCGACACCTGGCAGAACGGCCTCGAGGGTGGCCTGCTCGGCATCACCGATCTGCTGCTGAAGGCCTCGGTGATGTCGACGTACCTGTCCGAGGACTGGGGCCAGGACTGGGGCTCACTGCGCAGGTTCGACACCGTCGTCGACGCCGCACCCGCGCAGATCGACCTCGGCACCGACACCCACAGCGGCCTGTACTCGCCGGGGCGGATCCGCATCCAGCCGTAGCGGGCTAGATCGGGGTGAGGCCGTGCTTGCGGTTGACGCGGTTGATCTGCTTGTCCCGCAGCAGCTTCAACGACTTGCGCAGCAGCAACCGGGTCTCGTGCGGCTGGATCACGGCATCGATGAAGCCGCGTTCGGCGGCGATCCACGGTGTCGCCATGTTCAGGTTGTAGCCCTCGATGAAGTCCTTGCGGATCTTCTGCACCTCGGGCGACGTCGGATCGGGGAACCGCTTCACCAGCAGCTGCGCCGCACCCTCGGCGCCGATCACGGCGATGCGTGCGGTCGGCCAGGCGAAGTTCAGGTCCGCGGAGAGCTGCTTGGAACCCATCACCGCGTACGCACCGCCGTACGACTTGCGGATCGTGATGGTCACCTTCGGCACATCGGCCTCGACGACGGCGTTGAGGAACCGGCCGCCGCGCTTGATGATGCCGCCCTTCTCCTGTTCCACACCCGGCATGAAGCCCGGGGTGTCGACGACGAAGACCAGCGGCAGGTTGTACGAGTCGCAGAAGCGGACGAACCGGGCCGCCTTGTCAGAGGCCTCGTTGTCGATCGCGCCGGACAGGTACATCGGCTGGTTTGCGATCACGCCGATCGGCCGGCCGTCGACCCGCGAGAACGCCGTGATGATGGACTGGCCCTGGTTGGCGGCCACGTCGAACACGTCGCCGTCGTCGAAGATCCGCAGCAGGATCTCGTGCATGTCGTAGGCCATGTTGTCGCTGTCCGGCACGAGTGAGTCCAGCTCGAGGTCGTGCGGCGTGACCTCCGGCTCGAGACCCGGGTTGACCACCGGCGCATCGTCGAAGGTGTTGGCGGGCAGGAAGCTCAGGTAGTCGCGGGCGTACTGGAACGCCGCGGCCTCGTCCTCGACCACCTGGTGGATGTTGCCGTAGCGGGCCTGCGCATCGGCGCCGCCCAGTTCGTCGAGGCTGACGTCCTCACCGGTGACGTCTTTGATCACGTCGGGCCCGGTGACGAACATGTACCCCTGGTCGCGCACGGCGATAACGAGATCGGTCTGGATCGGCGAGTACACCGCACCGCCCGCGCACTTGCCGAGGATGATCGAGATCTCCGGCACCATGCCGCGCAGCAATTCGTGGCGGCGGCCGAGTTCGGCGTACCAGGCCAGCGACGTCACCGCGTCCTGGATCCGGGCGCCGGCCGAGTCATTGATGCCGACGATCGGGCAGCCGACCATCGCCACCCACTCCATCAGCTTGGCCACCTTGCGGCCGAACATCTCGCCGACCGACCCCTGGAACACCGTCTGGTCGTGGCTGAACACGCCGACCGGCCTGCCGTTGATGGTGCCGTGGCCGGTGACCACGCCGTCGGTGAACAACGCGTTCGGGTCACCCGGCGTCTTCGCCAGGGCGCCGATCTCCAGGAAACTGCCCGGGTCGAGCAGCGCGTGGATCCGCGCCCGGGCGCTGGGCAGACCCTTCTTGTCCCGGCGAGCCTTTGACTTCTCGTCGCCGGGATCCTTGGCCAGTTCCAGCTTCTCCCGCAGTTCCGCGAGCTTCTCCGCGGTCGTCCCCGCGTGAACGGCGGGCGCTTCTCCTGTGGTCACTTGCTCTCGCTCTCGACGCGGTTGATCGCCTCGCTCATGTGGGCACCCACCTTGGCAATGTACGGCTCGTCGATCGCCTGGATGTGCTCACCCCCGATGGGCACGATCTCGAGATCCTCGACGAACTCGCCCCAGCCGCCGTCGGGCTGACGGATGGCGTAGCGCGGCTCGAAGAAGATCGCGTCGTCGTGGTACCGATCGGCCATGTACAGGGTGACGTGCCCGTCGTAGGGCTGGATCTCCGCGGTCTCGAGCAACCGGTTGTCCAGGTAGGACGTCCGCTGGTGCTCGATGATGCCGCCGGGGATCTGCACCCCGCTCTGGCTGACGACGTCCAGGACGTACCGGACCTGGCCCTCGTCGTCGAGCTTCTCGAGTTCCTCATACGGGATCTCGGGCACCTCGACGTTGAACGTGCGCTCGGCGAAGCGAGCGTAGCGGTCCCAGCGCGCCCGCATCTCCTCCTGGGTCTGCGGGATCTCCTCGCCCGGACGCACCATGTCGATCAACCCGACGAACCGGACGTCGGCGCCCGCGCGCTTGAGTCCGATCGCGCAGGCGTACGCCAGCGCACCACCCAGCGACCAGCCGACCAGGATGTACGGCCCCTTGCCGCCGATCTCCATCAGCTTCGGCAGGTACTCGGCGGCCCGTTCCTCGACCGAACCCTCGACCCGCTCGAAGCCGTACATCGGGGTGTCCGGCGGCAGGTGGCGCAGCAGCGGTTCGTACACCACGGTCGAGCCGCCCGCGGGATGGAATACGAACACCGGCACGCTGTTCGAGCCCTCCACCGGTGGCCGCAGCGTCCGCACGAAGCCGTCGATCTTGCCGCCCTCGAGGTAGTCGCGCACCGTGGTGGCGAGCTCCTCGACCGTCTTCGCCGAGCGGACGGCGTCGACGGTGATGGTGCCCTCGTCGACCCGCTCGGTGAGCCGCTCTGCGATCTTCGTCGCCGTCGCCTCGTCGATGCTCGGCAGCTCATTGAAGATGCCGCCGGGCGACTTGCCGGTGACGATGGCCCACGTCGCGAACGTGACCCGCTCCGCGGCGTCGCGGGGCGGCACGTCGGCGCCGAGCGCCTCGGTGACGGCCTCCTGGGTCAGCACCTTGGACGCCGCGGCGACCGTGGACTGCGACGGGCCCGAGGCGGCGGGCCCGGACGGATTCGTCGGCGGCGGTGGGACACTCGCCGCTGAAGGGCCTGCCGGGTTGGTGGGCGGCGGCGGGACAGGCGCCCCGCCGGACTGGGTGTCCGGCTCGGCCTGCGGGTCGGGCGCGGGTGCCGCGATCGTCGCGGGGCTGGCGCCGCTGAGCACCGTCGCCTGCTCCCTGACCTCCTCGGTCGCGCCCAGCGGGTGGCCGGCCGACGCGAGTTTCTCCTCGAGTTCGGCGACGGTGCTCGCACCGCCAAGGAGTTCGGCCTGAGCGGCGGCGATCTCCTCGGCGGTCTTCCCCTTCTGCGCCTCGGCCAGCTGGTCGACCTCGTCGCGATGCTCGATCGCGTAGGTGATCAGTTTCTCCACGGCGTTGAGGTTGGCGTCGCGCACCGCGGTCAGCTGGATCGGCGGCATGTCGAAGTCGTATTCGACCCGGTTCTTGATGCGCACCGCCATCAGCGAATCCAGGCCGAGCTCGATCAGCGGCACCTCCCACGGCAGGTCCTCGGGCTCGTAGCCCATGGCGCTGCCGACGATGGTGCCGAGCCGGTCGTGGATCGACTCGCCGGACTCCGGGCTCCACTTGCCCAGCGAGGCACCGAGATTGGCGCCTGCGGTCAGGTTGTCGTGCAGGATCTCGGCGTCCTCGGTGGGCGCCGTCTCCGGTGCGGCCGTCAGCGGCTGCGCGGCAACGACTCCGGTGGCGACCGCGGCGGGCAGCGCGATCCCCTGGCCGCCGCGGGACACGATCGCGTCGTACACCAGCGTGAACGACTCGTCGATGCGGGCATGCACCTGCACCGAGGCGCCACCGGGGTGACGGGTCAGCGTGGTGACCAGCCGGGCGTCCTCGCCGGGTACCGCGCGCTGTTCGGCGGCGACCACCGCGGCATCCGGAAGGATCTGCGAGGCAGCGGTTTTCACCAGTGCCGACAGGTCGGTGCCGCCGCGCGGTGCGTACTCCCACACGTGGCGGCCGTCCGGGGTGGCGACGTGCGTGCCCGGCATGATGCCCGAGTTGTCACCGCTGAACCGCACGTCGAGCCAGTGCGGCTTGCGGCGGAACCGGGTGGGCGGGATGTCGGCGAAGTCCAGCGCACCGGCCAGGCCGCGCGAGCGGCGCGGGAACAGCGTGCGCATGTCGAGGTCGTGGCCGTGCACGAACAGCTGCGCCATGGCCGCGGTCATCGAGTCGACCTCGTCCTGCTTGCGGGCCAGCGTGGCGATCAGCTGCCCGTCGTGCAGGCCTGCGGCAGCCGTCGTCAGCCCGACCTGCATGAGCGCCACCGGATTCGGGGCCAGCTCCAGGAACGTGGTGTGGCCGTTGTCGACCGCGTTGCGGATGCCGTGGGTGAAGTAGACCGAGTGCCGCAGGCCCTTCTTCCAGTAGTCGACGTCGTGGATCGGCTCGCCGCCGGGCCGGATGTACTGCCCTTCGTGCACGGTCGAGAAGTAGCCGATCTGCACGGGATGCGGCTCGATGCCCTGCAGTTCGGCGGCCAGCTCGCCCAGCAGCGGATCCATCTGCGTGGTGTGGCTGGCGCCCTTGGTCTGGAACTTGCGGGCGAACTTGCCCTCCTTCTCCGCCCGCTCGATGATCGCGTCCACCTGCGCGGGCGGACCGCCGATCACCGTCTGGGTGGGTGCGGCGTAGACGCACACCTCCAGGTCGGGGTAGTCGGAGAACACCGTCTTGATCTCGTCGGCGGAGTACTCGACGAGCGCCATCAGCCTGATGTACTCGCCGAAGAGCATCGCTTCGCCCTCACCCATCAGGTGGCTGCGCGAGCATATGGTGCGGGTGGCGTCGGCCAGCGACAGACCGCCGGCGAAGTAGGCCGCGGCGGCCTCGCCGAGCGACTGCCCGATCACTGCACCGGGTTTGGCGCCGTGGTGGCGCAGCAGCTCACCGAGCGCGACCTGGATGGCGAAGATGGTGATCTGGGTGGTCTCGATGCCGTAGTCCTGCGAGTCGTCGAGGATCAGCTCCAGCACCGAGTAGCCGCGCTCGTCCTGCACGTGGGCGTCGACCTTGTCGATCCACTCGGCGAAGACCTCGTTGCGCAAATACAGGCTCTTGCCCATCTTGCGGTGCTGCGCGCCGAATCCGGCCAGCACCCACACCGGGCCGTTGGTGACCGGGCCGTCGGCGCTGAACACGCTGGGGCTCTGCTTGCCCTCGGCGACCGCGCGCAGACCCTTGACCGCCTCGTCGTGGTCGTGGGCCAGCACCACCGCGCGGGAACGGCCGTGGTTGCGCCGCGACAGCGAGCGACCGATCGACTCCAGGGACGACGCCCGGCCCTCCGGGCTGTCGATCCAGTCGGCCAGCTCGGCGGCGGCGGCCCGCTTGCGCGACGTCAGGAACGCCGAGATGGCAAGGGGCACAACCGGGGTCGGCTGTTCGCCGGCCGCGAGTTCCTCGCGGGCGACCTCCAGCAGTCGCTTGGCCTCGTCGGTGATCCCGGGCAGCTCGTACTCGTCGTCGAGAGCGGCGGCGGGGCGGTCCAGATCGTCGTCGTCATCATCGTCGATGAACTCGCCGTACTCGTCCATCCGCACCCCGCCGACATACTGGGCGGGCTGGTTCGGCGCCGCGGTGACCGCGACCACCTCTTCTGCGGGTTCGGGCTCCACCAGGTCAGACGGCAACACCTCGCGCAGCACCATGTGCGCGTTCGCGCCGCCGAAGCCGAAGCCGGACACGCCGGCGATCGCGTTGCCGCTGTAGCGCGGCCAGTCGGTGACGGTGTCGGCGACCTTCAGCCGCACCGCGTCGAAGTCGATGTACGGGTTCGGACCGGTGTAGTTGATCGACGGCGGAATCTTGTTGTTCTTCAGCGCCAGCGCCGTCTTCGCCAGGCTCGCCGCGCCCGCGGCCGACTCCAGGTGGCCGAGGTTCGACTTCACCGCACCGAGCAGCGCGGGCCGGTCGGCCGGGCGGGTGCGGCCCACCACGCGGCCCAGCGCGTCGGCCTCGATCGGGTCGCCGAGGATGGTGCCGGTGCCGTGCGCCTCGACGTAGTCGACGTCGCGGGGGTTGATGCCCGCGTCCTTGTACGCCTTGCGCAGCACCTCGGCCTGCGCGTCGGGGTTGGGTGCCAGCAGGCCGTTGGACCGGCCGTCGTGGTTGACCGCGCTGCCCGCAACCACCGCGTAGATCTCGTCGCCGTCGCGGCGCGCGTCCGACAGCCGCTTGAACACCAGCATGCCGCCGCCCTCGGAACGGGCGTAGCCGTCGGCGTCCTGGGAGAAGGACTTGATCCGGCCGTCGGCGGCGAGCACGCCGCCGATCTCGTCGAACGCGGCCGTCACCAGTGGGGTGACCAGGGCGTTGACGCCGCCGACCAGCACGACGTCGGCCTCGCCGGCGCGCAGCGCCGCGACACCCTGGTGCGCGGCGACCAGCGAGCTGGAGCACGCGGTGTCGATGGCCATCGACGGGCCGCGGAAGTCGTAGAAGTAGGACACCCGGTTGGCGATGATCGAGCTCGCGCCGCCGGTGATGGCGTACGGGTGCGCCGTCCCCGGGTCGGCGACTGCCAGGAAGCTGTAGTCGTTGGTGGAGCTGCCGATGTAGACGCCGACCCGCTGACCACGCAGGCTCGACGCCGGGATGCGGGCGTCCTCGAGCGCCTCCCAGGTGAGCTCCAGCGCCATCCGCTGCTGCGGGTCGATGTTGTCGGCTTCCATCTTCGACAGCGCGAAGAACTCGGAGTCGAAGCCCTTGATGTCGGACAGGTAGCCGCCGCGGGTGCGCGCGTTGGCCAGCCGCTCCGCGATCCGCGGCTCGGAGAGGAACTCCGACCAGCGGCCCTCGGGCAGGTCGGTGATGGCGTCGCGGCCCTCGAGCAGCGCGTCCCACATCTGCCCCGGCGTGTTCAGGTCACCGGGGAACCGGGTCGCCAGGCCGACGATCGCGATGTCTTCCACGTCGCGATCCCGGGTCCAGTCGGTGCCGTCGTCGGTGTGGTCGACCTCGGGCTCGCCCTCGATGATCACCGCCGCCAGTGACTCGATGGTCGGGTTGCGGAACACCACGGTCGCGGTCAGCGTGACGCCGGTGAGGTCCTCGATGTCGCTGGCCATCGCCACCGCGTCGCGCGACGACAGGCCGAGTTCCACCATCGGCGCGGACTCGTCGATCTTGTCGGCGGCCTGGCCGGTGGCGTTGGCGATCCAGTTGCGCAGCCATTCGCGCATCTCGTTGACGGTCATGTCGACCTGCGCCGGCCGCAGCGGGCCGTCGTCCCCCTGCGCGATGACCGGCTGGTCCGGTGCGGACGGCGAATCGTTCGGTGTGTCAGACATGTTCAAATCTCTTTCGCCACCCGCAACGGTGGAATCTCAGTCGTCGGGAGTCCTCAGGGTCGCCGGACGCTCCGGTCAATCCGTCTCGTCGGGGAAGGCGTTGGCGACCTTCCCGCTGCGCAGGCTGCCGTCGAGGTACGCCGAGCGGCAGGCCCGGCGGCCGATCTTGCCGCTGGACGTCCGCGGGATGGCACCCGCGGGGGTGAGCAGCACGTCGCGGACGGTCACGCCGTGGCGCACCGCGATCGCGGCCCGGATGTCGTCGGCGATCGGCGCCATGTCCAGCTTGTGCGCGCCCGGCGCCCGCTCGCCGACGATCACCAGCTGCTCGGAGGTGTCGGACGGGTCGCGCTTGAGGCCGGCGTGGGCGTTCTCGAAGACCTCGTCGGGCAGCTGGTTGGCCGGCACCGAGAACGCCGCGACGAAGCCGGTGCGCAGCGCCTTGGTCGACTCCTGCGCCGAGTACTCCAGGTCCTGCGGGTAGTGGTTGCGGCCGTCGATGATCACCAGGTCCTTGACGCGCCCGGTGATGTAGAGGTCGCCCTCGTGGTAGGCGCCGTAGTCGCCGGTCCGCACCCACGTCGCGTCGTCGTCCGCACCCTGGGCGTGCGAGGGCTCGGTGCGCGACTTGAGGATGTTGCGGAAGGTGGCCTGGGTCTCCTCTTCCTTGCCCCAGTAGCCGGTGCCCATGTTCTGGCCGCTGATCCAGATCTCACCGATCTGGCCGTCCGGCAGCTCGGTGGCGGTGTCGTTGTCGACGATGACCGCCCACTCGGCGACGCCGATCTTGCCCGCCGACGCCTGTGCGACGGCCTTCTCGGAGTCGGCCGGCACCTCGACGAACCGGTGGTTGTTCAGCTCGTTGCGGTCGACGGTGATGATCTTCGGCGACTCGTTGACCGGCGTGGTGGAGACGAACAGCGTGGCTTCGGCCAGCCCGTAGGACGGCTTGATGGCCTGCGGCTTGAAGCCGTACGGCCCGAACGCCTCGTTGAAGTTGCGAACGGTGGCGGCCGAGATCGGCTCGCTGCCGTTGAGCAGCGCCTTGACGTTGGACAGGTCCAGCGGCGGCTCGCCGTCCTTGGGCAGGCCACGGACCGCGGCGTGGTCGAACGCGAAGTTGGGCGCCACCGAGATGACACCGCCGGTCTCGCCCTCCTTGCGGGCCATCTCCCGGATCCACCGGCCGGGCCTGCGGACGAACGCCGCGGGCGTCATGAAGGAGATGTAGTGGCCGATCACGACGGGCAGCAGCACGGTGATCAGACCCATGTCGTGGAAGAACGGCAGCCAGGACACGCCGCGGTCGCCTTCTTCGCCCTCGAGCGCCTCGATCACCTGCACCACGTTGGTGGCCAGGTTGAGGTGGGTGATCTGGACGCCGGTCGGGATGCGGGTCGACCCCGAGGTGTACTGCAGGTAGGCGATGCTGTCGTTGTTGACCTCGACCGGCTCCCAGGTGGCGCCGACCTCGTCGGGAACGGCGTCGACGGCGATCACGCGCGGGCGCTGGTTGGCAGGCCGGCTGCGGAAGAACTTGCGCACGCCCTCGGCGGCGTCGGTGGTCGTCAGGATCGCCGACGGGTGGCAGTCGTCGAGCACCGCGTGCAGCCGGCCGACGTGGCCGGGCTCGTTCGGGTCGAACAGCGGGACGGCGATCCGGCCGGAGTACAGGACGCCGAAGAAGGCGATGAGGTAGTCGAGGTTCTGCGGGCACAGGATCGCCACCCGGTCCCCGGGCTGGGTGACCTGCTGCAGCCGGGCGCCGACGGCGCGGTTGCGGGCGCCGAACACCGACCAGCTCAGGTCGCGCTCGACACCGTCGCGCTCGGTCGAGAAGTCCAGAAAGCGGTAGGCCAGCTTGTCGCCACGCACCTTCGCCCACCGTTCGACGTGGCGGACCAGGCTCCCGTTGTCGGGGAACCGGATCTGACCGTCCTTGAGGAACGGGTTGTGGAAGGCCATTTCATACTCCTGTCATGGGCGAGGCCAGCTGCTCGACCCCAAACCCCCGGAATCCTACCGGGGTGAGGGCGGCACCGGCGAAACCGCCGCGGACGCCACCACGGGACACCCCTCTTACTTTTCTCTTAATGTTAAGGGTACGGATCGGCGGCGGCCAAATCCGCCACGGTCACAAATCAGCCATGTTTCGGCTGCGGCGCGTTCGAGATCAGGTCACGGGTCCAGTTCAGCGTCCAGTCGGTCGCCGTCAGGCCGTTGTCGTTCCAGAACTGCGGGGTGGCGTACATGGCGTGCACCGGCTGCCCCGCCCCTCCGGACAGCGTCTCCAGCGTCTTGGGCAGGTTGACGATCGAGAACGCCGACTCCGGCGCGGCACAGATCAGGTCGCCGGGGGCGCAGATCTCGAAGGTGCGGTCGTTGAGCGTGCCGAAACCGCCGGGCCGCGGGCCGGTCATCGTCAGCCCGAGCGTCGACAGCGTCGGCACCTCGTGCAGCGTGATCTCCGCGCCCACCCCCGGCGGGTTGAGCCCAACGTCGCGGCCGACGCCGGTCTGGCGGCGACCGTCGGCGATCGCGACCACGCCGAGCACCAGGTCCTCGTCGACCGGCCCGCGACCGTTGCCGATGTCACTGGCCATGTCGCCCGCGATCACCGCACCCTGGGAAAAGCCGACCAGCACGTAGCTGGTGAGCGGGCAGCGGTTGTTCATGTCGGTCATCGCCTTGACCGCGGCACGGGTGCCCTCGGCCCGGCTGTCGTTGTACGACATCTGCCGGTCCGCGGAGAACGGATTGTGGAACTGCGCCGTGTACGGGACGGTGAAGATCTCCAGCCGCTGGTTGTCGAACTCCGCGCGGATCGGATTGGTCACCCGCAGCAGCAGCGCCGCCGGGAACTGCACCGGGTTGAAGGGGTCCATCTGCACCGACGACTCCCAGGTGCCGGGAATCGAGATCAGCTGCACGTCCGGGCAGCTCGCGTCCTGGAACTCCGGACGGGGCTTGCGCTGGCCGGGTGTCCCGGGGTCACTGGTGGGAGGCACCGCGCTGGGCGGCAGCGCGGTGTCCGGGGTGTCGGGCTTGCGCAGCACGATCACCACGATCGCCACCACCAGCACCACCACGAGTGCCATCGCCCCGGCCGCGATGAGCGCGAGGATGCGGTGCCGTTTCCGGCGGGTCCTTTTGGTCCTGGCCATGTTCTCCTGCTAGCAGAGTCGTTCGGTCGCGATGCGAATGTAGTCGGCGGTCACGGTGTCGAGGTCGGCCCGCGCGGTGTGGGCCGCGTCCGACCCGGCCGTGCGCACGTCGCTGCGCACCAGCGGCACCACGAAGTCCCACACCGCCTGATCGGTCTGCTGGGCCGCCCGCGCCTGGCAGACGTAGGACCCGATGGACAGCGCGAGCAGGTCGCTCGAGGGCGTCACCCCCGCGGCCGCCAGCGCGTCGAGGTAGTCGCGCTGCTGCGCGGTCACGGTCATCTGCCCCTGTTCGGCGTCCGCGTGCGGTCCGGTGATGTCCGGCGCGCTGCGCGCCGACTGCGCGTCCACACCGGCCGGGGTGGTCTCCGACGTCGGCAGCCCGACAGTCGCCCGCAGGTCGTCGGTCAGGCCGCAGGCACTGACCACCAGCACCGCCGAGAGGACCAGGAGCGCCGGCAGCGCACCGCGCCGGGCACGCCGCGACGACCGCTCACTCCTGCGTTGCACCCCTCCACGGTACCGGCTGCCCAAAAGTGCTCCCGGCCAGCGGATTCGCGGTGAACCGCGGGTCAGCGCAGGACGCTGGACAGTTCGCCCGACATCGCGGCCAGCTGCGACGACCAGCTACCCCAGTCGTGCTGGACGCCCGCCGGGAACTCGAAGTGCCCGTTGCCGCCGCCGTTGCCCCGGTAGTGCTGGTAGAAGGTGCGCGCGCTGCCCGCGGCCTGATCGCAGTAGCCGATCATCGCGGCCGGGTCGCTGCACGTCAGGGTGGCGGGGCTGAACACCCACAACCGGGTGTTGTTGTTGATCAGCAGCTGGATGTGCACGTCGGGGTCGTGCCACTTCCACCGGCCGAGCTGCGGCAGACCCCACATGTTGCGGATGTCGACGCCGCCGAAGCGGGCCAGCCCGTCGGTGATGGCGCCGTTCATCTGGGTCAACGACGGCGTCAGGAAGCCCGACAGCGATCCGGCGTAGCGGAACCGGTCGGGGTGGAAGGTCGCCATCGCCATGGCGCCGTAGCCACCCTGGGCTGCGCCGACGATGCCGTGCCCGCCCGGGGCGAGGCCCTTGTTGGCCGCCAGCCAGTTGGGCAGCTCGGAGGACAGGAAGGTCTCCCACTGCCTGCTGCCGTCCTGCTCCCAGTTGGTGTACATGCTCCATGCGCCGCCGGCAGGCGCGGCCACCGAGACACCCTTGCCCGCCAGCGTGCTCATCGCGTTGCCCGCGGTCACCCAGTTGCTCACGTCCGGCGCGGCGTTGAACGCGTCGAGCAGGAACACCGCGTGCGGTCCACCGCCCTGGAAGGCCACCGGGATGTCACGGCCCATCGCCGCCGACGGCACCATCAGGTACTCGACGGGCTCGGCGCCCGCGGTGGTGCCGGAGGTGGTCCCGACGGCCCCCCACAGGCCCGCAGCCAGTAGCACGCTCAGAAGTCCCCGGACCAGTGACCGACCCATTCATCCACCTCACGTCTCGGCTGTCCCCGCCGCAGGTAGTGAATCACACCTGCCCCCGGGGTCGCGCCAAAAGGGGCCGGTCGGACGACCCGTAAACGGCCGACGGCGGCGACCCCCGAAGGGATCGCCGCCGCAGGCGTCGTTCGTCTAGCGCTGGATCAGTTGCCGGCCTCGACCGGAGCCGCCGCAGGAGCGGCGACCGGGCCCGGGGTGGCACCCAGCACGCGCTGGATGTCCGGCTTCATCTGGCCGAGCTGCTGACCCCAGTACTCCCAGCTGTGGGTACCGGCCTGCGGGAAGTTGAACACGCCGTTCTTGCCGCCCGCGGCGATGTACTGCTCCTGGAAGGTCTCGTTGGTCCGCAGCGTGAAGCTCTCGAGGAACTTCGCGTTGAAGTTGTCGCCCGCGGCGACGCCGCTGCCGTTGATGTCGGCAGGCTTGCCGTTGCCGCAGAAGACCCACACGCGGGTGCCGTTGGCGACCAGCTTGTCGATGTTCACCATCGGGTCGTTGCGCTTCCACGCCGGATCGCTCGACGGACCCCACATGGCCTCGGACTTGTAGCCGCCCGCGTCACCCATCGACATCCCGACCAGCATCGGCCACCAGCCCTCGGACAGGTTCAGGAAGCCCGACAGCGACGCCGCGTACTGGAACTGCTGCGGGTAGTAGATCGCCAGCGTCATCGCGGCCGAACCGGCCATCGACAGGCCGACGGCCGCGTTGCGGTTCGGGTTCACGCCGTGGTTGGCGGACAGGTAGGCGGGCAGCTCCTGGGTCAGGAACGTCTCCCACTTGTAGGTGGAGCAACCGGCCTTGCCGCAGGCGGGCTCGTACCAGTCCGAGTAGAAGCTGGACTGGCCACCGACGGGCATGATCACCGAGAGGCCCGACTCGTAGTACATCTCGAACGCGTTGGTCTCGATGTCCCAACCGTTGAAGTCATCACGTGCGCGCAGGCCGTCGAGCAGGTACACGCCCGGCGCTCCCTGGCCACCACTCTGGAACTGCACCTTGATGTCACGTCCCATACCCGCGGACGGCACCATCAGGTACTCGACCGGCAGACCCGGACGAGAGAAGGCCCCCGCAGTCGCCGAGCCGCCGACCGCACTGACCAGGCCGGGCAGCACGGCGGCCGCCAAGGCCACGACCGTGAGCCGGCGCGTCCAGGCGCCGCGCATCTTCCCAACGAACTTCATGCTTTACCTATCCCATCTGTCGAATGCCGAACCCGGCCTGTGTCCACCGGAGCAGGCCGCGTTGCCCGTGTAGTCAACCACACCTCGGTGTGATAACTCTCTCCGGCTATTTCCCATGTGTGCGCGAATTCGCTTCTGAACTGCGCCTTTACCGATATCATCATCTGCCCGTCAGCCGCCGATGGTGGCGAGCAGGTCGGGTTTGAGGGCTTGCAGTTGCGCGCCCCAGTAGCCCCAGGCGTGGTTGCCCGCGGGCGGGAACGAGAAGGTGGCGTTGCGGCCGCCTGCGGCGGTGTAGGCCTGCTGGAACGCCTTGTTGCTGGTGATCGCCATCGCCTCGAGGCTGGTCGCATTGAGCGCCTGGCCGGGGTCAGCGGTGTCCAGCGGTGTCGCGCCGCCGGGTGCGCAGTAGATCCAGAGCCGGGTCCCGTTGGCCGCGATGCGGGCCGCCTGCACCACCGGGTCGTTGCGCTTCCAGGCCGGGTTCCACGGCGGGCCCCACATGTTGTCGACGTTGAAGCCGCCCGCGTCGAGCATCGCCACCCGGATGGCCTGCTGCATGACGACCGTCGACGGGTTGAGGAAGCCCGACAGCGAGGCGGCGTAACGGAACTGCGCCGGGTGGTAGGCCGACAGGGTCAGCGCGGCGCTGCCCGACATCGACAGCCCGACCACGGCGTTGCCGGTGGTCGACACCTGCTTGTTCTCCGCCAGCCACTGCGGCAGCTCGGCGGTCAGGAAGGTCTCCCACTTGTACGTGTAGGGCTGGTTGTTGAAGCTCGACGGCGAATACCAGTCGGTGTAGAAGCTGGACTGCCCACCGACGGGCATCACCACCGCGACACCGGAGTCGTGGAACCATTCGAAGGCGGCGGTGTTGATGTCCCAGCCGCTGTAGTCGTCCTGGGCGCGCAGGCCGTCGAGCAGGTAGACGGCTTTCGCAGCCGGACCCGGGGCGCCCTCGAACTCGACGCGCACGTTGCGCCCCATCGCCGTGGAGTAGACGTCGAGGTACTCGACGGGCAGGCCTTCGCGGGAGAACGCCGCGGCCTGCGACGCGCCTGTGACGGTGACCAGGCCGGGCAGCACGACCAGCGCGGTCAGCGCGGCGAGAAGCCGGCGCGCAGCGACAGCACCCGGGGTCCTACGCAAGGTCCTAACCGTCCGTTTCACTTCTGCCGGCGCCGTGCGAACGGCGGTCGTGGGCCGAGGAATGCAACACACCTGACTGCATATCGTCCGGAGGTGGTTGCGGCGTTACCCAAACAGACAATCCATTCCGATCACAAATCTCGCAGCTCTAAGGTCCGGTGGCCGGCATACCGGTGTAGGGCGGGTTGATCGGCTCGGGCACCGCGAGCCCGCAGCGGGCCAGTTCGTAGCGCGGCACCCGGTCGATGCGGTAGCGGGTGAACTCGGCGGCGTGCACGAGATTCGACAGGAACCGGCGCGGTCCCATCGGCCCGCGGATGGAGGTGAGCACGACTTCGGTGTCCGGGCACTTCAGTGCCGCCTCGGCCTGCCGGATCCAGTCCTCGTCGAGGTACTGCGGCACGTACGGGCGGGTCTTGAGGAACGGGCCCTCGGCCACCGCCCAGTCCGGGTAGAGGTTCTTGTCGTGCCCGATGCGGCCGTCCTCGAGCCGGGCGGTGTGCGCGGCGAGCGGGTTGGCCAGGCCGATCTGGTCGATCACCCGCACGTCGAGGCCGACATTCATGCCCAACATGCCGAGGTTGGTGAAGAAGACGGTGTGCTGTGGCTGGTGCTCGTCGACCCAGTCCGCCGACGCGTCGGGCGGGCGCGGCGGTGGCGGGATCGCGGGCACCACGTCCCAGCGGTCGTAGTTGCCCGCAGGCAGCAGCAGCGCGCCGTCGGGGGTGTTGTCCAGCGCGGTGATCACCGCGCGCATCCGCGGATAGTCCAGATAGTCGGCCGCCGTCAGCGGGTGGGCGTGACCGGTGGCCTGGGCGTAGAACCGCCGTTCGTCGACGATGCCGGTGTAGGTCACCCGGGTGGCGTCGGCCCCCACGCCGGGCGAATTCGCCGCCCACAGTGACCATCCCGCGACGGTGAGCCAGAGCACCGAGGTGGCCGCGGCCAGCAGGTAGCCGGTCTCGCGGGTGAACCGGCTGCCGTCCGGGAGCACCACCGGGATCGCCGCGACCGGCAGCAGCAGGCAGAACAGCGGTGTGAGCAGCACCCGGCCGTGCATGAAGTCGCCGCCCTGGCGGACCCAGTAGATCGCCTGCAGCAGACCGCTCACCACGAAGAAGATCACCACGGCCGGCGGGCTCTGCACGGTGCGGGCCACCCACCCGTACCCGCGCGGCGACCGGTGCGAGATCCACCACGGCCGCGACCTGGTGGCCACCAGCACCGCGCCGAGCGCCAGCAGCAGCACGGCCGGAATCCACAGCAGATAGGGCTGATTGAAGTTCGCGAGGTAGATGAAGCCCTGCGGCCACTTGGCGCCCGAGGCGTCCTTGGCCAGCGCGGTGTTGGGCGTCAGCAGCCCGTAGTAGCCCATCCGGAAGATCTGGTAGAGCACCGGCAGCGCGCCGCCCGCGGCCACGATCAGCACCCGGCGGCGCCAGCCGCGGGCGGCGATCAGCATCATCACCAACGCCAGTCCGCCGATCAGCGCGAGCTCGGGACGCACCAGCACGCTCAGGCCGCCGACGAAAGCCAGTGCGGCGGCGAAGGTCCGGCTCACCGCGTTCCCGTCGGGCGCGTCCGGGGGGCGGCTGCGCAGCGCCTGCGACCAGCACACCATCATCCACCACAGCAGGCCGAGATAGGCCAGCACCAAACCGTTCTCGAGACCGGAGGTGGCGAAGTCGCGGGCCGGCGGCACCGCGATGTAGACCAGTGCGCCGGCAGGCAGCAGCAGCGCGCGGCGGCCCTGCAGGCTCGGCGCGTAGAGCCGGCCCGCGCCGAGCATCGCCAGCGCCACCCCGAGGACGGAGAGCACCAGCGCGAACCACAGCGCCACGTACTCCAGCTGCACGGCGCCGCCCACCCACGAACCCAGGGTGATCAGGTATGTCCACAGCGTGGAGGTGTTGGACTCGACGCGTTCGCCTGCGTTGAAGACAGGGCCGTTGCCCGCCAACAGGTTCCGCACCGTGCGCAACACGATCAGGCCGTCGTCGGCGATCCACCGGCGCTGCCAGGCGCCCCAGCCGAACAGCACCGCCACCACCGCCACCCCCACCCAGAGGCTGACGCGGGCGGTCACGTCGAACGGGAAGGCCGGCCGGCGCAGGGCCGACGCGCCGGCGGGCTCAGCCGAAGAGGACGGCCGCACCGACGGTCCCGATCCAGGCCACCGCGAGCAACTGGAGCACCCGGTCGCCCAGCGCGATCTCCTCCGGCTCGCCGGCCAGCCCGCCGTCGACGTCGACCGCGTAGCGCAGGATCGCGACGGTGAACGGGATCATCGACACCACGAACCAGGAGGTGCCTGCGAGGTCGTCGCGCTCGAAGGCCCACAGCCCGTAGCAGAGCACCAGGGCGGTGGCCGACAACGTCCAGACGAAGCGCAGGTAGCTGCTGGTGTAGCTCTCCAGCGACTTGCGGATCTTGGCGCCGGTGCGTTCCGCCAACTGCAGTTCAGCGTAACGCTTCCCGGCCGCCATGAACAGCGACCCGAAGGCCATCATCAGCAGGAACCATTGCGACAGCGGCACATCGGCGGCCACGCCGCCTGCGATCGCCCGGATCAGGAAACCCGAGGAGACGATGCAGATGTCGATGACGGCCTGGTGCTTGAGCCCGAAGCAGTAGGCCAGCTGGATGGCGATGTAGATCGCCATCACCAGGGCGAGGTTCGGCGTCACCAGATACGAGATGCCGATCGAGGCCACCGCCAGCACCGTGGCCAGCGTGTACGCCAGCCATTCGGGCACCACGCCCGCGGCGATCGGCCGGAAGCGTTTGGTCGGGTGCTGCCGGTCGGCCTCGACGTCACGCGCGTCGTTGACGAGGTACACCGCCGACGCGCCGAGGCTGAACACCACGAACGCCACCAGCACGTTGACCAGGACCACGCGGTAGTCGTAGGCGTAGCGGTCGTCGCCGAGGGCGGCCACCGGCGCGGCGAACACGAGGACGTTCTTCACCCACTGGCGTGGCCGCAGCGCCTTGACGATGCCGCTGGCGAGATTCTTCGGCGGGCCGGTCACCGGCGCCGCTTCCTCAGACATTCTCGTACTCATGTGGCTGCACACTCATCTCGGGTCCGCTCCGTAACGCTCGCTGATCCTGGAGACCACCTCGGCGACCGTCGCGCCGACCGCCACGCCGGTGAGCACATCGCTGGGGTAGTGCACCCCGAGCACCAGGCGCGACAACGCCATCGGCGGCACCAGCACGACGGGCAGCGGCAGCCCGGACACCCGGCCGAGCAGCACCGCGGCCGCGGTGGTGGACGTGGCGTGGGCCGAGGGGAACGACAGCCGGCTCGGCGTGCCGACGTTCACCGCGATCGCCGGGTGGTGAGGCCGCTCGCGGCGCACCACCCGCTTGATGACGACGGCGGCCGCGTGGGCGGCGAACGCCCCAACCCCTGCGGTCAGCCAGGCCCGGCGGCGCGTGGGCTGCAGCAGGGCGCCGATCCCGGCGGCTCCGAGCCAGCCCGCGCTGTGCTCACCGAAGTGCGACAGCGTGCGGGCGGCGGTGAGTACGCCCGGCCGGCCTGCCAACGCCGCCTGAACGGCCACCAGCGCGGCGTCCTCGCCCCGCGGCGGTTCCGTCATGTGCGGGCGGCCGCGGTCTGCGCCTCTGCGGAACCGTCGAGGCTGGGCAGCAGGACCTCTTCCCACTTCTGCTTGCTGGTCAGCACCGGCAGCGCCTCCCGGTACACCTTGCGCATCCGGTTGAACCTGCGGGCAAGGCGCGCTTGACGTTTCAGCGACTCCCGGAGCAGTTCGAACATCTTCTCCCGGTCGCGCTGGCGGTACACCACGCCGCGGCCGTCGGCGGTGGTGACGGTGACGCCGTCGACCTTGCTCAACGAGAACCACCGCGCGTCCTGGGTGGCGACGTTGATCTGCGGCCTGCGGTGGTGCTCAGGGTCGTGCGCCTTGAGCTGGTGCGCGACACCGTGGACGAGCCTCGTGCCGATCGAGACCGGGCCCACCGGGATCTTGATCTTCTTGCGCCACCGCTTGTCCGACGGTGTGGGCAGCGCGGTCGCGCTCGGCAGCACCACCGCGTCGGGATACTGCTGGCGCATCGCGCGGATGTCCGGCAGTGCCGACTCGAGGATCGAGAAGATGTGGTCGGGGCCCGCGAGGAAGTCGTCCATTGCCTTGTTCTGGATGGCGACCGTCGAATACTCAAGGCAGAGGAGGTGTTTGATGGTGGCCTTCAGGTGGCTGGCGATCAGCCCGCTGATGTTGCCGTCCCAGTGCATCGCCGCCACCACGAGGCGGTTGCGCAGGTGGAAGTACGCCTGCCAGTCGATCGCGTCGTCCTTATCGCTCCACGCCATGTGCCAGATCGCCGCACCGGGCAACGTGACGGTGGGGTAGCCGTGCTCGCCGGCCCGCAGGCCGTACTCGGCGTCGTCCCACTTGATGAACAGCGGCAGCGGCTGGCCGAGCTCCTCGGCGACCTGGCGCGGGATCATGCACATCCACCAGCCGTTGTAGTCGACGTCGATGCGGCGGTGCAGCAGCCTGCTGCGCACGCTCTCCTCGTCGCTGAGGGCGTATTTCGCGAAGTTGTGGTCGTACTCGGTGTTGATCGCGTTGGTCCACATGAAGTTCTCGGCGTCGACCATCTCGCCCATCACATGCAGGTGGCTCGGCTCCTGCAGGTTGAGCATCTGGCCGCCGACGAGCGTGGGCACTTTCGCGAACCGGTTCATCGCCAGCGCCCGCAGGATCGAGTCCGGCTCGACGCGGATGTCGTCGTCCATGAACAGGATCTGTTCGCAGTCGGTGTTCTTCAGCGCCTCGTACATCACGCGGCTGTATCCGCCGGAGCCACCGAGGTTGGGCTGGTTGTGAATGGTGAGGCGGTCACCCAAACCGGCCGCGGCGGCGGCGAAGCCGGGATGGTCCTTGGCCTTGCTGGTGCCCTGGTCGGACACGATCACCGCGCTGATCACCTCGTCGACGAGCGGATCCGACGTGAGCGCGGCCAGCGCGTTGACGCAGTCCGCGGGCCGGTTGAACGTCGGGATGCCGACGGCGACGTTGGCCCGGTTCGGTGCGGCGACCGGGGCGTACCAGCCCGCGCTGCGCAGCGTGACGCTGGCGTTCGTGGTGATGTCGAACCAGATCCAGCCGCCGTCCTCGAACGGGTCGAGGCCGATCTCGAACTCGACCACCGCCGGGGTGTCGTCGTCCGCGCTGACCGCCTCGGTGCCGCCGACGGTGATCCGCGCACCGGTGGACTTGGACCGGTACACGTCGACGCGGGCGCTGCCGACGAGTTCGACGCGCAGCACCACCGACTCCAGCGTCGACCAGCGCCGCCAGTAGCTCGCGGGGAAGGCGTTGAAGTACGTCGCGAACGACACCTCGGACTCCGCGCCGATCTCCAGCGTGGTGCGGGTGGGCGCATGCGCGCGCCGCGCGTTGGTGGTCGACTCCTCGATGTAGAGCTTGCGGACGTCGAGCGGTTCGCCCGGGCGCGGCAGGATCACCCGCGACAGCAGGCTGACCGACTTGGGCTTGCCGGCATCCAGTGCGCCGGTGGGGATGTCACTCATGGTGTGGTGGTCTCGCTCACGGTCAGCGGGGCGCCGTCGCGGAGGTGCGGCGCCAGGACGTTGTCGTACATGTTGAGCGCGCTGGCGATGGCCATGTGCATGTCGAGGTACTGGTAGGTGCCCAGCCGGCCGCCGAAAAGCACCTTGGCCGAAGCGGTCTCGGCCTTGGCCCGGGTCCGGTAGGCGGCCAGCAGCGCACGGTCGGCCTCGGTGTTGATCGGGTAGTACGGCTCGTCGTCGTCGTCGGCGAAACGGGAGAACTCCCGCATGATGACGGTCCTGTCGGTCGGGTACGCCCGCTCGGGATGGAAGTGCCGGAACTCGTGGATGCGGGTGTAGGGCACCTCGGGGTCGCTGTAGTTCATCACCGGTGTGCCCTGGAAGTCGCCGGTCTCCACGACTTCCTGCTCGAAGTCGAGCGTGCGCCACCCGAGCCTGCCGTCGGCGTAGTCGAAGTACCGGTCCAGCGGGCCGGTGTAGATCACCGGCGCGTCCGGGCTCTCGGCGCGCAGCCGGTCGCGGACGTCGAACCAGTCCGTGTCGAGCCGCACCTCGATGCGGTCGTCGGCGGCCATGTTCTGCAGCCACGCGGTGTAGCCGTCGACCGGCAGGCCCTCGTAGGTGTCGTTGAAGTAGCGGTTCTCGAAGGTGTAACGGACCGGCAGCCGGGTGATGTTGGCCGCGGGCAGTTCCTTGGGGTCGGTCTGCCACTGCTTGGCGGTGTAGTGCTTGATGAACGCCTCGTAGAGCGGGCGCCCGATCAGCGAGATGGCCTTCTCCTCGAGGTTCTGTGCGTCGGCGGTGTCGATCTCGGCGGACTGCTCGGCGATCAGCGCGCGCGCCTCGTCGGGGGTGAAGTAGCGGCCGAAGAACTGCGAGACCAGCCCGAGTCCCATCGGCAGCGGGTAGGCCTGCCCGCTGTGTAGCGCGAAGACGCGGTGCTGGTAGCCGGTGAAGTCGGTGAACTGCCGGACGTAGTCCCAGACCCGCTGGTTGGAGGTGTGGAACAGGTGCGCACCGTAGCGGTGCACCTCGATACCGGTCTGTGGCTCGGCCTCGGAGTAGGCGTTGCCACCGATGTGCGGCCGGCGGTCGAGCACCAGGACGCGCCTGTCGAGTTGGGTGGCCACGCGCTCGGCGATGGTCAGGCCGAAGAATCCGGAACCGACGACGATGAGGTCGAAGTCTCCGGCGCGATCCGACTGGCTGGGCGCCCGGGTATCTGGAGCGGTCATCGGCAGCCAGGGTATCGGACCCCGGCGGCCGTCCCGTCCCACCGTCCCTCGCGTCGCCGCTCCGGTGTCAGCGGCGCAAGGTCTCCATTGGCTCACGATTCAATATCGTCACTCTATTCACAGCAGTCACACCCGTACCATCGATCACGTCGGCCTCCTGACCTCCGGACATGGTCGGGAGCCGGACACCCGCATCGGCCGGGCACCCGCCGGTACCGCACGAGCACTGACCTTATGTAGTCCATGTATTGAGGAGACTTTCGTGCCGAACAGACGTCGACGCAAGCTCTCGACAGCCATGAGCGCGTTCGCCGCCCTGGCCGTCGCAAGTCCAGCCGCAGTGATCGCCGTTTCCGACCTGTCCGACCGGAACGCACCCCAGCACCGTGAATTCGTCCAGGCCGCGATGGTCACCGACCTGCCGGGCGAGCTGATCGGCGCCCTCTCCCAGGGCCTGTCGCAGTTCGGCATCAACCTGCCGCCTGCGCCCACGGGCGTGCTGACCGGTTCGACCCCGAGCCCGTCGCTGGCCTCGCCGTCGCTGACCTCTCCGGGGTTGGCGGCACCGGGCCTGACCACGCCGGGACTCACCGCACCGGGCCTGACCGCGCCGGGGGCACCCGGCCTGACCACGCCCGCACTGACCACGCCGGGGCTGTCCACGCCCGGCCTGAGCGTGCCGCCGGTGACCGCCACTGCGCCCGGCCTGGCCGATGCGGGGCTGACCAATCCCGCACTCACCAGCCCCGGGCTCACGAATCCGGCGCTGACCAGCCCCGCGGCCGCCGCGCCCGGCGGGCTGCCCGGCCTGACCACCCCCGGCCTCGATCCCGCGCTGACCCCGATCTCGAGCACTCCGGGACTCGGCGTGCCGGGTGAGATCCCGATCTCGGCACCGATCGCCGATCCCGCACTCGGCAGTTACCCGATCCTGGGTGATCCGTCACTGGCCGCCGCCAGCCCGGTGAGCACGGGCAGCACCGGACTGATCGGCGACCTGTCGAGCGCGGCGAACCAGCTCGGCGCCGGACAGGCGATCGATCTGCTCAAGGGCATGGTGATGCCGGCGATCACGTCGGCGATGAAGGGCGCGGTGCCGCCGCCGGTTCCCGCCCCGGCGCCGCCCGCGCCACCCGCATAAGACCTGGCCCCGAACGGCACCGCAGACGCGCGCGCTCTGCGGTGCCGTTGCAGGGGCCCGGATTTTTCCTCAAATGTTTGAACGTGTCGAAACACTGGTAACACCTGACACATACGTAACATCAGTCCGTGCTGTCCCGCCGCCCTGCGCCGACGATCCTCTTCACCGCGGTCGCGGCGACCGCGCTGCTGCTCCCGCTGGCGGTCGACGGCCTGCCCGGTGACCACGACGACGCACCCGGCATCGAGGCGCCCACGCTGGCCGAACAGCCGCTGGCCGGCCTCGGCGGCGGTGAGACGATCCGCGAGATCCGCCAGGAAACCCCCTTCTCTCTGGTCGCCCTGACCGCCGACGACCTGACCGGCACATCGGCGCGGGTCCGGGCCAAGAAGTCCGACGGGTCCTGGGGCCCCTGGTACGAGGCCGAGACGCTCGACGGCGTCGGCGAGGAGTCGGCCGGCGTCCGCGGCACCGAACCGGTGTTCGTCGGCCGCACCACCACCGTGCAGATCGCCGTCACCCGCCCGCTCGACGCTCCTACGAGCGCCGTCCCGCAGGGCGCGCCGCACGCCGGTCTCGGCTACCTGCCTGCGGCGATCGAGCAGCCGTTCGCCCAGAACATCAACGCGGTGCTGATCAGCCCGCCGCAGGCGCCGGTGGACCTGGTCCCGCTGCCCGGCGCCGTCACCGCGCCCGGCGTGCCGCCCAACGTTATCTCCCGCGGCCAGTGGGGCGCCGACGAGTCGATGCGGTGCGGCGGGCCCCGCTACGACAGCCGGGTGCGCGCAGGCGTGGTGCACCACACGGCAGGCAGCAACGACTACGCCCCACAGGACTCCGCCGGCATCGTGCGGTCGATCTACGCGTACCACACCCGCACGCTGGGCTGGTGCGACGTCGCCTACAACGCCATGGTCGACAAGTACGGGCAGGTGTTCGAGGGACGGGCGGGCGGCATCGACCGGCCCGTCGAGGGCTCCCACACCGGCGGGTTCAACGTCGACACCTGGGGCGTGGCGATGATGGGCAACTTCGAATCGGTGCCTCCCACGCCGATCCAGCTGCGCACCACCGGCCGGCTGCTCGGCTGGCGGCTCGGCCTCGACCGCGTCGACCCGCTCGGCAGCGTCGTGCTGACCTCCGCGGGCGGCTCGTTCACGCACTTCCCGCGCGGCGCCGCCCCCAGGCTGCCCGCGATCTTCACCCACCGCGACGTCGGGAACACCGAGTGCCCCGGCAACGCGGCATACGCGGCGATGAACCAGCTGCGCGACATCGCCGCCCGGTTCAACCGGCCCCCCGGGCCCCAGGACCTCGCCGAATCGCTGCGCGGCGGGGCGATCTTCGCCCGCTGGGACCAGACGGGCGGCACGGCGGGCCCGCTCGGCGCGCCGACCACACCGGAAGCCGCGGGTGCGGGGGACGCCCGCTACGTCCGGTTCCAGCACGGCGCGGTGTACTGGTCACCGTCCACCGGAGCCAACCCGGTCAAGGGCGCGATCTACGACGCCTGGGGCGCACTGGGTTTCGAGCGCGGCGCGCTCGGCCTGCCCACCAGCGCCGAGATCCCCGAACCGCAGTGGATCGTGCAGAACTTCCAGCACGGCACGCTCAACTTCGACCGGGAGAATTTGACCATCACCCGGGTGATCGACGGGGTGCCGCTCGAGCTGCCGCCGCCGTCGGCCGACCATCCGCCCGTCCAGCTGGAACGCTTCACCGCGCCGCGCGCGATCGACCCCTAGACGGGCTTCAGAGCCACCAGCGTTCGAGCACCCGGGCCACCCCGTCGTCGACGTTGGGTGCGGTGACCTCGTCGGCCGCCGCGATCGCCTCCGGGTGCGCGTTGCCCATCGCCACCCCGAGGCCGGCCCACCGCAGCATCGGCACGTCGTTGGGCATGTCACCGAAGGTCACCACGTCACCGGCGACCAGACCGAGCGGGCGGGCCAGTTCCTCGATGCCGGTGGCCTTGCTGATGCCCAGCGGCACCACCTCGACCAGGCCGTTGTTGGTGGAGTACGTGAGGTCGCCCTGCAGGCCGATGTGCGGGGCCAGGGCCGCGACCATGTCGGCGCTGCGGGCACCGGCCTTGCGGATCAACAGCTTCACCGCGGGGGCGCTGAGCAGGTCCTCCACCGACACCTCGGTGTTGTCCGGATTGAGCCACGCGTGCTCGTAGCCGGGCGAGCTGACGAACTGCGGCGTCGCGGCGTCATGGGCGGAGCGGCCCACCCGCTCCACGGCCAGCCCGGCGCCGGGAATCACCCTGGCCGCGATCTCGGCCAGCTCGCCCAGCACGTCGGCGGACAGCGTCCGGGCCGACACGATGCGGTCGGTCGACGGGTCGTAGATGACGGCGCCGTTCGCGCACACCGCCATCGGCGCCAGCCCCAGCCCGTCGACGACGGGGTGGATCCATCGCGGCGGGCGACCGGTGGCCAGCACGAACACGGCGCCTGCGGCGACGGCGGCGTGCACGGCGGCGCGGGTGCGCGCGGACACCTTCTCGTCGTCGTCGAGAAGCGTGCCGTCCACATCGGTGGCGATCAATGCGGGCAGCGTCATCTACGGCTCCTGGCGTCGCGTTCGGCACGCCTGCGGGCCCGCTCGGCGAGTTCGGCCTCGTCGAGGCGCGCCGCTTCCTCGGGGGTCGGCGCCGTGCCACCCAGCCGGCGAGGCACCCAGTATGCGCCCTCGGGGTGCGGGTACTCGGTCTGCACCCGGTACAGCAGCGCCGTCATCGACTCCCGCATGGCCACTTCCAGCGTGCTGGCGTCGCCCTCGGGCGGGATCTGCGCACCGGCGCACACCTCGATCGGGATCTTGTTGCGGCCCATCGCCTTCGGATGATCCTTCGTCCACACCCGATGGGCGCCCCAGATGATCATCGGCACGATCGGCACCTGGGCCTCCAGCGCCATCCGGGCCGCGCCGGTCTTGAAGCCCTTGAGCTCGAAACTGCGGCTGATGGTGGCCTCCGGATAGACGGCCACCAACTCGCCCTCGCGCAGCCGCTGCACCGCCACCGCGTAGGCGCCCGCCCCGGCCCGCCGGTCCACCGGGATGGTCCCGGTCCGCTTGATCAGGAAACCGACCACCCTGACGTCCTGCATCTCGGCCTTGATCATGAACCGCAGCCGCCGCCTGCGCAGCCGGGCGGCCAGCCCCGCAGGCAGCCAGTCCACGTAGCCCGTGTGGTTGATCGCGACCACGGCGCCACCGGTCGCCGGGATGTTCTGCACGCCGTGGAAGCCGATCCGGACCCCGGAGGCGCGCGCGGCCGCCGCGGCCGCGAGCTCCAGCGTCCGATACACCGGTTCCATGACCGCTACCCCGGCGCTCCGGCGGGTCCCGGCTCCTCGGCCCGGCGGGCCCGCGCGGCGGCCTTCTCGGCGGCCTCGTCGGCGTCCATCTGATTGGCCTCCGCCAGCGACGGCGCACCGCCGCCGAGCCGGTGCGGCACCCAGAACTCGCCGGGCGGGTGCGGACCGTAGGCCTCCTGGACCCGCTCCAGCAGGTGCTGCATGCGTGAATGCAGCAGCGCGGTCAGCTCGGGCGCGGGCAGCGTCGGCTCGATCGGCTCGCCGACCGCCACCGTGATCGGCACCTTCGGCCGGTACAGGTTCTTCGGATGGCCTTTGGTCCAGATCCGCTGGGCGCCCCACACGATGTGCGGCACGATCGGCACGCCCGCGGCGATCGCCATCCGGGCCGCACCGGATTTGAACTGCTTGATCTCGAAGCTGCGGCTGATCGTCGCCTCCGGGTAGACGCCCACCAGCTCGCCGGCCTTCAGCGCCGCGCACGCCGCGTCGAACGACGCCGCACCGCTGTCGCGGTCCACCTCGATGTGGCGCAGGCTGCGCATGATCGGGCCGGTGATCTTGTGGTCGAACACCTCACGCTTGGCCATGAACCGCACCTTGCGGCCCTGCTTCTGCCGGTACGCGGGCAGGCCGGCGAAGGTGAAGTCGAAATAGCTGGTGTGGTTGATGGCCACCACCGCGCCGCCCGTGGTGGGCAGGTTCTCCACCCCGGTGACGGTGAACTTCAGCCCCTGAAGCCGCCAGACCAGGCGGGCCAGCTGGATGACAGTTCCGTATACCGGTTCCACGGTTGCCAGCGTAGTGCGCGCCGTCCTGCCCGACCCGGCGCGCCGGTCCCCCAGGCCCCGGCCGTGGCAGGCGCAGCGCCTCACTCCCGTTAAGCTCGGTACCGAACAGCGCACCCGAGAAAGGGCATCAGTGCAGGTCACCAGCGTCGGACATGCCGGCTTCCGGATCGACACACGCGCCGGCAGCATCCTGTGCGACCCCTGGGTCAACCCCGCCTACTTCGGTTCCTGGTTCCCGTTCCCCGACAACAGCGGCCTGGACTGGGCCGCGCTGGGCGACGTGGACTACCTCTACGTGTCCCACCTGCACAAAGACCACTTCGACCCGGACACGCTGCGCACGTACGTCAACAAGGACGCCACGGTGTTGCTGCCCGACTACCCGGTGCCCGACCTGCGCCGCGCACTCGAGGAACTGGGCTTCCACCGGTTCTTCGAGACCACCGACTCGGTGCGCCACGACATCAGCGGACCCAAGGGCGATCTCGGCGTGATGATCATCGCGCTGAGGGCGCCCGCCGACGGGCCCATCGGCGACTCGGGCCTGGTGGTCGACGACGGCGAGACCGTGGCCTTCAACATGAACGACGCCCGGCCGGTGGACCTCGACGTGCTGGCCGCCGACTTCGGCCAGGTGGACGTGCACATGCTGCAGTTCTCCGGCGCCATCTGGTACCCGATGGTCTACGACATGCCGGCCAGGGCCAAGGAGGCGTTCGGCATCCAGAAGCGGCAGCGCCAGATGGACCGCTGCCGGCAGTACATCGCCCAGGTCGGCGCGACATGGGTGGTGCCGTCGGCGGGACCGCCGTGCTTCCTGGACCCCGAACTGCGTGATCTCAACGACGACCACGGCGATCCGGCGAACATCTTCCCCGACCAGATGGTGTTCCTGGACCAGATGCGCAGGCACGGCCACGACCGCGGCCTGCTGATGATGCCCGGCTCGACGGCGGATCTGACCGGCTCGCAGCTGAATTCGCTGACCCACCCACTGCCCGAGGCCGAGGTGGAGGCCATCTTCACCACCGGCAAGGCCGACTACATCGCGGCCTACGCCGAGCGGATGGCGCCGGTGCTGGCCGCCGAGAAGGCGCGCTGGGCTCCTGCCGAGGGTGAGCCGCTGCTCGAGCCGCTACGGGCCCGCTTCGAGCCGATCATGCTGCAGAGCGACCAGATCTGCGACGGCATCGGCTATCCGGTGGAACTGCGCATGGGCCGTGAAACCGTGGTGATCGACTTCCCGAAACGGGTTGTCCGCGAACCGATCCCGGACGAGAAGTTCCGGTACGGCTTCGAGATCGCACCGGAACTGGTGCGCACCGTGCTGCGCGACGCCGAACCGGACTGGGTGAACACCATCTTCCTGTCCACCCGGTTCACCGCGTGGCGCGTCGGCGGGTACAACGAATACCTCTACACGTTCTTCAAGTGCCTGACCGACGAGCGGGTGGCCTACGCGGACGGGTGGTTCGCCGAGGCGCACGACGACTCCGCGTCGATCACCATGGACGGCTACGAGTTCCAGCGCCGCTGCCCGCACCTGAAGGCCGACCTGTCGAAGTTCGGCGTGGTGGAAGGCAAGACGCTGACCTGCAACCTGCACGGCTGGCAGTGGAATCTCGAGACCGGCCGGTGCCTGACCACCAAGGGCCACGAGCTGCGGAGCCGTCCGCTGTGAGTGCACCGCAGCAGCACTACGACGACGGGCTGATCCAGCTCGACCAGTACGCGATCACGTTGCGCCGCTACCACTTCCCGTCGGGCACGTCGAAGGTCATCCCGCTGCGGTCGATCCGCGGCTACCAGGCGCGTCCGCTGGACCTGCTGCAGCGCTGCCGGCTGTGGGGGAGTTCCGATCTGCGGCTGTGGTTGCCGCTCGACATCCGCAGGCCGCTGAAGAGCACCCTGGTCACCCTCGACGTCGAGGACAACCGGTGGCGTCCTGCGTTCACCCCCGAACACCCCGAGTCGCTGGTCGCGATCCTCGACGATCTGCTGGGGCAGCGCTGACTGCGGTGTACCGCGCGCCGATGCGGTCCCGGCGCGACGACATCGACCCGCAGCACGCCCTCGACCGGGCGTTCTCGTTGTCCCGCTGCGGGTTCGGCGGTGTGCTGACACCCGCACCCGACGATCTGGAGGCGGCGGTGACGCTGGCCGCCGAGCAGCACGACGAGCGGCTGGCGCGCCGCATCGAACGGTTCGCCGCCGTCGAGGAAGGCTCGTTCGTCTGGACCCGCGACGGGGACGGCCTGTTCTGGCTGGGCCGGATCACCGGCCCCTACTTCTACGACAGCGACGCCGACGCGGCCGCCGTCGACCTCGTGCACGTCCGGGCCTGCTCGTGGCTCGACACACCCGTCACCGAATCCACGGCGCCGCCCGCCGTTCTCGCCACGTTCGGCCGGGGCGGCCGGAACTTCCAGCGCACCAATGACGCGGACGTCGGCGCGCAGACCCGACGGATCTGGAACCGGTTCGGCGCTACCGCCTGACCCGCCGCGCCACCCGGCTGATCGCGCGGGTGCCGAGGACCCCGGTGATCACCCACGGTCCGGCGACGAGCAGCGGATCCATCCACGCGTGGTTGCGGTCGACCCGCCGGGTGCCGGTGCGCGCCGCGAGGCCGTTGTAGGTGAACTCGGTCTTGATGCCGGACTCGGTGATCGGATTGTCCGGATGTCCTTTCGCCAGCGCCAGTGCGTGGCTCTCGATCGCGTCCACCCGATCGCCGAGGATCAGCAGCAGCCAGTGCGCGGCGCGGCCCTCGCTGAACCTGCGGTAGGCGTACCGGCGGATCGCGCCCGACAGGCCTCGCGGCGGGGTCGACGTGCCGAACACCGGCGTGAGGAACTGGTGCTCGATCGACCGTTCGCGGGGTTGCATCTCCAGCTGGCGATCCGGGAAGTCCCAGTGCGCACCGGTCTCCTCGAAGCGGAGCTTCGGCACCGACGGCCGGTCCTTCGGGTCGAGGTCGGCGCCCCAGCCGGGGATGCGGCCCCGTAGTTCCTCCGAGGACGGCACGGGCGGGTGATCGGCGGTGTAGGTCATGGCTGGCTCCTGCTCACGCGGCGTTCGGCACGACGACCGGCTTGATGCAGCCGTCGAGTTTGGCGGAGAACACGTGGTACCCCTCGGCGATGTGCTCCAACGGAATTCGATGTGTGATCAGCTCGCTGGGCTTGAGGTAGCCGTTCTGGATGTGCGAGAACAGCCGCGGCCACTGGCGCTTGACCGGGCACTGGTTCATCCGCAGCGTCAAGCCCTTGTTCATCGCGTCGCCGAACTTGACGGCGCTGAAGATGGGCCCGTAGGCGCCCATCACCGACACCGTCCCACCCTTGCGCACGGAGTCGATGGCCCAGTTCAGCGCGATCGGCGAACCGCCCTGCAGCTTCAGCTTCGCGGCGGCGACGTGCTGCATCAGGTTGCCGTCCGCCTCGGCGCCCACCGCGTCGATCACCACGTCCGCGCCGAGATAGCCGGTGGCCTTCTTCATCTCGACGACGATGTCGTCGTACTCGGCGAAGTTGCGGGTCTCGGCGTGGGCGAAGGTGCGGGCCTTCTCCAGCCGGTACTCCAGATGGTCGATCACGATCACCCTGCCCGCGCCCATCAGCCACGCCGACGCGGCGGCGTACAGGCCGACCGGCCCGGCGCCGAACACCGCGACCACGTCGCCCTCGACGATGTCGCCGAGCTGGGCGCCGAAGTATCCGGTGGCCAGCGCGTCGGTGCACATCAGCGCGTCCTCGTCGGACATCCAGTCCGGGATCACCGCGGGGCCGACGTCGGCGAACGGCACCCGGACGAATTCGGCCTGGCCGCCGTCGTACCCGCCGCAGGTGTGCGAGTAGCCGTAGATGCCGCCGACGGCCGTGGCGTTGGGGTTGACGTTGTGGCAGTTCGAGTACAGGCCGCGGGCGCAGAAGAAGCACGACCCGCAGTAGATGTTGAACGGCACCATGACCCGGTCGCCGGGTTGCAGGTTCTGCACCGACGGGCCGACGTCGTGCACGACGCCGATGAACTCGTGGCCGAACGTCATGCCGACCCGGGTGTCGGGCATCATGCCGTGGTAGAGGTGCAGATCAGAGCCACAGATGGCGGCGAGCTGCACCTTGACGATCGCATCGTTGGGATGCTCGATCGGCGGAATGTCCTTCTCCTCCACCCGCACCTTGTACGGGCCGCGGTAGACCATCGCTCGCATTCGCAGAACTCCTCGCGTCGGGTCCCGTCCCGGTACCCGGCGTCGGGGCGGTGAAACCCGCGGTGACTCAGTTCTGCCCGCGCAGCACCGTCGCCTCGAGCACCTGCTGCATCCTGCGCTTGGCGGTCCGGCCCGCCGCGGCCGCGGCGCGCTGCAGTGCTCCCGGCGGCGTGGGCCGGTGTACCGACACCACGTCCCCGATCCGCACGGTCCCCGGGGTGGTGACGTCGACGTACACCCCGAGGAACCGGTTGGTGCGGTCGGAGAGCCTGCGACCCAGTGCCCGGTCCGTGTCCACCCCGGGCTGCGGCCGGGTCGGCACCGCGCAGCGGATGGTCGGGATGGTGACGTGCAGCGCCGACGAGCCGACCTGCAGTGTCGCGCCGGTCCATTCGGCTTCGGGGAAGTCGCTGTCGGCGCCCTCGACGGTGACCAGGATGTTCGGCCGGAACCGGCGCACGTCGTAGGGCGTGCCGTCGGCCGACAGCGCCGACAGGCTGTTGGTGCTGAGCAGGTGGACGGGGCTGAGGTCGACGAAGGTGCCCGGCGGGGTCGAGAAGCGCGCCAGGGTGAGCACCTGGCGGGTGGTGAACACCGAGGTGTCGGGCAGCGGGTCGGACTCGGCGAGGCCGAAGTCGCGGCGGACCTCCGCGGCGGCGAAGTTGGCCCGGCTCTGCTGGACCGAGAGCCGGTGGGCGCTGGTGTCGTCGGCAGGAGGCAGCGCCGTGAGGCGCACCGGCCGCCCGGCGACCTCGGAGAGCAGCGCGTGGATCCGCGGGTCGTCGCTGGTGTGCTCGGAGCCGTCGGGCAGCGTGATCACCACGGGCGGCGCGTTGCCCGGCCCGGCGTCGGGTCCCGGCTCGTCGGCGTAGCGGGCCGAGCAGCCCAGCAGCGCGGGGATCCGCCGGGCCGTCGCGGTGATGTCCTTGTCGAGGTCGCGCACCGCCCACAACCGGTCGGCGTGCACGCCGCGGGTGTCCACCCGGACGTGGTCCACCCGGCCACCGCCCATCGACTTGACCGGGAAGCGCCACAGCTCGGTCACCGTGGTCGTGGTCATCGGCGTCGCGGTCACGGCGGCCTCCGGTTCAGCGGGACGAGACGGTCTGGCGGAGTTCGGACACCGCGTCGGACTCGGTGTCGTAGACCCGGACGATGGCCTGGTCGCCGGCCTGCAGGAACGTCGACTCGCCGAGTTCGGTGTAGCGCGTCGCGCCGATGCCGATCAGGACGTGCTCGGGGTGACCCGACGCCGCCATCAACGCTCCGACGTCCTCCAACGGTGTTTCGGCCGAACCCTTCTGGTTGGCCAGCCGCTCGACCACCCAGTCCAGCAGCACCTCGCCGTAGTAGGAGTAGCCGAGTAGCGGGCTGTCCAGGCCGTACTCGTGCTCCTGGCCGCTGCCGTCACGCAGGTAGCAGACCAGCCGCAGCGTCGCGGTCGGACCGTCCGGCGTCAGGTCGCTGATGTCGAAGAACTGCGCGGCGACACCCTTGGACGCCGGGCCCCAGTTCTTCTTGTGGCTGATCTTCGGCGCGCCAGGACGGCGGATCGAGCAGTCGTTGAACGCGCCGAGAGCGAACGGCTCCAGGCTCGCGACGGTGTCGCCGTTCCAGTTCACCCGGCAGGCCAGGCCGACCTCGGGTTCGATCTGCAGGTTGAGCGGAGTGTCGCTGGCGGGCAGCACGATCGAGTCGTGCGACAGCGGGAACTCGCCGAGGAATCCGTCGTGGCCCGGCGCGTACCACGGGAAGATTCCCTTGGGCGCACCACCTTCGGAGGTGACGTTGACGAAATCGCTTGCCTCACCGGCCTGTTCGAGGTGACCGGCGAAGTTTCCCGCCACGCCGAAGCCGAACCAGGAACGCAGTTCGTCGAGTTCGAGGTCGATCACGGTTCCAGTACCTCCCTGCCGACGAACGGCACCAGCGCCTCGGGGACGCGGACGCTGCCATCGGGTTGTTGGTGGTTCTCCAGTATGGCCACCAGCCACCGCGTGGTGGCCAGGGTGCCGTTGAGGGTCGCCGCGATCTGCGGCCTGCCGTTGTCGTCGCGGTAGCGGATGGCCAGCCTGCGCGCCTGGAAGGTGGTGCAGTTCGACGTGGAGGTGAGCTCGCGGTAGGTCT
This sequence comes from Mycobacterium sp. NPDC050551, assembly GCF_040674075.1. NCBI lineage: Bacteria > Bacillati > Actinomycetota > Actinomycetes > Mycobacteriales > Mycobacteriaceae > Mycobacterium > Mycobacterium sp. NPDC050551. The sequence goes on along the minus strand of NZ_JBFARC010000006.1, from coordinate 276,328 downwards.
GCTGGGTGGGCACCCACGCCTCGCAGTCGAACTTGCGGGCCGCCGACGAGCCCAGGTCGCCCGCGGCGATGTCGATCACCCGGTACGGCACGCCGATCAGCTCGAGCATCCGGCGCTGCCAGCCCAGCAGCCGCTCGTGCTCGGCCTCGGCCTCGTCGGGGCGGCAGTAGACGAAGCCCTCGACCTTGTCGAACTGGTGCACCCGGATGATGCCCCGGGTGTCCTTGCCGTAGCTGCCCGCCTCGCGGCGGAAGCAGGACGACCAGCCGGCGTAGCGGCGCGGCCCGGCGGACAGGTCGAGGATCTCGTCGGCGTGATAGCCGGCCAGCGGCACCTCGGACGTGCCGACGAGGTACATGTCGTCGGCCTCGAGGTGGTAGACCTCGTCGGCGTGGGCGCCCAGGAAGCCGGTGCCCGCCATCACCTCGGGGCGCACCAGCACCGGCGGGATGACGAGGGTGAAACCGTTGTCGGTGGCAAGCCGGACGGCGAGCTGCATCAGCCCGAGCTGCAGCAGTGCCCCTGCGCCGGTGAGGAAGTAGAACCGCGAACCGGACACCTTGGCGCCGCGTTCCATGTCGATCAGGCCGAGCGCCTCGCCGAGTTCGAGGTGGTCCTTCGGGTCGTCGAGGCGCGGTGGCTCGCCGACGGTCTCGAGGACCGTGAAGTCGTCCTCGCCGCCTGCGGGCACGCCGTCGACGATGACGTTGGAGATGCCCATGTGCGCGGCCGTGAAGGCGGCGTCGGCCTCGGCCTGCTGCGCCTCGGCGGCCTTGACCTTCTCGGCCAGCGCCCTGGCGTGCTCGAGCAGCGCCGGCCGCTCCTCCGGTGACGCCTTGCCGACCTGCTTGCTCGCCGACTTCTGCTCGGCGCGCAGGTTGTCGGCCGCCGACACCGCCGCGCGGCGGGCGGTGTCTGCGCGCAGCAGCGCGTCGACCAGGTCGGGGTCCTCGCCACGCGCACGCTGCGAGGCTCGTACGAGGTCCGGGTTCTCGCGCAGCACCTTGAGGTCGATCACGGACGTCAACCCTACTTTCGGCCGGTTGCCGCGAACATCTGGAGGTAGCCGGTCTGCCCGAAGACCCGCGCGGTGTCCGCCGCGCTCGGTGCGCCCGCCTCGGGGTCGGCGCCCGCCTCGAGCAGCAGTGCCACGATCGCGTCCTCGCCCTTGAACACCGCCCCGGCCAGCGGGGTCTGTCCGCGGTCGTTGGGCCGGTCCACGTCGGCTCCGCGGTCGATGAGCGCCCGCACCGTCCGAGGGTGGCCGTGGTAGGCCGCCAGCATCAGCAGGGTGTCGCCCTTGCCGTTGGTGAGATCGGCGGGAACCCCGGCGTCCACGTAGGCGGCGAGCGTGTCGGCGTCGCCGCGGCGGGCCATGTCGAACAGGCGGCCGGCGAGCTCGCTCAGCGCCAGGTCGATGTCCTCGTCGGGTGCCGGCACACCGGTCAACGTAGCGCGCCGGACCGGGCTCCCAACACAACCCCATAACGTTACAACTGCATCACTTGTCACAGCACCTGACACGCCTGTCACAATGGAGCGGATGTTGGAGGCACCAGAGCACCACGACCCGCGCGCCGACGGGCCCGATGCGCCCGCACAGCGGGTGGCATGGTGGCACAGTCTGCAGGCCGCCTCGACCCGTCGCGCGCTGCTGCTGACGGCGCTGGGCGGGCTGCTGATCGCCGGCCTGATCACCGCGCTGCCGCGCAGCGAGGGCGCCAACGGCATGGGCCTGAACGCCAGCGCGATCAGCCTCGGACCGCGCGGCAACGACACGTTCAACCACGCCGAGGACGGCGACTGCCTGAATTGGCCGGACCGCACCCCGGACGCGGCGGAGATCGTCGACTGCAAGGACGAGCACCGCTTCGAGGTGGCCGAGTCGGTCGACATGCGCACGTTCCCCGGCAGCGAGTACGGCCCGGAGGCCCCGCCCCCGTCGACCGCCCGCATCCAGCAGATCAGCCAGGAGCAGTGCCAGCCGGCCGTCCGTCGCTACCTCGGGCAGCGGTTCGACCCCAACAGCCGCTTCACCGTGAGCATGCTGTGGTCCGGCGACAAGGCGTGGCGTCAGAACGGCGAGCGCCGGATGCTGTGCGGGCTGCAGCTGCCCGGCCCGAACAACCAGCAGCTGGCGTTCCAGGGCAAGGTCGCCGAGATCGACCAGTCCAAGGTCTGGCCTGCAGGCACCTGCCTCGGCATCGACCCGTCGACCAACCAGCCCACCGACATCCCGGTCGACTGTGCGGCGCCGCACGCCATGGAGGTCACCGGCTCGGTGAACCTGGCTGAGAAGTGGCCCGCCGGCCTGCCGCCGGAGCCCGAGCAGGACACGTTCATCAAGGACGCCTGCACGCGGATGACCGACGCCTACCTGGCGCCCATCCAGTTGCGCAACACCACGCTGACCCTCATCTACAGCACGATCTCGCTGCCCAGCTGGTCTGCGGGCAGCCATCAGGTGTCGTGCAGCATCGGCGCGACGCTGGGCAACGGCGGCTGGTCGACGCTGCTGAACAGCGCGAAGGGCCCGCTGCAGATCAACGGTCAGCCGCCGGTGCCGCCGCCCGACATCCCGGAGGAGCGGCTCAACCTGCCGCCGATCCCGTTCCCCGACGCCGTCGACACCACGTCGGATTCGTCGTCGGACTCGTCCTCGGACTCGTCCAGCTCGTCGTCGGACTCGTCCTCGTCGAGCACCGACGACTCCAGCTCCAGCGGGTCCAGCGACTCGGGCAGCGAGTCCCAGGGCACCCAGCACGGCCCGCAGCAGGCCACCCCGCCGGCCCCGGGCGATCCGCCGCCCGCGGACGCCCCGCCCGGCGGCGGCAACACGTTCCTCAACGGCGCGCCGCCGGCACCGGCACCGCCGCCGCCCGGTGCGCCGCCTCCGCCCGAGGCAGTGCCGCCGCCCGCGGCCGCCCCGCCACCGCCACCCGCGCCCGAACCGGTGCCACCGCCGGCACCAGGGCCGCCGCCTCCCCCGGTGCCGTAACCGGGTGGGCGTCCGGATGAGCCCGCAGCGGTTCGACGAGCTGGTCTCGGATGCACTCGACCTGATTCCCGCCGACCTCGCGGCTGCCATCGACAACGTCGTGGTGCTGGTGGCCGACCGCCACGACGAGGAGCCCGGCCTGCTCGGCCTCTACGAGGGCATCGCGCTGACCGAGCGGGACTCCTGGTACGCCGGCTCACTGCCGGACACGATCACGATCTACCGCGGTGCGCTGCTGGACGTCTGCGACTCCGAGGAGCAGGTGGTCGACGAGGTGGCGATCACCGTGATCCACGAGATCGCCCATCACTTCGGCATCGACGAGGAGCGCCTGCACGAGTTGGGGTGGGGGTGAATGGCGCGGCAACCGTGTGATGTCGCCCCGCGGTGCTATGAACGGGCCATGAGTTTCCAGTGCCGGGAGTGCCGGGCCGGGCTGGAGCACTGCCATGGCACGGTGGTCCACCACGTCCGGTTCCGTACGGAGTGCACCGAGGACGGCTGCGAGACGCCCGAGGTGCTGCACACGTTCAAGATCGACTGCGAGGCGATCGGCTGCGAATGCGGCCAGGCCGCAGGCGGGTCCGTCGTCCGCGTCGGCTGACGCCTGCCACAGCGTCGCCCGGGTCAGCCCATCGGGTCGGCGGACTCCAGCGCGTCCTGCACGGGGTGCACGTCGGTCTCGGGATAGAACGGCGGGGTCAGCGTGCCCCACTGCACGCAGCTCCAGCGGCCGTCGGTGATGGGCGCCAGCACCACGGCCTCGGTGTTGGCCAGGTGGTGGTCGAGCGCGAAGCCGCCGTCGACGCCTGCCAGCACCCCCGCGACCAACCGGATGGCCGCGCCGTGGCTGACCACCACGATGTCGCCGCGCCAGGCGTCGTCGTCGAGGTGGCGCAACCTCAGCTGGGTGAGGACGGGGACATAGCGGTCGAGGACCTCGTTGCCGGATTCGCCGCCGGGCATCACGGCGTCGAGGTCACCCTGGTGCCAGCGCTGGTAGACGGATTCGAACTCGGCGACCGCGTCGTCGTCGTTGCGGTCCTCGAGCGCGCCGACCTGGACCTCGTGCAGGCCGTCGAACTCGTGGGCGGGCAGCCCGGCGTGCGCGGCGATCTCTGCGGCTGTCTGCACCGCCCGCACCGCGACCGAGTGGGCGACCATCGCCGGCGGCTGCGCGAGCCCGCGGGCGAAGTCCCTGGCCTGCTCGCGACCCAGCTCGGTCAGCTCGCGGCCGGGCGGGCGGGTGTCCAGCCGCCGTTCCACGTTCGACAGCGACTGCCCGTGCCGGACCAGTACCAGCCGTCCGCTCATTCGTTCACCTCCGCATCACCGAGTGTGCCGTCGCGCAGCGCGGCCAGCCAGCGCGATGCGTCGTCGAGCTCGGGCGGCGGCGCACCGACGGCCACGCCCGTCGGCCAGGATCCGAGATAGCGCACATCTGCACAACGCCGGTGCAGCGCTCTGAGTGCCTCGGCGACGGCGTCGTCGTCGATGTGGCCGACGAAGTCGAGGAAGAACATGTAGGTGCCCAGTCCCGTTCTGGTGGGCCGGGACTCGATGCGGGTCAGGTCGATGTCGCGGACGGACAACTCGGTCATCGCGGTGACGAGCGCGCCGGGCGAGTTGGCCAGCCGCAGCACCACCGAGGTGCGGTCGGCGCCGGTGCGGGCGGGCGGTGGCGCCGGCCGGCCGGCGAGCAGGAACCGGGTGCGGGCGCTGGCCTCGTCGACGACGCCGGAGGCGAGCACCCGCAGTCCTAGGCGTTCGGCGGCCAGCACCGTGCTGACCGCGGCATCGGCCCGGCCGTCGGCCACGTCGTGTGCCGCGGCGGCGTTCGACTGGGCGGGCACCACCTGTGCGCCCGGCAGCTTGTCGGCCAGCCACCGCCGGACCTGCGCGGCGGCCACCGGAAAGGCGGCGACGGTCGTGACGTCACCGGTGTGGTCGGGCCGCACCGCGATGGTGAACGACACCTCGAGGACGGTCTCGGCGAAGATCTGCAGCGGGGCGCCGACGGCCAGGCTGTCCAGCGTCGGCAGCACCGAGCCCTCGATCGAGTTCTCGATCGGGACGCACGCGTAGTCGGCGGTGCCCGCGCGGACACACTCCAGGCTCGCGGATGTGCTGTCGACGGGCAGCGGGGTGACGGCACCCGCGATGGGGATCGCGTCCGCGGCGGTCAACTGCAGCAACGCCGCCTCTGTGAAGGTTCCCTGGGGCCCCAGATAGGCGATGCTCGGCACGTCTCAACCCTATCGGGTGGCCGTGGTAACGCCGTTCCGCTGGAGGGAAGGCCTTGCGCCCCGCGCATGTCGCTAGTTAAGTTAGGCTCACCTTATCTACCGGGAGGGCGAGCGATGACGAATGCGGCACCGACGACAGCCGAGCGGATCCGCAGCGCATGTGCGCGCGGCGGCGGCGCGATGCTGGCCGTGGAGGGTGTCGAACCCGTCGCCACGCCGATCCACCACCTCCTCGAGGACGGCTCGTTCGCGTTGACCGTCCCGGTCGACGGCATGGTCGCGGGCATGGTCGTCGGCTCGGGCACCGCGGGAGTCCAGGCGGTTCTCGAGATGACCGACTACGCCCCGCTGCCGCTGCGCGAGCCGGTGCGGTCGCTGGTCTGGATCCGCGGCCGGCTGCGCGAGGTGGCCGCCGTGCACGTCGCGCCGATGCTCGACCTCATCGCGTCGTCCGACCCGAATCCAGCTCTGCTGCAAGTCAACTCGGGCGAGAACAGCGGTGGCGACACCCGTTGTGCGCTGATGCGGCTGGAGATCGAGTCGGTGGTGGTCGCCGACTCCACCGGCGCCGAGGCCGTCGGCCTGAACACTTTGCTCGAGGCGCGGCCCGACCCGTTCTGCGAGATGGAGTCGTGCTGGCTGCAGCACATGGACTCCGCGCACCGCGACGTGGTGGAGCGGCTGGCCACCCGGCTCCCCACCGCGCTGCGCCGGGGTCGCGTGCGCCCGCTCGGCCTGGACCGCTACGGCGTCCAGCTGCGTGTCGAGAACGAGGACGGCGACCACGACGTGCGGCTGCCGTTCGCCAAACCGGTCGACGACGTCACCGGGTTGAGTCAGGCCATCCGGGTCCTGATGGGCTGCCCGTTCCTCAACGGCCTGCGCGCGCGCCGCGTCTGACCCCACGCCGCACTAGCCTGTGGCGGTGACCGAGCCCGCCGACCCGCAGGTGCCGCAGCGGCGCGGGCTGAGCATCGAGATCGCCGTCGTGCTGGCGGTCACCTTCGGCCTGAGCGCCTACACCGCGTCCCTGAGCCTGATCGAATCGGTGCTGCAGGGCCTGTCGGGGCAGGTGATCGCGCTCAATCCGAAGCGTTCGCCGTTTGACCTGATCGACCTCGGATTCAACCTGACCCGCGTGTTCCAGCTGCTGGCCTGGGGCGCCCTCGGGCTGTACCTGTTGTGGCGCAGCGGGTTCGGCCCGGCACGCATCGGCCTGGGCCGGCCCCGCCGGAGCGACGTGCTTGGCGGGCTCGGGCTGGCGGCGCTGATCGGGCTGCCGGGCCTGGCGCTGTACCAGGTGGCCCGCGTGCTCGGCGCGAACGCCGACGTCGAACCCGCGGAGCTCTACGACACCTGGTGGCGGATCCCGGTGCTACTTGCGGTGTCGTTCGCCAACGCCTGGGCCGAGGAGATCATCGTGGTGGGCTTCCTGCTCACCCGGTTGCGCCAGCTGAAACTCAGTCCGGTGGCCGCGGTGGTGATCAGCAGCCTGCTGCGCGGCGCGTACCACCTGTACCAGGGTTTCGGCGCGGGGCTGGGCAACGTGGCGATGGGTCTGGTGTTCGGCTACGTCTACCAGCGGACCGGCAGGCTGTGGCCGCTGGTCCTCGCACACGCGCTGATCGACGCGGTCGCCTTCGTCGGCTATGCCCTGCTGGCCGACCGACTCGGCTGGCTCGCGTAGCCCGTCGCCGGGGTACGGGCACCCAGGGCACGTACATTTCTGCTGTGGACGACAACCGGCCGACACCACGGCAGCCGCCACGGGAGCCGCCGGAGATGATCCGCCGCAACCCGGCGCACCGGCCCCCACCGGTGTGGCCGCCCCGTCCGCCCACACCCCCACGCCGGCTGCCACCGCCGCCCGCACCGCCCTCTCGCCGGCCCGGCCCGCCGCCCGCCGCCCGGCGGCCACCACCTCCGCCACGGGTGCCCGCGCCCGCAGCCAGGCCGGCCACACCGCCCCCGCGGCCGCCCGCACCGGTGGCCAAGCCCCGACGGCGCCGACGCTGGGGCCGGATCATCGCCTCACTGCTGCTGGTCACGGTGCTCGCCATGGTGGGCGCCGCGGTGTGGATCGACACCTCACTGCACCGGATCCCGGCGCTGGCGGACTACCCCGACCGGCCGGCCGCCGGACGCGGCACCACCTGGCTGCTGGTCGGCTCGGACAGCCGCCAGAACCTCTCCCCCGAACAGCAGGCCGAACTGGCGACGGGTGGCGACATCGGTGCCGGCCGCACCGACACCATCCTGCTCGTCCACGTCCCCGGCCTGTTCTCGGGTGCGCCGACGACGATGGTGTCCATCCCGCGCGACTCCTACGTGCCGATCCCCGACTACGGCGAGGACAAGATCAACGCCGCCTTCTCGATCGGTGGCGCGCCGCTGCTGGCACAGACGGTCGAGCAGGCCACCGGGCTGCGTCTCGACCACTACGCGGAGATCGGCTTCGACGGCTTCGCCGAGGCCGTCGACGCGGTCGGCGGCGTGACGATGTGCCCGCCCGAGCCGATCGACGATCCACTGGCCGGGATCAGCCTGCCCGCCGGCTGTCAGGAACTCGACGGCCGCAGCGCGCTGGGCTACGTGCGCACCCGCGCGACCCCGCGGGCCGACCTCGACCGGATGACGAATCAGCGGGCCTTCATGTCGGCACTGCTGCACCGCGCCGCCAGCCCCGCGGTCCTGCTCAACCCGCTGCGCTGGTATCCGCTGGTGCACGCCGCGGGTGGCGCGCTGGCGGTCGACGAGGGCGCACACGTGTGGGACCTCGCCCGGCTGGCGTGGGCGCTGCGCGGCGACGTCACGACGACGACTGTGCCGATCGGCGAGTTCACCGGCAGCGACTCCGGCGCCGTCGTGGTGTGGGACAGCGACGCGGCGAGCCGGCTGTTCGACGCGCTCGCCACGGACGCCGCGATCCCCGCCGACACCATCGACACGCAGCCGTGAGTTCGGTTAGGCGACCCTCAGCAAACGGTGTCGCACGCGCGTGAGCGGGCTCACAGCACTTAGGGAAACCTCGCCTCAATAAGGCAGACCTTTGCTGACAACCCCCTCTGACCTGCTATATCCTCCCTTTCATGAGCACTGACAGCGCACTCGACACCAAGTTCCACGAGCTCTTGACGGACCAGGTGCGCAGCGAGTTCACCGCCGCCCAGCAATACATCGCGATCGCGGTGCACTTCGACGGCGCCGACCTGCCGCAGCTGGCGAAGCACTTCTACGGCCAGGCCGTCGAGGAGCGCAACCACGCCATGATGCTGGTGCAGTACCTGCTCGACCGCGACGTCGACGTGGCGATCCCGGGTGTCGACGCGGTGTGCAACCGCTTCGACACCCCGCGCGACGCGCTCAAGCTGGCGCTCGACCAGGAGCGCGCCGTCACCGAGCAGATCTCCCGGCTGGCGAGCGTCGCCCGCGACGAGGGCGACTACCTCGGCGAGCAGTTCATGCAGTGGTTCCTCAAGGAGCAGGTCGAAGAGGTCGCGACGATGACCACCCTGGTGCGCATCGCCGACCGGGCCGGCACCGACCTGTTCCACCTCGAGGACTTCGTGGCCCGCGAGATCAGCGTGCCCGCCGCCGATCCGACCGCGCCCCGCGCCGCCGGCGGCAACCTGTAATCAGTCGCGTTCCGCCCCGGTCAGACCGTTCTGCAACCAGTCCTTGGTCCGGCCGGGGTGGTTCGTCGCCACCCACGCGACCCCGACGTCACGGCAGTACTGCACGTCCTCGTAATGGTCGACGGTCCAGCAGTAGAGCGCGCGGCCCTGCGCCGCGGCACGGTCGACCAGCTCCGGGTGTTCGCGCAGCGTCGCGATCGACGGGCCCACCGCCGTGGCGCCGACGGTGGTGGCCGCGCTGCCGCCCAGATAGCGCGACGTCTCCCCGAGCAACACGGTCGGCAGCAGCGGCGCCGCCCGCCGGATGCGCCACACCGCCGCGGCCGAGAACGACATCACCACCGCGCGTGACAGATCCGCCGACGCCGGTGCGGCGATGCCGTAGCGGTGCAGCAGCGCCAGCACCTTGCTCTCGACCAGCGCGCCGTAGCGCACCGGGTGCTTGGTCTCGATGAACAGCTTGACCGGCCGGTGCCAGTCGAGCACCAGGCCGACGAGGTCGTCGAGCGTGAGCAGCCCGGTGTCACCGGTGGCGCCGCCGGCGTGCCAGGACCCGTAGTCGAGTTCGCGCAGTTGCGCCAGCGTCATCTCGCTGACCAGACCGCTGCCCGTCGACGTGCGGTCGACCCGGCGGTCGTGCACGCACACCAGGTGGCCGTCGCGGGTCAGCCGCACGTCGCACTCGACGCCGTCGGCGCCCTCCTTCAGGGCCAGCTCGTAGGCCGCACGGGTGTGCTCCGGGCGGTCGGCAGACGCACCGCGGTGGGCCACCACGAACGGGTGTCCGCTGAGCGCCGGACCGGACTCCGCCGCCCCGGCGGTTCCGGCATCCCCCGAATCCATAGGGCTATGCTGCCGGGTGCTGCCCTCAGGTCTCAACCGCAACGGCGGATTCGGATACCCGCTCGTGCTCCTGCCGGGCACCCGCAGGCTCTGCCCGGTCGTCGGGGATCAGCACCCAGCGACGGGCCGCCCGCTCCACCGGGGTGCGCTCGAAGCCCAGGTAGATCCGCCTCGTCAGGAGCAGAACCGCCACCGACAGCAGGTAGGCGATCGTCGTGGTGACCGTGTTGTCGGCGACGCCCTGCGGCGTGTCGGGAAAACTCGTCGCGAACGCGAAGACGGCCAGGATCGTGCACAGCGTCCACAGGATCGTCCACACCAGGAGGAGCCGGCGCATCAGGCTGACCCGGCTCTCGATCCGGGCCAGCTCGTAGACGAACACCGGCGCCCAGACCAGGTTGACGAAGGGCAGCAGGCATCCCCAGCGCAGTGCCCACGCCGGCCGGGGATCGGCCTGGCCGCGGTGGGCGAAGGCCGCCGCCCGCCGGGCGATCAGCCAGTTGGACAGCACGATCGCGAGGGCGAGCAGCAGGAAGAACGCGACGACGGCCGCCACGACGCCGAGCCAGGTCACGCCGTCGGCGAGCCACGGTGCGAGCAGCATGCTGCGGTTGACCAGCAGCAGGACGTAGCGCAGGAGCAGCAGGAACGCGGCGATCCCGAACGCGATCGTCGTGGCGGTGAGCAGTCGACGCACCGCACGCAGCGACGGCCCTGGACGGGTGCGCTCGTCCTGCTGATCGTCCGGAGGGAAGTAGTCCACCAGCCCCCACGGCGGGATGGTGCCGTAGCGGGGCGTGGGTCCGAGTGCGCCGCGCCTGCGGCGTCTCGGCGGCGGCGCGCCGGGCCGCACGGCGATCCAGCGGTAGCCCGGGGGGATCTTCGGCGAAGGGTTCTGGCCGGCGGATCGCGATGCGCCTTCCCCGGGCGGCGCGCTCCACTCCGAGACCGGCGCGGGGCCCGACGGCGCGAGCAGCGTGCCCTGGCAGCGCGGGCACCACTGCCGCTGCCGGTCGCGCACGTTCCACCGCGTCCCGCAGCGGGAACACACCTGGATCATCCGATCAGCCTAGCGATGGCGGCGGCGGTGGTAGCGCAGTCGGTCGGGCACCTGCTGGTCAGACGCTACCCACGCCGCCGGCGTCGGTGACGACGGGACGGCCGGCGCCCGCCCACGCCAGCATCCCTCCGCTGACGTTGGCCGCCTGGTAGCCGTTGCGGACCAGGTACTGCGCCACCCGCTGGGATCGGCCGCCCGCATGGCACACCACGTACACCTGGGCTCCGGGGTCGATGTCGGCGAGCCGGGATGGGACGTCACCCATCGGAATGTGGCGCGCGTCGGCGGCGTGCCCCCGCTGCCACTCGTCGTCCTCGCGTACGTCGAGCAGGATCACCGAGTCGTCGAAGGCGTCGGGCAGCTGCGCGACGCCGACCTGTGCGACCTCCACGTCATCCATGTCCCCATGCTGGCACGCCCGGCCGGCTGCCGCATCCAACGACGCTGCAGCCCGCGACGGCAGCTATCTCGGGGCTATCCACAGTTTCCACAGGTCTATCCACAGGGCGGCCAGCTGCCGCAACGCCTCGTGAGCCGCCGAATCTGTATCGCGGCTGCGCGTGGCTGTGGATAACCTGCGGGGTCCGACAGGCCGGTGATCAACATGCCGAGCTAACCACCCGGGCCGCCGGCCGCAGCCGTCGACGGCATCCGCCGCGAGTGCTCCGGCACCCTGCCGCTCGCGCGGCGGCGGCAGCGTGGCGGGCCTTCCCGGGAAGGTTGCGACGGCCGGTCGCCGACGCTCGCGCGGGCGTCGTCGGGCACCGGTGTGCACCGGCGGGCCTGCCGGCGTCACGGCCCCCGCCACCGGCGGCGGAGGGGCCGAGGCCGACATCGCCTCAGGATGATCGCAACGCCGCCGATGCGGCCTGCGGCGGGTTTGCGGGTCCGATTTTTCTGTCGGCCCGCAAAGGGCTATGATCAGCGTCACACGAGGTTTCTGTGATTGATCTCACCTGGGGGCGGACATTGATTGTGCTGGTCAGGAGCGTTTGATGGCATCGCATCCGATGGGCTCGGGTTCGGCCATGCCGCCCTCTGAATGGCACACGTCCACTCACGTCTACAACCGCAGCCAGCTGATGGCCTGCATGCGCGCCGGCGCGATCGCCCTGGTGCTGCTGGGCATTCTCGCGCTGATCGTCCTGTTCTGAAGTCGGCTCCGACGGGTACTGCTGTAGGTGCGCCGCGTGTCCTTGCGGTGCGCGCAGTGATGGAGCAATGTTGACCTTGATACCGAGGATGTCGAGCTTCATCGATCAGCAAGAGGAAGGAAACTCGTGGCCGAATACACCCTGCCCGAACTCGATTACGACTACGGAGCCCTAGAGCCCCACATCTCCGGACAAATCAACGAGCTTCACCACAGCAAACATCACGCGACCTATGTCAAGGGCGCCAACGACGCGCTGTCGAAGCTGGAGGAGGCCCGTGCCAGCGGTGACCACTCCGCGATCTTCCTCAACGAGAAGAACCTCGCCTTCCACCTCGGCGGGCACGTCAACCACACCATCTGGTGGAAGAACCTGTCCCCTAACGGCGGTGACAAGCCGACCGGCGAATTGGGCGCGGCCATCGACGACGCTTTCGGTTCGTTCGACAACTTCCGGGCGCAGTTCACCGCCGCCGCCAACGGCCTGCAGGGCTCGGGTTGGGCGGTGCTCGGCTACGACACGCTGGGCCAGCGCCTGCTGACCTTCCAGCTCTACGACCAGCAGGCCAACGTGCCGCTCGGCATCATCCCGCTGCTGCAGGTCGACATGTGGGAGCACGCGTACTACCTGCAGTACAAGAACGTGAAGGCGGACTACGTCAAGGCGTTCTGGAACGTCGTCAACTGGGCCGACGTGCAGAACCGGTTCGCCACCGCCACCGGCGCGGCCAAGGGGCTCATCCTCGGTTAGGGCCGGGTCGGCTTCGGCCGTCACACGCTTCACAGAAGGGGCGCCGCGCGATTCGCGCGGCGCCCCGCCTCTGTCTCGGGGACGTTTTCGTCACCAGACTCTTCGCCGTTAGCACTCGTGTCGTCTTGCGTGCCAGACCGACGCTGGCGCATGCTGAACGGATCGACCCACAGGCGAGTCGGGGTAATGTCCGAACACCGATGTCCCGGAGGCGAGATGGAGACAGGGTCAGGTAGGGCGATCGAGATCGCGCCCTTTCACTCTTCAGGTGCACTCAAGGGCTTCGTGGTGTCCGGCCGGTGGCCGGATTCGACGAAGGAGTGGGCGCAGCTGCTGATGGTCACCGTCCGCGTCGCTTCGCTGCCCGGATTACTCTCCACGACAACGATTTTCGGCGTCAGGGAGGAGCTCCCCGACGAGCCGGAACCGGGCACCGTGGGCCTGGTGCTGGCCGAGGGCACCGTCGTCGGCGAATCAGCGGTTCCGCCAGGATTTTTCGCGGACCGCCAGCCGCCGGCACTACTGATGCTGCATCCGCCGTCGGAGACCATGCCGTCGCTGCCGGAGTGCAGCGGCGCGGCGTCCGGATGCGTACTCCTGCCCGGCCTGCCGCATCTGGGTCTCGAGCACCGGGCCGCGTGGGTGGAGGCCGAGTCCGACGGCACCGTCACCTCGATGGTGAGCCGGGTCGGCGTCGACCCGATCAGCCACCCCGATACCGCGATCCTGGCGATGCTGCTTGCCGCATAAGGCTTTTCGAATAGTTCGATCAGTAGCTCGAAACGAAAAGTACGGCCTCCCGAAATCGTCTGGCGCGGTGGCATACCCGCAGCGCGCCCGCTATGGTTGAGTTCATCAGCGAAGGGGAGTAGCCCCGAATCGTCGTGTCGACATACTGGCGAGAGCCCGGCACGCGAACCGCACGACGCGGTGGGCGAGACCTTCGACCGGAAGCTCGGCGAGCCGTGAGCAAACGGCCACGCCGGCTGCGTGTCGAAAGGTGCCCACAGTGCTCACCGCCGCCCTCCTCAGCCTCGCGGTCGTGTTCGTCGCAGAACTGGGCGACAAGTCGCAGCTGATCACCATGACCTACGCGCTGCGGCACCGGTGGTGGGTGGTGCTCACCGGCGTCGGTATCGCCGCCTGCCTCGTCCACGGTCTGTCGGTCACCATCGGCCATTTCCTGGGGATGACGCTGCCCGAACGCCCCATCGCCTTCGCCGCGGCGATCGCATTCCTTCTCTTCGCCGTGTGGACCTGGCGAGAAGGCCGCACCGACGACGGCGACGACGACGTGCGGGTGGCCGAGCCGCGGTTCGTGGTGTTCGCGATCGTCTCGTCGTTCCTGCTCGCCGAGCTCGGCGACAAGACGATGCTGGCGACGGTCGCGCTGGCCAGCGACAACGATGCGGTCGGAGTGTGGATCGGCGCGACCATCGGAATGGTGCTCGCCGACGGTGTCGCGATCCTGGTGGGCGCGCTGCTGCACAAACGCCTGCCCGAGGGCTTCCTGCACGGTGTGGCCAGCCTGCTGTTCCTGCTCTTCGGCTTGTGGATGCTGTTCGACGCCGCGCTGGGCTGGCGGGTGGTGGCGTTCGCGGCCACCGGCGGCGCCGCCGTCACGGTCGCGATCGTGGTCGGGATGCGCGCCGTTCGCCGGCGCCGCGGCGGTGCGGACGACGGCGCCGAGCCGTCGGTACCGCTGGAATCGTCGCCCGAATCGGCCTGATCCCGCCCGGCTACCGCGGGGTCGTTTCCACCCTCGTATCAACCCCGAAAAGCGCTCGTGCAGGTCACGGCGGAGGAATCCGATGCCGCCGCGGCCGAGTGGGCCACGTCACAACAAACACAGCAAACGCCTGGATCCGCCGTCGGCGGTAGATCGCGGGTAGCTTGTCGGGTACCCGGCGTTTCCCGTCGGAGCTGCTGTTTCACGTTCGACTGACCCGAGCCTACGCACCCGTTATTATTTGCTTCCAGGCACCATCTGGACAGGGTGCGGACACAACACAAAGTCGCTGGTAGCTGTATCGGCGGCTCGAGTGGAACTGAAGCCAAGTTAACTTTCCGGCGGTTTGCACTTGGTTGACGGGACAACTGTCGCTACGATGGTCAGCAAATACCGCCGCCTAAACCGCCGCTCGTCACGCATGTGGAGGTCAATTCGATGAGCACGACGTTTGCCGCACGTCTGAACCGGCTGTTCGACACCGTCTATCCGCCGGGACGTGGCCCTCACACGTCGGCCGAAGTGATCGCCGCACTGAAGGCCGAAGGCATCACCATGTCAGCGCCCTACCTGTCCCAGCTCCGTTCGGGCAACCGTACGAACCCGTCGGTGGCCACCATGGCCGCCCTTGCCAACTTCTTCCGGATCAAGCCGGCGTACTTCACCGACGACGAGTACTACGAGAAGCTCGACAAGGAGCTGACGTGGCTCGCGAGCATGCGTGACGAGGGCATCCGCCGTATTGCGGCGCGGACGGTGGGGCTGTCTCCCGAGGCACAGCAGGACATCGCGCAGAAGGTCGACGAACTGCGCCGCCGGGAGAATCTCGACAGTTAGCCCGTCGCCGGGGCCGATCCGACCCGTGGCGAACTAAGCGGCTGACCCGTCAGTCTTCGGTGTCTGAGGCGGCACTGTCGAGCGCGCGGTACTCCTGGGCGATGGCCAGGATCCACTCCCGGTCCGAGTACGACTCGGGCTGGCGCAACCAGCCAAGACCCGGGAAGGACTTCCGGCCTTGGCGGGTGGCACCGGCACGACCCGCGTGGATCCACTCCGCGATGGCGCGGGCCTGCACCCGCGGCGGCACCTGCGGCGCATCCACCCCGGCCAGATCCAACTCATCGATCGTGCTGCCGTCGTCCGGGAGGCTCCCACCGCGGCCCGGTTCGGTGCCCCTGACGTCGACGGTGTGCCTGGTGTTGGCGGCGACGGTGGCCTCGAGGAACAGCGCATCGGAGATCAGCGACATCCGCTCGGCCACCCGGAAGACCAACGGGCCACGCGGCCGGACACCGATCCCGACGTCGGGATGGCGACGGCCCAGTTCGGCCAGGATCGGTTGAATCGTCCGCAACTCGCGGCGGGCGCCGAACCAGTCCTCGATGCTCGGCAGCAGCGACCCGGCGGCCACCACCACCATCGCGCAACCCAGCAGTGTCGCGGCGGTGCCCACGCCGATGGACGACTGGCCCGCGGCGCGCACGACGAAGAACCCGCTCGCCAGCATGATCAGCACGATGCCGATGGTGAACACGAACAGCGCCCGGCCCCGTCGGCTGCGGCTGGAGTGCCGGATACCCGCCCAGGACACCAGTGACAGCGCCACGAGGACGTACAGCAGTGGCGGCAGCCACGACGAGCCGAGGTTGTTCTTGAGGTACTCCTCCGGGGCCATCTGGGGCTGCTTGCCCTCGGCGAAGAACATGCCGAGGCTGCCCAGCGCGATGACGGTCGCGATGCCGTACTGCGCCAGGGCGAGCCGCCGGGTGGTCGACGCCTTACGCCCGGACGCGACCGTGGTGATCATCACCGAACTGCCTGCGGCGCAGGCGATCAGCGCCACCTGACTGAACCCCATGGCGATGTTCGGCCAGTGCAGGACGTCGTCGATCAGCAGGGTGAGCGGCTGCCAGTTGAGCGCCGCCACCAGGCCGAGGCTGCCGAGCGCGAGGATCATCGCGGTGCTGACCAACGACTGCTTGTTGACCAGGGCCCATCCGATGCGAAGTCCGGTCGCCAGGCCGAGCAGCCCGGCGATCACCCAGATGATCAACCAAACGCCTCTCCGAGCCGCACCTGCACTATCGAGGAGCGGTCCGAGGGCAGACGTCCGAGCCGGTAGATGAGCAGTGCCGCGAAGTCCTCGGCCTCCTGTTCGGCGTCCTCACCGCTGGGTCCCATGCACCCGGTGCGCTGATTGAGCATGTAGCCGATCAGTTCGGAGCTGGCGACCTCGGCGGTGGCGCGGGCCGCCTCGGCGACCGGCATCCCCTCGTGGCCCAGCACGAGATGGCCGAGTTCGTGAGCGAGGGTGCGATCCCACGCCGGCAGGCCGTTCTGCAACAGGAAGACGTCGCGGTCGGTGTACTGCCGCCACTGGCCGCACACACCGGGAGGCAGTTCGGCGGTTTTGAGTTCGATGGGACGCCCGCGATCCTCGCTGACCGCCTGGACCAGACGGGTCAACGACACCTCGCCCCGGCGAGGCGCAAGATCGAGCACAGCACTCACTGCACGCGTCACGCGACGGCTTGCAGGCATGGAACCCCCTCTCGACTCAATCCCTATGTGCCCGCCGCCTTGTCTTCGGCGAGCGTCCGTGACTACTCGACGAACCGCGCTGTGCCGGCGCTGCGCACCGCCCGGCCGGCTTTCGCCTGCCGGTAACCGACGAGTCCCCCCGCGCCGGTGAGAACCAGGATTCCCGCGACACCGGGCACCGCCACCGCTGCGATCTGAGACATACCCGCAGTTCGCAGGTATTCCACGTATCCGACCCGGAACGTCGTCGCGGGCGGCACCCCGGGGTCACCACCGCGTACCGGCACCTCGGGCTGACGTCCGGTGCGCGGATCGGTGTTCACCTCGCGCGGACCGGAACCCGGGTTCGGACCCCGAGGCCCTCCAGGGCCACCCGGCCCGCCACCGAAGCCCAGTCCCGGCGGTGCGACGAGGGGCGGCAGGGCGACCGGCGGCACCACGATCGGCGGAACGATGATCGGCATGGCGATCGGCGCCATGGGCGCCTGGGCGAGCGCGCCGATGCCCGGAGCCGCGTCGAGCACATGCGGTTCGGGCTCGGGCTCACCGACCGGCGGAGTCTCCTCGTCCGGCGGTTCGGGCTGTCCTGAGCCCTGCGATCCGTCGCCATCGCCACCGCCCGAGCCGTCAGACGTGGGCCGCAGGGTGGTCGTCGGCGGGTCGGTGGTCTCGGACGGATCCGTGGTCTCAGACGGATCCGTGGTCTCAGACGGATCCGTGGTCTCAGACGGATCCGTGGTCTCAGACGGATCCGTGGTCTCAGACGGATCGGTCGTCTCAGACGGATCGGTCGTCTCAGACGGATCGGTCGTATCGGTCGGCTCTGTCGGCTCGGTCGAACCCGTGGGCTCTGTCGGCTCGGTCGAACCCGTCGGCTCGGTGGGCTTCGTCGGTTTGGTCGGCTTCGTCGGACCGTGGCCACCCGGCCAGCCAGGATGTCCCGGATGGCCGTGCCCCCAGTCGCCGTCATGCTCCTCGCCGGAACCGGGCCTCGTCGGGCCCGGGTTACCGGGGCGTGGTCCGCCCGACCCGTGGCCGGGTCCGCCCGGGCCGTTCTCGCCGCGGCCGGGGCCTCCTGGGCCGTCGTCGCCGCGGTCGGGGTCCCTCGGTCCGTCGTCGCCGCGGTCGGGCCCTTCACGGCCGGGGCCGTCGCGACCGGGTCCGTCGCGACCGGGCCGATCGGGGTTGTCGCCGCGGTCATCGCCGCGGGAGTCCTGTGACGGCCGGCCGTCGCCTCCGCCGCCGTGGTCCGAGTCGGCAAACGCCAGCGCCCCACCCAGACCAGTGAGGAACAGGCCGGAAGCGACAAGCCCGGCCGATGTGGCGACGCGAACGCGCGAGCCCACTGCGCCACCACCCCTCGTCGCCCCGTCCGCCGGCCTCTCTGGCGGTGCACCGATTGTCGCATAATCCGAGGTGATGGTTTGCTACTGCAAGGAATAGCCCCGGCTCCTCGCAGGGGCGCGGCAGGGCGGCGCTGCGCCCGAACGATACTGTTGTTCCGCGGCGCTGTTGGCCGCACGCGCATCACATGACGAATCAACCGGGAGGCACGCCGGGATGGCCCTGTTCAAGCGACGCAAGAGCCGCGCTACCCGCCGGGCAGAGGCCCGGGCCATCAAGGTGAAGGCCAAGATGGAGGCCAAGCTCGCCGCCAAGAACGAGACCCGTCGGATCAAGTCCGCCAACAAGGCTGAGACGCGGGCGCTCAAGGCACAGCTGCGCGCCCAGCGCGACAGCGACCGGGCGGCCCTGCGCGTTGCTGAGACCCAGCTCAAGGCCGCCAGGGAGGGCAAGTTGTTCTCCGCCACCCGCATTCGCCGGGTGCTGACCGTGGCACGTTTGCTGGCGCCGATCGTCGTCCCGGTGGTGTACCGGGCCTCCATCTCCGCGCGCGGGCTCGTCGACGAGCGCCGCGCCGACCGCCTCGGCGTCCCGCTCAGCCAGCTCGGCCAATTCTCCGGACACGGCGCCGAGCTGTCGGCGCGGATCGCCGGGGCGGAGCAGTCCCTGCGGCTGGTCGCGCAGAAGAAGCCCAAGGACGCCGAGACCAAGCAGTTCGTCGCCGCGATCACCGAGCGGCTCAGCGACCTGTCGGCCGCGGTCACGGCCGCCGAGAACATGCCGACGACGCGTCGACGGGCCGCACACTCGGCCATCGCCACCCAGCTCGACGGGATCGACGCCGACCTGATGGCGCGCCTGGGCGTCGTCTGACGACGATGCCGCACCCGCCGAAGCGCCTGTACGCGCTGACCGCCCTGGTGACCGTTGTGCTCGCGGCGCTGGCGTTCACGGGCGCAGGGCCGGCCGCCGCGCACGCGGCCCGCATCGCCGCCGACCCCGCCGAGGGCACCGTCCTCACCGCGTCGCCGCAGCGGGTCACCGCGACGTTCAACGAGCCGATGCAGAAGGCGTTCGCAGCGATGACCGTCGTCGGCCCCGACGGGAATCTCTGGTCGACGGGCGAACCCGAGGTCGCCGACGCCGACGTGAGCGTGGGGGTGCGGCCATTGGGTCCGGCCGGTACCTACACCGTCAACTACCGGCTGACCTCGGCCGACGGACACGTGGTGAACGGATCTTGGTCGTTCGCGCTCGACGTGGCCGGCACGGGCACACCGGGCCCCTCGGCGACCGCCACCCCGGCCGCTCCGCCCGATCGCGGCGTTCCCGTCTGGCCGTTCGTGGTGGCCGGCGCCCTCGTCCTCGGCGCAGGCGTGTGGTGGGCGGTGCGGCGCAGGAGGTGACCGCTCCCGCGATCGTCGGCGGTCGCGTGGCGGTCACCGGCGCGCTCGTCGTGGTGGCGGCCTCGGTGCTGGCGTGGGCGCTGGCCCAGCCGTCGAACTCACTGGCCGCGTCGACGGTGCGCGCCTTGGCCGACTCCGCGGCGGTGGTCACACTCGGCTTGACGGTGGTGCCGATGCTCGACGTCGGCAGACACCGCGACGAACTCGTCCGCTCGTCGGCGACCCCACTCGGGGTGACCGCGGCCGTCTGGCTGCTGGCGGAGGTGGTGCGCCTGATCGTGGTGACCGCGCAGGCGGCGGCGCTACCGCTGAACCGGGTCGGCGTGCGTGACTTCGTGCAGTTCTCGTCGCAGACGACCGTCGGGCAGGCAGGCCTGTTCAGCATCGCGGCGGCGGTGGCCGTCGGCCTGATCGCGCTGGCCGCACCGCGGACGGCCGCGACGGCTGTCGCGGCGGGTGGCTTGGCGGCCGCCGGACTGGCCGCCCGGACACTCGCGGGCCACCTCTCGGAGAGTCCGTGGGGCGGGGTGGCGGTGGCGGTCCACGCGCTGGCCGTCGCGGTGTGGTGCGGTGCCCTCGCCGCACTGGTCCTCACGGTCGGGCACCGCGGGCGGTGGGCCCGGGTGCTGCCGCGGTTCTCCGCGCTGTCGTTGATCTGCGTGGCGGTGCTGCTGGCGGCCGGGACCGCCGGTGCGGTCGCGGCCGTGGATTCGTGGGACGCGTTCTATTCGACCGGATACGGTCGCGTGCTGTCGGCGAAGATCGTGGTCACCGCCGCGTTGATGGCGCTGGCGTGGCGGAACCGGGCCGGGTGGCTCCCGGCGGCACGAGCGCACCGCGCGACGGCCGGACTGTCCCGAACCCGTTCCCTGATCGAGTTGGCAATCATGGCCGTGGCGCTGGCCCTGGCCGCCGCACTGGCAGTGACGGGTTGACCGCCGATCCGGCCTGGCATGATGGGCACCACTGCCGGCTTCGACACCCACGCGATCGCGCACGAGGCTAGAGACACCGCAAAGGAGCAGCCGAATGGCAGACCAGCAGGGTCGCCCCGATCAGACCCCGGACGCCGCCGCACCGGTCGCTCCCCCGCCGTCGTCGGGCGCAGCTGATCCCGCTCCGCCGCCGGCGCAGCCCACCAGGAAGTCTCCGGCCAAGAAGGCCCCCGCCAAGAAGGCCGCGGCCAAGAAGACGCCCGCCAAGAAGGCGCCGGCGAAGAAGGCTCCCGCCAAGGCCGTGAAGAAGGCCCCCGCGAAGAAAGCGCCGCCGGCGAAGGCCGCTGCCCCTGAGGCCGCACCGGCTGCCGCGACCCCGGTGCAACCGGAGCCCGCCCTGCCGACGCCGTCCGCCTCCGACATCACCGCCGCGGCCAAAGAGGCTGCCGCTCAAGCGAAGTCGACGGTGGCCACGGCCGCCAACCCAGTCTCGGGCGCGGTGCCGATGCCGTTG
This sequence comes from Mycobacterium sp. NPDC050551, assembly GCF_040674075.1. Lineage (NCBI taxonomy): Bacteria > Bacillati > Actinomycetota > Actinomycetes > Mycobacteriales > Mycobacteriaceae > Mycobacterium > Mycobacterium sp. NPDC050551. The sequence continues at coordinate 255,173 of NZ_JBFARC010000006.1, read as the reverse complement.
AGGTCGGCGGAGGTGTCCCGGATGCCGGTCGCCGCGGCCGTCGCCGCAGGCGTTCTGGCGATCCTGCTCGTGCTGATCGCACGCCGGTACGCCGACGACGACTGAGCCACGGCGCTCGACCGGGCTGAGATAATCGGCGGGTGACCATCGCACCGCGCGCCACCGCTGACCTCGTCGACGACATCGGCCCCGACGTCCGCAGCTGCGACCTGCAATTGCGGCAGTTCGGCGGCCGGGCAGAATTCGCAGGGCCGATCACCACGGTGCGTTGTTTCCAGGACAACGCCCTGCTGAAGTCGGTGCTGTCCGAACCGGGCGACGGCGGCGTCCTGGTGATCGACGGCGACGGGTCGGTGCACACCGCCCTGGTCGGCGACGTCATCGCCGCGCTGGGCCGGGACAACGGCTGGGCCGGGCTGATCATCAACGGCGCGGTGCGCGACGCGGCGGTGCTGCGCACCCTCGACATCGGGATCAAGGCGCTGGGCACCAACCCCCGCAAGAGTTCGAAGACCGGTGCGGGCGAGCGTGATGTGGCCGTGGAGTTCGGCGGTGTGACGTTCGTGCCCGGCGACATCGCCTACAGCGACGACGACGGCGTGGTGGTGGTCGGCCCGTAGCGCGGAAAAGCCCCCGACACAGGCCGGGGGCTTTCCGTGCGCGGGGGCGTCAGGCCGAGACGGACGCCCGCAGCTTGCTGAATTCCAGTGTGCCGTCGTCGATCTTGCCGTTGCGGATGACCCGCAGGTCGACCAGGTAGTTCTGCTTGAGCCGCCACGGCGTCTCGGAACCCGACTTCGGCAACGTGTCGAGGGCCCGCTTGATGTAACCCGAGCTCAAGTCGACGAACGGCAACCGCTCGATATCGCTGCCGGGTTCACGCGGTTCGACGGTGACGTAGTCCTTCTCGCCCATGAAGCTGAGCAGACGGCTGACGTACTCCGACGTCAGGTCGGCCTTGAGCGTCCACGACGCGTTGGTGTAGCCGAAGGTGAACGCCATGTTCGGCACACCGGAGAGCATCATGCCCTTGTAGGCCACGGTGTCCGCGAGATCCAGCGGTGCGCCGTTGCGGGATACCTTCGCGCCGCCGAAGAACTGCACGTTCAATCCGGTTGCGGTGACGATGATGTCGGCCTCGATGCGCTCGCCCGACTTCAGCAGGATGCCGTCGGCGGTGAACGTCTCGATGGCATCGGTGACGACGTCGGCCTTGCCCTTGCGGATGGCCTTGAAGATGTCGCCGTTGGGAGCCAGGCACACGCGCTGATCCCACGGCTTGTAGTCCGGGCTGAAGTGCCTGTCGTAGTCGTAGCCCTCGGGCAGGCGCCGTTCGGCCATGGTGCGCAACAACTTCCGGAACACGTTCGGCAGCGCACGGGCGAGCTGGTACTGCGCCGTGGCCTGCAGGATCGCCTTCCAGCGCACCGCGGTGTAGGCCGGCTTCTCCGGAAGCAGCCGGTAGGCCCGCTTGGCGAACGGATCCTTGTCGGGCAGCGACCCGATGTAGGTGGGTGTGCGCTGCAGCATCGTGACGTGACCGGCGCCGTTGTCGATCAGCGCGGGGATCAGGGTGATGGCGGTGGCGCCGCTGCCGATCACGACGACCTTCTTGCCCTGGTAGTCCAGATCCTCCGGCCAGTGCTGGGGGTGCACGACCGTGCCGCCGAACTCGTCGACGCCGGGGAACTCCGGGGAGAAGCCCTCGTCGTAGTTGTAGTAGCCGCTGCAGGCCCACAGGAAGCCGGCGTGCAGCTCGATCTGCTCGCCGCCGCGCTCGATGGTGAGCTCCCACCGGCTGTCGTCATCCGACCAGTTGGCGGCGACGACCTTGTGGCCGTACCGCATGTGCTTGTCGATGCCGTTCTCGGTGGCGGCCTCGTTCAGGTAGTTCCAGATCGAGGGGCCGTCGGCGATCATCTGGTCGGTCGCCCATGGCTTGAAGTGGAATCCGAGGGTGTACATGTCGGAGTCCGAACGGATGCCTGGGTACTTGAACAGATCCCAGGTGCCGCCGAGCCTCTCCCGACGCTCGAGGATCGCGTAGCTCTTACCGGGGTTCTGGTTCTGCAGATGCCAGGCCGCGCTGATGCCGGAGATGCCGGCTCCCACGATGACAACGTCGACAAATTCGGTCATGGTGTCAAGGTATCAACACAGTGTTGAGTTGGTCAACAGTGTGTCGAGAATTGTCGACACCGTGTAAAGTCACCGTAGTGACCACCGCCAGCCAGGCCCGCGCATCGCGTGGCCGCCGCCCCGCTCGCCCCTCGGGTGACGACCGTGAGCAGGCCATCCTGGCGACCGCTGAACGGCTGCTCGACGAGCGCGGGTTCGCCGGGATCTCGGTCGACGACCTCGCCAGGGGCGCAGGCATCTCCCGACCCACCTTCTACTTCTACTTCCCCTCGAAAGAAGCGGTGCTGCTCACGCTGTGGGAACGGGTGATCCGGGAGGCCGACACCGCACTGGAGGCATCCGCGGCGCAGGCGCCCGACGGCCGCGACGTCTGGCGGCCCGGCATCAAGGTCTTCTTCGACACCTTCGGCGCGCACCGCGGCGTGACCGTTGCGGCGTCCAGCTCTGACAACGCCGAGATCCGCGGCGTGTTCTCGACATTCATGCAGAAGTGGATCGACTTCACCGCGGCCACCATCGAGGCCGAGCGCAACCGCAACGCCGCGCCGAACACCATCCCGGCGCGCGACATCGCCACCGCGCTGAACCTGATGAACGAACGCACCCTGCTGGCGGCGTTCGCCCAGGAGACGCCGGCGATCCCGACCGAGCGGGTGCTCGATTCACTGGTGCACGTGTGGACCTGCGCCGTCTACGGAGAATGCGGCTGACGCGTCGGACCCTCATGCGAACATGTGTTCGTGTCCGGCGGGCAGGAGCGAAGCGGCGCGGCGAGTCGAAGCGGCGCGGCGACCATCATGCACGCCGATCTCGACTCGTTCTACGCATCGGTCGAGCAGCGTGACGACCCCGCGCTACGTGGTCGGCCCGTGCTCGTCGGCGGCGGGGTCGTGCTCGCGGCGAGCTACGAGGCCAAGGCCTACGGGGTGCGCACCGCGATGGGCGGCCACCAGGCCCGCCGGCTGTGCCCTCACGCGGTGGTGGTGCCGCCCCGGATGTCGGCGTACTCGCAGGCCAGCGACGACGTGTTCGCGGTGTTCCGGGACACCACCCCGCTGGTCGAGCCGCTCTCGGTCGACGAGGCGTTCCTCGACGTAGGCGGGCTGGGCCGGGTGTCGGGCACGCCGGTGCAGATCGGCGCGCGGCTGCGGGACCGGGTGCGTGACGAGGTCGGGCTGCCCATCACCGTCGGCATCGCGCGCACCAAGTTCCTCGCCAAGGTGGCGAGCCAGGAGGCCAAGCCGGACGGCCTGCTGCTGGTGCCGCCCGACCGGGAGTTGGCGTTCCTGCATCCGCTGCCGGTGCGCCGGCTGTGGGGGGTCGGTGCGAAGACCGCCGAGAAGCTGCACGCGCACGGCATCCAGACGGTGGCCGACGTCGCCGAGCTGAACGAAGCCACCCTCGGGTCGATGGTCGGTGGGGCGATGGGCCGCCAGCTCTACGCGCTGTCGCGCAACATCGACCGGCGCCGGGTGGTGACGGGCGTGCGGCGCCGCTCGGTGGGCGCGCAGCGGGCGCTCGGTCGGGCGGGCAACACCATGTCGGCCGCCGAGGTCGATGCCGTCGTGGTCAATCTCGTCGATCGCATCACCCGCCGGATGCGCAGGGCGGACCGCACCGGCCGCACGGTGGTGCTGCGGCTGCGGTTCGACGACTTCGGCCGCGCCACCCGCTCGCTGACGATGCCGCGGGCGACGGCGTCCACCGAGGCCGTGCTCGCAGCGGCACGGGAGCTCGTCGCCGCCGCGGCGCCGCTGACCGCCGAACGCGGGCTGACGCTGGTGGGGTTCGCGGTGACGAACATCGACGCCGCCGGCGCGCAGCAGCTGGAGTTGCCGTTCGGTGCGGCCGCCGACCCGATCGCCCTGGACAGCGCGATGGACAAGGTCCGCACCCGGTACGGCAACGCCGCGCTCACCCGGGGTGTGCTCGTCGGGCGCGATCCCGGCCTCGAGGTGCCGCACCTACCGGACTGAATGCGGAGTTCGGCACTCAGCTGGTGGTCCACTCCAGCAGGTCGTCGGCCGACCACGTGTTGACGATGCGTTCCGCCGGAACCCCGGCATCGAGCGCGCGCTGCGCGCCGTAGCCGAGGAAGTCGAGCTGGCCGGGAGCGTGGGAGTCGGTGTCGATGGAGAACAGGCAACCGATGTCGAAGGCGAGCTCGAGCAGCCGGGTGGGCGGGTCACGGCGTTCGGGGCGGGAGTTGATCTCGACGGCGGTGCCGTTCTCCAGGCATGCGGTGAACACCTTCTCGGCGTCGAACTTCGACTCGGGACGCACGCCGCGACCCCCGGTGACCAGCCGGCCGGTGCAGTGCCCGAGCACGTCGGCGTGCGGGTTGGACACCGCCTTGATCATCCGGCGCGTCATGGACGGCGCGTCCATCGCGAGCTTCGAATGCACGCTGGCGACCACCACGTCGAGGCGCTCGAGCAGCTCCGGCTCCTGGTCGAGGGAACCGTCTTCGAGGATGTCGACCTCGATGCCGGTGAGGATCCGAAGCGGCGCAACACGTTCGCGGAGTTCGTCGATGACGTCGAGCTGTTTGCGCAGCCGGTCCGGCGACAGCCCGTTGGCGATGGTCAGCCTCGGCGAGTGATCGGTGAGCGCGCAGTATTCGTGTCCGAGGTCGCGGGCGGCCAGCATCATCTCCTCGATCGGCGCTGACCCGTCCGACCAGTTGGAGTGCACGTGCAGGTCACCGCGTAGCGCGGCCCTGATCTCGCCACCCCCGAGATCGGCTGCGTTGTCCCGCAATTCGACAAGGGCGTCGGGTTCGCGACCCGCCCAGGCCTGGGCGATCACCTTGGCGGTCTTGGGACCGACGCCGGGCAGCGACTGCCAGCTGTTGGCGGTGCCGTGCCGCTCGCGCTCCGCGTCGGTCAGCCGCTCGACGATGTCGGCGGCGTTCCGGTAGGCCATCACCCGCCGGGAGTCCTCCCGGGCCCGGTCTTTGTAGTACGCAATCTGGCGCAGGGCGGTCACCGGATCCATGCCTCCAGTGTGCCCGCCGCTCCCGGCGCACGAAACTGCCGCGCAGGGGGCGGCCGGGGCTGCCATACGCTCGATCGGGAGACGAGGGGGTGATGTGGACGGCGAAACCGACGGCCGGCCGCTGCTGTTCACGGCGAGCAACCCGCACGACAGCGTGTCCGCCACCGTCACGTTCGGCGGCCACCTCGTCGGCGTCGCACTGGCCCCGCGGGTCGTCGAGATGACCGAGCACGAACTGGCCGAGGAGATCGTGGTGATCGCGGCGCTGGCCCGGCAGCAGTCGATGGCCGCGCAGCACGTCGTGATCGCTGGTTACATGGCCGAACTCGGCCACGACGTCGTCGCCACCCGCAACCTGCTCGAGCACCAGGTCGGACTGCCGAGCCCGGAGTCGGTGCTGGCGGCGAGGGCCGCGCTGTTCGCCGATCGCTACGCCCTCGCCGACTGACCGGCGGCTCACAGCCGACGGGACTACGCTCGGACAACGTGCGATTCGCCTTCAAGACCTCACCGCAGAACACCACCTGGGCCGAGATGCTGCCGATCTGGCAGGTGGCCGACGGGATCGACGTCTACGAGTCCGGCTGGACGTTCGACCACTTCTATCCGATCTTCTCCGACTCCACCGGGCCGTGCCTCGAAGGCTGGGTGACGCTGACCGCGCTCGCGCAGGCCACCACCCGGCTACGAGTCGGCGTGCTCGTCACCGGAATCCACTACCGGCATCCCGCCGTGCTCGCCAACATGGCCTCGGCGCTCGACATCATCTCGGGCGGCCGGCTCGAACTCGGCATCGGCGCCGGCTGGAACGAGGAGGAGTCCGGCGCCTACGGCATCGAACTGGGCAGCCTCAAGGAGCGGTTCGACCGCTTCGAGGAGGCCTGTGAGGTGTTGACCAGCCTGCTGTCCAAGGAGACGACGACGTTCGACGGCAAGTACTACCAGCTCAAGAACGCGCGTAACGAGCCGAAGGGCCCGCAGCAGCCCCATCCGCCGATCTGCATCGGTGGCAGCGGCGAGAAGCGCACGCTGCCGATCACCGCGAAGTACGCCGACCACTGGAATTTCGTCGGCGGTACGCCGGCGGAGTTCGCCCAGAAGCGTGATGTGCTGGCCGCCCGGTGCAAGGACATCGGCCGCGACCCCAAGGAGATCACCCTCTCGGCGCACGTCCGGCTCGGCGAGGACCGGAACTACCGCGCGCTGATCGAGGACTGCATCGCGCTCGGCGCGGAGGGTCTCGATCTGGCCATCATCTATCTACCGCCGCCGTACGACACCGCGGTGCTGGAGCCGCTGGCCGAGGCGATCCGGGATTCCGGGCTGCTCACCGGCTGACGCGCTCTATCGGCTCAGCAATAGCGAGGGGTCGGCGTCACCGCCGGTTTCCGGGGCCGCAGCAATGACGATCACGAAGCGATAACGATCAAGCAAAACCTGCGTTCGCCGCGCAGACGGCGGGCGTCAGGCTCGAAACAGCGGGTCAGACGCCGAAGCGAAGTAGCTCGTCGGGAGTGATCAGTCGCTCCTGTTTCTCCGGGAACTCACGGCTCTTGACCGGATGACGGAGCAGTGACCAGGCGATTCGACTCACCCGGGATCGCGAGATCGGGTTGATGTGCACGGTGATCACTCCTGCGATGTCGTGATTGCTGACCCGTGGTCGTACTTTACCTCATTACCCACAGACTTTTATTAGAAACACTTCGCCGGCAAATGGTGGGAGGCGCGCCGAATAATCATCTGCTGTTTCTGGTGGGACTGGCGTGACGGCTGTGACCATTCACAGCCGCCGCGCTCATCCCCTACCGCTGGGGAGCGGCCGTCGGCTCGATCGGAACGGGCAGCGCCGTCTGACCCATCAGGTAACGGTCCACGCCCGCCGCGGCGGCGCGGCCCTCCGCGATCGCCCACACGATCAGCGACTGCCCGCGACCCATGTCACCGGCGACGAACACGCCCGGCACCGACGTCGCGAAGTCCTTGTCGCGCGCGACGTTGCCCCGGTCGGTGAGCTCCACCTTCAATTCGGTGAGCAGGCCGTCCTTCTCCGGGCCGACGAAGCCCATCGCCAGCAGCACCAGGTCGGCCTCCAGCTCGAAGTCGGATCCCTCGACCCGCTCGAACTTGCCGGCCTTCATCTCGACCTCGTGCACCTTGAGTGACTTGACCTTGCCGTCCTCACCGCAGAACTCCTCGGTGTTGACGGAGAACACCCGCTCGCCGCCCTCCTCGTGCGCCGACGACACCCGGTACATCAGCGGGTAGGTCGGCCACGGGGTGGTGTCGGCCCTGGTCTCCGGCGGCCGGGGCATGATCTCGAACTGGTATACCGTCTCCGCGCCCTGCCGGTGCGACGTGCCGAGGCAGTCGGCGCCGGTGTCGCCGCCGCCGATGATGACCACCTTCTTGCCCTTGGCGGTGATCGGCGGTTCGCCGTCGTCGCCGACCACCGGATCACCCAGTTGCACCCGGTTGGCCCACGGCAGGAACTCCATGGCCTGGTAGATGCCCTCGAGGTCGCGACCGGGGATCGGCAGGTCGCGCCACGCCGTCGCGCCGCCCGCAAGCACCACCGCGTCGAAGTCCGCCCGCAACTGCTCGACGGTGATGTCGACGCCGACGTTGACGCCGGTGCGGAACTGCGTGCCCTCGGCCCGCATCTGCTCCAGCCTGCGGTCGATGTGGCGCTTCTCCATCTTGAACTCGGGGATGCCGTACCGCAGCAGGCCGCCGATCCGGTCGGCGCGCTCCAGCACCGTTACCTCGTGCCCTGCACGGGTCAGCTGCTGTGCGGCGGCCAGGCCGGCCGGCCCCGATCCGACGACGGCCACCTTCTTGCCGGTCAGCCGGTCGGGCGGAAGCGGTACCACCCAGCCGTTCTCGAAGGCGTTGTCGATGATCTCGACCTCGACCTGCTTGATGGTCACCGGATCCTGGTTGATACCGAGCACGCACGACGCCTCGCACGGCGCCGGGCACAGCCGCCCGGTGAATTCCGGGAAGTTGTTGGTGGCGTGCAGCCGCTCGATGGATTCCCGCCAGCGGTCACGGAACACCAGGTCGTTCCACTCGGGGATCAGGTTCCCCAGCGGGCAGCCGTTGTGGCAGAACGGGATACCGCAGTCCATGCAACGTGCGGCCTGTGACTGCAGCGTCTCGTGGGAGAAGTCCTCGTAGACCTCTTTCCAGTCGCGCAGTCGCAGGTCGACGGGCCGGCGCTGCGGAGTCTCGCGATGGGTGTACTTGAGGAAGCCCTTCGGATCAGCCACTTGCGGCCGCCATGATCGCCTCGTCCACGTCGACACCCTTGCGCTCGGCCTCGGCGATGGCCTCGAGGACCCGCTTGTAGTCCTTCGGCATCACCTTGACGAACTTCTCCAATTCCGTGTTCCAATCCGCCAGGACCCGCTGTCCCACCGCCGAATCGGTGGCGTCGACATGGGCCTGGACCGCAGCGTGCAGCCATTCGCGGTCCTCGTCGTCGAGGCCGTCGAGCTCCACCATCTCGGCGTTGAGGTTCTCCGGCAGCCTTCCGTGCGGGTCGTGCACGTAGGCGATGCCACCGGACATGCCTGCCGCGAAGTTGCGCCCGGTCGGGCCGAGGATCAGCACCTTGCCGCCCGTCATGTACTCGCAGCCGTGATCGCCGACGCCCTCCACCACGGCCTCCGCGCCGGAGTTGCGCACCGCGAACCGCTCCCCCACCTGACCGCGCAGGAACATCTTGCCGCTGGTGGCGCCGAACAGGATCACGTTGCCCGCGATGATGTTGTCCTCGGCGACGTAGTCGGCAGGCGCGTCGTCGGGTGGACGCACCACGACCTGCCCGCCGGACAGTCCCTTGCCGACGTAGTCGTTGGCGTCACCGTAGACGCGCAGCGTGATGCCGCGCGGCACGAACGCCCCGAAGCTGTTGCCCGCCGAGCCGTCGAAGGTGATGTCGATCGTGCCGTCGGGAAGCCCCTGCCCGCCATAGGCTTTGGTCAGCTCATGGCCGAGCATCGTGCCCACCGTGCGGTTCACGTTCGCGATGGTGGTGTTGAACCGCACCGGCTTGCCGGAATCGAGTGCCTCCCGGCTCATCACGATGAGCTGCTGATCGAGCGCCTTGTCCAGGCCGTGGTCCTGACGCGAACTGCAGTACAGGTCCTGGTTCATGAACGCCGACTCCGGCTCGTGCAGCACCGGCGACAGGTCCAGCTTGTAGGCCTTCCAGTGCTCGGCGGCCTGCGTGGTGTCCAGCGCGCCGACCTGTCCGACCATGTCGTTGACGGTGCGGAAGCCCAACTCCGCCATCAGCTCGCGGACCTCTTCGGCGATGAACATGAAGAAGTTCTCCACGAACTCCGGCTTGGCGTTGAACCGCTTGCGCAGCACCGGGTTCTGGGTGGCCACGCCGACGGGGCAGGTGTCGAGGTGGCAGACCCGCATCATGATGCAGCCGGCCACCACCAGGGGTGCGGTCGCGAAGCCGAACTCCTCGGCGCCCAGCAGTGCGGCGACGACGACGTCGCGGCCGGTCTTGAGCTGGCCGTCGACCTGCACCACGATCCGGTCGCGAAGTCCGTTGAGCAGCAGCGTCTGCTGGGTCTCGGCCAGGCCGAGCTCCCACGGGGCGCCCGCGTGCTTCTGCGACGTCAGCGGGGTCGCGCCGGTGCCGCCGTCGTGACCCGAGATCAGCACCACGTCGGCGTGCGCCTTGGACACGCCCGCCGCCACGGTGCCGACGCCGTTCTCCGACACCAGCTTCACGTGCACGCGGGCCTGCGGGTTGGCGTTCTTCAGGTCGTGGATCAGCTGCGCCAGATCCTCGATCGAGTAGATGTCGTGGTGCGGCGGCGGCGAGATCAGCCCGACGCCCGGCGTCGAATGGCGCACCTCGGCCACCCACGGGTACACCTTGTGACCCGGAAGCTGTCCGCCCTCACCGGGTTTCGCGCCCTGGGCCATCTTGATCTGGATGTCGGTGCAGTTGGACAGGTAGTGGCTGGTGACGCCGAACCGGCCCGACGCCACCTGCTTGATGGCGCTGCGCCGCCAGTCGCCGTTCGGGTCGCGGTCGAAACGGCTGACGGCTTCGCCGCCCTCGCCCGAGTTCGACCGGCCGCCGAGCCGGTTCATCGCGATCGCCAGCGTCTCGTGGGCCTCGGCCGAGATCGAGCCGTAGCTCATCGCGCCCGTGGAGAACCGCTTGACGATCTCCGTCGCAGGTTCCACCTCGTCGATCGGCACCGGGGGCCGCAGTCCGCTGCGGAACTTCAGCAGGCCGCGCAGCGACGCCATCCGCTTGCTCTGATCGTCGATCAGGCCGGTGTACTCCTTGAAGATGGAGAACTGGCCGGTGCGGGTGGAGTGCTGCAGCTTGAACACCGTGTCCGGGTTGAACAGGTGGTATTCGCCCTCGCGGCGCCACTGGTACTCGCCGCCCACCTCGAGTTCGCGGTGCGCGCGCTCGTCGGGACGGTCCAGGTAGGCCAGCGCGTGCCGGGCGGCGACGTCGGTGGCGATGTCCTCGAGGTCGATGCCGCCGGTCGGGCAGTTCAGCCCGGTGAAGTACTCGTCGAGCACCTGCTGGGAGATGCCGATGGCCTGGAACAGCTGAGCGCCGGTGTAGGACGCCAGCGTGGAGATGCCCATCTTCGACATCACCTTCAGCACGCCCTTGCCCGCGGCCTTGACGTAGTTGGCCTTGGCCTGGTCGCTGGTGATGCCGGCGATCACGCCGCGGTCGACCATGTCCTCGATCGACTCGAACGCCATGTACGGGTTGATGGCAGCGGCGCCGAACCCGCACAGGGCGGCCATGTGGTGCACCTCGCGGGCGTCACCCGCCTCGACCACCAGACCGACCTTGGTCCGGGTGCGGTCACGCACCAGGTGATGGTGCACCGCCGAGACGCTCAGCAGCGACGGGATCGGAGCCAGCTGTTCGTCGGACTCGCGGTCGGACAGCACGATGATGCGGGCGCCGTCGCGGATCGCCGCGGACACCTTGGCCCGCACGTTGTCCAGCGCCTCCTTGAGCCCCTGGCCGCCGCGGTTCACCGGGTACAGGCAGCGGATCACCGCGGCGCGCATCCCGTGCTTGTTGCCGCGGATCTCGTGGTCGGGGTCGACGCACATCAGCTTCGACAGCTCGGCGTTGCGCAGGATCGGCTGGGGCAGCACGATCTGCCTGCACGACTCGCTGTCCGGGTTGAGCAGGTCGCCCTCGGGGCCGACGGTGCCCTGGAGGCTGGTCACCACCTCTTCGCGGATGGCGTCCAGCGGTGGGTTCGTCACCTGGGCGAACAGCTGCTGGAAGTAGTCGTAGAGCATCCGCGACCGCTGCGAGAGCACTGCGATCGGGGTGTCGGTGCCCATCGAGCCGAGGGCCTCGGCGCCGTTGCGCGCCATCGGCGCCACCAGCAGGTTGAGCTCCTCGTAGGTGAAGCCGAAGATCTGCTGCCGCAGCACCACCCGGTGGTGGGGCATCCGGACGTAGTCGCCGGGCGGCAGTTCGTCGAGCCGGAACAGGCCGTTGTCCAGCCATTCCTGGTAGGGATGCTCGGCGGCCAGTTCGGCCTTGATCTCCTCGTCGTCGACGATGCGGCCCTGGGCGGTGTCGACCAGGAACATCCGGCCGGGCTGCAGGCGCATCTTCTTCACGACGGTGGACGGGTCGAGGTTCAGCACGCCGGCCTCGGACGCCATCACGACCAGGCCGTCCTCGGTGACCCAGATACGCGACGGGCGCAGGCCGTTGCGGTCGAGCACCGCGCCGATCACGGTGCCGTCGGTGAAGCACACCGACGCCGGTCCGTCCCACGGCTCCATCAGCGACGAGTGGTACTCGTAGAACGCCCGCTGGGCGGGGTCCATCGACTCGTGACGTTCCCACGCCTCGGGGATCATCATCAGCACGGCGTGCGGCAGGCTGCGGCCGCCGAGATGCAGGAGTTCCAGCACCTCGTCGAAGCGCGCGGTGTCCGACGCGCCGGGCGTGCAGACCGGGGTGATCTTGTCGAGGTCCTGCTCGGATCCGAAGACGTCGGTCTTGATCAGCGCCTCGCGCGCCCGCATCCAGTTCTCGTTGCCGGTGACGGTGTTGATCTCGCCGTTGTGGGCGACCCGGCGGAACGGGTGTGCCAGCGGCCACGACGGGAAGGTGTTGGTGGAGAACCGCGAGTGCACGATGCCCAGCGCACTGGTCAGCCGGTCGTCCTGCAGGTCGAGGTAGAACGCCTTGAGCTGCGGGGTGGTCAGCATCCCCTTGTAGACGAAGGTCTGCCCGGAAAGGCTTGGGAAGTAGACAGTTTCGCGTCCCGGGCCGTCCTGGCCGGGGCCCTTGGTGCCGAGCTCGTGCTCGGCGCGCTTGCGCACCACGTATGCGCGGCGCTCGAGGTCCATGCCCTCGGCGCCGGAGATGAACACCTGCCGGAAGGTCGGCATCGCGTCGCGGGCCAGCGCGCCCAGCGAGCTGTCGTCGGTTGGCACGTCGCGCCAGCCGATCACCTGCAGGCCCTCGGCCTCGGCGATCTTCTCCACCGCCTCGCATGCCACGGCGGCGTCCTTGGACGACTGCGGCAGGAAGGCGATGCCGGTCGCGTAGCTGCCCGCGGGCGGCAGGTCGAATTCCACCACCGCGCGCAGGAAGTCGTCGGGCACCTGCAGCAGGATGCCCGCGCCGTCACCGGTGTTCGGTTCGGCGCCCTGGGCACCGCGGTGCTCCAGGTTCAGCAGCGCCGTGATGGCGTTGTCGACGATGTCGCGGCTGCGACGACCGTGGATGTCGGCGACCATCGCCACGCCGCACGAATCGTGCTCGAACGCGGGGTTGTACAGCCCTTGTTTCCTGGGCGCCATTCCCACCTGACCCTTACTCTCACGCCTACACGAAGTGCACCGTTGACGGCCGTCGGAGACGGCCTGGCCGGTTGGCGGAGGAGGTCGTCCGTGCAGCACTGAACAGCGGCCTTTTTCCCCATCGCCTCAATGGGAGAAAACGATAGGACAAACACCGCCTGACATGCCAACTTAGTCTGACCTAACTATACTCGCCGGCCGGGTTGCCGGCCCGCGGAACGTCCCGCCGCCATGCTCACGAATGCCGTTGCCCTACGCCACCTTTGGCCGCACCGGCGCGCCCCACCCAACCGGGCGTCCGTGGCCACCCTGGTTGCTGTCCGGCCGATACAGTTTGCTACAGGAATTCGCGATGGCCTCTTTGCTGCAGCTTCAGGCATTCCACCCTTTGCGCGAAAGCCTAGTCAGATTCTTAGAGTCGACTCCGTCACGCGGGCCCGGCGGTGACCCTGCACACTTGGTTGCGATGTCACACCCGCTCAACACCCCCATCGGCCGGTTCGGGATCGAGACCCACGAGGGCACCGGCAACCGCGTCGTGGCGACGATCCCGGTCGCGGGCCTGGTCAACCCCCTGACAGGCGCGCCAACCGTGGCGCCGCTGGCGATGCTGCTCGACCACGTCGGCGGACTGGCCAACCACATCCGCAAGGGCGACGACGAATGGACCCTGACCACCGAACTGTCGCTGGAGCTCGTTCCCGAGGCGGTCGACCTCATCGCCGGTCACGACGACCCGGTGGTGGCCCACGCCCGTCCGTTCGCCCACAAGACCCTTACGGCGCTGGCGCTGGCCGAGTTCACCCACCGCGGCACCGTCATCGGCACCGGCACGGTGCGGTCGTTCTACATCGTCGCGGCGGAGTTCACCGACTTCCCGTCCGACCCTGCCCACCACGAGCCCAGGACCGGACTGGCCGACATGATGGCCGTGCGGCCCGGCCCCGGTCCGGCCGAACTGCGCCAGGCCGCCGACCCGGTGCTCAACAACAGCCTCGGCGTGGTGCACGGCGGCGTCGCGGCCACCGGGCTCGAACTCGTGGCCAACGCCGCGATCAATGCCACGGCCGATTCGCCGCTACGCACCGGATCGCTGCGGGTCAACTATCTGCGGCGGCTGCTCGCCGGTGACCAATCCCGCTACGAGGCAACGGCATTGCGCGTGGGCCGGAGCACCGGCACCGCCTCGGCGCAAGCCGTCGGGGCGGACGGCCGCCAGGCGCTCACCGCCCACTACACCGCCTATCGCTGACGTTGCCGCTCGGCTAGCATCCGCACCATGTCCGATGCCCACGGCACCACCGGCGGGCTCGGCGGTTTCATCCGCGGCTCGGGATACCTGCGCAAGTGGCTGATCCTCGGGCTGTCCATCGGCGTCATCGCCGGCCTCGGCGCGGTGGTGTTCTACCTCGCCCTGGACTACGCCGGCCGGTTCCTGCTCGGTGAACTCGGCGGCTACCACATCCCCAGACCCGACGGCGAGGACGGCGGGGACCCGGGATCAACGGGATTCGAGAGGCCCTGGGCGATCCCGCTGATCGTCTGCGGCGGCGCGCTCGTCTCGGCCTGGCTGGTCGCGAAGTTCGCGCCGGAGGCCGAGGGCCACGGCACCGACAGCGCGATCGAGGCGGTGCACACCGACCCGCGCAGCATCCGCACCCGCGCCATCGTGGTGAAGACCATCACCAGCGCGCTCACCATCGGCTCGGGTGGCTCCGGTGGCCGCGAGGGCCCGGCCGCGCAGATCTCGGCCGGCTTCGGGTCCATCCTGGCGCGCCGGCTCGACCTGTCCTACGAGGACGGCCGCATCGCGGTGTCGCTGGGCATCGGCGCGGGGATCGGCGCCATCTTCGGCGCGCCGCTGGGCGGGGCGGTGCTCGCCGCGTCGATCGTCTACCGCGAGGACTTCGACTACAGAGCGCTGGTGCCCGGCTTCATCACCTCGGCCACCGCGTACGCCGTGCTGGGATCGATCCTCGGCTTCGAACCGTTGTTCGGTTCCCTGGCAGCCGATTTCCGGTTCGACCAGCCGCTGACCCTGCTGTGGTTCGTACTGCTCGGCCTGGTCGCCGCGGCGGTGGGCCTGCTGTACGCCCGCATCTTCTACGGCACCGTGGCGCTGACGGCGAAACTGCCGGGCGGCAAGGTGATCAAGCCGGCGATCGGCGGACTCGCGGTCGGCCTGCTGGCCCTGCTGCTACCGCAGGTGCTGGCCAGCGGCTACGGCTGGGCGCAGAAGGCCGCCGCCACCGACACGCTGATGGCGATCCCGCTGTGGGTGGTGCTGGTGCTGCCGTTCGCCAAGATCGTCGCCACCTCGCTGTCCATCGGAACGGGCGGCTCCGGCGGCATCTTCGGGCCCGGCATCGTCATCGGCGCGTTCGTCGGCGCGGCGATCTGGCGACTCGGAGAACTCGCAGGCGCACCCGGCCTGCCCGACAGCCCCGCGGTGTTCGTGGTGGTGGGCATGATGGCGTGCTTCGGCAGCGTGGCCCATGCGCCGCTGGCGGTGACGATCATGGTGGCCGAGATGACCGACTCGTTCTCGGTGATCCCCTGCGCGATGGTCGCCGTCGGCATCGCCTACCTCGTCGTCACCCGCACGAACGTCTCGATCTACCAGGCTCAGCGGCTGAACCGGGAGACCGCCGAAGCGCAGCGGGCGTCGTCGTCGCCGCCGGACTGACGTCTCTATCGGGACACGATCGGAGAACGACGGTGCCGCCGCGGCGGCGTCGCGTGCCACCCTGTGACAGGGGTCACTCCGACGAGGGGGCAGGTCATGCGTGAGCCGACGATGTCGCACCGACTGGCGGCGGAATTCATCGGGACGTTCTGGTTGGTGCTCGGCGGCTGCGGCAGCGCAGTGTTCGCTGCCAAGTTCACCGCCGCCGACGGCTACGTCCTGGGCATCGGATTCCTCGGTGTCGCACTGGCATTCGGTCTCACCGTGCTCACCGGCGTGTACGCCTTCGGCACGATTTCGGGCGGCCATTTCAATCCCGCGGTCACCCTGGGCGCCGCGCTGGCCCGGCGCGTGGAATGGCGTGTGCTGCCTGCTTATTGGATCACCCAGGTGGTCGGCGGACTGGTGGCCGGTCTGGTGATCTACGTCGTGGCGCAGGGCCGTGCGGACTGGACTGCGACCGGGAACATGGCGGCCAACGGATTCGGCGACCACTCGCCGGGCGGCTACTCGCTGTGGGCGGTACTCGTGGCCGAGGTGGTGCTGACGGGCATCTTCCTGCTGGTGATCCTCGGCTCGACCGACGACCGGGCGCCGCACGGTTTCGCCGGGTTGTCGATCGGGCTCACCCTGACCCTGATCCACCTGATCTCGATCCCGATCTCCAACACCTCGGTCAACCCTGCCCGCAGCACCGGTGTCGCCTTCTTCAACGGCGACGGCGCACCGGCGCAGCTGTGGGCGTTCTGGCTGGCGCCGCTGGTGGGCGCGGCCATCGCCGGGCTGGCCTACCCGTACCTGTTCGGCCGCAACGAAGAACTCGCCGACCGACCCGTCCGCGACGACACGCTCGACGCCGAGACCGACCTCGCCGACCTGGAAGCGGAAGCAGACGAATCAGGCCCGCGCCTGGAGCGCGGGCCTGACCCTCGGTAGCTGTTACTTGGTGCCGTTGGAGCGGGCGCTGTTCGCGGCGCCCTTCTCGGTGGACTCACCCTCGTGGGTCAGCTTGCCGCCTGCGTTCTCCAGGTGAGCCCGGACGAACCACTGAAACTTCTCCAACTCGGCGGAGTGGCCGATCAGCATGTCGTTGGTGATGGGATCGGGTTCCTCGGTCTCCTCGATGCCCTTGCGGGTGTCGGCGATGACGCCGTCGTACACCAGGTCGAGCGCGGCGAGGTGGGCGGCGACGGTGTCGCGCCCGAGGGAGTAGTCGTCCCACGACCGGTCGCTGATGATGGCGCCCGGGGTGCCCTTCGGGGCTGCGCCGAGCGTCGCGATGCGCTCGGCCACCTCGTCGGCGTAGCCGCGCACCAGTTCGACCTGCGGGTCGATCATCTCGTGCACACCGATGAAGTTCGGTCCGACCACGTTCCAGTGGACGTGCTTGAGCGTCAGGTGCAGATCGTTGTAGCGGCTGAGCTGCTTCTGCAGGATCTCGGCGACCTTGGCGCCCTCTTTGTCGGTCATGCCGGGAACAGTGAACTGAGTCATTGATAGCTCCTTTGCGCGTGATCAAGTCGTCGCGTGCTCGCATACCCGTGGGTCGCAGACCGTAATCAGTGCCGTGCCCACGTCACATTTCGGCCAGATTCGGCACCGCCATCCGCGCACCGAACCGCGGATTGCGGGCGAGTCCGCTGACCTCGAGCAGCCGGACGGCGCGGTGCCGGTGCGGCCGCAGCGGCTCGAGCAGCGCGACCATCTCCGGGTCGTCGATCGGATGCCCGAGCAGGCTCCAGCCGACCATCTTGGCCACGTGATAGTCGCCCACCGAGAGGGCGTCGGCGTCGCCGAAGGCCCGCTGGGCGGTCTCGGCGACCGTCCACTCGCCGACGCCCGGCAACGACATCATCGCGGCCTTGGCCTGCTCGGCGGGCTTGGTCGCCAACCGTTCCAGCGCGTCGGCCCGTTGCGCGCACAGCACCACCGTGCGGGCGCGGCGCGGGTCGACGTTGGCCCGGTGGAACACCCACGACGGGATCAGCCGCCAAACCTCGGCGGGCGGCGGCACCCGCATCCGCTCGGGCGCGGGCCCCGGCGCGGCCGAGCCGTATCGGGTCACCAACTGCCGCCAGGCGCGGAACGCGTCGATGCCCTGCACCCGCTGCTCGAGCACGGCGGGGATCAACGCCTCGAGCACCCGCCCGGTGCGAGCCAGCCGCAGGTGCGGCACGCGGCGGTGGGCAGCGGCGATGGTCGGTTCCTCCGGTGCGAAGTCGGAGCAGTCGTCCTCGGCGCCCAGCAGCGCGGGCAACCCCTCGAGGAACTCCGCCGCACCGGCGCCCCACGCCTCGCAGTCGACGGCGTCGGGAGCCGCGCGGATGATGCGCGCCGTCACCGGTCCGGACGGCATCAGGCTGGTCCGCCAGATGGCGCCGTCCGCGGCGTTGAGGAAACACGGGTCGTACCGGCCGCGGCGCAGCGGCGTCAGCGTGAGCGCGGGGCTGGCGGGACCGTCGAAGGACACGCTGCGGCGCACCGATCGGTGTGTGTCCACGCGGCCGCTCCATCCCGGTTTCCGCAGGGATTCCAGTGTGACGTGTTGATGACATCCGGCCCGGATTGGGCCGCTGGGGTGGGGGGTATGTCCAGTCCACCCTAGTTTGAAGTGGGTATCGGTTCGCGTGTCGAAAGGGTCGGGGTGAGTGGTGTCGGCGATCGCACGTTGGCGTCCGCCGTGCAGACCATCGCGGTAGCGCCGCCCAACGGGAATTCCGGCGCATCGTTCGAGGTCTGGCGCAGCGACGTGCGCGCAGCGGTGCTCAGGGCGGTCACCGGGTTCGTCGCCGACCGGTGCACCGCCGACCTGCGGGCCACCGGAGTGGACATCGCTCCCGCCGTACTCGCCGACTTCGTCAGCGACGGCAAGTGCCTGCGCTCCACCTTCATGTACCTGGGCTGGCTGAGCGGCGCCGCGCCCGACGACGCCGCGCTGCGCGCGGCCGCCAGCTTCGAGCTGCTGCACACCTTCGCCCTGCTGCAGGACGATGTGATGGACGATTCGCCGATGCGGCGCGGGCTGCCGTCGGCACACGTGCGATTCGCCGACTGGCACCGCGAGCGCGGCCTGGCCGGGTCGGCCGACCGGTTCGGCGCCTCGGCGGCGGTGCTGCTCGGCGACCTGTGCCTGGTGTGGGCGGCGCAGATGATGCGCGAGAGCGGGCTGGGCGCGACGGCCCTGGCCCGGGCCTGGCCGCGGTACGACGCGATGCGCACCGAACTCGCGGTCGGGCAGTTTGCGGATCTGGTCAACGACGCCGGTGGACGGCCGACACTGGAGGCCGTGTTGGATGTCGCGCGGCGCAAGTCCGGTAACTACACGGTGCGCCGCCCGCTCGAGATCGGCGGCGCACTCGCCGGCTGCCCGGAGGAGACGGTGGCACTGCTCGGCCGCTACGGCGCGGCCGTCGGCGAGGCGTTCCAGTTGCGCGACGATCTGCTGGGCATCTTCGGCGCGCCCTCGGTGACCGGGAAACCGGCCGGCGGCGACCTGTCCGAGCACAAGGCCACCAGCGTGGTGATGGCCGCCCACCACCTGGCCGACGCGGGTGCGCGGCGCCAGCTCGACGAGCTGATGGCCGAGCGCGAGCTGAGCGACGCCGACATCATGCGGTGGCGGGCGCTCATCGCCGCCACCGGCGCCGTGCAGTGGATCGAGCAGCTGATCGATCGCAAACTCACCCACGCGCTCGAGCGCGTACACGCCAGCCGGCTCGACGCCACCGTGCGCGCCGCGCTGGTCGAGATGGCCGCGGTCTGCACGCGGCGGGCGGCATGACGGACACTCAGGCAGGAGCTGGTTGATGCGCACAGTCGAGGGCAACACCGACCGCGTTGTGGTGGTCGGCGCAGGCCTGTCGGGGCTGTCGGCCGCCCTGCAGCTCGCCGGCCGGGGCCGTACGGTCACCGTGCTCGAACGCGAGACCTTCCCCGGCGGCCGGATGGGCCGCCTGGACATCGACGGCTACGCCATCGACACCGGCCCGACGGTGCTGACGATGCCGGACATCCTGGACGAGGCGTTCGCCGCGGTCGGCGAGTCGCTGGCCGACCGCGTCGAGCTGCTGCCGGTAAACCCGGCCTATCACGCCTCGTTCGCCGACGGCACCGGGCTGGACGTGCACACCGACCCGGCGGCGATGACCGCCGAGATCGAGCGTTTCGCCGGCGGCGAGGCCGCCCGCGGCTACACCGAGCTCCGCGAGTGGCTGACGCGGCTGTACAAGGTGGAGTTCGACGGCTTCATCGGGTCGAACTTCGATTCGCCGCTGTCGCTGCTGACGCCGCAGCTGGCCCGACTGGCGGCGATCGGCGGCTTCCGACGGTGGGACAAGGTGATCCGCCGCTTCATTGCCGACGAGCGGTTGCGCCGGATCTTCACCTTCCAGGCGCTCTACGCCGGGGTGCCGCCGGACCGCGCGCTGGCGGCCTACGCCGTCATCGCCTACATGGACACCGTCGCCGGGGTCTACTTCCCGCGCGGCGGCATGCGGGCCGTGCCGTCGGCGATGGCAGCCGCGGCCGCCGACGCGGGTGTCGAATTCCACTACGGCGCAACGGTGTCGGAGTTGGAGCAGCGCGGCGGCCGGGTGATCGCAGTGCACACCGACAACGGACAGCGATTCGCGGCCGACGCGGTGGTGCTGACCACCGAGCTGCCCGCCACCTACCGGATGCTGGGCCGTACCCCACGCCGCCTGCTGCCGATCCGGCCCGCTCCCTCTGCCGTGGTCGCGCACGTCGGCTGCAGCACCGTGGACGAGAGCGTCGGCCACCACAACATCCTGTTCGGCGGCGCCTGGGAGCAGACGTTCCGCGACATCATCGACGACGGCCGCGTGATGGGCGACCCGTCGCTGTTGGTCACCCGGCCCAGCGCGGGCGACGCCGGCCTCGCCCCCGCCGGGCGCGACCTGCTCTACGTGCTGGCCCCCGCACCCAACACCGCTGTCGGCACGGTGGACTGGGCGCGCACCGGCGCCGCCTACACCGAGCAGATGCTGGCCACGGTGCAGGCGAGGCTGCCCGGCGTCGGTAGCGACCTGCAACTGCTGCACGTGGTGAACCCCGACGACTGGGCGCGCGACGGGATGGTGGCGGGCACGCCGTTCTCGCTGGCGCACACCTTCGCCCAGACCGGCCCGTTCCGGCCGGCCAACACCGTGCGCGGAATCGACAACGTGGTGCTCGCCGGGTCCTCGACGGTGCCCGGCGTCGGCATCCCCACCGCTGTGCTGTCCGGTCGGCTGGCCGCCGACCGGGTCACCGGAGCCGTCACCCGTCCGGCGCCGACGAGAACGAGGAGCGGGCTGCCATGATCGGTTCGGAACTCGACGCCGCCGGCGTCCACGACCCTGCGCTGCGCGACGCCTACCGCCGCTGCCGGTTGATCAACGCCCGGCACGGTCGGACGTTCTTCCTGGCCACCCGGCTGCTGGCGCCCGAGCAGCGGCCGGCCGTGCATGCGCTGTACGGCTTCGCCCGTCAGGCCGACGACATCCTCGACGACTTCGACCCCGTGATCCCGATCAGCGAGCGCGCCGACAACCTGCAGCGGCTGGCCACCCGGCTGTTCAACCGGATGACCAAGGGCACCGCCGGATCCGCCGAATCGAACGGGCACGGGCCCGCCGATCCGGACGACAAGGCGCTCGACGCCGTGGTGCACACCGCGCGCCGCTACGGCATCGCGTGGGAGTTGTTCGACGACTTCCTGGCGTCGATGCGGATGGACCTGACCGTCACCGACTATCCGGACCGCGCCGAGCTGGACCGCTACATGTACGGCTCCGCGGAGGTGATCGGCCTGCAGATGGTGCCGATCCTCGGCACCGTCGGCCCCCGTGAGGACGCCGCGCCCTACGCCGCCGCGCTCGGCAAGGCCTTCCAGCTGACCAACTTCCTGCGCGACGTGAACGAGGACCTCGAACGCGGCAGGGTGTACCTGCCCGCCGACGAACTCGCCGCGCACGGGGTGGACCGCGACCTGCTGCAGTGGTGCCGGGCCAACGGGCGCACCGACGCCCGGGTCCGCAGCGCGCTGGCCGAACAGCACGCGGCGGCCCGCCGGATCTACGACTACGCCGAGGGCGGCATCGCACTGCTGGCGCCCCGTTCGCGGCCCTGCGTCAGCGCCGCCCAGGTGCTGTACTCCGAAATCCTGGACCGCATCGAGGAGATCGACTTCGACATCTTCACCCAGCGCGCGACGGTCGGCACCGGCAGGCGGCTGCAGGTGGCCGGCGCCGGGTTGGTGCGGGCCTGGCGCGCGCGGATGGCCAACCCTGTAAAGGTGTAGCCATGGATCACTGGCAATACCTGATGGTGCTGGGCGCCTGCCTGGCAATCACATTGCCGCTGGAGTTCTTCGGTTCCGGGGTGTACCGCCAGATCGGCCGCACCGCGTCGGCGCTGCTGCCCGTCGCGGCGGTGTTCGTCACCTGGGACGTGCTGGCCATCAGCGGGCAGGTCTGGACCTACAACCCCGACTACGTCACCGGGATCCGCATCGGCAGCCTCCCGCTGGAGGAACTGCTGTTCTTCCTGGTGATCCCGCTGTGCGGACTGCTCACCTACAACGCCGTCACCTCCTGCCTCGGACTGTTCCGGCGGCTGCGCGACCGGTCCTCGGAGTCCGCGTGATCGGCGTCGGCTACACCCTGCCCGCGGTCGTGTCGGTGCTCCTGGTGATCGCCTGGGAGCTGCTCTTCCTGCGCACCGGGCTGTTCCGGCGACCCGCCTACTGGATGTCGATGGCGATCGTGCTCGGCTTCCAGATCCCCGTCGACGGCTGGCTGACCAAACTGTCGGCGCCGATCGTCGTCTACCACGACGACCACTTCAGCGGCATCCGGTTCCCGTGGGACATCCCGGTGGAGGACTTCCTCTTCGGGTTCTCGATGGTGACCGCGGTGCTGCTGCTGTGGGAACGTCAGCGTCTGCGCCGCGAGACGGCGGAAAGTGAGGCCATGTGACCGGACTGAGTCGCGACCACGTCCCCGATGCCTTCGACACCGGGGCTGCCGCGTACGACCGCCTGGTCGGCGCGAATCCCGGCTACGAGGACCACCTGAGGATCTCCGCGCAGCGAATGCGGTTGCCGCGCAACGGCGCAGGGCTGCGCCTGCTCGACGCCGGCTGCGGCACCGGACTGTCGACCGCGGCACTGCTGTCGGTGGCGCCGGAGGCGGAGATCGTCGCGGTGGACGGATCGGCGGGCATGCTCGCCGAGGCCACCGCCAAGACGTGGCCCGCATCGGTGCGCTTCGTGCACAGCCGCATCGAGGATCTCGCGGCGGCCGGGGTGGACGGCCCGTTCGACGGCATCTTCGCCGCGTACCTGATCCGCAACCTGCCCGACCCCGACGCGCAGCTGCAGACGTTCCGCACCCTGCTGCGTCCCGGCGCGCCGCTGGCGGTGCACGACTACTCGGTGCGTGACTCCCGGGTGGCCACCATCGTGTGGAACGCGGTGTGCTGGACGGTGATCATCCCCGCAGGCCGGTTGCGCACCGGCGACGCCTCGCTCTACCGCTACCTGCGGCGCAGCGTGATGGAGTTCGACGGCGCCGCGGCGTTCCGCGACAGACTGCGCCGCAACGGTTTCGGTGACGTCGACAGCGACACCATGCCCGGCTGGCAGCGCGACATCGTGCACACCTTCACCGCGGTGGCACCGTGACCGATCCCCGCCGCGTGCTGCACCCGGCCCCGCCGGGGGCCCGCAACGCCGACGGCCTGCCGCGCCGCCCGCGCGCCGTGGTGGTGGGCGCGGGCATCGCGGGCCTCGCCGCCGCCACCGGCCTGGCCGAACGCGGCATCGAGGTGGAGGTCGTCGAGCGCGAGCCCTACCTGGGCGGCCGGGTCGGCGGATGGGAGGACGACCTGCCCGACGGCACCCCGGTGACGATGAACCGCGGCTTCCACGCCTTCTTCCGCCAGTACTACAACCTGCGACACCTGTTGAGCCGCATCGATCCCGGGCTGCGGATGCTGGTGCCGGTCGAGGACTATCCGCTGATCGACGCCAAGGGCCGGGTGGACACGTTCCGCGGGCTGCCGCAGAGCCCGCCGTGGAACGCTCTGGTGTTCGCGCTGCGCAGCCCGACGTTCCGGCTGCGCGACCTGGTCCGCGTCGACGGCCGGGCGGCGGGCCCGCTGGCGACCGTGTCGGTGCCCGACATCTACGACCGCCTGGACCACGTCGACGCCGACAAGTTCCTGCGCGACATCAACTTCCCGGAGGCCGCCCGGCATCTGGCGTTCGAGGTGTTCTCCCGCAGTTTCTTCGCGCTGCCCGAGGAGTTGTCGGCGGCCGAGCTGGCCACGATGTTCCACATCTACTTCCTCGGCTCCAGCGAGGGCCTGGTCTTCGACGTGGCGAACGCGAACTTCGACGAAGCGCTGTGGCAGCCGATGCGCGCGCGGCTCGAGGGGCTCGGTGTGCGTTTCCACACCGGCGTCTCGGTGAGCGAGGTGGCGAAAACCACTGGGGCACAGGCGTTCCAGGTGCGCTGCGACTCGGGCGCGACGCTGGACGCGGACGGCGTGGTGCTGGCCACCGACGTGACGGGGCTGCGCCGCATCGTGGAACAATCCCCCGCGCTCGGCGACGCCGACTGGCGGGCCCGGGTGGACGCGCTGGGCACCGCACCGCCGTTCGTGGTGCAGCGGCTGTGGCTCGACCGGCCGGTGCACCCCGACCGGCCGGCCTTTCTCGGCACGGGCGGCCGTCCGCCGTTGGACAATGTCAGTGTGCTGGAACGCTACGAACGCCAGGCCGCCGAATGGGCGGGGCGCACCGGTGGTTCGGTGGTCGAACTGCATTCCTACGCCGCCGTCGGACCCGCCGACGAGCTGCCCGGGCGGCTGCTGGCCCGGTTGCACGAGCTGTATCCGGAGACCCGGGACGCCCGCATCGTCGGCGAACTGGTGCTGCGCAGGCAGGACTGCCCGCGGTTCGCACCGGGCGACTTCGACCGCAGGCCCGGCGTGGCGACCCCGACCGACGGATTGGCGCTGGCCGGTGACGGCATCCGGATCGACCTGCCCGTCGCGCTGATGGAGCGGGCCGCCACCACCGGCTGGGCCGCGGCCAACCAACTGCTGCAGGGCTTCGGCATCGCCGGCCACGCCCTGGTGACGGTGCCGACCGAAGGCCGGTCCCCCACGCTGAGCCGGCTGGTGGCACGGGCGGAGCAGGCCGCGTCATGAGCCGGCTCACCGACCTGAAAGCCAAGTGGGACAAGGTGGTCCCGTTCGAGGTGCTGCCGAAGATCTCGTGGGCCCGACAGGAGCCCACCTACCGTGACGCGCAGCCGGCCGTCATCGACCGCGCCCTGGTCCGGGCGCAGGCCAGGCCCACCGGCAACTGGTTCGCGTTCGCCGCCAGTGACGACATCGGCGGCACACCCCTGGGGACCTCGGTCGGTGGCGTGGAGATCGTGGCGTGGCGCGGTGCCGCCGGCGAGCTGCGCGTGGGACCGGGCAGCTGCCCGCACCTGGGTGCCGAGCTCGCCACCGGCACCGTGGACTGCGGTGCGCTGGTGTGCCCCTGGCACGGCCTGCGGCTGGGCGGTGACCGCCGCGAATTCGGTTGGAAGCCCTACCCCGCTCACGACGACGGGGTGCTGGTCTGGGTCCGGCTGGACGCCGTCGGCGGTGAACAGCCCACCGATGCGCCGTTGATCCCGGTGCGGCCACCGGCGCCCTATCTGCACGCCGTCACCCGGCTCGAGGGGGTGTGCGAGCCGGCCGACATCATCGCCAACCGGCTCGACCCCTGGCACGGCGCGTGGTTCCACCCGTACTCGTTCACCCGGCTCGACGTGCTCAGCGCGCCGCCCGCCGAGGGTGAGGTCACCGAGCAGGCAGACCGCTTCCTGGTGGCGGTCACGTTCCGGATCGGCCGCCTCGGCGTCCCGGTGATCGCCGAGTTCACCGCGCCGGGCCCGCGCACCATCGTGATGCGCATCGTCGACGGCGAGGGCGCAGGCAGCGTCGTCGAAACCCATGCAACGCCGGTGGGTCCGGGGCCCGACGGCAGGCCCCGCACCGCGGTGATCGAGGCCGTGGTCGCCCACTCCGACCGGCCCAATTTCGGCTACGGCGTGTACGCGGCGCCGCTTCTCGCGCCGGTGATGCGGTACGCCGCGACCCGGCTGTGGCGCGACGACCTGGCCTACGCCGAGCGGCGCTACCTGGTGCGCAGCCGCTAACCGACCGTGATCTCGGCCTTGTCCGGGTAGAACGCGACCCGGCCTGCGATCGCGGCCACCGCGGGGTACGGATTCCGGTAGGTCCAGATCGCGTCTTCGACGACATCGTCGCCCGCGGCGACGGAGTAGTAGGCGGCCTCACCCTTGTACGGGCAGTACGTGCCGGTGTTGCTGTGCTGCAGCCGCTCGGCGACCACGTCGGACAGCGGGATGTACTGCACCGCGGGATAGGTCGACTCCTGCAGGGTCACCGCGTCGGTGGTGTCGGCGACCAGTTCGCCGTTGACCCGCACGGTCACCCGTGCTCCGGTCGGTGTGACGGTGATCGGGTGCTCTGCGGTGGGGTGCAGGACGGGACGTTCGGTCATCGGAGTTCTCCTCACGCGTACGTTGTCCACTCTTCTCCTGCCAACCGCGCATCGCCAGCGATTCTTCCGCAGCGGTCCGCCGGGTTCGGTCCGGCGGTTACCATCGCCGGATGACCGACTTGGGAGCGGCCTCCGCCGAGGCAACCGTGGACATCGCCGCCGATCCGGCGACCGTGTACCGGCTGATCACCGACCTGCCGACGCTCGCGGACCTGGCCGAGGAGACCACGGCGATGCAGTGGCAGAAGGGCGACGGGGCCCAGCCCGGAGCGGTGTTCAAGGGCCGCAACGAGAACGGCTCGAAGCGGTGGAGCACCACGTGCACGGTGACCGATGCCGACGCCGGCCGGGTGTTCGCCTTCGACGTCCGCAGCGCGATCCTCCCGGTGGCGCACTGGCGCTACGACATCGAGGCCGCGGGCACCGGGTGCCGGGTGACCGAGCGGACGTGGGACCGCCGCGCGGGCTGGTTCAAGAAGGTGGCGGTGCTCGCGACCGGCGTCAGTGATCGGGACACGGCGAACTCCGAGCACATCAAGGTCACCCTGCAGCGGCTCAAGGCCAAGGCCGAAGCGGGCGTCCAGTAGGACTCTCTAGGCCACGCCGCTACGCCGGTTCTGCGTCGTCGTCTCGGTCGGTGAGGTGGCGGCGGGGGTGGTGGTAGTTGTTGGTGCGGTGTTGGCCGGTGTCGAGGGTGGGTGGGGGGATCCATTCGGTGCGGCCGTTGCGTCGGCGGGTGGTCCATTCGCTTTGTTCGATGAGGTTGTTGTCGGGTTGGCAGGCCAGGGCGAGTTCGTCGATGTCGGTGCGTCCGCCCTCGGCCCAGTCGCGCTGAGCGTGGTGGACTTGGGTTCGGTAGGCCGGGGCGGTGCAGCCGGGTCGGGTGCAGCCCCTGTCGCGAGCGAACAACGCCAGCCGCTGGGCGGTGGTGGCGCAACGCCGGGCGCGACCGAGGTAGAGGATTTCTTCGGTGTGGTCGTCGAAGACGGCCAGGTAGTGCTGGGACTGGCCGGCCAGCCGGATCAGGTCGCGGACCGGCAGTTTGGTGCCGCCGGCGGTGCGGGCGTAACCGGTGCCGGCGTGCAGGTCGCCGACGGTGGTGGTGGCCACGATGGTGGCCGGTAGCCCGTTGATCTGACCTCCGGTGGCCGCGGCGTGCCGTAGCGCGGTCTTCAGCGCGTCGTGGTGGCGTTGTTCGCGGGTGCGCGGATCGGAGTTGCCGGTGATGTCGCGTTCGGCGACCTCGCCCGCACCCGGGTCCTCAGGCAGGTTGTGTCCGGGCGCGCCGTCTCGGGCGAGCACGACGTCGAGTAGGGCAGCGGTCTCGGGGTCGAGCTCGCCACGGACCGGGGTCATCCCGTCGCGGCGCTGCTTACCCATCTTCAGATTGCGTTTGGCTTGCTGGGTGTCGTGGTCGGGTTCGGCGCCGTCGGGATCGATGACCTCGACCAGATGATCGGCGAGCTTTTGCAGATCCTCCGGGCACATGCCCTGCGCCCACCGCGCGAGGTCGCCCTCGGCGTCGGCGCGGGGCGCCTGGTCGACCCACGGCGGGAGCCTGGTGAAGAACTTGCGGATCACCTCGACGTGCGCGGGATCGATCAGCCCTTTCGTCAAGGCGGCCGACGTGTTGTCCCACTCCGCAGGTAGTTCTTCACCGGTGAACGCCCACCGGGGTCCGAGCATGCCGGCAGCGTCGAGGCGTCTCTTCGCATCGGCGGTGTCGAGGTGTAACCGCTGCGCCAACACGTCTTTCAGCCCGGTGCCACCGAAGTCCGCGGCGGTGAACCGCTGCGTCAGGGTGGCCAGCACGGTGTGATCGAGCGCGGCTTCCTGGCGCAGCCCGTGCTGGCGGTGCTCGTAGACCGCCACCAACTCCGCGCCGGTCAACGTGCCCAGGGGCAGGGCGGCCAGCCCGGCGCGGGCATCGTCCCACGCCTGCAGCGCCGCGACCACATCCGCCCCGTCCATACATCGAACACTAGTTCGACCCCCCGACAGATCAGCCGACTTTGTGACAGAGAAACAGATGTGACACAAGGGATTCGACCGCGCGTTAGTGCGGCGGCCCGCAATCCGGTCGGCGAGCCGATAGGCGGCGTGAAGCGCCCTCACGCCGAGCCAGCGCAACGGCTCGGGTTTCCCAGTCACGCGCGCGGTGGCCCACCCCGGAGGAAACGCGGCTACGTCACCGTGGCGGACTGCCCGTTCTTGTTGAGGTAGTTGCGCCCGTCGGCGGTCGAGATGCCGCTGGCGGTGACCCAGCGCGCGCCGTCGAAACGAAACTGTTCGCGCGACGACGCGTCGCCCATCGAGAAGCAGTCCGGACCGCAGTCGTAGGCGACGGTCACCGCGCTCGTCGCGCCGTCGGAGAAGATGAACGTGTGCGATCCCTCCGTGAGAGGTGCCTGCTCCGCGGAGGCCGACGGAGCCGCCGCCAGGCCGCCGATGCAGACGGCCGCCAGAGCGATGGCAAACTTCTTCATGGTTTCTCGTTTCTCTGGGTCATTCGCCGGCGCCGATCCCCCTCGAAGCTATTGGTTCGTCACCTGGATCGCTCGGCAAATTGCGCATCCGAATCGACGCCGCTTGTTTACGGAAGGAAGTTCAGCCCGATGACGAGCAGCGATGCATGTCATGGGCGTTCAGAATCGTTTTCGGAAACCACATGGCACACGGCTATGGCTAAGCATTCGTGGGCGACCCATCGGCCGCACCGCGAGCCGATCCGAGAGAGCTAGTGGGGGCGGCCGGCGATCCGGTCGGCGAGTGCCGCAATCGGTGACGTGGTGGCCCGGCCGCGCGCCTCGTGGCGGTCGGCGAGCTGATAGGCGGTGTACAGGCCCCGCACGCCGAGCCAACGCAACGGTTCGGGCTCCCAGTCGCGCGCACGGTGCCCCACCCAGGGCAGCGCGGTGCGGTCGGTGTCGTGGCGGAGCACCAGATCGGCGAGCGTCCGCCCGGCGAGATTGGCCGCGGTGACCCCGTGCCCGACGTACCCGCCGGCCCAACCCAGCCCGGTCGACCGGTCCAGGCCCACACCCGCAGACCAGTCCCGCGGCACCGCGAGCACCCCGCACCAGCCGTGCGCGATCGGCACGTCGCGAACCTGCGGCAGGATCGCGTGCAGCACCTCGGTCAGCCGGCCGATGGTGCGCGCCGGCACCCGGCCGTCGACGTCCGTGCGCGACGCGTAGCGGTAGGGCACGCTGCGCCCGCCGATGGCGATCCGGTCGTCGACCGTGCGCTGGGCGTAGAAGAAACCGTGCGCGGTGTCCCCCGCCGTCTCGCGGCCCTCCCAGCCGATCGCGTCCCAGATCCGCTCGGGAATCGGCTCGGTGGCGATCATCGAACTGTTCATCGGCAGCCACCGCCGCCGCAGCGTCGGCATCCTCGCGGTGAACCCCTCGGTGGCGCGCAGCACGGTGCCGGCCCGGACCGCGCCGTGCGCCGTGTCGGCCCGGCCCGCCGCGATGGCGGTGACCGTCGTCTGCTCGTAGATGTCGACGCCGAGGCGTTCGACGACGTCGGCCAGTCCGCGGGCGAGGCGCGCCGGCTGGATCCGTGCGCAGTGCGGCGTGTGGTACGCCGAGATCATGTCGGCGAACCGGATCCGTTGCGCCGCTTCATCTCCGGTCAGCAGCGCCACGTCGTCATCGCCCCAGCGCAGCTCCTCGTCGAACGCCGCCGCCAGCCGTGCGGCCTGCGCCGGGTTGCGGGCGATCTCCAGGGTGCCGCCCTTGACGACGCCGGCGTCGATGCCCTCCCGGGCGGTGACGCCGATGACCTCGTCGACGGCGTCGTTGAGCGCCCGCTGCCACGCCACTACGCGCTGCCTGCCGTACTGCTGGGCGAGCCTGGCGCGGTCACCGGGCACCAGGCCGGACAACCAGCCGCCGTTGCGGCCGGATGCGCCGAACCCCGCGAAGCGGGCCTCGAGCACCGCGATGCGCAGCGACGGGTCGGCGCGCTTGAGGTAGTAGGCGGTCCACAGCCCGGTGTATCCCGCGCCGACGATGCAGACGTCGGCGTCGCGGTCGCCGGACAGCCGCGGGCGGGGTGCGGGGAGTTCGGCGAACCAGTGCGACACCTCGCCGTTGCGCACCTGCCCGCGATCCGTCGCCACCGCCCGATCCTGTCAGACCCCGGGTGCACGCTGAGGGCAGGTACCACTGACGAAAGGACGCCGCCGATGTGCTGGCAGTGCGATCACCCCGAGGCCTCGCTCGCCGACTACCTCGACGTGCTGTACGACAAGGTCGTCGAGCACGGCTGGGCGGTTCAGTTCGTCGAGAGCGAACGTAATCCGTTCTCCTACACCGTGGGTCTGCACGAGTGCGGGCTCCCGGAACTGCTCGTCACCGGTGTGGACCCGCCCCGGGCACTGCAGGTGCTCAACACCGTCGCCGACTACTGCGTGTGCGAGGAACCCCCGGCCCCGGGCGACGAGATCGAACTGCCCGACGGGGTCCTGCTCGAGGTGGTCGAAGTGGCGCAGCCCGACGCCCACCTCGGCATGGCGATCAACCTCTATGGCGCTGATGTGCGGGCGCTTCAGCTGGTGTGGTCGGACCGGCGGGGGCGCTGGCCGTGGTCGGCCGACTTCAACCCCGGCGGCCGCAGGCAACCGGTACTGGGACCACGCACTCAAAATGCGTAGCGGTGGAACTGCGCCATGGTGCGCAGTCCGGGCACCCGGTTCATCACCGCCGCCATCACCCGGTAGCCGGCACTCAGTGTCGAGAACGCGTCGGTTTCGAACACCGGCACCCACGCCAGCAGCCGGGTTCCGGGCACGGCGTCGAGGATGTCGGCGGGCCTGTCGATCGCCCAGTGCAGTGTCGACCCCGAGCGACGCACCACGGTGTTGGTCCACTGCGACCGGATGCCCAGCCGGTTGAACGCGTCGAATTGCAGTTCACCCGAGGGGAAGTGGGCCACCACCCGGCGCAGCAGGGCCACGCCGTCCGCCTCGGTCAGGTACATGGTCAGCCCCTCGCCCAGGATCAGGGTCGGCCGGTCCGCCGTGATCGAGGCGAGCCACGCCGGATCGGTGACCGATGCGGCGACTCGGTGGTAGTGCTCGGGCTGCGGATAGAACCGCTCGCGCAGCGCGATCACGTCGGGATAGTCGACGTCGTACCACTCGACGCCCGGCCCGGGCGCCAGCCGGAAGAAGCGGCTGTCCAGCCCGCAGCCGAGGTGCACCACCACCGCTTCGGGATGCACCGCGAGGAACTGCCCCGCCCAGGTGTCGAAGTGCTTGGAGCGCAGCGCGACACTCGGCGCATTGCCCGGCGTCATCCCGGTCTTCGCCCAGTCGTAGTCGATCTGCGCGACGATGTCCGCGGCGAGGTGGTCGTGCAGGGCGGAGTCGGCGGCCCCGGCGTCGAGCGCCTTGGCGTACAGCGTCGCCAGCATGGTCTCCGGCGCACCGGTCAGGTCGACCCTCGTCTTGTCGGTCATGACCTCGACGGTAGCCCACCCGCGGGCGCGTCGTTCAGCCCGCGGATCCGGCTTTGCGCTTGGCTTTTCGCAGCTCCACCCAGAACCGCGCGGCCTCCCGGATCGACTCCTCGACCGGCCGGGGCTGCCAGCCGAGCTCGCGCACCGCCTTGCTGTGGTCGACCTCGGCCTCGGCCCGCATCAGCCGCAGCGAGCCCATCGACAGCCGCTCGTCGGTGCCGCGCAACCGGGCCTTCGCGCTGCCCATGGCGGCCATCGCGTAGGACAGCGCCAGCGGCACCGACTTGGTCGGCGGCGGGGTGCCCGCCGCCTCGGCGGCGATGCGGACCACCTCGGCGTTGCTGATCATCTTCTCGGAGATGAGGTACCGCTCGCCCGGACGGCCCTTCTCCGCGGCCAGGATCATCGCGCGGGCGGCGTCGTCGACCCCGACGGCCTCCAGTTCGATACCGCCCATCACGAACGGCAGTTTGCCGAACGCGGCGCCCGCGATGATCGCACCGTGCGGGGTGCGGCCCCAGTCGCCGGCGCCGTAGGTCGTCGACACGCACATCGCCACGGCGGGCAGACCCCGGCGGCGCGCGTAGTCCAGCACGAGCTCCTCGGCCTGCAGGCGGGACCGGACATAGGGCGTCAGGCGCTTGCGCTGTGCCTCGCCGATGACGTCGTCCTCGGTGGCGACGCGGCCCCGCTTCCTGCCGACGGTCACGTAGCTGCTGGTGAACACGAAGCGGCGCAGCGGGTGGGCGTCGTGCACCTGCGCGGCGACCTCGAGCACGTTGCGGGTGCCCTCGACGTTGGTGCGGAACAGCGGCGCCGGATCGCGCAGCCAGCCCCGGGTGTCGACCACGCAGTAGTAGACGTCCTGGCAGCCCGTCATCGCCTCGCGCAGGACGTCGTCGCTCCAGATGTCGCCGACGAACCGCTCGACCTGCAGGTCGTCGATGCCGACGGTCTTGGCGCCGTCGCGCACCATCACCCGGACGTCCTGGCCCGCCGCGACCAGCTGGCGCGTCACGTGCGAGCCGAGGTAACCGTTGGCGCCGATGACCAGCGCGCGGGTCACCGGGCGCCGCCGAAGGAAGTCAGCCATGCGGCGGCCTCGTCGGGCAGGGTGCCCAGTTCCTGGGCCTTCCTGCACCATTTGGTGGCCGCGGACACGAACCGCAGCGGGTTGTAGATGTCCTCCTGGCGGCGCCACTTGCCGTCGCCGGCGTAGGTGACGATCGAGATGTTGGTGGCGCTGATGACGCTGCCGTCGCCGGGGTCGCGCATGGGGTTGTCGAGCTCGCAGATCACCCGGGCGGTCGATTCGTCGTAGACCGTCCACAGCGACGGGAACGACGTCATGTAGCTGCCGGGGAAGGCTTCCATGGTCTTCCAGATCCAGTCGCGGACCTGCTCGCGACCGCGCATGGTGCCCGCGGCGTGTTCGACGTAGACGATGTCCTCGCTGTACTGGTCGACCCACGGATCCCAGTTGCGGGTCTGCGCGGCGGTGTCGACGGTCTTCTCGAAGTCGGCGAAGGCGGCGATGAGTTCGTCGCGGCTGAAGGTGCTGCCCGTCACCACCAAACTAGAACACGTTCTACCCGGGTTGTCGAGGTCCGCCGCGGTCAGGCCACGCCGGGACTATCCGAACCGTTCCCGAGGTTGTAGCTGGTGCCCCGAAGAGTAGAAAGGGACAGATGAGCAGGACTTATCACAAGAACCCGGTGGCGGTCGACGCATTGTCGCCGGAGCAGTACCAGGTGACGCAGCGCAACGGCACGGAGCGGCCGTTCACCGGCGAGTACTGGGACAACCACGAACCGGGTATCTACGTGGACGTGGTGTCCGGTGAGCCGTTGTTCGCCTCGACGGACAAGTTCGAGAGTGGCAGCGGGTGGCCGAGCTTCACCAGACCGCTGGATGCCGCGAACGGCGCGTCGAATGTGCGAGAGAAGCGGGACTTCAGCCACTTGATGCTCCGCACCGAGGTCCGGTCCGCGCACGGCGACAGCCACCTCGGACACGTGTTCAACGACGGGCCGCGCGAGGCAGGCGGGTTGCGCTACTGCATCAACTCGGCTTCGCTGAGATTCGTCCATCTCGACGACCTCGAGGCCGAGGGATACGGCGAGTACCGGCAACTCTTCTCTTCACAGGAGGCACAGGCATGAGCACCACCGAGAAGGCGATCCTGGCCGGCGGCTGCTTCTGGGGCATGCAGGATCTGATCCGCAAGCAGCCCGGGGTGGTGTCAACCCGAGTCGGCTACACCGGCGGGCAGAACGCCAACGCGACCTACCGCAACCATCCCGGCCACGCCGAGGCGATCGAGATCGTCTACGACCCGGCGAAGACCGACTACCGGGCGGTGCTGGAGTACTTCTTCCAGATCCACGACCCCACGACGAAGAACCGGCAGGGCAACGACGTCGGCACCAGCTACCGGTCGGCGATCTTCTACGTCGACGACGAGCAGAAGCGCGTCGCACTCGACACGATCGCCGACGTCGACGCCTCAGGGCTCTGGCCCGGCAAGGTGGTCACCGAGGTGACGCCCGCCAGTGATTTCTGGGAGGCCGAGCCCGAGCACCAGGACTACCTGGAGCGGCTGCCGTGGGGCTACACGTGCCACTTCCCGCGACCGGACTGGAAGCTGCCCAAGCGGGCCGACGCGACGACGTAGTCAGGACCCGAGGGGTGTCGGCCGGCGGCGCATGACCACCCGGCCGCCATCCTTCGGGGTGAACGCCACCCCGCGGGAGTGCACCTTCTCGTCGCGCGCCGTCGTGGTCTCGACGTCGAAGTGCCGCAACACCGTTCGTAGGACGACGTCCATCTCCATGTTGGCGAAGGCGGCGCCGACGCATCGGCGGGTGCCGCCGCCGAACGGCGCCCAGGCGAACATGTTGGGCCGCTTGCCGACGAACCGCGTGGGGTCGAACCGCTGCGGGTCCGGGAACTCCTCGGTGTTGGCGTGCAACTGGTTGATGCTCACCAGCACCGAGTAGCCGCGCGGGATACGCCACTGGCCGATCTGCACCATCGGCGCCCAGACGTGCCGTCCGCAGAAGTCGATCACGGTGCGCGACCGCTGCACCTCGAGGATGGTGGCCTGGCGGTACTCGTTGCCGTCGGTCTGTGCCTCGGCCTCCAGTTCGGCGAGCACCGCGGGATGACGGCTGATCCGCTCGAACGCCCACGCCAGGGTCGACGCGGTGGTCTCGTGCCCGGCGGCGAGCAGGGTGAGCAGCTCGTCGCCGATCTCACTCGGCGTCATCGTCGAGCCGTCTTCGTACGCGCTGCGCAGGAACAGCGACAGCACATCGGTGCGCTCGTCGAAGTGCTCGTCGGCCCTGGCCTGGGCGATCAGGGTGTCGATCACCGACTCGTAGGTCCGCCGGTAGTCGTGCAGACGTCGCCACGGGCTCAGCGGCCCGAGGTCGCGGGCCGGTTCCGGGAAGACGACGAGGCGCGAGCCCAGCGTCACCCACGGCGGGATCACCTCGCGGAGCCGGTCGAGCTCGGCGCCGTCGGCCCCGAAGATGGCGCGCAGAATGATGTTGAGGGTGATCCGCATCATCGGTTCGAGGGTCTCGAACGGCCGGCCGTCGGGCCACGACGCCATCTCGCGGCGCGTCTCCTCCTCGACGATCGCCTCGTAGTTCTTCATCGCCTTGCCGTGGAACGGCGGGGTGAGCAGCTTGCGTCGCGTGCGGTGCTCGTCGCCGTCGAGCGCGAATACCGATCCGGGCCCGAAGACCCGGCTGAGGTTGGGCTGGACGTTGCCGAGCTCGTCGGGACTGGTGGTGAAGACCTGCTTGGCCAGCGCCGGATCGGTGAGGATCACCGTCTTGCCGAACATCGGGATGTTGGTGACGTACGCGGCGCCGTGCCGTCGTGTCAGGCGGTCGATCAGCTGACGCCGGGCGAGCACGTACACCACGCCCTGGAGCAGCTTGGGAACACGCACCGTGGGCGGCAGATTCGCACCCTGAGACGCCGAGACGGGGTGTTCAGTGGTGGTCGCTTCGCTCATTCAGGACTCCAGACCCCGGTTGGTACTGCGATGTACCGTGGATGTGTGGAGTACGGTACCGGTTGGTACCAGCACGCGCAAGAGCGGTGGGAGGGACATGACGACCTCAGTCGACGACGAGGCCCGCGCCGGGGCCACCGACTCCTTCCGCGGCCGGTTGCTCGACGGGCTGGCCACCTCGGTCGCCGAACGCGGCTACCGCGACACCACGGTGTCGGACATCGTGCGGCACGCGCGCACGTCGAAGCGGACGTTCTACGGCCTGTTCGGCACCAAGGAGGACTGCTTCATCGAACTCCTGCGTGCCAACAACGAGGCGCTGGTCAACCGGATCCGGGCCGCCGTCGACCCCGAGGCGGCCTGGCAGGAGCAGATCCGGCAGGCCGTGGACGCCTACGTCGCCCACATCGAGTCGCGGCCCGCGGTGACGCTGAGCTGGATCCGCGAACTGCCCGGGCTCGGGGTGGTCGCCGCGCCGCTGCACCGGCTGGCCATGGAGCACCTCACCGACATGCTCGTCGACCTGAGCAGCAGCCCCGGCTTTCAGCGCGCGGGCCTCCCTGTGGTGCCGAGGCCGCTGGCGGTCATCCTGCTCGGCGGCCTGCGTGAGCTGACGGCGGTGCTGGTGGAGGACGGCGGCGACGTCCGGGCGATCGTCGAGCCGGCGGTCGCGGCCTCGACGGCGATCCTCGGCCCGCAGGCGCGTTAGCCCAGGATCAGGCGCGCCGACTTGGTGAGCCGTTCGGTCATGTCCGCGTAGGACGAATACCCCATCCCGGCCCACACCAGTGCGCCGACGTAGAGCAACTCGAGTGACTCGATGACGTCGTAGTCGGTGTCCGGCCCGAGCGCGGTGACGAGCCGGTCGCGGACGTCGCGCCCGATGCGCTGACGCAGCACCTCGACGTCGGGGTCGCGGCCCAGCAGCGCATTGGTGACCGCCCCGGCGAATTCGGGTTCGTCGGCCACCAGCAGGGCGATGTGCTGCAGCACCTCGATCACCCGTGCGGCGGGTTCCGGCGAGCCGTGATCAGCGGCCGGGGACGCGGCGAGGCGGCGCCAGAACACCTCGGCGACAAGGTGTTCCTTGGAGGAGAAGTAGGTGTAGGCGGTGGCCGCGCCGACCCCGGCCTCGGCGGCCACCCGGCGTACGGTCAGGCCCGCGAATCCGTCCCTGCCGAGGATGTCCACCGCCGCGCGGCCGAGCCGGTCGACGGTGTCGGCCTGTTTGGCGGTCAATCGGCGCCGAGTCGACTCCAAAGCCGGATCGGACACATGTCCGGACGCTACTACAACCCCGGGGGGCCAGCAACGGCCGAGCCGCCCACGCCGCGGTGAGCCGTGCCCGGCCGACGGCTAAGTTGAGACCATGAGTACCACCGAATCCGTCACCGGGACCGCCCTGCCGCCGCGGGCCGCGCAGCTTTTCGCCCTCGCCGAGAACGTCACCGGCTTCATGCCTGCCGACGAGGGCCGGGCGCTCTACGACGCTGCGGTGCGGTACCTGCCCGGCGGTGTCGGCGTCGAGATCGGCACGTACTGCGGCAAGTCGACGGTGATGCTCGGCGCCGCCGCGCAGGAAGCCGGCGCCGTCGTCTACACCATCGACCACCACCACGGCTCCGAGGAGCACCAGGCGGGCTGGGAGTACCACGACAGCGGCATGGTCGACCCGGTCACCGGACTGTTCGACACGCTGCCCACGCTGCGCCACACACTGGACGCCGCCGGGCTGGACGATCACGTGGTCGCGATCGTCGGCAAGTCCACCGTGGTGGCCACCGGCTGGCGAACACCGTTGCGGCTGTTGTTCATCGACGGCGGCCACACCGAGGAGGCCGCGCAGCGCGACTTCGACGGCTGGGCCCGCTGGGTGGACGTCGGCGGCGGGTTGATCATCCACGACGTGTTCCCCGATCCCCGCGACGGCGGCCAGGCGCCGTTCCACATCTACCGCCGCGCCCTCGACACCGGCGACTTCACCGAAGTGTCGGCGATGGGATCCATGCGGGTGCTGGAAAGGACCGGCGGGCAGCCGGGTTCGCTCTGACCGACGGGCTTTCAGCGCCGGGTGTCGGCGCAGGCGCAGTCGAATTCGTCCTCGAGGCCACGCGGCAGATCGGCGGCCCGGAAGATGCCTGAGCCGGGCGTGGTGCGCGACAGCGCATCAGCGGCGAGGATCACCGCGCCGCCGGTCCACGTGGTGCGCTCCTCCGGCCAGCGCTTGCCGTCGGCGAACACCAGTCCGGTCCAATAGGAGCCGTCCCGTTCCCGAAGATGGTGCATGGCCGCGAACTGCTCGTGCGCGCGCCGCGCATCCCCGATGGCGTCCAGCGCCATCACCAGTTCGCAGGTCTCGGCGCCGGTGACCCAGGGCCGGTCGTCGACGCAGCGGATGCCCAGGCCGGGCACCACGAAGTCGTCCCAGCGGTCGTCGATGCGTTCCAGGGCCGCGGGCCCGCGCAGCGCGCCGCACATCACCGGGTAGTACCACTCCATCGAGTGGCGGTCCTTGGGGACGAACGATCCCGGGTGCGCGACGATCGCGTGACCGAGCCGGCCGACCGCAACCTCCCACTCCGGTTGCGGGTCGTCGAAGTAGTCGGCCAGCGCCAGTGCGCACCGAAGACTGTGGTGGATGCTGGCGCACCCGGTCAGCAGCGCCTCATCGACGGGTCCGGCTTTGCTTCGCGCCCAGGCGATCTCACCGTTGGGCCGCTGCAGGTCGAGCACGAAGTCGACGGCCTTGGAGACCACCGGCCACATCCGCTCGGCGAACCGCCGGTCACGGGTGATCAGCAGGTGGTGCCACACCCCGGTGGCGACATACGCGCAGAAGTTGCTGTCGCTGTTGAAGTCCTCGACCACGCCGTTGCGGAACTGGATCGGCCACGAACCGTCGGGACGCTGCTTGTCGCGGCACCACTCGAACGCGGCACGGGCGGGTTCGATCAACCCCGCGGCGGTCAGCGCCATCGCCGACTCGACGTGATCCCACGGGTCGGTGTGACCGCCGTCGAACCACGGGATGGCGCCGGAACTCTCCTGCGTCGCCGCGATCGACTGCGCGGTCTGCAGACACTGCTGCGGGGTGAAGACACCGGGCACACCGGGGATCTCAGGCCGACGCAACATGCACCGGCTTCTCGAAGTAGAGGGCGACGCTCTTGCCGACCAGTGGGTTGAGCACTTCCTCGGCGCGCCGGGTGATCCACGGCTGGTCGACCATGTCCCACACCAGCAGCTTGTGGTAGGCCGCCACCGCGGGATGGTCGTTCTTCGACGTTCCCACAGCGCATTTCAGCCACCAGAACGGCGAGTGCAGCGCATGGGCGTGATGGTGGAAGGTGAACCGCAGGCCGTGCGACAGCACCTTGTTGCGCAACGCGTCGGCACGGTAGATCCGGACGTGGCCGCCCTCATTGGCGTGGTACTCGTCCGACAGCAGCCAGCAGATCCGCTCCGGCAGCCAACGCGGCACCGTGATCGCCAGTGAGCCACCGGGTTTGAGCACCCGCACCAGTTCGGCGATGGCCCGGTCGTCGGCGGGCACGTGCTCGAGGATCTCCGAGGCGATGACGACGTCGAACGTGCCGTCGGCGTAGGGCAGGTCCAGCGCGTCACCCTTGACCGCCTCTGCGCGGGCACCCTCGGGAACCTCGCCCTGCTCCTTCATCGCCTGCATGATCTCGTCGACGGCGTTGAGGTCCTCGGTGTTCTGGTCGAACGCGATGACGTCGGCGCCACGCCGGTAGGCCTCGAACGAATGCCTGCCCGCACCGCAGCCCACGTCGATCACCGACGTGCCGGGGCCTACACCGAGCCTGCCGAAGTCGACGGTCAGCATATCGCCCGCTTGTACACCGAGACGGTCTGCGCGGCAACGGATTCCCAGCTGAACACCTCGAGGGCACGGCGCCTGCCTGCCGCACCGAGGCGGTGCCGCTCCAGCGGCGAGTCGAGCAGCTGACCCAGCACCGCGGTCAACTCGTCGACGTCGGCCGGCCGCACCAGGCGGGCGCACTCACCGTCGGGTCCGACCACCTCGGGCAGCGCGCCCGCCCGGCTGGCCACGATCGGGGTACCGCTGGCCATCGCCTCGACGGCGGGCAGCGAGAAGCCCTCGTACAGCGACGGGATGCAGGCCACCTCCGCCGAGGCCAGCAGCTCGGCCAGCTCGGAGTCGGATAGCCCGCTCGAGGTGTTGACGATGTCACTGATGCCCAGCTCGGCGATCAGCTTCTCGGTGGGCCCGTTGGGCTCGAGCTTGCTCACCAGCTGCACGTCGAGATTGCGCTCGACCCGCAGCCGCGCCACCGCGTGCAACAGGTGGCTGATGCCCTTGAGCGGCACGTCGGCACTGGCGATCGCGATGATCCGGCCGCTGACCCGGTTGGCGGCAGGGGTGAAGAGTTCGGTGTCCACGCCCAGCGGCACCACGTGCAGCTGGCCGGGCGCCACGCCGAAGTCGTCGGCGATGTCGGTGGCCGACGACGAGGACACCGTGAGCAGCTCGGGGATCTGGCGGGCGACCTGCTTCTGCATCTCGGCGAAGCCGTACCAGCGGCGCACCAGCGGCTTGCGCCACCAGCGCGCGGCGGCGACGTCGACCACCTTGTCGCGGGTGATCGGGTGATGCACGGTGGCGACCACCGGCAGCCCCGACGCGGCGATGTCGAGCAGGCCGGTGCCGAGGCTCTGGTTGTCGTGCACGACGTCGAACTCGTCGCGCCTGCCGGCCAGCAGCCGGGCCACCCGCATCGTGAAGGTGCGCGGCTCCGGGAAGCCCGCGGTCCAGGTCGCCAGCAGCTCGTGCAGGTCGATGCGGTCGCGGATCTCGCTGGGCCGCGGCACCCGGAACGGGTCGGGCTCGCGGTACAGGTCGAGGCTGGGCACCTTCGTCAGGCGCACCCGCGGGTCCAGCCCCTCGGGGTACGGCTGGCCGGAGAACACCTCGACGTCGTGGCCGAGTTCGACCAGGCCACGGCTGAGGTGGCGGACATAGACTCCCTGCCCGCCGCAGTGGGTCTTGCTGCGGTAGGACAGCAACGCGATCCGCATACCTAGATGATTCCGAAGACGACGGGCGACGTCGCGATGAGCTCGTCGAATCGTGTCACGCGATGACTCCGCACCCTCTGGACATGTGTCCAGACTATAGTTTGACGTGCTAGTCGACGCAACGCGGCGGCTCACCGCCTGACTATCACAGCGCAGGGGCCGATGTCCGGCCCAGCCGTTCTACCAGCCGGCGAGCGGGCCCCCGCGGATGATGCGGGCCAGCTCCTCGCGTGAGCTGGCGCCGACCCGCTGACAGGCCCGGTAGATGTGGCCCTCGACGCTGCGGACCGACATCACCAGCCGTTCGGCGATCTCCCGGTTGGACAACTCGGCACACACCAGCTCGACGATCTCGCGCTGCCGCTGGGTCAGCGGTTGGCCTGCGGGATTGCGCAGCGCCGGGGTGCACAGGCCGCCGCAGTCGTCGGCGATCTGCTGCGCCAGCGTCGCGGCGTACTTGCCGCGCCTGCTCTGCCCACTGCGGGTGTACGCGACCGCCGCCTGGGCCGCCGTGTCGGCGGCGGCGGCCCGGTCGCCACTGGCCTGATAATCCATCGACGCGTCGAGCAGGCCGGGTCCGTCGTCGGCTTCGAGCGCCTGCGCGTGCCGGGCCACCGCATCGGCCAGCGGCAGCCGCAGCGAGTCGGCGAGCTCGCGGGCCCGCGCGGTCATCGACGTGTCGCCCCACAGCACGATCGCCTGCACGCAGGCCAGCTCGTGGGTGGGCTGGCCGCGGTCACGGGCGTCCCCCGCGGCGGCGCGGGCCACCTTGACGGCCTCGGTGAGTTCACCGCCTGCGGCCAGGGTCCATCCGGTGGCCAGCGAGAGGTTGGTCTGCATGTACACGTAGTCGTCCGGCACGCACCGGCGCGCCTCCTCGAGCGCATGCCGCGCGGCGTCCGCCTCGCCGAGCTTCGCGTGCGCCTCGGCGAGGCCGAAGCAGCTGGCCGCGCGCAGCCCACTGGTGACGCCGTGCTGCTCGGCCCCGGCGAGCGCCTCGTGCAGCAGTTTGGCGGCGTCGCGGATGGCGCCCCGCGCCAGCATCGCGTGTGCCCGCAGCGAGGCCAGGTTGGCATGTGCAAGTCCCGGGACATCCCGGGCGGACTCGGTGAGTTCGTCGGCCCACCGCACACATTCGTCGATGCGGCCGTTGAGACGGCAGGCCCGGCCGTGCACCCCGCCGAACCAGAACCGCATCTGCGACGACTCGAACGACGTGACCGCCCGCTCGATGGCGCGCCCGGCGAGCTCCTCGATCTGCTCGGCCCGGCCCAGCGCGCCGAGCGCCATCATCAGCGCGATGGACGCCAGCATCGCGTGCAGATCGGTCAGCGAGCCGGATTCCAGTGCCGCGTTCGCCTTCTCCTCGGCGGCGACGCACCGGCCGAGCACCGCGTCGACCCCCGCCTCGATGGCCAGCCGGGCCGCCAGTTCGGCGTCGGTCTCCGGCCCCGTGGCCAGCGCCTCGAGGATCGCCACCGCGTCGCGCGGCCGGCCGAGCAGCCAGGTCAGGTTCGCGGCCCGCAGCGTCGCCCAGTGGTGACTGTCGGCGCGGTCGCCGGTGCCGATGTCCGACAGCACCTCCTCGGCCCGGTCGCCGCAGCCGAGCAGGATCATCGTCATCGCCCGCAGCGGGGCGGCCTCGGGCGCACCGGCTTCGGCTGCGGCGGTGGCGAACCGGTCGGCTGCGTCCGGGTCAAGCAGCGCCAGCTCGTGGCGGGCGGCCTGCAGGTAGAGCTGCGGGTCGGGCGGCAGGTCGGACTCCAGGGTGAGCAGCGCGCGCCGGACCGTCGCCTGCATGTCACCGTCGGGCTGTTCGCCCAACTTGCGGGCCAGCTTCCCGCGCAGGCTGGACAGGTACATCTCGCCGGCGGCCGCCCGGCGCAGTTCGCCGTACAGCGGGTGCGCCAGCCGGGCGGTCAGCCCCGCCGCTGTCCGCTCGACGTTGACCAGCCGCATCTGCTCGGCCGTCTCCAGGTCGGCGCGCTGCGCCAGCTCGCACAGCACGTCGACGCGCAGCGGCTCACACTGCGAGAGCAGGTCGACGACGAGTGCCGGCCCCGGGGTGAGCCTGCCGAGCTGGCGGCCGACCATGTCGGTGATGCCCTGGGAGACAGCGACGTCGCCGTCCCACATCCACACCCCGGCCACCTGGCGGATGCGGCCCGCCGCCACCTGATCCTTGAGCAGCTGCAGCAGATACAGTGCGTTCCCGCCGGTGAGCTTCCAGAACCGCCGCGCAGTGCGGCTGTCCACCGGCCCCTCCAGGGTCTTCTCGATCAGGGTGCTGGTCGCCTCGGCCGACAGCGGCTCGAGGTCGAGCCGCGCCAGCAGCCCGTCCTTCCACAGTGCGGTCACCGCGTCCGGCTCGTCGGCTCCTGCGCGCACCGTCACCACCAACCGCACCCCGGCCGACTGCGCGAGCTGGTGCACGACGTGGGCGGACAGGCCGTCCAGCAGGTGGGCATCGTCGACGCCGACAAGCACCCGGCCGTGGCGATGTTGTGGCACAAACGAATTGATGAGGCGCCGCACACTGGTCAGGGCCTCCGACATGGCCGGGCTGATCGTCGCGCTGAACGCGCCGAGCGGCAGCGGCCGCGCCGACTCGGTGCCGACCACCCAGGTCACCCGGTCGTTCGCAGTTGCGCTGCGCGTCAACACTTCCCGCGCCAGCCTGGTCTTCCCCACGCCAGCGGCGCCGACGATCACCACGCCGGCGTAGCCGCCTCCCCCGCCCAGGGCACGGCGAATGAGCGCCAGCTCATTCTCCCGCCCCATCAGCGAATTCCCGCTGATCACAGGCTGAATATAGCCCTCGTCAATATCGGTGGGCGGGGATTCGGCAGGTTGAACAGTGATGCGGCGCACACCGCCGCAGGACCGCCGCGGGACGCCTGGCGCCGGTCTACGCCGGCGGGAAGCCGCCCGTAGCAACGGGTCCCCAGCGCACCGGTGTGACCCTGATCAGGCACTTGCCCTGCGCGACCATCGCCTGGCGATACTCCGCCCAGTCGGAGTGCTCGCCGGCGACGGCCCGGAAGTACTCCACCAACGGCTCGACCGCGTCGGGCAGCAGGATCACCTCGGCGTCGCCGTCGACCTGGACGTAGGGGCCGTTGAAGTCGTCGGACAGGACGGTGACGCTGGCGCGCGGGGTGCGTCCGACGTTGCGCGACTTCGCCCGCTGCGGGTAGCTGGCGATCACCAGGCGGCCGTCGTCGTCGACACCGCCGGTGACCGGCGAGCTCTGCAGCCCGCCGTCGGCACGGAACGTGGTGAGCACCATCCGGTGCCGCGGCCGGACGAAGTCCAGCAGGCCGGGCAGGTCGACGGTGTCTGCGGTGGCGATCTTCGGAGCCATGTGACCGACATTAGCGACGGTATGTCGGTGGTGGCGGCTAGCGTGTCGAACATGAGTTCGAATGACGCGTTGGCCACGCTCCTGGACAGGCTCGATGCCGCTGACCGGTCGCTGGCGGCGCTGCCCCTGTCGGAGATGACCCCGCGAGAATTGGAGGAGGTGTTCAGCAGGCTCGACCGGTCGATCGCCCTGGCCGACGAGTTGCAGCAGCGGCTGCTCGGCCGGTTGATCGCCA
This sequence comes from Mycobacterium sp. NPDC050551, assembly GCF_040674075.1. Lineage (NCBI taxonomy): Bacteria > Bacillati > Actinomycetota > Actinomycetes > Mycobacteriales > Mycobacteriaceae > Mycobacterium > Mycobacterium sp. NPDC050551. The sequence goes on along the minus strand of NZ_JBFARC010000006.1, from coordinate 210,762 downwards.
CCGGCAATCCGGTCCGGATGGGCGGCGCCACCTGGGCGGAGGTGCTGGCGCGACGGCTGCGGATCTCGCCCGGCGAGGCGCAGCGCCGCGTCGCCAGGGCGGTGCACGCGGCATGACTCAGCGCGCGTCGGGCTTGCGCTTGAGGGTCCAGGCCGGGACCCAGTGCGTGACGGGCCTACGCCGCGGTCCGTAGACGACGTCGTAGGTGACCAGGCCCCACCAGTAGCCCTGCTCGCACATGCCCCAGCACGTCAGCCGGCCTTCGACGACCGAGTGCATCTGCAGGCCGGCGGGCTGATACCCGCCGATGCGGTGCGGCTCGCGCGGGAACACCGCCGCCAGGTCGACCAGGACCGTGACCGGCGGTTCGACCGCCCGGAAGGCGTGTTGGGTCGGCTGCCCGTTGTAGCCGATCGACTTCAGCTCGCCCACCGTTCGATCATACGTTCGAATGATCGACGAAGTCACTGACGGGATGGAACCACCACGGCGTACGGCCGCGGGAAGCCGAGGCCCGTCAGGTGTGCGCCGCGGATCGCCGACATCGGCACCGGTACGACGGCGCCCGAAGACGGTTCGTAGCACCGCAGCACATCGTCACCGTCGTGGTCACCGTCGCGCGCGAGCGCGTCGGGGTCGCGGTCGACGAGCAGCACCCAGTGCCGGGGCAACCAATTGCCGATCAGCATCGCCACCGGGTATGTCCGGTCGAGGGCGGTCACCACGTCGGCGAGGCGGTCGCGCCTGCCGTGGCACAGCCGCCAGCGGTACCGGACACCGAGGGCCGCGGCCTGTGCGGTGAGCGCGCGGGCCATCCCTGCCGGAGTCGTTCCGAGCCGGCGCGGCCAGATGCGGTTCACCTCGGCGTGGATGCGGCCCTGCTCACCGGCGAACCACGCTCGGCCGGGCGCGGTGACGGCGTGCGCGGAGGGATCGAGCAGGGCTGCGCGGTAGGCCGGATTCATCAGGGCGCCCGCGACGACGGCGACGGCCGGACCGCATGTCAGGCCGTCGCGCTGTCGAAGACCCAGCGCCGGCAGTTCCATCGCGCTTCCAGTGTGCGGCGTCACCGCTGGGTCGGCCATCGAGCGATCACTTCCTGCCACCGGTCAACCAATTACTGCCACCGGAATTAATCCCCTGACCTGCGGGTTCAACGAGTCAGAAGAGAACGAGAAGCACCCAAGAAAGAAGCAAGACCATGAACAAGTTCGGATTCGCCACCCTCGCCGCCAGCGCCTTCGCCGCCGCCTTCGTCGGCCTCGCCGGCCCCGCCGCCGCCGCACCCACCGGCCCCGGCAACGCCGAACAAGCCATCGAAGAACTGCGCTCGCAGGGCTACCGCGTCAACGTCAACCGCCTCAACGACGTACCGCTGGACGAGGCCCGCGTCGTGTCGGTCAGCCCCAACGCCAGCATCCGCCCCGACGCCATCCGCACCAACGACAAGAACACCTCCACGTTCAGCCCGACGGTCACCATCACCGTCAAGTAACACCCCACCTCACCGACGGCGGTCCCCGGAAAACCCGGGGGCCGTCGTCGTGTCACCAGACGCCCAGCGATCACTTCCTGCCACCGGTCAACCAATTACTGCCAGCGGAATTAAACCCCTGACCTGCGAGTTTAAGCAGTCAGAAGACAACGAGAACCACCCAAGAAAGAAGCAAGACCATGAACAAGTTCGGATTCGCCACCCTCGCCGCCAGCGCCCTCGCCGCCGCCTTCGTCGGCCTCGCCGGCCCCGCCGCCGCAGCACCCACCGGCCCCGGCAACGCCGAACAAGCCATCGAAGAACTCCGCTCGCAGGGCTACCGCGTTCAGGTCAACCGCCTCAACGACGTCGCCCTCGACGAAGCCCGCGTCGTCTCGGTCAGCCCCAACGCCAGCATCCGCCCCGACGCCATCCGCTCCAACGACAAGAACAACAACACCTACAGCCCGACGGTCACCATCACCGTCAAGTAACACCAACACCACCGACGACGGCCCCCGGGAAACCCGGGGGCCGTCGTCGATGAGTCGCGCTAGGGCACGAGGGCGACGACGCGAGAGGTCTCGCACTGCGCGACGACGGCGCCGGCGACCACCTGCAGGTCGCGCATGGTCTCATCGCGGGGGCACGGCGACGGGGTGCGCAATGGCTGCTCACCTGGACGGGCCGGGTCGATGAGGAACAGCGGCGCGTCGCGCTTCTGCGCCGCGATCAGAAGTCTGTCGCCGAGCCAGGCCGTGTTCGGCCGCGTGTAGTTCTCCGGGGCCGGCACCGCATCGAGTGGCACCGGTGTCGACCGGTGACTGCGGTAATCGCGCATCATCCAGGTGCCGCCACCGTGGACGAGCAGGAACCCGTTGTGGGCTCGGGAAACGGCTTCGGCGTCCGACATCTCGTCGACGACCTTCCCGCTCGGGTCGATCACGATGGTCTTCTCCGTCGACGACCCGCGATCGTCCCATTCGGTGAACGATGACGCGTAGACGTCGGTGCCCGCCCTCGGCGCGTACTCACCGGGCACATCGGTGAAGACACCGGTGCGGGCGTCGATGAGCGTCGGCTTCGAGCAGTCGTAGGCGAATTGGCCGGGGGTGCCGGGCGAGAGAGTGGGATTGCTGCACGAGATGGACTGGCTCCAGCGCTCACGTCCGGTGGCGGGGTCCAGAGAGTGGAAGCGGGTGCGGCTGTCGGATCCGCTCACGGGAGCGTTGGCGGTGAAGACGGCCATGCCGAGTGCGTCGACCGATCCGGTCGCCGCGGTCACGTCCCCGCCGCTGCTGTACTCGCGACGCCACAGCACCTCGCCGGTGCCGCCGTCGAACGCGATGATCCCGTGATAGAGGAAGACGACGACGATCCCCGTCCGGTCGTCCCGATCGCGGCGCACCACCAGGAGTCGTCCGCTGGTTCCATAACCGGTGGCGTGCCAACGCTTCGCGCCGGTCGCACCGTCGTAGGCGGTGATCTCTCGGCGGGTGTCCACGACGAAACCGTTGCCGACGCCGTAGACCTCGGGGAGGTTCTCCCCGTCGTCGAGCGGGATCTCGTAGCGGACGGGGCCGACCGCGTTCGGAGCCTCGGTGGGCGGAGTGGCCGTCGCGGTCAGATCGGGACCCCACACGCCGCTGCGGTGGTCCGCAACGCTCCGGTAGCTCAGGACGGGGACGACGACCAGCACGGCGAGGGCGACGCACCACGCGGTTCTGCCACTGACCGGGCCGGCGACGGCCGTCGAGGCGAGGGCGGAGACCGTCGCCACGACGGCACACAGCACAGCGACGACCGCGAGGATGCTCGCGCCCGTGCTGTCCACGAAGGGCAGCGCATCCCGGGCCCGGAACACGTCGAACGCCATCCAGAGTGTCCAGGCGCAGAGGGCCGCGGCGACGAAGCCTGCGACCTTCATCAGGCCGGTCGCGGGTGAGTCCCTGCCGACCAGTCGCGGCACTGCGGCGATGAACGCCCATCCCCCGGCGACCGCGGCGATGATGCCCATGGTGGTGAGCGAATGCGTCGTCACGTCGCCCGACGACCGGACGATCCACATGACCCCGGGAGCGGCGACCGCCAGCGCTGCCGCCGAGACCGCAAGGCCGACAGCGACGCCGAGCGCGAGGCGACGCCACCGCACGGCCGTCGGGAAGTCCTTGCCCACGCATCGATCGTAGGGGCGACGCGTGAGCGTCGATGACACCGAAATCGGGCGTCGACCGATCACTTCCTGCCACCGGTCGGCCAATCCCTGCCAACGGAAATCAAACGCTTGACCTGCCGGTTTGAACTATCAGACCACAACGAGAAACACCCAAGAAAGAAGCAAGGCCATGAACAAGTTCGGATTCGCCACCCTCGCCGCCAGCGCCTTCGCCGCCGCCTTCGTCGGCCTCGCCGGCCCCGCCGCCGCCGCACCCACCGGCCCCGGCAACGCCGAACAAGCCATCGAGGAACTGCGCTCGCAGGGCTACCGCGTTCAGGTCAACCGCCTCAACGACGTACCGCTGGACGAAGCCCGCGTCGTGTCGGTCAGCCCCAACGCCAGCATCCGCCCCAACGCGATCCGCTCCAACGACAAGAACAACAACAATTTCAGCCCGACGGTCACCATCGACGTCAAGTAACACCCCCGACGACGGCCCCCGGAACACTCCGGGGGCCGTCGTCGTTGCGGGTCGCGTGGTCCGAGGTTTCGCGGCGACGCCGCGCGGCTAATCCGTCGCTTGATGACCTTCGACCTGACGCCCACCATCGCGCAGCACGACCTCGCGCGGCGTGCCCACGAGTTCGCCGAGCAGTGCATCCGTCCCGTGGCGCAGGAGTACGACAAGCGCCAGGAGTTTCCGTGGCCGGTGCTGGAGGAGGCTGCGCAGCGCGGCTTCTACAGCCCGCTGTTCTATCGCGACCTGATCGGCGACCCCACCGGGCTGTCGCTGCCGATGTTCATGGAGGAGCTGTTCTGGGGCTGCGCCGGCATCGGGCTGGCCGTCGTGATGCCCGCACTGGCGCTCTCGGCGATCGGACAGGCCGCATCGCCGGAGCAGATGCTGCAGTGGGCGCCCGAATGTTTCGGTACTCCGGGCGATCTCAAGCTCGCCGCGCTGGCCATCTCGGAACCCGAGGGTGGCAGCGACGTCCGTAACCTGCGCACCACGGCGCGTCGCGACGGTGACGACTGGATCATCGACGGTCACAAGATGTGGATCGGCAACGGTGGCATCGCCAACGTCCACGTGGTCAACGCCGTGGTCGACCAGGAACTGGGCCACCGCGGCCAGGCGATGTTCATCGTCCCCGGTGGCACACCCGGACTGGAACTGGTGCGCAAGCTCGACAAGCTGGGCTGCCGGGCGTCGCACACCGCCGAGCTGAAGTTCGACGGCGTGCGCGTGCCCGGCGAGAACCTGCTCGGCGGGAACGAGAAGCTCGAGCACAAACTGGAGAAGGCGCGCGAGGCCGTCGAGGGCGCCCGCCGGTCCGGCTCGGCGTCGCTGGGCACCTTCGAGCAGACCCGGCCGATGGTCGCCGCGCAGGCGCTCGGAATCGCCCGTGCCGCACTGGAATACATGACCGAGTACGCCAACCGGCGGGAGGCCTTCGGCGCGCCGATCATCGACAACCAGGGCATCTCGTTCCCGATCGCGGACATCGCGACCCGGATCGACGCGGCGCGGCTGCTCACGTGGCGGGCGTCGTGGATGGCCGCCACCGGTGTGCCGTTCGACCGCGGCGAGGGCTCGATGTCTAAGCTCGCCGCCAGCGAGGTGGCGGTCAAGGCCACCGAGCGCGCCATCCAGACGATGGGCGGTTGGGGCTACATCACCGACCACCCGGTGGAGAAGTGGTACCGCGACGCCAAGCTGTACACCATCTTCGAGGGCACCAGCGAGATCCAGCGGATGGTCATCGGGCGTGCGCTCGGCGCCGCCGACGGTGCGCCACCCCTGCACGTCGACCTCGAACCGACCGGCGGGCCGCTGAACCGGTGGTTCGGACGCGGCACGCCGTTGCGCGGCCGCGCCGCCGACGCGGCCCTCGGCGCGAAGGACCGCGTCCCCGAACCGGTGATGCGGCTGGCCATGAAGGTGCTGCAGCCGCCGCGGAAGTAACCCCCTCATGGCGATTCGGATGCTGGACGCGATCGGCGGCAACATCGGGGCGCTGCGCTTCGAGCCGACCGAGAAGCGGGTGCGGGTGTCGCTCGGCGGTGAGCCCGTCGCCGACACCTGCCGGGCCCGGCTGGTGTGGGAGCCGCGCCGCATTGTGCCTGCCTACGCCGTCCCGACGGCCGACCTCGCCGCCCAACTGGTTCCGGCGGGCGCCGAATCGGGGATCGACGACGACGACACCGCGCGCCCCGTCCTCGATCCGTCGGTGCCGTTCGTCTCGCACAGCTGTGCCGGCACGCCGTACGACGTGATCGCCGGCGACCAGACCGGCGCAGCCGCGGCCTTCACCCCCGACGACCCGGACCTCGAGGGCTACGCGATCCTGCAGTTCGACCCCTTCCAGTGGCGCGAGGAGGACGAGCCGATCGTCGGGCACCCGCACGACCCGTTCAGCCGCATCGACGTGTTGCGCAGCGACCGTCACGTGGTAGTCGAACTCGACGGCACCCGGCTCGCGGAGTCCACCCGGCCGATGCTGCTCTTCGAGACGCAACTGCCGGTGCGGTTCTACCTGCCGCGCGAGGACGTCACCGCCGAACTGGAGCCCAGCGACACCGCGAGTCACTGCGCGTACAAGGGCCGCGCCCACTACTTCTCCCTGCCGGGCGGCCCGCGCGACCTCGCGTGGACCTATCCCGACCCGCTGCACGACGCCGAACCGGTGCGTGACCGGGTGTGCTTCTTCGACGAGAAGGTCGACGTCGTGGTCGACGGCCACCGCCGGGACCGGCCGACCACCCCCTGGAGCTGACCCCGGCGCCCGTTTGGGGCACCGCATTGCGGGCATGCCACTCCGAGAGACATCAGGACGAGATTTCGGAGGAGGACGTATGCGTGCCGTCACCTGGCAGGGCAGGCGGAAGGTGTCCGTGGACACGGTGCCCGACCCCATCATCAAGGAACCGACCGACGCGATCATCAAGGTCACCAGCACCAACATCTGCGGCTCCGACCTGCACCTCTACGAGGTGCTCGGTGCGTTCATGAGCCCAGGCGACATCCTCGGCCACGAGGCGATGGGCGTGGTCGAGGAGACGGGCAGCTCGGTCGGCGACCTGAACGTCGGAGACCGGGTGGTCATCCCGTTCAACATCTCCTGCGGGGCCTGCTTCATGTGCGACCACGGCCTGCAGAGCCAGTGCGAGACCACGCAGAACCGCGACCAGGGCACCGGCGCAGCGCTATTCGGCTACTCGAAGCTGTACGGCGAGGTCGCGGGCGGACAGGCCGAGTACCTGCGGGTGCCGCAGGCGCAGTACACCCACATCAAGGTCCCCGACGACGGGCCCGACGACCGCTACGTCTACCTGTCCGACGTGTTGCCCACGGCCTGGCAGGCCGTCGAGTACGCCGAGGTGCCCGCCGGCGGCACACTCGTCGTTCTCGGTCTCGGGCCGATCGGCGCGATGTCGTGCCGCATCGCCGCCCACCGCAAGGACTGCCGGGTGATCGGCGTCGACCGGGTCACCGAACGGCTGGACCGTGCGCGGGCGTACTGCGCCGAGGTGATCGACCTGCGCAGCGAGGACGCGGACGCCGTCGTCGCCGACATCACCGAGGGCCGCGGCGCCGACGCGGTGATCGATGCGGTCGGGATGGAGGCGCACGGCTCGCCGATCGCCGAGGCGGCGCAGACCGCGAGCGGCTTCCTGCCCGCGCCGGTGGGCCGACTGGTGATGAAGAACGCCGGGGTGGACCGGCTGGCCGCGCTGAACTCCGCGATCTCGCTGGTGCGCCGCGGCGGCACCATCTCGTTGAGCGGTGTCTACGGCGGCGTCGCCGACCCGATCGACATGAAGACGTTGTTCGACAAGCAGATCCAGCTGCGGATGGGGCAGGCCAACGTCAAGCGGTGGGTGCCGGACATCATGCCGCTGCTGACCGCCGACGACCCGCTCGGTGTGGAGTCGTTCGCGACGCACCGGTTGCCGCTGGACGCCGCGCCGGGCGCCTACGAGACGTTCCAGAAGAAGGAGGACGGGATGGTGAAGGTCGTCCTGCAGCCGTGATGGACCACTCCCGCGCTCCGCTGCTCGACGCCCTTGTCGACCACCGCGAACGCGCGCTCTACGACTATGCGCCGCCGGGCCACCGACAGGGCCGAGGCGTGGACCCGCGGGTGCTCGAGGTGCTGGCCGCGTGGCCGAACTGCGGGAGCGACTCGAGGAGATCCCCGGCGTGGAGGTGCTCGACGACGAGCTGCTCGGCGAACAGGCCTCCCACGACCTGGACCGGATGCAGGTCCTGATGGACATCTCGGCCACCGGCACCTCCGGCTACCAGGGCCACGACTGGTTGCGCGAGCACTGCGGCATCGACCTGCACATGAGCGACCACCGGCGCATGGTGGCCACCATGTCGATGGCCGACGACCGGGCCGCGGCGGACCGCCTGGTGGAGGCGATGTGGGCGTGGCGCAGGGCCGCCGACGACTTCGAGCGGCCACCGCGCATCGACCTGCCCGCGCCCGAGGAACTGCAACTGGAGACCGTCGCGTCACCGCGCGACGCCTTCTTCGGCCGGGTCGAGGACGTTCCCGCCGAGCAGGCGGCGGGCCGGATCGCCGCCGAGCAGATCACGCCGTATCCACCCGGCATCCCGGCGGTGGTGCCCGGCGAACGGCTCAACGACGCCGTGGTCTCCTACCTGCGGACCGGCCTCGAAGCGGGGATGAACATCCCGGACGCCGCCGACACGTCACTGCAGACTTTTCGTGTCGTGGCATGACCAACAACCCGGTACCCCTGGTTTCGGGTAGGGCCTCTCTGGCAATATTACCCAGCGGTAGGTTCGGTCCGCGCGACTCGGGGAGATGACAGTGGGGTTCTTCGACCAGGTTTCCAGCGTCTCGGTGCTGGCCGAGGGTTCTGAGGGCGGCGGCGCCGCCATCAACGAGATCATCGGTCTGACCGCCGCGGGCGGCGTCGTCACGGCGGTGCTGCTCTGGATCGGCTGGATGCACCGCCAACACAAGATCACCTGGCTCAGGAAGCTGGCCGACTGGAGCGGGCACCGCTTCAAGCGCCCGTCGTGGGTCGCGCTGCCCATCGCGATGTTCATCTCGTCGATCATCTGCGCGCTGTACGGCTTCATCTGGGACGTCAGCCTGCACATCGGCAACGGTCGCGACGACGGCGCGCTGGCAAACCCGGCCCACTACTTCATCCTTATCGGCCTGTTCGGCATCTTCGTCGCCGGCTGCACGGCGATGGTGCTGCCGCTGGACGGGGAGCGGCCCGGCCCGGCCGCCGTGCGGATCACCGACAACTGGTACGCCCCGGTCGGCGGCATCGTGATGGCCGGCTGCGGCCTCTATGCCCTGATGGGCTTCCCGCTCGACGACGTCTGGCACCGCATCTTCGGCCAGGACGTCACGCTGTGGGGCCCCACCCACCTGATGATGATCGGCGGCGCCGGCTTCTCGACGCTGGCGGCGCTGTACCTCGAGCACGAGGGCCGCAAGGCCCGTCCGGCCGACGTGGGGCCCGACGGCTTCGGGCTCAAGTTCGTCCAGTACCTCGCATTCGCCGGTGTCCTGATCGGCGCATCGGTGTACCAGATCGAGTTCGACTTCGGGGTGCCGCAGTTCCGGCAGGCGTTCCAGCCGATGCTGATCGCCGCCGCCGCGGCGCTCGCCCTGGTCGGCGCCCGCATCTTCATGGGTCGCGGCGCCGCGTTGATCGCCGCGCTGGTGGCGATCGGACTGCGCGGCATCGTCGCGCTCATCGTGGCCCCGGTGCTCGACGCGCCGGTCAACTGGTTCCCGCTCTACCTGGGCGCCGCGATCGTGGTCGAACTCCTCGCGCTGACACCCTTGCTCAAACGGCCGGTGGTGTTCGGCCTCGTCGCCGGCCTCGGCATCGGGACCATCGGCATCTGGCTGGAGTCCCTGTGGGTCAACTCCGTCTACGCCTACCCGTGGCCGACCAGCATCTGGCCCGAAGCCCTGGCGATGACGGTGCCGGTGGCTGTCCTGACCGGCGGCTGCGGCGCGATGGTCGGCATGGTGCTGACCGCCCAGAAGCTGCCGCGCCGGGCGATCGGCGCCGGCCTCGTCGCGCTGACCGTGCTCGCCATCGGCGGTGCGGCCGCCAACGGCCTGCGCTACGACGTGCCGCAGAACGCCACCGCCGCGTTCACGCTCGCCGAGGCGCCGCCCGTCAACGGCGAGCGCTACGTGACCGCCGACGTGCGTTTCAACCCGCCGGACGTGATCAGCGACGACCCCAACTGGGTGTCGGTGCTGGGCTGGCAGGGCGGACTGCCCAACGAACGCGGCCAGTTCATCGATCACCTCGAGAAGGTCGGCCCGGGCCACTACGTGTCCACCAAGCCGATGCCGGTCGCGGGTTCCTGGAAGACCCTGCTGCGCGTGCACGACGGCAAGACGTTCACCGCCGTGCCGATCTTCCTGGCCGGCGATCCCGGGATCGGCGCGCAGGAAGTGCGTGCCGACCCGCAGTTCACCCGGCCGTTCGTCTCGGAGGTCACGATCCTGCAGCGCGAGCGCAGCCCGGACATCCCGCAGTCGCTGTGGCTGATCGGCTGCCTGGTGGTGCTGGTCTGCACGCTGGCCATGATCTCCGGCATCACCTGGGGCGGCGGCCGGATCAACAACAGCGAACCGTCCGACAGCGACGCCGAACTGCAGCCCTCAGCGCAGGCATGACGGGTCGGCCCGACGTCCAACTGCTCGCCGATCACCCGATCTGGCTTGCGGTCCCGGCGTTCGCCCCGGCGATCGTCGTGGCCGGGGTCGTGGTCTACATCGCGGTGAAGAACCGGCGCAGAGGAGACGGGCCTCACAGTGAAGGGATCGGCGCAACCGACCAAGATGGGTGACCGTGACAGCGCTTAGCAGAATCCTCGTACTGGCAGCCACGACAACCCTTCTCGCCGCGTGCGGCGGCGGTGGCGACGGAGCGGACGGCGGCAGCAGCACAGCCGCCGCGTCGAGCAGCCCGTCGGTCACCACCGTCGCGCCGTCGGACATGACCGATCAGCAGCAGGCGCCCGACCGGCTGACGATCGAGGTGAAGATCCAGGGCGGCGAGGTCACCCCGACCAACGCCGCGCTGCAGGCCAAGGTGGGCCAGCCGATCGTGATCCGGGTGGACAGCGACGCCGCCGACGAACTGCACGTGCACTCGGTCCCCGAGCACAGCTTCCCGGTGGAGGCCAAGCCCGGTCAGCAGTTCCAGTTCACCGTCGACGTGCCCGGCAACGTCGACATCGAACTGCACGACGCGGGCAAGGTCGTCGCGACCATCCAAGTACAGCAGTGACGGCGGGCGCCTCCACCGCGATCCTCGCGCACGGCCTCGGCGGCTCGACCGACCTGCCGATCCCGTTCACCTATGCGTTGATCGGCGCGGCGTGGGCGCTGACGTTCACCTTCGCCGTCGTCGCGCTGGCCTGGCGCACACCTCGGTTCGACCCCGACAAGCCGGGCCGGGCGCTGCCGCAGTGGGTGACCACGGCGGTGGACGCGCCCGCCACCCGGTGGGTGCTGGCGGCGGCGGCCCTGGCGTTCACCGGCTGGGTGGCGATGGCCGCGTTCTTCGGGCCCGACGGCGCCGACAACCCGCTGCCCGGCGTGTTCTACGTGCTGATCTGGGTGGGCGTGCCCGCGCTGTCGCTGCTCATCGGGCCGGTGTGGCGGGCGGTGTCGCCGGTGCGCAGCGCATTCCGCGTCGCGACGCTCGGGCGCGCTCGCACCGGCAGGCCCTATCCCGAGCGGCTCGGGTACTGGCCCGCGGCCGCAGGGTTGTTCGCGTTCGTGTGGCTGGAGCTGGCCAGCGCGGATCCTGGTTCGCTGCAAGCGATCCGCACCTGGCTGGTCATCTACCTCGCCGTCGTCGTCGCAGGCACGCTGTGGTGGGGGCCGCGCTGGCCGGCCCGCGCCGACCCGTTCGAGGTCTACAGCGTGGTGGCGTCGCGGCTCTCCCCGATGCACCGCGTCCGGGACACCGGCCGCATCGCGATCGGCAACCCGTTCGACCACCTGCTGACGCTGCCGGTGCGCGGCGGCACCGTCGCCGTGCTCGCGGTGCTGCTCGGCTCGACGGCATTCGACAGCTTCTCGGCGACGCCGGCGTTCCGCACGTTCGTCGACGACCACACGTCGTCGGCGGCGGCCGCGACGCTGGTCCGGACCGCGGGCCTGCTGGTGTTCGCCGGTGTGGTGGCCGGCACCTTCTGGCTCGCGGCGCGCGCGACCGGCGGGGTCGACCGCGCGCTGCGCCGCAGGCTGCCCGGGCTGATGGCGCATTCGCTGATCCCGATCGTGATCGGCTACATCTTCGCCCACTACCTGACCTACCTGATCGAACGCGGACAGCAGACCGTGATCCGGCTGGCCGACCCGCTCGACCGCGGCTGGAATCTGCTCGGGCTCGGCGACGCCGAGGTGAGCTACCTGCTGTCCATGCACCCCGCCGTGCTGGCGACGCTGAAGGTGGGCTTCGTGGTGGCCGGTCACATCGCCGGCGTGATCGCCGCACACGACCGGGCGCTGCGGTTGTTGCCGCGCGCCCACCAGCTGACGGGCCAGCTCGCGATGATGCTGGTGATGGTCGGCTACACGTTCATGGGGCTGTACCTGCTGTTCGGCGGCTGATTTCGACATACCGCAGGTACGGGTTTCTTGGTAGCGTCGTCACCGGGGCCGCCCGAGCACACCACGATCTCGGAGCTGTTGCGGGACGTGGCGCCGACTGGGAGGTCCGTATGACGAGCGCGGTACGCGACTGGTGGCGCCAACCCGACCACTATTACTGGCTCACCGCGATGCTGGCCGCCCGCGGCGCCAAGCTCAGCACCTGCCGGCTGTTCGCCTTCGCCCTTGCCGGTTTCGCCGGCGTAGTGCTGGTCTCACTGGCCAGCCCGGCAGGCCCGCAGGGCCGCGTCGGGTGGACCGTCGCGCTGATCGTCGCCACCTGTCTGCTCGCGCTGGCGGCGACCTGGCTGCTGCACGGCTGGCTCAGCCGCACCCAGTCGTCGCTCTTCGTCATCGTGGTGGCCGCCTGCATCTCGGCGGCGTGCCTGGTGCAGGCCGACCCGTTCAACGGGATGTTCGGCGCCACCGCCTTCGCCGTGCTCGCCGGCTACATCGCCTTCTTCCACACCCCGCGCTACATGGCGCTGAACTTCGTCATCTCCTCGGTCACCGCCGGAGTGCTGGCGCTGCGCCTCGCGGAGACCGGTGACACCGCGCTGGCCTGCTCGACGCTGCTGTTCCTGGTGCTGGTCAACTTCGGCACGCCGTTCGCCTGCCAGTCCCTGGTGCACCTGCTCGGGATCAACGTCCACAACGCCGAGATCGACCCGCTCACCGGCCTGCTCAACGAGGACGCCTTCTACCGGACCGCGTCGGCGTTCATCGCCGCCCGAAACCGGGACGACGACCGCTACCTGGTCATCGTGGCCGTCGACCTGGACAGCTACGCGCTGCTGACGCAGACCGAGGGCAAGGTGTCCGGCGAGCAGGCCCGCGTCGCCGTCGGGCAGACCCTGCGCGAGACCACCCGGCAGAACGCCGTCATCGCCCACGTGCCGGACTCGGAGTTCCTGATCGTCGACAGCTTCCCCACCACCGACAGTTCGCCGTTGGTCGAGCGGGTCCGCAGTGCGATCAAGGTGACGCCACCGCGCACCAGCGCCAGCATCGGTGTGGTCAGCACGCCGATGCGCGGGCTCGCCCAGCACCCGCCCTACGAGGTGCTCACCGAGTTGATCGGCATCGCCCGCGCGGCCGTCGGCGAGGCCCGGCGCGACGGCGGCAACCAGGCGCACTACATCGTCTGCCCCACCCTGACCGCCTGCGAGGGCGGCGACGAACCGCCGCGCTTCTGAGCGCCGCCCCGCGGTGCGGGGATACCGTTGCAGGATGCGGGCATTGATCGTCGTCGACGTCCAGAACGACTTCTGCGAGGGCGGGTCGCTGGCCGTCGAGGGCGGCGGCGCCGTCGCGCGGGGAATCACCGAGCTGCTCGGCGCACACGAGTACGACCACGTCGTCGCGACGAAGGACTACCACATCGATCCGGGAGCGCACTTCTCCGACGACCCGGACTTCCGCGACTCGTGGCCGCCGCACTGCGTCGTCGGCACCCCCGGCGTCGACTTCCATCCCGCGTTCGACCCGTCCGCCGTCGAGGCGGTGTTCCACAAGGGCCACTACTCCGCGGCGTACAGCGGCTTCGAGGGCGCCGACGCCACGGGCGCCCCGCTCGCCGACTGGCTGCGCGCCCGCGACGTCGACACCGTGGACGTCGTCGGCATCGCCACCGACTACTGCGTGAAGGCCACGGCCGCCGATGCGGCCGCCGCAGGCTTCACCACGCGGGTGCTGCTCGACCTCACTGCGGGGGTGTCGCCGACGTCCACCGCCGAGGCCGTCGACGCGCTGCGCGCGGCGGGTGTCGAGGTGGCCTGACCGGTCAGCCCGACCAGCGCGGCGGCCGCTGCTGCAGGTACGCGCGCATCGCCTCGCGGGCGTCGTCGTGGGCCATCAGCCGCAGGTGGATCTCCGTCTCGCGGGCGCCGACGGCGTCCCGGTCGAGATCGAAGGAGTCCCACAGCAGCCGCTTGCTGGCGGCCACCGACAGCGGCGCGGTGTTCTCGGCGATGTCGCGTGCCACCGCCAGCGCCGCAGGCAGCACCTCGGCGGCGTCGAGCACGCGGCTGCCCAGGCCGAGTTCGACCGCGCGGTGGCCGTCGAACGTCGCGCCGGTGAGCAGGATCTCCGCGGCGCCGGAGATCCCGGCCAGCCGCGGTAGCACCCAGTGCGCGTAGGCGTCACCCACCACGCCCCGGCGCACCTGCACGACGCCGTACTTCGCGTCGGCGGCGAAGATGCGGATGTCGCACTGCAGCGCCAGCGTCAACCCCAGGCCCAGCGCATGACCGTTGACCGCCGCGATCACGGGTTTGCTCAGCGTCCACGCCGGCACGTCGATCCCTCCCGCGCTGAACCCCGGCCCCGGGGCGGTGAAGGTGTCCTCACCCGCAGCCAGGTCGGCACCCGCAGAGAACGCCGGAGGCGTCCCGGTGAGCACGATCGCGCGCACGTTTTCGTCCCCGTCGCACCGGGTATAGGCCTCAGCCAGTTCGTCCCGCATCCCGTCACCGACGGCGTTGCGCCGGTCCGGCCGGTTAAGGGTGATGGTGGCCACACCGGCGCGGACGTCGACCAGCAACGTGCGGTAACGGGGCTGGTCGGGGCGGCTCGACACCATGGACTCCTCTCCGGAGCGGGACGGCTGGAAGAACGCTCGTGATGCTCCCGCATCACGGGGACCCGTATCGTCGCCTTGGTCAATCCAGGGAAGTAGGAGAGTGCACTTTGGTCCGAGCCAGCTCGAGCAAGCCCGCCCCACCGGCCGACGCGCCCGCCGCGCTGGCCGACATCTGGCCGGGCAAGGCCTATCCGCTCGGCGCGACGTACGACGGCTTCGGCACCAATTTCGCCGTGTTCAGTGAGGTCGCCGAGCGGGTGGAGCTGTGTCTGTTCGACGCCGACGGTCAGCAGACCGGCTGCGTGACGCTGCCCGAGGTGGACGGCTTCGTGTGGCACGGCTTCATCCCGAACATCGAGCCGGGCCAGCGCTACGGCTACCGGGTGCACGGCCCGCACGATCCGGCCAACGGGTTGCGCTGCAATCCCAACAAGCTGCTGCTCGACCCGTACTCCAAGGCGATCGACGGCACGTTCGACTGGGGTCAGCCGCTGTTCGGCTACAACTTCGGCGAACCGGACAGCCGCAACGACGACGACTCGGCGGACCTCATGCCGAAGTCGGTGGTGATCAACCCGTTCTTCGACTGGGGCGTGGACCGCCCGCCGAAACACGAATACGCCGACACGGTGATCTACGAGGCCCACGTCAAGGGACTCACCCAGACCCATCCCGAGATCCCCGAGCAGATCCGGGGGACGTACTCCGCGGTGGCCCACCCGGTGATCATCGATCACCTCAAGGCGCTCGGCGTCAACGCCATCGAACTGATGCCGGTGCACCACTTCGCCAACGACTCGACCCTGATCGACAAGGGCTTGTCGAACTACTGGGGCTACAACACGATCGGCTTCCTGGCGCCCGACCCCAAGTACAGCTCGAGCAACACCCCCGGCGGTCAGGTGCAGGAGTTCAAGGCGATGGTGCGCACCCTGCACGAAGCCGGTATCGAGGTGATCCTCGACGTGGTCTACAACCACACCGCCGAGGGCAACCACATGGGTCCGACGGTCTCGTTCCGCGGCATCGACAACGCGGCGTACTACCGCCTCGTCGACGACGACAAGCGCTACTACATGGACTACACGGGCACCGGCAACAGCCTCAACGCCGGCAGCCCGCACGCGCTGCAGCTGATCATGGACTCGCTGCGGTACTGGGTCACCGAGATGCATGTCGACGGATTCCGCTTCGACCTGGCCTCGACGCTCGCCCGCGAGTTCTACGACGTGGACCGGCTGTCGACGTTCTTCGAACTCGTGCAGCAGGATCCGACGGTCAGCCAGGTGAAGCTGATCGCCGAACCGTGGGACGTCGGACCCGGCGGCTACCAGGTCGGCAACTTCCCGCCGCAGTGGACGGAGTGGAACGGCAAATACCGCGACACGGTCCGCGACTACTGGCGCGGCGAGTCGGCCACACTCGACGAGTTCGCCTCCCGGCTGACCGGCTCGTCGGACCTCTACGAGCACACCGCTCGCCGTCCGGTCGCCTCGATCAACTTCGTCATCGCCCACGACGGCTTCACGCTGCGGGACCTGGTGTCCTACAACGAGAAACACAACGAGGCCAACGGCGAGGACAACAACGACGGCGAGAGCCACAACCGGTCCTGGAACTGCGGCGTCGAGGGTCCCACCGATGACCCTGAGGTCATCGCGCTGCGATCCAAGCAGCAGCGCAACTTCCTGACCACCCTGCTGCTGTCGCAGGGTGTTCCGATGATCGCGCACGGTGACGAATTGGGCCGCACCCAGCACGGCAACAACAACGTCTACTGCCAGGACAACGAGCTGTCCTGGATCGACTGGTCCACCGCGGACACCGATCTGATGGAGTTCACCCAGGCCGTGTCCGCACTGCGGGCCGCGCACCCGGTGTTCCGCCGTCGCCGGTTCTTCAGCGGCAGGCCGGTCCGGCAGAAGGGCGGACCCGGCCTGCCCGACATCGCGTGGTTCTCCCCCGACGGTTCGGAGATGACCGACGAGGACTGGGAGAGCGGGTTCGCCAAGTCGGTGGCGGTGTACCTCAACGGCGACGGCATCCCGGACCTCGACGACCGCGGTCAGCGGGTGGTGGACGACTCGTTCTTCCTGTGCTTCAACGCCCACCACGAGCCGATCGACTTCACCATGCCCGGCGAGGAGTTCGGCAAGCTGTGGAAGCCGGTGATCTACACCGGGGGCAACGGCGCCGGACACAGCGAGCCGGTGCCGGCCGGGACGACGTTCAGTGTCGACTCGCGCTCGGTGATCGTGCTGCAGGCGGGCGACTGACCGGACGGGGCCGCCCGCCCCGCGTCACTCGACGACGTCGAAGAACGACTCGCCGTCCTCCGGGGTGCCGCTGATTTGACCCTCGTCGGTGCCGTGCCGCTGCGTGTCGAGGTGGTCGAGTTCGTCGTCGCTGACCGAGACGACGTCACCGCCGTCGGTGGCGTCGCCTGCGGCCGGTGCGCCGTCGGCGGAGACATCGGGCACCTCGTCGGACAGCCGCTCGTCGAGGGTCTCGTCCTCCTTGGGCTCGATCCACCGCTCGGGCGGGTCGACGACGTCGTCGCCGTCGTTGTTGCGCACCTCGTCGGAGTCCAGCGCCTCGGACGGGCGCAGCGCTTCGCCCTCGTCGCCGACGTCGTTGGCCGAGTCGGCGGAAGTGTTGTCGGTGCTCATGGGAGACCTCCTGGATCGGTCCGGTGCGGCCTGCTGTCGCCTGCCCGGTTGCCCCACCGGCCGCGGCGCTAAACGCGCTGCCCGAGCGGGCAAATTTTCGCCAGTGTCAGCGGATGGCCGCGACGGTGACCGTATGCTGCGCGTCATGGCGTCGCAGCGCGACCAACCCCTGTCGTTCGACGACTGGGTGGAAGCCGGTTTCGACCTGCTTGCCGAGGGTGGCTTCGACGCGCTGCGCATCGGCCGGCTCTGCGAGCGGCTCAACGTCACCAAGGGCAGTTTCTACTGGCACTTCGCCGACATCCAGGCCTACCGCGCCGCGCTCGTGGACTCCTGGACCGAGCTGCGTGCCGAGGACCGCCGCCGGTTGATCTCGATGGAGGACCTCGATCCCCGGGAGCGTCTGGCCCGGATGATGGGCATGCTGGCGCGCCCCGACCACTGGTCCGTGGAGCGGGTGATGCGGGCCTGGGCGCTCACCGACGACCGGGTCGGCGAGAGCGTCCGGCGCGGCGACCAGCGGGTGTTCGCGGCGGTCCTGCAGGCCTTCACCGACTACGGCTTCGAACCCGGCGACGCCGCGCTGCGCTCCGGGCTGCTGTTCGGCGCCGGCCTCGGCCTGCTGCACGGCTCGGACCCCGCCGTCGACGCGTCGCCGGAGGTGCGGGACCGGCTGCTGGAGTTCCTGCTGCGCGACTAGGTGATGCCGCAGGCGCGGTCGAGCCGTTGCAGCAGATCGTGGGCCGCCAGCTCCACCTGCTTGTGCCGCCACTCGGCGGCGCGGTACACGCAGGCGATCAGGCCGGTGCGGTGCAGCCGCCGGAAGTCGCCGTACCTGAAGGCGTACCGCGCCTTGGTGCCGTCGGACGCGCCGTCGGTGAGCGCGAGATGCCAGGCGGCGTAGTCGTCCCACGAGTGCCGGTCCAGGTAGGCGTTCTGCGCGTCGGCGCGGGGCTGGACCTCACCCCAGTCGCTGTCGAGCACGTACTGGCGGGCCTCGATGAGGTCGCGGGCCTTCTCCACCGCCGCGTCGTTCAGCAGGTATTTGGCCATGTCCGCATTCTCCGCCATCGCAGTGGCGGGTAGTAGTCCCGGTGCGCCAGCGACCCGACCAACCGGGTGGTTTACGGTACATACAGGCCTGATTACCGACGAGTAGGGAGGCAGCAATGCAACTGGCGCTGACACCGGAGGAAGCCGCCTTCCGGGACGAGCTACGCACCTTCTACACGACCAAGATCCCCGCCGACGTCCGCGAGCGCTCGCGCCGCGGCGGCGAGGTGTCCAAAGAGGACATCGTCACCACGCACAAGATCCTGCACGAGCACGGTCTGGCGGTGCCGAACTGGCCCGTCGAGTGGGGCGGCAAGGACTGGACGCCGACCCAGCACCAGATCTGGCTCGACGAGATGCAGCTGGCCAGCGTTCCCGAGCCGCTGACGTTCAACGCCAAGATGATCGGCCCGGTGATCGCCGAGTTCGGCTCGCAGGAGATGAAGGAACGGTTCCTGCCGCCTACCGCGTCGCTGGACATCTGGTGGTGCCAGGGGTTCTCCGAGCCGGAGGCCGGGTCCGACCTCGCCTCGCTGCGCACCACCGCGACCCGCGACGGCGACACCTACGTGGTCAACGGGCAGAAGACCTGGACCACCCTGGGCCAGCACGCCGACTGGATCTTCAACCTGGTGCGCACCGACCCGCAGGCGCCCAAGCGTCAGGCGGGTATCTCGCTGCTGCTCATCGACATGAACACCCCGGGAATCACGCTGCGGCCGATCAAGCTCGTCGACGGCAGCTACGAGGTCAACGAGGTGTTCTTCGAGGACGTCCGGGTGCCCGCCGACCAGCTCGTCGGCGAGGAGAACCAGGGCTGGAGCTACGCCAAGTTCCTGCTGGGCAACGAGCGCACCGGCATCACCCAGGTGGCCCGCACCAAGCTGAAGCTCTCCGAGGTCAAGGCCCGCGCGAAGGAGTCCGGCCTGCTCGAGGACCCGCTGTTCGCCGCCCGCCTGGCCGAGGCCGAGAACGACGCGCTGGCACTGGAACTCACTCAGATGCGGGTGGCGTCCGGATCGGTCGACGGCAAGCCCAACCCGGCGTCGTCGGTGCTCAAGCTGCGGGGCAGCCAGCTCCAGCAGATCGCGACCGAACTGCTGGTCGAGGTGGCGGGTGCCGATGCGCTGCCGTTCGACGCAGGCGACGACATCGCCTCGCCGTACTGGGCCCAGCACGCGGCGCCCACGTACCTGAACTACCGCAAGACCTCGATCTACGGCGGCAGCAACGAGGTGCAGCGCACCATCATCGCCTCGACCATCCTCGGACTGTGAGATAGGGAGCAACTCATGGACTTTCAGCTCAGCGAAGAGCAGGTGCTGCTGCGCGACACCACCCGTGACGTGCTGGCCCGCAGCTACGACCCGGAGAGCCGCCTCAAGGTGATCGACTCCGAGCTCGGGTGGAGCCGCGACGTGTGGAACCAGCTCGCCGAGATCGGCATCCTGGGACTCGGATTCGAGGAGGACGCCGGCGGGGCACTCGAGATCATGGCGGTGGCCACCGAGATCGGTCGCAGGCTCGCCCCGGAACCGGTGCTGAACGCCGCGCTGGGCCCCGGCGCGCTGATCGCCGAAGCAGGCACCGACGAGCAGCGCGGCCTCCTCGACGAGGTGGCCGCCGGTCAGCGGCTGCTGGCCTTCGCCCACGTCGAGCCCGGCATGCGCGGCGCGGCCGGGACGATCACGACCAAGGCTGTGCAGCAAGGGGATTCGTGGTCGCTCAGCGGACGCAAGAACCCGGTGCTCGCCGGCGACTCAGCGGACACGCTGGTGGTCAGCGCGGCGCTCCCCGACGGCGGGACGGGCCTGTTTCTGGTGGAGGCCGACGCGGTCACCCGCACGGGCTACCGCACCTTCGACGGCCAGCACGGCGCGCAGGTCGACCTGGCCGACGCGCCGGCGCAGCCGCTGGGTTCGGCGTCGGACGCATCCGAGGCGATCGCCCGCACCGTCGTGCGCCTGCAGTCCGCCCTGTGCGCCGAGGCGCTCGGCGCGATGGAGGAGGCGCTGCGGCTGACCACCGAATACCTCACCAGCCGTAAGCAATTCGGTGTCACGCTGAACAAGTTCCAGACGCTCACCCAGCGCGCCGCCGACATGTACGTCTCCCTCGAACTGGCGCGTTCCATGAGCATGTACGCCGCCATGTCGATCGCGGACGGCAACTTCGACCCGGCGGTGTCGGCTCGGGCGAAGCTGCAGATCTGCCGCTCCGGGCGCCACATCAGCCAGGAGGCGATCCAGTTGCACGGCGGCATCGGCGTCACCGCCGAGTACCCGGTCGGGCACTACGCGGCGCGCCTGACGGCCATCGAGCACACCCTGGGCTCGGCCGGTGACCAGCTGCACGTGCTGACCGACCGGCTCACCGACTACGAGGTCGCCACGCTGTAGCGGCCGCTACCCGACGAGGCGGGCGATCGAGTCCAACGGGATGGGCAGCCACCCCGGCCGGTGACGGCTCTCGTAGCCCGCCTCGTACACGGCCTTGTCCAGTTCGTATGCCGCCAGCAGTTCGGCCGAATCGCGGGGATCCGCGCCACATCCGGCGGCGTATCCGTCGCAGAACGCAGTCACGTTGCGCTGCGCCCACTCCCGGGCGCGCTGGGCCTGCTGCGGATCGGTCTCCTCCGTACCCTCGATCAGCTGCTGGTGGGCGGCGTACTCGTAGGACCGCAGCACACCGGCGACGTCGCGCAGTGCGGAGTCCGGCCGCCTGCGCTCGTCGAGCGGCTGGCCGGGCTCACCCTCGAAGTCGATGAGCAGCCAGGCGGCCCCGGTGCGCAGCACCTGGCCCAGGTGCAGGTCGCCGTGCACGCGCTGCACGGTGATCGACTGCTCGGCCAGCTTGCGGTAGCGCTCCTCGATCAACGGCACGTAGCGGCCGATCTCGGGTACCGCACCGGCCACCGCGCGCAGCCGCTCGAGCACCGTGTCGGTGGGGAACGGCAGGGTCGACGTGCCCAACTCGTCGGCGAGCGTGGCGTGCACCGAGGCGACGGCCTCGCCGAGCAGGCGTGACTCCGCAACGAATTCGTCTGCGGCGCCGCCGTTCTGAGTGTCGACGAACAGATTCCGGGTGCTGGCCAGGGCCATGTCCCAGCCTTCGGTGGAGCCGCCGGCGAACTCGGTCACCATGCCCATCGCGTAGGGCTGCCCGTCCAGCGTCGTCTCGATGGAGCCCAGCAGGCGGGCGACGTGCGGGTTGCCCGCACGGGCGAGCACCCGGTTGAGCTCGATGTCGGGGTTGACGCCGGGGGTGAGGCGGCGGAAGGCCTTGAAGATGGCCTCGCGGCCGAAGATCACGCTGGTATTGCTCTGCTCGGCGCCCGACACCCTGGCCGCCTCGCCCGTCGGCAGGGCGGCGCCCGGTTCCTTGACGAAGCGGACGCCGTCGACGTCGGCATCGTCGTCGATCAGCGACAGCAGGTACTGCGCGGCGGCCGGGTCGAACAGCGCGTCGTAGGCGGTGCGGCCGTCGTCGACGCCGATCACCGCACCGGAGGGAACGTCGGAGGGCGTGGTGTCGCCGCGGCCGACCAGCAACTGGTATCGCTCAGCGGCGCCGTCGGCGTAGAGGACGTCGAGCAGCACCAGGTCGAGGTCGGGTCGCAGAGAGATCACCCGGCCCGGCCGGACCTCCTCGAGGTGGCGGGTGCGCCCGGCGTACCACCGCTGCTGCGGTAGCCAGGTGTCGAACGGCATGTTCATCGCTTGGCTCCAGATCGTCGGACGGGGGTCGCGGCGCCGTCGCACCCTGAAACCTACCCATCGCGGCGCGAACCGAATCGTGGCCCGCCGGGCCGGTTTCCGGCACCGGTTCCACGGTGTGAGGTAACTGTTGAAACCCCGGGGCCGACGCGTTACGGTTTCGGCGTCTGTGATCCGCCCGTCGGGGGCGATCGATACTCTGAGTAGGAATTCGGGTGGGTCTGTGGCTGAATCGACGCCAAATGATGGTGAAGCTCCGGTAATCGTCAGTCTGTCCGATGCGGCGATGCACATGTACTCGGCGGCCATCGACTCGCTGCCCGACGCGACCGATCCCGAGTTCCCGGAGCGGTCCGCGGTGGTGCTGACGGGTCTGCGCAAGCTGCTCGGTGCGATGTCGGAGGCCGCGAGCCACAGCCGGATCAACCCGTCGGTGATCGTCGCGCTCAGCGGTGTGCGCAACCGCTACGACGCGTTGATGGAGAGCGCGGCCGGCGGCCCCGGAGCCACCCTCGGGCAGCGCCTCTACGTCGCACGCACGCGGGCCAAGCTGAGCACCAAGGAAGCCGCCAACGGTGTCGGACTGCGCCGCGACCTGATCGAGGCCGTCGAGGCCGAGGAGCAGGCGAGCGAGGCGGAGACCGCCAAGATCAAGGACCTCATCGCCGCACTCGGCGGCTAGCCGTCAGCCCAGGAACCGGTCGGCTCCCCCGGAGCGCACGTACCGGCCCGCGTTGGCCTGCCGGTAGCCGATGAAGCCGCCGCAGGCCGTCACGAGGAACAGCCCGAACAACCCCGGCATGGCGCCGACCCACTGGCCGCCCGGCCCGCCGGCGCGCGAGGCGGACGGCAGACCCAACCGCGCCGCGGCACCGCTCGCGACGCTCGACCCCGGTAGCGCGGGTGCGTTGAAAGCGGATGGCGTGCCGATCATCGACCCGCCCGTGGCCGACGAGGGCAGGGCGGCCTGGATGCCGAAGAACCCCGTCGACGCCGGTGCGGGCCCCGGCGCACCCGGTACGACGGCGAGCGGTGGTGCCATCCCCACGACGGGCGGCGCGGCGACGATCATCGGCACCTCGAGCACCTCCGGCGCCCCGGGGCTGAACTGCCCCACCTCACCGCCGCTGCCGGCATCGACGACCGGGTCCTCCTCGGCGGGTCCGCCGCGGAACGCCGGGCCGGGTGGTTCCGGTTCGGGTTCGCGTGCGCCGGAGTACAGCGACACCGATGCGGAGACGCCCGGCGTCCCGACACGCAGACTCGCCAGGCACGACCCGGTGCAGTTGTCGGCCTCGCGCTCGGTTGCGCCGACGGACATCCTCACCTGCGGGATGGGCAGGTTGCTCCGGCCGCCGGGCACGCGGATGTCGATGCGGTCGCGGTCGGATTTGGTGTCCTCGCCGTCGTCGGTGCGCTCCTCACGCGCCCGGGTGCCGCCGAGGCTGATACCGAATGTCCGCCGCTTGCGCTGACTGCCGGCACCGTCGTCGTTGCGGGAGTCGCGCCCCTGTCCGGGCGTGCGGTCGTCGTCGCCTTTGCCGGTTTCACTGCTGTCGGACTTGCCCGCATCATCGGAGCTGCCGGGTTCGGCAACCGCGACGCCCGCGACCGGACCCGCCACGACCAGTCCACCCACCACGACACCGGCACACATCAGCGGACGCAACGACGGCATTGCCATGCGACCCTCACTCCCCCGGCGGGCGATTGCTATACCACACACCCACCGCAGGTATTTTCGCATATTGACGGCATTTGGCGGTAGCTGTCGGCAATAGCCCTTCGCCGACGGTCCCCCGGGGCGGCTGCCGGCCGTCCCATCGGCGGCCGCGCGCAGGTCAGGTAGGGTGCCGAGGTGGCCAACCGCGATCATGGTGACCCCGGCGACGCCCCGTCGATCCCCCCGCCCCTGGGCGAGGTGTCCCGTGCCGTCCGCCCGTCGGCCGCCGAAGAGGCCCGCACCATCGCGGCCTCTACCAACACCGCGACGCTGGCGACGCTCACCGCGGACGGCGACCCCTGGGCGTCGTTCGTCACCTACGGACTGCACGGCGGGGCGCCCGTGCTGTGCGTGTCGAACCTCGCCGAGCACGGCCGCAACCTCGACGGCGACCCGCGGGCCAGCCTGGCGATCGTCGCGCCTGTCACCGACACCGACCCGCTGGCCAGTGGCCGGGTCACCCTCGCCGGTGTCGCCGAACGCCCGACCGGCGACGAGCGCGACGCCGCCCGCGAGGCGCACCTGGCCGCGGTCGCGGCCGCCAAGTACTACATCGACTACAGCGACTTCACGCTGTGGGTGCTGCGGGTGCAGCGGGTCCGGTGGGTCGGCGGGTACGGCCGGATGGAGTCCACCACCGGCGCCGAGTACGCGGCCGCCGAGCCCGATCCGGTGGCGCCGCGAGCCGCGGGCGCCGTCGCCCACCTCAACGCCGACCACGCGGAGTCGCTGCTGGCGATGGCCGCCTCGCTCGGCGGTTACCCCGACGCCACGGCCGCCGTCTGCACCGGCGCCGACCGGTACGGCCTCGACCTGCGGGTGACCACACCGCGCGGCGTCGCGTACCCGCGCATCGGCTACGCCGCGCCCATCGCGTCGTTCGGGGAACTGCGCTCGGCGGCGGTGGAACTGACCCGCCGCGCCCGCGGGGACGGCTGACCCTGCAATACGATCGCCGGTATGTCTGCTGCGACCGGGCGTCCGGACACCTGGCAAGCCGCCTTCGACCTGATCCGCACCCGCGGATACGAGCACCGCGCCGAGCCGTTCCGGCTGGCGAGCGGGCAGCTCAGCCACGACTACATCGACGGTAAGTACGCCGTCGACAACGGTGAACGGCTGACCGTGGTGAGCCGTGCGGTCGCGGATCTGGCGGCGATGAACGGCATCGAGTTCGACGCCGTCGGCGGGCTCACCATGGGCGCGGATCCGCTGGCCCACGGCGTCGCGATGGTGACCGGTGCCGCGTGGTTCTCGGTGCGCAAGGAGCAGAAGTCGCGCGGCCGCGAACAGTGGATCGAGGGCACCCGCATCGAGCCCGGCACGCGGGTGCTGCTGGTCGACGACGTGATCAGCACCGGCGGATCGACGGCGCTCGCGCTCGACCGGGTGACCGCGGCGGGCGCCGTGGCCACCGGCGTCATCCCGATGGTCGACCGCGGCGACGTGGCGGCCGCACTGTTCGCCGAACGCAACGTCCCGTTCGTCGCGCTGGTCACCTACCGCGACCTCGGGATCGAACCGGTCAAGGCGGTGTGAGTCCGAGATGGCCGGTGACGACGACGCCAGGGCGGCAGCGGCCCGCTTCGCGGATGCCCCGTCCGCGGTGCTGGCGACCATCGACCCCGGCGGCGCGCCGCACCTGGTGCCGGTGGTGTTCGCCGTGTCGGGTGACACGATCTACACCGCGGTCGACGCCAAGCGCAAGACCACCCAGCGGCTGCGGCGGTTGGCCAACATCGAGGCCGATCCGCGGGTGACGCTGCTCGTCGACCACTACGACGACGACTGGACCCAGCTGTGGTGGGCGCGCGCCGACGGCGAGGCGACGGTGCACCACAGCGGCGAGGAGATGGCGGCCGGCTATTCGCTGCTGCGCCACAAGTACGTTCAGTACCAGCGCCTCGCCCTCGACGGTCCGGTGGTGACCGTCGCGGTGCGACGGTGGTCGTCGTGGCAGGCCTGATCCGGCTGCGCAACGGCGCCCACGGGTACGGCGCCGTCTCGAAGCTCCTGCACTGGCTGACCGTCGCGGTGATCGTCGCGCAGTTCACGGTGGGCGCGACGATGGGTCCCGACGAGGCCGCGCTCGACCGCGAGAAGGACCGCATCGACGAACTCGAGGAGCGCGGCGAGGAGCGGGCCGAACGGCAGGGCGAAGCGGCCGAGGAACGTTTCGAGAACGAGATCGACCGACTGGAGGACGAACTCGACGTCCGCGAGGACGACTACGTGGCCGACGCGTTCGGCGACGTGGCGTCGGGCACCTTCGCCGGTGACGGGGTCTCGTTGCCGGAACTCCATGTGACGCTGGGTCTCTCGCTGATCGCCCTCGGTGTGCTGCGGATCGTCTGGCGTGCCGTGGCCGGGTTGCCGCCGTGGGCGGAGAACCTCACCGCGGGGGAACGCACCCTCGAGGCCGCCCTGGAGAAGGCGCTGCTGGCACTGCTGTTCGTGGTGCCCGGCACCGGGCTGGCGGTGCTCGCCCTCGGTCACGACTGGGTGCCGCTGCACGTGGCCGCCCAGATCGCGTTGCTACTGGCGATCGCCCTGCACGTCGGGCTGGTTCTCAAGCACACCCTCGTCCGGCGCAACAGGCACCTGGCCCGCATGCTCTGACGGCCGCCCTTGTGCTGCCGTCCGCATCGGAGAATTCTGGACGGTGCACCGGGCGACGCGGCCCGGGCGAAGGGATCGTCATGGCCGACCGGACGACAACCTCCCGCGGCGGCGCCTCCGCCGTCATCACCGCGGCCCGGCCCGCCGCCATCCGCAACGTCGTGCTCGTCGGCCCCTCCGGGGCGGGCAAGACGACGCTCGTCGAGGCGCTACTGGTGGCCGCCGGTGTGCTCAACCGCGCCGGCTCCGTGACCGACGGCACCACCGTCTGCGACAGCGACGACGCGGAGGTCGCCCAGCAGCGGTCGGTCGGCCTGGCGCTGGCGTCGCTGCGGTTCCGCGACGTCAAGATCAACCTGATCGACACCCCCGGCTACGCCGACTTCGTCGGTGAGCTGCGGGCCGGACTGAGGGCGGCGGACTGCGCGCTGTTCGTGATCGCCGCGAACGAGGGTGTCGACGAGCCGACGCGGTCGCTGTGGCTGGAGTGCAGCCAGGTGAGGATCCCGAGGGCGGTGGTGATCACCAAGCTCGACCACGCCAGGGCCGACTACTCCGCGGCACTCTCCGCGGCACAGGATGCGTTCGGCGACAGGGTTCTTCCGCTGTACGTGCCCGCCGGCGACGGGCTGACCGGGCTGCTCGCCCGTACCCCCGCCGGCGACGACCGCGCCGGCGAACTGCGCGGCGCCCTGATCGAGGGCATCATCGAGGAGTCCGAGGACGAGACCCTGATGGAGCGCTACCTCGGCGGCGAGGACATCGACGAGTCGGTGCTGATCGAGGACCTCGAGAAGGCCGTCGCCCGCGCGTCGTTCTTTCCCGTCGTCCCGGTGTGCAGCACCACCGGCACCGGCACGCTGGAACTGCTCGAGGTCGCCGCGCGCGGCTTCCCGTCGCCACCGGAACACCCACTGCCCGAGGCGTTCACGCCGCAGGGTGCCGACCGCAAGGGGTTGTGCTGCGACCCGGACGGCCCGCTGCTCGCCGAGGTGGTGAAGACGACGTCGGACCCCTACGTCGGCAGGGTGAGTCTGGCCCGGGTGTTCTCCGGGACGATCAGGCCCGACATGACGGTGCACGTGTCGGGCCATTTCTCGTCCTTCTTCGGCGCGGGCGCCGGACCCGCCGACCACGACGAGGACGAACGGATCTGTGCGCTGTCGTTCCCGCTCGGTCGCCACCAGCGGCCCGCGCCGTCGGTGATCGCAGGCGACATCTGCGCGATCGGCAGGCTGAGCCACGCCGAGACCGGAGACACGTTGTCGGACAAGGATTCACCACTGGTGCTCAAACCGTGGACGATGCCCGAGCCGCTGCTGCCGATCGCGGTGGCGCCGCGCGCCAGGACCGACGAGGACAAGCTGTCGGTCGGCTTGGCGCGGTTGGCCGCCGAGGACCCGACGCTGCGCATCGAGCAGAACCCCGACACCCACCAGCTGGTGCTGTGGTGCATGGGCGAGGCACACTCCCACGTCGTGCTCGATGCGCTGGCACGTCGCTACGGCGTCGCCGTCGACGTCGTCGAACTGCGGGTGCCGCTGCGCGAGACGTTCGGCGCCGCCGCGAAAGGCCATGGCAGGCACGTCAAACAGTCCGGCGGTCACGGCCAGTACGCGGTGTGCGACATCGAGGTCGAGCCGTTGCCCCCCGGTGCGGGCTTCGAGTTCGTCGACCGCGTCGTCGGCGGTGCGGTGCCGCGCCAGTTCATCCCCAGCGTGGAGAAGGGCGTCCGGGCGCAGATGGCCAAGGGCCTCAGCGGCAACAGTGGAGCGGAACACCCCGTGGTCGACATCAGGGTGACGCTGGTCGACGGCAAGGCGCACAGCGTGGACTCGTCGGACTCGGCGTTCCAGACGGCCGGTGCGCTGGCGTTGCGCGACGCGGCCGCCGCGACGGTAATCACGGCGCTGGAACCGGTCGACGAGGTGTCGGTACTGATCCCCGACGATCTGGTGGGCGCGGTGATGAGCGACCTGTCGACGCGTCGCGGCCGGGTGCTGGGCACCGAGACGATGGGCGGCGACCGCACGCTGCTGAAGGCGGACGTCCCGCAGATCGAGCTCAGCCGCTACGCGGTGGACCTGCGGTCGCTGTCCCACGGTGCGGGTTCGTTCACCCGCCGGTTCGTCCGCTACGAGCCGATGCCCGAGTCGGCGCCGGCCTGGTAGTGCTCCGGCTTGCCCGCCCACTCCTCGGGTTCAACGCCGAAGGTGTTCAGCGCCGTCGCCAGCACGCCGTAACCGCCTGCGGTGAACAGCAGGTCCATCCGCTGCCGGTCATCGAGGTGCTGCCCCAGCGCATCCCAGGTGCCGGGAGTGATCCGCGACCCGTCGTGGAGTTCGTCGACGGCGGCCAGCACCGCGCGGTCGAACGCGCCTGCGGCCTCGCCGGTGCGGGCGGCCTCCACGTCGGCGTCGGTCAGGCCGGCCTGCCTGCCGATCGCGACGTGGTGCACCCACTCGTACCGGCACCCGTGGCGGTGGGCGACACGCAGAATGGCCAGTTCGCGCTCGCGCGGGGGCAGCGACGAACCCTCCATCAGATAGGTGTTGAACGGCAGGAACTTGCCCGCCAGTTCCGGATGGCGCACGAGTGTCGCCAGCGCGTTCCCCGCGTCCTCGGGGTTGCGCCGCTCGGGAGCCACGGTGCCTTCGAGGGCGCGGCTGGTGTGGTCGTCCCACTCGTCGGCCGGCAGGGGCGTCAGCATCGGGTGTCCTCTCGGCATGGCTCTTTAGCCAGTCTATGCATTGAGCCGGCGCCCGCGCGAATGTGACCTGCGTCGCACACCCGTCATCACGTGATGTGCACCGCACTCACTTGCGGCGACGCAACCGGGGTTGAAAAAGTTAGGTCACTTTAACTGTCGGAATCGTCATTAACTTATATGCTGGCGGCCGAGGTGACGACCATCCGGGGAGGAAGCACCTGTGGATACCGGCCTGCAAAAACGGTTCAAGCACTGGCGCTGGGATCCGCCCGTGAAGACGGCGAGCGTCTTCACCATCGTGATCATGGTGGTGATCCTGGCGATGGTGTGGCTGCAGTTCCGCGGGTCCTTCACACCGGTGACGCGCCTCACCCTGATGGCCGACCGCGCCGGCCTGAACACCGACCCGGGTTCCAAGGTCACCTACAACGGCGTGCAGATCGGCCGGGTGGCGGAGGTCGAGCCGCAGAGTGTCGGCAACGAACCGCGGGCCAAGCTGCTCCTCGACATCGACCCGCAGTACATGCGGCTCATCCCGGCCAACGTGGACGTCGACATCGCGGCCTCCACGGTGTTCGGCAACAAGTTCGTGTCGTTCTCGACGCCGGAGAACCCGGTGCCGCAGCGGCTCGACCCCGCCGACGTCGTCGACGCGACCAGCGTGACCACCGAGTTCAACACGCTGTTCGAGACGGTGGTCGAGGTCGCCCAGCAGGTCGACCCGATCAAGCTGAACCAGACGCTGACCGCGACCGCCGAGGCACTCGACGGACTCGGTGAGCGGTTCGGCCAGGCGGTGGTCAACGGCAACGAGATCCTGGCCGACGTCAACCCGCAGATGCCGCAGATCCGCCGCGACACCCAGTTGCTGGCCGACCTCGGCGAGGTGTACGCCGACGCCGCGCCGGACCTGTTCGACGGGCTGGAGAACGCCGTCACCACCGCGCGCACCCTGAATCAGGAGCGCGGCAACCTCGACGCGGCGCTGATGGCCGCGGTCGGCTTCGGCAACACCGGCGGCGACGTGTTCGAGCGCGGCGGCCCCTACCTGGTGCGCGGCTCCGAGGATCTGATCCGCACCTCGGCGACGCTCGACGAGTACAGCCCCGCGCTGTACTGCACCATCCGCAACTGGCACGACAACGAGCCCAAGTTCACCGAGTTCAACGGCGGCAACGGCTATTCGGTGAACCTGCACAACACGCTCGTCGGCGCAGCCAACCCGTGGGTGTACCCGGATAACCTGCCCAAGGTGAACGCCAAGGGCGGCCCCGAGGGCAGGCCGGGCTGTTGGCAGAAGGTCACCCGCGACCTGTTCCCCGCGCCGTATCTGGTGATGGACACCGGCGCCTCGCTCGCGCCGTACAACCACATCGAACTCGGTCAGCCCATCGCCATCGAATACGTGTGGGGACGCCAGATCGGCGAGAACACGATCAACCCGTAACCGCTACGGCTGGCGCACCACGGCCTCGAGTTCGGCTTCGTAGGCGCCTTCCTCACGGCCGAGGGCGATGGTGGCCGCCACCATCGCGGCGATCGCGATGACCAGGGCCACCGGTTCCCAACCGGTGATCGACAGGTGCTCGCCGAGCAGCACCGAGCCCAGCACGACGGCGACCGCCGGCTCCAGCACCAGCATCGTCGGCACCGAGGTCTGCAGCGAGCCCGCGTGGAAGGCCGACTGCTGCAGCAGCGTCGCGGCCACCCCGAGCAGGACGACGAGGTAGATCGTGGGCGTCGTCAGCACCGCCTCGACCCGGCCCTCGGTGATCAGGTGCATCACGATCTTGGTGAGCACCGCGACCACGCCGAAGAGCACCCCGACGGCGACGGCCAGCAGCACTGCGCGCCGCCAGTCGACGGCGCGGACCGCGACGGCGATGCACGCCAGCACCGCCGCGCCGCACACCACGGCCACCGCCACCGTCGCCGGTGTCGAGATGTCGTAGTCGCCGGCCTTGGCCTTGGCCAGCGCCACGAACACCGTCAGCGCGACGGTCAGCAGCACCGCCCACAGCCATTCGGCGCGGCTCACCCGCCTGCCGGCCAGCCGCGCGCTCAGCGGAAGCGCGAACAGCAGGGCGGACACCAGGATCGGTTGCACCAGGATCAGCGACCCGTAGCCCAGCGCCAGCGCCTGGAACACGAAGCCGGCGACGGCGGACCCGGTGCCGGCCCACCACAGGGGGCGGCGCACCAGCGTCATCAACATCAGGGTGCTGACGCCTTTCTCCGCGGGCACGTCCATCGTGGCGCGCTGTCGCACGACGATCCCGACCGCCATGAACACCGCTGCAAGCAGTGCGAAGAGCACCGCCAAACCGTGGCCCACCAAGCCGCGCACCCCTTCCGGTCCTGCCGCCGTCGGCAGGCAGCACCCACCACCGTAGGCGGAGTGCGGCGCGGGGTCAGCGCGGGCGCGCGCTCAGTCCGCGCGGAAGGTGGCGGGCAGTGTGGCGGGTACTAGCTGGCTTCGCGATCGGCGACCGGGCGCAGATGCGGCCGGGGCGCCGACGGCGCGATCCGGTCGTTGACGCCGGCCACCACCGAGTCGACGCGGGTGACCGCCTTGTCGCAGAGGCCGCGGACCCGGTCGCCCGCGGTGTCGACGTCGTCGGCGGCGCTGAGCAGGTAGGCCCGCACGTTCAGCCGCAGTCGCTCGCCGCGCCGCCGGATCCCCTGGCGCAGGCGGTCGTCGACCTCGAGGTTGACGTATGGCAACAGCCGGATCTTCATGTGTGCTCCCGATCGTCGGATGCTTGCGCCAACCCTAACGCGCAGGTGGCCGGCGGAGAAGACGACGTGGGGCGGACGCATGACCACGTGCGGTGTGGCGTACGTCACGTCGCGGTCAGGCCGGAGCGCCCCGCCAGTCGTCGAGCGTCCAGCCCTGCTCGGGGCTGCCGGACAGCACCACCCGGCCGGTGTTCTGCAGCGGCTCGCTGCGCAGCAGTGACGGGTCGGGGTTGGCGACGTTCATCGTCACCCACAGCATGATCGCCGCGCCGTGGGAGAACGCGACGGGATCGCGGGCGCCGCTGTCGTAGATCCGGCGGACGGCGTCGTCGAACCGGGCGTCGAATTCGTCGCCGCTCAGCGAACCCGGGATGCGGGCCGACCGGTCGCCGGCCAGCCAGCGTTGCGGCGCCGAGAAGTAGTCCACCGCGTCGGCCTCGGGTCTGCCCTCGTACTCGCCCGCCTCGATCTCGCGCAGGCCGGGCAGCACCGTGACGGGCTCGCCGAGTGCCGCCGACATGGGTTGCGCAGTCTGCTGCGTGCGCACCATCGTCGAGGCGAAGATGCCGTCGTAGTCGTTGCCGCTCAGATGCGCCGCGGCGGCCGCGGCCTGCTCGCGGCCGAGTTCGGTCAGACCCGGACCTGGCGTCGACGTGTCGATCAGGCCGGAGGCGTTGCCCGCGGACTGCGCATGCCGGATGAAGGTCAGCGTGATGGTGTGCGGGCCGCCCGCCGCCGCCAACGGGGCACCGGCGACCGAGAGCACGGCCAGGACGGTCGCAACGATCGCGGCGCCGGATCTCATCGCTTCTCCCTGTTGCCGAGTGTGCGGCGTGTCGCCGATGTTCAGCCGAACACTAGGCGACACGCCGCACGGTGGGCGCGACCGGCTACACGGGGACGGGTGCGTCCTCGCCTGCGCTGCGGGCCAGCCGGCGATTCAGCTTGTCGCCCTCGATGTCCAGGTCGGGCAGGAAGGCCGCCAGCCGCCGCGGCAGCCACCAGGCCCGGTCGCCCAGCATCGACATCACCGCGGGCACCACGGTCATCCGCACCACGAACGCGTCGATCAGCACGCCGAACGCCAGCGCGAAGCCCATCTGCTTGATCATCGGGTCGGCGTTGAACACGAAGCCGGAGAACACCGCCATCATGATCACCGCGGCCGCCGCGACCACCCGGCTGGCCTGGGCGAATCCGTGTGACACCGCCTCGTCGCCGCGGTGGCCGTGCACGTGCGCCTCCTTCATCGACGAGACCAGGAAGACCTCGTAATCCATTGCCAGGCCGTACAACACACCGATGACGATGATCGGCAGCAGGCTCAGGATCGGCCCGGTGGCGCTCAGCCCGATGAGTTGCTGGAACCAGCCCCACTGGAACAGCGCGGTGGTGGCGCCGAACGTGGCGATCACACTGAGCAGGAAGCCCACCGTCGCCTTGACGGGCACCGCGATCGAGCGGAACACCACCAGCAGCACCAACAGCGAGAGGCCGACGACGACGGCGATGTACAGCGGGATGGCCTCGGCCAGCCGGTCGGTGGTGTCGATGCCCATCGCGGTGACGCCGGTGACGCCGAGGTCGACGTCGCGCAGTTCCGACAGCGGTCCGGCATGTGCCCGGATGTCGCGCACCAGTTGTGCGGTGGCGTCGTCGGTCGGACCGGCGGTGGGCACCACCGAGAACACCGCGGTGTCGGCGGTGTCGCTGACGGTGCCCAGGCTCACCGACTCCACCCCGGGCATCCGGCGCAGGTCGTTGTAGGTGTCGACGAGGTCGGCCGTGGTCAGCGCCCCACTGGCGGCCGGTTCGGCGATCACCACCAGGGGTCCGTTGAAGCCGTCGCCGTAGTGCTCGCCGACCAGGTCGTAGCTCGCCCGCTGCGGGGTGCCCTGGTTGTAGCTGCCACCGTCGGGCAGCCCCAGCGACATGTTCAGTGCGGGCACCGCGAGCAGGCCGGTGACGACGACGCCGGCGATCGCGACCGGAACACGGTGCCGCAGCACCGCTCCCACCCACGCCGAGGCGAACCGGTGGTTACCGGTGTCGCTGTCGGCCGCGGCGGCCTCGTCACGGGCCTTCGCCGAGCAGATCCGCTCGCCGACCAGCCCGAGCAGCGCGGGCAGCAGGGTGATCGCGGAGGCGACGGCGACGACCACCGTCGCCGCGGCGGCCAGCGCCATCGGCGTCAGCAGCGAGATCCCGACCACGGTCAGCGCCACCAGCGCGATGACGACCGTGGTGCCCGCGAAGACCACCGCACTGCCCGCGGTGCCGATGGCCCGCGCCGCGGCGTCGGCCGCCGACAGGCCGCGGTCCAGGATGAGGCGGCGCTGCCGGTTGACGATGAACATCGCGTAGTCGATGCCGACGGCCAGGCCGAGCATCAATGCCAGCACGGCGGTCATCGACTGCATGTTCACCAGATGCGAGAACAGGAAGGTGCCGCCCACCCCGATCGCGACGGCGGTCAGCGCGGTGACCAGCGGCAGGCCCGCGGCCACCAGCGAGCCGAGGGTGACAACCAGGACGAGCGCGGCCACCATCACGCCGATGATCTCGCCTGCGCCGATGATCTCGGGCATCTGCAGCATGCTCGCCGACGGCAGCACCTCGATCCCGCTCTGTCCCAGTGCTTCCCGGGCGGCGTCGACGGTGTGCTCGATGGTTCCGGTGGGCAGCTCGGCGGTCTGCTTGTCGAACGAGAACTGGTAGAGCGCCGCGGCGCCGTCGGCCGAGACCACCACGCCGGGCACCGGTCGGCCGTTGAGCAGCAACGGCTTCGGCGCATTCTCCGGCGCAGGCGCGTGTACCTGCGCCTGCGCGATGGCCGCCGATGCGGCCAGCGTCGGGCTGGCCGGCCCCTTGGCCAGTTCGGCCCGGGCGATCTCGTTCGGGTCGAGCACGTGGTCGCTGTGCGCGACGGCGTCGACGGCGGCCAGCACGGCGTCGCGGTGCGCCGGGTCGTCGATGCGGGTGCCTGCAGGCGCGGCGAACGCGATCAGGCCCTGCCCGCCGGACGCTTCGGGCATCCGCTCGGCCAGCTGGTCGATGACCTGCTGGGCGGGGGTGCCGTTGATGCGCATCTCGTTGGAGACCTTGGGCGGATTGATCGCGAGAATGCCTGCGACGACGGCGATCAGCGCCAGCCACACGCCGATGACGTGCCAGGGCCGGGCGAAGGCGTAGCGGCCCATGCGATGCAGAAGTGTCGACATGTAAGTGAGAGTAGGCTCCCGATATGGGAGTCGGCTATCGTTTGTCGCCAAGCACACGCGGGTCCCGGCAGCATGACCCGCGACACAGTCCGACCGGGTTTCAGCCCCGGCCGAGCCCCTTCTTGGCCTCCTTCACCACGGCGCCCGCATCGCGGCCGGCCTGCTTGGCGGCGGCGTAGGCCTCCTCGGCCTCCTCGAGCGCCTCCTCGGCCCTCGCGAGCCGGTTGCGCGCGTCGTCGCGCTTGAGCCGCGCGGTGGCCAGGTCGCTCTGCCGCTCGGCGATCGCTTCGTCGGCCTCGGCCTTCGCCCGCTCCGCGGCCGCCAGCACGGCGCGCGCCCGCTCACGCCGCTCCCGGTCGGCCGTGTCCCTGTCTTCCTTGTCCCGGTCGGCCTTATCCCGGTCGGCCTTGTCCCGGCCGGCCTTCGGCTCCGGCGCGGGGGCGGCCTTCGGCGTGGCCGCCCTGCTGCCGCGCGCCGTGGTGGACACCTGGGAGATCTCACCGAACTCACCGAACCCCGACCACTGTTCGGCCTTGGCCAGCCGGCCGAGCCGGGCGGTGACGTCGGGGTCCGCGACGGCGGCCTGCAGGGTGTCGGTGACGTCGTCGCGCAGCGCCGCCGACGGGTTGGCGATGCCCGCGACCCGGAACGCCGTGCGGGTGAGCTCCCCGACGAGACGGCGCTGCTCGCCGGAGAACTGCCGGATGCGCTCACCGTCCATCGTGGAGTGCGCGCTGCGCAGCCGCTCCCCCAGGTCGGCCAGCTGCGACCTGACCTCGGGGTCCTCGTGGATCAGCCGGTTGACGACCCAGGCCGAAGTGGTCGGCTTTCGTGACGCCGAGATCGCCTTGGCCCCTTCGGCGTCACCGCGCTGTTTGGCCGCCTTGGCCAGTCGCGTCCGCAGCGCGGTGAACTCCTCGGGCAACGCTTGGTACAGCTCGTCGATCGCCTGATCGGTCGCACTGTCGGCCATCGAGCCATGATCCCGCGCCGAGCATCACGAATGCTAGACCGCCGCGCACACCTCGGGCGCGAACAGCAGCACCGGCCAGTAGAGCACCGACTCGCCGAAGGCCACCAGATTGGCGCCCGCGGGCAGCGTGGCCTGCAGCCGCAGCTCGGCGAGCCGGGCGAACTCCGGCTGGAAGAAGGTGAACCCGATGCCGATCGCCAGGTACGGGATCGCGAGCCACATGCCCAGCTCGAGCCATCCCGCGACAGTCAACTCGCGGGCGAGCAGGCGGCGCAGCGCGTCCATTGTCAGATCAGCGGGCGGTGGCGCCGAATACGGCGGCGGACATCGGCCAGCAACACCAGGCTGCCGCCCTGCCGGATGAACGGTGGAAGGAATCGGTTGACCAAAGCGACTGTGCGGAAGAGTCTTTCGAACCAGCGCTGCTCGGCGTCACTCCACCGCACCCCCATGGCGTCGCGGAACACGGGTGCCAGGAACCCGATGGTGAGGAATCTCAGCAGCCGTCGCGACGTCAGCCGCAGCGGCGCCCGGATCATCCGCAGGTCGATCAGGTCGTCTAGGTAGGCACGCACCGTGTCGTCGACGGTCACCCGCGCGCACGCGGTGTTCCAGTAATCGTCGAAATCGGCTCGGCTGGAGGGCCATTGGTCCTCGGTGACCTGAAGCGTGGTGCCGAGCGTCCACGCCGAGCGGTAGAACTGCTCGGACTGCTCGGGGGTCATCTCACCGCGCAGCAGCTGGTAGGTGTCCTCCAGCCCGACGAAAAGGCATGCGGCGACCCACATCTGCAGTTCACGATCGAAGGCGTTGTAGCGCACCGCACTGCCCGGCTCCGACTTCACGTGACGGTGCGCGCCGTTGACGGCCTCCCGCATCGCCGCCCGGTCGGCGTCGGTGCCGAGGATCGCGACCGCGAGGTACTGGAACGTCGTCCTGGCCCGCTTCCACGGATGCTTGAGCAGGTTGCCGGAGTCCACCTTGCTCTCCACCACGCCGTAGCCCACCCCCGGCGAGGAGAGCTGCATGATGACGTTGGCCGCGCCTGCCGCGAACGACCAGAAGTCCATCGCGTCGGCCACGGTGACAGGTTCGTCGGACCAGCGCGCGGTGCGGCGCCCGATCGTGATGCGGGTGTCGGTGGTGGTCAACACGCGGTCCTCGGCTGTTCTCTGGCTGTCCCCCGGTACTGCCATGTCGGTCAGCGTGCCACACCGGCGACCGCCACGGGAACACATTCTCACGAAACAGCGGTACACATCGACGTCGTCCACGCGCGGTATTCGACTGACAACACGGGGTCTCATCGCGTCGATCCGTCCCGCCAGCTACGAACGCCCGTTAACATTCCGGTGGAGTGGATGGAGGGGACACCGATGGAGACCAAGCTTCGTCAGCTGCTGGCCTACAAGCTCAGCATCGCCGAGTTGATCGGCATCGCACTGCTGCTCGGGACGCCGTACCTGATCGTCGGGGTCATCTGGTCGAGTACGCACACCGAGCACCTGCGCGGCATGGAGGGCGCCGACCTGGCGATCTCCTTCCTCGGCTCGATCGCGTCCTGGCCGGTGCTGCTGTTCTCCAATGTCTGTATGACCTGAGCGTGCATGCCCCGAGCCGTCGGCTACCGTCGGGGCCATGTCCAACGTTGCCAACGATCCGATCGACGACGTGGCCGAGGGTGACGTCGTCGACGTCGACCGCGGGTCCGGTTCACAGCCCTACCAGGTGGTGTTCAAGAGCGCCGACGAGACGCCGGACGGAACGGTCTTCACGGTCACGTTCCAGGACACCGACGGTGAGACCTTCCAACAGGAGTATCCGGCGGGCACGGTGGTCACCCGCTCGCTGGAGAGCAAGTGGGAGTCCCCGCAGAGCCCGACGCAGCACTCGGAATAGCCCGAACGCATAGCCGGCGCGGCGGCGGGTACCCCGCGCGCCATGGCGAAGATCGGATACTTCCTGTCGTGTGAGCAGTACACCCCTGCCGAACTGGTGGACCAGGCCAAGCGTGCGGAGGCCGCGGGCTTCGACTCACTGTGGATCTCGGACCACTTCCACCCGTGGAACGACGAACAGGGCCAGAGCCCGTTCGTGTGGGGGGTGATCGGTGCGCTGTCGCAGGTGACCTCGCTACCGGTCTCGACGGGGGTCACCTGCCCCACCATCCGCATCCATCCGGCGATCATCGCCCAGGCGGCCGCCACCGCCGCCGTCCAGCTCGACGGCCGGTTCGTCCTGGGCGTCGGCAGCGGGGAGGCACTCAACGAGCACGTCCTCGGCGATCACTGGCCGTCGGTCGGCGTCCGGCTGGAGATGCTCGAGGAGGCCGTCGACGTCATCCGGCTGCTGCACAGAGGCAACGAGGTCAGCCACCACGGCCTGCACTACGAGGTGCAGGAGGCCCGCATCTACACGCTGCCCGAGCAGCCGGTGCCCATCTATGTGTCGGGCTTCGGCCCACAGGCCGCCGAGCTGGCCGGCCGCATCGGCGACGGCTTCGCCACCACGATGGCGGACGCCGAGCTGATCAAGACGTTCCGCGACTCCGGCGGCGGCGACAAGCCCGTGCAGGCCGGCACCAAGGTCAGCTGGGACCGCGACGCCGAGAAGGGCCTCGATGCGGCGCACCGGCTGTGGCCGAACGAGAGCCTGCCCGGTCAGCTGGCCCAGACGCTGCCGCGGCCCGGCGACTTCGCCGACGCCGGCGCTCTGGTGCCGCGGGAGAAGGTCGCCGAGTCGGTGACGTGCGGCCCGGACCCCGACAAGCACGCCGCGCAGATGCGCGAGTACCTCGACGCCGGGGTCGACGAGGTCTACGTCCAGCAGATCGGACCGGACCTCGACGGCTTCTTCGAGTCCTGGCAGCGCGACGTGCTGCCGCAGCTGCGGTCCTAGCGCACCGGGCCGCCGAACAGGTCGAGCAGTTCGCCGGTGTGCCACCAGACCAGCGCCGCCAGCACCACCAGGACCGCCGCCGTCACCCCCGCCTGGATCAGGTCGCGCCGCTCGCGCGGGGCGTAGGCGTACGCCGCGGCCACCGCCGCACCGGTGACGAGCCCGCCGATGTGGCCCTGCCAGCTGATGCCCTGCGAACTGATCAGGGGGTAGACGAACGTGAACACGAGGTTCAGCACGATGATCCCCGCGATCCCGCGGATGTCCAGGTTGAGCCGCTTGGCCACCACGAACGTCGCGCCGAACAGGCCGAACACCGCGCCGGAGGCACCCGCCGTGCCGGTGTTGAGCGGCGAGAGCAGGTAGACCAGCACCGAGCCGCCGAGTGCGCTCAGCCCGTAGAGCGCGCCGAAGCGCAGTCGGCCCAGCGCCGCTTCCAGCGCGGGTCCCACGAAGTACAGCGCCAGCATGTTGAACAGCAGGTGGGTGATGCCGTAGTGCAGGAACGCCGACGTCACCAGCCGCCACCACTCGCCGGACGCGACGCCCGGCGCCCACAGCACGAGCTCGCGCTCCAATTCGGGCACGGCGGTCTGCAGCACGAACGCCAGCACGTTGACCGCGATGAGCACGTAGGTGACCATCGGCTTGGTGGCGCCGGCGCGGCCGCCGAACGGGGTACGCACCGGCCGCACCGTTTTGGCGCCCGCATTCACGCACTCGACGCACTGATGGCCCACCGCCGCTGAGCGCATGCACTCACCGCAGATGTACCGCCCGCAGCGGTTGCAGCGCACATAGGTCTGCCGGTCGGGATGGCGGTAGCAGGTCGGCGTCTCGGCCGGCGACTGCTGCGGATGCGGGTAGGCCATGGTTACAGCGTCCCGAACAGTTCGATCCAGTTGCCGTCGGGGTCGGCGACGAACATCCAGCCCATCCCCGGCACCGGCGCGAATTCCGTCAGCGGTTCGACGATGTCGTAAGGCGACGCGGCGAACTCCTCGGCGACGGCCCGCAGGTTCTGCACCCCGATCGTGAAGTACCGGACCCCGGCCTGTGCCCGCCCGCCTCCCGGCGCCGCGGGTTGCGGCGGCGGCGGGTCGTAGGTCACCAGCTTGAGCACGCCGTTGCCCAGCGTGTAGCGCCGCTGCGTGCCGCCGGGGAACTCGAGCTCGCCCTGGAACTCCAGTTCGAGGAAGCCTTCGTAGAACGCCACCATGGGGTCGGGATTCGTGGTCACCAAGCCGACTTCGATGCCGGGGGTGAGCAGATCGAACTTCACCTACGCCATTGTCCCGGTCGGCGGGCGTGCTGCGCGCGCGGCCGTCAGGACCCGGGGGTGCTGAACTCCATGATCAGCCGGGTCAGCCGCAGCGCCTTGATCCTCCACGCGCCGTCCTGGCGGACCCACCGCTCGTGGTAGTGGCCGTAACCGGTGAGTGCCGGACCGTTCTCCCACACCACCCGGTCCTGCATGGCCCACACGACGGTGGCCTCGTCACCGTCGACCTCGATCAGCGGGGTGTGCACCTGGTGGGCGGATCGGGCGTTGGTCAGCGAGGACCGGATCATGTCGACGGCGGCGTCGCGGCCGGTGATGACGGGCACGCCGGTGCCGCCGTCGCTGACGTCGAGCTCCATGTCGTCGGTCATCAGATCGCCGAACCCGGCCCAGTCGCGGGTGTCCAGGGTGTAGCAGTAGCGGCCCTTGGCGTGGGTGAGGGCGAGGAAATCCTCGGGAGTCGTGGTCATCGGTCTAGGACACCACGATCCGCAACCGCTCCCAGCCCCGGACCGTGGATGTCGGGGCGAGTTCCATGCTGTCGTAGTCGATGCCCCACTCGGGCCACCGGTTCAGCAGCTCGTCGAGGGCGATCCGGCCTTCCATGCGGGCGAGGTTGGCGCCGAGGCAGTAGTGCACGCCCTTGCCGAAGGTCAGGTGGCTGATGTTGTCGCGGCCGATGTCGAAGGTGTCGGGGTCGCGGTAGCGGCGCGGGTCGCGGTTGGCGGCGCCGAACAGCAGCAGGATCGCGCTGCCCGCGGGCACCGTGGTGCCGTACAGCTCGTGCTCGCGCGCGAGGTACCGCGCGACGTGCGGGCCGGTCGGCTCGAACCGCAGCGTCTCGTCGATCGCGCGGTTGAGCAGCGAGCGGTCCTCGGCGACGCGGCGGCGCTGGTCGGGGTGCTCGGCGAGCACCTTCGCCAGCCAGCCGATCAGCCGGCCGGTGGTCTCGTTGCCCGCACCGGCAACCACCTGCGTGTAGTGCAGCACCTCCTTGCGGGTGAGCTTGCGGGTGACGCCGTCGGCGTCGGTGAACTCGACGTTGAGCAGCGCCGTCATCAGGTCGTCGGAGGGGTTGTGCGAGCGCCACTCGACGTAGTCGGCGTAGATGCGGCCGTCGGCGATCCTGTCGGCGGCGACCACCTTCATCGGCGCGCCGCGCTGGGTGCGCAGGTTGGCGTCGTTGGCGTCGCGCACCGAGACCTGTTCGGACTCGGGGATTCCCAGCAGCATGCCGATCACCCGCATCGGCATCATGGCGGCCAGTTCGGCGATGATGTCGAAGCCGTCGGTGCCGACGTGCGGGTCGAGGCAGCCGATGCAGAACCGGCGGATCTGGTCCTCGATCTCGGCCATCCGGCGCGGCGTGAAGACCCGCGACATCAGGCCGCGCAGCATGCTGTGCACGGGCGGGTCCTCGAACATCATCACGCCCTCGGGCATGTCGAAGTCGGACTGCACGAGTTCGAGGATGTCGCTACGGGAGTTCGAGAACGTCTGCCAGTTCGACAGCGCGTCCTCGACGTCGGCGTGCCGGGAGACGGCCCAGAAGTCGTAGCGCTCGTTGTAGTAGAGCGGCGCCTCCTCGCGCAGTCGCGCGTAGGTCGGGTACGGATCGTTGACGATGTCGATGGCGTAGGGGTCGTAATAGACCGCGGCGGCGGTGGTCATCATGGCTCCCTGCTCGCACTGAGCGATCGCTCAACAATGCGTCCCGTGTATGACTAGCAGCCCGCAGGCGGGGCGGTCAACGGTTCAGGCGGTGGCGCCGCGGGCCCGTTCGGGCATCGACCGCGGGATCAGGCCCACCGGGTCGCACAGGTCGAGGATGCGGCTCACCGCCCGGCTGGGCACCACGTGCCACGTGGCGCCGCCGCGGGTCAGGTGGGCGTTGATCGCGTGCAGGGCGGCGATGCCGTCGACCGCGATGAAATCCAGATCGCTGAGGTCGAGGGTGACGGACCGGGCGGCCGGGGGAATCGCCTCGTACACCGCGACCGCGAACTCCTTGGCGTTCGCGGCGTCCACCTCGCCGCGCACCCGAACCGTGGTGCGCCGTGACGTCCCGCGCCCGCGGGTGCTGCCGACAGCCGTCAACCGCGATGCGATCGGCGGCCGGCACGCGGATGCTTGACCGTGCAGGTATGCGATCGTCACGGTGTGACTCCATATCGGGGTGGTTGCCCAGTGGGCGTCTCGTTCCCACTGCACTGGGCAACCAAACCGAGTGCCGGAAAAATTTCCCGTCAGGCCGATGCGACCGGGCTCAACATGGCGGCGCACCCGTCGAAGCCCAGATACACCCGGGTGCCCTGCGGCGACGGATCGATGGCGAACCGGTCGGCGAGTGCCCGCATCAGCGGGATGCCGCGGCCCCGCGCGGATGTCCTCGAGGCGGGCGCGGCCTCCCGCCACCTCCCACGGTCGGCGACGGTGACGGCGAGGACGCCCGGACCGTCGCGGTGGGCCTGCAGGCAGAACGTCCGGTCCCGCCCGCCGTCGCGGTAGGCGAACTCGGCGGCGTTGGCCATAGCCTCGTTCACCGCGAGCAGGATGTCGCTGTACCGGACCGCGTCGAGCCG
Organism: Mycobacterium sp. NPDC050551; assembly: GCF_040674075.1. Taxonomy (NCBI): domain Bacteria; kingdom Bacillati; phylum Actinomycetota; class Actinomycetes; order Mycobacteriales; family Mycobacteriaceae; genus Mycobacterium; species Mycobacterium sp. NPDC050551. Next base: position 167,680 of record NZ_JBFARC010000006.1, on the reverse strand, counting down.
GAAACCGGTCCGCAGCCACCGGGAGAACTCCTCCCGCAAGCTGCTCACCGCGCCGGCATCGGCGGCCACGGTCCGGACGAAGGCGGCGTCCGCGCTGTCGGTCAAGGCGTGTGCGAAAGACATGGTCTTGATGGGCTACCCGCTTCCCCGCGGAGTCACTCGCCGCGGGAGGTCACGGTCTGACGTGATCCAGGGCACCGTCGAGTGTCGGGAACAGCGTGATCACGTCGGTCAGCCCGGTGATCTTCAGCGGTCTGCTGGTCGCCGGACCGTCGGCGACGACCGCGAACCGGATCGCGGGCGTGACCTCGTGGTGGGTGTTGACCAGGACCTGCATGCCGGCGGAGGCGAGGAACTCGACGTCGGTCAGGTCGATGATCACCGCGGTGGGCCGCTGTGCGACGACCGCACGCACCTTCTCGGTCAACGCCGGCGCGGTCAGCATGTCGATCGCACCGGACGCGCGCACGACGACGACGCTGCCGACCCATTCCTCACGATGGTCTTCAGCGGTCACAGCCCACCTCGTCTCGGCGCCGTCGACGACGCGCACAGAAGGAAAGAAGGCTGCAGGCTGAACCCGGGAATCGCCGCCATCGGACCCAGCGGCTCGGACGGCGGCTCACAGCGTATCCGACCGCAGCACTCGTCGGATGATGAGGCGCAGCGAGTGCGGCTACGGTGAATGGCGATGGCGAGTAACCGGATGGCGCAGGAGCCGTCGGCGATCCATGCGGAGACCGTGGCAGCGGTGCAGCGCCGCACGCTGATGGAGTCCGTCGAAGTGAATCTCGCCGGTTCGCTGAACTACCGCAGGACCGTGCTGCGGGTGCTCAGCCTCATCCGGCCCGCGATCGCGGACTGGGCCGCACTGGTGATGCCCGACAACCGCACCGGCGGGCTGGAGGTGCACGGCGGCGACGACGTGGCGTTCACCGAGGTGGTGCCACGATCGGTGGTGGACGGCCTGGCCACCGACCGGGTGCTACGCACCGGCCACCGCGAGCTGCTGCACTTCGGGATCGGGGCGGACCCGGCGGGCTCTGCCGAGCACGGGATGTTCGGCATCATCCGGCATCCGCGGCTGCGCGAGCAGGTGGACGCGCTGCGGCCGGCCGACGTGCTGTTGCTCGGGTTGACCGCCCGCGGGGCGACGGTGGGTGTGCTGATGATCACCCGCGGCCAGGGCCGCGGATTCGACGACGACGAGGTGGCGTTCGCGGAGCGGATCGCCTCCCGCGCGGCGGTCGCACTCGACTCGGCCCGCCTCTACGAGGAGCGGGCGCGGGTGGCGACGATCCTGCAGCGCAGCCTGCGGCCGCCCGCACTCCCGGAGGCGGGCGACATCCGGCTGGCCGCGCGATACCGGCCCTCGGCCGAACACCTCGAGATCGGCGGCGACTTCTACGACGTGTACGGAGCCGACGGCGACTGGCTGCTGGCCCTCGGTGACGTCTGCGGCAAGGGCGTCGAGGCCGCCGCGCTGACCGGTCAGACCCGCCAGAGTCTGCGCACCGCCGCCTATTTCGACCCGCGGCCTGCCGTGGTGCTCGGCGCGCTGAATCACGTGCTGTGGGAGCCGGGTTCCGACCAGTTCGTCACCGTGGTCTGCGCGCGGGTCCGGACGTCCGCCGACGGTGGGGCCGACGTCGAGATCGCGGTGGCGGGCCACCCGGCGCCGATCGTGCTGCGTGCCTGCGGTGACGTCGAGCAGGTCGAGATCTTCGGCACCGCCATCAAGCTGGCGCCGCAGGCAACGTACCGCACGGCGACGCTGCGCCTGGAGCGCGGCGACACCCTGCTGATGTTCACCGACGGGGTCGACGAGGCCCGCGGCGCCGACGGGTTCTACGGCGTCGACCGGCTGACGGCCCTGCTGCCCGCCTACGCGGGCGCCGCGCCCGCGGTGGTCTGTGAGGCCATCGAGCAGGACGTCATCGAATTCGTCGACGGCGGCCCGCACGACGACATCGCGCTGCTCGCGGTGACGTGCGGGAGGTGAACACCGCCGTCCTGACGGACGCGTTGAACGGTTACGAGCAGGCCCTCTCGGCCAACGATGCAGTGGCCGCGACCGCACTGGTGACCCGCCTGCTGGCCGACGGCGCCGATCCGGTGGCGGTGCTGACCGACGTCGTCGCGACCGCGCAGCGCACCGTCGGGTCACGCTGGCAGCGCGGGGAGTGGACGGTCGCCGAGGAGCACGCTGCCACCGCGATCGCGGTCGCGGCGACGACGGCGGTGGCCGGGCACGTCCGGCAGGTGCCGGTGACCCACGGCCGCGTGCTGGTGGCGTGCGCCGAGCGGGAGTGGCATGCGCTGCCCGCGATGATCATCGCCTGCGCGCTGCGCGCGAACGGCTGGGACAGCACGCTGCTCGGCGCCTCCACCACGCCGTTGCGGCTCAGCCAGCACCTGCAGGATCTCGGCCCGGATGCGATCGCGGTGAGCTGCTCGATTCTCGGTTCGCTGCCGACGACGCGGCGGTTCATCGAGGCGGGCACCGGCGCGGGCGTGCCCGTCGTGGTCGGCGGACCGGCGTTCGGCTACGACGACGTCCGGGCGACGGCGCTGGGGGCGACGGCATGGGCGCCGGACGCTCACGGGGCGGTCGCGGTGCTCGCCGGTCTGCCCGCGGTGGTGCCGCCTGCAGGCCCGTTGCCCGCCGACGCCGTCGCCGAGCAATCCGCCCTCGACCTGGATCACCGGCGCCTGGTCGCGCTGCTGCGCGATCGGTGGTCGCTGACCCGCGAGGCGGACGCGGACAGCCGGGTGCTCGACGTCGCCGACGACGCGCTGCACCAGGCGCTGCACGCGGTGGCGGCCGCCCTGCTCACCGGAGATCCCCGCCCGGTCGCCGAGACCTCCGCGTGGATCGCCGACCTGCTGCGCACCCGCGGCGCGGACGCCACTGCCATCACCGAACTCGCGGCACTGATGACGACGGCGCTGCGCGACTATCCGCTGGCGGGCCGCCTGGTCGCCGAACACTTCACCGGCGAGTGGCCGGTGCTCTAGGCAGGCACCTGCTCGCGGGATTCGGTGGCGTCGGTGCTCAGCTTGTCGCCCTCGACGTCGACGTCGGGCAGCAACCGGTCCAGCCAGGCCGGCAGGTACCAGGCCCGCTCCCCGAGCAGCGACATGACCGCGGGGATGAACACCATCCGCACCACGAACGCGTCGAAGACCACGGCGACGGCCAGCGCGAAGCCCATCGACTTGGCCACGGAGTCGGGCGACAGGATGAACGCCGCGAACACCGAGATCATGATGACTGCCGCACAGCTGACCACCCGCGCACTGCGCTGGAACCCGGTGATGACCGCCTCCTGTGCGGTGCGGTCGGTGTCACCGGTGACGAACTTCTCGCGCATCCGCGTCACCAGGAACACCTGGTAGTCCATCGCCAGGCCGAACACGATGCCGATCAGGAAGATGGGCAGGAAGCTGATGATCGGCCCGGGGTCGGACACCAGCCCGAACCAGCCCTCCTGGAACACCGCGACGGTGGCGCCGAACGTCGCACCGATCGACAACACGAATCCCAGTGTCGCCGTGAGAGGTACGAGCAGGGAACGGAACACCAGCGTCAGCACCAGGAACGCCAGCCCGACCACCAGTGCCAGGTACGGCACCAGCGCCTTGGTCATCGATTCGGACAGGTCGGACAGGATCGCGGTCTGCCCGGTCACGCCGAACTGCACGCCGGTGGCGTCGGTGATGCCCTGCTCGAGACCGCGGATCGAGTCGACGAGGGCCTGGGTCTGCGGGCTGCTCGGCCCGCTGGCCGGGATGACGCTGATCAGCGCACCGGTGCCGTCGGGGTTGAGCTGCGGCGGGGCGACCATCTGCACGTCGGGCAGCGCCTGGATCTCCTTCGCGAGCGCCTGGTAGCCGGCCGGGGCCGCGGAGGCCCCCGCGCCGTCGGCGACGACGATCAACGGGCCGGTGATGCCTTCGCCGAAGCCCTGGTCGAGCAGCTTGACGGCGTTCTTCTGGTCGCCGGTGGCGGCCACGTCCATCCCGAGCTGCAGCTTGGTGGTCGGCAGTGCGATCACGCCGAGCGCGAGCACCACGGCGATGATCGCCGGAACGGGATGTGCGGCAATCAGTTTGGCCCAGCGCAGTCCGTTGGTCGGAGCGGTGTCCGGTTCGTCGCCCTGGCGCAGCCGCTTGATGCGGCCGGCGAAGGCGCGGTGGCCGAAGAGTCCGAGGAACGCGGGCAGCAGCGTCACCGCCGCGAGCACGGCCATCACTACCGCCAGCGCCGCGGTCAGGCCCATCACCGAGATCATCGGGATGCCGACGACCGTCAGGCCGACCAGGGCGATGACGACGGTCAGGCCGGCGAACACCACCGAGGACCCCGCGGTGCCGACGGCCCGGCCGGTGGCGTGGGCGCGGTCGTCGGTGACGCGGAGTTCGTTGCGGTAGCGCGACACGATGAACAGCGAGTAGTCGATCGACACCGCGATGCCGAGCATCGACGACAGCATCAGCGCCGAGGAGTCCATGTCGACCAGCGACGTCGCGCCGGTGATCAGGGCGATCGAGATCCCGACGCCGAACAGCGCGGTGATGATCGGCAGGGTCGCGGCCACCACCGAGGCGAAGGCGATCACCATCACCACCAGCGCGACGGCGAATCCGATGGCCTCGGACGGGCCCTGTTGCGGGGTCTGCCCGTTGTAGAGGGTGCCGGTGCCCTCGACGGTCAACCCGCCGTCGCGGGCCTTCGCCATCACGGACTCCAGCGCGTCGATCTGGTCCTTGGACACGTCGACGAACTTCTGGTCGTAGCTCACGTCCAGGTAGGCGATGGTGCGGTCCTTGCTGACGCTCGTCGCACCCGCGGGCGTGGTCAGCGGGTTCACCAGGGTCTGGCCCTGCACGTGCGGCAGCCCGCGCAACTCCCCGACGAGCCTGTCGACCGCGGCGACGGTCTCCGGGCGGTCCAGCGTGGCGCCGGCGGGCGCCTGGAGCACCACCTTCGCCTGCGCCATCTCGTCGATGTCGCGTTGCGCGGGGAACTTCTGGTCCATCAGGTCGCTCGCCTGCTGTGACGCCGAGCCCGGCAGCGAGAAGTCCTTCTGGAACGGCTGGGCCAGTGTGGTGCCGGCCAGCGCGGCCAGCAGCAGGCCCACCCAGAGTCCGATCACCAGCAGCCGGCGGCGGTACGCGAAGCCCCCGACGCGATACAGGAATGTCGCCATGGTTAGTCGGGCTACCCGGTTCGGCGGCGAGTATTCCCGTCGATCACCCGGGTGTGAGCCGGAACACCATCTCGACGGTGGTGCCTGCCGCCGACGGCCCGAGGTCGACGCGTGCGCTGACCGCCCGCATCATCGGCAGCCCGCGGCCGCGGGTGCGCGGTTTCGCGTCGGGGATCTTCCAGGCCCCGAAATCGACCACCCGGACCACGATCTCGTCGCCCCACACCGCGGCGTCGACGATCATCACGCCGGCGGCCACGTCGCGGTAGCCGTGCTCGACGCTGTTGGTGCACGCCTCGTTGACCGCGAGCACGACGTCGGTAACCAGTTCCTCGCCCGCCCCGACCTCGGCCAGCCAGGCCGTCAGCTCGGTGCGGACCCGGCCGAGGTGGGCGGGGGTGGCGGCGATCTCGAGGTGCAGCGGTGCGGGCGGCCGGCGGTAGACCAACACGGCGACGTCGTCGTCGTATCCCGACGGTGGCGCCAGCTCGCGCAGCACCGCGTCGGCGATGGTGTCGGCGGGTGAGGACATCTCGCGTGCCAGCACCCGGGTGACGCGGTCGATACCGTCGTCGATGGGCGCGTCCCGCCGTTCCACCAGGCCGTCGGTGTAGAGCAGCAGCGCCGAACCGGGTGGCAGGGTGCAGGTGGCCTGCGGGCGCGGTCCCGTGCGCCGCACCGCCAGCGGCACCGCCCCGGCGTCGGAGAGCACGGCGGGCGGCGACGCGGGGACGGCGAGCACCGCGGGCATGTGACCGGCGCTGCTGTAGCGCAATTCGCCGGTCCGGATGTCGAGGATGGCGAGGAACACCGTCGCGCAGTAGGCGTGCGGGATGAGCGCGGCCGCCGAGTCGAGCTCCTCGAGCAGGACGGCGGGCTCGGCGCCGGTCAGCAGCAACGCGCGCGCCGAACTGCGCAGCTGACCCATCACGGCGGCGGCGGGCAGCCCGCGCCCCACGCAGTCGCCGACGATGATGCCGATGTCGTGGTCGCCGATCGGCAGCACGTCGTACCAGTCGCCGCCGATCTCCAGCGGCGCGACGGCCGGTTCGTAACGCACCGCGAACCCGGCGGGCGGGCTGGTGGTGGGCAGCATCGCCCGCTGCAGGGTCAGCGACGCCTCGCGCGCGGCCTCGAATTGGCGGACGTGCTGGACCGCCAGGCCGAGGTGGCCCACCAGCGCGGTGAGCAGCAGCCGGTCGTCGGCACTGAGCTGCCGGGGCCGGAAGTGTTCGAGCACCACCGCCGTGTCACCGGCGCCGGGCAGCATGGCGACGATTCCGCAGGCGGTGTCCGAATCATCGGGCGGCAACACCGGTTCGATGGTCAGCGGCGGCCACTGCCGGGCCTCCCCCAGGGTGACCTGCAGGGCCGGGTCGAGGTCGGACCACTCCGTGCCTGCCGGCTCACCGGCCGCCCGGACCGCGGGCTCCTCGTCGGCGGACAGCCAGGTCACCGTGAGCACCCGCTGCAGGTCGATCGCCGTGCGGCATTCGTCCAGCGTGATCGCCAGCACCTCGGCCATGCTCTTGGCCAAGCCGATCGCCGTGGCCAGCCGGGCGAGCAGCCGTTCGCGCTCCGAGGCGGCCCGCGCCAGGGTGACGTCGCGGATGGTGCCGACGTACGCCTCCCGGCTCCTACCCGCGGCGGGCACCACGTTGATGCTCACCGCGGCCCAGCCTGCGGTGCCGTCGCGGCGCCGGATCTCCGTCTCGGACTGGATGTCCCCGGCCTCGGTCAGCTGGTTGAGCTGCCGGGCGGCCAGCGCCTGGTCGGCGAGCCAGGGGTAGGGCCACCGGTAGGGCAGGCCCGCCGCGTCGTAGCCGGTGATGTCGGTGAACGCGTCGTTGATCTCCACCACCGCGCCGTCGCCGTCGGCGATGAAGAAGCCTTCCTGCAGTGCGTTGACCAGTGCGCGGCGGAACTGGTCGCGGTCGGCGAGGCCGTCGGCGCGGGCCCGCTGCTGCTCGTAACGCTGGGTGCCGTCGAGGAATCCGCGGGTGGCCACGTCAAGGGCGGCCAGCGCCTGGAGCAGGAACTGCAGTGCCGCAGCCGGTTCCGCCCCGGCGTCGCCCCCCTCGAGCAGCCGGAAGTGGTTCTCCACGACGTCGAGCGTGCTGATCCGCTCGGCCAGCGCGCGGCGGCCCAGTTCGTGGCCGACCTCGAGTGTCGCCTCGTCGCGCCCGGCCAGATAGGCGCGCAGCGCGTCGGCGTAGGCGGAGCGGAACTCGTCGGTCATGACGCCGTCCCGCGGTGGCGGGCCACCAGCACCAGCGCGTCGTCGCCGTCCCTGCCGTGCCGGTGCAGAATCTGCTCGGCGAGGGTGTCGGCGGGTGCCGCGAAATCGAGTGCCTGCAGCCGGTTCTCGTCCAGGCCGTCGCTGGCCATCACGAGCAGGTGGCCGGGCCGCACCGGGAGGCCCTCCGGCGCGGCGATCTCGGGTAGCCGGTAGCCGACGATGCCGCCGAGCAGCCGGGCCGACGAGCAGGTGTCGACGCCGCTCGGCGCGCGCGCGACCAGGTCCGCCGACACGTTGCCGACGCCGACCCACTGCAGGATGCCCGCGCCGAAGTCGATGCGCGCGAGCGTGATCGCGGCGCCGCGGGTGTCGGTCATCTCCCGGTGGCACTGCGCCATCAGGTCGTCCAGCGGCCGGTCGTCGGCGTGCCGCAGCACCCGCTCGGCGCACCGGGCCGCGGCGGCCGCGGGTTCGCCGTGCCCGAGGCCGTCGATGACGCCGAACAGCGCGGCGTGCGGGCCGACCCCGACCGCCACCGACAGGTCGCCGCACACCATCTGACCGGCCACCGGCCGCGCCGCCGCCGCCCACTCGATCGGGCCGAGCCGGCCGTGCTGGGCCATCGTCTCAGCCATCGTCGGGCGTCCACTTCCACATCTCGACGACGGTGCCCTGCCCCGGTGTCGACTCGACGATCAGCCGGTCCATCAGCCGCCGGGCGCCGGGCAGGCCGAGGCCGAGGCCGCGGCCGGTCGAGTAGCCGTCCTCCAGTGCGCGGTCGATGTCGGCGATGCCGGGGCCGTCGTCCTCCGCCCGCACCACCAGCGCCCTGCGCCCGTCGCGGAACTGCACCCCCACCCGCACCTCGCCGCGGCCTGCGTAGCTGGTGATGTTGCGCGCGATCTCCGAGATCGCGGTGGCCACCATCGTCACGTCGGTCAGCGAGAAGCCCAGCCGGCGTGCGAGTTCGTGGCCGGCCTGACGCGCGGTGACGATGTCGTCGGAGTCGTTGACGTCGACGACGAAGTCCGCCGACCGCGGCGGTGTCACCGTCGCGGCCGTTCGTCGCCGGGCGCCCGGCGGTGCAGCAGCGCCAGCCCCTCCTCCAGGTCGAGTGCGGTGTGCATGCCGTCGAAGACCAGGCCCAGCTGCACCATCGCGAAGGCCACCTCGGGCTGAAGGCCGACGATCACGGTGTCGGCGCCGCGCAGCCGCGTCATGTGCGCGATCGTCCGGAGTGACCGGGCCGCATAGGAATCCATCACGTCGATCGCGGTCACGTCGACGATGATGCCCTGCGCGCGGAACCGGCTGACCCGTTCCATCAGGTCGTGCTGCAGCCGCTCGGTGTCGGAGTCGGTCAGCGCGGCCTGCACGGTCGCGATGAGGATCGCGCCCTGCTTGAGGATGGGTACCGGCATGGAAGTGGTTGCGGCGCAGTCGGCGCGCTCAGCCGTTCTGCTCGCCGGTGCGGCTCACCTCGTATCCGAGCAGGCGTTCTGCCTCCTCGATGCCGCCCTGCAGGTCGCCGACCGCGTTCATCTTCGACAGGTCGAGGCCGATGGTGACCAGCGTCAGGGCGATCTCCGAGGACAGCCCGGTGATGATCACGCTGGCGCCCATCAGGCCCGACGCGTCGACGGTCTGCACCAGTTGGCGACGGTGGAGTCGATGGTCGGGACGCCGGTGATGTCGATGACCACCACCTTGGCGCGGTTGGCCCGGATGGCCCGCAGCAGCTGCTCGGTGACCTGGCGGGCGCGCTGGCTGTCGAGCACGCCGATGATCGGCAGGATCAGCAGCTGCTCGCGCACCTGCAGCACCGGGGTGGACAGCTCGCGGATGGCCTCCTGCTGCTGGCGGATGATGCGCTCGCGCTCCTGGACGAAGCTGACGCCCACGGTGTTGGCGATGCGGTTGGCGGCCGGCTCGTAGGCGTCGAGCACGCGGTTGAGCAGGTCGAAGTCGGTCTGGTACTTCTCGAACAGCGAGCGGGCGAGCACGTCGCGCAGCAGCAGCACGATGCCGAGCACCTCGTCGGTCTCGACGCCCCGCGGGATGATGCGCTCGGACAGGTCGCGGGCGTAGGCCTGCAGGGCTTCCACGCTGCCGGTCTCCAGCACCTCGACGTAGTTGTCGTAGACCGCGGTCGCCTCGGAGAAGAGTTCCTCCGGCGTCATCGCGGTGAGCAGTTCGGCGGCGGTGATGCGGCGGGCCCACTCCTCGCGCAGCACCGTGCGGTTCTGCCGCAGATGCTTGACCAGCTGCGGCAACAGCCCCTCGGTGGAAATGCCGGGCGTGCCCGCGGCGGTGAAATCGGTCGACATCTCGGTCATGTGCTCTCCCGGCCAGCGCATGCGCGCACCCGGCGCGCGAGTCACCTGACGAGCCTATCCCGGTGGTGGGCCCGTTTCCGGTGAAGTATTTTTTCCGTGTTGCCCGAGACGGTTAGGCTTCCAACGTCCGCCCACCGGCGGATGGCGACGTAAGGACGGCAGTTGTCAGCTTCGCAAGCGATCTCCACCTCGGTGCAGCACGTCGACGGCATCGCGGTGCTCGCCGTGGGCGGCGTGGTCGATCTCGCCACCTCCGCCACCCTCGAGGAAGTGGTCGCGGGCCTGGTGGACGAGCGTCCCGCCGCCCTGATCATCGACCTCTCCGAGGTGACGTTCCTGGCGTCGGTGGGCCTGCAGATCCTGGTCGCCACCCACGAGAAGGTCAGTGGGTCGGCGCGCTACGCGGTGGTGGCCAGCGGCCCCGTCACCGCCCGGCCGATCCAGCTGACGCGCCTGGACGACGTGTTCCCGCTGCACGCCACGCTCGACGACGCGCTGGCCGATCTGCGCGACGGCGACGCCACCGTCTGACCTGCTCAGCCCGCCGCAGCGGCGCCGGCCGCATCCCGCAGCACCCGTTTCAACCGCTCGAGCGGATCGCCGCCGCGTGGGTCCAACCGTCGCGGGTCGTCGGGCCGCTGCTCCTCGTCCTCGGTCGGTGACCCCGCCGACGGGGGTGGTGGCGGTGGCGGTGGGGGCGGCGGAGGCGGAGGCGGCGGTGGTGGTGGCGGCATCGCGTCGGCGTTCCTGATCTTCGCGGCCAGTCGTTCGGCGGCGTCGTCGCGGATGGCGCGGCGCTCCTCGTCCGGGTCGGTGTTGCCTTCGAAGCACTCCGGCGGTGCGCCTTCGACGACGGCCAGCGCGCTGGTGTAGCGCTCGCGGGCGGCCACCGGGTCCCTGGCGAAGCCGGCCAGGTCGCCCTGGGTCTCGCGGACCAGCTCGAGGTTGACCCGCACCGGGCAGGACTGCGCGGCGTCGGTGCGGCGCAGCGCCTCGGCGAACTCGGCGTCCGCGTCGGCGAGGCGGCCGTCGAGCACCGCAAGCGTGCCCGCGGCGAACGGCGCCTTCGCGGTCTCGACCAGGTTGCCGAACTGCAGCACCGACACGTCGGAGGACAGGCCGTCGAGGTCGCCCTCGGCGTAGTCGTCGACGGCCGAGCTCCCCGCCGCCACCATCGTGACCAGCTTGAGCGCGACCACCAGCGCGAGCAACGCCACCGGCGCGGAGAGTAGCAACAGCCGCCTGCGCAGTCTCAGCCGCCGCGGGGCCGGCCCCCGCCGGCGCGTCACGAGGTCACCGCCCGCCGGGCCGCCCGGTGCCTGCGCAGCTCGCGGACCATCAGGTAGATCTCGGCCAGTGCCAGCGCGGCGGCCAGCAGCATGAACAACCAGTACCACTCCGTGCGCGGGGCGTTCTGCGCTTCCTCGGTGTCGGCGGACGACGGCGCGGGCAGCACGCTCTCCAGCGGCGGTCCCGCGTCTCGCCGGGCGTACGGCACACCCAGCTGGTCGGCGACCTGCTGCAGCGCGGCCTCGTCGAGCGGCGCGCCACCGTCGGGTCCCGGTGTGCCGTAGCCGAGCACCGCACCGCCGTCGACCATGCCCGTCTCCAGCTCGAAGCGGCCCTGTGGCGCCTCCGACCCGCCCGCGCCGGAGCCGAGGTAGAAGACCAGGTTGCGGGACTGCGGATACTGCTGGCCGGCTTGAATCAGCTGGTAGCGCAGGGGATTCGCGGCAGCGGCGACGTTGACCTGCGCCGTCGCGTCGGGCGGGTCGGCATACGGGGTCAGCGCGGCGGCCACCGGTTCGAGGCTCCACGCATCGTCGGACAGCGGCCAGTCCAGCGACGGGCGGGCCGCGAACGAGATCATGGCGAACCGGGCCTGTGGGTAGCGCTCGATGAGGGTCTCGATGTCGGTCCGCATGCCCTCGATCCGGGGCCTGCCGTCGTAGTCGGCGACGCCGGAGTCCACCGAACGGTCCACCACGAAGAAGACGTTCGGCCCGCCTGCCGGCGCCGCGGCGGCGTTGTCCGATTCGACGGTGCCGGCCCCGGGCCGGGCCAGCGCCGCCAGCACCAGCAGCACCGCCAGGGTCAGGCCGATCCAGCGCAGCGCCGCCGCGCGCCGCTGCGCGCCGGTGGCCACGAACACCTGGCGCAGGGTGACCAGCCGGGCGACGACGAGCGCGGCGGCCACCACCGCGAGGATCGGCCCGGGCAGGACGGGGTCGACGCTCATCGGTGCCGTCTCCTCTTCGCGCAAGCGCTCATCGGCGAAGCACCACCAGGGCCACCGACAACACGGCGGCCGAGAGCAGCGCCACGGTCAACGGCACGGTCGGCGACTCGCCGGGCAGCTTGCTGAACAGCCCGCTGTCGGCGGGGACGGCGGGCGGCGGGTCGGCGCGGATGGCGTCCAGCCGGGTGGTGAGCTGGTCGGCGCCGCCGCCGACGCCCGCGGGCAGTTGACGGAAGAACTGCCCGCCGGTGCGTTCGACGAGGTCCTCGAGCGCGGCGTCGGCGTCCCGGGACGACTCGGTGGGATCGGCCACTGCGACGATGTTCACCTGCGCGCGGGCATCGGACGCGAGGTCGCCCACCTGGTCGGCGGTGAACAGTCCGGGCTCGGCGCCGTCAGTGCGAAACACGCTGGGCCCGAGATAGATCAGCGAGCGGCGGTACGCGGTCGCGGGCCCGTCCGTCGGAAATCCGGTGAGGCACAGCGCGAGTACGTCCTCGACGGTGCGCGCATAGTCGACGTAGGTGACCGCGGGCGCGAACGAGCCGGCCAGGTCCGATGCCGGCTCGAGGCCGGCGTAGTCGTTGAATCGGCCTGCCGCGTACTGGTAGTCGCGGGTGAGCGGGACGACCCGCCGATTGGACGACGTCAGTCCGATGCGTTCGGTGCCGGGTCCGGTGGTGACCTGTCCGGCGAAGTACGACAGGAACGCGGCGGTGGCCGGATCGGTGGCGGGCTGGCCCACGCAGAGCATCACCTCCTCGGGCTGGCTCTCCTCGGCGGCGCGCACGTCCACGGGCCGGGCGCCCGCGATCACGGCGGCGCCGAAGAGCACCGCCAGCATCAGCACGGTGGCCAGCGCGGAGGCCCGGCGGACGCGCGCCGCCCTGGCGTACTCGGGCAGCCGGGTGAGGCGGTCGACGTTGGCCAGGGGTCGCAGTCGGCGCGGCGCGTGCGCCATCGGCAGCAGGACGGCCAGGCCGACAACCACGGCCAGGAGTGCGAACCCGGCGATCGCGACCGGCCACCAGGTCAGCTCCATGGTCGGTGTTCGCTCATAGCGCGCTTGGCATACCCTCCGCGTCGGCTCTCAACACGTCGGCCCGGTTTGCTGTGGTCACCGCGAGGCGATCCCGCGGATGATGCGGTCGCAGACCTCGTACATGTCCCGCTGCGCGGCTTCGGGGTCCTGCGCGCGGGACACGTACAGCGCCGCCTCGTCGAGCGCGCCGAGGAGCACGTGGGCCGTCGGCCGCACCGGTTGCTCGGGCAGCACGCCGTCGGCGATGGCCTGCGAGAGCATCGCCTCGATCACCCCCAGCCCGTACCGCGACCCGACCTCGCGCCAGTGCTCCCATCCGAGCACCGCGGGCGCGTTGACGAGGACGATCCGGTGCACGTCCGGGGCGGCGCAGTGGTCGAGGAACAGCCGGACGCCGTGCCGCATCGCCTCGAGTTGGTCCCCGGGCGCCGCGGTGGCGATGGCCTCGGCGATGCTCGCCACGAGTTCCTCCTCGACCTGCTCGTACACGGCCTCGAACAGCGCCGCCTTGTCGGAGAACTGGTGGTAGAGGGCGCCCCGGGTGACACCGGCCGCCGCCACGATCTGCTGGGTGGACACGTCGGCGAAGGCGTGGTCGGCGAACAGTCGGCGTCCGGCCGCCATCAGCCGCGCGCGGGTCTCGGCGGTGCGCTCCGCCTGAGTGCGGCGCACGGGCCGGCCGTCCGGGGAACCGTTGACTTTCATACAGTCTGCACGTAACTTTCATACCGAGTGTTTGTAAATGCCGATCGAAGGATATCCGAGATGCCTCAGCTGAACTTGAAGGACACCACCCTCGACTACCGCGTCGTCGGCCCGGAGGACTCCCCGCATCCCCCGGTCCTGTTCGTGCACGGCATCCTCGTCGATCACCGGCTGTGGTCGGGGGTCGCGGACGAGTTGGCGCGCAGGGGGTTCCGCTGCGTGCTGCCGGACTGGCCGCTCGGATCGCACACCCGCCCCGCGGGCGATCGCGCCGACCTGTCGCCGATGGGGGTGGCCACGATGGTCCGCGACACCATCGCCGCGCTCGGGCTGGAGAACGTGACCCTGGTCGGCAACGACACCGGCGGCGGCATCTGCCAGCTGGTGGTCGATGCCTATCCCGAGTCCGTCGGCCGGCTGGTGCTGACCAACTGCGACGCGTTCGACAAGTTCCCGCCTTTCCCGTTCAACCTGGTGTTCGCGACGCTGCGCGGAAATCTGTCAATCAAGCTGCTGATGAACCTGATGAGGATCACTGCGCTGCGCCACTCCCCGATCGGCTTCGGAATGTTGTTCCGGACGGATCCGACACTCACCGCGGCATGGGTGGCGCCGTGCCAGAACGATCCGCGGATCCGGCGGGAACTCGCGAGGCTGCTGCGCAACGTCGCGAAGACGGACCTCACCGACGTGGCGTCGCGGCTGCCCCGTTTCACCAAACCGGTCACGGTGGTGTGGGGCATGCTCGACCGCAGCTTCACCCCCGCCCTCGGACGGCGCCTCGCCGCGCTGTTCCCCGACGCCACCTGGGTCGAGGTGCCGGATGCCCGGACGTTCGTCGCCCAGGACGCCCCGCAGGCGGTGGTCGACGCGATCAGCTCGATCACCGCAAAGACCGACGCCTGAATCGGCACCGCGCTAAATGGGAGCGCGCTACCATTTGAATGTGGCGCGCACAGCTCACCAACGGTCGGACGCGTTCGCGAACGTCAGCAGGATCATCGCCGCCGCGCGCGAGATCTTCGCGCGCGACGGCACTTCCGCGACCCTGAGCCAGGTGGCCAAGGCCGCGGGCGTCGGCAACGCGACGCTGTACCGGCATTTCCCGAACCGCCGCGCGCTGGCCGCCGCGGTGTACGAGGACATCGTCGTCAATGACATCCGGCCGACGATCACCGCGCTGGGCGACAACGCGCCGCGCGAGGCGTTCATCGACGCGCTGGCCCGTCTCGAGGACGCGATGTTCGAGCAGCGGCCGCTGCTCGCCTCGATGGGTGATCTGGCCGAGCTGACCGTCGACCTGTTCACCCGCGACCGCGAGCAGTTCGAGGCGATGATCGCGCACGCCAAGGAGTCCGGACTGCTGCGGGCGGACCTGACCGCGGACGACGTGGTCAACTTCGTCGCGATGGTGACCACCGCGTCGGTGGCGATGAACCAGCCGAAGGCGGTGCGCCGGCGCTACCTGAGCCTGATGTTCGACGCGTTCAGCGCCCAGGGCGCGCAGGCCTTGCCCACGCCTCCTCTGCGTTGACTTTGCATTGAGGGCGTCCTCCACTCGCACTTCTGCACTCCCATCGCAAAGTCAACGCGAGAAGTCGGCCAGGCGCGGTGAACCTTTTCGCGTCCCACCTCGTAGAGCCTTCTGAACAGTCACAACGAATGGAAGGCACGACCATGAGGACCCACCTGTTGATCTCCGCCGGTATCGCCGCGGCGGCTTGCGCGACGATCCTTGCACCGACGGCGGCGGCCGCCGGACCGGCGGGGCATTCCATTGCCACCTTCGAGACCCACGGGGCCGAATGCGCCGGTACCGATCGAAACCCGCGGAGGCAGGCCGGTTTCGTCCTGCGTGACGAGGACGGGAAGAACCCGTTCGCGGTGGCCGACTCCCGCAGGGTCGCCCTCAAGGCGGACTGCTCACGTTGACCAAGCGCCCACAGGCCGCCTCGGTACTGTGGAGCGTCGAGGCGATTCGGAGGCGATACACGTGGCGGCGGAAACGCGCAGGGGACTGAACGACGCGATCACACGATTCTGGAGTGTGGCCGCGCCCTTGTACGACCAGCAGCTCCTGCAACGCCTGGTGTACCGCCCCGCGCAGAACGAGGTGGTCGACCGGCTGCGCACCCACGGCGCCCGGCGGATAGCCGACATTGCATGCGGCACAGGTATTCTCACTGATCGCATCCAGCGCGAGCTCGGGCCCGACGAAATCTATGGCGTCGACATGTCCGACGGGATGCTCGAGCAGGCACACGCCCGGTCGGCGAAGGTCGACTGGCGCAAGGGACCGGCCGAGCGGTTGCCGTTCGACGACGGTGCGCTCGACGCGGTCGTCACCACTTCGGCGTTCCACTTCTTCGACCAGCCGGCCGCCCTGCGCGAGTTCCATCGCGTGCTCGCGCCCGGCGGGCTGGTCGCCGTCACCACGATCAATCCGAATCTGCCGGCGCCCTTCGACCGGCTGACGCTGGGCCGCCGCAGTCCGGCGCACAACCCGTCGCCCGCGCAGATGCGCACGCTGTTCACCGACGCCGGATTCACCCTCGTCGACCAGCACCGGGTCCGGCGTCCGGGATGGACCCAGCTGGTGTCCGACATGATCACCGTCGGCGGCCGGTAGCCGGTCACGTTCGACGTGGGCGATATCGTCCCGGGTCTGGGTGCAGCCGGTTCTTGAGTAGCGCCGCGCCGCAGGTGATCCGCTGTTGCGGGCGCTTGACCAGGATGTCGAGTTTCCCCGGCGCCGGCGGCGCGGTGGAGCGGTAGCGGCCCCCGCTGGGGGTGACGAACTGCGCGGTGTGCACGCCGTCGACCTCGCCGGTGCTGACCTGCCAGCCCGGGGCCTCCTTGTCGTAGTTGCACCGCGCGCAGTCCCCCAGGGCGTTCACCGCGCTCGTCGCCCCACCCCGGTGATGCGGGTGGGCGTGGTCGTGGTGGCGGATCGGGGCATCGCAATACGGCGTACGGCACCGCTGATCACGCAGATCGATGAACCGCGCCAGGGCTTTCGGGAAACACCGCGACCGCGACTCCATCGCCACCAACGCCCCCGACGCCGGCCGCGCATAGAGCCGGCGCAACGCCGCCACACCCGCACCCGCGGCATCAGCCACCATCTGCCGCGCGATCTGCGCCGGGACCGGGCCATAGCCCTGCAGGTGCGCCGGCTCGCCATCCCCACCCAGCAGCGCCCGATCCGACATCACCAGATCCACGGTCACCGGCACCGGTGTCGCTGCGCTGCGACCGGTGACCCGCTCATAGAGGGTGTCGGCCATCACCTGGCCGCGGCTGCGCTCATCGAAGGTGGTGTCGGCCGCATTCTTGAGCGCGGCGTACACCGCCACCCCTTGGGCCATCGGCAGCAGCGCGCTCACGTACGCCATGACATCGGGGGCGGGCCGGATCGTCACCGTCCGCTCGGTGACCGCCTTTGCGGCGCGGTCGACCACCGCCTGCGCATCCAACCGGTAGGCGATCTTCTTCGCCTCGGCCTCGATCCGGCCGTCACCCAGGCCCTCCAACGCCGCCAGGTCGCCGCACATCTCGGCGTCCAACTGCTGGCGGTGCTCGACCGACAGGCACGCCGACTCCCGCACGATCAGCGTCGCCCGCCACTCGGTGAGCACCCCGCACTCCAACGCCGCCAGCGTGCACGGCATCTCATGCACCAATGCCCGGGCGACACCCAGATGCCGCCCACCCTGATTCGGCGACGCCCGTCGGGCCAACGCGATCTCCCCGGCCAACCCCCGACCCCGCTTCGCCGCCGGCACCCCCTGGGCGGCTTCGCGGGCCCGGCGCATCGCATCGAGTTCAGCGGCGACCCGGGCCTGCCCGGCGGCGCAGGCGGCCTTGGCCGTCTCCAACTCCGCCAACCGGGCATGCAGCCGGGCTTCGTCAGCCCCGAACGGCACCGCCGACAACTCTTCGAACATGTGTGCGAGTGTACGAGCGCCCACTGACATGCCCGTTGCATCACGACCGTGGAGCGGGCCCCACGCGGTGAATCCGAGCGACCCTCAGCGCGGACCCAGCGTCTTCTCGAACATGCACTGGAAGTCTTCGGGCGGACAGCCGTACTTGGTGGGGTCCGGGACGCCCGCGCACCCGGATCCGTCCGTTGTGGGGAACTGACCCTCGGGACACTGGCCGGGGGGCTGTGCGCTCGCGACCGGCGTGGTGAGCAGCCCGAAAGCCGCTATGCCCGCCGCCGCGGCGAGGACTGCCGGGATTCTCCTACCCACGGAAATTCTGTCTCGGTTCATGATCGATCCCACTCTTTGCTGCCGGAACCCGCTGCCCCAGGATGCGAGAACGATAACCGCATGTTCACGCTGTTCTGACCGAGAATGGTGATCGGCGATCGCGTTAGTTGCGTTTGCCATGATCGCCATCTGCCGATGTCAGTACGGACGACGACAGCCCTCAGCCCCGTCCCATCGCCAGGCGGTGACAGCGAGCCAGGCAGTCCAGCCGCGACTCTGCGGCGGCCAGGTCTTCGACCAGCGGTAATTCGTTGTTCGGGTCGAGGATCTGCAGCAGCCTCCGTACGGCCTGGCTGCCGACCAGGGCCCAGTCCACGTCGGACCGCGCACAGTGCACCCCGATGTAGTACAGGGCCCGGAAGCCCTGACAGCCGAAGAATTCGACGTTGCTCAGGTCCAGGACGAGCTGGGTGGAGATGCCGGTGTGCCGCTCGACGAATCGGCCCAACGCCCGGCCGTTGGTGGCGTCGATCTCGCCGTCGACGGTCACCACCACGCGGGCCGGTGAATGGCGACGCATCGCGAGGGCGGCCCTGCCGGTGAATTCGACACCGTCATCGGGACTGCGCGGCTCGACCGCATGATGGTCATCGGCAGTGCTCAGCATGGCGCACCTTCCACGCGGAACGGGGGGTCGCTTCGTTCTCGACCGGAAAGTACTACGGATTCCGCATCAGCGGCTAGAGATCGCCCGAATACTCAATATCGTTTCGGCCAAGATCGATTCGTGCATGCATTCATGATCAGAAGCTTAACCAGACTCAGCATTCGCCTGCCGGGCGACGGAATCCGCACCGCCGATGATCTCGCCCGCGGAGGCGTCCCAGTGGTCGAGGTTCACCACGGTCTCCAGCGGTCGCCTACGCACCGGGCCGTGCCTGCCCTTGGGCCACCCGACCACCACGTGGCCGGCCAGCAGCCAGTCCTCGGGCACCCCGACCGCCCCGCGCAGCAGCTGTTCACCGCCGTATGACGCCCAGCTGGTCGGGCAGGCGCCCAGGCCCTGCGCGCGCGCCGCGAGCAGGAAGTTCTGCATGGCCGGGAAGATCGAGCCACCCAGCAGCAGCTCCGACGCGGTCGGGTAATGCTGCTGGGCGAACAGCACCGAGGTGAATTCGCCTGCCCGGTCGTGCAACTCGTAGAGCGCGCGATTGTCGCGGGCGCGCCGGCTGAGGTCGTCCGCTGCCGGGCGGGTGATCCCGTAGACCGGTTCGATGACGGCGAGCGCCTGCGCGGCGGCCTCGGCCACCACCGCCCGCTGCCGCTCCGACCGCAGCACCACGAACCGCCAGCCCTGGGCGTTGGCCCCCGAGGGCGCGCAGCGCGCGGCGTCCAGGCACCGGGTCAGCGTGGCGTCGTCCACCGGATCGGCGGTGAACCGCCGGATCGACCTGGCGGTCGACAGCACCTCCCAGACGTCACTGCTGGTGTCCGCCACACATGCCTCCCCGAGTCGTCGCGACGAGGTCCGGCGAAGTCAGGCGTGGATGCGCCAGTCCGCGGCGTCGCGCTGCTGGCGCCAGAACTCCTCGAACCGGCCGCCGGCTGAAAGTAGTTCGTCGATACTGCCATCCTCGACGACGCGGCCGCCGTCCAGGAACAGCACGCGGTCGGCGTGGCGGATGCTGGCCAGCCGGTGCGCGACGATCACCTTGGTGCGCGGCCGTACATCGGCCGTGAGCGCGTCGACGATCGCCGCCTCGTTCTCGTTGTCCAGCGCGCTGGTGGCCTCGTCGACGAGCAGCACCGGCGACTTCTTGAGCAGCGCACGGGCGATGCTCACCCGCTGGCGCTCGCCACCGGACAGTGCGGTGCCCGCCTCGCCGACGCGGGTGGCATCGCCGTCGGGCAGCCGTCCGGTCAGTTCGTCGACCCGGGCCAGCGCCGTCGCGCGCGCCAGCTCGCCGGCGTCCGCGGCGGGATCACCGGCCAGCACGTTCTCCCGGATGGTGCCGTTGAACAGGTACGGCTGCTGGAACACCACACTCGCGGCGGCGCGACGGCTCTCGGCGTCAAGGCCTGCCGCGTCGACACCGTCGATCAGCACCCGACCCGACACCGGTTCGTGCAGTCCGGCGATCAGCGCCAGGATCGTGCTCTTGCCCGAACCCGACGGCCCGACGATCGCGGTGGTGGCGCCCGGCTCGAGCGTGAAGCTGACGCCGTCGAGCACGGGGGTGTCCCCGTAGCCGAAGCTGACGTCGGAGAACGTGATCCGGGGCGGCGCCGACGATTCGGGCAGCGTGCCGGTGCCCGCCCGCAGGGTCGGCGCCGTGATCACCGCGCGGATGTGGTCGAGGGTGGCGCGGATCGTCTCGAGTGCGGGCGCCAGCTCGCTCAGCGTGGTGAACGGCTCCAGGTAACGGGCGATGACGACGATCAGCGCGACGGCCTCCGGCACCGAGAGCGCACCGTTCACGGTCAGCACGGTGGTCACGCCTGCGAGCAGGATGAGCGCCAGCTGACTGGCGATGCTGAACAGCAGCTGCCCGGGCACCTGCATGAGCAGCAGCCGCATGGTCGCCCCGTGCTGGGTGGCCAGCGCCTCGCCGACGTGGCTGCGGGCGGGCTCGACGCGGCGCGCGGCGCGCAACGCCTGCTGGGTGCGGGCGAACTCGATGAGCCGTTCGGTCAGCGCGCTGTTGGACTCCCCGGCCACCCGGTCGGCCTGCCGGCTCAGCCGGCCCGATGCCCCCATCGCCGCCAGCAGCACCACCACTCCGGCCAACGCCGCGGCGCCGAGCTGCCACGGCGCGACCGCGAACAGTGCCAGCGCGACCGCCAGCGGCAGCAGCACCGCGTTGAGCAGCGGGGTCAGCAGGTTGACGACGAGGCCCACCAGGTCCGGCCCGGTCGCCGCGATGGCCTGCCGTGCGGTGGCGGTGTTCTCGGCGTCGAACCAGTCCAGCCGCACCGCGGGCAGCCGGTCGGCGACGTCGTGCTGGGTGCGGTCGAGGACGGCGAAGCCCAGGTCGAAACCGATCCGCGCGGTCGCGCCGTCCACCGCCCAGCCCACCAGGGTCGCCAGGGTCAGCCAGCCGAGCCACGGCAGCGCGTCCGCCGGGGTGTCGCCGAACAGCGCGGCGATCAGCGGCACCAGCAGCACCGCGGCGACGGCCCGCAGAACGACCGATATCAGCGCGAGTACCGCATAGAGCGCCACCCTTGGCGTGCGGTCGACCGGGATGAGCCGGATCAGGGTCGGGATCATCGCGTCGCCTCCTGTGCGCTCGCCACGGCGCCCTCGCCGGGCCGGGCGGTGTCCCAGAGCCGCCGGTAGAGACCGTCGGCGGCCAGCAGCTCGTCGTGGGTGCCGCGTTCGGCGATGCGGCCGTCGTCGAGGACGACGATCTGGTCGGCGCCGGTGACGGTGTGCAGCCGGTGGGCGATCACCAGCACGGTGCGGTCACTGGTCAGCCGGTTGAGCGCCTGCTGCACCAGGTACTCCGACTCGGGGTCGGCGAACGCGGTGGCCTCGTCGAGGATCAGCACCGGGGTGTCGGCGACGATCGCCCTGGCGATGGTGAGCCGCTGCCGCTCACCGCCGGACAACCCGCTGGCGGCGCCGAGCACGGTGTCGTAGCCGTCCGGCAGCCGCAGCACCCGGTCATGGATCTGGGCCTGCTCGGCCGCCGCGTGCACCCGCTCCGGCGGTGAGTCCGGCTCGGCCAGCGCGATGTTCTCGGCGACGGTGCCGTGCACCAGCTGGGTCTCCTGCAACACGAAGCCCACCCGCCGGTACAGCTCGTCGGCGCTCAGCGACCGGACGTCCCTGCCGTCGACCAGTATCGCGCCGTCGGCGACGTCGTGGAAGCGTGCCAGCAGCGCGGCCAGCGTCGACTTGCCCGAGCCCGACGGCCCGACCAGCGCGGTGACCGTGCCCGGCCGCAGCGTCAGCGAGACGTCCTTGATCACCGGCACCCCGGGGCGGTAGCCGAAGGTGACGCGGTCGAATTCGACGATGCCGCTCCGGTTGTCGTCATGCGGGGCGGCGTCGTCGCGCACGTCGAGTTCGGGCTCGTCGAGCGTGTTCTGCAGCCGCCGCGCGGCGAGCACGCCGGTCCGGATGCCGCCCAGCCCGTAGGCGATGTTGAGCAGCCGGGAACCGAAGGTGGTGCCCAGCAACAGGAACGGCAGCAGATTCACCGGGTCCATCGACCCCGCGACGACGAGCAGCGTGCCGGTGACGGCGATCAGCCACAGGAACGTCGCGGGCCGGGTCGCGATGTCCATCGTCGTCTTCTTGCCGACGAAGGGCCGCTGCCAGTCGTTGAGGAACGCGATGTACTCGTCGAGCCGGGCACGGAAGCTCGACGCCGCGGCGCCACCGAACACCCGCACCACCGGCTGACCCTCGAGGTAGGCGCCGGCCTCGCCGTTCATCCGCTCCACCCACTTGGCCGACTGCGGGATCTTCGGTCCGGACTGCACCGTCATCGTCGACGTCAGCACCATCCACACCAGCACCGGGACGAACAGCACCAGCGCGATCCGCCAGTCCACGACGAACAGGTACACCAGCACGGCGACCGGCGACACCGCCGCGGCGACGGCATCCGGAATGGCATGCGTGACAAGGTAATGCAGGGCCAGGGTGTCGTCCTGCACCAGCTGCTTGATGGAGCCGGAGCCGCGGGCGGTGAACCAGCCGAGCGGTAGCCGGGCCATCTTGGTCAGCAGCCGGCCGCGCAGTTCCCGGGCGAACCGGGCGTCGAGCGCGTGCAGCCACAGCGTCAGCGCGGCGCCGAGCACGGTGCCGACGCCCAGCAGTGTCAGCGCGGTAAACGCCAGTGTCCACAAACGGGATTCGTCGGCAGCGGTCAGGAGCAGCCGGGCGAGTTCCACCAGCAGCACGAAGGGCGCCAGTTGAACGAGCGTGATCACCGCCTGCAGCACCCCGCAGACGATCAGCGGTGTCTTCAGTGGCGCCAGCAGCCTGCCCGCCGCCTGCGACCGCCAGCTGCCCTGTGGCGCCGCGGGAGCGGGCGCCGGGGCCTCGGCGGCGGGCACGGGTGTCACGGCGGGCGCGGCGGTCTGTTGCTCGTCACCACCGCGTTGCCTGCCCATCGCCTTGCCCGCGTTCCAGTACGCCTGGGCGTGGATCTCGGACTTGGGAAAGCCGAACTCCTTCAACCGGTTCCGCACATGCTTGAGGGTGTTGGCCTCGGGCGTCGCCCAGGCGTACCAGTTCGACCAGTCACGGATCTCGAGCGCCTCGGCCAGCGACTTCTCGTCGCGGCGGGCCACCCGGTGCAGGCGCAGCCGCGGGTGCTCGGTGATCGGGATCAGCGGGTCGTGTTCGTCGTGCTGCTCGAGGTACAGCTCGATGGGCACCTCGGCGTCGATCGCGCCGATGATGCCGTTGATGCCGGGGATCGAGGCCGCGTCGCCGATCAGCAGGTAGCCCGCGGGCGGTTCCTCGGGCAGATCGAAGCGCGTCGACCCCATCAGCGCCATCACCTCGATGGTCGCGCCGGGTTGCACGGTCTTCGCCCACGTCGACGCGGGACCCGCCGGTTCGTGCAGCACGACGTCGACCGCGAAACGGCCGCTGTCGGCGTCGGCCTCCGACAGCGTGTAGCCGCGCTGGAACTCCGAATCGGACCCGTCAGGGTCGGGGAACCAGAACCGCAGCCACGCCGCGGGTTCGGGCACCACATCTTCGAAGACGGTCGGCGACTCCATCCGGATCCGCACGAAGTGCGGTGCGATCCGTTCGGTCCCGATCACCGTGGCGGTGTGGTCGCGCGCGCCGAACCCCTTCATCATGGCGCCCTGGAAACCGCGTGCCATCAGGTGTCCTCTCCCGCGGCACGTCGCCACGCCATCGTCGGCCGAGCATTCGGGTGGGCGGAGTCCGGTCCGGGCGTTCCACACCAGCCGGTTCGCGCAAAGCTGTCACCACAAACTAAGGGTCCCCTAACCGGCAGTCAACACGTCCGTCGGCAATCGACCGATAATGAAAAAGCCGTCGACGGCGATAGGGACAATGGGTGTGCGGCCGGGGGCGCGGACAGTTCGGACGGAAGATGACGCGGAGATGACGGCGTCGAAGCGAGTGGGTCCCGGGGACCATTACTACTGGCTGACGGCGATCCTGGCGGCGCGCGGAGCGCAGGTGCGCACCTGTCGCGTCATCGCGGGCTCCGTCGTCGTCGCCGGTGCGTTGCCGCTGGCGCTCACGGGAAGCTCGATCGGGCCGCAGACCGGGCGCGACCGGGTGATCGCCGCTGCCGTCGCGGCGACGTGCCTGGTCGTCGGACTGTCGTGGCTGCGCCGCCGCTGGCCGAGTCGCACCGAATCGGCGGCCAGCGTCGTCATCGGCACGGTGGCGGTCATCGCGGGGTGCCTGATCCAACCGGTTCCGCTGGTGGGGCTGCTCGGGGCGACGAACTTCGCGATCATCGCGGCCTACGTCGCGTTCTTCCACTCGCTGCGACTGCTGTTCGTGGTGTGGACGGGCATGGCCGCCACGCTGCTGACGCTCGCCCTGCGGATGACCGCCGACGCCACGCTGGCGGTCGTCGGCGCGGCGCTGGTGGTGACGGTCAACGTGGTGGTGGTCTACACCTGCCGGACCGCCAGCCGGCTGATCGTCGACGACATCGACCAGGACGAGATCGAGCCGCTCACCGGCCTGCTGAATCGCGACGCCTTCGGGCTGCGGGCGGCGACGCTGCTGGCGTCGCGCAGCCGCGACGACGACCGCTACTTCGTGATCGTCGTCGTCAGCATCGACAGCTTCTCGCTCCGGGTCGACGTCGGCGGCGTGCACGTCGGCGACCAGGTACGGGTCGCCGTCGGCCAGACGATGCGCGAGAACGTCCGGCAGAACGCGGTGGTCGCCCACATGCTGACCGGCGAGGCCGACGCCGAGTTCCTGATCGCCGACACGTTCACCACCGCCGATGCGTCGCCGCTGGTGGAGCGGCTGCGCGGAGCGATCACCACCACCCCGTCAGGCCTGACGGCGAGCATCGGGGTGGTCAGCACACCGCTGCGGCCCTTGACGCGGCATCCACCCGACGAGGTGCTCGACGAGGTGATCGGCATTGCATGCGCGGCCATGCGGCAGGCGCGCGTCGACGGCGGCAATCAGGCCCGGTATGTGCGCAACCCACCGCTGCGGGTGCTGGGCGAGCCGAACGCGCGCGACTGAGGCGACGCGCTCAGACAGTGTCCTCGCACATCAGCGCCGCGTTGATCCGCCTGCAGTTCTCGGCCATGGCCGCGGTCTGCGGCCGGGACAGCTGCTGCAGGTAATGCTCACGGATCGCCTCGCCGTAGGTGAGCATCGCCTCCTCGAGCAGGGCAGTGCCCTTCTCGGTGATGGTGGCCAGCACGCTACGGCCGTCCTTCTCGCTGGGCATCCGCTTGGCAAGGCCCTTGTCCTCGAGCCGGCCCACCTGGCGGCTGATCCGGCTGGCCGACACCACGAGCGCGTCGGCGAGGTCCCCCATCCTCGCCGAGCCGGTGTCGGACTTCTGCAGCCGCTGCAGCAGCCGCAGGTCGGACAGCCCCACCTGGTGCGCGTCGGACAGCACCCGGTTGAGCCGGGCCGTCAGCCGAAGCGACGCGTCGAGGAAGTTCTGCCACGAACGCAGCTCCCCGATGTCGAGTCCCGGCACCTCGCTGGCGGTGCGTCCGCCGATGGTCCGCTGTTCAAGCGGTCGCGGCCCCCCGAACTGGCCGATCAGGCTCGGCCGGTGCTCCCCGCCGATCCGACGCTCCTCCGTCTGCTGGATCATGCTTTCCCCTCCCCCTTCGTGACGCGACTGTCTATTCGCCGCGCCGCACGTGTCCCTTGTCGCCAAGTCTCGACGCGCAACGGGGGTGAAGGAATCGGGGGTTTCCCTAACGTTGACACCCGCACCCTGTGACCCCTGCGACAGACGGTGCCGGCACCACCCGGATCGTCCTGCTGCAGCCGGGCGTCGGGACGGCGGTACGGCGAGCAACCGGGCGAAATCGACGCCGGCGTCAACGCACAGCAACGTCGGCCTACGTAGCTCACCCGGGCCCCTGGCGACCTCAACGCGGGAAGTTGCCGCGGCGAGAGGGTCACGGCTCGTATGCTGTGCGAGTGCTCAACAGCCCGCATGCAAGCGCCCCGCGATGAAGGTGCAACCGGCCGCGTTCCTGCGCACCACGCTCCCGCTCGGGCTGGATCAGCTCGGCGCGTACGACTCCGGCCGGTACCACTCGATCTGGATTCCCGACCACATGGTCAGCTTCTGGCCGGACGCGATCTGGACACCGGAATTCACCGACCTGGCGACCGCCTCGCCGTCGCCCCACCAGAATCTGGACGCCATGGCTGTCGCCGCCGCGGCGGCCGTGCTCACCGAGCGCACCCCGCTGGCCACCAGCGTCGTCGACACGGTGCGCAGGCACCCGGCGCTGCTCGCCCAGACGGCCCTCACCCTCGACCACCTCTCGAACGGCCGCTTCATCCTCGGCCTCGGATCCGGTGAACTCGAGAACATCGTGCCCTACGGCTTCGACTTCGCCCGTCCCGTCAGCCGTCTCGAGGAGTCGATCCGGGTGATCAGACTGCTGTGGGACAGCGAGGGCCCCGTCGACTTCCGCGGCGAGTTCTACCGCCTCGACCACGCCCGCCTCGATACCGCCCACGTCGACGGCCGCTGCCCGCCGCTGTGGATCGGCGCCGCCGGACCCCGCATGCTCGAGCTCACCGGCCGGTACGCCGACGGCTGGTGGCCGATGGGCGCCTACACGCCCGAGGACTACGCCGCCAAGCTCGCCGCCGTGCGGTCCGCCGCCGACCGCGCCGGCCGCGACCCGATGGCGATCGTGCCCGCGCTGACGCAGATCTGCCTGATCGGCGACGACGACGAGATCGCCGAGATGCTGCGTGCGCCGTTGGTGAAGTCGATCCTGCTGCTGCTGACCGCGGCGGATCTGCGAGCCTTCGGACACCGGCATCCGATGGGCGAGAACTGGCGCGGAGTACAGGATTTCGATCCGGTGAAGCTGTCGCGGGAGAACCTCCTGCGGTTCTGCGACGAGGTGGACACCCAGGCCATCCGCGACATCTTCCCGTGCGGCAGCCCGCGTGAGGTGGCTCAGCGGCTCAAGGACTTCGCCGACGCAGGCATGCGGGTGTTCAAGCTGATGGAGTACGGCGGCATGGCCGGGCTGGCCTACAGCGCCGCGTCGGCGGGCAAGGTCCGCGAGACCGAGGACCTGCTGCTCGCGCTGCTCGACGATCCCGCGGCCGCCCCGGCACCGATCACGCTGTCGCGCAACGCACTCGACGCGGAGGAACTGCTCGGCGCGGCGTGCCGGGACACCGGTCTGACCGACTGGGGCGACGACACCCTGCCCGCGCGATTCGCCGTGGCAGTGGACCACCTCAACGCCGCGGGCCTCGACGACGCCGGACGGCGGCAGGCCACCGAGGTGTGCCGGTGGCTGCTCACGTCGCGACTGGAGTTCTTCGAGGACCGCCAACGCCA
The DNA here is from genome assembly GCF_040674075.1 of Mycobacterium sp. NPDC050551. Taxonomy (NCBI): domain Bacteria; kingdom Bacillati; phylum Actinomycetota; class Actinomycetes; order Mycobacteriales; family Mycobacteriaceae; genus Mycobacterium; species Mycobacterium sp. NPDC050551. Next base: position 140,150 of record NZ_JBFARC010000006.1, on the reverse strand, counting down.
TCCGATCGCCGACGAGGTGATCGACCGACCGCTGTTCGTCACCGGCGAACCCCGCTCCGGCACGACGCTGATGCACGCGCTGATGTCGGTGGATCCTGCCGCCCGCGCGCTGAGGTTCTGGGAGGTGATGTACCCGTCGCCGCCGCCGGGACTCGCCGGCCCCGACGATCCCCGCCGGGCCCGCGCCGACGAGGACTGGCGGGAGATCAACGCCAAGCTGCCCAAGTGGCTGCACAGCCATCCGTACAACGACATGCTCGGCGACGGGCTGCCCGAGGACGAGCGGACGTGGGCGTTCGACTTCCGGGTGATGACGCCGACGGCCTGGTGGCGGGTGCCGATGAAGACACTCGCGGCCGGGCTTCCCACCGACGCTGCAGCGCAGTACCGCATCCACCGCGCCATGCTGCAGCAGCTTCAGTACGGCGGGCCGCCGCAGCAGTGGGTGTGCAAGGGCTTTCACGGCTTCCGGCTCGCCGAGTTCTTCGACGCCTATCCCGATGCCCGGCTGGTCTGGCTGCACCGCGATCCGGTGCAGGTGGCGGCGTCGCGCACGATGATGATGGCCGACATCGCCGACGGGCTCGTCGGCCCGGTGGATCTCGCCGCCGAGGCGAAGTTCCACCTGGAGATGACGCGGGCGAGCACCGCCAACACCATGACCAACCCGCTCGCCGCCGATCCGCGCATCCACCACGTCCGCTATGTGGACTTCGTCGCCGACCCCGTTGCCACCGTGCGCGACTGCTACGGGTTCGCCGGCCGCGAGCTGTCCGCCGAGGCCGAAGCGGCGATGCGTGACTACCTGGCGACGAACAAGGGCGACCGGCACGGCAAGTTCCGGTACTCCACCACGGTGCTCACCGACATCGGCGAGGACCTCGACGCGCTGCACGAGGAGTTCCGCCCGTTCCGGGAACGCTTCGGGGTGCCCATCGAAAAGCGTTCCTAGCCGTGCATTCCCGCGTCAGCCTGCACCAGGTGGCGTTCCTCGGCCGGCCGACCGAGGTGTTCGTCGAGCACTGCCGGTCCCTGGAAATCCAGCACATGACGCTGGTCAGCCAGGCGTTCCCACTGTCCGCCGAGGCGTGGCGCGCGGTGCGTCGCGGCGGGCCGCGGGTCACCACGGTGAACCACGTCTTCGCCGTCCATCCGGACATCGAACGCGACAGTGGCGAGGCGGGCCGCCGGCTGCTGGAGGTCGTCGACGTCGCCGCGGAACTCGGCGCCGAGCGGTTGTATCTGCTGACCGGCGGCCGCGGCGGGCTGACGTGGGAGCGGGCCGCCGACCGGCTCGCCGATCTGCTCGGCCCGGGCCGGGAGGCCGCCGAAGCCGCGGGGGTGCGGCTGCTGGTGGAGAACGCCTCGCCGTTCAACGCCGACATCCACATGGCCCACACGCTGTCCGACACGATCGCGCTGGCCGAGCGCGCGGACATCGGGGTGTGTGTCGACCTGCACGCCTGCTGGATGGAGGCGGGGCTGCGCGGGCTCATCGAGCGCGCCGCGCCGCACACCGGCCTGGTTCAGGTCAGCGACTACGTGCTCGGTGACCGGAGCGCACCGTGCCGGGCGGTACCCGGCGACGGGACCATCGACCTGCCGGGGATCCTGGGCGACGTGCTGGCGACGGGCTACGGCGGCGTCTTCGACATCGAACTGGTGGGACCGCGCATCGACGCCGAGGGCGCCGCGCCTGCCACCGCACGTGCGGCGCACCACCTGTCCGCCCTGTTGACGCGCCTGGGAGCCTGAACATCGTGGCCTTCCGCGACGGACCCGCCGACGACGCACTCGACCAGGCGTGGCGCGACTTCTGCGACCGGCTGAAAGACGCAGGGGCGCAGGCGTTCAAGGACGTCAACCCGGCGGCACCGGTACAGCGCGCCGATGCCTTCCGCTTCCTCACCCAGAACCTCGGGCAGGCCTTCGACCTGGCGCTGGAGACCCGCGACCCGGCGTACCCCCAGCTGCACCCGTTCTGTACGCCGACCCGCAAGCTCGGCGGCGACGTCGCCGACTTCACCTACCGTCAGGCCTGGATCGACGGCTCCCACACCTACCGGCTCACCGGCGCCCGCGGCACCGCGCGGTGGCTGAACATCACGGTGCAGGGACCGCGGCCGGACACCATCCCCGGCACCGACTGGCCGTCGCTGCACGAACCCTTCGGCGACATCCCGGAGGCCAACTTGTTCGGCCACCAGATCGTCACCGACGCCGACGGTCGATTCGAGGTGTACGTCGGCGGGCCGCAACGTCCGCAGAACTGGCTGCCGACCACCGCGGGCAGCCGGAAGCTGTTCGTGCGCGAGGCGTTCGACGCCTGGTACGAGACACCGACGACGCTGACGATCGAACGGGTGGGCATGACCGGCCCGCCGGCACCGCCGTTGGCCGACCGGATGGTCGAGGCGTTCGGCTGGGCAGCCGACTTCCTCACCGGCGCGATGCGCGACTGGCCCGAGCATTCGTGGCGGTACTCCGGTGGCGTGTGTGACCCGTTGCAGCTCAACCGGTTTCCCGCCGACCGGTCCGCGGACTCCGACGCCGACGCCAAGCGCGGCCGGGTCGCCGCGCACATGGTGTGGCGGCTGGCGCCCGACGAGGCACTGATCGTGGAGATGGACGCCCACGACGGATTCTGGGTGTTCGGCATGGGCGGCGTGTTCGGCTCGAGCATGGACTTCCTGCACCGCCCGGTCAGCTACACCCCGGCACGTACGGCGGTCGACGCCGACGGGGTGGTGCGGCTGGTGCTGTCGCACGACGACCCGCTGGTACACAACTGGCTTGACACACAGGGCTTCTCGGACGGAAACCTCACCTACCGCAACCTGGCCAGCCGGCATGCCGCGGTGTTCCGCACCCGGCTGGTGCCGCGGGCAGACCTGCTCGACGCCCTGCCGCCCGGTACCGCGATGGTGACGCCGGAGCAGCGCACCGCCCAGCTGCAGGACCGCTACCGCAGCGTGAAGCTGCGCTACGGCATCTGAGAATCACACGGGCAGCGTGGTGTTCGTCTCCTGCTCGGCGAATTCGAACACCCGCCTGGCCGCGGCGTAGTCACAGACGGCCTCGCTGCGGCCGATCAGGACGGGCCCGCCCGTCAGGCCCATCCGGCCCGCCACTCCGACGTAGCTGCCCGGCGGGATGGGCTCGCTGATGCAGTAGAGCGTCGGCGCCGCGCCTGCGTCGATGTCGTTGGCCAGCCGGTCGGCCACCCCCTTGACCACCTTGTGCGCCACCGCCATCAGCGGCTTGTCCGACACCTGGGAGATGTTCGACGCCACCCAGCCCGGATCGGTCAGCTGGCTGACCACCGGCGACTTCGCCGCCCGCAACCGCCGGTCCAGTTCGAGGCCCCACAGCATCACGGCCATCTTCGAGCGGGCGTAGGCGCCCATCACGGTCCACTTGTTGGTGCGCAGATGCATGTCGTCGAGGCGCAGGGTCGCATTGCGGTGCGCATTCGACCCGACGGTGATGATCTGCGACGTCACCCGGTCGAACAGCAGGTTCGTCAGGGCGAACGGTCCGAGCAGGTTGGTGCCGATCGTTCCCTCGAAGCCGTCGACGGTGTCGGTTCGGGCCTGGGTGAGGGCCCCGGCGTTGTTGATCAGGATGTCGATCTCGCCGTCGAGGTCGGCGCAGAACGCCCGCACCGAAGCCTGGTCGGCGAGGTCCACCTTGCGGACCTCGGTGGAGCCGCCGATCTCCGCGGCGCGCTGCGCGCCGAGTTCGGTGTTGCGGACCGCCATGATGACGTGCGCCCCCGCCGCGGCCAGCGCCCGTGCCGTGCCCAGGCCCACCCCGTTGGTGGCTCCGGTGACGACGATGCGTTTGCCGGTCAGGTTGCCGAGTCGGCTCGGCGCCCACGGTGTGGTCACGGTGTGAGGGTAGCCCGGTGCGGCACCGCGCCGGACCGGCCCCGGCCGTTGACACCGATGTTCACTGCTGGTTAGTTGACTAGAGCCAGTAGTACGGCTGGCCATGACGGCCTCCGTGGCCGGATTGCGGGGTCGCCCTTGCGCCAGAACGCCGTTCGCACACCGTTCACCACGGGGCATTCCGCATGACCGACAGCGCACGCGAAATCGAGAACCTGATCTACTCCTATGCCGAGCGGATCGACGCCGGCGATCTCGGCGCGGTCGCCGACCTGTTCGCGCACGGCCGGATCTGCGGGGTGGAGAACGGCCCGCCGGAGACGGTGTTCGAGGGCACGGTCCGGGTGCGGCAGATGTACGACATGGCGACCCGGCTCCACGACGACGGCACCCCGAAGACCCACCACCACACCACGAACGTGCGGATCGAGGTCGACGAGGCCGCGGGCAGCGCCGCGGCCCGGTCGTGCTACCTGGTCACGCAGGCCACACCCGACCTGCCGCTGCAGGTCATCGTCACCGGTCGCTACCACGACACGTTCCACCGGGTGGACGGGCGCTGGTGGTTCGACTCCCGCACCATGTTCGTCGACCAGGTCGGCGACATGAGTCACCACCTCAAGTGGTGACCGGCACCGCGCAGACCTCCGCGTTCGACGTCGCGGCGGTGATGTCCGCCGCCCAGCAGAAGGAGGGCCTGCAGGACTGGGGCCCGGTGCCGTTCGCCGAGCCGCTGGCCGTCCTGCTCGACGACTACGCGGCCGCCGATCTCAACGACATCGGCGTGCACATCCTGCGCGCGGGCATCGTGCACAGCCTGCGGATGCGGCTGCGCTCCCAGGAGTGGATCCGCAGATACCCGGAGATCCTCGACGAGGTGATCGCCGCCCCGATCGTGGTGGTCGGCATGATGCGCAGCGGCACCACGCTGCTGCAGCGGCTGCTGGCCGCCGATCCCCGCCTGCACTGCGCGTACGGCTGGGAGGTGGTCGAGGTGGCGCCGCGGCTCGACCACGACTGGTCGGGGCCCGACCCGCGGATCGCCATCAGCGAAACGCGCGAGGCCAGGTCGCGCGAGCTCGCGCCGGACCTGTTCGCGATCCACCCGATGTACGCGCGGGAACCGGAGGAGGAGATCGTCTTCCTGTCCGACGCATTCCTCTCCCACGTGCCCGAGTCCGGTGCGCACGTGCCGCGGTACCGGTCGTGGATCGACACGCAGGACTTCGCGCCGGCGTACGAGTACCTGCACCGCATGCTGCAGTTCCTGCAGTGGCAGAAACGGCACGCCGGGACCGCCGCCCGGCGTTGGGTGCTCAAGTCGCCGGCCCACCTCGGTTACCTCGACGCCCTGCGCGCACGGTTCCCCGATCTGCACGTGGTGCACATGCACCGGGATCCCCGCGAGACCGTCGCCTCGGGCGCCAGCCTCAACGCGACGCTGCACGCGATGCACGCCGACACCGTCGACCGGCACCGCGTCGGCGCACAGTGGTTGCAGCGGATGGGCTGGACCGCCGACCGGGCCATGGCCGTACGCACGCAGTGGCCCGCCGCCCTGGTCACCGACATCGCCTACGCCGACGCGGTCGCCGATCCGATCGCAGCCGTCGCGCGGGTGTACGACGCCATCGGCCTGGCACTCACCGCCGAGGCCGAGGCGGCCATGCGCCGGTGGCTCGTCGAACGGCCGCGCGCGCCGCAACGCCCGGCCTATGCGCTGCAGGACTACGGCCTCACCGAGTCAGAGGTCGACGACCGCTTCGCGGCCTACAACTCCCGCTTCCGACACCCGAGGACGTGATGACCGACCACCCCGTCGCCACCGCCGCGCAGCACGAGCACGAACTGGCCGCCCTCGAGCTCACCGAACATCCGACCGTGCGCGCCGCCTACACCTCGGTCGCGGAGAACTGGCTGTCGCGCGCCAAGCCGTCGGACACCATGCGGGAGCGCTTCGACGCCGCGTTCGCCGAGGTGATGTTCTCCGCGGCGGTGTGGTCGTCCAATCAGGACCCGCTGCGGCCCGAGGTCACCTGCATCACCCGGCTGGCGCACCCGGTGGCCGGGCGCACCATCCCCGGAACACGCTGGGGCATCGACAATCCCGACAGCATCTACCGGGTGATCCCGATCAGCGGCGACGAACGCTACGAGATCCGCGGACGCGTCGGCGAACACCGGATGACCGAGAACTACTTCACGCTGTGGGACGCGAACATGGGCACCGTCGACGTGCTCAACGGCCGCACCATGGAGGTGGAGTCCGACGGGTCGTTCACCATCACCGTGGACTCCGAACCCGCGAACGGCAGACCCAACCACGTGCGCTCCACGCCGGAGGCGCACGAGTTCTACATCCGCGACGTGCTGCTCGACTGGGGCCGCGACGACCCGAACCACCTCACGGTCGAGCGCCTCGGCGGGCCGCCCGCGGGGCCGGCTCGCACCGTCGACGAACAGGCCGAGGCCACCGCGGCGATGATGGCGCACTTCGCGAACTTCACCGGCAAGCTCAGCCACGGCGTGTACAAGATGCCTGCCAACCACTTCGACCTGGCGTGGTCGGCGGACCGGGCGGGTGCGATGCGCAATCAGGTCTACGTGATGGGCCGGTTCGATCTGCGACCCGACGAGGCGTTCGTCGTGGACGTCGACGACGGCGGCGCGGAGTACTTCACCGTGCCGCTGAGCAACGTCTGGGGCACCACCCTCGAGATCGTCGATCGCACAGGCAGTCTCAACAAGGCGCAGTCGCATCCGGGGGACGGCGGCGGCTACACCTACGTCATCTCCGCCACCGATCCGGGGACCCGCAACTGGATCGACACCGACGGCCTGGGTGAGGGCATCCTGACGCTGCGGATGGCCGAGTTCGGGCCGGACGGCCCGCGCGAGGACCTTGGCGCGCGGGGCCGGGTGGTCAAGCTCGACGACCTGGACGCCGAGGTGCCCGGACTCGACCGGGTGACAACGCAGGAACGCGCCGGGGAACTGGCGGCACGGCGGGCGGCGTATCTGCGGCGCCTGCCGGAAGGGACGGTCTGACGTGGCGCGCTGGCTCATCACCGGGTGCTCGACCGGTATCGGACGCGAGATCGCCCGCGTCGCACTGGAGAACGGTCACAGCGTGGTGGTGACGGCGCGGCGCGCCGAGGCCGTCGGGGACTTCGCCGAGACCTTCGGTGAGCGCGCCGTGCCGGTAGCCCTGGACGTGACGGACAAGGGTCAGATCGCCGCCGCGGTGGCCGCCGCCGACGATGCGTTCGGCGGGGTGGACGTATTGGTGAACAACGCCGGCTACGGCTACATGTCCGCCGTCGAGGAGGGCGATGACGCCGAGGTGCGGAAGCTGTTCGACACCAACTACTTCGGCGCGGTCGACATGATCAAGGCGGTGCTGCCGCAGATGCGGGCCCGCCGGGGCGGTCACATCGTCAACATCTCGTCGATGACCGGGCTGGTGGCCAACCCGCCCAATGCGTACTACTCGTCGACCAAGTTCGCCCTCGAGGCGCTCACCGAGGCGCTGGCCGCCGAGGTCAAGCCACTGGGCATCAAGGTGTGCGCGATCGAGCCGGGCGCCTTCCGCACCGACTGGGCGGCCCGGTCGATGAAGGAGTCCGCCACTCCCGTCGACGATTACGCCGAACACGTCGGCGCACGCAAGACGCTGATCAAGCAGTTCGCCAACGACCTGCCCGGTGACCCGCGCAAGGTCGCCGAGGCGGTGCTGATGCTCACCACCCTCGACGATCCGCCGCTGCGGCTGCTGCTCGGCCGCGACGTGCTCAAGGCCACCCGCGACAAGCTGGCCGCGATGTCGGCCTCGATCGAGGAGTGGAAACCGGTCACCAAGGACGTGAACTTCCCCAGCCCGGACAACGATGGCTGAGCGGGGTCTGGACGGCCGGGTCGCCCTCGTCACCGGCGCGGCGCGGGGGCTGGGCCGCGCGTACGCGGTCGCGCTGGCGGCCGCGGGCGCCGACGTCATCGCGCTCGACGCCTGCGCGGAGTTCGACTCGACCGACTACCCCGGGTCGACACCCGAGGACCTCGTCGCGACGGTCGGTGAGGTCGAGGCCCAGGGCAGGCGAATCCTCGCCCGGCAGGCCGACGTTCGCGACGGCGGCGCCGTCCGCGCGGTGGTCGACGAGGGCGTCGACCTGTTCGGCCGCCTGGACATCGTCATCGCGAACGCCGGCATCATCCGGCTGACCTCCGGCGAGGACCGCGAGCGGATCTTCCGCGACGTCGTCGACGTCAACCTGGTCGGGGTGTGGAACACGGTCGAGGCCGCCATCCCCGCCCTGCTCGCCGGTGGCCGGGGCGGCTCGGTGGTGCTGGCCTCCTCGACGGCGGGCATCAAGGCGTCCGGCACCGACCGGCCCGGCCTGCAGGGCTACTCGGCGTCCAAGCGCGCCCTGGTCGCGCTGATGCAGGGCTGGGCGAGTCAGCTTGCACCGCAGTCGATCCGGGTCAACACCATTCACCCCAGCGGCGTGGCCACCGACATGATCCTCAACGAGACCACGATGGCGCTCTCCGAGGCGGCCGACCCGTGGCTGCTGAGCCAGCAGAATGCGCTGCCCATCCCGTTGCTGCAACCGGCCGACGTGGCCGGTGCGGTGGCATGGCTGGTGTCCGACGCGGCGGCGTTCATCACCGGCACCGAGTGGAAGCTGGACGCGGGCTTCCTGACGCGCTGAGTCACGGGCGGCGCGACAACCGGTCCAGCGCCCGCAGGAAGACGCGGCGGTCGGCGTCCGGCAGTTGGCCGAGCAGACTCTCCTCGCCCTGCTGGATCTCGTGCTGCGCGGCGTCCTTGACGGTGCGGCCGGACTCGGTGATCGCCAGCAGCCGCACGCGGCGGTCGGCCGGATCGGGCCTGCGTTCGATGTGGCCCTGCGCCTGCAGTTCGTCGAGGGTCGCGATGATCCGGGTCTTGTCCGCCCCGATGGCCTCGGCGAGGGCCGCCTGGGTGCGTATCGGCGACTCGTCGAGGGTGACCAGCACGCTGTAGCCCCACATGGAGAGGCCGTGTGCCTCGAGCACCGGACGCTCGGCCGCGATCGCGTCGCGCACCAGCGGCGCCAGCATCGCCGCGAGGTCGCGCCGCCTCGACCGTCCCGCCACGGCGCGAGTATAGGCATTGCCATATCGTACGCATGCGCATACGATCTGCATATGCTTACTGATACCGATTTCCGTCCCCTGCACCGCCGCGCCGTGCTCGCATCCGTTGACGTCGTCGCAGCGGTCACCCCCGACCGTCTCGATCTGCCCACCCCGTGCGGCGACTGGACGCTGCGCCACCTGCTCGCGCACATGACGGTTCAGCACCACGGATTCGCCGCGGCGGCGCGTGGCGCCGGGGCGGACCTGCAGATCTGGGATCCCGACCGCGTCGCCGCCGCCGTCGACGCCGACCCGGTGGGGACCTACACCGAAGCGGCCGAGGACCTGCTCGCGGCGTTCGGCGCCGACGGTGTGCTCGACGCGTCGTTCACCCTGCCCGAATTCGGCACCGACGCGGTGTTCCCCGGGCCGGTGGCGATCGCCATGCACTTCGTCGACTACGCGGTGCACGGCTGGGACGTGGCGCGCAGCCTGGGCCGGCCCCTCGCACTCGGCGACGACGTGGTGGCCGCGGCGTTGTCCGTCGCGCGGATCGTGCCCGACGACGAGTCGCGCGCCGCCGCCGGGGCGCCGTTCGGTCCGGCGGCCCACGCCGGCGGCCGCGCCACCGACCTCGACCTTCTGGTCGCCCACCTCGGCCGGTCACCGCGCTGGCCGAACTGACCCCTCAGACATGCGAAAACCCCGGCGACCGTGGCCGCCGGGGCTGTACTTCGCGTGGCTCAGTTGCTGATGCCCACGATCTCCTTGGCGATGTCGGCGACGCGCGTCTGCGCGGCGGACACGACGCTCGCCCGGTTCTTGTGGGCCTCCTCGTAGTGGATGATCGCCCGGATGTCGGCGGCATCCTCGAGGTCCTTCACCGCGGCCACGGCCTGGCTCACGTTGAGGTCCTCGTAGTCCGCGATCGGCAGTTCGGACGCGTCCAGCACACCGGTGGCCGACCGGGCGGAGTGCAGCGCGTCGGCCGCGTCGTCGGCGCCTTCCTGGCGGGTGACCCGCTCGGCGGCGTTCAGCGCGGCGTCGCGCGACGCGCTGATCGTCTTGGCGGCGATCTCACCGGCGTTGACGCCCCGGTTGCGCAGCTCGTTGAGCGCCGGCGGCACCGAGCGCACGGAATCAAGCGCACGGTCGATACCGCGGGTGGTCCAGGTCACCGGCACGTTGACCAGCTTGACGGTCGCTCCGGCGAACGCCTGGACCGGCGTGCGACGCAGTGCGGCGGGTCCGCCCAGCGCGTCCTCGGCGAGAACGGTGGTGAGCCAGTCGACGGTCGCCGCGTGTGCGGTGATCAGCCGGGTGGCCAGGTTCTCGACGTCCTTGTTGCGGGCCGCGACGGCCAGCGCCTTCGTGTAGCGGGCCCGGTCGAGCAACTGGTGCTCGAGCGCCAGGTCGCCCAGCAGCGCCTCGTCGAACGGCTGCGCCTGCTCGGTGAGCGCCTTGACGGCAGCCGCGGCACGACCCAGGAACGGGCCGATCACGTCGGGGAAGCCGCCGAGGTCGCGGATGGTCTGCTCGATGGCCTCGGCACGCTCACGCCCGTTCGACGCGTTCTGAGTGAGCTCAGTGCGGACGGCCTCGGTACGGGCCTGCGCGACCCGGGTCTCGGCCACCTGGATCTCGGTGGACGTGAGGTCGAGCAGCGTGCGCAACTGTGCGAGCAAGGTGGTGGTCTCTGCGGTAGTAGTCATATGGTTAGCCCCTTTGGCGTTGACGGTGTTCTGTCGGCGCCGTTTGCACCTGCCCATTGGGCTACCCGGTGTTGCGGGAGCGTTAAAACCAGCCGCGGTGTTGCATATGTCACTATCTCGCCGACACCCGCGTCGCCGCTTGTCAGAGGTCGAAAGCTGTTGTAGCCGAGCGACGAATTCATCCGCCGGAGAGGTGCGGTTAGCCTGTCGACGTGGCCGAATCGCAGCTCGAAGCACCCGCCGACGGCCGGATCCGTGTCCCGGCCGATCTGGACGCGGTCACCACCGCCGGCGCCGAAGACCACTCCGGCATCGACCCGGCGGCCGTCGAGCGGATCTGGGCCGCGGTCCGGTACTGGTACACCGCCGGGATGCATCCCGCGATCCAGCTGTGCCTGCGTCACAACGGCAGGATCGTGCTGAACCGGGCCATCGGTCACGGCTGGGGCAACGCTCCCGACGACCCGCCGGACACCGAGAAGGTGCCCGTCACCCCCGACACGCCGTTCTGCGCGTACTCCGCCGCCAAGTTCGTCACCACCACGGTGGTGCACATGCTCGTCGAGCGTGGCGTGCTGTCCCTCGACGACCGGGTGTGCGACCACCTCCCCGAGTACACCGGCCACGGCAAGGAACGCACCACGATCCGGCACGTCATGACGCACAGCGCAGGCGTTCCCATCTACATCGGCCCCCGCGTCGACCTCAAACGCATGGACGACAGCGAGTACACCCGTCAGATGCTCGGGAGCCTGCGTCCGCTGCACCGCCCTGGGCTGGTGCACATCTATCACGGACTCACGTGGGGACCGTTGATCCGGGAGATCGTCGGCGCGGCCGCCGGACGGAACATCCGCGACATCCTGGCCACCGACATCCTCGATCCGCTGGGCTTCCGGTGGACCAATTTCGGCGTCGCACCGCAGGACGTCCCGCAAGTCGCGCCGAGCCACGCGACGGGCGTTCCGTTGCCCGCGGCAATGCAGAAGGTCTTCCAATTGGCCACTGGCGGACCGCTGCACAAGATTATCCCGTTCTCGAACAGCCCGCAGTACCTGACCAGCGTGCTGCCGTCGTCCAACACGGTCTCCACCGCCGACGAGCTGTCCCGGTTCGCCGAGCTGCTGCGTCGCGGCGGCGAACTCGACGGCGTTCGGGTGACGGCGCCCGAAACCGTGTACGCGGCCACCCGGCCGTGCCGGCGGCTGCGACCGGACGTCGCGGTCGGGCTGATGCCGCTGCGCTGGGGCACCGGGTACATGCTCGGGTCGAAGCGCTTCGGCCCGTTCGGCCGCAACGCCCCGGCGGCGTTCGGCAACCTCGGCCTGACCAACGTCGCGGTGTGGGCCGACCCGGAGCGCGGACTCGCGGCCGGACTCATCAGCAGCGGTAAACCGGGGCAACACCGCGAGGCCAACCGCTACACCGCACTGATGGACCGCATCGCCGAGGAGATCCCGCGCAGCGGCATTCGAAGGTAACAATTCGGTCACCGCGCACATCACGATCATTTAAGAGTCGGGCGGCGATTCTGAGGAATTGGGTCCGATCTGCGGATGCGCTTATCGAATACCGCCGTTATTGAGGCGCATGTCACGCCGTGATCATGTAACGCTCCGGAGAGGCGTTTCCGCAGGCCCGCGGCTCGCGTTTGGCACCCCGACCATTCGGCTACCTTGGTTTGCGGGGGCGGGGGATTCGCACCAAAGTCAATTCGCAATATGAAGGACAAGTGATCATGAATTCGAGTGGTAACACCATGCGCCGGAGAATCGCCGGCGCGAGCGCAGGCATCCTGTTCGGGGGCCTGGCCGCAGCGACCATCGCAGCGCCGAGCGCCGTCGCGGCGCCTGCCCAGTGCAACGCCGACCAGGTGGCCAACACGGTCAGCAACGTCACCGGCGAGGCTCGCAACTACCTGGCCGCCCACCCGGGTGCCAACCAGGCCGTCACCGCGGCGTTCACCCAGCCGCGTCCGCAGGCCGAGGCCAACCTGCGCGGGTACTTCACCGCGAACTCGCAGGAGTACTACGAGCTGCGCGGCATCCTCGCGCCGATCGGCGAGACGCAGCGTCAGTGCAACGTGACGGTGCTGTCGCCGGAGCTCGCGTCGGCCTACGACCAGTTCATGGCCGGCTAGATCAAGCAGTAACGCGAAAGACCCGCCGCCGCAGCCCCGCTGCGGCGGCGGGCTTCTTCGTGCCAGGAGCCGTACTCAGAGCGGGCGGTTGGTGCGCACTCCGCCGTAGATCCCGCGGCGCACGATGAGCGGCAGCAGGATTCGCTCCACCGACCAGGCCGGGAACCGGAATGCCTGCCCGCTGGGGGCGAACACCTGCAGCCCGTCGGCCTGCACGCCGAGCACCGAACCCCAGCGCCGCTTCGGCGCCCGGTACTCCTTCAGGCTGCGGCCCTCGAACTGCGCGATGACGTTGTGCGCCAACAGCTTGTCCGCCCGGTTGCGCGCGGAGGTGCGCAGCGGGTCGGTCGCCGCAACGTCGCCGACCGCGAACACCCCCGGCTGGTGCGGCACCTGCAGCGTCGGCGTGACGCGCACGAAGCCCTGCTCGTCCAGCAGCTCGCCGGGCAGCCATCCGGTGTTCGGCCGCACCCGCCCGATCGCCCAGAGCACCGCGTCGGCCGAGGCGGCGGGCTGGCCACTGGACCAGTGCACGGGCCCGTCGGTGATCTGGTCACACGCGAAGCCGTCGGGCACCAGCGCACGGTGGCCCGGGTGCAGTGCGACCCCGAACTCCTCGAGCCGCCGCCGGACCCGCCGCCACACCCCGTCGTGATGCTGCGGCAGCGCCCGCTCGCCGGGGAAATACAGTCCGACCCGCTTGGCCGGCCACGTCGCGGCCACGTTCGCGGCGGTGCTGACGGCGGCCGCTCCCCCACCGATCACCATCACCGTGCCCGCGCCGGCCAGCCGGTCGTGGGCCGCGCGCAGGTCCGCCCCGACGGCGCCCGCGTCCTGCACCGTGGACTGCCGCCAGAACCCGTTGGTCACCCCCGTCGAGATGACCAGTGCGTCGTAGGGCTCCTCGTGCACCGCGCCGTCCGCGCCCCGCACGCCGAGCGTGCGCGCGCCGAGGTCGACACCGGTGATCTCGCCGTGCACCGTGCGCACCCGGTCCAGGCCGCGCAGCCGGTCGAACGGGATCCAGTAGTCGCGCGCCCAGTCGTGCGGCCGGCTGAGCCGGGTGCCCAGTTCCTGCCCGCTGAGCAGGCCGGGCTTGACCGAGATGCCCACCACGTCGGCCCGGCGCGCAAGCTTGATCGCGGTGAGCACTCCGGTGTCGCCCAGGCCCGCGACGACGACGCGCTTGCGACTCACCGTCGGGTCACCTTCACCAGCACGCCTGCCAGGCTAGGCGGTTGCGCACGGGTGGCCGCATCGGCCGGCCGTCACTAAGCTGGCGGCTTCCCCACCGGCCGAGGAGCGCACATGCCCGCTGATGCCACAGCCGCGCCCCCGCCTGCCGCGCCGAGGCCCGCCGGGCACATCCGGCTGACGTCTCACAGCGGCGGCCTCGGGGCCCCACCGCTGCACTGGGGTGCGCCGACGGCGGCCGAGCGCGGTCCCGTGGTCGGCACCACCATCAACCGCGGGCACCGCAACGTGATCGGCACGCACAGCGGGTCCTACAGCGTCTACCGCGCACTGGCCGTCGCCGCGGGCGCGCTGTCCCGCGATCACCGCGCCGACCTCACCGACACCTCGCCCACCGACCGCATCGGCCCGCACCCGCAGTGGGGCGACCCCGCGCGGATCGTCAGCCTCGATCCGTGGGGCGCCACGGTCGGCGAGGTGTTCGCCGCCGAGCTGGCCGCCGGCTACGACATCCGCCCCACCATCGCGGTCACCAAGGCGCACGTGGTGCTGCCCGAGATCGCCGACGCCATCGCCAGGGGACGGCTGGAACCAGACGGCCGCATGCTGCTGGAGGGTGGCGCCGCGCTCGTCACCAAGGCGGCGATCGAACCGGTGTGGCACCTGCCCGGGGTGGCGCAGCGGTTCGGTTGCAGCGAAACGGATCTGCGCCGGGTGCTGTTCGAGGAGACCGGCGGCATGTATCCCGAACTCGTCACCCGCTCCGACCTCGAGGTGTTCCTGCCCCCGATAGGCGGTCAGACGTTGTACATCTTCGGCGACCCTGGCGATCTCGCAAACCCAGCCGTCGAGCTGACCGCGCGTGTGCACGACGAGTGCAACGGCTCCGACGTGTTCGGCTCCGACATCTGCACCTGCCGCCCGTATCTGACGCACGCCATCGAGGAGTGCGTCCGCGGCGCCCAGCACGGCGGCGTCGGCCTGGTGAGCTACTCCCGCAAGGAGGGCCGCGCGCTGGGCGAGGTGACGAAGTTCCTGGTGTACAACGCCCGCAAGCGGCAGGTCGGCGGCGACACGGCCGACCAGTACTTCGCCCGCACCGAATGTGTTGCCGGCGTGCAGGACATGCGGTTCCAGGAACTCATGCCCGACGTCCTGCACTGGCTGGGCGTGACCAAGATCCACCGCCTGGTGTCGATGAGCAACATGAAGTACGACGCGATCACCGGATCCGGCATCGAGGTCGGCGAGCGGGTGAACATCCCCGACGAGCTGATCCCCGCCGACGCCCGGGTGGAGATCGACGCGAAGACCGCCGCCGGTTACTTCACCCCGGGACCGGTGCCCGACGCCGCCGAACTCGCGAAGGCCAAGGGCCGGGGCCTCGAGGCGTGAGCACGATCGCCGTCACACCCGACACCGCCACCGCGGACGGCGCCGCCACGGCGCTGCGCTCGCCGGCCGTCATCCGGGAGCGGGCACGCCATCTGCTCGACCGGGGCCGTTCCGGCGGTTCACCGTGGTTCGTCGTCCGTGACGACGCCCTGCCGCACGCCGCCACCGAGGTGGCCGCCGTGACGCGAAACCGTTTCCCGGACTTGCGGATTCCGTACCACAGCAGGTGGCGGCACTTCGAGGCCGGCGGCGTCGACCGCCGACAGCGCCTGGAGTCGAACCTCACCGGCTGCGACCCGGCCGCGCGCGCCCGCACCATGATCGACCTCGCGGTGGTGAGCGTCCTGCTGGACGCCGGGGCCGGGCCGGAATGGGTGTTCCGGGAACAGGACCGGACGTTCACCCGCTCGGAGGGACTGGCCGTCGCCGGGATGCACGCCTTCGAGACCGGGCTGTTCTCCTCCGACCCCGACGATCCGTACCGGGTCGACGCGGCGGCACTGCGCGCGCTCACGACCGACGCGCTGGCCGGCGCCTTTCAGGTGGGCCCGGACAACCCGCTGCTCGGCCTCGACGGTCGCGCCGAACTGCTGCGCCGGCTCGGTGCGGCGTTAACCGCGCGGCCGGACGTCTTCGGTCCGCATGGCCGCCCCGGGGGACTCTTCGACGCGCTCGCCGCCACCGGCGGGCGGCTCTCGGCTCCAGCGCTGCTGGCGCAGCTGCTGACCACGATGGCGCCGATCTGGCCCGCGGACAACGCCATCGGCGACCAGAGGCTCGGCGACTGCTGGCGCCACGACGCGGTGCCCGGGCCGGGGCTGACGGCGGGCTGGATGCCGTTCCACAAACTGTCGCAGTGGTTGACCTATTCGCTGCTCGAGCCGTTCGAGTGGGCAGGGGTGCAGGTGGACGACGTCGACGCGCTGACCGGATTGCCCGAGTACCGCAACGGCGGCCTGCTGCTCGACACCGGCGTCCTGCAACTGCGCGACGCGGCGTGGACCACGCAGACCTGGCGGCCCGGCGACGAACTGGTCGTCGAATGGCGTGCCTTGACGGTGGCACTGCTCGACGACCTGGCGCCCCTGGTGCGTGCGGAACTCGGTGCGGGCACGCAGGACCTGCCGCTGGCCTGCATTCTCGAAGGCGGCACCTGGGCCACCGGCCGGGCACTGGCGGGCCGGCTGCGTGGTGGGCTGCCACCGTTGACGGTCAGCAGCGACGGGACGGTGTTCTGACATGACAGGGGTCCACCTCGTCGAGCACCCGCTGGTGCAGCACAAGCTGACGCTGATGCGCCGGAAAGAGGCCTCCACGAACAGCTTCCGCCAGCTGCTCCAGGAGATCTCGGCGCTGATGGCCTACGAGGTGCTCCGCGACATGCCGATGCACGACATCGAGATCGAGACGCCGCTGGAGACGATGACCAGCCGGGTGATCGACGGCAAGAAACTCGTCTTCGTGTCGATCCTGCGCGCGGGCACCGGCATCCTGGACGGCATGCTGAGCGTCGTGCCCGCCGCCCGGGTCGGCCACATCGGCCTCTACCGGGACCCGAAAACGCTTGTCGCCATCGAGTACTACTTCAAGATGCCGGGCGATCTCAACGAGCGCGACGTGGTGGTGGTCGATCCGATGCTGGCCACCGGCCATTCGGCGGTGGCCGCAGTGGAGCGGCTCAAGGAGTGCTCCCCGCGGTCGGTCAAGTTCGTCTGCCTGCTCACCTGCCCCGAGGGGATCGAGGCGCTGCAGGACGCCCACCCCGACGTGCCGATCTACACCGCAGCGATCGATCGCCGGCTCGACGAGCACGGGTACATCGTTCCCGGTCTCGGCGACGCCGGCGATCGCATGTTCGGCACCAAGTAGCCGAAGAGAAACTCAGGCGGCGGTGAGGCCCACCAGCGCGTCGTCGACGGTGGAGAACAGCGCCAGGTCGTCGTTCAGCCCGAGCACCGTGATGGGCCGGGAGGTGACCGGTCCGGCGGCGACCACGCCGAACCCGGAAGCCGCCGAGCCCCAGCGTGCGGCGAGCAGCGAGTTGATGCCTGCGGCGGCCAGGAAGCGGACGCCGGTGAGATCGACGATCACCCCGCCCGCGGGCTTCTCGCTGCACGCCCGCTCGATCGCGGTGGTCAACTCCGCGGCGGTGCGCATGTCGACGCACCCGCCGACACTGATGACGATGGCCGATCCCAGCCGGGCCTCGGTGAGTTCGATACCTGGAAGCGTTGTGGTGGTGCTCGAAAGAGTGGTGGTGCTCGAAAGAGAGATGTGTCCGTCCATGAGGGATTCCTCGGACTTCCCGGCGCATTCAGCGCCTTGATGGCGTCGTCTCGACGCCCGGTACTGCAGAGGGCTACGTCCCAACCCGTTGCAAGGTCATTCGTGGAATATCCACAGGTCGTCGGCCGCGAGGGCCGGATGACCGCTGCACCCCACGCTACGGCAATCGGCATGCACAAGCCAGGGGGTCGTCAATATCCGGTGATCAGCCCTCCTACCAGCCACGATCGTCGCTGCCGCGTCGTATCGTCTGTCTCGTGAACCTCGACGAGCTGCACTGGTTCGTGGTCCTGGCGCAGACCCAGCACATGACCGATGCGGCCGCCGAGTTGCGGATCACCCAGCCGACGCTGTCCCGGGCGCTGGCCCGGCTGGAGGACCGGCTCGGCACGCAGCTGTTCGACCGGGTGAACCGGCGGCTGCGCCTCAACGTGTACGGCGAGATCATGCTCGAACACGCGCAGCGCAGCATCGCCGAGATCGCGTCGGCGACCGATCGGATCTCGGCCCTGCGCGACCCCGACGGCGGCACCGTGCGGCTGGCGTTCCTGCACTCGCTGGCGAGCTGGTTCGTGCCCGATCTGCTCGGCCGGTTCCGCACCGAGGCGCCGCGGGTGCGGATGCTGCTGCGCCAGGCCGCGGCCTATGACATCGCCGAGTACCTCGGCGGCGGTCAGGTCGACCTGGCGATCACCGCACCACGGCCGGAGAGCGACGAATTCGGCTGGCATCAGCTACATGTCGAGCGGCTGTGCCTGGTGGTCCCGCGGGATCACCGGTTCGCCGGACGGCGCAGGATCCGGCTCGCCGAGGCGGCCGACGAACCGATCGTCGCGCTGGGTGAACAGTTCGCGCTGCGCGCGCTGACCGATCAGTTGTGGGCGGCCGACGGCGTGAGTCCCCGGGTGGTGTTCGAGGCGATCGAGGTGCCCACCGTCGAGGGACTCGTAGCCGCGGGCCTCGGCGTGGCGGTGGTGCCCATGCCGCAGCCGCCCCGCGGTGAACCGGCCGCCGCGTACATCCCGCTGACGAACCCGCACGCCCGGCGGTCCGTGGGCGTCGCGTGGCACGCGGCCAGGCCGATGTCACCGGCGGCGCGCCGGTTCGCCGCATTCCTGGGCGCCGCCGTCTGACCATGCGTCAGACGTATCACTGATCATCGATACATGCATTGGACACATTGATCGGCCCTTTCTAGCGTGTCCCGGGTGACCACCACCGTCGAACCGCTCCATCTCGACCGGGCTGGACACACGCGCGGCACCCGCGCCTACCGCCGCGCGCTGGCCGCGCTGTTCTGTGCCGGCCTGGCCTCCTTCGCCCAGCTCTACGCGCCGCAGGCGGTGCTGCCGCAGGTCTCCGCCGAACTGGGCGTCACGGCGTCGCGGGCCGCGCTGCTGATATCCGTCGCCACCATCGGCCTGGCGGTCGGCGTCATCCCCTGGTCCCTGGTCTCCGACCGGGTCGGCCGGGTCCGGGCGATGTCGGGCGCGGTGATCGCCGCGACACTGCTCGGACTGGTGACGCCGTTCGCACCGACCATGTCGCTGCTGCTGACCGGACGCTTCCTCGAGGGGCTGATGGTGGGCGCGGTGCCCGTCGTCGCGCTCACCTACCTCACCGAGGAGATCGACCCGCGCGACGCCGCCCGCGCCGCGGGCACCTACGTGGCCGGCACCACCATCGGCGGCCTCACCGGACGCCTGCTCGCCGGGCCGGTCGCCGACGCCACGACGTGGCGGCTCGGGATCTTCTCGGTGTCGGTGTTGTGCGCCGTCGCGGCGGTCGCCTTCATCGCGCTGATCCCCGCACAGCGCGGCTTCACGGCCGGCTCGGCCGCAGGCGGTGGGGGCGGACTGCTGCGCCGGCTGGCCGTCAATCTGCGCTCACCGCAACAGCTCACACTGTTCGCGATCGCGTTCGTGCTCACCGGCGGCTTCGTCGCGCTCTACAACTTCCTCGGCTTCCGGCTGTCCGCGCCGCCGTTCGGCCTGCCGCACACGGTGATCAGCCTGGTCTTCGTCGCCTATCTGGCCGGCACCTGGTCGTCGGCCCGGTCCGGTTCGGCGGCAGCGCGATTCGGGCGCAAGCCGGTGCTGCTGGCGGCGGCCGCGGTGATGGCGGCAGGCGTGGCCGCGACGCTGGCCACCCATGTGGTCGTGGTGCTGGCCGGGCTGGTGGTCGCCACGGCGGGCTTCTTCGGCGTGCATGCGATCGCCTCGGGGTGGGTCGCCAGGGCGGCCACCGTCGGCCGGGCGCAGGCCGCGTCGCTGTACAACCTGGCGTTCTACGCCGGATCCAGTGTGTTCGGCTGGCTGGGCGGGGTGATGCTCGACGGGTTCGGCTGGGCCGGTGTCGCGACGATGATCCTCGCGCTGCTGGCCGTCGCGGCCGTGTCCGCCGCCGCCGTGCTCAGATGAGGGCGTCGATCGCCCGGTAGATGCGCTGCTCGCTGACCGGGCGCGGGGTGCCGAGCTGCTGCGCCCACAGGCTGACGCGCAACTCCTGGATCTGCCGGGCGATGTCGCGGACGTCGGCGGCCGCCGCCCGGCCGGGAGCGAGTGCGCGCAGCACCTCGTCGTAGGCCTGCTGCACGGCGTGCACCCTGGCCATCCGCTCCCGGTCGGCGTTCAGCGCGTGCGGCAATCGGTCGAGCCGCCTGCTGACGGCGGTCAGATAGCGGGTCAGGTCGCCCAGATGCGCGGCGCCGGTGGCGGCGACGAAGCCGCGCGGCAGCAGGCCGGCCAACTGGGCGCGGATGTCGGCGATCGACTCGGCCTGCGCCGCCGACGGTGTCTGCGGCAGTGCGAGTTCCGCGTCGTGCGCCGCAGCCAGCACCTTCTGCACGCGGCCGACGATGTCGAGCGTGGTCGGCACCAGGGCGCCCGCCACCCGGTCGCGCAGCGCGCCGAATTCGTCTCGCCGCCACACCGGGGCGGGCGCCAGCGCGGCGACCGCGGCGTCGGCGCAGTCCTCGATCAGCGCCTGCAGTGAGCCGTCGGGATTGGCGCCGAGCACCAGCCGCGTGCGGGTGTCGAGCGCGCGCTCCACCGCCTTGGCCGGTGACGGCGCCGAGAGCCGCAACAGCCGGCGCAGGCCGGGCGTCATCGCCGCGTTCTGCTCGGCCGCCGTCGCCAGCACCCGCACGTCCACCGCGGCGCCGGCGTCGACCAGCGCCGGGTATCCGCGCACCGTGCGGCCGCCGACGGTGCGCTCGACCGTGCGCGGCAGCTCCTCCAGATCGTCGGGCCAGCCGCGTAGTCCGCTGCGTTCGAGGTCTCCGGCGACCGCCTCGGCGACGGCCCGGCGCGCCGACCCGGCGAGCTCCTCCTGCAGCGCGTCGAGATCCTTGCCGCGAGCCACCTCCGCGCCCTCGGCGTCCTCGACGGCGAACGTCACCCGCAGGTGCGCGGGCAGCTTGCCGAGGTCGAACGCATCGACGGGGACCAGCACCCCGGTGCGGCGGTGCAGCTCCCGTTGCAGCGCGTCGAGCAGCGGCTCCGTCCCGGGGTCGAGCGTGGACAGCACGGCACGAGCGGTGTCGGGCGCCGGGACGAAGTTGCGCCGCAGCGTCTTCGGCAGCGAGCGGATCAATTCGGTGACCAGC
This sequence comes from Mycobacterium sp. NPDC050551, assembly GCF_040674075.1. Classification (NCBI taxonomy): domain Bacteria; kingdom Bacillati; phylum Actinomycetota; class Actinomycetes; order Mycobacteriales; family Mycobacteriaceae; genus Mycobacterium; species Mycobacterium sp. NPDC050551. Next base: position 118,808 of record NZ_JBFARC010000006.1, on the reverse strand, counting down.
TCCTCGCGGAATGCCGGGACCTGCCAGGCGAATTGGTCACCCCCGAGGCGGGCCAGCACGTCGACGGGGACGTGCACGGTCACCCCGTCGTCGGGCGCCGTCGGCTCGAAACGGTAGCTCAGCGGCAGCGACAGGTCGTCGGCCTCCCACCGGTCGGGCTGATCGGCCTCGACATCCCCGCGCAGCAGGTCGGCGCGCGTCATCGTGAGCAGGTCGGGGGTCTTGTGCCGCTGTTTCTTCCACCACCCGTCGAAGTGCCGCACCGACACCACGTCCGCGGGCACCCGCGCGTCGTAGAACGCGACGATGTCATCGTCGGACACCAGCAGGTCACGCCTGCGGGTGCGTTCCTCCAGTTCGGCGAGTTCCGCACGCAGCCGACTGTTGTCGCGGAAGAAGTGGTGCCGGGTCTGCCACTCGCCGTCGACGAGGGCGTGCCGGATGAACAGGTCGCGCGCCAGCTCCGGATCGTGCCTCGTGTAGTCGACGCGGCGGCGCGCCACCAGCGTCAACCCGTAGAGGGTGACCCGCTCGTAGGCCATCACCGCGCCGCGCTGGGCGTCCCAGTGCGGCTCGCTGTGATTGCGCCGCACCCGGTCCCCGGCGATCCGCTCCACCGTCTCCGGCTGGACCCGCGCCGCGATGCGGCCGTACAGCCTGCTGGTCTCCACCAGGTCGGCCACCACGATCCAGCGTGGCGGCCTGCGGGTCAGCACCGAGCCGGGGGCCAGCACGAAGCGGGTGTTGCGGGCGCCGAGATACTCCCGCGACTCCTCCTGGCGCATGCCGACATGGGACAGCAGCCCCGCCAGCAGCGCGGCGTGTACCCGGTCCGGTTCGGCCGGCTCTCTGTCGTCCGATTCGACGATGCCCAGGTCGCGGGCGATGCTGCGCAGCTGGCCGTTGAGGTCCTGCCACTCCCGGATCCGGAGATAATGCAGGAACTCGTCGCGGCACATCCGCCGGAAAGAGCTGCCCGACCGCTCCTTTCGCTGCTCGCGAAGGTAGCGCCACAGATTCAGGTAGCTCATGAAGTCGGACTGCTCGTCGGCGAACCTGGCGTGCTTCTGCCTGGCCGCCTCCTCCCGGTCGGCGGGGCGTTCACGCGGGTCCGGGATGGACAGCGCGGCGGCCAGCACCAGCACCTCGCGCACGCAGCCCTCGGTGTCGGCCTGCAGGATCATCCGGCCGATGCGGGGGTCCAGCGGCAGCCGTGCCAGCCGGCGGCCGACGTCGGTGAGCGCGCCGTCCTCGTCGAAGGCGCCCAGTTCCTGAAGCAGCTGCACGCCGTCGCGGATGCTGCGTGCATCCGGCGGGTCCAGAAAGGGAAACCGTTCGACGTCACCGAGTCCCAGGGCCGACATCTGCAGCAGCACCGCGGCGAGGTTGGTGCGCAGGATCTCGGGATCGGTGTAGCGGGGCCGCGAGGCGAAGTCGTCCTCGGAGTACAGCCGGATGCACACACCGGGCGCGACGCGACCCGAGCGGCCCGCCCGCTGCGCGGCCGACGCCTGCGAGATCGGCTCGATCGGCAGCCGCTGCACCTTGGTCCGCCTGCTGTAGCGGGAGATGCGCGCCGTGCCGGGGTCGACGACGTAGCGCACCCCCGGCACCGTCAGCGACGTCTCGGCCACGTTGGTGGCCAACACGATCCGGCGGGCAGAGCGGCTCGGCGAGAACACCTTCTGCTGTTCGGCCGTCGGCAGCCGGGCGTACAGCGGCAGCACCTCGGTGTGCGGGTCGAGCGCGGCCCGTAGGGCCTCGGCGGTGTCGCGGATCTCCCGCTCGCCGGAGAGGAACACCAGCACGTCGCCCGGCGGTTCGGCGGCGAGTTCGCGCACCGCGTCGACGATCGCCTCGGTCGGGTCGCGCAACTCGGTGCGGACCACCTCGTGATCGGGGTCGTCGGGGTCGTCGCGGTCTGCCGCGGGAACGACGACTTCCAATGGCCGATAGCGGATCTCGACGGGATAGGTGCGCCCGGACACCTCCACGATCGGTGCGGGCCTGCCTGCCGCGTCGGCGAAGTGGGCGGCGAAGCGCTGCGGCTCGATGGTCGCCGAGGTGACGATGACCTTGAGGTCGGGGCGCCGTGGCAGCAGTTCGCGAAGGTAGCCGAGTAGGAAGTCGATGTTGAGGCTGCGCTCGTGGGCCTCGTCGAGGATCAGGGTGTCGTAGCCGAGCAGCCTGCGGTCACGCTGGATCTCGGCGAGCAGGATCCCGTCGGTCATCAGCTTGACCAGGGTGCGGTCGCTGACCTGGTCGGTGAATCGGACGGTGTACCCGACGGCGTCGCCGAGCGGGGTGCCGAGCTCGTCGGCGATGCGCTGGGCCACCGTGCGCGCCGCCAGCCGGCGGGGCTGGGTGTGACCGATGGTGCCCCGCACGCCGCGGCCGAGTTCCAGGCAGATCTTGGGCAGCTGGGTGGTCTTGCCCGAACCGGTCTCACCGGCGATCACCACCACCTGGTTCTCCTCGATGGCGGTGGCGATCTCCCCGCGCAGATCACTGACCGGCAGGTCGGGGTAGGTGATCGCGGGCACGGCCGCGGCACGGCTCGCGACGACCGCCTCACCGGCGGCGACCTGCGCCGCGAGCTGCGCCAGGCGGTCGGCGTCGACCAGGCCGCGCAGGTTCTTCAGCCTGCGGCCGATCCGCGCCGCGTCGCGGATGGTGAGCCCGTCGAGGCGGGCGCGCAACGCACGCACGTCGTCGCGGGGCTGATCGGACACTCCGACAAGGGTAGGCGGTGGAACGGGACGGGCCGATCCGGTGTTGAGCCGGGCATGACCACGCGCGACGAACTCAGTGCCTATCTGCGGTCCCGGCGGGCGCGGCTCTCACCCGCCGACGTCGGCATGCCCACGGGAGGGCGACGTCGCACACCGGGACTGCGGCGCGAGGAGGTTGCCGTCCTCGCAGGCGTCGGCGTGTCCTGGTACACGTGGCTCGAGCAGGGCCGCAACATCACCGTCTCCGCAGACGTGCTGGACGCGGTGGCCCGTGCGCTGCACCTCGACCCGCACGAACGGGCGCATCTGTACCTCCTGGCCGGGGCGAACCCGCCGCTTCCCGCCCGTACCGGCGCGGCCGTCACCGCGGAGGTGCGCAGGCTGCTCGACACCTGGCCCGCGCCGGCCGTCGTCCGGGACCGGCACTGGCATCTGCTGGCGGTGAATGCCTGGGCTGAAACGGTTTTCGGATACGGCGAGCCGGACGAGAACTGCCTGGTGACGTTCTTCACCAGCGCCCGCTACCGCGGGATGCGGATGGACTGGGAGGCGGCAGCGCCTGCCGTGGTGGCAGCCTTCCGCGCCGACGCAGCGCTGTTCCCCGGGGACACGGAGTTCGGCCGCCTCGTGGAGCGCCTGCAGACGGTCAGCGCCGAGTTCGCCGAGCTGTGGGAGCGCCACGACGTCACCGCACCGGCACAGACCGTCAAGGCAGTGCGCCATCCCGCGGCGGGCGAGCTGTACTTCGACACCACCACGCTGCTGGTCGCCGACCACCCGGACTGGCATCTCGAGTTGTCGAACCCACTGCCCGGCACCGACACCCGCGAGCGCCTCGACCGGCTGCCCAGCCTGGTGGTGTGAACACCAGGACAACCACACACTGCCGCGGCGGCCGGATGCCCGCGACGCTGGACCCGTGACCGAATCCCGCTTCGACGACAAGATCGCGCTGATCACCGGCGGCTCCAGCGGCATGGGCCTGGCCGCCGCCCGCCGGCTGCTCACCGAGGGCGCGACCGTCGTCATCACCGGCCGCGACGCCACCCGCCTGCAGACCGCGGCCGACGCACTCGTCGGCGGAACCAGGGTGCTGCCGCTGGTCGCCGACGTCACCGACCCGGCGGCGCTGGACGCGGTGCGCGCGGCCGTCGGTGATCGGTTCGGACGGCTCGACGTGGTGTTCGCCAACGCCGGGACGGCGACCTTCGCCGCCACGGAGGCCGTCACCGCGGCCGAGTTCGACCGCATCGCCGACACCAACTTCAAGGGGGTGTTCTTCACCGTCGCGCGGACCCTGCCGCTGCTCGCCGACGGCGCCGCCGTGGTGATCAACGCCTCGTGGAGCCTTCACCGCGGAATGGCCGGGGCCGCGGTGTATTCGGCCACCAAGGCCGCCGTGCACAACCTCGCCCACACCCTGGCCGCAGAGCTGGCGCCACGACGGATCCGGGTCAACTCGGTGAGCCCCGGCTACATCGAGACGCCGATGTTCCACGACAACGTGTCGCCCGACGCCCAGCCCGCGGTGCTGGCAGCGATCGCCGCGGGACGGTTCGGCACACCCGAGGACGTGGCGTCGGCGGTGGCCTTCCTCGCCTCGACGGAGGCGTCCTACGTCAACGGCCAGGACCTGGTGATCGACGGCGGACTCGTCGCCGCGATCCCCGGCGCGATGCGGTGACCGGGCTCAGCGCCCGGTGCCCCGGCCCGCGGGCGTGCCCCAGTCCTCCCAGAACAACAGGTTCGCCCGCAGCTTCGGGTGGGCGACCTTGTCCAGCACCTTGACCCCGGCCCCGGCGATCGCCGGCTGGCCGACCACGCGGTGGAAGAACCTGCCGCGCCGGTACTCCCGGCCCCAGGCCGCCCGGATCTGCTGGGTGTAGTTGGTGAAGTCGTCCGGCCCGCCGTTGGTCAGCGCGGCGACCGCGCACTCCCCGGCCGCCATCCCGGACTGCAGGGCCTTGGAGATGCCCGCACCCGACACCGGACGGGCCGCACCGAGTGCGTCACCGGCGAACAGGATTCCGGGCCGCCACGGCGGCCACGCGGAGAACCCCATCGGCAGCCGCCAGGCCTGCAGCGCCTTCGACCGTTTCAGCTCATCGATCTTCGGCAGCCGCCACTCGGCGGGCAGCGTCGCCATGAACGTGCCGAGCAGGTCCGTCGCGTTGATCTCGTGCCAGCGCCGGTAGCTGGTGGCGTAGCCGAGGCCGATGTTGGCCCGGCCGCCGCCGACCGGGAACACCCACCCGTAGCCGGGCAGCTGGTCCCCGTCGAAGGTCAGCTTCAGATGAATGTCGAGGGTGTCGCCGTCCGGACCCTCCAGCGGCATCTCGGCACGGATCGCGATCGCGGCGTAGTTGGTGTACGGCGAGGTCAGGTTCAACGCCCGGCGGGTCGGCGAGTACGCACCGTCGGCGGCGATCACCGCGTCGGCCGCGATCTGTTCGCCGCCCTTGAGCACCACACCGGTGACCCTGCCGTCCTCGACGACCGGCGCGGCCACCTCGGCGCCCTGACGCACCTCGGCCCCCGCCGACGCCGCCCTCTCCAGCAGCAGACCGTCGATCTCGGTGCGGCGGGCGACATATCCGTGGTCGGGCATCCCCGGCCTGCGCGGGAAGCCCAGCTCCCACGCGCTCGGGCTGAAGATCCTCGCGCCGTTGACGCGGTGGAACTTGTCGACGGCGTCGGCCAGCCCCATCTTCTGGATGTAGCTGACGGCGCGTGGCGTCAGCCCGTCCCCGCACGGCTTGTCCCGCGGGAATTCGGCTTTGTCGAGGACCACCACACGGGCGCCCGTCTGGACCGCCTGCCATGCGGCGGCGGATCCTGCCGGTCCACCCCCGGCGATCACGATGTCGTATCGCTGCGTCACTGGCTCGTCATTCGTCGTCGTTCCCCCTGGCCACCCTCACGATAGGAGGGCGGCGCAGTCATCCCACGGTAACCGTCGCGTGGTCACAGATGCGTAATGCCCGGGTTCGCCCGCAGCGAATCCGGGCGGACCGACTCTTGACTGATTCCAGAAAAGGGACAAGACTCGTTCCCGTGCCCGCCGCCTCCGAATTCCCGGACATGCTGCGCGCCGCCGCGCTGCGTGTGACGCGGCCCCGGCTCGCCGTGCTGGGCGCGGTGCACGCGCTGCCGCACGCCGACACCGACTCGATCATCCGCGCCGTCCGCCACGATCTGCCCGAGGTCTCGCACCAGGCGGTCTACGACTCGCTGAGCGCGCTGACCGCCGTCGGACTGGTGCGGCGGATCCAGCCCGCCGGGTCGGTGGCGCGCTACGAGTCGCGCGTCGGCGACAACCACCACCACGTGGTGTGCCGCGGGTGCGGCGCCATCGCCGATGTCGACTGCGCGGTCGGCGAAGCGCCGTGCCTCACAGCGTCGGATGATCAGGGCTTCGTCATCGACGAGGCCGAGGTCATCTACTGGGGATTGTGTCCCGAATGCTCCACCGCTCCAGCACCCTCCCGATCACACCCGTGATCAGCCCCATCACCCACATGATGTTTACGGAATACGAAGGGAAACACAGTGTCATCCGATACTTCTGACGCCAAGCCGCCGAAGCCCGAGGCGCCGACCCAGAGCAAGGGCAGCGAGAGCGAGAACCCGGCGATCAAGTCGCCCGAGGTGAAGGGCGGCGCTCCGCGGAAGAACCAGGACTGGTGGCCCGAGCAGATCGACGTCTCGGTGCTGCACGCGCACTCCAACAAGGGCAACCCGCTGGGCGACGACTTCGACTACTCCACGGAGTTCGCAAAGCTCGACGTCGAGGCGCTCAAGGCCGACGTCATCTCGGTCATCAACACCTCGCAGGACTGGTGGCCGGCCGACTACGGCAGCTACGCCGGCCTGTTCATCCGGATGAGCTGGCACGCAGCGGGCACCTACCGCACCTATGACGGACGCGGCGGCGGCGGCCAGGGCATGCAGCGCTTCGCGCCGCTCAACAGCTGGCCCGACAACGCCAACCTCGACAAGGCCCGCCGCCTGCTGTGGCCGGTCAAGAAGAAGTACGGCAACAAGATCTCGTGGGCCGACCTGCTGGTGTTCGCCGGCAACGCCGCCCTGGAGTCGGCCGGCTTCGAGACGTTCGGCTTCGGGTTCGGCCGCCCCGACTTCTGGGAGCCCGAAGAGGTCATCTTCGGCGAGGAGGAGGAGTGGCTCGGTACCGACAAGCGCTACGCCGGCGCCGACGCCACCGCACGCCAGCTCGAGGAGCGCTACGGCGCCACCACGATGGGCCTGATCTACGTCAATCCCGAAGGCCCGGAAGGTAAGCCGGATCCGCTGGCCGCGGCCATCGACATCCGCGAGACCTTCGGCCGGATGGCGATGAACGACGAGGAGACCGCGGCGCTGATCGTCGGCGGCCACACCCTGGGCAAGACGCACGGCGCGAGCGCCGACGACGTGGGCCCGGAGCCCGAGGGCGCGCCCATCGAGCAGCAGGGCCTCGGCTGGAAGTGCCCCTTCGGCAGCGGCAACGCCGGCGACACCATCACCAGTGGTCTCGAAGTGGTGTGGACGGACAAGCCGACGCAGTGGAGCAACCGCTACCTGGAGATCCTCTACGGCAACGAGTGGGAGCTGACCAAGAGCCCCGGCGGCGCATGGCAGTTCGAGGCCAAGGACGCCGAGGCGATCATCCCCGATCCGTTCGGCGGCCCGCCGCGCAAGCCCACGATGCTGGTCACCGACGTCTCGATGCGTGTCGACCCCATCTACGGCGAGATCACCCGGCGGTGGCTCGACCATCCCGAGGAGCTGAACGAGGCGTTCGCCAAGGCCTGGTACAAGCTGCTGCACCGCGACCTCGGCCCGATCAGCCGCTACCTCGGCCCGTGGGTGGCCGAGCCGCAGCTGTGGCAGGACCCGGTGCCCGCCGTCGAGGGTGAGCTGATCGACGACGCGGACATCGCGAAGTTGAAGAGCGCGGTGCTGGACTCGGGCCTGTCGGTGCCGCAGCTGGTGAAGACGGCGTGGTCGTCGGCGGCCAGCTTCCGCAGCACCGACAAGCGCGGCGGCGCGAACGGCGCCCGGCTGCGGCTGGAGCCGCAGCGCAGCTGGGAGGTCAACGAGCCCTCCGAGCTGGACAGGGTGCTGCCGGTGCTGGAGCGGATCCAGCAGGAGTTCAACAGCGCAGGCGGCAAGCAGGTTTCGCTGGCCGACCTGATCGTGCTGGCGGGTTCCGCGGCGGTCGAGAAGGCCGCCAAGGACGCCGGATTCGAGATCGACGTCCACTTCGCGCCGGGCCGCACCGACGCGTCGCAGGAGCAGACCGACGTGGAGTCGTTCGCGGTGCTCGAACCGCGCGCCGACGGGTTCCGCAATTACGTCCGGCCGGGTGAGAAGGCGCAGCTGGAGGAGTTGCTGCTCGACCGCGCCTACTTCCTGGATGTCACCGCACCGGAGCTGACCGTGCTGATCGGCGGCCTGCGGGCGCTCAACGCCAACCACGGCGGCACCAAGCACGGCGTGTTCACCGACAAGCCGGGTGTGCTGACCAACGACTTCTTCGTGAACCTGCTCGACATGGGCACGGAGTGGAAGTCGTCGGCGATCGGCGAGAACGTCTACGAGGGCGTCGACCGGGCCTCCGGGGAGACCAAGTGGACGGCGACCGTCAACGACCTGTTGTTCGGTTCGCACTCGGTGCTGCGGGCGATCGCCGAGGTCTACGCCCAGGACGACAACAAGGGCAAGTTCGTCGAGGACTTCGTCGCGGCATGGGTGAAGGTCATGAACAACGACCGGTTCGAACTGGCCTGACGCGCGACATCGTCACCGGCATGATGCGGCACCCCGCGGGCTCCTCGAGCTCGCGGGGTGTCGTGCTTCCGCGGCCGTTCCTGCTGCTGTCGATCCGCGGTGAGGACGCCGCCGCCGACGACGAGTACCTGGCGATGATGCGCTTCGCCGGAACAGATCGCGAAGGGATGCACCGCATCCGGTTGACGCACGAGCCGTTGGGGGACATCGACCTCGTGGACTGGTCCGGTGTGATCCTCGGCGGCGGGCCGTACAACGTCAGCGACGATCCGGCGACCAAGTCGCCGACGCAGCGCCGCGTCGAGGGCGAGTTGCTTCCGTTGATCGAGCGCATCGTCGATGCCGACTTCCCCTTCCTCGGCTGCTGTTACGGCGTGGGCACCCTCGGCACGGTCGTCGGTGCCACGATCGACAAGACCTATCCCGAACCGGTCGGCGGGATGTCGGTCTCGGTGTCGGCCGCCGGCCGGGACGACGCGCTGTTCTGTGACGCGCCAGAGCGTTTCGATGCCTACGGCGGCCACAAGGAGGCGGCGTCGGCACTGCCGCCCGATGTGGTCTGCCTCGCGTCATCGCCCGACAGCCCGGTGCAGGCGTTCCGGGTGAAGGCCAATGTGTACGCCACGCAGTTCCATCCCGAACTCGACGTCGACGGCGTCCGTACGCGAATCGACGTCTACAAGGACTACGGGTACTTCGCGCCCGAATCCGCGAAGGAACTCAAAGTCGCTGCGCTGCAGTGGAATGTGACGTATCCGCCGGAGATCCTGCGGAGGTTCGTCGAGCGGTACGCGCGGGCCTGAACCTGCCGTCGCTGAACTGAGGACTAGGCGTTCATCAAGGAGTCGGCGCCGCCGACGTACACGATGCCCGACGGATTCGCGGCGTCGACGGCGTTGATGATCGCGCCGGCGAAGGTCGCGTCCCCCTCATTGCCGGAAACGACGGTGAAGTGCACACCGGCGCGGCGGAACTCCGATCGCATCGCGTAGAGCGCTGTTTCGCCCGCCCACTTGCTCGCGGCGATCGCCGTTTGTCCCTTGGGAACAGCCCGATGGGGGAAGAAGTGGGCCGCGTGGCTGGTGACGAAAACGATGCGGCCGCCCGCAGGCATCAGCGGCACCGCCCGCAGCGCAAGACGGCGCTGGGCATCGCGGTTGACACGCTTCGCGTAGCCGAGGTCGACACCGAGTTCGAGCCCGGCAGACGCGTTGAGGATCAGGGTGTCGAGCTGCCCGAATCGCGCCGCGACGGTGTCGATCATCGCCGCGCACTCGATCTCGTCGGAGATATCGGCTCGCAGCGTCGAGGCGTGGCCGCCTGCACTGCGGATGGCCTCGGCGATCGATTCCGCCCGCTCGGCCTTCTCGCGGTAGTTCACCACGACATGGGTGTCGGGACTGGCGAGCCGTTGTGCGACCTCCGCGCCAACGCCCCTCGAGCCGCCGGTGACCAGGACGATCCGTGCGGGTGCCTGATTCATGTCGGGTTCCTTCCGTCGCAGTGCTGCGTGCGCCTGGGTTGAACCGTACACGAGTCTCTAAGAAAATTAAGACATATCTAAGGTCACAATAAGGCAATGACTGAGCCTAGCTGAGGTGTCGGGCGCGACAACCGACGGGGGCTGACGTGTCGGACCCCTCTGCGATGATGGGTTCATGTCTTCGAGCGCAACGTCTTTCGCTCCTTCGGTGAGGCCGAAGGACCGGTTGGCGGAGTTGTTCGACGAGATCGCGGAGTTGTGCGGTCAACGCAATGCGATCGACGGGCGGCTGGTGGAGATCGTCGCCGAAATCGACCGCGACGGATTGTGGGGCATGACGGGCGCGCGGTCGGTGGCGGCGATGGTGGCGTGGAAGACCGGCTCGTCACCGAGGAACGCTGAAATCGTCACCGCCGTCGCGCAGCGGTGGGAGGAATTGCCGCGCTGCACCCAACTCTTGCGCGACGGTCGGGTGTCACTGGATCAGGTCGGGGTGATCGCCGAGAAGGCCGGGGCGGGCTCGGATGCGCACTACGCCCAGTTGGTCACCGCAGCGACGGTGAACCAGTTGCGCACCGCGATCAAGCTCGAACCCCCACCCCAACCGCATCCGAAACCCGACCCCAAGCCTGAACCCGCTCCGTCGTTCAGCAAGTCCACCGACGACAAGGGCACCTGCTACCGGATCTGGCTGCCGCATCTGGAGGCGGCCAAGCTCGACGCCGCGGTGGCGTCGCATCAGGACCGGATGGTCGCCGACTGGAAACGCGACCACGGCGAGGGCGATAGTGATCAGGCGCCGCCGATGCCCACGACGGTCGATGCGTTCATGAGTCTCGTCGACGCCGGCTGGGACACCGAAGTGGCGCGTCGCCCGCACGGACACCGCACCACCGTGATCGCCCACGTGGACGTCGAGCAGAAGAGCGCCTCTTTGCATCTGGGTCCGGTGCTGACCGACGCCGAGCGGCGCTTCCTGTTGTGTGACGCCACGTTCGAGGTGTGGCTCGAACGCCACGGGCAGGTGATCGGCTCCGGGCGCGACACCCGTCAGATCAGCCGCCGACTACGCCGGGCCTTGGAGTACCGGGACCGCTGCTGCGTGGTGCCCGGATGCGGCGCCACCCGCGGATTGCACGCCCACCACGTCAAGCATTGGGAGGACGGCGGCGCCACCGAACTGGACAACCTCGTCCTGGTCTGTCCGTATCACCACCGGATGCACCATCGCGGCGGTATCACGATCACCGGCCCGGCGCAGCACCTTGTCGTGACCGACAGGGACGGAAGGCAATTGAGTTCGGCATCACTCGCCCGACCCCCGACGAAACCGCCACCCGATGTACCTCCCTGTCCCGGACCCACCGGCGAACGCGCCGACTGGTGGTGGTACTCACCATTCGAACCACAGCCACCACCGGCTGCCGCCTGATTCGGGCATACCTTTGCGCCGTTGTGGTTATACGGCGCCAGGAGGCGAAGCAGCCTCCCCGGCTGAGTGAAGAGCATCGAGTTCAGCGGTGGCGAGGTCGATCTCGTCGACATCGAACAATATGGTGAGTCGCACCAGTCCGTCTTCGCCGATCTCGGTGAGGGTCAGGTGCTCGGCGGTGATCGACTGATCTTCGTCTGTCGTCCGGTAGGTGTCATGGGTCAGCCCCAGGTCGGATCCCCCGAGGGTGAGGGGTTTCACCTCCAACTGCCAATCGACAGGCACCACATCAAACAGCGTGTGCGCAACCTTGGCCAGTCCTGTGCTCGTCGCCTCGTCCCGCAGTCCCTTCCTCCGGTCCTCGTAACGCCCGTCCGGGTCGGCGAGGGCGAGGAAGGTGGCTCGGTCGCGGCTGTTGAACGCGTCGGCTACCCGGGTCCGCACGCGGGTCGCGGTGTTATGAAGGCCAGCCGCTGCGGCGTTCAGCTCGTCGAAGCGGACGAGCGCGGCGTCGAGATCCGATTCGTCGAACGCCTCGCAGAGGTCGATCATGTCGCCGTCGACGGTCAGTATGACGGCGTCCCGCCACTCGCCGTTGAATCCGTCCTGAGACCTCGCCTGGACGACCTGAGTGAAAACCGCTCCGCGGTCGCTCAACCGGTGCACGACCACAATGCGGTTGGTGACGTGGGGCGCGACGTCCCACGTGGCGCGGATGTATGCCGACTGGTCACCGGGTGCGAAGGCCATGCCGCCCCGACGGTGGTCGACGTTGACCCAGTCCTGGGTCGTCGGTGGCATCTCACGGGAGTTGAACGCCGCGTTGGCCTTCACGATCGCAGACCATGTGTTCGCATGTTTCGCCGCTTCTCCGGCGGCATAGCGTGTGTCGAGTTCGTCGAAGGCGGCGTCGACGTCATGGGCATCGAAGAACGCTGTGTACGAGATGTTGTCGTCGCGGGAGACTTCTGTGAGTGTCAACATCTCGAAGATGACCGCCATATCGGGATCGTTTATGTCGCAGGTTGTTTCGCGGGTCAGCGCCAAGCGCTCCCCTCGGATGGCGACCGGCTCGATCGTCATCTGCCAGCTGGCGGATGAAACAGACAACACCGCGAGGGCATACTCCCGGCCGGCTGCACCCGCGTCGAGCAACCCTCTGCGGTGGTCTTCGTAGCGCCCTCGCGTGATTGCGGCGAAGGCGTCCATATCTCGCCGGTTGTAGGCATCCGCCACCCGCGCCCGCGTGCGCGTGGCGGCGTTCTGAAGGTCGGGCGTTGCGGCGTTCAGCTCGTCGAACCGGGCGAGTGCGGCGTCGAGATCTGACTCGTCGAACAGCTCGCATCGATTGATCAGATCGCCGTCGAGCGTCGATACCCCGATCACCCGCCATTCTGCGTCGAAGCCCTGCTGCGACGTGTTGTGCCAGACGTGGGTGGTGACCGCGCCCATGCCGTTCAAGCGATGAACGGCGTCGATCCTGATCCGGATGTCAGGCGCATCGTTCAAGGTGGCCTGCAGATACGACATCAATTCTCCAGGCGCGAATGCGATCGGCCGCCGGTGATCGATGCTCACCAAATCCCGCGCCGTCAACGGCAGTTCGTGTCGGTTGACCGCAGCGAAGGCTCCTACGATGGCCGAATAGGTCTTCGCGTCGGGCGCCGCTTCGCCGGGGAGAAAGCGCGCGTCGAGCTCCTCGTAGGCGGCGGTGATGTCGTCGACGTCGAAGGCGACGAACCCCGTGATCTCCTCTCCGGCATCGATCTCGACCAGATGGAGGACTTCGGCTTCGAATGCGTCGGGTCGCGCATCGCGCCCACGGAATCTGGCACGCATGAGAGCCAGGCGCTGGCCGCGGGTCGCGATCACCGACGATGCCGCATGGGTGACGCCGATCTCGGCGGTCACCCGCGCGTGTTCGAGCACAGCCTCGCGACCCGCCTGTCGTCCCCACCCCACGAGTCGGCGACGGTCGTCAGCGGCGAAATCCTTGGCCATCGTCGAGCGCAGCGCTTCCCAGTCGCCCGCGAGGTAGCTCATGTTGAAGCCTTGGTATGCCCGGCTCGCCGCATTCTCCAGTTGTGTCGCAGGGCGGCTGAGTGCGTCGAAGCCAGCGAGTGCGGTATCGAGATCCGACTCGTCGAACACTTCAAGGCGGCTGATGAGGTCACCCTCGACCGTCACCAGTTGAACCATCCTCCATTCGGCGTCGAAGCCTTCGCGCGAGGCAGCCGATGACGTGAAGGTCACAACCGCTCCGGAACTGGTGATCCGGTGCACCTCCTCGAGGTAGATGCTGAAATCCGGGAAATCGTTCAGCGTCGCGTCCATGTAGGCGGTCAGACCACCTGGCGCGAAACCTATTCCGCGGCGATGATCGACGGTGACGCAGTCGGGCGTCAGTTCGGGGACTTCACGCCTCTTGAGTGCCTCGACGGCCGCTGTGACAGCCGACCACGTGTTCGCGAGTGGCGCTGCCTCGCCGGCGAGATAGCGCGCATCGAGCTCCTCGAATGCGGCGTCGATGTCGTCGTCGTCGAAGACAACTCGGGCAATGATTTGGTTGTCGACATCGGTCTGGATGATGTCCAGGACATCCGACCGGAATGCGTCGGAGCTCTCGCCGCTCGACGCCCGGGCCCAGTTGAGAACCAGGTACCCGCCGCGGGTCGCGACGACCCGTGAAGTCCACGTGTCGGCCCCGACGTCGGCGATGCTCGACATCTCAGCGATGATCGCGTCCCGACCCTGCTGCACTCCGGCGTTGATGGTATGTCGGCGATCATCGTTGGTGATGCCATCCGCGAGCATCATGCCGATCGCACTCCAGTCGCGTTTTCTGAAGTACGCCTGCAGGCGGTGGTACGCCCGGCTCGCCCCGTTCTCCACGTGCACCGCCGAGCGGCTCAGTGCGTCGAAGCGCGCCAACGCGGCATCGAGGTCGCTCTCGTTGAACAACTCACTGCGGTCGATCAACTCGCCGTCCATCATCATCAGGTTGACGTCACGCCATTCGGCCTCGAAGCCGTCGCGCGACGTTCCCGTCGAAGAGTGCGTCACCACCACGCCGAAGTCGCTCAGCCGGTGCACCTCTTCGATCCGGATCCTCGTTCCCGGCGAGTCATCCCACGCTGCAGACAGATACGCCGACATCTCGCCTTGCTCGAACGCAGCTCCGCGCCGGTGGTCGATGCTGACCCAGTCCGGCGTGATGCCAGTCAACTCCCGCCGGTTGAACGCCGCGTAGGCGTCGACGGTGATCGACCACACCCGCGCGTGCGGCGCAGCTTCACCGGCGAGATAACGGACGTCGAGTTCGGCCAACGCGGCGTCTATGTCGTCCGGATCGAAGGCGACGGACGCCGTGGGCCGCCCGTCGACGTCGAGCTCGGTGATGCGGAGGATCTCGGTGTAGAAGGCGTCGGGCCGCTTATCCCGGCCCGAGTAGCGCGTTCGGCAGAGGGCCAGGCGATCACCGCGAGTCGCAACTACGCGGGATGTCATGGTCCGGACGCCCAAGGCGACCATTCCCTTCAATTCCGCCACGCCGGTGGTTCGGTCGTACGTGACCTCTCTATGCAATCCGCGGCGCCGGTCTTCGACCGTCACGACCTCGGCCCACATCGACGCAACCTCATCCCAGCGTTCGTCCGCGTAGAGCACGTTGCACCGTGCGTCGGCTCGACTCGCGGCATTTTCTCGGGGTGAGTGCGGGACCTGCGACGATTGCTCGCCGAACGAGACGCCCTGCGCTTCCAGTTCGGCCAATGCAGCGTCGATGTCTTCGACGTCGAACGACACCTGGAGCGTAATCCGCCCTTCTTCGTCGAGCCCTGCGAGAAGGAGCGACTCGTCCCGCGGCGCCCCGGGACTGGTGTCGGTGGTTCTACATTCGAGTCGGACGAGAGCCAAATGCTCACCTCGTATCGCGATCACCCGTTGGAGCCGGTACGAACCGCCGACTTCGAGGAATCGCCTCACCTGCCGTGGCCAGTCGCTCGACGGGAGATCCTCCTGCGTAAAGCCGATGATTTTCCGTCGGATCTCGACGACCACGCCCGGTGCGTACACCCGCCCGAACCCATCCCAGTCTTCGCGGTCGTGCGCATCTTCCAAACTTCGTAACGCTCGAACGCAACGATTGTCCGGCTCCTCGCCGGTGCACTCAGATGACAGCGCCAGGATCGGCGCCGACACATCGACGTCGAGGAGTCCGCGCACATTGGCCACAAGTGCCGCAGCACCTTTGAGCTCGTACAGGCCGACGGCCCGCTCGGCGGCGGCACGTGCGTCCACGGCGTCACCTGCGGCGGCGAGCACCGTCGCCAGTGCGAGGCACGCGTCCCCGTGATCGACCAGGGCATCGGTACGCTCGGCGATCGCCACCGCCTCCTCGGCGACGCGCCGGGCAGCGTCGTGGTCACCACCGCGCGAGCACAGCTGCGCGCGCACCGTCCGCCAGGCGATCGATGCCCTCAGCGCGTGGCCGGCGAGACGCTCGCTCTCGGTACACAATTCGTCGGCATCGGCTTCGCGGTCGAGCGCGAGGCACGCCTTCGCCAGCAGCGCCGCCGTCTCTGCCGTGTCCGCCTCAAGGCCCATGCGGCGAAACCCCAGGTAGGCCCGCCGCAGAAGGACTTCAGCCGAAGCGGGCTCACCGGCCACCAGCTCGACGATGCCTGCGAACTGATCCACCTCGAGCAACGCGTGCCGCATGCCGAGCTCGGAGAGTGAGCGTCGCGCGGACTCGATCAGGTGGCGGCCCGCCGACGTCCGTCCCCGGAACGCGTCCAGCACGCCCTGACAACGGATCGACGTCGCCTCCACGACCGGTGAACCCGTGGTGATGCGCAGCAGCCGCACCACGTCGAGACACCGGCCGCCGGCCCGCGGAACCGGGTTGGGGCCCCACAGCGCCGCCATGGGCGCTCCGGCCAACACGGCGTTCACCCGGCGGTGATCACGGGCACCCCGCGCCGCCGTCAGCGCCTGATCCAAGGCGGCTTCGCAGGCGCCGACCCGCCCGAGGCGACCCAGACATCCGGCCCGCACCGTGTGAGCCATCGCCTCTCCCGCGGCGTCCGCCAGCTGGGCCAACTGCGCAGCAGCAGATGCTAATTCGGCCTCGATCTCCTCCAGGCGCTCGGGGTTCGTCAACATCGACAGCTGGCCGTCGAAGCACGTCCCCCATGCCGCGAGACGGCCGGAGTCGCCCGCGCTGTCCCGTAGGTGCGCGACCACGTCCGAAGCCGAGACCACGTCACCCGCGGCCAGCAGCGCCTCACAACGGGCGATGAGGAGTTCGGCCTGCCGGTCATCGGGCAGCGGCTCGTCGAGTTCATCGAGGGCATGCAGCGCCCTGCCGTAGAGATCGGCCGCGCCTTCGTAGGCCAGCCGGGCCATCGCCTGGTCCGCGGCACGCCGGCAGTAGTCGACGGCTTTGTCCGCGTTGCCCGCCCACGCACATTCGAAGTAGTGGTGAGCGAGATCGGCCAGCAACTCGTCGTCGGCCCCCGGCTCGGTCTCCAGCGTCACCGCGATCTTCTGGTGCAGCCGCATCCTGCGGACCGATGCCAACTCGGCCAGCAGCGACTGCCGCACCAGGGCGTGGTTGAACCGGTAGTGCCCGCCGGGCTCCTCGATCAGCAGGCCGGCCTTGGCCGCTTCGTCGAACGCATCGACCAGATCGTCGCCGAGCACTCGCTCCACCAGGTCCAGCGCGAAGCGGCTGCCCACCACCGCGGCCGCCGCCAGCGCCTTGTTCGCCTGTGCGGGCAGCCGGGACAGCCTGCGACTCACCGCTTCCCGTACGCCCTGCGGCAGGGTGCTCGGATCCCACCGGCCGCCGCTCTCGTCCACATGGCGCAGCGCCTCGATCAGGAAGAACGGATTGCCACCCGTGACCGCCGCGAGCGCGCGGGCCAGTTCGTCGTCGTCGTACCCGGCTTCCGCGACGTATGCGGTCACGTCGCCCTCGTCGAGCCCGCCGAGGATGAGGCGGTCCGCGGAGCCGTCGCGGTGGAGGTCGGCGAGCATCGCCGCCAGCGGGTGTGACCGGTCGAGGTCGGTGCTGCGATACGTTCCGACGATGTGCACGCGACCGTGTTCTCCGAAGCGCAGGACATGCCGCAACAGCAGCAGCGTGGGCTTGGCGGCCCAGTGCAGATCGTCGAGCACGAGGACGACGGGCGCCTCAGTCGACACCGCCGCCAGGAGGCCGACGACGGCGTCGAAGAGCGCATAGCGTTCGGTGTCCGCATCGGCGCGGGTCGGCACCGCGATCTCGGGCAGGACGTCGATCAGCCCGGGAACCAACGGCAACAGCGATTCGACGCCACGCAGCCGGCGCAGCCGGTCGGTCCCCAGGCACGGCACCAGCGACCGCAGCGCTTCGGCGAAGGGTTGGTAGGGCGCCCCGAGATCCTCGTCGCAGCGGCCGTAGAGGACGACGGCGCCCTGCGCGTGTGCCCGGCCGGACCACTCCGCGGCCAGCCGCGTCTTGCCCACACCGGGTTCGCCGGCGATCAGCACCGCACGCGTGCCCGAGGCAAGCGTGGTCTGCCAGGTGGCGAGCATGCGTTCGAGCTCGCTGCCGCGGCCGACGAACGGTCCGGGGCCCGCCAGCGCGGCGGGCAGGACCGGCCGCTCGATGGGCGGTCCGGTCGCGGGATCGCCGGTGTCGTCGTCGGTGGTCCGCAGGCGCAGTTCGAACACCCGCTCCGCACGCGCGAGGTTCTTGAGCTGACGCAGTCCGAGGTCGGTGAGCACGACGTCGTCGGCGAGAGTGTCGATGACGAGTTCGGCCGTGGCTCCCGAACACAGGATCTGGCCACCGGACGCCAGGGACCTCAGCCGGGCGGCGCGGTTGACGGCCCGGCCGAAGTAGTCGCCGTCGCGGAATTCGACTTCACCGGTGTGCAGGACCACGCGGATGCGCATCGGTTCGGCGAGCACCCACGCCTCGCGACGCACGGCCTCCTGCAGCTCGATCGCGGCGGCGGCCGCGGCAGATGGCCGGTCGAACACCGAGAACGTCGCATCGCCCTCGCCGCGGGTCTTGATCAGCCGTCCGCCGCGGAACGTGACGACCTGCTCCACCATCTCGTCATGGCGGGCCAGCGCCACCGCCATGGCCGCGGCGTCCTTCTCCCAGGCGGCCGTCGACCCCTCGATGTCGGTGAGCAGGAACGTGACCGCGCGTGTCACCACCGAATGTCGTTGTGAGGCCGTTATTTCCAGCGAGACGTCCTGCGCGACGATCGCGGACTCGAGTCGGCGGAGATCCGGTCCCGGGTCGACGCCCAACTCGTCGGCCAGCAGCGATCTGGCCCGCTGATACGCGCCGAGGGCCTCACCCTGCCTTCCTGCGCGGTAGAGGGCGAGCATCAGATGACCCCAACGCCGCTCGCGCAGCGGCGCGTCGGCGATCGCCGCTTCGAGTTCGCCGATGATCTCGGCCGCACGCCCCATGGTGAGCAGCGCTTCGGCCCGATCCTCGACCAGGGCCGCATGGCCCTCGACCCAGCGCGTCTTCTCCGACGTCCCGCGTCGGCCCTCGGGCAGCTCGGGGGAACCGCGCCACAGTGCCAACGCCTCGTCGAAGCGGGTGACCGCCTCGGTGGTGTCACCGGCGGTCATCGCGTCGCGGCCCAGCTTGAGGGCGGCGAGGTAGCGGGTGGCGTCGATCTCGGTGGCGCTCAGTCTCCAGCCGGTTCCCTCCGTTGTGACGAACCCGTCGCCGAGCGTGTGTCGCAGGGCGGAGATGTGGGTCTGCAGAGCCTTGGCGACGGTGCGCGGCGGATCGTCGCCCCAGAGGAGCTCGACGAGCGTGTCCGCCGCGACGACGGAGCCACCACGCAGGCCGAGCATGCAGAGCAGGGCACGGGGCTTGGCACCCGGGATGGCGACCGGCAGACCGTACTGCCGGACGTGCAGAGGACCCAGAACCCCCAGCTCCACCGTATGAACACTAGTCACCGAGTGATCGTCGGACAGGCACTTCAACGACCGGTCAAGGTTCGGTAAAGGCGCAACGAGAAACAGGCCGACCCCGCGTGGCCGGCCTGTTCATCGTTCGGGTCTAGACGGAGAGCAGCCGCTGGAAGAATTCGCGGTAGCGCTTGAGCGCCACACGCAGATCCTCCGTCGAGGCGTCCTCGCCCTTCGCCCACTGCGCCTCCATCCGCGTGCGTGCCTCGGAGAAGCCGGCGGTGAGCTGATCGACGACCTCCGACACCAGCGCGTCGGCCGTCTGGACGCACTGCTTCGGATCGTCGACGAATCCGGCCTGCACGTCGTTCCAGCGGGCACGGAATCCTGACATCTCCGTCTCGCCGAACAGGGACAGATCGGTGTCGGTGTCAGACGAATCAGACTGTGGCCGATCATGTTCCGACGAGGGCCGGGCCATCCCCGGGTGACCGGTGGACGTTGCCGTCTCCGTCGACTGCACCGGCGCTCCGGCACCACGCGGCGCGTCGTCGAACGGCGAGTCGTTCTGCTGCACGCCGGCCTGCTGCGCGTCCGCGTACTGTGCATCCGCGTGCTGTGGGTCGCCGTACTGCTGACCCGATTGCTGCGTCGACGAGTACTGGGCCCCCGGGTTCTGGGGGTCCGAGTACTGGGCCCCCGGGTTCTGCGGGTCCGAGTACTGCGCATCGGCACGCCGGGGATCCCGGAACTGCGGCTCGGTGGCCTGCGGATCGCCGGCCTGCGGATCCCGGTACTGCGGATCGGTGAACTGGGTGCGGTCTTCGTGTGTGGTCATGCGCGTGCCTCCTGCGAGTTGTTGCCTGTGTCGTGCGGCTGGTGCTGCGCGACGTCGAGGAGCCGCTCGAACAGGGCGCGGTAGTGCACGAACGCCTGTCGCTGCTCCTCGGTGCTGAGCTGCCGGCTCTGCTGCGCCAGATGGATCTCGTGCGCGGCCCGGTAGTTCTCGACCACCTGCGGGTGGTCGACGGAGATGTCAGACGCGCGCTGGTCGAAGTCGTCGACCGGGTAACCGCGTTCGTTCATCACCTCGATGACCAACCGGTCCGCCTCGGCGAGCGTGCCCGCCGGGTCGTCGACGAACGCCGTCTGCACGGAACGCCAACGCAGCGTGTACCTTTCGCCCGCCTCATGACTGAGGGGGACGATGTCGAGCTTCTTGCGCTTCTGTTCACGCTTGGCGAGTTCCGCCTCGGCCGCCTTCTGGTCGCCCACCTCGGCGACCGTCCGTTCGTACTCGGGGCCGAAGGTGCCCTTGAGCCGCTCCGACCTCCTGCGTCGCATCGCCGGTCGGGCGACGATGAATGCGATCACTGCAATGACGATGACCGCCGCTATGACTATCCATCCCCAGTCAGGCATGGTGACCTCCTTGTCCACCGGGGGGTTACCCGGCGGACGGGTCTACGGAAACGTCAATATCGATTCCGGTTCCGCGATCAAGCGTTTCGCGCTCGGCCGCGGGGGTAGCCGACGAGGCATGACCGCACCGGAACCCACGCCCCAGCAGGACGACGGAGCCGGCGACCTCGCCGGCCAGGAGGTGCCACCGGTGGCGCCCGCATATTCGACGCCGCCGCCCGACGCGCCGGGAACGGCCGAGAGTCAGGCTCCCGAGGGCGACCAGTAGTCGAGCATCTCCGCGAACGTGCGGAAGGCGGCGCCCGACACCCCGTAGATGGGTTCGAAGTGGATGCTGAGCGGGAAGCCCAGCTCGGCGACGCCGTCGACGACGCGCTTGTACAGGTCGACCATCATGACCCGCCTGCGATCGGGGTCGCTGGCCGCCAGCTGCTTCACGAATTCCTGCTCGGCGGCGACCTTGGCGTTGCCCTGGTCCTGGATCAGCCAGTTGATCAGCCCCACCCGCGTCTCGACCGTGGGCACGAACCCGAAGGACAGCAGGATCTCGGGCCGGTGGTCGGTGGTGTCGGCGAGTTCGCGCAGGAACGGCACGATGGTGTCGGAGAACAGCAGCTGCGTCAGCGCGAACGTCGCACCCTGCTCGCACTTGAACGTCATCCGGCCGCGCTCGCCGTCGCGGGTCGGGATGCAGATGACGCCGCGGTTCGGCACCGTCGCGTCGTAGAGGGACAGCGCGTCGGTCGGCGCGACGCCGGAGCCCTCGCCGTCGCTCATGGTCCTCGGCACGCCGACGAACACGATGCCCTCGAAGCCGGCGTCGCCGAGCACGGTGAGCCGCTGATCGAGGGCGGCCTTGTCGAGGAACGAGGTGACCTGGGTGCAGATGCCCTTCACCCCCGGCAGCTCCGGCTGCAGCATGTGCCAGAAGTCCAGCACGTCGAGCTTGGGCTTCATCTCGATCGGGCGGTCGTCGTCCTCGGCGATCATGCCCGGGATCAGCACGTGGGACAGCCGGTCGCCGAGCCCGTACTCGCCGGAGAATCGCAGCACTTTCTGCGCGTCCTCCAGCGCCTTCTCCCGGCCGGACTCCACGTTCGGCGGGACGAGTTCGAGCGCGACGGTGTTGAGGCTCATGTGTGAAAGCTCCGGCATCTGACGTCGGGCGGATCGGCCGACGGTGGCTACGTCGACCCCGCCGGGATTTGCCAACGATACCGGTGTTTCCTGGACGGGTGCGTAGCCGCCCGCCCGGCGGCCGTTCCACCGACACCGACGCAGAGGGGCACCCATGCGTGACGAACAGGCCGAACTGCTGCGTCGCCGCGCCCTCACCGAGGACGCCGCGCGGCCCGATGCGGTGGCCCGCAGACACGCCGCCGGTGGCCGAACGGCCCGGGAAAACATCGCCGACCTCGTCGACGAGGGGTCGTTCGTCGAGTACGGCCGCTTCGCGATCGCGGCGCAGCGCAGGCGCCGCGACATCGACGACCTCATCGCCCGCACCCCCGCCGACGGCCTGGTGGCGGGCACCGCCCGGATCAACGGCGACCTCTTCGGCGACCGCAGCCCGTGCGCGGTGCTGTCCTACGACTACACCGTGTTGGCCGGAACCCAGGGGGTGTACGGCCACCTGAAGAAGGACCGGCTGTTCGACCTGATCGAGCGGCTGCGGCTGCCCACGGTGATCTTCGCCGAGGGTGGCGGCGGCAGGCCCGGCGACACCGACCACGCGACGGTGTCCTCACTCGAGGTCCGGGCGTTCAAGCTGTGGGCCGGGCTGTCCGGCGTGGTGCCGCGCATCGCGGTGGTGAAGGGCAGGTGCTTCGCCGGCAACGCGGTGCTCGCCGGCTGCTCCGACCTGGTGGTCGCCACCGCGGACACCTCGATCGGCATGGGCGGGCCCGCGATGATCGCCGGCGGGGGCCTCGGCGATGTGCATCCCGACGAGGTCGGGCCGATCTCGGTGCAGGAACCCAACGGCGTCGTCGACGTGGTGGCGCCCGACGAGGCGCAGGCCGTGCGGGTGACCAGGACACTGCTCGGCTACTTCCAGGGATCGACACCGCCCGGCGCCGCAGCCGACCAGACGCCGCTGCGCACCGCCATCCCCGAGCGCGCCAGACGCGCCTACGACGTCGCCCCGATCATCGAGACGCTGGCCGACGAGGGCTCGGTGACGTTCCTGCGGCGCCGCTTCGCCCGCGAGATGGTGACGGCGCTGATCCGCATCGAGGGCCGCCCCGTCGGCGTCGTCGCCAACGACACCCGCTTCATGGCCGGCGCCATCACCGCCGCCGGAGCCGAGAAGGCCGCGCGCTTCTTGCAGCTGTGCGACGCGTTCGGCCTACCGGTGGTGTCGCTGGTCGACTGCCCGGGCTACATGGTCGGGCCGGCCGCGGAGGCCGAGGGGCTGGTGCGGCGTGGTTCGCGGCTGCTGGTGGCGGGCGCCGCGCTGCGGGTGCCGTTGATCGCGGTGATCCTGCGCCGCGGCTACGGGCTCGGCGCGCAGGCGATGACCGGCGGCGGGCTGCACGAGCCGGTGCTCACGGTCGCCTGGCCCGGCGCCCACCTCGGGCCGATGGGCCTCGAGGGCGCGGTGCGGCTCGGCATGCGCAAGGAGTTGGAGTTGATCGCCGACGACGCGGAGCGCGAGGAGCGCGTGCGCGAGGCGACGGCGGCCGCCCAGGAGAACGCGCGGGCGCTCAACGCCGCGGCGATGTTCGAGATCGACGACGTGATCGATCCGGCCGACACCCGCGCGCTCATCGCGGCGACCCTCGCCACGGCCACCGCGCACGCGCAGACCGCGCCGCCGCGGCGGTTCGTCGACACCTGGTAGCGGCGGCTGCGCTCCGTACCCTGGAGAGGGTGAGTGTTGAACCTGCCACCACCGTCGCCCTGCAGCACCGATTCGCCGACGAGCTGCCCGAGCTGGCCGTCCGCTGGCGTGCCGAGCAGGCTCCCGCGCCTGCGCTGCTGCTGTTGAACGAGGCGCTGGCCGCCGACCTCGGCCTCGACCCCGCGTGGCTGCGCAGTGCCGACGGCGTCGGACTGCTGACCGGCAACCGGGTGCCCGAGGACGCCGTGCCGGTGGCCCAGGGCTACGCCGGGCACCAGTTCGGTGGGTACGTGCCGCGGCTGGGCGACGGCCGCGCGCTGCTGCTCGGCGAACGGGAGGACGCCGACGGCCGACTGCGCGACCTGGCGCTGAAGGGCTCGGGTCGCACACCGTTCGCCCGTGGCGGCGACGGGCTGGCCGCCGTCGGACCGATGCTGCGCGAGTACGTGATCAGCGAGGCCATGCATGCACTCGCCATCCCGAGCACCCGGTCGCTGGCGGTCGTCGCCACCGGCAGGCAGGTGCAGCGCGAGACGGTGCTGCCCGGCGCCGTGCTCGCCCGGGTGGCGAGCAGTCACCTGCGGGTGGGCAGCTTCCAGTACGCGGCCGCGTCCGGCGACGCGGAGGTGCTACGCCGCCTCGCCGACCACGCCATCGCCCGCCACCACCCCGCGGCTGCCACTGCCGAGCACCCCTACCTCGCGCTGTTCGAATCGGTGGTGGACGCGCAGGCCCGGCTGATCGCGCAGTGGATGCTCGTCGGCTTCGTGCACGGCGTGATGAACACCGACAACATGACCATCTCGGGCGAGACCATCGACTACGGCCCGTGCGCGTTCATGGAGGCCTACGACCCGGAGACGGTGTTCAGCTCGATCGACAGCTGGGGCCGCTACGCCTACGGCAACCAGCCTGCCGTCGCGCAGTGGAACCTCGCCCGCTTCGCCGAGGCGCTGCTCCCGCTGCTCGCCGACGACCAGGAACGGGCCGTCGCGATGGCGACGGAGGCACTGGGCGGATTCACCCAGCGCTACCAGGCGGCCTGGTCGGCGGGCATGGCGGCCAAGCTCGGCCTGGCCGCCGACACGTCGACGCCGTTGGTGACCGACCTGCTGGCCCTGCTGCACGCCAGCCAGGTCGACTACACGTCCTTCTTCCGCCATCTCGGCGCGGCGGCGCGCGGCGACGCCGAACCGGCGCGGGCGCTGTTCGCCGACCTGGCCGGCTTCGACGCGTGGGCGGCGGCGTGGCGGGCCGCGGATCCCGACCCGGCGTTGATGGACCGCGCCAATCCGGTCTACATCCCCCGCAACCACCTGGTGGAGGAGGCGCTGGTGGCCGCGACGGCCGGCGACCTCACCCCCGTTCAGCAGCTGCTCGAGGTGCTGGCCCGGCCGTACTACGAGCGCCCCGGCCTCGACCGCTACGCCGAACCCGCGCCCGGCGACTTCGGCAACTACCGGACGTTCTGCGGCACCTGACGCAGCTCGCCCGCGCCGGTGCTCACACGGCCCGGGGTTCTGCCCGATAGTCGCCGTCGGCTCCCTAGACTGACTCGCATGACACAACCGCCGCCCGCGCCGGCGCTGCGCTGACGGGTGCGCGACGCGTGATGACCGGGCAGGACCCGGCGGATTTCCGCGAACTGCTGCAGGAACTGCTGTGGGCGTACGGGCCGTGCGGGCAGGA
Organism: Mycobacterium sp. NPDC050551; assembly: GCF_040674075.1. Classification (NCBI taxonomy): domain Bacteria; kingdom Bacillati; phylum Actinomycetota; class Actinomycetes; order Mycobacteriales; family Mycobacteriaceae; genus Mycobacterium; species Mycobacterium sp. NPDC050551. The sequence goes on along the minus strand of NZ_JBFARC010000006.1, from coordinate 93,486 downwards.
GGACGCCGTGCGCGACATCTGCCGTCGCGAACTGGCGCCCGCCGTGGACGAGATGTGGACCGACGACGCGGGCAACGTCGTCGGGGTCATCCGGGGCGACGGCGGAGACGCGCCGCCGATCCGGCTGATGGCACACATGGACGAGCTGTCGATGCTCGTCAAGCGGGTGGAGCCGGACGGCAGCCTGCACCTCACCCCGCTGGGCACGATGTATCGGGGGAACTTCGGGCTGGGACCGGTCGCGGTGCTCGGCCGCCGCGAGCGGCTGACCGGGGTGCTGACGCTGGGGTCGGAGCACACCACCAGTGAGAGCCAACGGATCTGGGAGACCAAGCCCGACCAGGGCGACAAGGCGCTCGACTGGACCCATGTCTATGTGTTCACCGGGCGCACTCCCGACGAACTGGCTGACGCCGGGGTGGCCCCCGGAACCCGGGTCTGCGTCGATCGGAGCAAGCGCACGCTGGTCGAGTTCGGGGACTACTACGGCTGCTACTTCATCGACGACCGGGCGCCGATCACCGCCCTGCTCCGGACGGCCGAGAGTTTGCACGCGAGTGGCGAACGGCCGGGCGGCGACATCTACTTCGTGTTCACCACCGACGAGGAGATCGGCGGCGTCGGCGGCGCGTACGCCGCACGCACCCTGCCCGACGGCATCACGGTGGCACTCGAGGTCGGCCCTGCCGAGCAGGAGTACGGGACCACCTGCAGCGGCGGGCCGATCGTCGCCTACAGCGACGCACTCTGCGTCTACGACCGGGAGATCGCCGACCGGTTGATGGACGTCGCCGCCGAACTGGGGCTATCACCACAGGGTGCGGTGCTCGGCGCCTTCGAGTCCGACGCCTCGCACGTGAAGGCGGGCGGCCTTGCGGCGCGGGCGGGACTGCTGTGCCTGCCCACGCTAAGCACGCACGGCTACGAGGTGATCACCCGACGGGCGATCCCCGAGATGACCGACGTGCTGGTCGCATGGCTGCGCCGCCCCCTGGACGGCTGACCCGCAGGCGCTAGTCGGCCTTGCGCTTGTCCTTCTCGACGTCGGCCAGTTCCTCGATGCGGTCGGCCTGCTGCTTCTGCTCGGCGGCGGCGGCACGCTTGTCCTGCGCGTCCTCCCGCTTGGCCGCGGCCTGCTCGGTGGCCTTCCGCTCGGCGGCAGTGATCTCGTCCTTCTGCTGACGCTTGGCCGCCTCGGCGGTCTTCACCCGCTTCGCGGCGACGTCGTCAGCCCGGTCCTTCACCGCGTCGGTGCGCTTACGCGCGGCCTCGGCGGCGTTGCGGGTGCGCTCCTGGGCGGTCTCGCGGGCCTCGCGGACCTCTTCGACCTTGTTCTCCTGCGCGGCCTTGCGCTCCTGCGCCGCCTGATCGCGCTTGGCCTCGAACTCGGCGTCGGCCTTCGCCTTCTTCGCCTCGGCAGCCGTGTCGAGCCGGGCTGCCCGGCTCAGCGCGTCACTGCGTTCGACCGAGGCCGCACCGCGCTGCACGAGGTCCGGATCGTTCAGCGCGCCGCCGACGGTGGCGTCGAGGATGCCGAGCGAACGCTCGTAGAACAGCCGCGCAGGCGTCTCCTCGTTCAGGCGGGACACCACGCGCTGCTCGATCAGCTGCAGCGGGAAACGGGCGAGTTGATATTGGAACCGCAGCACGGCCACGGGTAATTCGGTGATCTTCACAAGATTCTCCTGGATGTGGGTCGGGTCAGGACTGGTCCGCGGGCGGCGCCTGCTGGCGAATCCGCTCGGCCTCGGCGTGGGCGCTGGCCGCGGCCTGCTGTGCGGCCCGATGTTCGGCGTCGGCGTCCACGACCTCGGCGGCCGCCGCAGTGGCCTGCGCACGCGCCTCACCCTCGGCCTGCGCCACCTCGCGCTGCGCGTCAGTCTGGGCCTTGGCCGCGGTCCTGGCGACCTCGGCCTGGGCGGCCTGCTCGGCGGTCTGCTTCTCCGCGAGCTGCTGCTGGCGTGCGGCGTTCTCGATGGTCTGGGCTTGCGCGTCGACGGTGGTGCGCTCCTCGGCGGCGGCGACCCTGGCCTCGGCGGCCTCGGACTGCGCCTCGGTGGCTTTGGCGTCGGCCACGGCTTCCTGGGCGTTGGCCTCCCGGCGTTCCTTCGCCTGGGTCTGGTCGAGCTGCCCCTCTGCGGTGAGCGAGTCGTTGCCCGTCACCGCGCCGGCGATCTCCTTGGCCTTGCCCTTGACCGCGTCGACCAGTCCTTTACGGGCCTGATCGGCCTTTTCGTGCTCGGACATGTGTCCCCTCCTGGCTTTGGCTGTCGAGCTGACAGGTTCCACCAGGGCGGATGTTCAAACCTTCGTGTGAGCTGCGCCACCGTCAGGCGGGCCGGTACCGCAGCATCGTCACGTCGTGGTCGGGGTGGTCTCCGGGATAATCGAAGAACACCGGCCGCACCCGCATCCCGATGCGCAGATCCTCGGGTGCGACGTCGACCATCTCGGTGGAGAACCGGGGACCCTCGTCCCACTCGACGATCGCGGGCAGCAACGGCACCGAGTCGGCGAAGTGCGGACCGACGGGACGCCGGGCGACGGTGAACGAGTACAGCGTCCCCATGCCGGAGATCTCCCGCCACTCCAGGTCGTCGGCGAGGGTCCGCGGCGCGCGCACCCGCGGGTAGAACACGTACGCGCCGGACGACGGCGAGTACTGGATGCGGATGCGGTGCTCGGCGAGCGCATCCCAGAACGGCGCCGTGGTGGGCGTCTTGACCGGCATCGGCCGCTCGAACGTCATTTCGCTCATGTCAGTCGCCCTCCAGGATCAGCGTGGTCTGTTCGGAGAGGATGCCGCCGTTGCCGGACACGAACGCGCGGTGGCAGTCGGCGACCTGCGCGGCGCCTGCCCGGCCCATGATCTGGCGGGTGGCGTCGCAGACGTGGTGCATGCCGCCGGCGAGACCGGCCTGCCCGAAGCCGAGCTGGCCGCCCGCCGTGTTGAGCGGGAAGTCGCCGCGGAACGTCAGGTCGTGCTCGGCGACGAAGCCCATGCCCTTGCCCTTCTCGCAGAAGCCCGCGTCCTCCAGGGACAGCAGCACGGTGATGGTGTAGCAGTCGTAGATCGACACCATGTCCATGTCCTCGCGGCGCAGGCCGGTCATCGAGAACGCCGTGTCGGCGGCCTTGGCGATCGGCGTCTGCAGCAGGTCGGCCGCATACGTCGGGGTCTTGAACGGGACGTGTTCGCCGAATCCCCTGATCCACACTGGCCGGTTGCTGGCGCGCCGCGCGATGTCGGCGTTCGCCACCACGACGGCTGCTCCCCCGACGCACGGCATGACGATCTCCAGCATGTGCAGGGGGTCGGCGATCACGGGGCTGGCGAGCACGTCGTCGACCGTCAGCGGCTTGTCGCGCCAGATGGCGCCGTCGGTGTGATTGGCGTTGACCCGCTGGTCGACGACGATCTTGGCCATCGCCCGCTCGTCGTAGCCGTACACCGCGCCGTAGCGCTGCGCCACCTGGCCGTACGGCCCGTTCTGCCCGAGGTTGCCGTACGGGATCTCGAATTCGGCCTGGGGAGAACCGAACTGATTGCTCGACGAGCCGAAGAACACCGCGTCGGACAGCGTCTTGGGCTTGCGGTCCGACATCGGGGTGATGTAGCGGGCGGGCAGCACACACAGCACCACGTCGCACAGCCCCAGTTCGACGGCCGCAGCGGCCCGCCACACCATGCCTGCGGCACTAGCGCCGCCGAGATCCACCAACTCGGCGAAATTCGCCCCGACACCGAGGTATTCGGCGATCGTCGACGGCACGAAGATCTCCGACTCGGCCAGGTGCGAGGTCACGATGCCGTTCACCGCGTCACCGGTCAGCCCGGCGTCGGCCAGCGCGTCGGCGCTCAGCTCCGCCCACTGCTCGAGGGTGAACGGCGCGGGGGACGCCTTGCTCATCCGTTCGGGCGGCAGCTCCACATAGCCGACGATGGCGGCCTCACCGCGCAGTCCCATTCGAACTCCTCTCCGCTGCAATCACGTTCGGGGTCACTTCCGCGGCAGGCCCAGGATCATCTGCGCGATGATGTTGAGCTGGATCTCGGGCGTGCCTCCGCCGATCAACTCGGCGGGCAGGTGCAGGTACGGCGTCACGACCGGCGGGTCGGACTGCTCGGTCACCGCCAGCGGGCCGGCCAGGTCGAGCGTGTGCCGGGACACCTTGCGCAGCAGCACGGTGGTGGCGACCTTCGCGATGCTCGACGCGGGCCCGGCGGCCTGGCCGTCGAGCAGGCGCAGCGTCTCGCGCACACCGAGCGCCCTGATCGCGTTGGTGTAGGCGTCGATCTCGCCGAGCGCGCGCCGCACGTCCTCGCCGTCGGGTCCGGATGCCATGGCGCGCAACGCCGTGGCGCGGTCGTTGTTCACGTAGCCGCTGATGGCGACGCGTTCGGTGGCCATCGTGCTGATGGCCAGCTGCCAGCCCGCGGCCGGGTCGCCCAGCAGCATCTCGTCGGGGACGAACACGTCGGCCAGGAACACCTCGTTGAAATGCGCTTCGCCGTTGGCCTGTTTGATCGGCTGCACCTCGACGCCGGGTGAGCGCATGTCGAGCACGAAGTAGCCGATGCCGCGGTGCTTGGCCGCGTCGGGATCGGTGCGGGCCAGCAGGGCGCCGAAGTCCGCGCGGTCGGCCGACGACGTCCAGATCTTGTGGCCGTTGATGCGCCACCCGCCCTCGACGCGGGTGGCCCGGGTGGACAGCGAGGCCAGGTCCGACCCCGCGCCGGGCTCGCTGAACAGCTGGCACCAACCCAACTCGCCGCGCTGCGTCGGCGGGATCAGCCGCTGCTGCACGTCGGGCGGGGCGGACTGCACCAGGCTCGGCACGATCCACTCGGCGATGCCCAGCGACGGACGCACCAGATCCGGCCGCCTGGCGAACTCCTCGTCGATCACCAACTGCTGCAACGGCGTGGCGTCCAGACCCCAGGGCGCAGGCCAGTGCGGGGCGATCAGCCCGGCGTCGGCGAGCAGGGTGCGCTGCGGTCCGGTCATGAAGTGCTCGTAATCGCCCTGCCTACCGGTGCCGTCGTTGCGCAGCGCAAGCGCCCGGTCCAGGGTGTCGGCCACCTCGGCACGCAGATCCGCCTCGGCCGCACCGAGATTCACCGCCATGTCGCGCACCGCGGTGGTGGCCAGCTCGCCCATCCGCCGAGTCCACCTGCTCATCGGCCCGACGGCGCCTGCCAGGCTCGTCGCCCGCCGCCAGTAGAGGTGCAGGTCGTGTTCCCAGGTGAAGCCGATCGCGCCGAACATGGTCAGCGCGTCGAGCACCAGTTCGGGGGCCGCCGCGACGGCCGTCACGGCCGCGCCCGCCGCGGCGATGCGGTGCTGCTCGGTGGAGTCGCCGTCGGCGCGGACCGCGTCCCACGCCGCGGCCGCCGCCAGTTCGGCGTTGACGAGCAGCATCGCCGCCCGGTGCTGCAGGGCCTGGAAAGCGCCGATCGGCCTGCCGAACTGCTCGCGGGTGCGCAGGTGCGCGGTCACCGCGCCGACACACCAGCCGACGATGCCCGCCGACGCGCAGGCCGTCAGCGCCACCACGACGCAGCGCGCCCGGTCGTCGTCGATACCGGTGAGGGCCGCGGATGCGGGCGCGTCATACCCGTCGAGGCGCAGGATGCCTGCGTCGGTGGTGATGTCGGTGCCGCCCACCGGTTCTGCGGTGACGCCCGGCGCGTCGGCGGGCACGGCGAGCCAGATCACTGCCGCGTCGCCGGTGTGGGCGGGCAGCAGCAGGATTCGTGCCGAGCAGGCGCCGGGGATGGCGGTGGTGACGCCGCTGACGCGCCAGCCGCCGTCGCTCGGCTCGGCCCGCAGGTCCGAGTACTCGGGCAGCACCACCGCGGCGGGGGCGCCGTCGGCGAGGGCGGTCAGCAGGCCAGTGGCCGCGGGGGTGGGGTCGGCGTGCAGGGCCACCGCGCCCGCGGCGACGGTCGGCAGCAATGGTCCGGGCAGCGCGGCTTGCGCGGCCGCCTCGACGACGCACGCGGTGTCGGCCAGCGTGCCGCCCTGCCCGCCGCAGCTCTCCGGCAGGTGCACGGCGTGGAAGCCGTTGGCCACCAGTTCGTTCCACCAGGGCGGCAGTTCGCCCCCGGCGAGCTGGTCGAGCAGCTCGCGGGTGTGGCCGACCGGGGCGTGCCGCGCCGCGAACTGCGCGACGGCGTCGGTCAGGTGCTGCTGCTCCGGGGTGAGCCCGATGGTCATGACGCCTCCTCTGCCGCGGTGGTGTCGCGGCGCCGCCGGTCGCGGAAGAATCGGGCGGCGTCGGCGATCGCCTCGGTCGCGGGCCGGGGCTGCCAGCCGAGTTCCCGGGCCGCCTTGGAATGGTCCATCGGCGACATGATGTGCATGAGCCGCACGCTGATCCGGGTCAGCCGGGTGTCGCGGCCCCGGATCCGGGCCGCCGCCTCACCGGCCGCACCGAGCGCCGACATCACCGGGAGCGGCACGCCGACCCGGGGCGGCGTCGTCCCGACGGCGTCGCAGGCGCAGCGGTAGACGTCGCGGGCGCTCATGAACCGTTCGGAGACGATGTAGCGCTCGCCGACGCGTCCGACCCGGCCGGCCAGCAGCATGGCGCGTGCCGCGTCCTCGACACCCACCACCTCCGACTGCGCCCCGGCGACGTGGAACGGCAGCCTCCCGCGGACCGCGGCCGCCACCAGACCCCCGTGCGGGGTGGGCAGCCAGTCGCCGGGGCCGTAGGTGTTGGCCACGCACATCGCGACGCCGGGCAGCCCGCGGTCGCGGCAGTAGTCGAACAGCAAATTCTCCGCCGCCACCCGGGTGCGGATGTACTCGCCGCCCTCGTCGAGCCAGTTGTGGGCAGTCGCCTCGGTGGCCGGCCCGTCGCGGACGCGGCCGATGGTGCCGATGGAACTGGTGAACACGAACCGGTGCAGTGGCGCCTGCGCGGCGATGTCGAGCACGCTGCGCAGGCCGTCGACGTTGGTGCGCCACATCGGTGCCGGGTCGCGCAGCCACGGCCGCGCGTCGACCACGCAGTAGTACACGGTGTCGCATCCGTCGATCGAGTCGCGCACCGCCGCGGTGTCGAAGACGTCGCCGTAGCGACGTTCGACGTCCAGGCCGTCGATGCCGCGGGTGGAGCTGATGGTGCGGATCAGCACCCGCACGTCCTCACCGGCGGCCACCAGTGCCCGGGTGACGTGCGAGCCGAGGAACCCGCTCGCGCCGATGACCAGACTCCTCGAGGCCACTCCCACCGCTTCCGTCGTCGCCTGGCGAGACGGACCGTCTCGTCTCGCGCTAGGTTACGCTAGCCGGATCCGGCCGACGACCGCGCAGGGGGTGGCTGTGCCACAGCTCGACACCGCGCCGCGACGGCGCAGCGAGAAGTCGCGCGCCGCGATCGTCACCGCCACGCGGGAGTTGCTGCTGGAGCGCGGCTTCGACGGGTTGAGCATCGAGGCCGTGGCGGCCCGCGCCGGTGTCGGCAAGCAGACCATCTACCGCTGGTGGCCGAGCCGGCCCGCGCTGGTGGCCGACGTGCTGCTCGAGGACGCCGACCGGATCCTTCGCCCGGTCGCCTACTCCGACGACGTCACGACCGACCTCGCCCGGTGGGCGGGCAGGCTGGCGGCCACCCTGACCACCGCGCGGGGTTCGGCGATGCTGCGCATCCTCACGGTCGCCTCCATCGAGCACGACGACACCGCGGACCGGCTGCGCAGCGGATTCAGCGGTCCGCTGCAGGAGGCGGTGCGGTCACGGCTGCTCGCCGACGGGGTCGACGAGGCGGTCGCCGAGGCCGCCGCCGACGCCATCGTCGGCGGCATCGTGTATGCCGTTCTGCGCGAAGGCCGTTCGTATCCCCGCCACCGGGCGGAGTTCGCGACCCGCACCATCGTGGACTCGATGACCGGACGCGGCCCGGCCGACGGCCACCGGCCATAGACTGACCGACCGTGAGCACACTGTTCGGCTTCGCGCCGTGGATCGTGTACTGGGTGCTCGTCGGCAACGTGCCGGCGAGCACCGCCGTCCTGGCGGCGCTGGCGATCGCGGCCGCCGGGTTCGGGATCGGCCGGGCGCTGCACTGGCCGGGCCGCACCCTGGAGCTCGGCGCGGTGATCGTCTTCGCGGTGCTGACGGTGCTGACGTTCACCACCAGCGAGGCGTTCATGGCGGAGTGGCTGCAGCCGCTCGGCAACCTCGGCATCTTCGGAGTCGCGCTGATCGGCCTGCTGGCGGGCCGGCCCTTCGTCCGCGAGTTCGCCGAGGTGGGCCGTCCGGCCAACGTGCTCAAGAGCGAGCTGTTCGAGCGCATCACGACACTGCTGACCTGGATCTGGATCGCCGCGTTCGCCGGCATGACGATCTCGTCGGTGATCCCGCCACTGGTCTGCCGGGCCACCATCTTCGACGCCGACACCCCGCTGTCGTTCGTCTGCTACTGGGTGATCCCGTTCGTACTGCTCGGCCTGGCGGCGCTGGCGTCGAAGGTGCTGCCCGACCGGATGACCGCGGGCATCGACGACGCCCAGCGCAACACCACGTTCGTCGCCTACGGCGAGGCCACCATCGACGAGCTGTACTACCTCGCCAAGGAGCACGCCGACCGGGAGACGGGCGCGGGCGAAGAGGCCTACGACGTCAGGGTCGGCGGCAAGGGCACCCCCTTGGTCGGCGACGAGGACCGGATGTCCTGGCCGTCCAGTTACAAGGTGCGCAAGGTCAACCGCTGAGGATCAGCGGAACACGCCCGCTATCTCGAGCAGCCGCAGCACCGCCACCACCAGGAACACCGCCGCGATGATCCCGACGATCGCGAACGCGGCGATCGCGCCGGGGGTGAACCGGCGTGCGGGGGTGGGGTCGGTGTTCGCCGACTGGGTGACGTGCGCCGAGTCGGGCGGGGTGTCGCCTGGCGCCACGCCGCCGCCGGGTTCGAGCCCCGGGGTGTCGACGGGATCCGGGTCTGGGGGCTGGGCTGTCATCGGGTGAGGCGTACCCGCTGGCACGGGGCTCACACGTGACGTCACAGCATCCCGGCGATCGCGCTGACGAGGTAGACGCCCGACACCGCGGTGAAGCAGATGATCGCCAGCGCCGCGGCGGGCCACGGCGCGGTGGGCCTGCCCTGTCTGCGCGCCCGCCGGATGCCGACCGTCATCAGCACGAAGGCGACGGCGGCGCCGCCCCACACCCAGCCGAAGACCGTGAGGTTGACGCCGGTGTCGCAGCCGCTGCGGCAGACGTCGAGAGCGGTGGCCCCGGCGAGCATCGACCAGAACACCGAGACGCAACCGGCGAGGACCACCAGCGGAGCCAGGATGCTGGTCCTCCTGCTGTCCTGCCGCTGAGCGGGCGACGGGGCGGGCGGGTACGGCGGATGCTGCGACATGTGCTCAGTATCGCCGCGGGTCAGGCCCCTTCGGCGCAGCAGTTTCGCCGGGCGCGCGGGTCACGGCCTGCGGGCGCAGCCCCGCCACACCGTGTCGACGAGGCCGGTCAGCGCGTCGTCGTCGAGCGCGGGCAGGCCGAACACCAGGCGGTAGTACGCCGGTGACACCAGCGCGTCGACGACCACCTCCGGGTCGGCGCCGTCGCGCAGTTCACCGCGGGCCGCGGCGTCGTGCAGCACCCCCATCAGTGCGGCCCGCCGCGGCAGCAGCCACTGGTCGAGCAGCGCGGTGCCGACGGCGCGGTCGGAGTCGGCGGCGCTGATCACCCGCCGGACGAGCGGTCCGGTGCCGGTGTCGGACAGGATCGCGTTGAGCGAGTGCACGTGGTGGGTGAGCGCCTCGCGGGTGCTGCTGCCCTGCGGCCGGATGATGGATCCCACGGTGGAGCCCAGGAGGCCCTCGAGCACGATCGCCGCCGACGACGGCCACCACTTGTAGACCGTGGTGCGGCTGACGGCGGCGCGCTTGGCGATCGCGTCGATGGTGGCCGCCCCGGGGCCGCCGGAAAGCGCCAGGTCGGCGGCGGCGCGCAGCACGGCGTCGCGGACGGTGACGTCGCGGGGTCTGCCGCGGCGCGCCGGTCCGGCGGTGTTTGCGCCCCCCTCGACGGCGCGTGTACCGTGTTTTGTGGACATCGTGTCCAGTATATGTCCAGCTCATGAACCACAATCGGGGGAACCAGCAGATTTCCATGCGCGTCTTGTCGAGCACCACCGTCACCATCGCCGCAGCGGCCGTTCTCGCCGCCGTCCTGGCCGGCTGCACGCCGCCGTCCGGTCAAGAGGCGACGGCCCCGACGGGACTGCCCGCGGCCACCACCACGGCGCCCAGTTCGGCACCCAAGGAGAACAGCAGCGCCGTCGACTACTCGAGTCTGCTCATCGAGCCCGGTGACATCGACAGCCCCGGCGACACCTTCACCCCGCGGTCGTCGGTGCCCAACCGTCGTGGCGGCCAAGGGGTTTCGGCACTGTTCGTGAACCAGGACGACACCAAGGCCGTCGGCGTCACCATCAACGTCACCCCCGACGAGGCCGCCGCGACCAGTGCCCTGGACGCCAGCGTGAAGTCCCTGACCGCCTCGGTGGTGGGCGGCACCCCGCAGCCCTCGCCGGTCGGCACCGGCGGCACGGTGATCAGCGGAACCGCGCCCGACGGCAACAAGGACGTCACCCTGCTGTTCTTCACCCAGGGTCCCGCGGTGGTCCGGATCGAGTTCGGCAGCGTGCTGGGCCAGCCCACCCCGCCCGAGGTGGTCACCGACGTCGGCACCAAGCAGGCGATCGCACTGCGCACAGGGCTGTCCGACTCCTCCGCGCCGCGCTGATCCGCATGGTGCCGTGAGGGGTCGTCGCCGCCTCCCGGTCGAGCGGTTCGATGCTGCCGGCGGCCGGTGGCGTGAGGTGCACGCGCCCGCGCCGGTCGAGTGCGACGAACTCACCCTGGCCACCTTCAACATGTGGTTCGACGAACACTTCGCCGATCACCGCTACCGCGCGATGGCCGCCCTGCTCTGCGACGCCATGCCGGACGTGATGGTCTTCCAGGAGGTCACGGCGCCGGCGCTGGAGGTCTTCCTCACCCAGTCCTGGGTCCGCGAGCACTACCTGGCGAGTTCGATCACCGGTGACGGCGTCGGCAACTACGGGATGCTGCTGCTCACCCGGCTGCCGGTCGACGGCGTGACCTACACGCGGCTGCCGACGCGGCTGGACCGCGGCTATCTGCGCGCAGATCTCACGGTCAACGGCGCCGCGGTGGCGGTCTGTTGCGTGCACCTCGACAGTGGCAAGCGGTCGGCGCGGCTGCGGGCCCGTCAGCTGCGCTCACTCTTTCGCGCCGTGCGCGGGGTCGACGAGGCGGTGCTGCTCGGCGACTTCAACATGCGCGACACCGAGAACGGCCGCATCACCGCGCCGTTCACCGACGTCTGGCCGGCGCTGCGTCCCGGCGAGGACGGCTTCACCGAGGACACGTCGATCAACCTGATGCGGTTCGACAGCAAGAACAAGCACCGCCACGTCCGGTTCGACCGGGTGCTGGTCAAGGGCAGGCGGTGGGAGCCGGTCGGCATCGACCTGCTCGGCACCCGGCCGGTGTCCGCCGCGCTGCCGCGGGTCTTCCCGTCCGACCACTTCGGGGTGGTGTGCCGCCTCGCCCACCGCGCGGCGGCGCAGGCCCCGCGACCGCCCTGGTGGCGCCGCGCGGGTTCTAGGGTGGGCTGATGGGTGGCGAGCACCGCGACGGCGTCGAGCTGACCAACCTCGACCAGGCCCTGACACCGGACGCCGGAGCCACCAAGCGGGACCTGATCGACTACCTCGACGCCGTGGCCGACCGCATCCTGCCACGCCTGGCCGGCCGCCCGCTCACGGTGCTGCGGGTGCTGCGCGGCCGGGCGCCGTTCATGCAGAAGAACGTCCCGAAGTACACACCGGACTGGGTGCGCACCGCGTCGATCTGGGCCGAGTCCTCCCACCGCGAGGTGCGCTACGCGCTGTGCGACGACCGCCGGACCCTGCTGTGGCTGGCCAATCAGCGCGCCGTCGAGTACCACCCGACGCTCGGGCTGGCCGCCGACATCTACCGGCCGACGCACCTGATCCTCGACCTCGACCCGCCCGAGGGCGCCGACTTCTCCGCGGTGGTGGCCGTCGCGCACCTGGTGCGTCAGGCGCTGACCGACAGCGGGCTGGCGGGCGCCGTCAAGACCAGCGGCGCCAAGGGCCTGCACGTGTTCGTGCCGATCGACGACCACACCCCGGTCGACGACGTCGCGGGCGCCACCCGCGCGCTCGCCGCACGGGCCGAGGCGCTCGACCCGGACATCGCGACCACCGCGTTCATCGTCTCCGACCGGGGCGGCAAGGTGTTCGTCGACTCCACCAGGGCCGGCGGGGCCACCGTCGCCGCCGCGTACAGCCCGCGGCTGCGGCCGGGCACGCCGGTGTCGTTCCCGGTGCCGTGGTCCGACCTCGACCGGGTGACGCCCGCCGATTTCACGGTGCACACCGCGATCGACGCGCTCGGGGCGGGCGACCCGTGGGCGGAGTCGATGCCGCCGCCGCAACGGCTGCCCGACGACCTCGTCGCGCACGGCCGGACCATCCCGGTGGCGCGCGTTGCGGCGATGCACGAGGGCAAGCGCCGGGCCCGCGCACGGCGGGCCGGTGACCCGGCGGCGCCCGGTGCCGATACGTAGGGTTGAACGCGACCGGTTTCGACACCGAGGTGCGCTGGCAATACTCCGTCGGAACGGCACCCGGCCGGTCACCACATCCAGTGAAGGGGATTCATGTCTCAGGCGGCAGAGTCGGAGCCCGACGATCAGCTGACGGCTCTCGACGAACAGGCCACCGGCGAGCAGGCCCCGGACGACCAGCCCAACGAGCCCACCGAAGTCACCTTCGACGAGTACCTGCATCCGGCGCGCCCGCGGTCGCTGCGGTTCCGGCCGCGCGTCAAGGCGCCGTTCACCCGCCGCTCGCTGTCCCAGGACGGCTCCCCCACCGGCGACAACCCGGCGTACGTGTCCTGGCTGCTGTCCCAGTCGATGCTGGCCGACGCCAACGAGATCAGCCAGCAGTTCTCCGGGCAGGGCTCGATGTGGCAGAACCCCTACGCCACCCCCAGTCCGCGCGGCGCCGTCGAGACCGCATCGGTGTGGTTCACTGCCTACCCGCTGTCGCTGATCACCCGGTCCAACGAGTCGTTCCTCAAGGCGATGGCCGACGAGGACATGTGGAAGGCGTTCTCCGAGATCGGCATCGAGGCCATCCACACCGGCCCGGTGAAACGCGCGGGCGGCATCTCCGGCTGGCAGCTGACGCCGAGCGTCGACGGGCACTTCGACCGCATCAGCACGCAGATCGATCCGGCGTTCGGCACCGAGGAGGAGTTCCGCCACATGTGCGGGACCGCCAACTGGTACGGCGGCACCATCATCGACGACATCGTGCCCGGCCACACCGGCAAAGGCGCCGACTTCCGGCTCGCCGAGCTGAAGTACGCCGACTACCCCGGCATCTACCACATGGTCGAGATCGACCCGCGGGATTGGGAGCACCTGCCTGCGGTCCCGGCCGGCCAGGACTCGGTGAACATCGACCCCACCACCGAGGAGTGGCTGGACAAGGCCGGCTACATCATCGGCAGGCTGCAGCGGGTGATCTTCTACGCCGAAGGCGTCAAGGAGACCAACTGGAGCGTCACCCGTCCCGTGGTCGGCATCGACGGCGTCGAACGGCGCTGGGTCTACCTGCACTACTTCAAGGACGGGCAGCCGTCGATCAACTGGCTCGACCCGTCATTCGCAGGCATGCGACTGGTCATCGGCGACGCGCTGCACTCGCTGGCCGACCTCGGCACCGGCGGCCTGCGGCTGGACGCGAACGGCTTCCTCGGCGCGGAGAAGACCGCCGCCGAGGACGGTGTCGGCTGGTCGGAGGGCCACCCGCTGTCGGAGGCCGCCAACCACCTGATCGCGAGCATGGTGCGCAAGGTCGGCGGGTTCACCTTCCAGGAGCTCAACCTCACCATCGACGACATCCGCGAGATCGGCGAGGCGGGCGCCGACCTGTCCTACGACTTCGTCAACCGGCCCGCCTACCACCACGCGCTCGCGACCGCCGACACCGAGTTCCTGCGGCTGACGCTGCGCACCACCCTGGAACTCAACGTGGACCCGGCGTCACTGGTGCACGCGCTGCAGAACCACGACGAGCTGACCTACGAACTCGTGCACTGGTCGACCGGGCACCGCGACGACATCTACACCTACAAGGGCGAGGAGATCACCGGTGAGGTGCTCGGCGAGACCGTCCGCCGGGACCTGTCCGACCGGCTGACCGGTGAGAACGCCCCGTACAACCTGGTGTTCACCACCAACGGCATCGCCTGCACCACCGCGACGGTGATCGCCGCGACCCTCGGCGTCACCGACCTCGACCAGATCCATGACGTCGACCGGATCCGCCGGGCCCACCTGCTGCTGGCGATGTTCAACGCGCTGCAGCCCGGGGTGTTCGCGCTGTCGGGCTGGGACCTGTGCGGGATGCTGACGCTGCCGGCGGGCAAGGTCGCCGAACTGCTGCGCGGCGGGGACACCCGCTGGATCCACCGCGCCGCCCACGACCTGATGGGGGTCAACCCGACGGCGACGCAGTCGCAGGCCGGGATGCCGCGGGGACGCAGCCTCTACGGCCCGATCCCCGAGCAGATGGCCGACGAGACCAGCTTCCTGCGTCAGCTGCAGGCGATCCTGCGGGTGCGCTCGCACTACGGCATCGCGACCAGCCGCCAGATCGACATCCCCGAGGTCTCGCACCGCGGGATGCTGGTGCTCGTGCACCAACTCGCCGACGAGAACCGGTACCAGCTCACGGTGCTGAACTTCGCCAACGAGGACATCGCCGGATCGGTGCGCTCGAAGAAGCTGCCGCCGGGTTCGTCGGTGTCGGACATGTTCACCGGCAAGGCCTTCGCGACGGTCGACGACCTGCACAGCTTCGCCGTCGAGATGCCCGCGCACCACGGCATGTCGCTGCTCGTCGAGGCGCCGGTCGAGGATCTCGACGAGGACTGAGCTTCAGTCCGACTTACAGTCAGGCTTATAGTGGCGGGGTGACCCGGAGTCCCCTGATCGACAGCACCACCATGCTGCTCATCGGCGCGGGTCGCGCCGCGCAGCGCCGTCTCGAGGACGCGCTGGCCGAACACGGCCTGACGCTGCGTCACCTCGGTGCGCTGGGCCACCTGTCGCGTGCGCAGGACCTGTCCTACAGCGACCTCGCGCGACGGGCCCGTATCACCCCACAGAGCATGCAGGCCACCATGATCCAGCTCGCCGACGCCGGCGCCGTCGTGATCGAGAGCCGCGGCCGGGCGTCGTACCCGCGGCTCACCGCGCACGGCAGGCACCTGCTCACGGTCGCCGCGGACGCCGCGGCCGACTGTGACCGAGCGCTGGCCGTGCCCGACGCGCTGCGCGACGCGCTCGCCGCGGTGGTGCGACGGGAGATGTTCGGTGAATAGCCCGCCGCACACGGTGGCGGTGGTGGCGCTGCCCGACACCATCGCGTTCGACCTCAGCACGCCGGTCGAGGTGTTCGGCTGGGTCACCCTCGCCTCGGGCGAGCCGGGTTACCGGGTCCTGGTGTGCGGCACCGAACCCGTCGTCAGCGCAGGCCCGTTCCGCATCGCCACCGACCGCGGCCTCGACGCGCTGTCCGAGGCCGACACCATCGTGGTTCCGGGCCGCCGAGACGTGACGGCGTCCCCGCCCGCTGCGCTGGTGATCGCGCTGCGCGCGGCGTACGCCCGTGGCGCCCGGATCGTCTCGATCTGCACCGGGGCCTTCACCCTGGCCGCCGCCGGACTGTTGGCAGGCCGCCGCGCGACCACCCACTGGATCGGCACCGACGCGTTCCGGGCCGCCTTCCCGGACGTGCTGCTGGATCCCAACGTGCTCTACGTCGACGACGGGCAGATCCTCACCTCGGCGGGCGCGTCGGCCGGCATCGACCTGTGCCTGCACATCGTGGCGCGCGATCACGGCGCCGCCATCGCCGCCGACGCCGCCCGGCTGTCGGTGGCCCCGCTGCACCGCAGCGGCGGCCAGGCGCAGTTCATCGTCCGCAACCGGGTTCCGCTGCCCACCTCCGGCGTCCGCCGCGAGTTCGACTCCGTGCTGGCCTGGATCGAGACCGAGGCACACCGCGAGCTGACGCTCGGCGAGATCGCGGCGCGGGCGGCGATGAGCGTGCGGACGCTCAACCGCCGCTTCCAGGCCGAGACCGGCCAGACCCCCATGCAGTGGGTCACCGGCGTCCGGGTGCGCCACGCCCAGGAGCTGCTCGAGACGTCGGACCTGGGCGTGGAGTCGATCGGCAGGCGGGTGGGCTTCAGCTCGCCCGCGAACTTCCGCGAGCAGTTCCGCAGGCTGGCCGGGGTGCCGCCGCGCAGCTACCGGGCGGCGTTCCAGGACCGCCTCGCGGGGTAGCGGTTTGCCCTTCGTCGCGCGGCACTGGTTCCATGGACTGACACTTACGAAAGGCTTGCCTAAATGAACGCTCCCCATGCCGACGTCGCGGGTCTGCGCCTTCTCGTCGTCGGGGCGTCGTCGGGGATCGGCCACGCCGTCGCCACCGGGGCAGGCAGGCACGGCGCGCGGGTGGCCGTCGCGGCGCGCCGGATCGACCTGCTCACCGAGCTGGCCGAGTCGGTGGGCGGCCTGGCGTTCGAGCTCGACGTGGCCGACCCGTCGGCCATCACCTCGGTGGTCTCCGCCGCGGCTGAGGCACTCGGCGGCCTGGACGCCGTCGTGTTCACCAGCACCGTGATCCCGTTCGCCTTCGTCGAGGACACCGACGTCGCCACCTGGATCCACGCGTTCACCGTCAACACCGTCGGCGCGAGCAACGTGCTGCGGGCCGCGCTGCCCCACCTGTCGGAGAGCGGCGTCGTGCTCATCGCGTCCGACCACAACGTCGGCAGGCCGCGGGCCGGAGTCGCCGCCTACAGCGCCAGCAAGGCCGCACTCGACGAGATCCTGCGGTCCTGGCGCGGCGAGCACCCGGAGCTGTCGGTCATCCGGGTCGGCATCGGCCCCACCGAGGACACCGAGATCCTGCGCGGCGCGGACCGCGACCTGCTGGCCCAGCTGTTCCAGTCCTGGGTCCAGGATGGTCAGCTGCCCGCCAGGATGTCCGCCCTCGACGACGTGGCCGACACCCTGCTCACCCTCATCGCCGCGGCGCACGCGAACCCGACCGTCGTCCCCGAGTTCGTCCAGCTCGCACCCCGATTCAAGAAGTCGGCGGCGCGGCCCGCGCAGGCCGACTGACCGCCGGTGCGGGCCGTACCGGTCATCGCGCTGACCGGTTATCTCGGCGCCGGGAAGACCACGCTGCTCAACCATGTGCTGCGGGCCCCGGACGCCCGAATCGGCGTGGTGATCAACGATTTCGGTGAGCTCAACGTCGACGCCGCACTGGTCACCGGGCAGGTCGACGAGCCGGCCTCGATCGCGGGCGGCTGCATCTGCTGCCTGCCCGACGACGGGGCGCTCGACGTCGCGCTGCAGAAGCTGGCCGACCCGAGGCTGAATCTCGACGCGATCATCGTCGAGGCCAGCGGACTGGCCGACCCGGTCGCCATCTCGCGGATCATCCGGTTCAGCGGCGTCGACAACGTGCGCCCGGGCGGCATCGTCGACGTCATCGACGCCGCAATGCATTTCGACACTGTCGACCGCGGCGGCACCGCGCCGGCCCGCTACGGTGCGGCGTCACTGGTGGTGGTCAACAAGCTCGACCGGATCCCCGAGGACGGTCGTGGCGCCGCCTTGGAGCGGATCGAGGCGCGGGTCCGCGAGCGCAACCCCGATGCGCACGTCGTCGGCGCGGTGGGCGGCAGGGTCGACCCCACGCTGCTGTACGACGCGGCGGGCACCGCTGAAGCCTTCGGGCAGTTGTCCTTCCGGGAGTTGCTGATCGAAGATCAACACCACCACGTGCACGCCGACTCGGTGACGGTGACCGGCAGCGGAGGCGTCGACCCCGGCGCGCTGGTCGACCTGCTCGAGCAGCGGCCCGCAGGCGTCTACCGGCTCAAGGGCACCGTCGCCGTCCGCTTCCGGGCCCGCACGCGCGGCTACGTGGTGAACGTCGTCGGCACGTCGATCCATGTGAGCACCGCCGACCGTGCGCCCGCGGTCAACGGGCTGGTGGCGATCGGCACGTCGTTCGACACCGACGAGGTGCGCACGCAGATGACGACCGCACTGCGCCCGGCCGAGGGCGCGGTGTCCGCGGCCGGGCTGCGCAGGCTGCAGCGCTACCGGCAGCTCAGCTTCTGAGTGCCGGTGCGGCAGGATCGCGGATGACATGACCGACTCCGCCGACGACGACGACGGCGCCGCGGCGCCGAACCGGCGCAGGCACATCCTGCGACTGGCGCTCTTCGCCGCGCTGCTGCTGACGCTGTTCTACGTCGTCGCGGTGACGCGGGTGGTCGACGTCGAGGGAGTGCGGCAGGCGGTGGCCGCCACCGGCCCGGTCGCACCGCTGACCTATGTGGTGGTGTCGGCGGTGCTCGGCGCGGTGTTCGTGCCGGGGCCGCTGCTCGCCGCAGGCAGCGGTGCGCTGTTCGGCCCGGTGCTCGGCCTGTTCGTCACGCTGGGCGCGACGGTCGGCACGGCCGTCATCACCAGCCTGCTCGGCCGGCGGGCGGGTCGCGACAGCGCCATGGGCCTTCTCGGGCCGGAGCGCGCCGGACGCATCGAGGCCCAGATCGCCCGGCACGGGCTGTGGGCCGTCGTCGGTCAGCGCTTCGTTCCCGGCATCTCCGACGCGCTGGCCTCTTACGCCTTCGGCGCGTTCGGGGTGCCGGTCTGGCAGATGGCCGCGGGTGCGCTGATCGGATCGGTGCCGCGGGCGTTCGTCTACACCGCGCTCGGCGCCTCCATCGGTGACCTGTCCTCACCGCTGATCTATGCGGCCATCGCCGTCTGGTGCGTGACGGCCGTCGCCGGCGCGTTCGCCGCACACCGCGGATTCCGGCACTGGCGGGCCGGGCGCTTGGACCGCCGCGATAACGGGTAGTTCCGAGCGCAGCAACCGGCCATCCGCACGTCAGGGAGTCCGTACATGGTGGGCTGGCTCGACAGACTGCAGCAGCGCAACCGCGCTGTCGGTTTCGCGATCGCGGTGGTCTACAAGTACATCGACGACCAGGGTGGCTACCTCGCCGCGCTGATCACCTACTACGCGTTCGTGTCGATGTTCCCGCTGCTGCTGTTGCTCACCACGGCGGTCGGTGTGCTGCTGGTCGGACAGCCCGACCTGCAGCAGCAGGTGGTGCAGTCCGCGATCGGACAGCTGCCGGTGATCGGCAGTCAGCTGCAGACACCCGAGGAGCTCAGCGGCGGCGCGGTGGCCGTGGTGATCGGCATCGCCGGTGCCCTCTACGGTGGGCTCGGCGTCGGGCAGGCCGTGCAGAACGCGATGGACACGGTGTGGGCGGTGCCGCGCAACAACCGGCCCGACCCGATCCGCTCGCGGCTGCGCAGCCTGCTGCTGTTGCTCGTGCTAGGGACGGCGGCGATCACCGCGACCGTGCTGTCCGCGGCGGGCCGGGCCACCGAAACCCTCGGCTGGTGGGGCAAGGCCGGCCTGATCGTGTCGGCCGTCGTGATCAACGCGTTCATCTGCCTGGTGGCGTTCCGGGTCACCACGGCCCGGCATGTGACCTACCGCCAGGTGCTGCCGGGCGCGCTGACCGCCGCGGTGCTGTGGCAGCTCCTGCAGTCGTTCGGTACCGGCTACGTCGGGAGCGTGGTGGCGAGGTCCAGCGCCACCAACAGTGTGTTCGCCCTGGTGCTGGGGCTTTTGGCGTTCCTCTACCTGCTCTCGGTCAGCCTGGTGATGTGCGCGCAGATCAACGTGGTGCTCGTCGACCGGTTGTACCCGCGGGCGCTGCTCACCCCGTTCACCGACGCCGTCGACCTCACCTCAGCGGACCGGCGCACCTACACCCGCAAGGCGAAAGCGGAGCGGGTGAAGGGTTTTCAACGCGTCAGCGTGCACTTCGACTCGAGAGCCGAACCGGCGGAGGAGAAGCCGTCGGATCCGAAGCCGGGAGAGCCTGCTACAGAATCGCCGCAGCGATGATGATGCCGAAGGCGAAGTAGGACGCCGCGATCACCCACACCTGCGGCACGTACACCTCGGCCGCCAGCACGTCGCCGATGTCGATCCCGGTGCCCACGTGAATCAACCGCACTGAAAGCGCCTGCGCGGCAAGGCCGACCAGACCGAAGACCAGTGTGCGCAGCAGCCCCTCGATGAGATCCCCGGAGGAGCTGAAGATGGCCAGCACCACGATCAGCGCCATCGACAGCGCACCCGAGCCGGCGACCACCGCGGCGTTCGGCCTGCCGGCCTGCACCAGCGTGCGCAGCGGACCGGGGGTGGTCCAGTCGATGATGAAGAAGCCCAGCACCATCAGGGCGATGCCGACGATCGTGTAGAGCGCGATCGCCGCGACACCGTGGCCGACGATCGACCAGTATCCGGGCTCGAGCTCGGCGGCCAGCAACATGGGTTCTCCTCGGGTCATAGTGGAATGCGATGTGGCACAAAGGCTGCGCCGTCGTCGGTGATCAGTCCCGCGGTCTCGCGGATGCCCAGCCCGGCCGATTCGTCGCCCACGATCCACGTCCCCAGGCAGGGGCGCATGCCGTCGAACTCGGGCAGCGGGTCGAGCAGCTGGTACACGTAGCCCTCTTCGCCGTAGACCCCGCCGGTCTGGGTCTCGAAGCCGGGGCCGACGATCGTGATGTTGGCGCCCTCACGGCCGAGCTTGGGCTTGCGCACGTACTCGGTGAGTTCGTGCGGGTCGTCGAGGTAGGCAGGCAGCAGGTTCGGATGGCCGGGGTTCATCTCCCACAGCACCGCCAGGATCGCCTTGTTGCTCAGCAGCGTCTTCCACAGCGGCTCCACCCACATCGTCTCGGGCAGCAGTTCGACGACCCGACGGCCGAAGTCGTCGTCGAGCACCCACTCCCACGGGTAGAGCTTGAACAGTGACGAAATGGGCGCCTCCTCGAGGTCGACGAAGCGGTTGAGCTCCTCGTCGAACCCGATCTGCTCGATGGCCAGCGCGACGGTGTGCAGGCCCGCTTCGGCCGCGCACTCCTGGATGTAGGCCAGGGTGACGTTGTCCTCGCCGCTCTCGTCGGCCGATGACCACGTGAAATGTGTTTCGGCGCCCATCAATTGAGGCCGGATCTCACCCCACCGTTCGACCAGCTTCTCGTGCAGCGAGTTCCACTGGTCGCCCTCGGGGTAGACGTCGGTCTTCCAGTGCCACTGCAGGATCGCGGCCTCGAGCAGGCTGGTGGGGGTGTCGGCGTTGTACTCCAGCAGCACGGGCGGACGCCTGCCGTCGTAGCGCAGGTCGAAGCGGCCGTAGAGGTGCGGATCGCTGCGCCGCCACGACGCGGCGATGGGTTCCCAGCTCCAGTCCGGCAGGCCGAAGTCGGCGAAACGCTCGGTGAGCACCACGTGTTCGACGGCGTTGAGGCACATCGAGTGCAGCACCTCGACGCTCGCCTCGATGGACAGCACCTCGTCCATGTCGAAGACGTAGTGCACCGATTCGTCCCAGTACGGGCGCGCGCTGCCGTCGGCGAGGCGGGCCGGGGTGCCGAAGCACATCCCCTGGGCGGCGACGATCTGCTCCCAGTCCGGCCGGGGAGCGCGTCGTTCACGTCGCATTCAGCTGCCCGAACTGCCGTAACTCGACGATGAGCCGAAGCCACCGCGCTTGATGGAGGTGCCGGACTTGGTCTTGGCCGAGGTGCCCTTGGGCAGCTCGAGGGTGCCGCCGGAGGCGATCGTTCCGACGCCGCGGTTGGACCCGCCGTAGTAGTACCGGTACGGCGAACCCGCGTAGATGAACACGCCGCCCGACCCGGAACTGCTGCCGGAGCTGCAGTAGCTGTCGGGCACCACCTCGTTGCTGCCGTCGCGCACGCAGCTGGCGGCGACCTCTTCGTCGTCGTCGCTGAGCAGGGTGTAGCCGAGGGCGACGACGCCGACGACGCCGACCACCGCCGCGGTGCCCATCAGCGCCTTGCGGCGTTTACGTGCCTTCTCGGCCTGCTTCTCGGCTTGCTCGGCGGCGAACCGTTCCGCCGCTTCGCGGGCCTTCTTCGCCTTGTCGCGGGCGCGGGCCTCGGCAACGGTGGGCTGGCGGGGCCGCGTCATGCCCGGCTCCTGCGTCCGGATGACGCCGCGGGTGGGCGGTGGTGGCGGCGGAACCTCGGGCGGCTGCCCGGCCGCCGAGCCGACGGTGGGCGGCGTCGGGTCCGCACCCGAGCCACTCTGACCGGCGGGATCGGGTCCCGGAGTCCCTGGATCCTGCGGATCGCTGTTCACGCTCTCACCCCCACACGAGTTGCCCAGACGACTATAGGTCGCCCACGGCGGACAGTGAGCACCTAATTCAAGATCGACGCCCGCGTCAGGGCGGGGCGGCGGCCGTGCGGCCTAGCTGCTGCCGCCGACCTCGGCGGGCAGCGGCGGGGGCAGGGGCTTCGACGGGGTGGGCGACGGCTCGGCTTCGGCCGAGTCCGGGCCGTGGTACTCCACCATCGGTTCGTCGCGGACGATCTTCTCCTCGATGCTGACCATCAGCGCCGAGCGCGAGACGGTGTAGGCGGCGTCGCCGCTCTCGGCGACGAAGTCGTCGCCCGACCGGGTCGCGGACAGGATCAGCTTGGCGCCGTCGCGCACCCGCACGCCGCGGTATTCGAGTTCACCGTCCGGGCTCTCGCAGATCGCGATCCGCGAGCTGTCGGTCCGGCCGAAGGCGACTGCCGTGTCAGGCGCGGCGCACCGCGCGGTGGAGTCGACGAAGCCCTGTGCGTCGGAAGACGGCGCGGCCGTCGCCAGCTGGTCGGCGCCGGCGAACACCAGCGCGAGGACCGCCGCCGCGGCCAGGGCCGGGCGGCGCAACGCGGAACGGGTAGCGGTCATCACCGTCCACCTGACCACGGCGACTCCCGTTGCGCGAGGGCCGACATCGAAGGATGACTCAATCGTTAGGCGGCCGATATCAGGCCGTGGACGAAGCAGCTCGGCTTGTCGGTGGTTGCCGATAGACTCGCACGCATGTTCGAAGAGCTGGCTATCGTGCCGAACGGCGCCGACGAGGCCCGGTTGATCACACGCCTGACCGAACTCGAATCGGCGAAAGCCGCCGCAGCGGCCGGACAGGCCAAGGTGGCCGCAGAACTGGACCAGATGCGTCGCGCCGCCGAAGCCGCGGCCGGAGTGCCCGCCGCCAAGCGAGGTCGGGGCCTGGCGGGCGAAGTCGCCCTCGCCCGGCGGGCGTCACCCAACCAGGGTGGGCGGCACCTCGGATTCGCCCGCGCCCTGGTCCACGAAATGCCCCACA
Organism: Mycobacterium sp. NPDC050551; assembly: GCF_040674075.1. Classification (NCBI taxonomy): domain Bacteria; kingdom Bacillati; phylum Actinomycetota; class Actinomycetes; order Mycobacteriales; family Mycobacteriaceae; genus Mycobacterium; species Mycobacterium sp. NPDC050551. The sequence continues at coordinate 70,079 of NZ_JBFARC010000006.1, read as the reverse complement.
CCCTGCGCGCACTGGAGTGCGGGGCACTCTCCGAGTGGCGGGCCACCCTCATCGTGCGGGAATCGGCCTGCCTGTCCGTCGAAGACCGCCGCGCACTCGACAACGAGATGTGCCGGGACATCCGCGCGCTCGAGGGTCTCGGCGACGCACGGATCGAAGCCGAAGCCAAGAAAATCGCCTACCGGTTGGATGCTCGCGCAGTGGTCGACCGCGCCACCAAGGCGGTCACCGAACGCACCGTGACCATCCGCCCCGCCCCCGACACCATGACCTACGTGACCGCGCTGCTGCCCGTCGCCCAAGGAGTCGGTGTCTACGCCGCGTTGAAACGCGCCGCCGACACCACCTTCGACGACCGCTCCCGCGGACAGGTCATGGCCGACACCCTCGTCGAACGCATCACCGGCACCCCCGCCGACGTCGCGGCGCCGGTCGCGGTCAACCTGGTGATCTCCGATCAGACCCTGCTCGGCGGCGACACCGAACCCGCGCACTTGCAGGGCCACGGACCGATCCCCGCTCCCGTCGCCCGCCGAATGGTCCACGACGCCGTCGCCGACAAACGGTCCGAGGCCACCCTGCGCCGGCTCTACCGGCACCCGCGAAGTAATGCGTTGGTGGCGATGGAGTCCCGATCCCGCTGCTTCCCCAAAGCACTCGCGACGTTCATCGACCTACGCGACCAGACCTGCCGCACGCCGTACTGCGACGCCCCGATCCGCCACCACGACCACGCCCAGCCCCACCACCACGGCGGACCCACCAGCGCACTCAACGGCCTCGGCGAATGCGCGGCCTGCAACTACACCAAAGAAGCCGACGGCTGGCAGGTCACCACCACCGAGATCGACGGCACCCACACCGCCGCCTTCACCACCCCCACCGGTGCCACCCACCATTCCACCGCGCCACCACCGCCCGGCAGACGCGCGAAACCGGTGACGATGACACGCGCTGCCTGACAACAGCTCAGGTGCGTGGCGTCACGCTGACCGGGATGTTGCCCTGCCGCGGCAGGCCGGTGATCGCGTCGTACTCCACATCGGTGGGCACCAGGCGGCCGACGTTGCTGCCGCGGTCTCGGACCTCGTCGTCCTCGGCGGGCAGTCCGCCGAAGGCGTGATGCATGGCGACGACGTCGGGACGCAGCGAGTCGTCGGCCTCGACGACGCTGGGGATGCTGTCGTGCGGCGACGTCACGGTGACCAGGGCCCCGGTCAGAAGCCCGAGCGCCGCCATCGCCTCGGGATGCATGTAGGTGGGGTTGTAGGGTTTGCCGCGGTGCAGGGCGGCGAGATTGGTGCCGGAGGAGTTCATGAAGTTGCCGTGCCGCCGCGGGATGAGGCGGAACGGGAATGTCGGGTCATGCTGCGCAGCAAGGGATTCCTCGGCTCGGATGGCGACGAGTTCGGCGAGCAGCTGGCCGTTGCCGATGTCGAGCCTGGCGGTGCAGTCGGCGTCGCGGGGCGCCACCACCGCGTCGACGTCGAAGATCTTTCCGTGCGGATGGCTGCGCACCTCGTCGAACGGGATGCGCGATGTCGCGCACATTTGCTCGAACAGTTCCTCGGTGGTGAGCCGGGTGTCGCCGTTCATGTTCAGCACGATCGGCGGCGACTCCATGAACCGGCCGCCGCCTCCTCCGAAGAAGTTCACGAACCACATGTCCAGCCCCATCCGCTGAGCCAGGCCGAGGAAGAACTGCCACTCCTCGATGAGGTCCGAGCCGGCGGGCGGATCAATCAGCCGCGGCACGTACTGCCCATAGGCCGCCGGGATGCCGGTTCCGCTGGCGTAGTACTTGATGAGCTCGCTGCCCATCGTCATCGCCGGCGTCTCCATCTGCATGCGCGGAGCGATGACGTAGTCGGCCAGCCGCGACGTCAACGACATCTCGGTGTCCAGGGTGACCAGCAGGTCGAGTCCCTCGAGCGCCCGCAAGGTCTTCCGCTGATCCGGCCACGCCGCCATCGGGTTGCCGCCGATGCAGATCAGCGCCTTGACCTGCCCCTCACCCTCCAGCAGGATCTCGTCGGCCAGTGCGGCCGTCGGCATCCCCGCCACGGTGTCGGTCAGCCCGCGCACCCGCAGCCGCTCGCCGTAGCCCCAGCCCTCGTAGGGCGGATGCGGCTGAGCCTTCGCGGTGAAGGCCGGCAACAGGGTGTTCGGCCGCGTCACCCGTTCGCCTGCCCGCTGCCAGCGCCCGCAGATCGTCGTCAGGCACAGGCAGAGATACTCGAGCACACTGCCGTGCATCGCGAAGTTCGCGCCGGTGCCCGCGTTGACCATGCCGCCGCGCGTGCCGTGTGTCGCGAACATCCTTGCCGCGTCGACGAGTTGCTGCTCCGGGATGTCCGCGCGGTCGGCGACGTAGGCCGGGGTGAACCCGGACACCGCCTCGGCCAGCGCCTCGAAGCCGTCGACGTTCTCGGTGAGAAAGTCCCAGTCGCAGAGCTTTTCGTTGATGATGATGTTGATGATGCCCGCGACGATCACCGCGTCGGTGCCTGGTCGGGGCTGGATGTGGATCGCCGCACGCGCGGCCGTCTGTGAGCGGCGCGGGTCGATGACGATGAGTTTCATGCCGCGGCCGACGGCGGCCTTGAGATTCTGCGCCGGATTCTGGCCCGGGATCCCGATCGCCTTGGACACCAGCGGATTGGTGCCGATCAGCAGCCAGCTGTCGGCCTCGCCGAAATCGACGTCACCGCCGAGCCAGTGGCCGTGGGCGGCCAGCGCGATCTGCTTGCCGGGCTGGTCGATGGTGTTGGCGGTGAAGAACATCGGCGATTCGATCGCCCGGATGAAGGCGTTGCCCATCAGCGCCGAGGCGGGGTAGGGCAGCCCGTTGGTCCCCAGGTACAGCGCCACCGACCGGGGTCCGTGCGCCTGGATCAGCGCCTGCAGCCGGGCGGCGATCTCGTCCATCGCGACGCCGGACTCGACCGGCTCGTACTCACCGTCGGGCCTGCGCTTGCGGCTGTGCAGCAGCCGGGCGGGGTTGTTGTGGATCTCGGGCAGCGCACGGCCCTTGGCGCAGCTGTAGCCCTTGAACATCGGGTTGTCCGGATCGCCGGTGACCTTGGTGAGCCGCCCGTCGGTGACCGTCGCGAGCACGCCGCAGTGCGCGGAGCAGATCCGGCAGATGCCCGGCCGCGTCGTCGTTGATGGCATCGATGCATGCTAGGCGGTCGCTCAGCGTCGCGGACCCGAATGCGCCGCGGGAAGTGTGACGGCGGATCAGGCCTGCGGGCTCAGCGAGAGGACCGTGACGTCCGGCGGCGCGCCCACCCGGACCGGCGGCCCCCAGAACCCCGCGCCCCGCGACACGTACAGCTGGGTGTCGTCGACGGTGGACAGCCCGGCCAGCGAGGGTTGCACGAGCCGCACCACGTAGTGGAACGGCCACATCTGCCCGCCGTGCGTGTGGCCCGACAGCTGCAGGTCGACGCCGCGGGCGGCGGCCTCGCCGACCATGATCGGCTGGTGCGCGAGCAGCACCGTCGGCCTGGCCTCGCCGACGCCGGCGAGTGTGCGGTCGAAGTCGGGCGGGTCGGAGCGTGACCTGCCGGCGAGGTCGTTGATCCCGGCCAGGTCGAAGGCCGCCGCCCCGCGGCGGATCGGGGTGTTCTCGTTGCGCAGCACGTGCACGCCGAGCCGGTCCAGCTCGGTGAGCCACTGGGCCGGCTCGTCGACGAAGTACTCGTGGTTGCCGGTCACGAAGAACGTGCCCTCGCGCGACGCCAGATCGCGCAGCGGTTCGGCCGCCGAGCCGAGTTCGGCGACGCTGCCGTCCACCAGGTCGCCCACGATCGCCACCAGATCCGGCTCGGCTGCGTTGATGGTCTCGACGATGCGCTCGGTGTGGCGGCGGCCGGCCAGCGGGCCGAGGTGGATGTCGGACACCACCGCGATGCGGAAGCCGGTGAACGCGGGGTCGAGGCGGCGCAGGCGCACCGGCACAGCCAGGACGTCCGGCGGGCCGAGCGCCCGGGTGGCGCCGACACCGACCAGGCTCACGGATGCGGCTCCGGCGGCGACGGCGCCGGCCCTGGCGAGGAAGAGCCTGCGGTTCACCGGCGACGACGGCTCGGCGGCTTCGGGCTCGGCAGCCTCGGCAGCCTCCGTCGCGCCGCGCCGGACCCAGCCGCGCAGCAGCAGCCGGACGGGTTCGAGCACGAGCGACGTCAGGAACAGGTAGGCGGCGAGGCCGAACCACAGGAAGCCCGGCCACGCGAACCTGCCGAGGCTCGTCACCCCGAAGGTCCGCGGTACCACCAGTGCGGCGACCAGCAGCAGTGCGCAGACCACCAGGGCGGCCGTGAGCGCCCATCGCACCCGCCCCGGCCGGGTGGTGTCCCTGATCAGCCGCTTCCACAGGTACAGATGCATCAGGGCCAGGACGGCGGTCAGGATGACGATGAACATGGGCGCCCGCAGCCTACCGGCGGCCGGCGCCTGCATCCCTCCGTGAAGCGGAGGTCAGAACGGACTGCTGTTGGACTGCCACTTCGCTTCCTCCGGGCGTGGCCCGAACCGGCGTGCGTAGTCCTCATGGATGTGCGCGTCCCTGCGCCGCTTGAGCTGGTCGACCAGATTCGGGTCGATCCCGTGCTGCGCCAGCCGGTGCCGTCGCCAGACCTTGTTCAGCGCGAGCGACATCAGCACCGCCCAGATGAAGATCGGCGCGGTCATCTCCAGCCGCACGTAGAACGACGTGGGCAACAGCCAGAACGGTGCGAGCACGAGGAACGGCGGGATCGCCATCCGGATCATGTGCCGGCGCACCGCGCCCTGCCCGGCCAGGTCCTCGGCGACCCAGGCGCGCATCGCGTCCGGCAGGCGGCGTCCGTAGGCGTAGGGAATGCGCTGCCACAGTGTGGGTTCGGTGGTGGCCATGGTGGCTCCTGGTGGTGGTCGGTGGTCAGGGGGTGAGGGCGCCCGCCGCGACGGCGGCGGCGTTGATCCGGGTCAGCACCCGGCGCAGTTCCTCGAGTTCGGCGAGGTCGACTCCGAGCCGCGCGACGACGGCGGGCGGGATCTCGAGTGCACGGGTGCGCAGGGCGGCCCCCGCCTCGGTCAGCGCGATGTGGGTGGACCGCTCATCGGCGGCGCTACGGGTGCGGGAGATGAACCCGAGTGCTTCCAGCCGCTTGAGCATCGGCGACAGCGTGGCCGAATCCAGCTGCAGCGCCGAGGCGATCTGCTTCACCGACAGCGGCGGGTCGTCCGCGGCGGCCGCCTTGCGGTGATCCCACAGCGCAAGCATCACCAGGTACTGCGGGTGGGTCAGCCCCAGGGGTTCCAGCAGCGGCCGGTACACCCCGAGCACGGCACGGTTGGTCACCGCGAGCGCGAAGCACACCTGCTGCTCGAGGGCGAGCGGATCGATCTCCGCGGTGGTGGATGGGGGCACGACTAGATCGTACCCGCTTAGTTAGTGCCCTAACAATATCGCGGTCGTCACACCGCGGCGGAACCTAACCCGCGCCGTCCACCCGGGCTGCCTCGACGGTCGCGAGCTGGGTCAGCCCGCTGATGTCGAGCACCCGCATCAGCAGGGGATGCACGATCAAGCGCAGCCGGTCCGACACATCGGCGATGGTGAACAGGGCGTTGATGGCGGCGCTGTCGACGTAGCGGACGGCGCTGAGGTCGACGGTCACCGCTCCCGCGCCCGCGGTCTGCGCGGCACCGGTCAGGCCCTGGCTGAATTCCTCGACATTGCTCAGGTCGATCTCCCCGGCAGCGGTCAACACGACGGTGCCGTCGATCCGCTGGGTGTCCAGACTCAGTGGGGTGGCCATCACATGATCCTCGTCGACAGATTAACCGTGGTACCTGCCTCGTCGCTGTCGATCGCGAAATCGTCCATCAAGCCCTTCATCAGGGTGATCCCCCGGCCCCTGCTGACGTCGGCGACCGCCCGCGGCGGCCGCCACGCGCCGGTGTCGACCACCCGCACCCTCAGCCGGTCGACCAGGACGGTGGCACTCAGCGTCACGGTGCCGTGCGGCCGGTCGCGGTGGCCGTGTTCGATCGCGTTGGCCACCGCCTCGCCCGTCGCGATGAGCGTGTCGTATGCCTGCTCCGGCGCCACGCCTGCGCGATCCAGCCACTCGCGCATCGCGGTGCGGGTGTGCGCGAGTTGCCCCACCTCGGCGGGGAACTCCATCTCCAGCGGACCGGGCTGCCGGTACAGCAGCAGCGCGACGTCGTCCTGATAGCCGTCGACCGGGGTGAGCCGGTCCATGATCTCGTCGGCCAGCTCCTCCAGCGGCGCCGGACGCCCCTGCTGAACCACCTCGGCGGCCCGGGCGATGCCCTGGTCCAGCGACACCCGGCGCCGTTCCACCAGGCCGTCGGTGTAGAGCAGCAGGGTGGCGCGCGCCGGTATCGTCCGGCGCACCTCCGGGCGGGGCTCGCCGGGGCGCACCGCCAGCGGGAAGCCACGGCCGTCGTCGAGGATCGTCAGCTCGCCGTCGGCCTGCGCCATCACGGGCGGCGGGTGGCCGGCGCTGGAGTACACCAGCTCACCGGTCCCGGGTTCGAGCACCGCGCAGAACGCGGTGGTGCAGCGTGCCCCCGGCAGCCTGGCAGCGAAGCGGTCGAGTTTCGCCAGCGCCGCCGCCGGGCTCGGCTCGTCGAGCAGCAGTGCCCGGCAGGCGCTGCGCAGCTGTCCCATCACCGTGGCGGCCGCCAGCCCGTGCCCGACGCAGTCGCCGACGATCATCGCCACCCGGCCGTCGTCGAGGTTGACGACGTCGTACCAATCGCCGCCGACCTGCAGCGGACTGCTCGCCGGGTGGTAGCGCACGGTGAACCCGCCGGGCAGCCGGGACGGACCGAGCATCGCGTGCTGCAGGGCCAGCGCGGTCTCCCGCTGCGTGTCGAACTGGTGCACCCGCTGCAACCCCTGGGAGAGCCGGCCGGCGAGCACCGTCAGCAGGGTGTGGTCCTGCCGCGTGAACGGCCGGTCCTCCGACAGCTCGATCCAGACGACGAGCAGTCCACGCGGGTTGCGCAGCGCGATGCCGACGGTGCCGGGTTCCGACGTGCTGATGTTCAGCGTCTCCGCGTCGCAGAGAGCCAGGATCGAATCCCTGTGCGCGGCAGGCAGTTCCGTCCATTCCGCTGGCTCGCCCGCACACACCAGGGCCGGCGGGCCCGCGGTCTCCCGGACCTCGCGCCGCGCCGGGAAGATGAGCGCGAGCACCCGGCGGGCGTGCCAGACGCCGCGCAGCACCTCGGCGGCCGCCCGTATCGCCTGGTCGAACGTGTCGACCTGGGAAAGTTCCTGATTCAGCGCGGCCAGCGCGGTCTCGCGCTGCACCGCATAGTGCTCGGCGGTGACGTCGCGGATGGTGCCGACCATCACCCGCCGGCCGCTGTCGGGGTCCTCGGCCTGGTTGAAACTCACGGTGATCCAGAGCCGGTGGCCGTCACGGTGGTTCACCGGGATCTTGTGGTTGCCGTGCGTCTGGTTCAGCAGCGCCTCGAGCACCTCGGCGCTCTGGCGGTGCGCCTCAGGGTCGGTGTCGGCGTCGGGCCACCACGGCTGCACGGGTTCGTAGGGCAGCCCGTCGGCGCCGTAGCCGAGGATGTCGGCGAACGCCGAGTTGACCTCGACGAAGGCCCCGTTCTCGTCGCAGACGAAGAACGCCTCCTGCAGCGAGTCGATCAACGCCGACCGCCAGTCGGCGTGGTGGTTGCGCAACCGCGCCATCTCCACGTTGGCGCGCACCCGGGCGAGCAACTCCGCGGCGGCGAACGGCTTGACCAGGTAGTCGTCGGCGCCGGCCTGCAGGCCTTCGATGGAGGCCTCCTGGCCGGCCCGCGCCGACAGCAACAGCACAGGAAGGGCGGCCGTTCGCTGGTCGCCGCGCAGGGCGGCGAGCAGCTCGAGCCCGTCGAGCCGCGGCATCATGACATCGCTGATCAGCAGGTCCGGCGGCTCCGAACGGACCGCCTCCAGTGCCTCGCGGCCGTCGATGACGGTGCTGACCTCGTAGCCGGCCGAATGCAGCAGGCTGGTCAGGTATTCGCGCATGTCGGCGTTGTCGTCGGCCACCAGCACGCGCGCAGGGGGGCCGGAGGACGGGACGGCCACGGGCATGCCCGTCCCGACGCGGGCCGCCTCGGAATCCGCTCCGCCGGGCAGCCAGCGCAGCGCCTCCTGCACGTACGGGTCGGCGATGCCCGACGCGGGCCGCGCGGCGTCGGGCGAGATCAGGTCGGCCACCGGCAGGTGCGCCGCCCCGAACGGCAACCGGACGGTGAAGGTGGTGCCCGCGCCCTCGGTGCTGTCGGCGGTGATGGTGCCGTCGTGCAGCCCGACGAGCTCCTTGACCAGGGCCAGCCCGATTCCGCTGCCCTCGGTGGAACGCGCCCTGGCGTTCTCGATGCGGTGGAACCGTTCGAACAGGCGCGGCATCTCGGCCTCCGGGATGCCGGTGCCGGTGTCGGTGACCGTGACCACCGCGCCGGCGTCGTCGGCGCTCACCCGGATCGAGATCGCGCCGTCGAAGGTGAACTTCAGCGCATTGGAGAGCAGGTTGAGCACCACCTTCTCCCACATGTCGCGGTCGATGTAGACGTCCTCGGGCAGCGCCGGGCAGTCCACGTGGAACGCCAGGCCTGCGCGGTCGACGGCCGACCGGAAGACGCTGGCCAGCTCGGCGGTGACGACGCCGAGGTCGACCGGTTCGAAATGCGCCCGCATCCGGCCGGCCTGGATGCGGGAGAAGTCGAGCAGCGTGTTGACGAGCTTGGCCAGCCGTAGTCCGTTGCGGTGCACCAGCTCCAGCTCGTCGCGGGTCTGGTCGTCGAAATCCGAGGTGCGCCCGCGTAGGTCGTTGACCGGCCCGAGGATCAGCGTCAGCGGTGTGCGGAACTCGTGGCTGATGTTGGAGAAGAACGTCGTCTTGGCCCGGTCGAGCTCCGCGAGCTCCTCGGCCCTGCGCTGCTGGGACTGGTAGCTGCGCGCGCTGCCGACGCCTGCGGCCACGTGCCCGGCAACCAGTTCGACGAAGCCGCGGTAGCTCTCGTCGAGCCTGCGGTGCCGGTTCAGCCCGGCCACCAGGAATCCGAGCGGGGCGTCGCCCTGCTGCTGCAGCGGCACCACCAGCGCCTGTGCGGGCGGCTCGGTCCAGGTGCCGGTCGGCAGGGTCAGCGACTCGGAGTCCAGATTCATCAGCACCGACCGGCCGAGGGCGGGCTCGTCGATCGGCCACACCCCGAACCCGTCGGCCGCCAGCACCTCCGGTGCGGCCGGATGGCCGGCGGGCACACCGCTGGCGCCCACCAGCCGCGCCGCACCGTCGTCGCCGAACAGGTAGGTCAGGCTGAACGGGAGATCGCTGAGGTTGCGTTCGAGCTGGGTGGCGGCGAAGTTCAGCATCTGCCGCTCGGAGCGCACCACACTGGTGTCGGAGCCGAGGTCGCGCAGCGTGGCCATCCGCCGTTCGCCGATCACCCGTTCGGTGTCCTCGCTGACCACGCACAGCATGCCGACCACGTCCCCGTCGTCGTCGCGCAGCGGGCTGTAGGAGAACGTGTGATAGGTCTCCTCGCGGTAGCCCGCCCGCTCCAGGAACAGCAGCAGCGCGACGTCCCAGGTCGCCTCGCCCGTCGAGAGCACCCGCTGGATGCGGGGGCCGATGTCCGGCCATATCTCCGACCACACCTCGTTGGCGGGCCTGCCGAGCGCCCACGGGTACTTCCGGCCCAGGGTGTCGCGGCGGTAGGCGTCGTTGCAGAAGAACGTCAGCTCCGGTCCCCACGCCATCCACATCGGGAAGCGCGAGGACAGCAGGATGCTCACGGCGGTCAGCAGGCTCTGCGGCCACTGCGCGGGCACCCCGAGTGGGGTCGCCGCCCAGTTCACCCTGGCGAGGTCCCGGCCGACGACCTTGTCGACGGTGAAGATCGCCGCCTCGGCGGAGTCCGGCGGCGTGTGCTCAGCGACCACCGCACGTCCTCTCCGCCGTCTGCACGTGGTCCTCGGGTGAGGACGACGCCGGGGACCACATTAGGGCCGGACCGGCTGTGCCTGCGGGCCGATCAGCCGCTTCTCCCGCGAACCGTCCTGTACCCGGCAGCACCGCCGTCGAATCGCGGTTGACCGGTGAAGGCGCCGCGGTAGTCGCTCGGCGTGGTCCGCAGCTGCCGCACGAAGTGGTGCCGGAAGGTGACGGCCGACTCGAAGCCCACCCGTGCGGCGATCTGCTCGATCGACAGCGACGACGACTCCAACAGCGCCAGGCTGGCCTGGATGCGCTGCTCGATCAGCCACCTGATCGGCGTGGTGCCGGTCGCCTTGGTGAACTGCCGCAGGTAGCTGCGCCGCGACAAGGCCGAGCGGGCGGCCAGCTCGTCGAGGGTGATGGGTGAGTCGAGATGCTCCAGCGCCCAGGCCATTCCGGCGGCGATGCGGCCGTCGGTGGCCGGTTCCGGCACCGGCGTCTCGATGTACTGGGCCTGCCCGCCGGCGCGGTGCGGCGAGATCACCAGCCGGCGGGCCACGTCGTTGGCCACCCGTGCGCCGCGGTCGGTCCGGACGATGTGCAGGCAGAGGTCGAGGCCGGCCGCGCAGCCCGCGCTGGTGAGCACGTCGCCGCCGTCGACGTAGAGCGGCGCGGGGTCGACGTCGACCGCGGGATGGCGCTGCGCGAGCTGGTCGACGTAGATCCAGTGCGTGGTGGCCGAGCGGCCGTCCAGCACACCGGCCGCGGCGAGGGCGAATGCGCCCGAGCAGATCGACACCAGCCGCGCGCCGCGGGCGTGGGCCGCGCCGATCGCCTCGACGAGTTCGGGCGACGCGGGATCGGTGACGTCGCGCACGCTCGGGATGATCACGGTGTCGGCGGCGGCCAGCCCGTCGAGTCCGTGCGGGGACCGCACGGTGGCGCCGCCCAGCATCCGGATCTCCGGTGTGGCGGTGCACAGCTTCATCGAGTACCAGGGCCGCTCGATGCCTGCGGAGAACGGCTCGGAGAGTTCGGTCATGCCGAAGATCTCGGCGGCCATGCCGGACTCGAAGCCCGACATGCCGTCGTAGGCCAGGACCGCCACCGAGTGCATGTCACTATGTTAACGAAGTGTGGCTTCAGTGCCACTGTCATCGGCGTGCGCGACGGTTCACGATCGAAAGATGTTGTACAAAGCACCCTCTCGCAGGGACCGATTCCGCACGGTGCGGCCGCTGCTCGACTTCGTGGCCGGACTGCACGCCGCCAACGGCCTGGCCCACGGCGTCCGCCCGGCGCCCCACTCCCCCGCCCGGAACCGGGCGGCGCGCTAGGGGCGGGCGCCCGCGTCGGTCTTGGCGTCGAGCAGTTCCAGTGCCCGCGAGAGCGGGTCATCGGGCATCGGCTCGTTGTCGGACGTCGCGATGAGCACCCCGACGATCGCTCCGGCGATCACCCGCCGCTCGAAGGCGTCCACGTCCGGCCCCATCCGAAGGGCCAGGGCGTCGGTGATCAGCCCGATGAGCCGCACGTACTCGGTGTAGACCAGTCCGCGGGCCTCGGGCACCGTGTACATCAGCCGCTGGCCTGCGATGGCGTCGTCGCGTTCGTCGGCCGTCATCGCACCGAACACCGCGTCGACCGCATACCGGTACGCGGCGACCGGCGCGAGGTCGGCCGGGGCGTCGACGAAGGCCGCGACGATGGGGGCGATCTGGTCGTCGGAGAGCAGCACCGCCTCTTTGGTGGGGAAGTACCGGAAGAAGGTGCTCGCCGAGACCTCGGCGGCATCGGCGATCTGCTCGACGGTGGTGTTGCCGAAGCCCTGCTCCTCGATCAGCCGGAAGGCCTCCCGCCGGATGGCGGCGCGGGTCCGGATCTTCTTGCGCGCCCTCAGACCGAGGGGCTGCTGTCGCACCGGCATGTCCCGATTGTCCCGTACCGGTGGCGCTCAGGCCGGTTCGGCGGTCCGGAACCGGTCCCGGTAGGCCTTCGGGGAGACACCGAGGGTGCCGACGAACACCCGGCGGAACGTCTCCGTGCTGCCGAACCCGCCCAGTCGCGCACTGTCGGCGACGCTGTGGCCTGCGTCGAGCGCGGCCCGGGCGATGTCGACGCGGACGCTCTCGACGTAGCGCGCGGGCGTCGTCCCCAGTTCGGCGTGGAACAGCCGGGTCAGCTGCCGCGTGCTCAACGACGCCGTGGCGGCCAGCCTGCCCACGCTGTGGTCCCCGCCCGGGTCGGCCTTGATCGCGTCGGTGACCACCCGCAGCGCCGACGTCGACCCCGAGTCGGCGTCGACGAGTACCGAGAACTGCGACTGGCCGCCCGCCCGCTTGAGGTAGACCACCAGCGATCGCGCCACCTCCCGCACCAGGTCGCTGCCATGGTCCTGCTCCACCAGCGCCAGCGCGAGGTCGATGCCCGCCGACACCCCGGCGGAGGTGTACACGTCGCCGTCCTGGACGAAGATCGCGTCCGGTTCCACGGTGACGGCCGGGTAGGCCCTGGCGAGGCGGCGGGTGTGGCGCCAGTGTGTGGTCGCGCGCCTGCCGTCGAGCACGCCGGCCCTGGCGAGGATGAACGCACCCGTGCAGATCGAGGCCAGCCGCCGCGTCCTGGCGGCCACCGCACCGACCGCGTCGACCAGCAGCGGGTCGATGGGCCGGCCGACCAGCTCGTCGCCACCGGCCACCAATACGGTGTCGGCTCCCTTGATCGACGAGAGTTGTTCGGACACAGCGAGTCTGGTGCCGATCGAGGTGGTCACGTCGCAGCCGTCCACCGAGGCGAAGTGCAGCCGGTAGTCCGCGCCGAAGCGATTCGCCTCCGCGAACACCTCCGCGGGTCCCGCCGCGTCCAGCAGCTTGACCCCGTCGAACACCACCAGCACGACGTCGAGTTGGGCCACGCACCCAGTGTGACCCCGGTGTCCGTTTCTGTGGGGAAGACGGCAGTTGCGCCACGGCACGATGGGTTCTGCCGGGCGCAGCCTGGAGTCATGACCAATTCACTCACCGGCCCGTCGACCGTCGCGGGCATCGAGATTCCCGACACCCCGCTGGTGCGCGCCGCCACCGACGTCATCCGCGAGGCGGAGGACGACCTGCTGTTCCACCACTCCCGCCGGGTGTTCCTGTTCGGCGCCCTGCACGGCCGCCGCCGCGGCCTCGAACCCGATCTCGAACTGCTCTACGTCGGCGCGATGTTTCACGACCTCGGGCTCACCGAGCGGTACCGCACCTCCTCGCGGCTGCGCTTCGAGGTGGACGGCGCCGACGCGGCACGGGACTTCCTGCTGCAGCACGGCGTCGACGAGGCCGCCGCCCGCAAGGTGTGGCTCGGTATCGCGCTGCACACCACCCCGGGCGTCCCGGAGTTCCTCGACCCGGAGACCGCGCTGGTGATCGCCGGCGTGGAGACCGACGTGGTGGGCATCGGCCGCGACGACCTGTCCGAAGATGCGCTGGCCGCCGTCACCGCGGCTCACCCGCGGCCCGACTTCAAGCGCCGGATCCTGCATGCGTTCACCGAGGGCATGCGGCACCGCCCCGAGACGACGTTCGGCACCATGAACGCCGACGTGCTCGCCCGCTACGACGACACGTTCGTCCGTGACGACTTCGTCGACATCGTGCTGGACAACGGCTGGCCCGAATGACTCACCGGGCGCGCAGCGTCTCGTCGAGCACCACCGTGGCCCGGAACCCGCACAGCACCAGGATGTGCACGAGGTAGAGCCACAGCGCGAGGGCGGAGACGGCGCCGACGATCGGCAGCCCGCCGAACGGCGCCGACCACTCGATCGGGATCGCCAGGAACAGCACGAATCCCTGCAGGAAGCCGGCCAGGATCGCCCCGGTGCTGAACGCGCCGATCAGCAACGCCCGCAGGCCGATCCGGCCGGGGCCGATCAGGCCGAACACCCCGACCAGCGCGGTCGACACCGTGACCCAGACGATGTGGAACGCGACCACCACACCCCACACCAGTGACCAGCCCTCGGCGGCGTAGAGCGGGCCGACGTAGCGGGCCGAGGCCAGCACGGCGAGCACCAGGAACGGCGCGACCGCCGCGACCGCGAGCAGGCCCGCCCGGCCGCGCCAGCCCGTCAGCGTGTCCCGTGCGGCCGACATCTGCACGAACGCCCGGCGCAGCCCCTCGCCGTAGAGGCTGGCGGGGAAGAGCACGACCAGCGCCTGCAGCCATGACATCGACAGCGCGACGGACGTCAGCGTGCGCAGCGCCTCCGGCGTCCCGTGCCCGCCGGGCAGCCCGCCGATCGCGTCCTCCATCGCGGCGGTGACGGTGTCGTGGCCGACGAGCCCGCCGACCGCCCACAGTGACGCCAGCGCCAGCGGGACGAGGCCGATCACCCCGAAGTAGGTGGCGCCGGCCGCCCACAGGGCGAGGTCGCTGCCCGGGAAGGTCTTGCGTACCCCCGACCCGAAGTCGCGCAGCCGGCTCATCGCGCGCCCTGGCAGGCTGGCGTCATGAGGCCGCAGGACCCCGCCGACGACGAGGGCTGGTCGGCACGCCACGACGGGGTGCGGCCGTCTCCGGTGGTGCGAGGCTGGTTGCGGATGGTCCGCGCGCTGGCCGCCGGTCCGGTGCTCCGCATCCCGCCCGACGTGCTGTCGGTGACCGGGGTGCTCGCGCTCGGCGCTGCGCTGGCGGCTGTCGCGGGCCCCGGCTGGCCCGCCGTGGCCGTGCCGCTGATCGCGGCCGCGGGGGTGCTCGACGGGCTCGACGGCGCGGTCGCGCTGCGCACCGGCCGGGCCCGCCCGCTCGGCGCGGTGGTCGACGCGATGGCCGACCGCCTCGGCGATCTGCTGCTCGGCGGCGTGCTGCTGGCGCTCGGCGCCCCGCCGGCGTGGGTGGCGGCGGCGCTGGCGCTGGTGTTCCTGCTCGAATACCTGCGGGCGCGCGCGCAGGCCGTCGGCATGCCCGGCGTCGGGACCGTCACCGTCGCCGAACGGCCGACCCGGCTGATCGTCGTCGGGCTGGCGGCGGCGGGCGCCGCCGCGTTCCCCGCAGGCGTACCGCCGCCCGGCTGGGGGTGGGGCCTGCTGATGGCCGTCACGTGGACCGCCGTCGGAGTGGTCGGGCTCGCCCAGTTGACGGTCGGGGTGCGGCGGTCGATGCCGCCGGAGTTCCCGCCCGCCCGATGAGGCCGGCGACGATCTCGGCCGACATCAGCACCAGGGGGATGCCGCCGCCGGGGTGCGCGGATCCGCCGACGAGGTAGAGCCCGGGCAGCGGGCCGCGGTTGGCCGGCCGCCGCAGCGCCGCCCGCGGGCCGTGCGACGCCGAGCCGTAGATCGCCCCACCCGGTGCGCCGGTGCGGCGCTCCAGATCGGCAGGCGTCGACGCCTCGACGAACCGGATGCGATCGCGCACGTCGGCGCCGCGATCGGCCAGCACGTCGAGCACGCGGTCGGCGTAGCGCTCGCGCAGGCCCGGCTCGTCCCAGTCGACGCCCCGGCCCGGGTCGTGGGCGGGCGCGTTGACCAGGACGAACCAGCCCTCCGACTCGTCGTCCGGGCGTAGCGCGGGGTCGTCGGGGGCGTGCACGTACACCGTGGGGTCGGTGACCGGTTGCGGCACGCGGCCGAAGATGGCGTCGAACTCCGCGTCGTAGTCGCGCGGGAAGTAGACCCGGTGCGCGGCTCCCGGCCGTCGGCCCGAAAGTCCGAGCAGCAGCACGAATCCGGCCATCGACCGGGTGTGCCGACGCACCCGCCGCCGCATGGCCGTGGCGGTGCCCGACGGCAGCAGACGGTCGTACAGCACCGTCGCGTCGGCGTTGCTCACCACGATGTCGGCGGCCACCTCGGCCCCTGCGGCCCGCACGCCGCGGACCCGGCCGCCGGACACCAGCACCTCGTCGACCGATGTCCCGGTGCGGATCTCGACGCCGAGGTCACCGCAGCGCTTCTCGACGGCGTCGACGATGCGGCGCAGCCCGCCGGGCACATACCAGGCGCCGAACTCCTGCTCTACGAACGCCGTCACCCCGAGCACCGCGGGCGTGCGGCGCGGGTCGGACCCGGAGTAGGTGGCATACCTGTTGAGCCACATCCGCATTCGCGGATCGGGCAGCATGCGGCGGCCGAGGCCGTCGATCGTCCACCACGGCGCCACCGCCCGTAGATCCGCCGGCCGTGCACTCATCCGGGCCAGCGCGGGCACCGAGATCGGCCGGCGCAGCACCGGCTCGCCGACCAGTTCCCACAGCCGCCGCGACCGCTCGTGCAGCCGCCGCCACGATTCCCCCGCACCCTGGCCGAGGGCGCGATCGAATGCGGCGGGCACGTCGGCCGCGGCGTGCGGCAGCGCAAGGGTGGTGCCGTCGGCGAACGTGTACGCGCATGCCGGGTCGACGCGGGTCAGCGGCAGGTCGGCCGGTCCGCCGGTGTCGGCGAACAGCTGCTCGAGCACGTCGGGCACGGTGAGCAGCGACGGGCCGGTGTCGAAGGTGAAGCCCTCGCGTGACACGACGCCGAGCTTGCCGCCGACGGTCGGGGCGCTCTCGAACACCGTGACGCGGTGCCCCGCCGCGGCGAGGCGGGCGGCGGCGGCCAGTCCGCCCAGACCGGCGCCGACGACGACGATGCGGCTCATACCGGTCGGCCCTTCCAGCTCAGCGATCCCGTCACCCGGCCGGCCCAGGACGACGCCAGCAATCCCAGCAGGGCGAGCACCGACAGCGGATGGGCGAATGCGTCCACCGGTCCACCGCCCCACCGCGCCGCCAGGGCGCGTCCGGCGACCGCGGCGCCGTAGCCGAGCGCCCCGGTGCGCGACCCGGTCAGCGCGGCGGCCGCGGGAAGGACGTACACCACGCTCAGGGCCGCCGCGACGGCGACGGCTCCCGCCGGTGACCCGAAGGCCGCCCACAGCGACTTGCGGTAGCCCTCGCGCAGTTCGCGTCCGGTGGCGTACATGTGGCAGGTGGCCAGCGCCGACCCGTCGGCGATGCCGGTCCGGCCGCCGGTGCAGCGCACCGCACGGGCCAGCCCGATGTCGTCGAGGACGGCGCCCGACACCGCCTGCCAGCCGCCCGCCCGGGTCAGCGCGGCGGCCTCGACCAGCAAGAACTGCCCGTTGGCCGCAGCCATCGACGGCCGCGCGGACCGCTCGGCGATCCGCAGCGGCAGGGTGGTCAGCCAGGACCACGCCAGCAGCGGCTGCACCAGCCGGCCCGCCACGCCCGCCGCGACCTGTCGCGGCCACGGGCTCACCAGGTCCAGCGGCCGCGGCCCCCGCAGCATCGCCACCGCGGCCGCGACGGCATGCGGGGCGAGCACCACGTCCGCGTCGACGTACACCAGGATCTCGCCGCGGGCCGCGGCCGCCAGTTGCGCGCACGCGTGCGGTTTACCCAGGAATCCGGGCGGCGGCGCCGCGCCGGTCAGCACCCGCAACCGCGGGTCGGACCCGGCCAGCCGCCGCGCCAGGTCGGCGGTGCCGTCGGTGGAGCCGTCGTCGAGCACCAGGATCTCGGCGTCGGCAAGGCGCCGCTGGGCGAGCAGCGAGCGGATCGTCGGCGCGATCCGGTGCGCCTCGTCGCGGGCCGGAACCAGCACCGACACCGGGGCGGACACCTCCGGCGGCACGTCCGGCGGGCGCCGCAGCAGCCGCCGGTTGACCAGCGCATGCGCGGTCCCCGCCGCGGCCAGCGCCGATCCGGCGGCGACGAGTGCCCGTAGAGTTTTGGGCGGGCGCGCAGCGGGCACCTGCAAACTCTACGGAACCGTCGACCAGCGGAGGTATTGCGTGGCGTTGGCCGGCCCCCTGCTCGGAGCGCGGGTGCGGATACCCGCAGACCGCCTGGTGTGGGCGCTCGTCGCCGCCGCTGTCCTCGTGCAGATCGCCTACCCGTTGACCCCCGAGATGTGGCGCACCGAGGTCACGGTCGGCAGTGTGATGGTCTTCTTCCTCGCTGCCGTCGCCGACGTCGCGCGGCTGCACGGCGCCGCCGGGGCTGCGTTGCTGATCGCGGTCGCGGGCGGTGGCGGGCTGCTGGCGGAGGCGGTCGGGGTGGCCACCGGCTGGCCGTTCGGGCCCTACGCCTACACCGGAACCCTCGGCGCCGAAATGCTCGGTGTGCCGCTGGTGGTGCCGATGGCCTGGGTGATGATGGCCTGGCCCGCGCTGGTGGTGGCACGGACGCTCGCGGTGCGCGGCCCGGCCGTCGTCGCAGTGGGTGCGGTGGCCCTGACGGTGTGGGATGTGTTCCTCGACCCGCAGATGGTCGACGCCGGCCACTGGACCTGGTTCCGCCCGGAGCCCGGGCTGCCGCTGGTCCCGGGCATACCGCTGACCAACTACGCGGGCTGGCTGCTGGTGTCGGCGCTGGTGGTGGCGGCACTGCACGCGCTGCTGCGCCGCGAGGAACGCCCCTCGGGCCCGGCGGCGGCGCTGTACCTGTGGGTGTACTTCTCCTCGGTGCTCGCGCACGCGGTGTTCTTCGGCCTGCCGGGCTCCGCGGTCACCGGAGGGCTGCTGATGGGGGCGGTGGCAGTGCCGTTCGCCGTCACCCTGGTGCGTAACCGGAACCGCGAGGTCACTCGCTCAACCCGGTGAAGAACCGCTGCACGCTGCGGGTCAGCGAGTCCGGCACGCGGTCGGGATCCATCAGGTCGTTCTCGGCGAGCGGCCCCGCCTCCTTGGCCACCGTCTCCTCGGTGAACACCCGCAGCGTCCTGCCGTGCCCGCGCAGCTCCTCGACCGCCTGCAGGAACGATCCGCGGCGGGTCAGCGTCCGTTCGAACTCGCCGGCCGACACCCCGAGGTGCTCGCTGATCAGCCGGTGCCGCACCGCGACGATGGTCGCGCGGACGTCGTCCTGATCGCTGCCGTCGGCCGCCTCTGCGCCGGCCTCGATGGCCACGTCGCACTCGCTGTCGAATCCCATCGACCGGTTGTTGAGATTCGACGACCCGACGCGCAGCAGCCGGTCGTCGATCACCATCACCTTCGCGTGCACGTACACCGGGGCGCCGCCGTCGGTCACCGGCCAGTACACGCCGAACCGGCCGTACTCGTCGGCCGACCAGAGCACGTGCAGCAGCCGCTGCCTGGCGCTGTCCATCGACGTCTGCTCCAGCCGGCTCTCCGAGTGCCTGGGCATCACGACGACGACGTCCGGACCGTCGGCCTCGCGCAACCGGGCGGCGAGCGCCTCGACGAGTGTCCGGGAGGCGAGGTACTGGTTCTCCAGATAGATGGTGTCCCGGGCCCCCCCGATCGCCTCCAGGTTCAGCGCCTCCACCTCGCGCACCTCGGTCTGGTTCTCCAGCGCGGGCAGCGTGCGGGCGATCCCGACGTCGACATCGGTCAGGGTGGGATCGAGGCTGCGCGGCCACGTCCTGTGCGCGGCGTGCACGGGTTCCAGGCGCCGTCCGGTGGCCGCGCGCCAGCGGTCGCGGGCCAGCTCGCCGAGCGCCTGCGCGGCGTCGCCGTCGACAGCGACGGCGACCTCGTGGCGAGGGCCGTAGGTGCGGCCCGCCGCGCGGCGGAACCGGCTGTTGTGCTCGTGATCCGGGGTGTCCCAGCGGTCGAGGGTGAAGTCGATGCCGCCGCAGAAGGCGATCGCGTCGTCGATGACGAGGATCTTCTGGTGATGGACCGAACCGGTGGGGTGGGCACCGTCGATGGCGAACTGCAGCCGCTCGTTGCTGAACCAGTTCTTCACCACCACCGGGGTCATGCCCTGCCAGATGCCTTGCAGCGCAGGGAACATGTTGAGGTTCGACTTGAGCACGTGGACCTCGAGCTCGGGCCTGCGCCGGGAGATCCACCGCAGGAAGGCGCCGAGTTCGTTCGGCCCGGCGATCCGTTTGCCGCCACGCTCGAAGGTCATCCTGGTGTCGAAGTCCCAGCCGATCAACACGATTTGGTGCCGCGCGCGCAGCATCGCCGTCTTCGCGTGGTGGAAGTAGTCGGCGGCGTCGACGATGCAGGCGAACCGCTGCGCGCGCTCCACCCGCCAGCACGTCTCACCGGGAACGAGCACCGACATGGGGCTGTGTCTACCCGCTCTACGTCCAGGCGAACACCGGTTGCTCCAGTTCGTCGACCGGATCGTGGCGGCCTTCGAGGCCGAGCCACCGCAGTTGCAGCAGCACCGCACCGGTCGGGGCGTGGATCAGGTCGTTGCCCAACGGGATCTGCACGACGGGCCGCGGGCTCTCCGGGATGGTGATGAACCGCGGCGAGTCGGCGCGCTGCAGCTGGTGCAGGCCCACCCGGTACACCGCGACCACCTCGTCGGGGGCGGGTCGGGGGTCGAGCCGGCCGCCGCCCCAGACCACCACCGGGGTGATGACGTAACCGGACCGCGTCGGGTAGTCGTCGAGCAGGCCCAGCACGTTCTGCTCGGGCAGCGCGACGCCGACCTCTTCGTCGAGTTCGCGCAGCGCCGCCTCGACCACCGTCTCGCCCGGGTCCAGCCGGCCGCCGGGCAACGCCCACTGCGCGGCGTGGGTGTTGAGCCGGGATGCTCTGCGGCACAACAGAAACGCCGCACCGCCCGAAACGTCGACCATGCGGCCGTCGAGGCCGGCCTCGGGCATCGGCCGCCCGGCGATCCAGTCGTCCACCGGCGCCGGGTCCACCCGGTCCTCGCCGAGGTCGGAGTCGACGAGCACCACGGCGACGGCGGCGTGCCGCTTGGTCGGGTCGGTCACGGTGCGCCGGTCATGCCCGGCCAGGTGCGTGGTGATGCGGCTCCGCAACGCCTCGTCGTAGCTGATCTGGCTGGGGATCGTCACCGCTCGACCATAGGCGAGGGCGAGTATCAGCCCGTCGTGACCGCGAACGGCAGCCGCGCGTCACCGATCTGGATCAGTGATCCGTCGGCGGTGACCGCAGTCGCGGAGATCCCGCCCTCGCCGTCGGTCATGGACGCGTCGAGGGCGATCCGGTACCGCAGCGTGACGGCCCTGCCCTTCGGGAAGGCCCCGAGGTCGGCGAACTGCCCGAGGTGGTCCATGCCGAGGCCCGCCGCCGGGTTCTGCACCGGCACCCAGGTACCGGCCGCCGCGTCGTAGCGCTCGACGGTTCCCTTCGCGATGCCCGGGACCGGCGCGCAGCTGCAGTTGTCCAGCACCAGCCCGATACCGACCGACGGGTAGTCGACCGGGGTGTCGTTGCACAGCGTCACCTCGACGTCGGTCGGCGGGGCGCCGGGTGTGACGGTGCCGGAGGCGAGGCCGCTCATCGCGACCGAGAGGCGGTACTCCTCCGGGACGAATCCGTAGGGCTCGTCGTGGGGCACCGGCCAGTTCTGCGGGCTGACGGCGCAGTCCCCGGCCGGCTGCGCCGTCGGCTCGGCTGGCGGCGTGACGGTCTGTGTGACGGTCGGCGCGGTGCTCGTCGGCGCGGCGACCGTGGTGGTGACGGTGACCGTGCCCGGCGCCGTCGGCGGCGTCTCCGTCGAGCATGCGGGCGTCATCGCCAGTGCGGCGAGTGTCGCGGCGAACCCGACGAACCGCGCGTGTGTGCGTGTCATGCCGCCAAGTGCACACCCGCGGCTCCGGTTACCGATCCCAAATGCGTGTCGGGCACGCTGGTGGGGCCATGTCACCCACGCCCCTGCTCGACGACCCCGACGACCTGTCGGCGCTGCGCGCGATGGGCGACGACGCCGACGGCCTCTTCGCGTCGTTCGCCGCGTGGGCCGAGGCGAACGGCACCGCGCTGTACCCCGCGCAGGAGGAGGCGCTGATCGAACTGGTCAGCGGGGCCAACGTGGTGCTGGCGACGCCGACCGGTTCGGGCAAGTCACTGGTGGCCACCGGCGCTCAGTACGCGGCGCTGGCCGCGGGACGGCGCACCTACTACACCGCGCCGATCAAGGCACTGGTCAGCGAGAAGTTCTTCGCGCTGTGCGGGGTGTTCGGCGCGGTGAACGTCGGGATGCTGACCGGCGACGCGGCGGTCAACGCGGACGCGCCGATCATCGCGTGCACGGCCGAGGTGCTGGCCAACATCGCGCTGCGGGAAGGGCCGGACGCTGCGATCGGCCTGGTGGTGATGGACGAGTTCCACTTCTACGGCGATCCCGACCGGGGCTGGGCCTGGCAGGTGCCGCTGCTCGAGTTGCCGCGCGCCCAGTTCCTCTTGATGTCCGCGACGCTCGGCGACGTCACGTTCCTGCGCGACGACCTCACCCGCCGGACCGGGCGGCCGACGGCGCTGGTGGCCCACGCCGAGCGACCGGTCCCGCTGTTCTACTCCTACGCCACCACCCCGATGCACGAGACCATCGGCGATCTGCTCGACACTCGGCAGGCGCCGATCTACGTCGTGCACTTCACCCAGGCCTCCGCGCTGGAACGGGCGCAGGCGCTGATGAGCGTCAACGTCAGCACCAAGGAAGAGAAGGCGGCGATCCGCGACCTGATCGGCGCCTTCCGGTTCTCCTCGGCGTTCGGCGCCACGCTGTCGCGGCTGGTGCGGCACGGCATCGGGGTGCACCACGCCGGGATGCTGCCCAAGTACCGGCGGCTGGTCGAGCAGCTCGCGCAGGCCGGGCTGCTGAAGGTGATCTGCGGCACCGACACGCTCGGCGTCGGCATCAACGTGCCGATCCGCACCGTCGTGTTCTCGGCGCTGTCGAAGTACGACGGTGTGCGGACCCGACTGCTCAATGCGCGCGAGTTCCACCAGATCGCCGGGCGGGCGGGCCGCGCCGGCTACGACACCGCGGGCACCGTCGTCGTGCAGGCCCCCGAGCACGAGGTGGAGAACCTCAAACAGTTCGCCAAGGTCGCCGACGACCCGAAGAAGCGCCGTAAGTTGGTGCGCCGCAAGGTGCCCGAGGGCATGGTGCCGTGGAGCGAGAAGACCATGACGCGGCTGGTCGAGGCGGTGCCCGAGCAGCTGACGAGCAACATGCGGGTGTCGACGGCGATGATCCTCGACGTGGTCGACCGTCCCGGCGACCCGTTCGCCGCCATGCGGCGGTTGCTCACCGACAACCACGAGCCGCGCAAACGCCAGCTCCAGCTCATCCGGGAGGCGGTCGGCATCGCCCGCTCGCTGCTGCAGGCCGGCGTCGTCGAACGCCTCGAGGTCCCCGAGCCCGACGGGCGGCGCTACCGGTTGACCGTCGACCTGCCCCGCGACTTCGCGCTGTACCAGCCGCTGTCGACGTTTGCCCTCGCCGCGATCGACGTGCTGGACACGGAATCGGAAACCTATGCGCGCGATGTCGTCTCGGTGATCGAGGCGACGCTGGAGGACCCGCGCCAGATCCTGGCCGCTCAGCTGAACAAGGCCAGGGGTGAGGCGGTGGCCGCGATGAAGGCCGAGGGCATCGAGTACGACGAGCGGATCGAACTGCTCGACGACGTCACCTACCCGCGGCCGCTGGAGGACCTGCTCCAGCACACCTACGAGGTGTACCTGCAGACGAATCCGTGGGCGGCGGACTCACCGCTGTCACCGAAGTCCGTCGTGCGGGAGATGTGGGAGCGGGGGCTGACCTTCCGCGAATACGTCGGCACCTACAAGCTCACCCGGTCCGAGGGTGCGGTGCTGCGCTACCTGTCCGACGCCGTCAAGGCGCTGCGGTCCGGGGTGCCTGCCGCCGCGCGCACCGAGGAGGTCACCGACATCGTCGAGTGGCTCGCCGAACTGGTGCGCCAGGTGGACTCCAGCCTGCTCGACGAGTGGGAACAGCTCACCAGTCCCGACCAGCCGCTGGACCAGCCGGTGGCGGTGCCCGTCCGGCCGCGGCCGCTGACCGGCAACGAGCGGGCGTTCACCGCGATGGTCCGCAACGCGCTGTTCCGCCGGGTGGAGCTGTTCGCCCGGCGCCGCTGGAATGAGCTGGGCGAGTTGGACTCCGGCTCCGGGTGGCACGCAGAACGCTGGGCCGACGCCGGGCGGGAGTACTTCGCCGAGCACGCCGACGTGGGCATCGGCGCCGACGCCCGCGGCCCGGCGCTACTGATCATCGACCGGCAGCCGGGCGTGTGGCGGGTGCGGCAGATCCTCGACGACCCGGCGGGCGACCGCGACTGGGGCATCGACGTCGAGGTCGACCTCGAGGCGTCCGACGAGGAGGGCGTCCCGGTGATCCGGCTGGTGGATGCCGGCCGGATGGACTAGGCGGCTGCCGGTGGTGGCTGTGGTTCGAATGGTGAGTACCACCACCAGTCGGCGCGTTCGCCGGTGGGCCCGGGACAGGGAGGTACACCGGGTGGCGGTTTCGTCGGTGGTCGGGCCAGCGATGCCGAACTCAATTGCCCTCCGTCCCTGTCGGTCACGACGAGGTGCTGCGCGGGTCCGGTGATGGTGATGCCGCCTTTGTGGTGCATCCGGTGGTGATACGGACACACCAGGACCAGGTTGTCCAGTTCAGTGAGACCACCGTCCTCCCAGTGCCGGATGTGATGGGCGTGCAATCCGCGGGTGGCTCCGCATCCCGGCACCACGCAGCACCGGTCACGGTGCTCCAGTGCCCGGCGCAGCCGGCGGCTGATCTGGCGGGTGTCGCGCCCGGAGCCGATGGGTTGCCCGTGGCGTTCCAACCACACCTCGAACGTGGCGTCGCACAACAGGAAGCGGCGATCAGCATCAGTGAGCACCGGACCCAGATGCAAAGAAGCCACCTGTTCCTTGACGTCCACATGGGCGATCACGGTGGTGCGCTGCCCGTGCGGGCGCCGCGCCACCTCGGTGTCCCAACCGGCCTCGACCACGCTCAGGAACGCATCGACCGTCGTAGGCATCGGCGGAACCTGCTCCGACGCGCCAGCGCCCTCGCCGTCGCCGTGGTCGCGTTTCCAGTCGGCGACCATCCCGTCCAGATGTGACTGCACGGCGGCGTCCAGCTTCGCCGCCTCCAGATGCGACAGCCAGATCCGGTAGCAGGTGCCCTTGTCGTCGGTGGTCTTGCTGAACGACGGGGCGGGTTCAGGCTTGGGATCGGGTTTCGGTTCCGGTGGGGGTTCGAGCTTGATCGCGGTGCGCAACTGGTTCACCGTCGCTGCGGTGACCAACTGAGCGTAGTGCGCATCCGAGCCCGGCCCGGCCTTCTCGGCAATCACCCCGACCTGATCCAGTGACACCCCACCCTCGCGCAAGAGTTGGGTGCAGCGCGGCAATTCCTCCCACCGCTGCGCGACGGCGGTGACGATTTCAGCGTTCCTCGGTGACGAGCCGGTCTTCCACGCCACCATCGCCGCCACCGACCGCGCGCCCGCCATGCCCCACAATCCGCCGCGGTCGATCTCGGCGACGATCTCCACCAGCCGCCCGTCGATCGCGTTGCGTTGAC
This sequence comes from Mycobacterium sp. NPDC050551, assembly GCF_040674075.1. Taxonomy (NCBI): domain Bacteria; kingdom Bacillati; phylum Actinomycetota; class Actinomycetes; order Mycobacteriales; family Mycobacteriaceae; genus Mycobacterium; species Mycobacterium sp. NPDC050551. Next base: position 44,816 of record NZ_JBFARC010000006.1, on the reverse strand, counting down.
CGCACAACTCGGCGATCTCGTCGAACAGCTCCGCCAGCCGGTCCTTCGGCCTCACCGAAGGAGCGAAAGACGTTGCGCTCGAGGACATGAACCCATCATCGCAGAAGGGTCCGACACGTCTCGGATCGCGGCATGCGCTCGACAACTCGGGTAGTCGACTACCCGAGTGGGCCCCGCCCATAGTGCGCACACTCGACGTGCGGCCCGGCACCAGCCGTGCCGACACAACAGGGGGAACAGAATGACGAACGACCGAGGAAAACAATTGGCGCCGACGGAGGCTTTCGCCGCCGACGACGAATCCGACTCAAATTACGAGACATCCGAAGACCAGCAGCCGTCGGGTCGCCGGGACCGTCAGCGCGATCTCGCCGGTGACGTCGCCGTGACCGAAGACGTCATCGACGAGCAGAGGGGCTGAGACCATGTATCTGGCATTCCGGAACAACTACGGCCGCACGGTCTCGGTGGCGGTCATGAAACGCGATCAGGACGCCTGCGGCCAGTACGGCGGCTGGGCGACCAAGGGGTGGTGGGTGCTCGCCCCCGGCGAGACGAAGTCGGCCATCTACACGACGAACAGGTACGCGTACTACTACGCACTGGCCACCGACGGTGCCTGGTGGGGAGACCCCAACGGTCCGACGATGTACGTCAATCCGTATGACAGGTTCGAATCCTGTTACCAGATCGGCACATCCACCTGGGATGTGGTGAGCACGAGACGCGCCGACCTGGGAACCAACCTGGCGAGTACTCACACGGTCAACCTGAATCCGTGACGCCGGCGGCGGCGCGCACCTCACCGGCTGATGGTGCGCGCCGTCGTGACCGTCGAGAGCTTGTCCGGGTTGGCGATCGCGTAGAGGTGGGTGATCCTGCCGTCGACGATCTCGACGGCCAGCACGGCTTCCAGACGGTCGCCACGGTAGACGGCGACGGCCGGTGCGCCGTTGGCCGTGACCACCGCGGTCCGCAGCGTCGCCAGCCCCCGGCGGAAGGGGCCGACGATCAGCGGGATCAACCGGTCGACGCCGGTGATCGGCCGTCTGGCCGCGCCGACCCTGCCGCCACCGTCGGCGGTCCAGGTGACGTCGGGTGCCAGCAGCCTCATCAGCTCGTCCACGTCACCGGTGGTGGCCGCGGCGAGGAACTGCTCGGTGATCCGGGTGGTCTGCTCGGGGTCGACGGGATCGAACCGCTTGCGGCGCGCCCGCACGTGTTCGCGTGCCCGGTGCGCCATCTGGCGTACCGCGACCGCGGATTTGCCTACGGCCTCGGCGATCTCGCCGTACTCGAAGTCGAACACCTCGCGCAACACGAACACTGCCCGCTCGTCGGGGCCGAGCGTCTCGAGCAGCACCAGCATGGCCATCGACACCGATTCGGCGAGCACCACGTCGGTCGACGCATCGCGGTCGTCGAGCAGCAGCGGCTCGGGCAACCACGGGCCGACGTAGTCCTCGCGACGGCGGGCACCGGACCGCAGCGCCTTGAGCGCCTGGCGGGTGACCAGTTGCGCCAGATACGCTTTCGTGTCCCTGACCGTCGCGAGGTCGACGTCGGCCCAGCGCAGGTAACTGTCCTGCAGCACGTCGTCCGCCTCGGTCGCCGAGCCGAGCATCTGGTAGGCGATGGTGAACAGCAGCGGCCGCAGCAGGCTGAACCGCTCGGCGTGCTCGTTCACGACGGCACCACCTGCACAGGCGGATCCGCAAGTTCGGGCCGCGTCGCGGCCTTCGGCCAGACCGTCGAGCCGGGCTTGCGTGCTTCGCGGCGCAGGCCCCACAGCGTGCCCCTGGTGACCGCCTCCTTGACCGCCCCCGCGACACGGCTGCCCATCCCGCCGCCGAGGTGGATGTTGCGTGGCGTGTCGTCGCGGCGGGTGGGCTGGAACACCGCGCCCCGCCGGCCCAGCCCGACGTTGGTCACCGTCCACATCAGGCTCAGCGTCGCCGGCCGGTCGCCCGCGACGCGGCTGAGCACGGTGTCGGCGGCGGTGGCCGCCGTCGGGCCCGCGGCGTAGCAGCTCATCCGCAGCGGCCGTCCCGACGGTGCGGCCGCGTCCCCGGCCGCCAGCACGCGATCGTCGTCCACGCTGGTCAGTGTCTCGTCGGTGAGCAGCCGGCCGAGGGTGTCGGTGCGCAATCCGCTGCGCGCGGCCAGGTCAGGCACTCCGAAGCCGGCCGTCCACACGGTGACCGCGCTCGGGTGCACAGAGCCGTCGGCGAGGACGACGGCGTCGGGCCGAACCTCGGCGACGACGGCCGACTCGATTACGCGCACGTTGTTGGCGGCGAACCACTCAGCCACCGAGCGCCGGGCTGGTGCGGCGAACGACGGCGCCAGCCGCCCGCCGCCGACCAGTGTGACGGCGTGTCCGCTCTCGGCGAGCTCGGCGGCGGTCTCGATCCCGGTCAACCCCGCGCCGACGACGGTGACCGGGGCGTTCGGCTCAACGGCGTCGAGGGCGGCCCGCAGTCGCGCGGCATGCTCGAATTCTGCGACGGCGTAGGCATGTTCGGCCGCTCCCGGCACGGAAGGCGGCAGCGCGGCGGTGCTGCCGACGGCGTAGATGACGTAGTCGTAGGGCAGCGCACCGCCCGATGCCAGTCGCACCACGCGGCCGGCGGTGTCGATGCGGGTGGCGCTGTCGACGACCAGCCTCACCCTGTCGCCGAGCAGCGTGCCGTAGTCGGCGGTCGCGTCACCGGTGCGGGCCGCGAACTGGTGCAGCCGCAGCCGCTGGACGAACTGCGGGCGGGCATTGACGAGGGTGATGTCCAGGTCGGGATTCTGCTGAAGACGGTTGGCGGCAAGGGTGCCTGCGTAGCCACCGCCGATGACGACGACGTGGATGCGGTTCTCGGTCATCTCGGTCTCCTGTTCCTCCGGGGGTTTGTCCTCGAGATCCCGGCGGACGCCCGTTCGTGACAGGCCGGAGAGAATTGTGACCTACACCACATCACCACATGGCGTCGCGGTCAGGTGCGGGATCGCTCACGCGGCGGGCGCGGGACGAACCGGGAGACCCGCTCGACGACGCTGGCGTAGTCGGGCCGGCGCGCCAGGCTGCGCTCCTCCATCATCGGGATGCTGGCGCCGAGGAACATCGCCAGAATCGCCGCGGCGCCGATGATCTGCCACCACCAGTCACCGGGGGCGGCGGCGATGCCGAACAGCGCGAGGGACACCCAGAAGGCGAACTCGCCGAGGTAGTTCGGGTGCCGCGACCAGCTCCACAGCCCGCGGTCCATCACCTCGCCGGGCCGCCGGGCCGCGACGAACCGGTGCATCTGGGCATCGGCGGCGTACTCGAGCGCCACCGCCGCGAGGCCCACGACGAACGCCGCCCACGCCAGCCAGGTCAGCCCCGGCCCCGGCCGGGTCACCGCGACATAGACCGGGACCATGCCGAGGAACACCTGGATCGTGGGGATCAGGTGGATGGCGAACAGGTCGGCCGCCCACTCCCACCGCCCCGCGCGCTCCTTGAACATCGGGTAGCGCCAATCCTCGTGGTGCAGACCGGGAAACGCGTAGACCCAGTTGCCGGTCAGCCGTATCGCCCAGACCACCACCACAGCCGCCACCAGGCAGCACCGCAGCGTGTCCGGCGCGGGCGCCTCGATCCACCAGTACGCGAGCAGCAGCGGCGGGATCACACTCCAGAAGGCGTCGTAGAAGCTGGAGTTCCGGTACACCCGGCTGAATCCGAAGATCACCAGGGTGGCGAGCACGTCGGCGATGAGGGCGTCCAGCCAGAGCCGGCCGGTGCCGGGACCCCACAGCAGGTAGGTCACCGCGACGGCGACGGCCACCACGTAGGCGACCGCGACGATCGCCAGCGACCGCCCTCTGGAGTACCGGGCTGACGTCACTGTCGACCTCCGTCGGCAAGAAAGTGTTCGCGGATCCCGCGCGCAGCCCTGACTATAGGTTCATGATCGCCACCGAGGCCGCGGACCGTCCCGGCGGCGAGGTCGACGCAGCCCACGTCGCCGATCCCGGTGCGCCGGGGCCGCCGTGGAGCCTGCCGACCCTGCTCGCCTTCCGCTTCGGCAGCTGCTATTTCGGGGCGTTCGGCCTTGCGCTCGGCATCGGGCTGGTGCCGGTGGTGCTCGCGGGCATCGGTATCGACGGTCCCTGGTCGGCGATGCGCGCAGCGCTCATGGTGATGGGCCCGCCGATCGAGTGGACCGGCACCCACCTGCTCGGCCTGCGTGTGCAGGGCACGCAGGTCGGCAGTGACAGCGCATTCCAGTGGTCGGCGATCGTCCTGATCGCCGCACTCGCGGCGCTGGCGACGGCGGTGTGGTCGGTGCTCGACCGGCGCCGCGGGCGCTACGACCGGCTGCAGGCGTGGGTGTGGACGGTGCTGCGGCTCATGCTCGCCGCGGCGATGTTCTATTTCGGGATGGCGAAGCTGATCCCGACGCAGATGCCGTTCGTGCTGAACCGCCTGGTCGAGCCCTACGGGAACTTCAGTCCGACGGGCGCACTGTGGGCGCAGGTCGGCATCTCGCAGCCGTACCAGATGATGCTCGGCGCGGCCGAGGTGCTCGGTGGGCTGCTCCTGCTGCTGCCGCGGACGGCCGCTGCCGGCGCGCTGGTGTGCGCGTTCGACCTCACCCAGGTGTTCATCCTGAACATGACCTACGACATCCGGCTGAAGTCGGTGTCGTCGCAGTTGCTGCTGCTGAGCCTGTTCCTGCTCGCTCCCCATGCGCGCCGGTTGTTCGCGGCGCTGTTCACCGACCGGGCGGTCGCGGCCGCCGAGTCCACGCACCTGTTCGCTGGCCGGCGGGCGAACCGGACGGCGCTGGTGGCGCAGGTGCTGATCGGGGTGATGCTGCTGGCCGCGTTCGGCGGGCAGGGCTGGCGGCAGTTCACCCGGCCGACGCCCAACCTCTACGGCATCTGGCAGGTCGACGGGTTCTCCGCCGAGGGCTACCGACGCGACCCGCTGCTGACCGACGAACTGCGCTGGCGGCGGGTCATCTTCGACCGGCCGTTCCTGATGTCGGATCCGGTGATGGTGACCGTGCAGCACATGGACGACTCGTTCGAGGTGTTCGGCGGGACCATCGACGCGCGCACCCACTTCATCGATCTGACCAACCGGATCGAACTGGGGTCCTACGAGGAGACACCGGCGACGATCCGGCTCACGTACTGGTGGCCCGATGCGGGCAGCACCGACAGGATCGTGATCGACGGCGAGGACTTCGCCGGTCACCGCATCCACGCGTGGTTCACCCGGATGGACCCGGCGACGTTCCCACTCGTCGACCGGGGCTTCAACTGGGTTCAGGAGCAGCCCTACAACCGCTGACAATTCGCTGCCGGAATCGGGAATAAATTGACCGGCCGTAACGTGCTGTCGCGGTGGTCTTCCCACGTCATGACGAGGGGCGCGGACGGGGTTACGCTGGTTCGGTGAGCAGCCAGCGGGTGCCCGGCGGGGTGGTGCACAAGCTGCCCGCGGACCTGCGCGAGGCATTGGTCGACGACGCCACCGCCCTCGCCGCGTGGAAGGACATCACGCCGCTGGCGCGCAACGAGTTCATCTGCTGGGTGGAGGACGCCAAGCAGAAGGCGACCCGGGAACGCCGCATCCGGCGCACCCGTGAGGAACTGGAGGAGGGCCAGCGCCGGCCCTGCTGTTGGCCGGGGTGCAAACACCGTGAGCGCACCGGCAGTTAGTCAACTTCGAGATCAGGCGGTCGGGATGAAAAAAGTTGGTCGTTGGTTCGCTGCCCTGGTGCCCGCCGTGACGGCGGTCGCGGGTTCGGTCGTCGTCGCCGCCCCGGCGGCTGCGGCGCCGTGTCCGAACGTGGAGGTGGTCTTCGCGCGAGGCACCTTCGAGCCGGCAGGCGTGGGCGGCGTCGGGCAGGCGTTCGTCGACGCGCTACGGGCGAAGACGCCGGGGAAGTCGGTCGAGGTCTACCCGGTGAACTACCCCGCCTCGCTGGACTTCGCCACGGCTGCGGACGGGGTGATCGATGCCAGCAACCGGGTCCGCGCCACCGCGGCGAACTGCCCGGACACCGAGATCGTGCTCGGCGGTTACTCCCAGGGCGCCGCGGTGGCCGCCTACATCACCGAGGACGCCGTTCCCGAGGGCTACACACCGCCGCCTGGAATGACCGGGCCGATGGGGCGGGAAGTGGCCGATCGCGTCGCCGCGGTGACGCTGTTCGGTAAACCCTCGAGCGGCTTCCTGCAGATGATCTACACCGGCGCCCCGCCGATCAATGTCGGCTCGGAGTACGTGTCGAAGACCCTCGACCTGTGCGTCGTCGACGATCCCGTCTGCTCGCCGGGCGGCGGGAACAACGGCGCCCACGGCGCGTACGTGGTGAACGGCATGGTCAACGAGGCCGCCGACTTCGTGGTGGGCAAGCTGCCCGGCGGCGAGTCCGAACCCGTCGAAGCGGTCGCGCAGGGCTGACCTTTTCCTGCTAGCCGGTACGCGTCACGGATGCCAGCGGCGATGTGCTGAATCTCCGCGCGGGGGACTCTTGTGCCGACCACGAGAGCCCCTGCCGGAAGGAACGGCCATGACCACCAGCGCCGCATCGAAAGCCACCGCCGTACCGCCGCTGTTCCGCAGACTCGCCGTCGGCGTCGCGGTGTTCGCCGCCGTGCTCGGACCGCAGGCGGCCGGGGTGGCCACCGCCGCGCCGTCGTGCCCCGATGTCGAGGCAGTGTTCGCCCGCGGGACGTTCGAGGCGCCCGGTGTCGGGGCGACGGGCCAGGCGTTCGTCGATGCGCTCGACGCCCGCCTGCCCGGCCGCAGCGTCGAGGCCTACGGCGTCGACTACCCCGCGTCACTGGACTTCCAGGCGGCCGTCAACGGTGTCGCCGACACCGCAGCCAAGGTCGAGGCGATCGCGGCGTCCTGTCCGAACACCAGGATCGTTCTCGGCGGCTACTCCCAGGGCGCAGCGGTCGCCGCCTACACGACCTCGGACAGCGTGCCCGCGGGCGTGGTCCTGCCGTCCGGTCTCAGTGGACCGCTGCCGGCCTCGGTCGCTCCCCATGTCGCGGCGGTGGTGCTGTTCGGTCTGCCCGACAGCTGGTTCGCGGGCCTCGTCGACCACAGCGCACCACCGATCGCGATCGGCCGGGCGTATGAGCCGAAGACGCTGCAGTTGTGTGCCGCCGGTGATCCGGTCTGCGCCCCGGGCGGACTGGACAGGGCCGCGCACAGCTCCTACAAGTCCAACGGGATGACCGAACAGGCCGCCGACTTCGCGGTGAACGCACTGAACCTGCCCGCCCCGCAGGGCGACCCCGCCACGGTGCAGTGACCTCAGGTGGGCCGCGGCCGGCCGGTCAGCGCTCGGATCGTGCGGATCTCGTCGTGCCGGTAGGGCCGGCCCGCGGGGTGTAGCAGGTCGTGGAACCACACCGGCGGGTCGGCCGGATACGGGCGCTCCCAGGAGTCCCAGGGGTAGATCGTCTGGCTCCGCCCGGCCACCAGACCCCAGTTGTACGCGCCGACGTTGTGCCGCTTGGCGATCGGCAGGACGCCTTCGACGGTGCTGCCCATCGAACGGGCCAGGTACTCGGTGCACAGCATCGGTCGCCCGAGCGGGGCCAGTTCGCCGATCCGGCCCTCGAATCCGGCCGGATGGTCGTAGCTGTGGAAGCTGATGACGTCGGAGTTGTCGAGCTGGATGGCGGCGATCGGGCTGCGGCGCAGCGGGTCCCGCCACTCGCCCTGCCAGACACCACTCGTCAGCGGCTGATCCGGGTCCACCGAACGCGCCCAACCGAACACCTGCGGGAGCAGCCCCGCGACGAGGTCGAGCTTGTCGCGGCGTTCCACCTGGTGGTACTGCGGGGCGAGGTTGTCCGGCTCGTTCCACAGATCCCAGCCGAGCACCCTGGCGTCGTTGCGGTAGCGGGTCAGCACCGCCACGACGTAGTCGCGCATCACCCGCCGATAGCCGGGGTCGCCGAGACGCTCGGCACCGGGGCTCTGCACCCAGCCTGAGTTGTGCACGCCCGGCCGTGGCCCGCGCTGGCGGCCGAGCACGGGAAAGGGGTCCCAGCAGGAGTCGAAGAGGACGAACAGCGGCTTGATGCGGTGGCGCGCCGCGATCGTCACGAAGTGCGACAGCCGGCGCTGGAATCCCGCCTTGTCCTGAGCCCACAACTGATCGTGCAAAAACACCCGCGCGGTGTTGAATCCGATCAGCCGGGCTGCGCGCAGTTCGGCGTCGATGCGCCGCGGGTCGAAGGTGCCCGCACCGAACATCTCCAGCTGGTTGATCGCGTTCGAGGTGACGTAATTGGCGCCGACAAGCCACCCCTGCGCGCGATACCAGCGGTGCGCTCGCTCGGCGGGCCACCGGCCGGCCTCGGCGCCCGCCCGCGGGGGCTGGGTGAGCATCGCGGCCGCTGCCAGCAGCGGAGGCAGCGCGAGCGCGGTCCGCCGGTGTATCCGGGGTGCGCGCAGGTCTGCGGTGAGGTGCTCTCGGGGGCCTGTCACTGGTCCTAAAGGGTCGGTGTGGCCGCCGTCACACGAGCTGGCCCCCGCACAGCTGGACGACGGATTACGTTGGTGCACTGCGTCTTTGCGCTACACCACTGATGCATCGTTGCACCGGAAGGCGCCGTTACACCCCGCGCCAGGCCAACACGCTACGGCAACGCCGCGGCGTCGGCATCAGCGCTGGACAGGCCGCCGGATGGGGCGAAGTTGGGATCGGTAGGCAGCCGATCGGCGTGTAATGGGGGCACTCGCCTGCCACCAGGTGGCACGCCGAAAGGAGCTGTCATGAATCGCAACGTCGTCGCGGGATTCGCCGCTGCGGCAGCCGTCACCGGCGGTCTCACCTTCGCCATGGTGGGCCCGGCGGCGAACACGGCGTCGGCGGCGCCATTCTGCTCGCCGTCGAACGCCAACACGCCGCCATGTGCGCCGCCCGAAGGCCCGCCGATGCAATGCAACGCCCAGGGCACCTGCAGCCAGCTGTGGTGCCCCGGTTCAGGGATGGAACCCATCCCGGACTGGGACATGAACGTGTGCCACAGCTTCTACTTCGACCCCGCGGCGCCGTTGACGGAGCCGGTCATGATCCCCGGCCAGCCGCCCGGCCCGCCGGCACCGCCGCGGCCGCCGTGCATCCCGTTCATCAACTGCCTGCCCGGGTTGACGCACCCGATCTAGGCGATTGCGTCTCAACCGGTCCCCGGCCAGCCCCGCCCCGTTACGATACGGCGCGTAGCGTATTTATCGCCGATGCACCGGGAAGGAACCCATGCGGAGTCGGTATGCCGGCACCCCGTTCACCACCTCCACCGAGGACATCGCCGCGGCACTGGTCGACGTCAGTGTCCCCACGCTGCTGCTCAGCCTGGTGCACATCACCGGTGACACCCGCTACCTCGACGAGTTCGCCCAGGCCGGGTTGTTCCTCAACGAGATCCAGGGCTTCATGTCCGAGGAGGACAGGGCCAGGGCCAGGGCGGTGGCACTCGACGTGATCACCGACTACCGCGACCGCGGTTGCCCGGAGCCGGCGCCGCTGGACCCGGCCGTGATCAGGCGGATGATGGACTGGGCCGCCTGCGAGCCGGTGGGTGAGGAGTACCTGCCGCTGATGTCCGAGGAACTCGACCTCGACGGCACCGATCCGCGCCGCCCGCAGCCGCTCGATTCCGTCGCCGCGTCCGACCTCCCGGTGCTGGTGATCGGGTGCGGGGAGTCGGGGCTGCTGGCGGCGATCCGACTGAAGCAGGCGGGCCTGCCGTTCACGGTGGTCGAGAAGAACGCCGGACCCGGCGGTACGTGGTGGGAGAACACCTATCCGGGCGCCCGGGTGGACGTGGCGAACCACTTCTACTGCTACAGCTTCGAGCCGAGCAACGCGTGGAGCCACTACTTCGCCGAACAGCCAGAACTGCGGCGGTACTTCGCCGACGTTGCGGCCCGGCACGGCATCGCCGAGCAGGTGCGCTGGCGGACCGAGGTGGTCAAGGCGGCATGGGACGACGACGGCGGCGTCTGGCAGGTGACGCTGCGCGGTGCGGACGGCACCACCTCGACGGTGGCGGCGCGCGCCGTCATCAGCGCCGTCGGCCAGCTCAACCGGCCGCACGTCCCCGACATCCCCGGCGCGGCGGACTTCACCGGCCCGGCCTTCCACTCCGCCTGCTGGGATCACGGCGTCGACGTGGCCGGCCGCCGGGTGGCGCTGATCGGCGCGGGCGCCAGCGGTTTCCAGATCGCACCGGCGATCGCCGATGACGTCGCGCACCTGACGGTGTTCCAGCGCACCGCACAGTGGATGTTCCCCAACCCGATGTACCACGACCGCGTCGGCGACGGCACCCGGTGGGCCATGGAGCACCTGCCCTTCTACAGCCGCTGGTACCGCTTCCTGGTGTTGTGGCCCGGCGCCGACAAGGGCCTCGACGCGGCGCGCGTCGATCCCGGCTACACGCCGCAGGAACACGCGGTGAGCGAGATCAACGCCATGGCGCGGCTGATGTTCACCGACTGGATCACCACCCAGGTCGACGGCGACACCGCGCTGCTGGAGAAGGTGCTGCCCGACTACCCGGCGACCGGCAAGCGGACGCTGCAGGACAACGGCAGCTGGATCCGGACGCTGCGCCGCGACAACGTCGACCTGGTCCGCACACCCATCGAACGCATCACCGCCACCGGTGTCGTCACCGCGGACGGGCACGAGCACCCGGCCGACGTGATCGTCTACGCCACCGGCTTCCGCGCCACCGAGGTGCTGTGGCCGATCACCGTCACCGGCCGCGACGGAGCGGACCTGCGCGAGGTGTGGGGTGAGCGGCCCTACGCGTACCGCGGGATCACCGTGCCCGGCTTCCCGAACTTCTTCCTCACCTACGGCCCCGGCACGCACCTGGCCCACGGCGGCAGCCTGATCCTCAACTCGGAACTGCAGATGCGCTACATCGGGCAGTGCCTGGCCAGGCTGGCCGACGGGCTGCACTCGATGGAGCCGACGCCGGAGGCCACCGAGGAATGGCGGCGCCGCTCGCAGGAGGCGATCCGGCAGACGGTGTGGGCGCATCCCTCGATCGCCCACTCGTACTTCAAGAACTCGTTCGGCGAGATCCACACGGTCAGCCCGTGGAAGCTCTACGAGTACCACGCCGCGGTCCGGGAGCCGATCTGGGACGACTTCGTGCTGCGGTCGGCCCCGGTGACGGCGGGTTCGGAGGTGGCGCGGCATGCGTAGCGTGCTGATCGACGGACCGGCGGCGATCCGGGTGGACCACCTGCCCGACCCGGTCCTGCCGGAGCCCGACGGCGCCGTCGTCGCGGTGAGCGCGTCCGGGATCTGCGGATCCGACCTGCACTTCTACGAGGGCGACTACCCGATGTTCGAGCCGGTGGCGCTCGGCCACGAGGCCGTCGGCACCGTCGTCGACGTCGGACCCGACGTCCGGACCGTCCGGGTGGGCGACCGGGTGCTGGTCTCCTCGGTGGCCGGCTGCGGTCACTGCGGGGGCTGCGCGACACTCGACCCGATTCGCTGTCACTCCGGCCCGCAGATCTTCGGCACCGGCGTGCTCGGTGGCGCGCAGTCCGAGCTGCTGGCCGTCCCGGCCGCGGACTTCCAGCTGCTCGCCGTCCCCGACGGCATCGACGACGAGCAGGCCCTGCTGCTCACCGACAACCTGGCGACCGGTTGGGCCGCGGCGCAGCGCGCCGACTTCCCGGCAGGCGGCAGCGTCGTCGTCATCGGCCTCGGCGCCGTCGGGCTCTGTGCCGTGCGCAGCGCGCTCTTCCAGGGCGCCGCGACGGTCCTTGCGGTTGATCCGGTGCCTCAGCGCCGTGACCGCGCGGCGGCCATGGGGGCGACGCCGGTGGCGCCGTCGGCGACCACCGCGGCGATGGAGCACTCCGGCGGCCGCGGCGTCGACGCGGTGATCGACGCGGTCGGCAACGACATCACGATCGCCGACGCGCTGACCGCGGTCCGCGCGGGCGGCACCGTGTCGGTGGTCGGCGTGCACGATCTGCAGCCGTTCCCGTTCCCCGCGACGATGGCCCTGCTGCGCAGCGTCACGCTGCGGATGACCACCGCGCCGGTGCAGCAGACCTGGCCGCAGCTGATCCCGCTGCTGCAGGCAGGCCGGCTGGAGGTGGACGGGATCTTCACCACCGAACTGCCGCTGGACTCCGCACCGGAGGGTTACCGCGCCGTGGCCGCCCGGACCGGTGACGTCGTCAAGGTACTGCTGCGGACGTGAGCTGCGCGCCGACGTGGGTACCGTCGACGGAGTGACAGACACCCCGGCCGACGTGGTCGAGAACGACGATCCACCGCGCAGGCCCCGGCGTCGATGGCGGCGCCACGCGGTCGTGCTGGCCGTCCTGCTGCTGCTGTTCGGCGTGCCCTGGTGGACACTGCTGGCGGCCGGAGCGGCGTGGCCGGTGGTCGTCGTGGTGGCAGGCACGCTGCTGTTCGTCGCGGCCTGCGCCGGGCTGCCGTTGCTGATGATGCTCGGGCACGGACGCAGGCACCTCGACCGGGCGGCCGCCGCCGGGGACGCACTGCTCGGCGCCGCGTGGGTGCTGTTCGTCTGGTCGGTGCTCGGCCACCTGCTGGAGTTGGCGCTGGTGATCGCCGGTGTCGAGGATCCGGTGCGCTCGCGGGTGGTCGCCGCTGCGGTGGTGGCCGTGGTGGTGGCGCTGCTGGGGTGGGGTCATTTCGAGGCGATGCGGGTCCCCCGCGTACGCAGGGTCGACGTCGGGATCGCCGGGCTGGGCGCCGGACTGGACGGTCTGCGGGTCGCGATGATCACCGACACCCACTACGGGCCGATCGACCGGGCGCGCTGGTCGGCAGCGGTGGTGGAGCGGGTCAACGAGCTGGACGCCGACGTGGCGTGTCACGTCGGCGACATCGCCGACGGAACCGTGGCGGTGCGCGAGGCGCAGGCGAGCCCGCTGGCGTCGGTGCGGGCGGCGTCGGCGCGCGTCTACGTCACCGGCAATCACGAGTACTTCTCCGAGGCGCAGGGCTGGCTCGACTACATGGAGTCGATCGGCTGGGCGGCGCTGCACAACCGGCACGTCGTGGTGGAGCGCGGCGGTGACCGGCTCGTGGTCGCCGGGGTGGACGACGCTACCGCGGCGGGCTCGGGTGTGCACGGCCACGGCGCGAATCTGCAGGCCGCGCTCGAAGGCGCCGACCGGGCGCTGCCCGTCCTGCTGCTGGCGCACCAGCCCAAGCAGGTGCCACACGCGGTGCGGGCGGGCGTCGACCTGCAGATCTCGGGCCACACCCACGGCGGGCAGATCTGGCCGTTCAACTTCCTGGTCCGGCTGGACCAGCCGGTGGTGCAGGGGCTGAGCAGGCACGGCGAGCGCACGCAGCTCTACACCAGCCGTGGCACCGGCTTCTGGGGTCCACCGTTCCGGGTGTTCGCACCCAGCGAGATCACGCTGTTGACGCTGCGCAGGGCGTAACGGTTGAAAGGGTTTTCTCGCCCTCTGTCCGGGTATTCCCGTGGCAACAGGCGTGGGCGCCGCGACTCCCAGTCAGTCGCGCCCACTGTCCCGAATTCTCAGGCAGTGGGAATCGTTTGATCGTCGTCTTCATTCGTGGTCGGCCGTGTCACGGTCCGCTGCCTCACACCAAGGACACCTCATGGCCATCACCGACGTCGCGCAGTACGCGCACCTGACCGAATCCGACATGGCGGAGCTCGGAGCCGAGCTCGACGCGATCCGCCTCGAGGTCGAAGAGTCCCTCGGCGCCCGCGACGCCGCCTACATTCGCCGCACCATCGCCTTCCAGCGCACGTTGGAGATCGGTGGACGACTGCTCATCGCGGCGAGCCGCTCCAAGATTGGCTGGGCCACCGGGGTCGCTGCGCTGGCTTTCGCGAAAACCGTCGAGAACATGGAGATCGGGCACAACATCGGCCACGGCCAGTGGGACTGGATGAACGACCCTGAGATCCACTCCAACACGTGGGAATGGGACATGGCGGGCCCGTCGTCGCAGTGGCGCTACTCCCACAACTACATCCACCACGTCTTCACCAACGTTCTCGACGTGGACGAGGACCTGGGCTACGGCGTGATTCGGATGACCCGCGACCAGCCGTGGGAGCCCCGCCATCTGCTGCAGCCGCTGCGAAATGTCATTCTGGCTCTCGGGTTCGAGTGGGGCATCGCCCAGCACGACCTGCACGCCGCGCAGGACCGCGCCACGACGCAGTCCGAGAAGACCGCCCTTTCCCGGGCCGCGCGGCGGAAGCTCACCCGCCAGATGGTCAAGGACTACGTGATGTTCCCGGTGCTGGGCCGGTCACGATGGCGCCGCACACTCGGGGCGAACGTCGCCGCGAACATCGTCCGCAACCTGTGGGCCTACGTCGTGATCTTCTGCGGCCACTTTCCCGACGGTGCAGAGAAGTTCGCCGCCGCGGTGCTCGATGAAGAGACCAAACCGCAGTGGTACCTCCGCCAGATGCTGGGTTCCGCGAACTTCGATGCCGGCCCACTGCTGGCGTTCGCCAGCGGGAACCTCTGCTACCAGATCGAGCACCACCTCTTCCCGGATCTGCCCAGCAACCGCTACGCCGCGATCGCCAGACGCGTGCGGCCACTGTGCGAGCGATTCGGCCTGCCCTACACCACCGGGTCGCTGCTGCACCAGTATCTGCAGACGCTGCGCACCATCCACACGCTCGCACTCCCGGACAGGCCGGCGAGGGTGGGCCACGACGAGATGAAATCAGTTGAGCAGCAAGCGGTTCCGCGCCCCGAATCGCCGACCGACGCTTCGGCGGGTGCGGTCCGGCCTGCGCGTCACCGGCGACGTCGCGGATTCCGATCGCAGAGTGGGCTTTACGACTCCGGCGTTGCCCTCCCCGCGGCATCGTGACACGATTCGTGGCACACGGGGCGAGCGGGTAAGCGCTACTTCGAGTTCTTCCCGCCCGACTTCTTGCCGCCCTTCTTGGACGCGTCCGGTGTGTTCGCGATGGCGGCCGCGCGCGACTTGCTCATGCCCTTCTTGCGCAGACCCTCGTACTGCTTGTCGTTCTTGACGCTCGATCCGTGATCCTTCGCCATGAGCTTCCTCCTCGAGAACCGTGAGCGGTGAGTACCCGGTCCGGAGGGAGGTACTCGCCACGGGCGCGGACTCCGCGACATACGGTCTGTCGGTGGACTTCGACGAATACCGCTCCCATGACGCCACCTCGCTGGCGAAGCTCGTCGCCGACGGCGACGTGACCCCGGCGGAGCTGCTGCGCCTCGCGCGGGACCGGGCGGCCGCGGTGAATCCGCGGATCAACGCGATCGTGCGCGACGTCCCCGCCGACGCCCGGGCGGCGGACGAACTGAGCGGGCCGTTCGCCGGCGTGCCGTTCCTCATCAAGGACCTGGCGCAGGACTTTGCGGGCCTGCCCACCTCGGCGGGTTCCCGGGCGTGGATGTCGACGAACGCCACCGAGCACGCGACGGTGGTGCAGCGCTGGATCGACGCCGGCCTGGTCATCTTCGGCAAGACCAACACCCCGGAGTTCGGGGCGAAGGGGATCACCGAACCGGTCGCCTGGGGCCCGGCCCGTAATCCGTGGGACCTGCAGCGCACGCCCGGCGGTTCGTCGGGCGGGTCGGCCGCCGCGGTCGCCGCCGGAATCGTGCCCTGCGCGGGCGCGAACGACGGCGGCGGCTCGATCCGCATCCCGGCGGCATGCTGCGGCCTGGTCGGACTCAAACCGGGCCGCGGCCTCACGCCGTCGGGGCCGGCGACGAGCGAGTCGATGCACGGCGCCGCCGTGCAGGGCGTCGTGTCCCGCACCGTGCGCGACACGGCCGCGATGCTCGACGTGCTCGCCGGCGGCGAACCGGGCGGGCCGTTCGTTCCTGGCGTGCCCGACGCGTCGTTCGCGTCGTGCGTGGATGCCGAGCCCGGCGCCCTGCGCATCGGGGTGCGGGTGCCGTCGGCGATCAACCCGGCACCGCATCGGGAGGCCTTCGCCGCCGTCGAGGCGGCGGTCAAGAGCCTGACCGACCTCGGCCACCACGTCGAGGAGCTGCCGCAGGCGCCGTTCGACGACGCCGCACTTGCCCGCGACTTCCTGCTCACGTGGTTCGTCTACACCGCGTGGGAGCTCGACGACGCCAAGCGGCGGACAGGCGCCGGTGACGACAAGTTCGAGCGGGACACGCTGATCCTCGCCGCCCTCGGCCGGGCGACCAGCAGTGTGGACTACGTCGACGCCGTGCAGCGGCGCCACGACCACACCCGCCGGCTGACGACGTACTTCGAGTCCTACGACCTGCTGCTGACACCGTCCCTGGCGACGCCGCCGCCGAAGGTCGGTGAGTTCGACCTTCCGGTGGCGATACAGCGGGGGGCCGATGTGCTGATCAAGACGCGTACCGCGCGACTGCTGGGTCTCACCGGGATCGTCGACGACATGGTGGACAAGAACCTCGGCTGGGTGCCGTACACGCAGCTGGCGAATCTCACCGGCAGGCCCGCGATCACGCTGCCGCTGCACTGGACCGCCGACGGCCTGCCGCTCGGCGTGCAGTTCGTGGCGCCGCTCGCCGGTGAGTCGACGCTGATCCGGCTGGCCGCCCAACTCGAGCGGGCGATGCCGTGGGCCGACCGGCTCGCGCCGGTCTGACCGCCGGTCACGGGTGCCGCAGCACCAGCAGCTCGCCGGTCAGCGTCCCGTCCCCGAGTAGCCGCCCGATCGTCGCGCTCTGCCGCTCGGCCAGCTGCCAGGCCCGCTCGTGCCCGTGCCGCTCGGTGAGCGCATCGGTCACCGCATCGACGCGCTCGTCCCAGTCGCTCGGGATGGCGGGCAGGTCGGCGGTGCTGAGGCGGTGCTCGACATCGAGGGCGGCCTCGGCCAGCAGGTCATCGAGTGCGTCGTCCGTGGGGAAGTGATTGTCGGGGAGCTGATCGCTCGCGATGGCCCCGTGGGCGATGAAGACGAGCAGCCCGATCCGCCCGCCCGGCCGCACCACCCGCCGCAGGTCCTCGAGCAGCGCGCGCTGATCCGGAGTCGTGCAGAGCACACCGAGGGACCAGGCCGCGTCGGCGCTCGCGTCGGCGACGGGCATCGCCGACCCGAGCGCACGCAGCACCGGATGGTCGAAGAGCGTGCGCGCCGCGCGGCACGCCCCTGCTTCGGGTTCGACCAGCACGGGCTTCACCGAATGCGTCTGTGCCGCATAAGCCGCGGGGCCACCGACTCCCGCTCCGCAGTCCACCAGCAGGTGCCCCGGGGCCAGGCGCATGTGTTCGCCGAGCCAGTCCAGCGCCGCGGGACTCCCGCTGCCCCGGCAGCCCGCCGGAACGTGGTACTCCGCTCCCAGCTTCACCGCCACCTGGGCCGTCCACTCGGCGACCGTGTCGAACTCGGCCTCCATCGCCTCGCTCACGACAACTCCTCCCGGATTCGGCGGCCCACCTCGGCCTTGATCTCGGCGCCGACGTGGCCACCTGCGGCCGACGCCAGCCCCGAGACGTTGACGCCCTCGACGCCGTCGATGGCCAGCAGCGCCCTGGCCTCCGCGACGGCCGCGTCGATCCCGGCCGCCACCGGATCGGCCGCACCGAGCACCTCGGCGACGACGTCCTGATCCAGGTCGAGACCGGGCAGGCTCTGCAGCACGGACGCGGACATGCTGTCGGTGAACACCGCGACCGCGGCGACCACCGGGATGTGCAGGCCCGCTGACCGGGCCGACGCCATGAAGGCGGAGACATCGGCGGGGAACGGCACGTGGTTGAGCACCGCGATGCTGGCGCCCGCCCGCTGCTTCTGCACCAGCCGCAGCGGCCGCGCGGAGACGGGCGGTGCGGTCGGTGTCTCGGGTACCGCCGCGACGGCGCCCGCCGACGCGGCCAGCGCGACCAACCGCGGGCCGTCGAGATCGAAGGTCTGCGTGACCTCGGGCCGCACGTCGTAACCGCGGCCGTCACCGGTCACACACATCACGGTCGGGACGCCGATGGCGCACAGTCCGCGCAGCTCCTGTTCGAGCACCACGCGGTTGCGGTCCCGGCACGACAGGGTGATCCACGGCGTCACCCCAGCGTCGAGCAGCAGTCGGCCCATGAGTGTCGGCGGGAAATCGGGTTTGTTCTGGTGCTCGCCGACCAGCACGGCGTCACACGACGCCGCGAGGATCGCCGCCGTCGCAGCGATGTCGGCCTGGTCGAACGGGACGGCGCTGAAATCGGTGAGCACCCGCGGGGCCCGGGCCGGCCGGGCGACGGGCGGCACTCCGGACCACGGCACCACATCGTGGAACGCGCACGGCCCCGGCCGCATCTCGCACTGACCGTCGGGACGCACACCGCCGCATGGCCCGAACTCCATGCGCTTGGGACAGTCCGGTTCCATCGACGACCTCACCCCCCACCACTTCCGTCGTTCGCAGCCATGTACCCGGCCTGCCGCGCGGGCAAGCCTCGGACTCGGCGGGACGACGCGCGGCCGCAGGATTACGGGCCGCGCCGGAGGGTAAATACCGGCCATGGCTGCTGACGTCGCGCGAGGTCGCGATGGCTGAGCCGTGGGCCAGTGATGACGACGCGGACGGCGCCTGGCGCGATGAACCCGCGTCGTTGTTCGCCTCCACGGCGCCGTTCTGCGACAGCGCGGTGGGGTGGTCGAGAGTCGACGGTGCCAGCCTCGCGCTGCTCTCCCAGGCACCGAACAGCCGTGAGCTGGTGTTCGCGACCGACGCACTCGCCCAGCGCATCGACGAACTCCAGTTCGCACTCGGTGAGGGTCCGTGCCTGGAGTGCTACGGGACCGGCCTGCCGAAGTGCGTCACCGACCTCGCACATGAGGAGCGCTGGACGGTGTTCTGCCGCGAGGCGGTCGCGCTCGGTGTCGGCGCCGCCTTCAACTTCCCGGTGCGGCTGGGCGATCAGCCGGTGGGTGTGCTGGAGCTCTACCGGCGCGACGCCGGCCCGATGACCGTCGACGAGTACGACGCGGCGCTCGGATGCGCGGCGGCCATCGGTGCGGTGATCGGCTCGACGTACACCCGGTGGTCACATCGGGTGGCCGACGACGAGGATCTCAACGGAGCCACGTTGACCGCGCTGACGGAGTCCGACCCCTTCACCAGGTCACAGGTGCACATCGCGGCGGGCGTCATCGCCGAACGCCTGGGGGTGTCGGTGGGCGAGGCTCTGGTGCGGATGCGGGCGTACGCGTTCGCCCGCGATCGGCGCATCACCGAGGTGGCCGACGACGTTGTGCGACATCGTGTCTCGTGGAGAGAGTGGCAGGACGAGCCGTCGGCGTGAGGCCTGAGCCGGTGCGACGGCGGTCTGTCACCGACACCCATCGGTTAACGCTTCGCGGTCGATTGGGTCACGAAGCGGCGCAGGGTCTTCCGCCGCAGACCGAACCGATGTTTGATCGGCCGGGCGGCCCGCGCAGGGGCGGCGGGAGGTGGCGCCATGCAGGCGGTGGGACCGGCACTGGGGTGGCTGCTGCTGGCGCTCGCCGTGCTCGCCACCGCGCGCACGCTGGTCGCCGCGGTGGCCGCCAGGCGGAACAGACGCCGCACCCGCGGTGTCTTCGTGGTCGGATTCCTGTGCGGAGCGGCGACCACTGCGCTGCTCGCACGCAGTGGCTCCAGTCGGCAGGTGCTCGGCGCCGTCACCCGGCACGTCGTCGCGGCGCGGCGCACCGGTGTCCTTCGCAGCGCCGACCGTGTCGCGGGCCGGGTGCTCACCGCGCTGGGCGATCCCCGGCAGCGATGCGCTGGCGCAGCGCGGCGGCGCAGAGCGTGAGGTGGTTCCGCTCGGCGATGTTCTGCGCCCGGTCGGCGGCCATCACGTAGAGCTCGGCCGCGGTGGCGAGGTTGCCCGCCTTCTCGGTCAGGTAGGCGGTCGCCGCGGTGTGCCGCGGCAGGCCCGGGTCCAGCTCGGCGAGCGCGGCGAGACCCGCCTGCGGTCCGTCCGCCTCGCCCACGGCGACCGCGCGATTGAGCCGCACCACCGGGGTGTCGGTGAGCGCGACGAGCTCGTCGTACCACTCGACGATCTGCGGCCAGTCGGTCTCACCGGTGGTGGGTGCGTCGGCGTGCAGCGCCGCGATCGCGGCCTGGGCCTGATACTCCCCCAGCCGGTCACGGGCCAGCGCCGCCTGCAGCACGGCCACGCCCTCGGCGATGAGGTCGCGCCGCCACAGGCCGCGGTCCTGGTCGGCGAGCGGCACCAGGCTGCCGTCGGCCCGGGTCCGCGCCGAGCGTCGTGCATGGTGGAGCAGGAAGAGCGCGAGCAGCCCGGCGACCTCGGGGTCGTCGGTGGAACCGGCCAACTGCCGGGCCAGCCGGATCGCCTCCGCCGCGAGGTCCACGTCGCCGCCGTAGCCCTCGTTGAACACCAGATAGAGCACCCGCAGCACGGTGCGCAGGTCGCCGGGGCGGTCGAGCCGGACGTCGGCGACGGTGCGCTTGGCGCGGCTGATGCGCTGAGCCATCGTCGCTTCCGGGACGAGGTAGGCCTCGGCGATCTGGCGGGTGGTCAGCCCGCCGACGGCGCGCAGTGTGAGTGCGACGGCGGATGCGGCGCTCAGGCTGGGATGTGCGCACAGGAAGTAGAGCGCCAGCGTGTCGTCGGCGGCTTCGGCCGGCCCGGGTGGCGGCTCCTCGGACACCCGGGTCTCCCGGTCGCGCCGGGCGACGTCGGACCGGGCCAGGTCGAGGAAGCGGCGCCACGCGGTGGTGATCAGCCAGCCCTTGGGGTCGTCGGGCGGCCGGTCCGCCCACGTCTCGATGCCGTTGATCAGGGCTTCCTGCACGGCATCCTCGGCGGTCGCGAAGTCCGCGCCGCGGTGCACGAGGACGGCCAGGACCTGGGGGATCAGGTCCCGCAGCCGCGCCTCGTCCACCGTGCGCACGACTACTCGGTGACGGTCGCCGGAGAGCCCATGAACGGCCGCACCTCGAGCCACTCGTGGATCGGTCGGCCTCCCGCACCGGGCGCCGCGGACAGCTCGCCGGCCAACTCGACGGCGCGCTCGTAGGAGTCGACGTCGATGATCATGAAGCCGGCGATCAGGTCCTTCGTCTCGGCGAACGGCCCGTCGGTCACGGGCGGCTTGCCCTCGCCGTCGGAGCGGACCCAGGCGCCGTCGGCCGCCAGGGCCTGGCTGTCGACGTATTCGCCGCTGTCTTTGAGCCGGTCGGCGAAGTCCTGCATGTACTGCATGTGTGCGTCGATCTCGGCGGGCGTCCACTGGTCCATCGGCACGTCGTTCACCGACGCGGGTGCACCCCGGTAATGCTTCAGGAACAGGTACTTGGCCATGTGTTTCTCCCTTCGACGTGGCGACCCTAGTCGGTCGCTCACCCCTGGGACGGAGCCGTCGGCCCGTTCTCGACATCGCGGCCGGAGAATTCGGCGATCACCCGCGGGCTACGTCGCGAGCAGGGCCGTCACGGCCGACGGGTCCTTGTAGTAGACGTCGAGCGCGATGATCAGTCCGTCCGAGACCGTGTAGAGCTCCACTAGGTTCATCTCGGTGGATCGCCCGGTCAGGCGCGCCGTGAACCGCAGCCGGAACCGGGACACGACGGTGTCGTCGTCCAGCGGCGCACGGTTGATCGGTCCCGGGGTCAGTTCCAGGTTCTCGGTCATCGCCGTCAGCAGGTCCACGAAACCCTGCGGGCCGTGATAGTCCCCGCTGTAGGGCAGGCCGCCTGCCTCGTGCACCACGAGATCCTCGTGCAACAGCGCGCAGGCCTCGTCCAGATTGTTCTCGTTCAGTGCGGTGCCGAACCGGCTGACGACAGCCAGGCTGGTTCCCGTCACGTCAGTTCCTCGAACTGCGTGGCGACGGGTTCGGTACCGGGACTGACGTACTGCTCGATCCGTGGCATGCCCTCGACGAGGCGCAACATCTCCGGTATCGAGTCCGTCACCCACTCGGCCGCACCGTGCGCGGCGACGGCCGCCTGATCCCGGTACACCTCGACGGCCACATAGGTGTCGGGCTCGTCGACGCTCTTGGCGAAGCCGTAGTACGCGACGCCCGGCTCGCGGTCGTTGGAGTCGGCGGCGACGACGGTCATCAGGTTCTCGAATGCGGCGGCGTTCTCGGGCGGCACCCGCAGGTGCACGATGAACGTGATCACCGGGTGGGCGCCGGTTCGCCGATGACGTGATGGGAGGTGTTGAGCCGGTTCTGCGCCGCGTCGATCGTGCGTCGGACACCGTCGCGCACCGAGACCTTGTTGTGCCCGAGCAGTTCGACCATCTTCGTCGTGTCGGCCCAGATCGGCCACGCCTTGCTGTTCTCCGTGAAGATGGGCTCCCTGCCGAGGATTTCCCCGGCCATCCGGCAGTACTCCTGCGTCGTCACCGGTTCGGTGCCACCGACGTTGACGACGTTCGCACCGATCTCGGCGATTCCGGCCGCGGCGATGGTCTTCTCGACGTAGTCGTCCTCGTACAGCGGGGTGTGCACGTTACGCACGCCGGGATAGACGCTCACCGGCTGTCCGCGCATGATCTGGTCGATCCGCTGGGTGACACCGCCACCACGCGGACCGTAGAACGAGAAGATGCGGACGATGGTCACGGGCAGTTGGTAATCCGTGCTCAGATGCCTCACCAGGAATTCGGCCGCGATCTTGCTCGCGGCGTAGTTCTCCGCCGACGCGTGCAGGCCGTAGGCGTCGTCCTCCCGCAGCGGACGCTCGCCCTGATAGGCGTACAGCGATCCGGTGCTGCCGTGGACGAAGGCCTCACAGTCGCGGTAGCGCCGGGCCAGGCGTCCGGTGGCGCCCGCGTTGACCTCGTAGGCGTCCGGGTGGGTCGGCGGCAGCACCGCGTAGTTGATCACGACGTCGACCGCCTCGGGCAGCGCCGAAAGGTCGGGATTCGCGAGGTCGAACGGGATCGGGTGGGCGCCCGCCTGCTCGAGGCGCCGACTCTGCTCCGGATCGGAGAACCGGGAGACCGCATACACCTCGTTGTGCTTTGCGAGCTCGACGGCGACGGGGAAGGCCACCACCCCACTGGCTCCGGTGACGAGGACCCTGCGTCCCGAAATCTTGTTCATGTCAGCCTTCTTCGTTCGTCGGAGAACTCCGTGCGATGCGCGAGGTGCGGCGCGCCAGCCTCGCTGCGGCGACGCGTAGCCGGGTGGCGAGTGCGGCGGGCAGTGGTGAGATCGCGACGTCCTCGCGTAGCCGGGTGAGGCGCAAAGAGGTGATGCGCCAACGGTTGTCGCACTTCTCGTAGGTCTCGTGGTAGTGGCCGTAGCCGTGCAGGGTCATCATCGGGATGAGGCGCACGACGTCGTTGAGCGCCCACACACCGTGGGCGGTCGTCGCCGACGTCATCGTGATCTCCGGGGCGTGCACATGGTGCACGGTCGGCTGCGACGGCTTCCCGATGGTTCTGCGGGTGTAGGCGACGAACTCGTCGGCGCCGACGGTCTGCCTGCCTCCCGTTCCCGCGATCTCGCTGGTGAACTCGTCACCCAGCAGGTCTCGCCACGCGACCCAGTCCTTGGCGTCGAGGTATCGGCAGTACCGGGCCTTCAGCAGCTTGATCGCCTCGATGTCCGTCAGTGCCGCGGCATCGTCCACCGTGACCACCGATCCGGACGTCGACTCACTGCGCTCCGCCGCTCGCCGCCACCGTCGCGGCGCTGTCGGCGTCGTAGCCGCCCATGAACTCCATCGGCACGCCGCCCATGGTGCAGAAGAACAGGTCGACGCCGGGCACGTCGCCGAAGAGGACCGTGACGTCGTCGGTCATCGTGCGGGCCCTGTCCTGCACGTTGCGGTAGTCGTCGGTCAGGAAGGACAGTGCGGCGAGCCCCTCCGGCGCCACCTCGCGGAGGTGCGCAGGGACGTCGAGAACCTCGATCAGGCCGGCGTCACCGCTGCCGACCATCGTCACCTCGGCGCCGTCGGAGGGTGGCCAGCCCAACGTGGCCTGCAATACCTCGCCGGGAACGTGGAACGCGCCCTGAACCTCCATCCCGACGACGTCGGTCAGGAAGCGGATGAAGGTTTCGGCGGCATGGCTGCGCATGACGACGTGGTGGAGCTGATTCGGCAAGGCGAACCTCCCGTGCGAGGAGAGCCGGTCAGAGCGACGAGGCCCTCGCCATGCTAAGCGCTCGCTTAGCGCCGTGGTGGGCGTTTCGGTGCATCGACGCGGTGTGCCCCGGTGACGGGTCAGCGTCCGAGCATTGCGCCGACGCTGCCCGCGAATGCCGCGGTGGAGAAGCAGTTCGGCTCGGCGAACTCCTCGAACGTCAAGGACTGGTGCCAGCTCGCGTCGGCGGCTCCGCGCAGCAGTGACTTGCTCATCGCCACCGTGTGGGCAGGCAGCTCGGCGACGCGCGAGCACCAGTCGTCGGCCGCCTGCAGCAGCCGGTCGTGCTCGACCACCTCCTGCACCAGCCCGAGTTCGAGGGCGGTTCGCGCGTCGAGGTGTTCGCCGCGCAGGAAGAAGGCCAGCGCACCCTGGTAGCCGAGCCTGCGGGTGAGCGCCCAGCTGGTGCCCACCTCCGGGATGAGTCCCAGCCGCCCGAAGGCCGGCACCAGCACCGCCCGCTCGCTGGCGATGACGACGTCGCACGTCAGGGCCCAGGCCAGTCCGACGCCCGCGGCCGGCCCGTTGAGCGCCGCGACGAAGATGGTGTCCGACCCGGCGATGGTCCTTGCGACGCCGCCGAATTCGCGCCGGATCCACCGCCAGATGTCGGTGACGCCCTCGTCGGCGTCGAGATGGTCGATTGCGGTGCGCATCATCTCCAGGTCGCCACCGGCACTGAAGCCGGGGTCGGCGCCGGTCAGCACGACGGTGCGGACGTCGACGTCGTCGGCCAGCTGTACCAGTGCGCGCCGCAGCTGGCGGACCAGCGGCGCCGACAGCACATTGAGGCGGTCCGGTTCGTCGAGGGTGATCACCGCGCGATCGCCGCGCCTCTCGACGTGCACCCGCTCCGGGGCCGACGGGTCGTCGCCCTCGGCGAGGATCTTGCGGTACAGCGAAACACGGTCATCGGCCACGGGTCTCACTCCTCGGGGTGTTGTCTCAGGGCCGCCCACGCGGCGGCGGCGAACGTGTCGACGGTGCGGCCGGAGATCTTCGCGGCGGTGCCTGCCAGCCAGTACCTGCTGTACTCCTGTGCGGGGCCGAGCCACAGGGCCGACGTGATCCCGGGTTGCATCGGGCCCAGCACTCCGTAGGCGTGGTGGGGCCGCCACCAGTCGCCGACGGCGGCGAAGAATCTGCGGTTGGCGTCCTGCAACTCGGGGCTGTCGAGCCGATCCCCCAGCAGCAGTACGGCTTCCGAGCGGTGCGCGACGACCCAGCGCAGGTGGTGGGCCACTCCCGCCCGGATGCCGCCCTCCGCGGTGGGCTGCTTGACGAGCGCCTCGAGGAATCCCTCCTGGTACTCGCCGATCAGCTGGGCGAACACCGCCGCCGCCAGGGCCTGCTTGTCCGGGAAGTGGTGGTACAGAGCGCCGACACTGACCGCGGCCTCGCGCCGCACCTCGTCGAGGGTCGGCGACAATGGTCCATCGGCGGCGAAGCGGCGACGGGCGGTGGTCAGCAGCCGGTTCCGGGCGTCACCACTCGGCCTCGGCACGAGGATCACTCTACTGTTACCGAGTAATCCTCTGTCAAGGGTGCCGTGTCAGCGGTCGGTCTCGGAGATGGAGCGACGCTCGACGCCACGCCCGGTGATCACCTTGGCGCTCACCACGGCGAGTCTGCCCAGTCCGCGGTAGGTCGACGGGTTGAACACCGTGGGCCACGTCGTGCGCAGGCGGTGGTCGTCGACCGGCCTGCCCTCGAAGCGGTCGCGCAGCCACCGCAACGCCATCGGCGCAGACAACGGGTGCAGCAGGATGTGCTCGCAGAACTTGTCCCGGTGATAGGTGACGTTCGTGCCCCCGGCGGCGTACGTGGCTGCCAGCCGGTCGATGTCGTCGACCGAGATGATGCGGTCGTGCACCGCCTGCACGATCAGCACCGGCATGGTCGGGGCGGCGATGCCGAGTCTGATGTTGTCGAAGACGTGCTGGACCTCGGGCAACTGCAGGATCTCCTCGAGCGGGTGGTCCAGCATGCCGGCCATGTCCTGCTTCCTCAGCCGCATCACCGCCTGCGCGGTCGTCATCTTCGTGAGTTTCTCGAACAGCGCCTTGCCCTCGGCGCTGGCGTGTTCGTCCATGACCCGCTTCAGGTCGGGATAGCTGTGCATCAGGGCGGCCACCACCATGGTCGGCAGGCCGGAGAAGAACTTGCCGTTGAGGCGGTGATACGTGCTGCCCAGATCACCGACGGGCGAACCGAGTACGGCGCCGGCGATGTTGAGTTCCGGTGCGTAGCCGTCGTACATCTCGGCGGCCCAGGCAGCCGCGAGCCCGCCCCCGGAGTATCCCCACAGGCCGATCGGCGCGGACGCCGAGAGGTCGAGGGGTGCGAAGTTGAGTGCCGCACGAAGGCCGTCGAGCACGCAGTACCCGGGTTCGAAGGGAGCGCCGAAGACACCGTGGGGCCCGCCGTGGTCGGGTACCGAGACGGCCCAGCCCTCGGCGAGTGCGGCGACGATCAGCAGCAGCTCGAACTGCGCGAGCGAGCCGGCCGCCTTCGCGCGCCGCCGTAGTGCGTACGACGGGAAGCAGCGGCCCGTCACGGCGTCGATGGCGCACTGGTAGGACAGGATCGGGCAGGCCGTGCCGGGTGTCCGCTCCGACGGCGTCAGCACGGTGGTGACGGTGGTGGATGCGCCGTCGTTCAGGTCGGTGGTCCGGTACAGCAACTGGGTGGCCGTGAAGCGCTGCGGGATCAATCCCAGGAAGGCCAGCTGCACGTCGCGCGAGCGCAGCACGGTGCCCGGTGCGGTGCGCTCGAATCCCGGCGGCGGCTGGTAGAACGGGTCGTCACCCGGCAGCACCGGGCGGGCGCCTGCACGCAGCTCCTCGTGCGGCGCCGACCACCCGGCCCCTTCGCCGGAGACCTCGCTCAGCGGGTCCATCGTCATAGGATATCCGTCCTGTGAAGTCCCTCGTTTGCCACGATCACGCCGCCGTGCCGGCGGTCCGGGTCGGAGTCACCCGCCCGAACACCGCCCGCGTCACGTTCGCCGGGCTGACGGCCGTCGTCGCCTTGCGCGCGAAGTCGTTCGGCAGCGAGAGCCGGAACACCTTCTTCCACGCCGAGGCGACCTGCTTGGGCAGCGGACCGCTGACGTAGTCGAGTCCGTAGCGCTCGAACAGCTCGGTGACCTTCGGAGCGATCTCCTGGTACCGGTTGCTCGGCAGATCGGGGAACAGGTGGTGCTCGATCTGGAACGACAGGTTCCCGGTCATGAAATGCATTGCCGGGCTTCCGGATATGTTGGCCGAGCCGAGCATCTGGCGCAGATACCACTCACCGCGGGTCTCACCCTCGATGGACGTCTTCTCGTAGGTCTGCACGCCCTCGGGGAAGTGGCCGCACATGATCACCGAGTGGGTCCACAGATTGCGGACGAGGTTGGCGGTCAGGTTGGCCGTCAGCGTGGTGACCGCCGAGGGACCGGACAGCAGCGGGTGCAGCACATAGTCCTTGCGCATCTGCTTGCCGATCTTGAACAGGACGTCCCTGGCCTGGCGGCGGAACACGTCCTTGTCGGTCTTGCCTTTCAGGTACCTGCCGATCTGCAGGTCGTACCCGGCGATGCCGTACTGGAAGATGCAGGCGTTGACGAAGTTCGTCAGCGGCTGGGCGAGGTAGAAGGGCTTCCAGCGCTGGTCTTCGTCGACCCGCATGATGCCGTAGCCCAGGTCCTGATCCTTGCCGAGGACGTTGGTGTAAGTGTGGTGCAGCTCGTTGTGTGAGTGCTTCCACATCTCCGAAGGCGACGCGCTGTCCCATTCCCAGGTCGTCGAGTGAATCTTGCTGTCGCGCATCCAGTCCCACTGGCCGTGCATCACGTTGTGACCGATCTCCATGTTCTCGACGATCTTGGAGACGGCCAGGCCGGCGGTTCCCGCCACCCAGAACGGGGGGAACAGCGAGAACAGCAGCAGTGCGCGGCTGGTCAATTCGAGCTTGCGCTGCGCGTCGATGACCGTGCGGATGTAGGCGGCGTCGCGCTCCCCGCGGCCGGCGATCACCTGGGCGCGGATGGCATCCAGTTCGGCGCCGAGAGTCTCGATGTCCTCCGCGCTCAGGTGCGCGATCGGATTGTCGTGCTTGCGTTGCAGGGCGGTCATGTCGGTGCTCCCTCAGAGGTCGATGTCGCAGGCGCCCGCGGCGGCGGACACACAGGTCTGGATGGCCACGCCGTCGCCCGGCGCCGCCGTTGTCACGTCGCCGCTGCGCAGGTCGCGCACGGCACCGCGGCGCAGCGGGACGACGCAGCCGAAGCACACGCCCATCCGGCAGCCGGAGGGCATCAGCACACCGGCGGCCTCACCGGCGTCGAGCAGGCTCTGTGCGCCGTCGGCGTGAACGGTGGTGTCGGACTTCGCGAACGTCACGGTGCCGCCGTCACCGGCGGCGATCACGGCGGTCTGGAACCGCTCGATGTGCAGGCGGTCTGCGATCCCGTCGGCGTCCCAGCGCGCCTGCAGCGCGTCGAGCATCCCGGCGGGGCCGCACGCCCAGGTCTGCCGGTCGGCGAAGTCGCCGACCAGGCGGGCGATGTCGGCGACGTCGAGCCTGCCGTCGAGATCGGTGTGCCGCTCGAGGAGCGAGATCCGGCCCCGGCTCGCCATCATCCGGAGCTCACCTCCGAAGACGGCATCCTCGGCGGTCCGTGCGGAATGCACCACCACCACGTCGGACCCGTCGGGAAGGTTGCGCAGCATGCCCATCACCGGGGTGATGCCGCTGCCCGCGGTGACGAACAGGATTCGCGCCGGCGGCCGTACGCCGAGAGTGAAGTCGCCGGCCGCCTGCTCGAGCTGCACGACGGTGCCCACGGTGGCGCGCCGGACCAGGTGGTTGCTGACGACGCCGCCGGGCGTCGACTTGACGGTGATGGCGATGTGGCCGTCGGGACGGCCGGCGACCGACGTCAGTGAGTAGGCCCGCCACTGCCGGACGCCGTCGACGTCGACACCGATCCGGACGTACTGGCCCGGTACATGACCGCGCCACGCGCGGCCCGGCTTGATGATCAGGCTGACCGCGTCCCGCGTCTCGGGGTGCACCGCGACGATGCGCCCGCGCAGGTCGGTCGGGGATCGAAGCGGGTCGATGACGTCGAGGTAGTCGGTGGGGACGAGCGGCGTGGTCACCCGCTCGGCGAGCCGCAGGATCCGGTCACGCATCGCGCCGACCGCGGTGGGTCGGGGTGCCGTGGTTGTCATGTCACCACTCTCGCTGAGTCAGCGGTATAAACTCTTGGTCATCAAGGGTGAATACCGACTACGAATTTGTTCGTGAGGACTAGTTTTTGACGAAGGCGCCCGGTTCGCGGGCTTGGAGTTGGGCCAGGACGTCGGTTCGGCGCTGCTGGCGGTGCTCCCGCAGATGGCGGAGCGCACCGTCAGTGCGGTGACCGTCGAGGTCCCCAGCTATGCCGACGCCTTCAGCGGTCGGATGGGCCGCAACATCGAGAACGCCGTGCAGATGGCGCTCGGCGCCTTCCTGCGGCTGGCCGTGCGTGCCGAGGATTCAGACCTGGCGGAGACGCTGTCGCCCGCACTCGACGGCGCCTACGAGTTGGGCCGCGGTGAGGCGCGCCAGGGCCGCTCCATGGATGCCCTGCTGTCGGCCTATCGCGTCGGCGCGCGGGTCGCCTGGCGTGAACTGTCCGCGGCCGCGGTCGGCGCCGGCCTGACCGCCGAGGCCGTCGCACGCTTCGCCGAGATGGTGTTCGCCTTCATCGACGAGCTGTCGGCGTCGAGTGTGGCCGGGCATGCCGACGAACTGGCCGTCAGCGGTCGGGTCCGGCAACGCTATCTGGAGCGGCTGGCACTCCAGTTGCTCGACGGCGAGCCGGCCGAGACGCTGCGGGCCAGCGCGGAGCGGGCGGGTTGGCAGCCGCCGGCCACGTTGACCGCTATCGTGTTGGCCGAGAAGCACATTCGCGGCCTGGCGGTGAGGTTCGGGCAGGCGACACTGCAACTCACCGTCGATCTGCCCGGTGTGGAGCCCGCCGATGCACTGGCCGTGCTCCTGGTTCCCGACCTGGACGGCCGGTCGCGCCGACAGTTGCGGTCGGCGCTACAGGGAAGGCGGGCCTTCGTGGGCCCCGCCCGGCCGTGGTCGCTGGTGCAGTCCTCGTACCGGCGTGCGCTGCGGGCGCGCGACCTGTCGGTGCCCGACGACGTCGACGTGGTGGACACCGACGACCACCTGGCGGAACTCATCCTCACCGCCGACCGGGAAGCAGCCGACGACCTGCGTCGACAGGTGCTCGCCCCCCTGGAGCGGCTGCGTCCCAGCGCCGCCGAACGGCTCACCGAGACCCTGCGGTCCTGGGTGCTTCATCAGGGGCAGCGCGAAGCCGTCGCCGCCGACCTGTTCGTGCACGCTCAGACCGTCCGGTACCGGATGACCCAGCTGCGGGAGCTCTACGGCGACCGGCTCGACGATCCACGCACGGTCTTCGAACTCACGGTGGCACTCGGCGTGGCCGGCGCTCGACCGACTTGGGATCGGTAGCCGCGTCCCGCGACTTCACTTGCCGTCATGGCGACGCCGCAGCGGCGCGCATGACGAAAGGAAGCAAGCGATGAACATCATCCCCACCCGCGTCCAGGAGCAGGTCGACCGGGTCGAGCGCACCCCCAGCCTGGTGCTCGGCATCTTCGCCGGAATGACCGCACTGTGGTCTCTCTACCGTGTGTTCTGGCTGCTGTACTCGGCGTCGGTGCTCTCCGGAGTCGGGTTCTCGGCGGCGTCGCTGATCTTCTCGGCGGTGATCTGGGTCGCGGTCGGCGGCGGTGCGGCGGTGGTGTCGGCCGCCTTCCTCATCCGTTACTCCAAGCAGGCCTGACCAGGCGCACATCAGAACGGGTCGCTGTTCACACAGCGACCCGTTCTGCGTTCTACGTCGGCTACTTCTGTGCGGAGTCGCCGGAGTCATCCGCCGGAAGTGCCTCCGCGCCGGGTGTGGCCGGTGCGAGTACCTCGTCGTCGGCGGCCTCGGTGGCGGGTGTGGTCGGTTCCTGGGACGTCATTTGCTGCGCTCCTTCTCGATGATCGGTCCGTCCAGCAGTACCCGGTGGCGTCCGCGGGCAATCTCAAGATTGGTGGGACACATTCGGGTTCGACTCCAGGGATTGGGTAGTCCTCTACGCGCTGCCCAACTCCACGGGCGGTGGCGACCACAGGGAGAGAGCACGATGTACCTTCACACCCAGCAACTGATCAACGAGATCGCCGTCGACGAACCGGATCCCGCTGCCGCGAACGCACTGCAGGAGGGCCTCGGCGGCCAGTTCGGCGAGATGCGCACGATGATGCAGTACCTGTTCCAGAGCATGAACTTCCGCGGCGACGTGACGGCCAAGCCCTACAAGGACCTGCTGCAGGGCGTCGGCACCGAGGAGATCAGCCACGTGGAGCTGATCGGCACGACCATCTCCCGGCTCCTCGACGGGTCTCCCGAATACAAGGGCAAGCCGACCGATCCGGTGGACAAGCCGGGGGCCAAGGGCGCGACGCCGCTGAAGATCGCGTTGGACCACAGCAACATTCACCACTATCTGGTCGGCGCACAGGGTGCGATGCCGGTCGACGCAGCAGGAAATCCGTGGCTGGGGTCCTATGTGTACAACAGCGGCAATCTGGTGCTCGACCTGCTCTACAACCTGATGCTCGAGTCGACCGGGCGGCTGCAGAAGTGCCGCATCTACGAGATGACCGACAACAAGACGGCGCGCTCGACCATCTCCTACCTGATCGTGCGCGATCAGGCCCACGAGAACGCCTTCGCGAAGGCACTCGAGAGTCTCGGCGTGAACTGGGGCGCGGTGCTGCCGATCCCGAAGACGAATGCCGAGAAGTTCCCCGAGGTGAAGAAGCTGCTCGACCGCGGGCTGCAGAGCATCCAGTACACCTTCGACGCCGACGACGCGAGCCAGGCGGCCAAGCTCTACCGCGGCGCCTCGCCCTCGAACGACGGCACCGAACTCAGCACCGCGATCATGCCCGAGGGCGTTCCCATCACCATCGCGCCGGAGCGCCGCGAGGAGTTCGCGCCGGGCCTGGACAAGGAACTCCTGGCCCTGATCCAGGCCACCGCCGAGGTGGAGATCGACTCGATCGAGAAGTAGCGGGGCGACGGGCGGCTAAGCGTCCGCGCGGGCGAACTGACCGTGTCGGTACTGCTCGACACAGGACGCCCGCCGGACCTTTCCGCTCGTCGTGATCGGAATCGAACCGGGGCCCACCAGCACCAGATCGGCCACGCTGAGTCCGTGCGTGTTCGAGATCGCCGACGCCACCTCGCCTTTGAGCCGGTTCAGGTGCTCGGCCGCCTCGTCGTCGGTCGTGCCCCGCTTCCTGACCTCGACGATCACCACGAGCTTCTCGGTCTGACTGTCCGGGACCGCGATCGCCGCGCAGCGGCCTCGCGAGATCTCCTGGACCGTCGCCTCGATGTCGTCGGGAGAGTGGTTGCGGCCGTAGACGATCAGGAGATCCTTGATACGGCCGATGATGAACATCTCGTCCTCGGACAGGAAGCCCGAGTCCCCGGTGCGCAGCCACGGACCCTCCGGCGTCCCGGTGGACGGCGAGACGATCGAGGCGCCGAAGGTCTTGGCGGTCTCCTCCGGTTTCTGCCAGTAACCCTTCGCGACGTTGTCGCCGTGCACCCAGATCTCTCCGACGGTGCCGGCCGGGCACTCGGTGCCGGTGTCGGGATCAACGATGCGCACCATCGGTGACGTCGGTATTCCGTAGCTGACCAGCGGCGTGCCGCCTTTGTCCGCGCTGCGCTCGGCCTTGCCCGCCGTCAACTTCTCCGATTCGAAGCGCACGATCGACGGCGGCGCGGGGTCGGTGTTCGTCGTGACGTAAACGGTCGCCTCGGCGAGTCCGTACGAGGGCCGGATCACCGATGCGTCCAGGCCCAGCGGCGTGAACCGCTGGGTGAAGCGCTCCAGGGTGGCCGGGTGCACCCGCTCCGCACCGGTGGCGATGACCTGGACGTCGGAGAGGTCGAGTCCGGACATGTCGTCATCCGAGGTCTTGCGCGCCGCCACCTCGAAGGCGAAGTTCGGGCCCGCGGTGTAGGCCTTGGTGTTGCCTGCCGCCATCTGCATCCACCGGGCGGGGCGTTGCAGGAACGCCACCGGGCTGGTGAGGACGGCGGGGATGCCCAGGAGCACCGGTGCGCACACCCCCAGGTACAGACCCATGTCGTGATAGAACGGCAGCCACGACACCACGGTGGTTCCGGCCGGCGCCGTGTTCCCGTGGTCCGAGAAGTAACCCGTGGTCCACTGTCCGAAGTTGGCCAGGATGTTGCTGTGCGACATCACGACGCCGGCGGGCGTACGGGTGGAACCGGACGTGTACTGCAGGAAGGCGGTGTCCGGGAAGTCCTCTCGGCCTGCACCGGAACCCATGGGTCCGTCGAGGTCCAGCGAGTCGATCTCGACCACGGCCGGGGCGGGCCCGTCTGCCAGCGGCCCGGCGTATTCGCCGACGACGCCGGCGACCGCCGACGTGGTGAGCAGCACCGCAGGCGATGCGTCGGTCATCACCGAACTCACCCGCTCGTCGGTGGCTCCGCCCATCGGCACCGAGAGCGGGACCGCGATCTGGCCGGCCTGCAGCGCGCCGAGGAAGGCGACGACGTAATCCATTCCCTGCGGCGCGAGGATGACGGCGCGGTCACCCTCGGATCCGCACTCCTCGAGACGGTTGGCGACGTTCACTGTGCGCCGGTAGAGCTGTGACCACGTCAGGCTCTCCGCGACGCCGTTCCAGTCCTTGTCATAGTCGACGAACGTGAATGCCGTCTCATTGGGCTGCAGGCTCGCACGTTCGAGCAGCACACTGGGAATAGAGGTCTCAGTCACGTGCACAACCTACCGCGACGACTCTCCGAACACGCCGGAATGACGTTTGCTGGCTCACTTGGCACCACCTTCGCACGGTGTGACGGGCGCTATACGGTGCGCGACAGTCGGTTGGCGAGCAACCCGGCGAACCTCGCCGGGTCGTCGGGGACGTCGCCCTCGGCCAGAAGTGCAGTGCCGTAGAGCAGTTCGGCAGTCTCGCCGAGAGTGGGGTCATCGGCGCCGCGGCTCTGATGCGCCTGTTGCAGGCCGGTGACGAGTGCGTGCTTCGGATTGAGTTCGAGGATGCGCTTTCCGACGGGTACCGCCTGTCCCGATGCCTTGTACATCCGGGCGAGCGCCGGCGTGATGCCGAAGTTGTCGGTGATCAGGCAGGCCGGCGACTCGGTCAGTCGCGTCGACAACCGCACTTCCTTGACATGTTCGGTCAGAGTCTCTTTCAACCAGTTCAGCAGGTCCTCGAAATCCCGTTGCTGTTCCTCGCGCTCCTCTTCGTGCGCGGCCTTCTCGTCGTCGGAGTCGAGGTCGACCTCACCCTTGGCGACGGATTGCAGGGGCTTGCCGTCGAAGTCCATCACCGAACCGACCCAGACCTCGTCGACCGGGTCGGTGAGCAGCAGCACCTCATAGCCCTTCGCCTTGAACGCCTCGAGATGCGGGGACTTGAGGAGCTGCTCACGCGACTGTCCGGTGGCGTAGAAGATCTGTTCCTGACCGTCCTTCATCCGCTCGACATACGAGGTCAGCGTCGTCAGCTCGTCCTCGCTGTGCGTCGAGGCGAACGACGAGATGCGCAGCAGGGTGTCCTGGTTGTCCACATCCGACATCAGGCCCTCCTTGAGGACCGCACCGAACTGCGTCCACAGGGTGGCGTAGTCCTGTGGCCGCTCGGACTGCATGCTCTTGATCGTCGAGAGCACCTTCTTGGTGAGCCGGCGCCGAATCGCGGTGAGCTGCCGGTCCTGCTGGAGGATCTCGCGGGAGACGTTCAGAGACATGTCCTCTGCGTCGACGACCCCCTTGACGAAACGCAGGTAGCTCGCGATGAGCTGATCACAGTCGTCCATCACGAACACGCGCTTGACGTAGAGCTGCACCCCGGTCCTTGCGTCGCGGGTGAACAGGTCGAACGGTGCGTGCGAGGGGATGAACAGCAGGGCTTGATATTCGAAGGTGCCCTCGGCCTTCATCGCGATGACCTCGAGCGGGTCGTCCCACGCGTGCGCGACGTGCTTGTAGAACTCCTTGTACTCGTCCTCGGGCACCTCGTCTTTGGACTTGGTCCACAGCGCCTTCATGGAGTTGAGGGTCTGCGTCTCGACGGTGACCTGCTCTTCGCCGCCCTCCTCGGTGGAAGGGCTGCGCCGCTCGACCTGCATGCGGATGGGCCAGGCGATGAAGTCGGAGTACTTCTTGACCAGCTCCCGGAGCTTCCGCTCCGAGGTGTAGTCGTGCAGCTCGTCCTCGGCGTCCTCGGGCTTGAGGTGCAGTGTGACCGACGTTCCCTGCGGGGCGTCGTCGACGGACTCGACGGTGTAGGTGCCGTCACCGCTGGACACCCACCGGGTCGCGTCGCTTTCGCCTGCCTTGCGGGTGAGCAGCACGACCTCGTCGGCGACCATGAACGTCGAGTAGAAACCGATGCCGAACTGGCCGATGAGTTCCTCGGAGGCGGCGGCGTTCTTGGCCTCCCGCAGCTTGCGACGAACCTCCGCGGTGCCCGACTTCGCGAGGGTGCCGATCAGGTCGACGACTTCCGCGCGCGTCATACCGATGCCGTTGTCCCGGACGGTCAGCAGGCGTTGCTCCTCGTCCACCTCGAGCTCGATGTGCAGATCAGAGGCGTCGACGTCCAGGTCCTTGTTCCGCAGCGACTCCAGCCGCAGCTTGTCGAGCGCATCCGAGGAGTTCGAGATCAACTCGCGGAGGAAGGAGTCCTTGTTCGAGTACACCGAGTGGATCATCAGATCCAGCAGTTGGCGCGCTTCTGCCTGAAATTCCAGCTGCTCGACGTGTGCGGTCATGTCAGTCCTTCGACAACTCGATATCCCAATGCGGACAGCCCCGGAATAGTACCGAGACCGCATTCGGTCAGCGTTTCGAGGGCTCGGACGCAATTTGCTCGGGCGGTCGTCCATGATGGGTCGCATGGTGAGCGAGACACTCGACATCGACAACATGCCCCGCGGCGGCCCCGACGCCTCTTGGCTCGACCGCCGGATGCAGACCGACCGTCTGGAGTATCTCGACCGCGACGATGCCGATGACCGGAAGCGACGCGTGATCCGGGCGCTGGATCGCGGCGAGAAGCGGCTGGGCCAGCACGACCTGATGGCGGGCATCGTGCTGGACGAGATCCGCGGCATACCCGATCCCCGCATCCTCGAGTTGGGCGCCGGCCACGGTGGACTGTCGCGGGCGATACTCGCGCTGCACGAGTCCGCTCGGGTCACGGTCACCGACATCGATGCCACCTCCGTGGCCGACATCGCCGCAGGCGATCTCGGCAGCCACCCGCGTGCCACTGTTCGCGAGATGGACGCGACCGAGATCGACTCTCCGGACCGCAGTTACGACCTCGTCGTCTTCGCGCAGTCCTTCCACCACCTGCCACCCCGACCGGCAGCGCGGGTGTTCGCGGAGGGCACCCGGGTCGCCGACAAGCTGCTGATCATCGACCTGCCGCGGTTGCCTCCCTGG
The DNA here is from genome assembly GCF_040674075.1 of Mycobacterium sp. NPDC050551. Lineage (NCBI taxonomy): Bacteria > Bacillati > Actinomycetota > Actinomycetes > Mycobacteriales > Mycobacteriaceae > Mycobacterium > Mycobacterium sp. NPDC050551. Next base: position 8,095 of record NZ_JBFARC010000006.1, on the reverse strand, counting down.
CGGCACATCCTGCAGTCACCGCTGCTGCTCCCACTCGCATTGGTCTTCCCGGTCGTGCATGACGGATACATCAGCGCATTGCGCGCCTACAGTCCCTCGGCGCTGCGGACGCTGGCCCGCTACGCCGATCCGGACATCCGTGTCGAGGTGCGCAGAAGTGCCTTCAATCTCCGCGGCCGTTGGGAAGTGGCGGTGGCCAGCCGGTGAGAAGGGGTGACACGAGCAACCTCGGGTCCGTCGATATCTGACCGCTCTTGGGTCGCGGTTTCGCCGACCCGGGAAGGTCTGGCAAAGTTCTTGTCGCCGATACCCGCCCGGCGATGGATTGTGCGGAACCCGAGACAACTCCCCCGGCCGCAATTAACGTCTTTGCTGGCAGTAGCTTGCTGGACGCGGGAAACGTAGGGGAACGCCGTCGCGACATCCACTTCGATTCCTGGTAGAAGTTGCAAGCGCAAGAGCTTCACTCCGGCTGCGGCAATGCCGTTGCCGGCGTTGACAATGGGGGACAGATGACTTCGCTCGACACCGGCCGGAATTCGCTGTCAGAATCGGATTCCACCGTTTCTGCGCGATCGGGGGCGCGTCAGGTCGTCACCCCGGTTGCCGTCATCGGAATGGCCTGTCGACTTCCGGGCGGGATCGACTCCCCTGAACGGCTGTGGGACGCCTTGCTTCGAGGCGAGGACCTCGTCACAGAGATCCCCGCCGACCGATGGGATGCCGAGGATTACTACGACCCGGAGCCCGGTGTGCCGGGTCGATCGGTGTCGAAATGGGGCGCCTTCCTCGATGACGTGGCCGGCTTCGATTCCGAGTTCTTCGGCATGGGCGACCGCGAGGCGACCGTCAGCGATCCCCAGCACCGGCTCCTTCTCGAGACGTCATGGGAAGCCATGGAACACGCGGGTCTCAGCCGGGAGGCCATGGCCGAATCGGTGACCGGTGTCTACGTGGGGCTGACCCACACCGACTATCAGTTGGTGGCCGCCGAAGCCGGCGCCGTGGAGAAGCCCTACGGCTTCATCGCGAACAACCCCAGCCTGGCGTCCGGCCGCATCGCCTACGCCCTCGGGCTCCGCGGTCCCGCGCTGACAGTGGACACCGCATGTTCCTCGGGCCTGACCGCCGTGCACCTGGCCTGCCGCAGCCTGCACGAGGGTGAGAGTGACCTCACCTTCGCCGGCGGTGTGACGCTGGCACTGGACCCCCGCAAGTGGGCGGCGGGATCGGCTGAGGGGATGCTGTCCCCGACTGGACGCTGCCACGCGTTCGACGTGGCTGCCGACGGCTTCGTGGCCGGTGAAGGCTGCGCCGTCGTCGTGCTCAAGCGGTTGTCGGACGCGCAGCGCGACGGAGACCGGATCCTGGCCGTCATCCGCGGCACGGCTGCGAACCAGGACGGTCGCACCGTGAACATCGCAACTCCGTCGCGGACCGCGCAGGTCGCGGCCTACCGCGACGCGCTGACCGCGGCGGGCGTCGACCCCACCAGCGTGGGCATGGTGGAGGCGCACGGCACCGGGACCCCGACCGGCGATCCGATCGAATACGCCAGCCTCGCCGAGGTGTACGGCGTCGACGGTCCGTGTGCGCTGGCGTCGTCGAAGACCAACTTCGGGCACACACAGTCCGCGTCCGGGGCCATCGGGCTGATCAAGACGGTGCTGTCGCTGCAGGGTGGCGTCGTCCCCCAGAACCTGCACTTCGAACGTCTGCCTGACGTGATGGCAGAGATCCCGACCAATCTGTTCGTACCGCAAGCGAATTCGGCTTGGCCGAGCAAGGGCGACGCGCCCCGGCGTGCGGCGGTGTCGGCCTACGGCGTCTCGGGTACCAACGTCCACGCCATCCTCGAACAGGCTCCCCAGAGCCAGGAGCAATCCGCCCAGTCGTCGGGCACCGCTCCGCTCCTGTTCAACCTCTCCTCCACGTCGGCCGACGAATTACGCCGCACTGCAGGCCGACTCGCCGACTGGGTGGCGGCGAACGAGGACGTCTCCCCGGCGGATCTCGCCTACACCTTGGCGCGCCGGCGTGCGCATCGACCGGTGCGCACGGCTGTCGTCGCGAGCAACGCGGGCGAACTCGTCGCGGCCCTACGCGAGGTCGCCGACGGTGACGCCCCGTATCAGCCGGCGGTCGGACGCGACGATCGCGGCCCGGTCTGGGTGTTCTCCGGCCAGGGCTCACAGTGGGCGGGAATGGGTGCGCAACTGCTGGCGAACGAACCGGTGTTCGCGGCGACCGTGGCCCAGATCGAGCCGGTGATCGCCGGTGAGTCCGGATTCTCTGTGACAGAGGCGATGTCGGCGACCCAGACCGTCACCGGACAGGACCGGGTACAGCCGACGCTCTACGCCATGCAGGTCGCCCTCGCGGCCACGCTGAAGTCCTACGGCGTCCGGCCGGCTGCGGTCGTCGGGCATTCGCTCGGAGAGGCCGCGGCCGCCGTCGTCGCCGGCGCGCTCTCGCCGGAGGACGGCGCGCGCGTCGTCTGCCGGCGTTCCCGGCTCATGACGAAGGTGGCGGGCGCCGGGGCCACCGCCGCCGTGGAATTGCCTGCCAAACAGGTGCTCTCCGAGTTGACGGCGCGGGGCGTCAAGGACGTGGTGGTGGCCGTGGTGTCCTCACCGCAGTCCACGGTGATCGCCGGCGCCGCCCAGACGGTGCACGACCTGGTCGCGGGCTGGGAGGAACGCGATGTGATGGCCCGCGAGGTGCCCACCGACGTGGCCTTCCACTCGCCGCAGGTCGACCCGATCCTCGGTGAGCTCAAGGACGCACTCAAGGATCTCGCGCCGATGAAGCCGGAGATCCCGTTCTACTCCGCGACCTCGTTCGACCCCCGCGAGCAGCCCGCGTTCAATGCCCGCTACTGGGCCGACAACTGCCGCCGCATGGTGCGCTTCGCCACGGCGGTGCAGGCCGCGATGGAAGACGGCCACCGCGTCTTCGCCGAGCTGTCACCGCACCCTCTGCTGGTTCGCGCACTCGAGCAGACCGCCCAGAGTGTCGACGCACCGCTGGTCGCACTGGCCGGTATGCGCCGCGAACAGCAACTGCCGCACGGTCTTCGCAATTTTGTCGCCGACACGCACGCTGCCGGTGCGGCCGTCGACTTCTCCGTGCTCTACCCGAACGGCCGGCTGGTCGATGCGCCGCTGCCCACTTGGACCCACCAGAAGCACTGGCTGACCGGCGGCGCGCAGGAGATCATCACGCACGGCGCGTGCACGGTCTCCGTACATCCTCTGCTGGGCGAACACGTTCGCCTGCAGGAAGAGCCGGAACGTCATGTGTGGCAGGGCGAGGTCGGCACCGCCGCCCAGCCCTGGCTCGCTGATCACGAGGTCCGCAACGTGGCCGTGCTGCCCGGGGCCGCCTACTGCGAGATGGCGCTGGCAGCAGCTCAGGTCGTGTTCGACGGACCCGTCGACGTGCGGGACGTCAAGTTCGAGCAGGCGCTGCTCCTCGACGAGCAGACCACCGTCGGCGCGTCCGCCTCGGTGTCCGCGCCCGGAGTCGTCGACTTCACGGTGGAGACCACGCAATCGGGCGAACAGACGCGGCAGGCGTCGGCGATCCTGCACGCAGCCGAAGAGCAGGAGCCACCGTCCTACGACGTCGCCGAACTGCTCGCCGCGCACCCGGACGCCGAGGACGGAGACGCCGTGCGCCGGCGGATGGACGCCCGGGGCGTCCAGTACGGTCAGGCCTTCTCGGGTCTCGGTGACGTGCACACCTCTGCCGAGAACTCCGACACCGTGGTGGCCGAAGTCGCGCTGCCCCGGCAGATCCGCTCGCAACAGGATGCCTATGGAGTCCACCCGGCACTCCTCGACGCATGTTTCCAGTCGGTCGAAGCCCATCCGAAGGTGCGGGCTCTGGGTGAGGGCGCACTCGGGCTGCCCCTTGGTATCCGCCGGCTGCGCTCCTATGGCGCCGCCCGCAACATCCACTACTGCCACACCCGGGTCACCAAGGCCGATGCCTCCGGTGTCGAGGCCGACATCGACCTGCTCGACGAGCACGGAAAGGTGCTGCTCGCCGTCCAGGGTCTGCTGCTGGGCACCGGCGTCTCCGATGCGGCGCAGCAGGACCGGACCTTCGCCGACCGGCTGCTGACCATCGAGTGGCGGCACCGGGAACTACCCGAGGTGGAGTACGCCGACGGCGGATCGTGGCTGCTGATCAGCACCAGCCCGACCGCCGACGTCGTCTCCACGGCACTGACCGATGCTCTGAAGACCTCCGGCGCCGCGTGCACCACCATGGTCTGGCCGCAGCACGGCGACTTCGGTTCGAACACCGACGAATTGAAGGATCACCTGCGCGGCGGGCTGACCGGGGTGGTGGTCCTCACCGGACCCCGCAACGGCCACTCCGACGACCAGACGCCGCAACTGGGCCGCGACTATGTCCGGCATCTGGTGCGGATCACCCGCGAACTGCCGGAGACCACCGGCGAGCCGCCCCGGCTCTTCGTCGTGACGCGCTCCGCTCAGGCGGTGGCGGCCGACGACCAGCTGAACCTGGAGCAGGCGGGCATCCGCGGCTTGTTGAGGGTGATCGGCACCGAGCATCCGCACCTGCGCGCCACGCAGATCGACGTGGACGAGACGCCCGACGCCGAGCGACTGGCGCAGCAGCTTCTCAGCGGGTCCGAAGAGGACGAGACCGCGTGGCGGGACGGCAAGTGGTACGTCGCGCGGTTGACGCCCACCCCCCTGCTCCCCGAGGAACGGCGCAGCGCCGTCGTCGATCTCGACAGTGCGGGCGTGCGGCTGCAGATCCGTACGCCGGGCGACCTCGAGTCGGCCGAACTGGTCACCACCGAGCGGGTGGCGCCGGGGCCCGGCCAGATCGAGGTCGCGGTGAACGCGTCCAGCATCAACTTCGCCGACGTCCTGGTGGCGTTCGGTCGCTACCCCTCATTCGAAGGGCGACTTCCGCAGCTGGGCATCGACTTCGCCGGCGAGGTCACGGCCGTCGGGCCGGGAGTGACCGATCTCGCGGTCGGCGACCATGTCGGCGGTCTGTCCGCGAACGGGTGCTGGGGCACCTTCATCACGTGCGACGCCGACCTGGCGGTGGCGCTGCCGGACGGACTGGGCGACGTGGACGCCGCCGCGTTGACGATCGCCACCGCCACGGCCTGGTACGGACTCAACGACATGGCCCGCATCTCCTCCGGAGACAAGGTGCTGATCCACTCCGGCACCGGTGGTGTGGGACAGGCGGCCATCGCCATCGCCCGTGCCGCCGGCGCAGAGATCTATGCGACCGCCGGCAGCGAGCAACGGCGACAGCTACTGCGCGACAGGGGTATCGAGCACGTCTACGATTCGCGCAGCACCGATTTCGCCGACGAGATCCGACGAGACACCGACGGGTACGGGGTGGACATCGTGCTCAACTCCGTCACCGGGGCCGCTCAGAAGGCCGGCCTCGAGCTGTTGGCGTTCGGCGGCCGCTTCGTCGAGATCGGCAAGCGTGACATCTATGGCGACACCCGGCTGGGGCTGTTCCCGTTCCGGCGGAATCTCTCCTTCTACGCCGTGGACCTGGCGTTGATGTCGGTGAGCCATCCGGGGCGGATCCGTGAGCTGCTGAGAACGGTGTACCAGCTCACCGCGGACGGCTCGTTGCCGAAGCCGGAGTGCACGCGCTACCCGCTCGGTGACGCGGCGACCGCCATCCGGGTGATGAGCGGTGCCAATCACACCGGCAAGCTCGTGCTCGAGGTGCCGCACACCGGGCACAGCCGCGTCGTGGTGCCGCCGGCGCAGGCTCCGGTGTTCCGCGGTGACGGTGCGTACGTGATCACCGGCGGGCTCGGTGGGCTCGGACTGTTCCTCGCCGAGAAGATGGCCGCGGCCGGCTGCGGGCGGATCGTGCTGTCGTCGAGGTCGCAGCCATCGCCCGAGGCGCTGGCGGCGATCGAGCGGATGGGGGCCCACGGCGCAGACGTGGTCGTCGAGTCGGCGGACATCGCCGAGTCCGGCACGGCGGAGCGGCTGGTCGCGACGGCCACTGCCGGCGGGCTGCCCGTCCGAGGTGTGCTGCACGCCGCGGCGGTGATCGAGGACGCCACGCTGGCCAACATCACCGACGAACTGCTCGAGCACGACTGGACGGCCAAGGTCGCGGGTGCGTGGAATCTCCACGCGGCGACCGACGGCCAGCCTCTGGACTGGTTCTGCTCCTTCTCCTCGGCGGCCGCCCTGGTGGGCTCGCCGGGACAGGGTGCCTACGCGGCAGCCAACAGCTGGCTGGACGCGTTCACCCAGTGGCGGCGCTCGCTGGGCCTTCCGGCGACGGCGATCGCGTGGGGCGCCTGGGGCGAGATCGGTGCGGGCACGGCTCTGGCGCAGGGTTCCGGGGTGGCGATCGCGCCAGAGGAGGGCGCGTACGCATTCGACGCGCTGCTCCGCCATGACCGGGGTTACACCGGGTATGCGCCGATCATGGGTGCCCCCTGGCTTGACGCGTTCGCGGCGCACAGCCCATTCGCGGAGGCGTTCCGGTCGTCTGCACAGAATGCCTCGGGGACAAGCAAATTCCGTGCCGAGCTCGACGAGCTCCCCGTCGAGGAGTGGCCGGTCCGACTGCGACGGCTGATCTCCGACCAGGTGAGCTTGATCCTGCGGCGCAGCGTGGACCCCGACCGCCCGCTGGCCGAGTACGGGATGGACTCCCTGGGAGCACTCGAGTTGCGCACTCGCATCGAGAGCGAAACGGGGGTGCGGGTGAGTCCCAAGGACATGACGACCACGGTGCGTGATCTGGCGGGGATGTTGCACGACGAGCTCGTACCCGTAGATGCCGCCTGACCGCCGACCCCGGCGCTCGAGTCGTTCACCGTCCTTCAATAGTCCGATAGCTCCGGCAGTCTCGGCGGCCTGCGCCGATCCGCGCGATCATGAGGAGGTTCCGTGAGTCCCGGTCCCAAGATGTTGTTGTCTGGTCTTGTCGGACTCGCCATCTACGGCGCGTTGTCCTTCATCCCGGCGTGGACGATCGATTACTGGCAGGCATGGGCGCTCCTCGCGGTCATGTACGTGGTGTCGACCTGCTTCCCGTCGATCTATCTGATGCGCAGGAATCCCGCTGCGCTCGAGCGCAGACTGCGCGGCGGGCCGACCGAAGAGGGCCGAAGCGTCCAGAAGGGCGTGATGGCGGGCCTCTGGCTGGCTGTCGGCGCCCAGTTCGTCGTCAGCGCGCTGGACCATCGCTTCGGGTGGTCGCGGGTACCCACGGCGGTCTGCGTGGTGGGTCTGATCGTGGCCGCGCTCGGCTTGTTCGTCGTCTCGCTCGTGATCATCCAGAACAGCTACGCGGCCGCGGTCGTCCGGGTGGAGGAAGGTCAGACCGTGGTCTCGACCGGCCTGTACGGGCTGATGCGCCACCCCATGTACACCGGCAATCTCCTTGTGATGGTCGGTATTCCGCTGGCACTCGGGTCGTACTGGGGGCTGATCTTCGTCATCCTCTTCGTCGTGGTGATCACGGTGCGCATCCGCGACGAAGAAGGCCTGCTGCGGGATGAACTGCAGGGGTACCAGGAGTACACACAGAAGGTCCGGTACCGGCTCGTTCCCGGCATGTGGTGACCGCCGCCGCCCCCTGAAACCCGCTCCCGCGCGGCCGATTCCGTGCGGGTGTTCAGAGGTGTTGGGTGAGGGTGTTGATGGTGGGTGCGTTGATGATGGTGGCCAGGGGGAGGTTGCGGTTCAGGGTGGTGTTGATGGCGTGTTGGAGGGTGATGGCGGTCAGGGAGTTGGCGCCGTGGTCGAAGATGTTGTCGTCGGGGTGGATGTGGTCGATGTTCAGGGTGTGGGTGTAGATGCTGGTCAGGGTGTCGGTCAGGGGGTGGTGATGGGTGGTGTTCGGTGCGGGGGTGTGCGGTCCTGGCGGTGGGGGTGGTTGTGGTGGCGGGGTGGATCCGGTGGGGGTGTGGGTGGTCAGGGTGGTTGCCGGTGTGGTGGGGTCGGTGGTCATCGCGGTGAGGATGTGTTGCAGCGCGGTGGTGAGGGCCTCGATGGTGTGGGTGGTGAACACCTCGGTGCGGTATTGGATCAGTAGTCGCAGT